>NJBN01000005.1 GCA_005223185.1 candidate division LCP-89 bacterium B3_LCP
GAATTTGCAGTGCCAAAAGACATATTAAAGAATCAAGATTCGTATGAAAAAATTTCTAAGCTTTCGAAACAAACAAATGCAAATCTTGTGTTAGGCTCTTTGGTAAATACGAAAGAGATTCACCCAGATGGTAGAGTTTCTATCTGGGATTCTGCATTCGTTTTTTCGCGAAACGGAACGCTTCATGGCCGTTATGATTCTATCATGCCATTCCCTTTTGAAAATGATTTTATCTCCGGCGATAATCTCCCTATCTTTGAGATTGATGCAGGAAGATTCGGTATTACTATATGTTATGAAGGACTTTATAATACTATTTATAAGCAATATTCAAAGTCAGATGTTCATTTTTTTATTTCAATAGCAAATAACGAACCAGTACACGATCCACATGCAATGCACACTAGTAGCCTTTTTACAAGATTAAGAGCAGCTGAAAACAGGAAATATCTAATAAGAGCAACCAATACAGGCATAACTCAAGTTGTTAATCCATACGGGAAGGTAATAGCAAAATTGAAGCCAAATAAAGAAGGCATTTTATTAACAGAGATTTATTTGAGATGATCAACAAGGAGCGCATATCTTACCTACGGGCTGCCCGATATTTCTGAGGCGCATATAGACATGTTGCAAATTTCTGACATATTTAATTTTTTTAAACATAAGGTATATCCTCATGAAACTTGATTCCATAAACATAAATATAATTCCAGAATAAACCCTTTTTCCTTGATACATAAACACTAAAACCACACTCCCTGAATATCTTAGCTATCTTTTTATCATCACTCAGCCATGCAACATTAGGAATAAATTTAAAAAAATCAACATAATCAACAAAAACAATTTTGCCGCCGTAAGGCAGTAAATCCCTCATTTCCTTTAAAACCTTTTTAACATCCTGCAGATAACCCATCATGCCCATGCTTACAATTGCATCTACATTCGGCACATCAGGATGAACGCGGTTGATTTGATGCTTGTCATGGATAACTGTAACATGCATATGCCCCTTTCTAATTAATCTTTTTTTGGTTATCACCAAATCGTTTTCAGATAAATCAGTTGCATAAACTTTGCCTTTTGGCTTAACTATCTCTGCTAAGTCTATTGTCAAGGTGCCTACAGAGCATCCAAACTCTAAGACTGTTTTATTTTTTATATCGCCTAGTAACTTAAGAATTTCGTTTCTTACCCTTTTTGGCAATATCAGTTTTTCTGTTAATAATGTTAAATACGCTAAAGCATTATTTACCTTTACTATAGCATCAGGGTCATAATAAAAAACCAGCAAAAGATAGATTGGCACACCAAGAAATATAAAAGATACACCTAAACTTAAAATATGCAGGGCGTCTGGTTCTGAAAAAATCCATGCTGCTAGTAAAGCAATCATAAGAAGAATTGTGATTATAGAACCAAATTTGCCAAAAGGGGCTTTGAATACCCTCTTAATATATGGTTTTTTGAATCTTAAAACTGTAACAGCAAAAATTGTAAATATATACATTATTATTCCTAATGGCAATAATAAGCCCAACAAAGTTTTGTATTTTCCAAAAGCCATTCCAAAAACAATTAATGAAACTATTGCCTGGAATATTATTGCTTTATGAGGTGTATGGAACTTTGGATGTACATCGCTTAACTGCGCTATAAACAACTTATCTCTTGCTAAAGCGAGAATAAGCCTCGGCATAGCAATTATGCCGCCGGCTGCAGAGCCTATTAAAGCAAAAAAAACACCAAAATTAATCATTTTCATGCCTGCTGTGCCAAACATCTTCCCAAAAACAGCAGACAAAGGAGCATTCAACCCTATTAAAACCTTCCAAGGTATTATCCCCAGTGATACTGTAACTATTGAAATACCCAAAACAGCCGTTACAATCGTTCCTAAAACCAAAGCCATTGGTATAGTCTTTTCAGGATTTTTAGTTTCCTCAGCAAGGTAAGTAGCCGATTCCCATCCAAAAAAACTCTCTGCAATAAAAAATATTGTAACAAAAACAGGCAAATACCCATAACTAAAAAAGGGTGTTAGGTTACTGATATGCATATGGAAGATTCCGGGAAAAATAATAGACAGTAAGACACTTATTGACAAGGCTGCAAATAATACTACAATAAATCCGCTGGCCTCTATGCCAAAATATGCAATTAAGTTTAATATTAAAATAAATGTTATGCTTATTCCTACTTTTAATAATACCCTTGAAGGATCTGGAATCAAATAATCAACAGCCGCTACTACCAATAAAGCAACTGTTAAATTTCCAACAATCCACGCAGTCCATCCCATCATAAAAGAGGTAAATCTTGTATAGGCTTGTTTGCCATATTCATAGACGCCGCCTGCACTTGGAAACATTGAAACTAATTCGCCAAAAAACATACTGATATAAATCGCAATAACAGCCAGTATGACCCATGACAATATTGATGCATTGCCAGAATAAGAAGCCCCTATAGAAGCACCGAAAAATATGCCTGTGCCCATTATATTGGCAATTGCCAAAGCCAGTATAGTCCAAAATCCCAGACCCCTCTTTAACTCAACCATAAACAAAAAATTTACAATATAGTATAAAAACAATTGTTTATACTATGCTGTGGTAAATATAAAATCAATAACATTTAAAAATAAAACAGAATAACTACCTTGGTATGAAAACACTCTTCATAGAATCAAAATTTAAAGGTAAAATTGAATTAAACAAAATCAAGGTAAATGAATTGCAAAAAAATATTGGTTTAATAACTGTTGTCCAATTTGTAAATCATTTAGAAAAAATAAAAAATTATCTGCTCAAAAACAATAAAAAAATACAGATAGCAAAAGGAAATCAAAAATATAAGGCTCAAATTTTAGGCTGCGACATATCTGCCGGATACAAGATAAAAAATAAGGTAGACGCTTTCCTCTATATAGGTGACGGAAAATTTCATCCTTGGGGATTGGCAATCAAAACAAAAAAAGAAGTTTTCTCTTTTAATCCTCTAAATAATGATTTTTCAAGAATAAAAAAAGAAGAAATTGAGAAATATAAAAGAACCCAAAAAATAAAAAAAATCAGGTTTTTAAGCGCAGAAAATATAGGCATTTTGGTTTCAACAAAACCCGGGCAGAGCAATCTGAAAAAAGCATTAGAAATAAAAAATAAACTGGAAAAAAAGGGTAAGAAATGCTTTATCTTTGTGTTTGACACTTTGAACTTAAATGACTTAGAAAATTTTCCATTTATTGACATGTGGCTTAACACAGCGTGTCCAAGAATAGAAGAAGATAGCAGGGATATTATTAATTTTGAAGATATTCCTAAAAGAAATTAAAACTTCACTTTTTCAGATAAACAGTTCTTGTAGGGAACGGAATTCCTATCTTTGCTTTGTTCAAAGCATTGTAAAACATGCAGGTTGCTTTCTCCTTTGTCTTAAACCTTTCTTTGTAATCAGCTACCCAGAATCTTGCTGAAAAATTCAGGGAAAAATCAGCCATCTGCATAAACATGACTATTGGCCCAGGCTCCTTTAAAACATTATCTAATTTTTTAAGCTCTCCTAGAATTACCGTCTTAACCTTATCAACATCAGAGCCATACTCAACACCAAAATCAACAACAATCCTGGCAGAAGGATCTGGCAAAACAAGGTTCTCTATCCTGCTATCAACTAATTTACCATTTGGGATTACAATTACTTCGTTATTAAACGTCTTGATTTTTGTGCTTCTTAAGCCAACATCCAGTACAGTGCCCATTGTCTGAGCATCAAGTTTTATAACATCCCCTACTTTCACGCTTCTGTCCAGTATAAGTGAAATTCCGCCAAATATATTTCCCAAAGTGTTTTGAAGAGCAAACGCTATAGCAATACCTGCAATACCTAAACTTGCCAGTAAAGGACCAACTTTCAAGCCCCATAAATCCATAATAAACAATAATGTAAGTATTGCCAGAATAATTCTGGAAAACCTATGGAATAACGATAATAAATGCTCATCTAGCTTGGATTTGGTTTTTTGGGCAAAGCCCCTGCCCCATTCATCAATAATTATATCAAAAATCACGATTATAATATAAACAATTATTATTGCAACAAGTGTGCCTATAACTTTTGAAACAATAAAATCAATATTAAAACCAAAAAAAGTGCCAATCTGAATAGGGACTAACGCCAATCTCAAACCAATTAAAAATAAAACCAGGGAAATAGGCTTGTTTATTTTTTTGACAATCAAATCATCAACTCTTGTTTTTGTTTTTGCTGTTAATTTTAATATCCATCTTTCGGATATAAAAACAATTATCTTCGCGATTATAAAAAAAGATACAAGAATAATCAATGCATGCAGATATTTATTCTCCCACAAAATATCAATCAGTTGGAAAATATCCATAAAAATGAGTAGATTAAATAATAGTATTTATAGTTTTCTAACAATTAAAGGATAGTTACTTATTTTCTTTTACGTCTATTATGCAGGAACAAGGTAGTTTTTTGAGAGCCCTCTTCAAAGCCTGCCTCGCAGTATCTAAACCGTTTTTTTCAACGCCCACCTCGAATATAATCTGCCCTTTCTTAACTCTTGCAGCAGAGCCTATAGGCTTCCCAAATGACTTTTGCATTCCCGTGCTAAACCTGTCAGCTCCTGCGCCTGCTGCTATTGGGTTTTCCCTTAAAACATGAAACGGGTAAATCCTCAGCTTCATTTTAAAGCCAGTTAACCCCAATGTTCTTTCTAATAGCCTATTGGTTGTCATTCTTGCGCTCTCTATTGCATTGTCCCTTATCTGCAGGTCGTTTTTAGAAACAAGATTTGCTGTGAATGGAAATTTTTTCTTTAAATTGCCTGTCTCAAACTTTGCTATTAGGACATTAGGGGTTATTCTAATGAAAGACTTATCCTTAAACTTAGAAGTCCTTGTATAAGGTCTTTCTAATTTCCTGTAAGATGTGAATTTTCTTAATCTTGCCATTTTAGTCTTATTAAGAAATTATAGTATATTTTTAAATGTTTGGTATAATCCAGTAGGTAATTCCGAAAGTTACAAAAACTAAGTTTTTGAACTTCGAAAATACTCCGTATTTTCGAAAGTTATTTAAATAAGTTTAATAAAAATAAGTATATCATATTCAAAAAGAGGTGAATAGATAATGCTGTTTAAAAACAAAAAGTCTTCTCTTGAGTTATCTATACGGACAATTGTTGTTGTTGTTCTGGCTATGACACTATTAGGTTTGGGTTTAGGTTTTATCAGGGGGATGTTCAAAGATATCACTGGAATTTCAACAGACGTTTCAGAGCAGGTAAGGCAAAAAATTTTAGACGATTTAATAACAGGCGATAAAAAAATATCATTCCCGAAAACAGAGATTAAGATTGACAAAGGCCAAGCAGAAACACTGACAGTAGGGGTTAGAAACAAAAAAGATACAATATTACACTATAAAATAAGATTCACGCCTATTTCAGACCCGCAGGGCAATCCTTTTAATGTAGACAGCCCGGCATGGTTCCAATTCGCAAAAGATACTGTTTATGAATTATCGGCAGCAGACTCTGCTGTGAGAAACATCAGGTTAAGTATGCCGACAAGCGTAAATGCAGGCTCTTACTTTCTGACATTTGATGTTGTTGATGATGATTTAGCTTCACCGAACAATATTTATGATTCAAAAGACTTTTTCATAGTTGTGAGGGGCTAAAATGGCAGGAAAAATGAAAAAAAGGCTATCAGAGCAGCAGGAATTTGAGGTAATGAAGCTTGTCCTGGACAAATTCTTATGGTTAGGATTTATCATAATGGCTTTTGGCATGTATAAGATGTTTACAGACACAATTTATACAGGGTTAACGTGGATTGTTGTGGGAGCAGTTCTTTTGGTGATATTCATGCTGATTATAGTGAAAGAATACGAGATTGTCAGGTAATTTTTCTTTTTTTATTATTCTCAGTAACTCCATTTAAAATCATTAAATATAAATATAAGTTATCCAATAAACTCAATCAGTAAAGAGGCAGCGGAAATAAACTTCCTGGCCTTTTTCTGTTAAATAAAAAAAGGTGTCTAAAATAAAATATAAATATTTCATTATAATATTGTCAATATGTATACTTCTTATCAGCGGCTGTAAAGGAGAATGCAAACTCAAGTCTGACTGCATTCCTAAAGAATGCACAATAGTAAATTGTATTAATAAAAACTGCCAATATACCAATATAAAAAACTGCTGCGGCAACAGGCTAAAGGAAGAGATAGAAGACGGCAAACCAGGAAATAAATGTACGTGCCCGGCAGATTACGGCAGGTGTGAAGGCAAGGGTAAAATTCAGGTTGGCTCAAGAACATACGATGCACAGTATCTGAAATATATCTGCGAAAATAACAAATGTGTTTTGGGTGTTGACAAAGACGACTTAAAAGAGCTTACATTACTTGACGAGAGAGATTTCAGTTATTTCAAATTAGAAACACTAACAACATTTAACAAACCATTTGACACAAGAAAGGATTCTTTCCACTTCAGGATAAGATTAAAAGATATCAACGATGAATTGGTACTGCCGGTTAAAATAAACAAGATTATCCTAAGGGACGGGGAAGTTTTGTTTGGAGAAAAAAATGTTGAGCAGGTTTTAAACGGCATAGGGGATAAAATAATTGTAAAAGTGCCTGTAACATACGATCTGGAGCAATTAGAGGAGCAAAGGGGCTTAAGCTATAAAATGGATTATGAATACACAAAAAAGGTAAAAGACCAGAGGTTGGAAAATGGTTCTTATACATTTAAGGAAGAACTTGTCAGAGACGATTACGAAAATAAATTCCAGACAAAGATTTTCTTTGTGAAATCAGGTTAATATGGGTTAAGAATGGATAAAAAAGGAATTGAACTATCAATAAATTTTCTCGTTATCATCATAATATCCCTGATTGTATTTGGTTTTGGAGCCCGCTTTATCTATCAGCTGGGTTCTGAGGCTGTAAAATTGCAAAGCATGACTGTAGAAGAGTTGGATAGAAAAATAGGCATTCTGGCTTGTGAAGGCTCAGAAAGAGTCTGTTTTGGTTTTGATAGAAAAATTATAAAAAGAGGCAAATTGGGGGTTTTTGGCCTGAGAATAATAAATATTTTGGATAATCAAGACTTTGATGTACTTGTTAGCAGGCCAACTCCTTCTGGCTATACAAAAAAAGGCGAAGATATAGTAAGTGATAATTTAATAGTCAAGCCAGAGTCAAGAAGTGTTTATATTCAAAAAAATGAAGAAAAAGATCTTGCTATAGGTGTTGAAGTCCCAAAAGATGCCAGGGCAGGCATCTACATATTTGATGTCAGAGTCATGCCTTATGAAGCCCTGCATAAGATTTATGTTGAAGTGCCTTAGAAATCAACTATTTCAGAAAAACTCTCTGCATCCAAGCTTGCTCCTCCTACCAGAACACCATCAATACTCTCTTTTTCCATTAAGTCTTTTATATTATCTGGCTTTACACTCCCACCATAAAGAATTCTTATATCATCAGCAATTCCCTTTCCATAAATTTTTTCTATTTCCTTTCTGATAAAAACATGGACATCTTCTGCCTGCTCAGGAGTTGCATTCTTTCCTGTGCCTATTGCCCAAACAGGCTCATAAGCAATTATTATTCTCTTCATACTATTTTTATTTACGCCTTTTAATGATTTTTCTAATTGCTCACCTACGATATCAAATGTCTCATTTTTTTCTCTTTGTTCTAAACTCTCTCCTACACACAATATCGGCCTCAAACCATGCTCTAATGCTTTTTTTACCTTTTTATTTACCTTCTCGTCACTTTCATCAAAGTACTGCCTTCTTTCAGAATGGCCTAAAATTACATACTCGCAGAAATCCTTTAACATTAAAGGTGAGACTTCACCAGTATATGCTCCTTTATCTTCAAAATACATATTCTGGGCTCCTAATTTAATATTAGAGCCTTTTACTTCATCATAAACAGAGCCTAGAGCAGTAAAACTTGGACAAATAAGAATATCCCTGTTTTTTACATTTTTTAACCTATTTTTCAATGATTTTGCCAGAGAAACAGATTCTTGTAAATTTTTGCTCATCTTCCAGTTCCCTGCAATAAATGGCCTTCTCATGTTTTTTCTTTATTTAGCCTTCTTTAAATATTTTTTTATTTTATCGGAATAAAAAATAACAAATAAGCCGCTTAAAAACAAAAAGAATGAAAAAACTAAAGTAGTTACAACAATATTAATAACCATATCATAAAAAAGCTGCTGCGGGTAAAGAACCACAATGTTCTCAAAAGAAGGCTCAAAAACATAAGTTCCTGCTCTGAAAAAAATTCTGTGCATCAGCTCAAAAGTAAAGTCGAAATTCAACATCACTATTAACCAGAAGATAAAAGCGTCCAGTAAAGTTAAAGCTCCTGAAAATAAAAAAACAACTCCTGTATTTTTTATAATGTTTTTAATATTTTTATTCACTAGGCTCAATAAAATAAATAAGCTAAAAAATAAAATAATGCATTTTTTTCATATTAACCTTAAAAGTGCATATCTGTCGGCTGACTGACAAAATCCCCAAGGCAATACTTGACGTAACAGACTATGCTCATGATCTCAAAGAATCTTAAACCCAAAAGCCAAAAACCTCTTGACATAACACCTTAATTAAAGTAAATTTTAAACTTTGAAATATCTTTACTCATGACTGAAAAACGCCAGATTGCAGGAAACCGCAAAGCTCGCAGGGATTATCATATCCTCGATAAGTACGAAGCAGGAATATGCCTTTTGGGTACAGAGGTGAAAAGCCTACGAATGGGCAGTGCCAATTTGAAGGACAGTTATGCTGCGGTACGGAACGGCGAAGTATTCTTGCACAACGTGCATATCGGACCGTACGACAAAGGCAACATCGCCAACCACGAACCGATGCGAGTGCGTAAGTTGCTGCTGCAAAAACGTCAGATCAATAAACTGCAATCAGCGACGCAAGATAAGGGACTCACGCTAATCCCCTTGTCATTATACTGGAAAGGTAACATTGCCAAGGTCGAGTTAGCCACAGCTCGAGGGAAACGGCAGTACGACAAGCGAGATGCAATAACCAAGCGCGAACAAGCGCGAGAATTAGATCGAGTGATGAAGGATCATCTGAAATACAACAGATAATGAAGAAAACACAAGAGCAATTTCCACCGGTCAAGGAACAGATGGATCTCCTTCGCCGGGGCGCAGGAGAGATAATTTCGGAAGAGGATCTGGAGCAGAAATTAAATCGTTCCCGAAAAGAGGGGAGACCTCTAATCATCAAGCAGGGCTTCGACCCGTCGGCGCCAGATCTCCATATCGGACATGCAGTAACTATCCGTAAACTCAGACAGTTCCAGCAGTTAGGGCATAAGGTTATATTTCTAATCGGTGATTTTACCGGCATGGTCGGTGACCCGTCAGGAAAGTCAAAAACCAGACCACGTCTTACTAAAGAAGATGTAACGGAAAACGCTGAGACCTATAAAAAGCAGGTATTTAAAATTCTCGATCAGGCGGATACTGAGATTCGATTTAATTCAGAATGGCACGGCAACAGAAATATCTATGAATTCTTAGATCTCTGCAGCAAATATACCGTCGCCAGAATGCTGGAACGCGATGACTTCCTCAACAGGTATCAGGCTGGCGCGCCGATTTCGTTACTGGAGTTTCTTTATCCGCTGCTGCAGGCTTATGATTCTGTCGCTCTGAAAGCCGACGTTGAGATGGGTGGATCTGATCAGAAATTTAACCTGCTTTTAGGGCGTAAAATACAGAGTGAATTCGGTTTGGAACCGCAAGTGGTCTTCCTGATGCCTATTTTGGTCGGTACCGACGGCAAAGAGAAGATGTCCAAATCCTTGAACAATTATGTGGGAATCTACGACGACCATGCGGAAATGTACGGCAGGTTGATGTCAATACCGGATGAATGTATTATAGATTACTTCACATTGGCAACTGACATACCCACTTCTGAGATTGAGCGCATGCGGAGTGAGATGAAGAGTGGACAAACTAACCCGATGGAATTCAAGCAGCAGTTAGGCAGGGAAATAGTTACGTTATACCACGATGGTGATGCAGCACAAAAGGCTGAAGAGGATTTCATCACCAGATTCAGGCGCCATGAAATTCCTGATGACATTCCTGAAGTTAGCCTCAAATGGGAGGAATCTGTAATTCCCATAGTTGATCTTCTGGTAGCTACAGGCAGTGTAACCAGCCGTAGTGAAGGGCGACGTTTGGTTGAAGGAAAAGCAGTATCGATTGACGGCGTGAAAATTGATGATTTCAGGTATGAAGTGCCTCTTAAAAGTCAACAGATATTAAAAGCGGGAAAGCGTAAGATATTCCGTGTAGTTCATGAATCATAAAATGGATAGCAGACTCGAACATTTCAGGGGAATCACAGCAGAGGACCTGGCTCAGGTTGAAAAAACCATGCACTGTGTTCTCGCCAGCGACATTCGCATGGTTGACAAAGTTGTGCGGTATATCGTTAAGCATAAGGGGAAATCCCTCCGCCCCATACTCACACTTATGTGTGCCCGCCTATTCGGGAAACCCGGTGAAGAAGCAGTTAAAGTAGCGGTTATAGTGGAGCTGTTGCACACTGCCACTTTAGTACACGATGACGTTGTCGATGATTCAAAAATACGGCGAGGTTTCCCCTCAATCAACGCTATCTGGAAGAACAAGGTGTCGGTTCTTGTCGGTGATTATCTGCTGGCAAAAGCGTTAACCGAGATGCTGGAAATACGCGATTTTGAAGTCCTGGATATCCTATCTCGAAGTGCCAGACGGATGAGTCGGGGGGAATTGCTGCAGATCGCAAAGGCTCGCAAACTGGATATCACCGAAAGCATTTATTTTGACATGATAGGCGATAAAACAGCCGCCCTGTTTTCTGCATGCTGTGAATTAGCGGCAATCACGTCAAAACGGGATGGCGTGGAGAGAGACAACTTGCGCAATTTCGGTGAAAAGATAGGGCTGGCGTTTCAGATTCGCGATGACGTCTTAGATTACGAAGGGCGGCGTTCGATTATCGGGAAACCGACATTGGAGGACATTAAGGATAGAAAGATCACTCTGCCATTGATTCAAGCTATAAGAGTCAGCCAAAAGACAGAAGGACGCAGAATTATAAAGATGATTAATCGCGGTATTAAATCAAACGACCGCAAGGAAGTTATGGATTTTATCGATACTCACCAGGGATTGAATTATGCCAAAGATGTGGCTATGCAGTTGAAAGAAGACGCTTTATCGTACCTTTCCGTTTTTCCGGCGACTGTAGAGCGGCAGACACTGATGGACTTTGCAGATTTTTCGGTTGAACGCATGAAATGATTAAATCAATCAATTTCACCATTATTTTTCTCTCTGAACCCGATGCGGTCGAAGGGATTTACCATACCTGATGCAATATTAGTGATATGTGAACTAATGCGCTTTAAGTAGCGTGAATATAGTGCGATGGTGACTGCATCGGTGGTGACATATTCCGGATGTTCATCCCTTATCAGGGTAATAAGTATTCCGTCGCAGGTCTGGGTGATCACACGGTGGAGCTGCATCACGGTTCTGGCGATATCGTCATCGCTCTTCTCGAACGCTTCTACCAACCTCTCAAAACGCTCCGATATGTTATTTTCCACCTGAACGATTGTGCTTTCCAGAGGACCAGCATGAAGCTTCTTAGGGTGTTCTTGTGCCAGCTCGATTATGTTCTTGGTATAGTCCCCGATTCTCTCGATGTCTATAACCACACTAACCAGTACCAAACTGAAGACCGGATCCTTAGAAGCTGTTACTGCTAAGTAAGCCAACACCTTGCCACGAACTGTCCGCTGATACTGGTTTATCTCCTCGTCCATGGCGAAGACGTCCATTTTCATTTCGCCATTATCGCTTTTTCGCAAGGAAATAAGCGCAGCATCGAACATCTGCTTACAGGTTTTCAACATCTTATGTGAATCATGGAACGCCTGTTGCAGCAGATCCTCTTTACGGAACATCTCTATCAATGCTTTAAACATTGTAGATCACCTCATTATTTGAATTAGCAGCAGCGGGATGATTAGAAATACCAATAATATGAATAAAATTGGGTAAGCCCTGTTCTTCACCGCAAGCGCTGCGAATTTTTTTGCTACCGTTATAGGTATTATTTTTAATGGCAGGAAGATAATTATTCCGAAGATATTAAACAACAGATGCGCAAAGGCAACCGCCACTGCTGCTGGATTTTGAGTTACCAGCGATGCCATCAACGCCGTAATAGTCGTACCGATATTGGCGCCTAAAGTAAAAGGAAAAACCTGCTCAAGAGTGACAAGCCCGGCACCGGCAAGCGGCACTATAAGAGACGTGGTTACGGAACTGCTTTGAACGACTGCCGTAAAGAGCATTCCGAAGAAAATTCCCACCAGCGGCGAACGGAAGATGACCTTGTTGAAGAACACCGTGATGCGAGTCATCACTAATGATTTCATCACCTTAACGATGTACCGAAGTGAAAGAAAAAGGATAACAAGTGAAAGAGCAATTACAAACCAGGCATTTCCCGCCAGAACACCTTCAAGCAGTTCTACAGCAGGCTTAACGATCAATTTAAGCGGGCTGACAAACTGCAATCCTCCGCTCTTTTCAAATATCTGCGCCATGAAATTTGCGGATTTACCCAGAATGTCAAACTTAAATTGCAATGGAAGAATCAAAATGACTGTGAATACATTAAAAATATCATGAACAACAGCCGCCCCAAAAGCCCTTTCGAGTTCGGGTTTTACGCGTAAATGCCCCATGGAGACAAGTATATTTGTAACGCTGGTCCCAATATTCGCTCCCATAATGATAGGGATAGCCTGATCCAGAGACATCATACCGCTTCCCACCAGTCCTACGACTATTGAAGTCGTCGTCGATGAACTCTGCACAATGCTGGTAACTAAAATTCCAATAAAGAGACCTACAAAGGCGCTCGACGTTGAGGCGATGACTCGCTGAGTGAAATCCAGACCTAACGCCTTCAGCCCTGCACCCATGAGAGAGATACTGACGAGGAATAGATAGACCAGTCCTAAAAGCAGGAAAATCCTGGCTATTGTTGCGTATCGGTCTTTAGTGGAATCGGTAGTATCCAACTGTCCAGGGCGTTTGCCGTTTAATGGAAGGTGTGTTTGTGTGCAAGTAAACAGAATCTAATTGGAGAACCGTCAAATAGGCATGAACTGGCTTTGATTCTATCGATGTTTTGCTTCAGTTGCAAAACCGCCCAAAGAATACAAAAGATTCTCGAATAAATCAAGTAAAATCTGGAGTGAGTTATTATGGTGAGGCAACGCGGTCGGGTGGTCTGGCTCTTCAGAGTCAGGTTTCTACTATCGTTTATGATTTCCTAAATGAAACCCTATAACCACGAACGGATTAGCGCTTATATTCCCTGGCATGTTCCTCGCACAGCCACAGGAAGTGACCCTCAGGGGTTTCCGTTTTCCTCAAACCACCCCAGAGTTGACGATCATCCTCTTTATCCAACAACTGCCGCAATTCTCGCAAATCAGCCCCTTCAAAACGTGCGGGATGATCAGAGACGTCATACCCTCTAATATCTCCATTCTCAAAGAATTTCTTACTTTCCGGGAGTTTATTAGCCAATTCTTTCATCAATTCTATGTCGTGGTGAAACAGCTTCTCGTATTCAGGCCAGGCAACCGCCATCCAGGGACCTGCTATGGGAGCGGCAAATTTCAGGACTGAAACCAGCTTGCCAATGTATGGTGCCATCTTGCTTAGCCAACCAGCAGGCTCTTTAATAATATAACGCCCTCCCTCCTTCGTGGGGTGCCAGCAGCCGGGCGCCTGACAGTATAGCTGCAGCTCCACCTTTTGCTGAAAAGATTTTTTCAGCCATCCATCAGATTCAACCGGCCGTAGAACAAAGACGTTAGGGCAATGAGTTTCGCCGTACCGCTGGATATCGTAATAATCTTTGATGAATTCACGCTGAGCCCATGATAAAATCTGCAGTAACTCGTAGGTCTTTTCTTGATTTTGTGAGATCTCCTCCAGTTCCTTCAATATCCTCATTAATAAATTCGAATCATCTGTTGGAACTCGCAATTGAGTACCTAAGATTAGATCGTGCACAGGTATTTCTTTAAAGGTATTATAGCACTGTAAGGTTTTCTCTCCTGCCTTAACTGCTCTTTCCACATGTGTTAGATCAAACTCGTGGACACACTTACCACCATTTTCACAGGGACACGGCACTGTCCGTTTTATATCTAATCCAGGAAACCGATTTAGCGTCAGTTCTAAACCATCCCTTAGCAGCGCGAAGAAGTTATACGGCAGAGCACCGCGCACGTTCAACTGAAGGTAACGCTCAAAAGAATGAGACCTGATCGATCCGTAATGCTTCTGTTCCTCGCCTTCAGCAAATAGCGCTCCATAGCGCCAGTGAGTATTCGTAGTGAAACGGTGCGTCCGGGCGATGAACCAGGTGGGAATGCCGGCAGGAATCGTATTTAAGTAGAATTTCATGGATATCTCCCGGCAAAATTCACCGGCAGCAGCCGCATCCCAGTCCTTCTGGAATATTTTCGGCTCGTCCTTGGAAAGCCTCTCGACAACGATACTGATCTGCCTGTTCTCCAGCGTTCTGTAGGACAGATCGAATTTTTCCATCAGTTTGAGGAAGTGCTCCTGCATTGTAGGATCTAAATCTGACCAGAGGTCCTCCATATGCGTACGGTGCAAAATGCCATCACCCTCTTTGACATCCTTGCTGATCAAAACCCTGTTGATATGATCGGTCACCCACTGAGGTTTCAAAATGACCAGACCTTTCAGTTCCTCATCATCCTTGAAGAAGAGGATGTCTCCTAATTCGTGCAACCACTGAGCCAGCACTTTGGCTTCCTTCTCTTCTATTTCATTATCTTTCAGGATATCCCAAAATTCTTTCGATGAGATCCACTGCCGGTCATTACCGCGGATTGCCTCGGCAGTGTTCAGCCACTTGGAGGGCCAGTTTTCACCCATCAGCGGCAGATCAGCCGCCTGTTCGGTGATTGCCTGTTTAAGTTCTTCGATGCCGGTTCCATCGCGGTTGCTGACCGCCCAATGACCTTTGACCTGGGGATATTTCCGCTTCAAATCCTCCAGCGCCAGGTCGGCGTGGTGCTGATCGATGTGCGTAGCCACGATCATCACCGGCGATTCGGGCGCTTTTGCCTTGATGGTATCCAGCCAGTAATGGAGTTTGCCCTGTTCCCAGCCGTGGCGGGCGTTCCAGACCAATAAAAACAGCGAACGGTTGGTCAGAAAAAACTGGTGAGTTGCATGCGATATGGACTGCCCGGCAAAATCCCAGCAATTGAGGCGCATGGTGACGCCTTTCTCCTTAGGATGATCCAAATCTAACTTTCTTATTACCACACCAGGGGTGGTCTCTTCATGATCATCGAACTTCTCACCCTTTAAACAATGCAGGAGCGAAGTCTTACCCACTCCGCCCTCCCCAACCAACAGCAGCTTGGAAAGCCATTGCTGTTGTTGGGAAACCAACTTCTCCCGCAGGTAGGTGAGAATGGCAGCAATTCCCTGGGATACGATATCCGGTGGAGGATCGGTAAGTGAAATTTCATAGATGCTTAGTACAGTTAGATTAGTTAGTTTGCCGATCTCAGGGGGAAGGCTGGTTAGATAATTACCATCAAGGGCAAGACGAAATAAATTTGTCAGATTGCCGATCTCAGGAGGAAGGCTAGTTAGTTGATTATTAGCAAGGTCAAGAGCACCTAAATCTGTCAGATTGCCTAACTCAGAGGGAAGGGTGGTTAGTTGATTGCGATTGAGGTAAAGAAATTCAAAACTGGTCAGATTGCCGATTTCGGGAGGAAGGCTATTTAGTTGATTATCAGAGAGGGAAAGATTAATTATATTGGTCAGATTACCAAACTCTGATGGAAGACTGGTTAGTTGATTATAATCAAGGTACAGATTAGTTAAATTGGTCAGATTGCCGATTTCGGGGGGAAGACTGGTTAGTTGATTATTAGCGAGATAAAGATAAGTTAAATTGGTCAGATTGCCGATTTCGGGGGGGAGTTCGGTTATCTTTTTACTTGAAAGATCGAGCGTTGTAACCTCATCCCTGGCGGCTTTTTCTATGATTTTGAGTAGTTGTTTTTTGGTCATGGCGTGTTTCTCCGGGGGGAGGTTGTCTGAACCCACTGATACACGCGGATGTCGCGGATTGCACGGATCTATCCGCGTTATCAGTGTCATCCGTGCCCATCCGTGGTTCCGACTATTCTTGCTCGTTGCGATGGGTGGCATGCTTCTGGATCGCCGCAGGCGAGACGAAGCATGTTCTAGATTGTAATCTCCTTGCAGGGGTGGCCGGGACAGCTTCCCCAAAGGGGCTGACGAAGTCAGGATGTCCCGGCTACAACCTAATATCACCTGTGCCGCAGAGTCCCCGTACTCTGCGGGTGCTCCACAGCTCTGCTGTGGATTTCGTTATAATCTCCACCCGAATAAATTTCGGGTGCTCACATTTTAGATCCAAGTCACTGAAGTGACTGAGGTTTTTCCTGTTACGTCAGGTCCTGAAGCATTGCGGAGACCTGACGCTTCCTGGTCAAGGGAAATTTAAGGCATGGTTTTAGAATTTGCAAGTGGGGAATGGGTTTTTTGGTTTTAGGAGGTGTGGGTTGTATTACTGATCCCCCCTTGTCAAGGGGGGTGTCCCGCCTAGGCGGGACGGGTGGATTAAAATTCTCCCAAATTTCCCTTGCTTTTCCCCACTATCTGTTGTATATTATATATAAGACGTCTAATATCCTAAACATTCTTCCCCAAAAAACACATCCCGACAATGCACCTCGTCCATATTCTACCATCTTCCAACTTCGTCAATAATGTCGCCACCCAAAAATCACCCACCCAATTCCAGCACGAATTGCATGACAATTCTGTCGGACAAAACTGACCGCCACAATTTGTCCGCCAAATCTGTCACTTTCCATACCGCCTCAGACCCCACTCGGTAATTGCCTCCTTTTTCTCAAGAAGGGAGTTTCTTCAAGCACGGATAGTGGCTGGAAAGATGAAATCACCATCAAGTTGGAATTCATCGGTGACAAACAGTATGCTATCAGTCACTTCTATTTTCTGGGGATTTGAAACATCATGGCGGTCTGTGCAGAACATAAATTCAATTTCTTCCTTCTGAAAATGACTCAGGAAGAAATCGATATCTTCAAGTCGAGGCGTTCTTTCAGCGATTATATCATACACTCGCAGCCGTTCGCCAGCATCTTCTGCAACCACGACGATATCCATATCTTCGAGATAATACAACTGTTCCTGGTGAGGATAAAGCAGCATAAACAACAGTAAATTAGGGTTCTCGAAACCCAGCCTATCAGACACCGGTTCCCTTGAATGTGCTAAGCGGTTCAGGATGGCAAAGTCAGCGTCGCTCGCGACATTGAGCTTTCTGAAACGACTCATGTCACTGTGCGAAGATGATGAATATTTGACTCTATCGAATCGTTCTGCTGGTCGCTTGAATCCTAGTTTGTCATAGAATCCGGCGGCAGAATCATCGGTGAAGAGGAAAGTTAGTTGGCAATGCTGTTTTATCCAGTCGTGCGCTCTCTCCCAGAGTTCTCTCTGAATGCCCTGCAAACGATACTCAGGCAGCGTACCTACCGTTAATAACTGCGCCCATTTCTCCCTTCTTCCGTTGATAGTGATCTCTGAGGGAAAAACACATATCGAGGCAATGCATTCGCCATCGACGAATGCGGAGAAGGGGATATATTGGTCATCCCACAGACCTCTATCTTTCCAGCGTCCAAAGTCCAAACCGAAGATGCTATATGCATATCGTTCGAAGGAACCTTTGGCTTTAGCATCTGAGAAATAGTGGGTGCGGTATTTGATGGTCATTTTTTACCCTACTATCAGAATCACATTCCGCTGGTGTATAACAAGGTCAGGTAATACGAGGACAAACAGCACTATAGCCTACATTAACATGCTCTTCAAGACCTTTATCTCACCTTCGGTGCGTTCTTCCATTTGTTCATAATCTATAATTTTTGCTAGTTTGTGGAATTGCGAATAGCAAAATCCAAGAGCTTTAATACGATCCTCTTCTTTCTGGTGATCGATTTGCGCTAAGAGTTCGACAGCAGTGTCTATTATAGACTGAACCTCTGTTTTAAATTCGTCCAAAGTAGGTATAACATCATCACCTTCTTTCCTTGCAGACTCGAGAGATCTAAATGACGACATAAATTTAAAATTGGATTTTTCCATTTCTGATCTATCCACATAATAACATTTCTTGCATTTATCCATCGCATCAAACCCACCATTTAATATTCGAAGGCCTTGACCTATCTTATCAAGAAATCCCTCTCCCCAGGGCTCGAATGTCTCCCCACACCTTTCACAGTTTTTTTCGGGCATTGTTGACACCTTTTTTTAATCAAAGCTTATTTTGACAACGGATCATAATCTTCACTATACCTTGATTTATAGGCTAAAATTAACGTTTCATATTCTTGTTCTAACTTATCTAGCGCACTTCTTTCTTCTTCATCCCATTCGGAGTAGGACTTGGCAGAACGAGAATAAACTATTTTCCCCCCACAAACCTGATCGCATCCCCATGCATACCGCCAACGTTAATTCCATCTATCTCCTTCATTGAGATGCAATCCCACACCGGGCAGACATGTTTACACAGGAGGCAACCTACGCAGCGCTCCTCATCCACGCTGGCTGTGCGTGTATCAGAGTCGATTCTTATTGCCTGATTAGCGCCATCGTGGCAGGCGATGTAACAGAGTCCACAGCCGATACACGTTTCAACATCCACAGATGATATTACGTGCTTGGTCTGATGATGTTCGGATGGATCGACCAGATACTGCAAACCCCTACCAATCAATTCAGTAACGGATTCGAGCTTTTTCGATTCCAGATAGTCTTCCAGCCCTTCAATCAGTGATTCAACGATGCGGTAACCGTAGTGCATAACTCCGGTGGTGACCTGAAGATTGGCAGCTCCCATCAACAGGAACATGGCGGCATCCTGCCAGGTTTCTATACCACCGATTCCTGAAACCGGCAGGGATAATTCATCACTCTGCGCCAATTCAGCCACGAAGCGCAGGGCAATCGGCTTGACCGCAGGACCGGAATAACCGCTGATGGAACCGCGTCCCTGAATCGTAGGCATGGGAGCGAAAGTGTCCAGGTTCACTTCGGTTATGGCACGCAAGGTGTTTATAGCTGAGATCGCGTCCGCGCCGCCCTGCTTCGCCGCTATGGATGGTGGCAGCATATCGGTGATATTGGGCGTCATCTTGGCGATGACGGGAATAGAAACGTTATCCTTAACGACCTTGGTAAAATGTTCCAGCGCTGGATAGTCCTGTCCGATGGTGTGTCCCGCACCTTCAATAGCCATCTGGGGACAAGAGAAGTTCAGTTCCAGCATATCCGCTCCGGCATCTTCCGATCCTTTAGCCAGTTCGATCCAGCCCTCGTCGGAATAGCCCATTATACTGCTGATTATGATCCTGTCGGGATAGCGCTTTTTCAACCAGTCGATATCTTTAAGGTTCTGGGCTAAAGGGCGTTCGCTAACCATCTCTATGTTCTGCAGACCGATGAAACGGCGGTCACCGTGGTGCAGCGCATTGAGGCGGGGCGTAGGATCAACGATCTTGTATTCCCGTTCGATATTTAGCGTCTTATAGACCACACCTCCCCAACCCGCATCAAAAGCCCGGGAGACCATTTCGGCGGTATTCGCCACCGGTGATGCGGATAGGCAGAACGGATTTATGAACTTGGAACCACAGAACTCGATCTCCAAACTGGGGCGTTTGGGCAAAGGCACTGTAACCGTAGTACTCAATGGGAAGGCTTCGGCTATGGCTTCAGCAGCCTTCTTCCCATCCATTACCGCTGTAACCACAGTCTTGCCGCTGGCGACCATGTCCCCTCCGGCGAAGATGCGGGGATCGGAAGTCTGCATATTTTGAACACTTGTAACCAGTCGTCCATCTTTACTGTTCAGACTGGTTAGCGTAGCTTGCAATTCAGGTGAAAAACCAGCGCCGATGGCTTTTATTAACATATCAGTTGGCAGGGAAAATTCTGTGCCGGAAACGTCTTGGGCATTCTCTGGTACGAACCACCCGGGCTTTTTCCAGCGAATTTCACAACCTTTGACCCCCTTGATCCTGCCATTTTCTCCTTGGATTCCCATCAACCGGCAACTTGATTTAAAGCGGACTCCTTCCCTAAATGCCAACTCCTTCTCATCCATATCCGCAGGCAGTTCATCCATTGCTTCAAGTGATACCGCATAAACCCTGTCTGCAGCGAGCATTTTAGCAGTCACTGCGCAGTCCATCGCAACGGAACCACCGCCAACAACGACAATGCGCTTGCCCTGCACCTTCTCTCTTAAATCATCCCTGGTTTCCTCTCCCTTGCTGAGACGCAGGAACTCTTCCCAGTTCATAATACCACTCAAATCTTCACCGAGAAGTCCCAGATCGTACGGCTGATCGTAACCGGTCGCCAGGAAGATGGCGTCAAAATCCCTGTTAAAGAACTCGTTCAACTCCGTTTTACTGGAGACTGGTTTAGCGCATTCGAATTTCACACCTAAGTTGCGGATGAGATCTATTTCGTGATTCAGTATATCAGGGTCAAGGCGATGATCAGGAATTCCGTAGCGCAGTAATCCACCAGGCTCGCTGCGCTTTTCGAGGACGGTGACGGCATAACCTTTCATAGCCAGATTGGTGGCGGCAGAGAGACCAGCCGGTCCGGAACCGATCACGGCGATTTTGCGGTTTCCGGGCTTCGGTGCGTGCAGAACGTGCATTCCCTCTCTGCGCTCATAGTCAGCCAAAAAGGCTTGAATTGCAGAGATTCTAATCGGTTCATCTATACCGGAACGAGAACACCCCTCTTCGCAGAGACGGCAGGTGGGGCAAACCTGCGCACAGGTAGCAGCTAAGACGTTGTTGCGCCTCATGGTTCGCACAGCGCCTTTGATGTTTCCCATCCTCAGTTTGAAGATGAAAGTAGCAGGATCTGTATCTGCACCGCAGCCACTGTTGCAGGGAGCATCGTGGCAGAGCAGGCAGCGTCCTGCTTCCTGTATGGCGCCTTGAAGGGTTAGGATTATTTTGTTGTTGGGCATGGTTGGTCCTCAGAAAGTATGAATTACGAAGGATGAATTGGATGTTGAGTTAGAATGCTTTTTCTGAACCACTGATTGCCACTGATTTCGCTGATTATTTGGTGGACTGCGCCCCGCTTAAGCGGGACTTAGTCCACCCTACACTTGATTTTTTAATCCCCGTAGGGGATAAACTATAGTAGCCGCAGGTGAAACCTGCGGAACTAAGCATTTATAATAGTCGTTGCGATCCTGAAAGGATCGAATACCTTGCCGCACTTTGTTCGACCCTTTCAGGGTCAATTGTGTGCTTGATATATGTTTCTTACCGTCAGGTCTCCACTTCGTTAAGGACCTGACGCAACGGTAAAATTATTCGTTATCTTCCCCAGGTGGCGGGAAAAAACCGAGTTGGGTCAAAAAGGCTACATTATCCCAACTTACCCAGGTTTCAGCTATCTTACCATCTTCCAATCTGTGAATAATGATGTTCACTAGGGTGAATTCCTTCCCACTGGCAGGAAAAGGTCCCATCTGTCCCACTTGTGTGCCGGTGGTTGTGGCAATGTATGCTACTTTATCTCCCTCTGCAATCATGAGGTCAATAGAATCATGAGCATCAGGAACAGCTTTCATAAAGTCCTTGACAAATGCTTTAAACTGTTCAGTGCCGTGCAGCTCTTGAAGCTCAGGGGGCATGGCCTGACAGTGTCGGATATAGTTAGATGCAAGTACCTCATCAAATACGGCCGCATTTCCTTTTGCTACTTCTTCATGCACATGGCGTACAATAGCCTTATTCCGTTCTTCTATTGCTTTTTCCTTATCTTCACATCCAGATATTAACATGAAAATGATCGCGATGAGTGAAAAGCTGAAAAACATTCTTTCAATTTTTCCCATGAAATGCCTCCTCTTCTTTTATAATGGTTAGCACAACCAATGACTGATGCTTTACCACTGTTTCACACTGATCCGTCAGCAGACGGACAAGTTCATGGATGACACAGATTATTTTATCTGCGAAATCCGCGAAATCTGCATGAATCTGTGGTTCAGGTTTTTTACTGGATTCCGGGTAGGGCTGAAAGCCCTCCCGGAATGACAATTAGTCACCCTTCTTTGTCTGAATCGCTGATTGCCACTGATTATTGGATGACACAGATAGTATCAACGAAATCCCATAATCTGTGAGAATCTGTGATTCAGATGATTTTTTTAGATAGCAGACCTGCTTGGCGGGGGCACCTTGGGCATGGCTTCACCACAAGCCCCCGCACTAACTACTGTTGGACGTTTGCTGTCAAGACAGGCAGGAATGCCTATCCTCTCCCGGTTACTACCCCTCCTTACAACCCGGATTGTCGAAACTGCGGATGGTGGTGGACTGCTCCATAGGAGTGGCTACGCCACGTCCGTCGGTTGATGGACTTAGTCCACCCTACAATTGATTATCAAGATAATTAGTCAAAGTTCACAAATTCAGCGCCTGGCAACAAGTAGAATAAGTGGTGGAATATTTAGAAACATTAACCCGATTGCTGAAGCCGTCAAACCAATCAAAGGCAACGCCAACACGCTGATAATCAGTCCGCCTAAGGATGCCCCAATAAGATCAACTGAATACAGGAGACCTGCGTGGCGTTCAGGTCTTGCTGAACCCAGGAAAGCTACAGCCAAAGGGAAATGTATCCCCCCCATCGTTCCTACCAGCAGCATATATGAAAAGAAGATCGCCATTCCAATAACTGGAGGTAAACTGTAAAATAGACCGGAGAGAACTGCCATTAGCGCCAACCCCAACGGGAGTACCACCCATCCTGCTTGAATCCACCTGAAGGCTCTCTCCACTATGTGATTGAGTTTTCCGGAAATCACCGCCCCTAAGGCTAATCCAGCCATGTAAATCCCCACCAACAGCGCCACAGCTTTATAGCCGCTGCCGTAGTGGATCTGATAAACTATCAACGCCAGAAATTCAAGCGAGATCCCGGATAAGCCGACGACGAGCACAGCCCAATGGACTGTCAAATTACGGCTTCTTCTCCTGAAGATAAGAGCAATAATCAATAAGAGAACGCATAAAGCTAAAGTCAACTTCACCAGAGCGGGGAACATTTGCCTCAGTTTTTTCAGTACGCCCGACAATCCACCACTGACTTGCTGAGACCATAGTGTCTGCTGGTAGAAGAAAGAGAGGGGCGCTGAATCCCGGTTGATTTTCACGTCAGGGTTCCGGTTCCGTTCAAGGAACGATTGTATCTGGTTTACATGGGCGGTGGACAACCGTTCTTCCAGCCGATAATAATCCCAGTAAAGCGGTTCGATAGACCTTTCCCTCAACCTTGTGGTTATCTCACTTGCGGTAGCAAGGGGACTTGATTCTTCTCCACCAGCGACGAAAAATGCTTTTTGACCGGGAATTACCAGGGTGCGGTCGAAAACGCTTTGCGTTGTCTTGTACAACGATGATATCAACCTGCCTAAATCTTCACCGATGAAATCCGAAGCTGCATCTATGCTGAAAACCAGCACACCACTATCGTTCAAACAGCGGCGATAAGTTTTAAAAGCTTCCAAAGTATAGAACTTTGACAGGCGCGCAGTTCGCGGTCCAGGTAGATTCAGAATTATTATATCGTAGTAATCAGACGCTATATTATTTAGATAGCGCCGTCCGTCTTCACTGTATATCTTCACCTTAGAATCGTTCCAGGGTGGTTCTTTAGAGTTCTCATACAAAGCACCGTGCAAATCGAAGAGGGCGGGATTTAATTCCACCAGATCCATTCTCTGTAGGGAAGGATGACGCAGCGCTTCTTCTATTCCCTCACCCAATGCGCCCCCAATCCAGAGGACATTCGCTGGACGAGGATGTTGAGTAAGGCTCAGATGTGCACTTTCTTCAGCTGATGGCAGATCATCCGATACAGCTAAAAGGAGCCCGTTTTCGTAAATAGTTCTCTGCCCCTGCCAGTCTCTCACTTCCAGAAGACCGTAGGGTGTCTCCAACAATTCTTCCAAACTGCTTACTGGACGTAGCGCAGAAATGTGTTTAAAATCAAATTGATTGAACATTGGAACCAAAACTATTTCGGCGCATAGTCCCAGTGCAGTTATAAGCCACCAGGGGATTTGAGTAAACAACAGTATGGCGGCAACGCAGAAACCGGCTATCCCGATAACGACAGACTGAGTCAGCCCGCTCACATGAGGGAAGAAGACCAAAGCCAACAATATACCTATCAAGAGAGACCCCACCGCTTCCAGCAGGTAAACCTTTCTGACAGGATCAGGTCTCAACTTCGCCATTATACGGCAGCCCAGTGGAAACAGCATTCCACCAACCAAACCCAACGGCAACAGAGATACCGCCAAAGCTATAATTATACTACCGATGGGAATAACGCCGGGGATCCAATCATTCGAACGGGTGATCCATTGCAAAGTGATTAAAGTTGAAGGACATAAGATCGATAAGATTGCCAGAAAGACGGCAAATGCGGTGATTGGAGTCCGCAGTTTTTTCACAAACAACGCACCTATGCCACTGCCCAGAGCAACGCAGATCAACCAGATGGCTATGGTCAGAGCAAAAACGATCTCATCACCACCGGCAAATGCCATAGCGCGGCGTATGATTAGAATCTGCGTGCCCGTCAACAGTACACCTGCGGCGATAATTGCCAACTGCAGGCGAACAGGTTTTTTACTGGTTATTGCAGAATTCACGCTAACTGTATTGGTTCTATTTCTCATGTTTTACAAAGATACTAATCCACCCTAAAAAAGCAAGTAAAACAATGGGGGAGTTGTATTGGAGGGTATGTTTGGAAGGATAAAGATGAGCTGTCTCAAAATCATGAAATGTTGGGTTATCCCGCCTTCGACGTCTCAACCCAACTTACAATTCTTAATTCTGCTCTATGGCGTCGGCAGTCGGGTGTGCTAAGAATCCACTAAAACCGGGCATGTTGTCTTCCATAAATTGCAGTTCGCCGCTGAATTCATCGAGCAGTTCAGGATTATCGTAAAAATCACCGATTTCACTTATAATCATTTCGAAAGCTTTGACGCATTTGGGGCAGAACTGTGCGCCTGCTAACCTGTTTAACTCATCTAAAGCTTGGTTCATGGTCATCGCTTTTCGGTAAGGGCGATCGCTGCGCATGGCATCAAAAGCGTCCGCTACCGCTATTATTCTGCCCTGTATATCAATGTCCTCAGCCTGCAATCCATCCGGATAGCCGCCTCCGTTATAGTGTTCATGGTGATGCCTGATAATCTTTCTGGTTTGACTCAAGAATTGTATGGGGTCTAAAATTGCGGCTCCTACTTCCGGATGATCTTTAATCATAGTGTATTCTTCACTGGTCAGTTTGCCGGATTTCTGGAGGATGGAATCTGGGATGCCTATTTTTCCCAGATCGTGCAGGAGGGCAGCATATTTGAGATTCTGGAGTTCCTCAGGTTTAAGTTTTAAAAGCTTTCCCACAAGTAGTGAATAATGAAAGACTCGTTCGGAATGACCACGGGTATATTGGTCACGTGCTTCTAAGGCAAAATAGAGCGCACTGATGGTACCTAAATAGCTGTGCTGAAGCTGGGAATACAGTTCTCTTATTTCGTTCTTTTGATCTGATAGCGTTCTATTTTTATCTTCAAGTTGAACCGTCAGATCCTGAAGTTCGGCAGTTCTCTCTTGCACCCGTTTTTCAAGCAGGAGGTTATGCTGCCTGATCTGGGCTTCGAGTTTTTTCTTCTGCCGCAGCATTTCATAATATTCAATAGAACGCTGGATGGTGATTAAAATCTCT
This sequence comes from candidate division LCP-89 bacterium B3_LCP, assembly GCA_005223185.1. GTDB lineage: Bacteria > Electryoneota > B3-LCP > B3-LCP > B3-LCP > B3-LCP. The sequence continues at coordinate 26,099 of NJBN01000005.1, forward strand.
TCCAGCTTGAAGGGCTTGGTGATAAATTTGTAAACCCAGCCTCGATTGATAGCTTCAATGGCGATGCTTAAGTCAGCATATCCCGTCATTAAGATGCGCACTGCATCAGTAGTGCGCAGACGGATCTCTTCGAAAAGTTCAATGCCGGACATGTCCGGCATACGATTGTCGCTCAAGATTACAACGGGATTCTCGTGCTCTAAAATCTGCAGCGCTTTTGATCCGCAGGGCGCCGTTATAACCCGATAACCGGTTTCTTCCAGGGTCTCTTTTAAGAGGTCTAAAATATCCTCTTCGTCATCCACAACTAAGATTGTGTTTTCGGACATTAGGCTCTCAAATTCACCGTAGCTTCTATCTAAACCGATATCAAGTCCGCAATAGCACACTCTCCTTTTGGAAAATTCTCACAGCGATGAAAATGGCAATGGCTGCGTAAAACACGCTGGTTAAGAACGTTATTAGAACCAGGTTGAAATCTATAGTTCCGACCATGGTATTGCGAAGTGCCAAACTGACATTGACCACAGGCACAAAAGCCATGCGGACGTCTTCCTGCACGCCAGGCATCATGGAAGCCATAGCTGGGAATATCACCAGCATAACTATGGGATAAACATAACTCTGTGCCTCTTTATAACTACGCGCGTTTACAGCTATGGCAATTATCAATGCTGCAAACAAGGTAGCCACCGGCACCAGCAGAATTACAACAATTCCAAAGGCAACCGGGTCTATCCTGAACTGCAGTTCCCCTGAAACTTCTGCTCCCAGAGTAGTTCCTAACATGGAGAAAGTAACAGCCAGTGAAACCACAGAAAGCAACGACGAAATCACGCCCACCAACGAAGCCGTCAAGAACTTGCCCAGGACTAATTCGGTCCTTGTCGCCGGGCTGATTAACAGGGTCTCCATAGTATGGCGTTCCTTCTCACCGGCAGTCATGTCGATGGCTGGATAGGTGATGCCTGTCAACGACATGAGTATTACCATGTAAGGCAGCAGCATTCCTAAAACTGCCCCTGCCATCTGGGTATCACTCGCCCGGTTGTGAGATTGAATGTCAAAGGGCCTGACTACGCTATAAGGCAATCCCAGTGTTTGCAGTTCATCTCTAACCAGCATGTCCCGGTACTCAACTAAGCCCTTCCTGACTTTGCGCTCAACAATCGAAGATTCATCCCGGGAACGATCGTACCAGATCTGCACGTCGTAGCCGTTTTCCGCAACCGGATCAGTCCCGCTTACCGCTGGGTCAACAGCAGGGATGTAGAGAATCGCCTGAACCGTCCTATCCTGAAGCATTTCCAGGGAAACTGCCGTATCACCAACCGTAGTTATAACCTGAAGCCCACGTTGGTCTTCGAGCTCGTTTACCAGCCAGGTTTCTTCACTTTCAGAGATCAGTATGACAGGATAACTCTTCTCCTCCAATTTCTGGTACTGCTTGCCGGCAAAGCTGCCAAGGCCAAAGATCATCAGTGGAATGATTCCCAATGGCAACAGAATCATGGAGATCAGAGTACGCCTGTCGCGTATTACGTCTAAAAACTCTTTGCGAAAAACGGTAAAAACGTTGGCAAGTTTCATATACTACCTGCGAGAAGAATTTGCTTTGTTAGAGATTATACAGTTTAACTTGATCCATAATTGAATGATTGCGGTTTAAAAATGCAACCATATCAGATGGACGGAGCCCGCCCATTCCGCAGGAATAGTTGATTTCTTTTTTAATGAGATTGAGAGTAGCAATCTTTTATATATAGCTAAATAACAAGAGATTGCTTCGTCATCCCGCCGCGGCGGGATTCCTCGTCCCGTAAGGACTCCTATGGAGCAATGACGGTAAATCAGCTTATTGCGATAACCGCATTAATATAGAATAATTTCATAAATATAGCCAAAATCGTGCCTGGAAAGCTGATGGTTATCTCACACAAGATCAACTGCTTTTAAAAAGACTTCTTCAAGATTTTGCGTGTTATACTGATTGCGCAGATTTTCTAGCGATCCCTGCACCTGCAACTGACCATTATGAATAATTCCTATCCGGTCACAGAGGCGTTCAGCTTCTTGCATCATATGCGTGGAAAAGAGGATGGTCTTGCCGGAAGTTCTGGCACGAGAAATGAATTCGATAATGGCACGGGAAGCGATGATATCCAATCCTGCAGTGGGTTCATCTAAAATCAGCACGGGAGGATCATGCAGGATCGTTCTGGCGATGGATATGCGCTGTTTTTGTCCCGTGGAAAGCTTGTCGGTTTTGGTGTCTAAGAAGTCAGAAAGCTCCAGGATACTTTCAATGTCTTTTATCCTCAGGTTGAAATCATCTTTACTTAAACCATATAGTGAGGCGAAATAGCGCATGATCTCGCGGCCGGTCAAGCGCCTGTACAGACCGGTATCTCCCGACAGGAATCCGATCACTGCTCGAACCTTGTTGGGACGTTCAACAACATCGTAATCGCAGATGGAAGCTGTTCCGGAATCGGGTTTTAGCACAGTAGAGAGAAGGCGCAGTGTTGTGGTTTTACCTGCGCCATTGGGTCCTAACAATCCGTAAACTTCACCGGGATGGCAGTCGAAGGAAATCCCATCTACCGCCTTTATTATCCCACGCTTTTTGTCAGTGAAATTCTTGGAAAGATTTTTTACCTGTATCAATCAAGTTTCCCTGTATGGTAGAAAATTACCTAATTTTTGCCTCTTCTTCGAACCAATAAGGGCGATAGAGTTCACCCTTTTTAGTAGAATGCACCAGACGATAGTCACCAAAGTTGTTGCGGTCAACAAACACGAATACAGCGCCCCCCTCTATCCTGTCATAATACCATATTTCATAGGCTCTAGTGTTCAAATCGTGCGTATGGAATTCGATATGATCCGGTTTGCCATAAATTAGGTAAACACGCCCCTGATCGCTCTTCCAACCCGGGCGACCGAACATGCTGTACTTCAGGTTAACATGTTCTTTGCGCTTGTTGAATAGCATGCGATATTCATTTACCCTGGTATTCGGATTGGTATCTCTGGCTTTCCAAAATTCTATCAGGAATTCGCGTTTGCCCTCTGAATTGAGCTTTTTGGCGATACGTATTTCAGATTCACTCATAAGATACTTTAGTTCGGCAACAGCTTCGTCTAACTCAGCATCGGTATATGATGCAAATTCTATTTCGTCCGCTGAAGGTCCTTCGGATTGATCACCAATCTCTTCTGAGACAAAATCTTCAGGACGATATACGAAGAATTTTGCCTGGGCACTGGCACTGGCATCAACTTCACGGTCATCCACGACGAGTTTCAAGAAATAAGCACCACTCTTCAGCGATGCCACGGAAAAGCCGTCGACCTCAACTAAGCTATTACCCAATTTCTTTCTGTTCTTTTGCGGAAGTGTGCGGACTTCATTATGTGCTTGATCCAAAATATAGCGCGTGACAGTATAGTTTTCGTCCGACTCCTTCAGATTATATATTTCCGCAAAATAATAAAGCATGGGAAGAGAGGTACCATAGATCTTCTCAGTGTTGGGAATTACTAAAAAACCATTCTTATAAAACTTAGATCCTTCTGCACCTTTTTGCAACTTTGTCGCCAATTCGATATCTGAAATCGAAAGACCGGAATCGGGATAGGCCTTCAAAGCCAGAGAAACACTCCGGGATTCGGTGACATTCTGATTAATATCTGTCACGAGCGCCTTAATGTTATACTTTTCGGGTGGAAGGTTGTACGCCACGATATCGGGGAGCTTCTGCCGGGGAGTAATGTCTTCCAACTGTAGTGCGTAATCGCTCACTTCCCATGACGTCGTGGACAAGAGCGTATCAGTAGAATGAAGTTCCAAGGTTATCTGATATCCGGCTTCAAAACCGTCAGCGGTCTTCACAAATTGCAGTTGATCCCGTTGAATCATAAAATAGACTTCCAGGTACACCAAACCGCTACTTTGACGGAACCGGGCGGCATCCATTGTGAAGATCTTTTGAGCTTGTGAAGCGTCGGTCAGGAAGAGGAGGCTCAGCAGCAACAGCGTTATTCGACTCCAGCGCGTGCAATTTATTTTTGGATTTCGCATATTATTTTTTTAGGTTAGTTGATCTGCACAGGTACAACTTTGGAAATACCATTTTCTTCCATGGTTACGCCCAACAAATTATCAGCTACCTCCATAGTCCGTTTATTGTGCGTTACAATCAAAAATTGGGTTTTGGGTGTAAGTTTATCCAGCAGGTGATTGAACCTCATGGTATTCTCTTCATCTAACGGTGCATCCACTTCATCCAGGATGCAGAAGGGACTGGGCTTTTCCAGATAGATTGCGAAGAGAAGCGATATCGCCGTAAGCGCTTTCTCACCGCCGGAAAGGAGTGAAAGTGCCCCTATCTTCTTCTTACCGGGAGTAGCCAGCACCTCTATTCTCGATTCTAAGGAATTATCCTCAGTCAAGCGCAAGTCAGCATCTCCGCCTTCGAAAAGGTCGCAGAATATCTTCCTGAAGTTGTCTTTTACTCGTTGGAATCCTTCATCGAACCGCTCTCGGGCTTCACTGTTTAGCGTTGTTATGGTTTCCTCGAGGCTCTTTTCAGCTTCATTCAAGTCCTGTAATTGTTCGCTTAAGAAATCCAGCCTCTTCTTCTGTTCAAAATACTCACCTTCGGCGGCAAGATTCAGCGGCTCTGCTGCGATCATTTTTTTCTCCAAATCGAACAGCAGTTCCTCATCGGCATCTTCATCCTTGATCTCACCCAGGTCAACGCCATCAAGCTTCTGACGTTCTTCACCCAGGGTTGTCTCTATCTGGACTTTCTCCAACTGGATTTGGTGTACACTTTCAGATATCTCTTCCAACTTCGACCGCAATTCCCGTACCTTTTGACCGGCTTGGTGATGTTCTTCCTGCAAAGCGCGCCTCTGAGAATCCAAATCGTCAAGTTTCTCTTTATGATCCTTGACGAAAGCGCCCAGTTCGGTTACCTTTTCTTGTTTGTTGGACAGTTGATCAACAATTTTCTCTTTTAAGGCAGTATAATTATCTCTATTCTGGCTGAGTTCAGTCAACCTCTCATCAAGCCGCCCTTTGCGGTTCTGCAAGCTGCTTTGATGATCAGTGGCACGATCAATGCGGGCACGCGCTCTCTCAAAGTCAATTTCAACAGAAGCTAACTTTTTATGAACCTCCTCCCTACCTTCCAGCGTTTCTGCTTCAGTGGTCATAAAATTCTTAAGTTGTTCTTCTGCTTCAGCTAAACGATTGACGACATTGTCAATCTCTATCTCCTGTGCTTCTTCAGCGGATGACAGCTTTTCAATACGTGCAGGAATTCCTTCAATCTCACTACCAAGCTGTTCGATAATTGGACTGGAACTGACAATCTGAGCGTCCAGTTTCATCCTCTTCACAGTTAAGTTATCGAGATCGAGCCTGGCGGTGCTTAGAGATTTCTGCGAAGTTTGCACCTCCGTACGCAACTCTTCTACCTGACGCCGGATTTCGGAAATGGAAGCCTCTAAATTAGTGCTGTTCTCCTCCAATGAGCGCAATTCTCTTGCCAATTCTGTCATACGGTTGGAAACGCCCACTGCTTTATGAGATTTTTCACCTGTGGTGCCGATAATCCAGAATCCTCGGGCGTCGGTGAACTCACCTGAAAGTGCGACGAGAGAAAGATTATTTTTTAGGGCATTTTTTTTAACATTCTGGATCTCTTTGATAGTTTCGTAGAGAACCGTACTGCACAGTAAGTAACGTATCCATTGTGAAATCACTGAATCGCCCTGAATTACTTCAGCTAAGGGGGTACCGTTGGTTTTGCTGGCGAAGTCAAAGATCCCAGACAGATCAAATGAAGGTGGACTCCCGGTGAGGATGGCGGCACGACCGTTCTTCTCGCCACTCAGGCAATCGAGTATCATTTTAAAGCTCTGTGATTCCTGCAGAACCCTGCAATAGAACATACCTCGCAGTGCGCTTTCGACAGGTACTACGTATCGATCTTCCACCTGCAGTTCATCACCCAATGTAGCGCTGATTTCCCCCGGAAACTTCTCAGCCAATAAGCCGCCAGCGGGATAGACCGGTGATTCTCTTCGCTGCAATTCTCCTATATGCTCTATTTGTAGTTTGACCTGTTCCTTCTGGTTTTCGGTCTGCTCGTATTCAGACTCTGTTTTCCTGAGTTGCTCTTGCAGACTTTCGAGTTTCTCATGGTTCTTCTTAACATACTGAGAAGCTTCATCATGGACTTTTGTGCTTTCATCCAGATCAACCTGAGCCGAAGTCAACTCTGTTTCTCTTTGTCCTACCTGCACCAGCAGCTCATCGCGACGGCGGTTGAGTTCATCATAGCGAAGGCGGAGGGTTCTGATATTCGCTTTGCGTTCTTCCGAAGATCTGATAGCGTCGGCTTCACTTTCACGGAGTGCTTGCAGATCCTGCTGATTTCTTAAAGACAAATTCCGTGCAGTTTTAAATTTTTCATCTTTATCCTGGAATTCTTTGCGGCGCTTCTGCAGTGTATTATCAAGTTCGGGCAATTCACCTTTACTCTTGTTCAGTTCTTCATCAGCTTCTGAAATTTGGCTATCGAGCTGCTTCAAGGTGGATTTTACCTTGTCAATATCTTCTGAGCAATCCTGCAAACGCCAGGAATTCAGTCTGCCTTCTTCTTCAAGCCGGGACTTTTCGTGAGAAGCTTCCTGATAGGTTTCCTGCGATTGGTTATACTGCCGGGAGATCGCCTGTCTATCGTTTTCAAGGTTCAGCAGATCGCCTTCCAACCGGATAAGCGTGGCTTCACTGGATCCCAGTTCTGCGGTTTTATCCTCCGCTAATGTTCTATGTTCCTTCAAAGAATCATCTAAAGGCAACAGCCTGCTTTCATATTGCTGGACGCGATTATAAACAATAGCAGACCTGATACGCTCTACTCTTTCCTGCAACCGTTTGTAGGACCTGGCTTTGGCAGCCTGCCTCTTCAGACTGTTTGCCTGCTTCTCAACTTCTGATAGAATATCCAGCACGCGTTCACGATCCTGGCGCGCATCTATGAGGCGGCGAAGAGCTTCCTTGCGGCGCACCTTGTAGCGGGTGATGCCGGTGGCTTCATCCAACAGATGACGGATTTCATTGGGGTCTTCGCTGATAATGTCTTCAACCATTTTCAGTTCGATGATGCTGTAGGAATCAGGTCCGACGCCGGTATCCATGAACAGTCCCACCAGATCCTTGAGGCGACAGACTGTTTTGTTCAGTAGATATTCAGACTTGCCGGATCGAAACAACCGCCGCGTTAAAGTAACTTCATCGTAATCGACCGGCAGCATTCCGTCAGTATCCTGCAGGGTGAGACTGATTTCTGCCATCCCTAAAGGACGCTTCTTTTCGGAGCCGCCGAAAATGACGTTATCCATCCTTTCGGACCTGAGCGCCGATTCTCGTTGTTCACCCAGCACCCAGCGCACTGCATCGACAATATTAGTTTTCCCGCATCCGTTGGGACCGACAATGGCGGTTACACCGGGAGCGAAGTCAATGCGCGTCCGCCTGGCAAACGATTTAAATCCGAAGATATCTATAGACGATAAGTACATCGTATCTATGTCCTGTAAAGTAATAAATAGCGGTTGTCATCTGTCGAAATCAAAGTACGGTTATCCTTTATAACTATCCGGTTTATTCTTATCATCATCATTCATAATGTCGATATCCATTTCGCGTTTGAATTCCCTGGTAGCTTTCTGCATATCGCCTATGATCTTACCGATATTGCGCGCTATCCCGGGGATTTTCTTTCCACCAAAGAGAATCAGGACAGCGAATAAAATAATGATCAGTTCAGAACCTGAGGGTATCATGATGAGGCACTTTTTTTATCACCGGGTGCATGGTGTTTACGATGAGTAAATGAAGCAATGATTATACTCAGTTCATAGAGAACGGTCAAGGGAACAGCTAAGACAACCATGGTGAATATATCAGGCGGCGATATAACCGCAGCAAGAACTAAGAAAATAATAATTGCATAGCGTCTTTTCTTTCTCAGGAATTGCGGAGTTACAATACCAAGTCGGACTAAAAAATAAATAACCAGAGGCAATTCGAATACCAGACCGAACGCCAGCAGAATTCTAATGATAAAATCAACGTAACTGCCGAATGACCAGGCGTTTTGAATCTCCGTACCCGCAAAGGAAAGAAAGAAACGAGTTGCATAGGGCAGTACAAAAAAAGAAAAGGCAGCTCCCACCAAGAAACTCACGGTCGAGGTTATCACAACCGGAATTACGAAGTGTTTTTCCTTGGCGTAAAGACCCGGCGCCACGAATCTCCAGAACTGGTAAAAAACACCTGGCGAAGCAATTATCAGCCCACCGATAAATCCCAATTTCAAGCGAACGATGAATCCTTCTGTAGGCGCAAGGAAGGCTAATGGGGCAACTTCTTCTTCAAAGAACCGCTCGATTAAGAATTCCTGCATACCAGGCACGAAGGCGTAAACGGCACAAAAACCGGCGATAACAAAGAGAATAGTTTTGATAAGTCTGCTGCGCAGTTCTTCCAAATGATCCCAGAAACTCATGGGATTGGAACCACCCTCTTTCTTATCCTGATCTGTCGTTTTCTCTGCCATCTTTTATAAAGAAGCCGTAGCTACAGCCTGGAACAGAGCCTGACCGTCGGCGTACCCCAGTTTTGCGTTTAATCGCCTTTCCGGATGGGGCATCATGCCCATCACGTTGCCTTTATCATTGCATATACCCGCAATTTGATTAACCGATCCGTTGGGATTCCATGCGGGGCTCAGTTCGCCTTTTGGATTACTGTAGCGGAATAGTATCCTATTATTTTCCTCCAGGCTATCGATAACGTCAGGTGGAGCATAGTACTTACCCTGTCCGTGAGCGATGGGAAGTTCTATTACCTGGTCTTTATGATAGGCGGAGGTGAAATCAGCTTGTACCTGTTCCACGCGGAGCGAAACCGGACGATGGATAAAACGCAGTGAATCGTTACGAAGAAGGGCGCCGGGGAGCAGTCCAATTTCCGTTAATACCTGAAAACCGTTGCATATTCCTATAACTGGTTTACCGGATTGGGCATGTTTGACGACGGCATCCATTATAGGACTAAATCGTGCGATAGCGCCTGCCCGCAGGTAATCACCGTAGGCAAAACCACCCGGCAAGATAACGCAATCTATGTCATCCAGGTCACGCTGCCGGTGCCAGAGAAATTGAACCTGGTAGGCTAAATCATTTTTTAGTCCGTAATAGCAGTCATAATCGCAGTTTGAACCGGGGAAAACAACAATACCAAAGCGCACTTTCAATCTTCCATTATTTCTATCTTATAGCTTTCCACGTTGATATTAGCAAGCAAGCGCTTGCACATCTCCTCTAAGCGCTGGCGCGGGTCCTGATCGTCAACAGAATCGATCTTAAGGATGATATATCTTCCCACGCGAACGTCAGTTACTTCGTTATATCCCAGGTCGCGAAGGGCGTTACCTACCGCTTTGCCCTGAGGATCTAAGATATCCTGCTTGGGCGTGATGTACACATTAGCTGTCATCGATGACAGAACCTCATATTTATAGGGAGATATTAAATTCAGATAAACTTTTCATCTTCCAACACTTCCTCGATTTCATCTGCGGGCATACCCAGCCGTAACACAGTGATAATCAATCCTTTCAGCAGATACATCATAATCAGAGGAAAGAACATCAGGGAGGGATTAATCAGCAGCAGGGCAAATCCTGTAACTATCAGAGCCAGGTTCACCTTGTTCTTTTTCGTATCTCGCAGTGAAAATCGAGGCATAGCATCGTAGGGAAGATGGCTGACCATCAAAATGGATAATGCCATTGTCATGGGAATGAGTAGGATTTCCAGGTGGAGATCGCCCCAAATCGAGTAATTGAACACTATAAAAGTTGCTGTAGTGACAGCTTGCATAGGGATAGGAAGCCCCAAGTACCCCCTCTTTTCGCCAGTGGTGGCGCTCACGTTGAAGCGCGCTAACCTGATAACACCGAAGAGAAGGGGTAATGCAGCCAGTAGAACGCCAGCAAAGCCGAATTTCTGAAATGAGATAGTATAAAGGAGCACCGAAGGCGCCACTCCAAAAGACACAATATCGACGAGGCTGTCCAGTTCGATGCCCATTTCAGAAGAACTCCGGGTAAAGCGGGCGATCTTGCCATCCAAACCATCGCAAATGGCGGCAATCACAATTAGCCAACATGCCATGAAAATACTGCCTTCAATCGCCTGCACAATAGCCCAGAAGCCCAAGAACAGACTTAAGCCTGTCAGCAGTTGTGCTGCCCACGCCAATTCATTCCTTTTCATGCAAGACTCCTATTACAGTTTCGCCAGCAGTAACTCTTTGACCGTGTCCGATCTTTAGATCGAATCCTCCGGGAATGTAAAGATCCAGCCGGGAACCGAAGCGGATCATCCCGAAGCGTTCACCGGTTGACACCTTTTGACCTTTAGAAAGGTGGCAGACAATCCGCCTGGCGAACCAACCGGCGATCTGGACGCAGCCAATCTTCCTTCCCCCTGTATCTATCTCTATGTACTGTTGTTCATTCAGATCACTTGCCTTATCGTGGAAAGCAGTCAGAAATTTCCCTCGATTATAGCGAAGATCTGATATTGCACCCCCAATGGGGATATAATTTACGTGCACATTGAAGGGCGACATGAAGATGGAAATTTTTAGATGATCCTCATTAAAGTAGTCACCCGACTCATGCTGTGAAATCTCAATGATCTTACCGTCCGCGGGAGCTACGAGCGCACCCGGCAGATCAGGGGCTACGCGGATTGGATCCCTAAAAAACCAAGCAGCAAACAAAAGGAGAATAAAGCTCAAAGGAACGATCCACACAGCAGTTTTGCCGCCCCACAACAAAGCCAGCACTGCACATATTACAGCAAAACCGGCTGCTGCAATGAGTATAGGAATCCCTTCAGGCGCCAGCCGCATCAATCACCCATTAGACGATCACGCAGTTCTCGATAGGCTTTATCCACACCACCCATGTCATGGCGGAAACGATCTTTATCCAGCTTTTTATGGGTCTTCTTATCCCAGATTCTGCAGGTATCCGGACTAATTTCGTCAGCTAAGTATATGTCCTTAATGCGTTTGCCGAATTCCAGCTTGAAATCCACTAAGACGAGATTACGGCGGTCAAAGAATGATTTCAAGATAGCATTAACCTTAGAAGCTATGCGATTGATCGCTTTCATCTCATCGGGCGTCGCGTGACCAAAGGCGTAAGCATGATATTCATTGATCATGGGATCGTGAAGCTCATCGTCTTTCAGATAATATTCTAAGATGGGGTATTCCATCACCTTTCCTTCAGGGATATTGTACCTGGCGCAAAGGCTTCCCGCGGCAACGTTGCGAAGCACGATCTCTATCGGTATGATTTCAAGCTTCCTGATTAACATTTCATTAGCAGACAGTTTCTCAAAATAGTGAGTGGGGATATGATAATTTTCAAGGTATTCAAATAGATACGCGGAGATGGCATTATTGATCTCACCTTTTTTGCTGATAGTGCCTTTCTTAGCGCCATCGAATGCCGTGGCATCGTCTTTGAATTCCTGGATGAGTTTATCTTCTTCACTGGTCAGATAAACTTTCTTCGCTTTTCCTTCGTAAAGTAATTCTTTTTTCTGCAATGTTTTACTCCTCATGTCACCATTATTCGGCTAATTACTTTGTTATGAAAGCCCCAAACGGGCGAAAATTTCATTGATACGCTTTAAAGATTTTTCAAGGTCGAAACAGGCGGAAATTTCCTCATCAGACAGGTGTGCGCTAACTTCCTCATCAGCTACCAGGAGATCTCTGAACTCAGAATCGCTTTCCTGGGATTTCAGGGCGTTTTTCTGAATTATCTGGTAGGCTTCATCACGCGAAACGCCTTTATCAGTCAGCGCCAACAACACCGACTGTGAATGAATCGATCCCAGAGTTGAGCCCAAATTAGCCGCCATCACTTCCGGTCTAATGTCCAAATTCTGAAGCACTTGATCAGCAGTCTTAAGCATGTAATGCAGCGTGTGGGCGCTATCTGGAAGCATAACCCTCTCAGCGGAAGAATGAGAGATATCGCGTTCATGCCAGAGGCTGACGTTCTCCAGGGCGCAGACTGCATGTCCCCGCAGTAACCTCGCCATCCCGCATATCCGTTCACAAAGTATGGGATTACGCTTGTGCGGCATAGCGGATGAACCTTTCTGCTTTTGGGCGAATCCTTCCAGGACTTCACCTACTTCCGTCCTGTGCAGATGCCTGATCTCAGTAGCCAAAGATTCGAGAGTAGCGCCGATACCTGCCAAAACAGACACCCAATGAGCGTGACGATCGCGGGAAACTATTTGAGATGCCGCAGGTTCCGGTTTCAGACCTAACATTCTGCAAACGTCTTCCTCTATCCTGGGTTCGATGTGAACAAAAGTGCCGACAACGCCCGATATTTTTCCATATAGAACCTGATCATAGGCACTCTTCAGGCGGTTTTCCTGCCTTAGAATTTCACTGTAAACCCGAGCCATTTTCAGTCCGAAGGTAATCGGTTCAGCATGAACACCGTGCGTGCGACCGATCATAGCCGTAAGTTTATACTGAAGGGCTAATGCAGCCAAGGTTTCCCGCAGATTGTGGAGGTCTTCCAATAGAAGCGCTCCGGCTTTCTTAAGCTGTAAAGCAAGGGCAGTGTCCAACACGTCCGAAGAGGTCATTCCTCTGTGAATATGCTGGGCTTCTGGACCAACTGCTTCGGCAACGGACGTTAGAAAAGCGATCATATCGTGGTGTACTTCAGCTTCGATCTCTTCGATGCGGGCAATATCGAAGCTGGCTTTCTGGATTATCACATCCACTGTTTCACGAGGAATCAGACCGAATTTAGCCATAGATTTGCAGACTGCCAATTCGACCTCAAGCCAGGCTTCATACTTAGCCTGATCCGTCCAGATTGCGGACATATCTGGTAAACTATACCTTGCAATCACGTTAATCCTTCCCGCCAAAAGGCGATTTAAGCGTGAATTTTCAAGTAATATATCACCTCGGCATTTCCTCGAGGCGAAGTTCCAAATCCCTGTTCTTTCCATCGCGCTTAATGGTGAAGTTCAACAGGTCGCCGACTTTCAGATCCTCATTTTCCAGAAACGTACGGACGGCATTGTAATTGGTTACCTTCTGATTATTGATGGCAATGATAATGTCTGCCACCTGAAAACCGGCTTTTTCGCCCGGGCTGTCAGTTTCCACATCGGTGACGATCACGCCGTCGGTGGAATTCAGTTTCATGGAGAGAGCGATCAGGCGATCCAGGTTCTGAATTGACAAGCCGGTCCAGTAGTTGCGGTTTACACCGCCTGCCTCTTGTAGCGCTTCAACTATCTCGGTAATTCTATATACAGGTGTAGCAAAGCCTATCCCCAGTGATCCTCCTCCTTCGGTGAAGATCATGGTTGCCATACCGATTACTTCTCCTTCAGCGTTGACTAAAGGTCCACCGGAATTCCCCCGGTTGATGGAGGCATCCGTTTGAATCATGTTTTTGTATATTCGCCCTTCGGAGGTGCGGTTAAAATCACGATCGGTGGCAGAGACGACTCCGACAGTGGCAGTCGGTTGATCGTTGTTGGTGAAAAGACCGAAAGGATTCCCCAGGGCAATCACCCATTCGCCTATGATAATTTCATCGGATTGGCTCAGCTTTGCGTAGGGAAGATTATCAGCATGAATCTGAAGAAGGGCGATATCGCTGTAGTAATCCGCACCGACAATCTGCGCATGGTACTGTTCACCACCTTCCATAGTCACTAATATTTCGGTGGCATTATGGACGACGTGCTCGTTGGTTATCACCAGTCCATCAGGACTAATGATGAAGCCTGAACCCAAATTTTCCACTTTCTTCTGGTAATTCCTGCCACGGAAGAACTGACCCCAGAAGGGATCGTTCCAGAAGGGATTGGGACTGCGGTATTCCCGTACTTGCGTAACATTGATACCGACAACTGCAGGGGCTACCTCTTTTATAGCTCTGGTGATGGCGTTATTACGGCTTTCCGTTACTGTTTCTGCAAAATATTGGCTTGACGATTGTATCGGAGCTGTCCCCTGTGTTTGCGCGGGATTTTCCTGTGCTGAAATACCCTCAACAGAAATGCCAGCCGTCAGTTGAGAACGAAAATATTCTCTGAAGCCTAAAATGACAACTGCGCCAATTAGAAAACCGATTGTGATGTCTCGCCAGAGTTTCACTTCAAATCTTTGACTTTTTTCCAATCTTTTAAGAAACTATCTATACCCTTATCTGTGAGAGGATGTTTGACCAGTTTCTCAATGACTTTAAAGGGCATGGTCACCACGTCCGCTCCCATCATGGCTGCTTCTACAACATGCAGGGGATGGCGCACCGAAGCGACCAGAACTTCGCTGGTGTAGCCATAATTCTCATATATAGTAACGATTTGATCGATTAGATCCATACCGGAAGTGCTTATGTCGTCCAGACGACCGACGAAGGGGCTGACGAAAGTGGCTCCGGCTTTGGCAGCTAAAAGCGCCTGCGAAGGACTGAAAACCAGCGTCATGTTGGTCATTATGTCAGCATCTGTCAGTGTGCGGCACGCTTTTAAGCCTTCCAGGGTCATGGGGAGTTTTATGGTTATGTTCTTGTGGATCTGAGCTAACTTCTTAGCCTCCTTCACCATACCATCGTATTCTAACGAAATCACTTCTGCAGAAATGGGACCATCGACAATACCGCATATTTCCTTGATCAGATCTTCAAATTTGCGGTTCTCTCTAGCGACCAAAGTGGGGTTGGTGGTTACGCCATCCAGGACGCCGATGCTGGCAGCTTGCTTAATTTCATCTACGTTGGCAGTATCAATAAAGAACTTCATATTATCTCCGGTTTGGTTGTTTTTTAGGGAAAGGGAAAGTTCTGTATCACATTACAATCTTTATCAAGATAGGGAAAAGTACCGTACCCTACCTTCATCAAGCATAACCCGTGTGCGGGCGCTGTATAAACGTTTAAAATTTTTCGCTTCGATGCTAAGGCTTCCGAAATTTGATCTGATGAGTACTTTCCACGAGCCACATCGCAAATAGAACCTACAATCTGCCTGACCATATGGCGCAGGAATCTATTCGCCACGATGTGAAACTTCCATTCGTCATCAAGACACAGCCACTCAGCGGCATGAACACAACAACGGTGATCATCAATAGCAGGGTCAGCTTTGGAAAAAGCGGTGAAGTCGTGTTCGCCGATGAACAGATCAGCAGCTTGCTTAAGCAGTTCGTCATCCAGTTGGAAATCCGGCGTCCAGCGGTACTGGCGTCCGAGGGGGCTGTATTTACGGCTAAGTCTGTATCTGTACCAGCGCCATCTGGCGCTGAATCGAGCGTGAAAATCAGGTGAAACGGGTTCTATTTCAGTTATCCTGACATCCGGAGGCAGATTAGCATTAACAGCCTTCAGAATCACCTCTTGGGTATATTTATGCGGCGAATCGAAGTGCGCCACCATACCGGATGCATGTACTCCAGTATCAGTTCTGCCACTGCCGTAAACCTGTATCCTCCCTCCGTACAGACGCGCTAAAGCATCTTCCAATTGCCCCTGAACTGTCCGCTGTTCCGGCTGAATCTGCCAGCCAAAGAAATCGCTGCCATCATATTCAAGGGTGATTCTGTATCGCTTACTATTAGAATCGTTTACGCTGGTTTCTTCTTCAGGACTAAAATTGGATTTATCAGACATCAACCATAAAGAATGAATAATACAGCAGTTATGGTAACAACGGAAATCGCCGTGAAATCGTGGAGCGCAGGATTTCGGGTCAACATTTGGGTGCGTTTTCCACCGCAACGGTAAGCCCTGGCTTCCAGCGCCAGCGCCAAATCGTCTGCTTTCTTTAGAGCGCCGGCAAACAGCGGAAAAACCATGGGCAGCATGTTGCGAATGACCGCTATCCTGGACCCTTCCAATTCAACGCCTCTGGCAGCCTGTGCCTTGCTGATTTCTTTAGCTTCCTGCATTAATATGGGCACAAAACGCAACGCTATAGAAACCACCAGGGCGCCTTCGCTGACGGGTAATCCGAAGAACTTCAAGGGACGGAATATCTTCTCCAGACCATCGGTCAATTCCTGCGGAGTAGCTACCGCCATGAGAATGGTAGATACCAATACCAGAACGGCAATGCGCACCGTGAATAGAATCCCGGCAGTTATCCCTTCAGTAGTAACCGCCAACCCAATCAAGGGAATGCGCAGGATTTCGTGTCCGCTGTGAAAGAACAGGTGGATCAAAAATGTTATCAGATACAGCCATTTGAAAGCTGTAACATATCTCCAGAACAGGTGCAGCGGGATTTTTGCTGCGGGAAATAATAGGATCGATAGAAAGAGAAACAGGACTATAGCGACAACGTTACCGATAAAAAACACTGTCAGCATCAACATCAAAGAGCAGACAATCTTGGTGCGGGAATCCAGTCTGTGAAGTGCCGAATCCCCGGGAAAATACCGACCTAATGTCAGATCCTGGAGAAAGCGCAATTTGTATAACCTGTAAATTTAAACAAAAACAGAGTCAAAGTCAATCAGAATTTGAACGGATACCACAGTTAGCACCGATCTTTTTTGTCGCTTTTTTTGCTGAATGCACGTTGCAGCCAGTTATCGTCATCTTCTGACCATCCCGGTGGTGCGGTTCCCGTTTTTTCAAAATTGAGAGATGCGCTAATTATACCTTTGGGGCGTTTGTTCAGCCAATTCCAGAACTCTTCGGAAGTGATCCATTCGACACCGCAGGTTTTGGCATAATTCCCTATATCCTTACGATCAGAAGACACCACAACCAAATTTTTGTTATTCTGATTCTTACTGATTTCGCCGCGAATGAAGGCATCTGCGGAAGGTTTTGCGTAATTGACCCGGATGCCTGGATAATTTGATCTGCCGTTAATATGGCAGGAGGTATCGAAGATGAGATGGAGTCCAATATTCCTATCCGCAGAGAGGCCGACCAGTTTCCTGATCAGCCTCTCCCGTTGTTCTTCGAAGTTATCTGAATCATTATCGGTCAGAAAGGGTGCTTTGTACAGTAAATTATAGCCATCAATCAGATATTTCCGGTTGACAGGCATTATTGCCTAAGTAGCGGTTTTGCTGCATTTTCAAACACGGCTTTATCGCGATAACCGACGAAGCGTTCAGTGATATTTCCTTCTCTGTCGATTATGAAGGTGAAGGGGATACTCCCCTGCATATTAGCAGGTATGAGACGTTGATAATTCCCGTAAGCCTCACCATCGGTGAGCAAGACGGGATAGTTGATTCCCTGCTCCTCGATGAAAGGTGACACCACACTCCAGCCTTTTTGATCGACAGAAATTCCCACAACCATCAATCCCTTATCGCCATAGGTATTTTGCAGTTCGATAAAGTGGGGAATCTCATTCCGGCAGGGTGGGCACCAGGTCGCCCAGAAATCTAAGATGACCACTTTGCCTTTTAAATCCGCTAAACTTAAGTTTTCACCATTTTCATCTTGAAGCTTAAAATCGGGCGCTTTGGTTAGTTTGGCAGCTTGAGCGGTTGCTGTATTTTGTGTTTCCTGATCCTTTTTGTCAGAAGCGCAGGCTATCAATGCTGCAGTCAGGGCAAATACCAGGATAAAGCCCGTTATTCTCTTAATCATTATTTTCTCCTATATGTGCGTATCTATTTTTTCTATCAATTTTGCTTTAGGCAGGACCCCTACAATGCGTTCAACAACCTTTCCTTCCTTGAAGAAAAGTACCTGCGGAACGGAGATCACCGCATGTTTCTGAGCAGATTGTGGGCTTAAGCCAACGTCAACCTCGACGATCTTGGCTTTGTCAGCCATTTCTTCGGCTAATTCAGCCATTATGGGGTGTAGTTTTTTGCAGGGACCGCACCATTCAGCCCCGAAATCCACAACTACCAGACGATCGCATTCAATCACTTCATTTTCGAACTGATCGTCATTTATTTTGAGGACTTCCGCCATTTAATTCTCCTCTTTTGTGATGTTACTATTTATGATAATTCTCTCATTCGACAAATATTCTGTCTTCACCGTCAAAAGGCGGGGACATTATTGAAAGCGCCACTAAGGGTTGAGCGGTTTTATTTTTCACGCTGTGAACCACGCCTCTCTTCATGAGGATGACGTCTCCGGCGTTGATGGCGCGGGTTTCATGACCCACAGTCATGACGCCTTTTCCTCTGATGACGTACACAATTTCATCGTGTTTGGCGTGGTAGTGTGCTTTCACCTCTTCGCGCACCTGGATTAGGGTAGCGCTGCTGGTCGCACTTTGAAGCAGCTTGAGAACTGATATTTCCTGATCATACGGCAGCGGTTGCTGCTGCAGCATATTGAAGACATTTCCTCGGAAAGCCGACCTGTTTTCCGGCTGCGGGGGACCTTCCTGCGCAAATGCATCATTATGAAGACTTAGGACGAAAAGACTAACCAGTACTATCAGGATCGGGTTGCTCGATTTAGCGAACATTTTCAACCTCCACTTTGTTTTCTTCAACTATTCAGTTTTCAGAGATTACACGTTCCATTATTGCAGCTACACCGACGCTGTTTTTATAACCTACGAATCGTTCCAGCTCATCACCTTGCGGCGAAAAGAAGATGACGGTCGGCATTCCCATCACTCGATAATCCGCCGTCATTTTTCGTGTCCATTCATTTTGTGTGGTAAAGTCCATCTTCAGGTTGATGAACTGCCGGGATAGCGCTAATACTTCCGGTTGATTGTAGGTTTTATGATCCAATTCCACGCAGGCGACACACCAATCGGCGTAGAAATCCATCATCATGGGTTTACCTTGTGCTTCTGCTTTGGTGAAAGCGCCGTCCACATCGTTGATGATCCAGTCCGGTTCCGATTGGACAGTTTCAACATTACTGGGTGCCGATGGCAGATGCCAGCCAGCTACCTGTGTCAAACCGAAGATGAAGAAGAAGATGCCCACAATCATAGCCAGTATGCCGATCCACTTTCTCAACATCCAATTCCATCCGGAAGTTCCATCTGTGGGTCGGAAAGCGCCTAAGTATATGCCAAGCAGGCAGAAGAAAGCACCCAAGATGAGGTGAAAATAACTTTGGGGGATAATCACGCTGGCGAAATAGACCGCAGTACCCCACAGCAGCCATCCGAAGAAATGCTTGACGCCATCCATCCAACCGCCAGACTGGGGAAGTGAAGAAACAGCCCCAGCAAAAGTGCCGATGACTATGAACAGCATACCCAATCCCATGGAAAAAGTGAAGAGCAACCCAAAGCCTATGATGACGGAACCGGTCCTGGCTACCCAGGATAGGAGCGCCACCAGGACTGGTCCCACGCAGGGAGCTGCGATCAAACCCGCAGCCATACCCATGAGTATTGCGCCTACCACGCCTTTGCGCTTTCCCGATTGGAGCTTGCCCTGCCAACTGGCAGGTAGCTGAATGTCAAAAGCTCCCATCATGGAGGCACCCATCACCAGAAAAATGATAATCATGAAACCATACACGGCAGGGTGTTGCGTCAGTCCTCCAAAGACTCCTCCCGATAAAGCAGCGATCACGCCCAAGGACGAGTACATTATACCCAGTCCAAGAACGAAAAACAGGGATAAGAAGAAGCCCTGAAGCTTGCTTCCGCCTGCATGAGCTCCGATGAAACTGACCGTTATGGGGATAATTGGGTAAATGCACGGGGTAAAACTAGTTAATATTCCGCCTAAAAATACTAAGAACAACGCCAGCAATGACCCTCTCGCAAGAGCGGATTCCACTGAGCCTGCCAAACCTTCACTCCTCGGTGTTGATTCAGGAGAACTTATCTCCTCAAAAGCAGCTTCATCTGTACTGAAGATATCCTCATTTATTAATTGCGGCGCAGTTCCTTTCGGGAGGATTTCAGTATCTATTGTCAGTTCTTTTTCAACCGGAAAGAAGCACTGCTGACTTCCAGTTTCCACACAAACCTGATATCCGGCTGAAGCGTTAATTAAAATCGAGCCCGGATTGACATTATCAGTTGCGGTAACAGAGGTTCTAACAATGACTTCTCCCTGGAATACATCGTCTCCTTGAAAATCAACTGCAGGTGGGAACAGAGGCTCACCGAATTCAAGTCCATCGACCGGTTGAAAATCGACGTAGAAAAGTCCCGTTTCCAGCGAAGTTATGTGATAATCATTCGGCACCTTAAAAATCACCGCAATTTCAATTGTTTCACCTTGCGTTATGCCCGTGGCTGAAGCCAACATTTCCACAGAAACGTCTTTCTGTGGATCAAGAGTCTGCGCTTCCGCCTGGACGAGCGTCATCAGTCCAATTGTCAGAATCAAACCAACGATGACAAGCGGTAAAACGAAATATGATGACGGTTTGGTAAAATTGATTTGTACCATGATGATTAATCCTTAAATTCGAACGGATCTCCTACTGGTCGTTCAACAGGTGAAGGCGGTGGATCGGAATAGACCATAGACGGAACTATCCAAGCCTTAGAACTGATTAAACTCACTGTTTTATTCATCCAATTTACTGCATCGGACCGACTCATAAAATCGCCAATCCTCACTGCGTAGGAACCCTTTTGAAAGATGACGTAGACGCGAATATCGGAGTGATCAAAATCCAGTTTCCGCCCTAATTCCAATGCTTGTTCCCTACCTTTAAGAGCGTTCACCTGAATTCTGAAGCCCTGCACTTTGGGGCTTCTTTGAGTATTATCCAAATTAGATGCAATTTTGTCCGATACGATTCTCGCATCGAAGAAATTCGAGAATGCCAGGGCAGTATTGCGATATTCGGCTGCTGAAACTGAATCAGAGAAATCACCCACGCGCACCCTCCAGATATTATCCTCGAAGCGGATATGCACTTTTTCATCCAATCTCAAATCCAAGGTATCCTTGAAATTCCTGGCATAATCCGCTTTGGAGAAGGCACCAAGCTGTATTCTATATCCATCGACAAGGCGTGGAAAATCGTCAAGATTGATCTCCACTGCCTCACCATGGTTATACGCATCCTGAGCCCGGATCGTAGATGAAATCATTAGGAGAATAATGGTGATAAATAAGATGAGATTGCTTCGGGGCTTCGCCCTCGTCCCGAAGGGATCCCTATGGGGCGATGACGGTAAAAAATAGTTATCCAATATTCTCAAGATAGACATCCTCACGATGGTTTTTCCAATTTCTTCTTCTGTTCGATAACCCACTGCAATGCTTCTAAGGGAGTTAATTGATCGGGATCAATCTTCTTTAAAGATTCTTCCACCTGAGATATTTCCCGGATAAACAGGTGGAGCTGGTTCTCTGATTCCGCTTCAGTTGAATCCGATCTTCTCCCGCGAATATTACGGCGCGAGGGCATCAGTTCTTTCTCTTCCAAGTCCGATAAGATTTCTTTGGCTCGCTCTATCACGTCCAGGGGCAGTCCAGCCAGTCTGGCTACCTGAATTCCATACGATGCGCCTGCCGATCCGGGAATGATCTTGCGCAGAAAGGAGATCTCATCACCCCATTGCTTAACCGCAACGTTCAAATTCTGAACTCCTTCAAAGAGCTGGGCTAATTCGGTAAGTTCATGGTAATGCGTGGCAAAAAGGCTACGGGCTTGAAGTTTGGGATCGGTTTCCAGATGTTCCACTATCGCCCAGGCTAAAGATAAACCGTCAAAGGTGGAGGTGCCTCGACCTATTTCATCCAGGAGGATAAGGCTTTTGGGCGTAGCATTGTTCAAGATATTCGCCGCTTCATGCATTTCCATTAAAAAGGTGGATTCTCCGCCAGCTAGATTATCCTGCGCACCCACACGTGTGAAGATGCGGTCTACAATGCCAATCTGTGCGGATTTACAGGGGACAAAGCAGCCGGTTTGTGCCATCAGCACTATCAATCCGATCTGGCGAAGATATGTGGACTTGCCCGCCATATTGGGACCGGTAACTAAAAGGAAGCGGTTCTCGTTGCGGTCAATTTCAAGATCGTTGGGGACGAACTTTTCTCCCGGGGGCAGCAGTTTTTCCACAACTGGATGGCGCGAATCTGTAAGTATAATACTCTCGTCCTCGCCTACTTCCGGACGACTGAAGTCCTCCTGTGTTGCCACGATGGCGAAATTAACCAGAACGTCCAATACAGCTACAACACCGGCATCGATTTGGATATCACCGCTACGTTTGGTTACCCTCTGGCGCAAATCCTCAAAGATTTGAACTTCGATATTTTTTATCTTCTCTTCAGCGCCCAATACCCTGGATTCCATCTCCTTCAATTCGGGAGTAATGTATCTTTCGGCATTAATCAGCGTTTGTTTGCGGATGTATTCCGGGGGTACTTTATCCTGGTGGGTTTTAGTGACTTCGATATAAAAGCCGAAGACCTTATTAAAACCGATTTTCAGGGAAGGAATGCCGGTCCTGTTGCGCTCTTTTTCCTGCTGGGAGTGAATCCAACCTTTTCCAGAATGAGCGATTTCGTTCAGTTCATCCAGTTCAGAATTTACGCCATCCCGTATCAGTCCACCGTCACGGATGGAAATGGGTGGTGAATCCACCAGCGTTTCGGCAATGTCTTTGATAACTTCTGGTAGTAAAACCAGGCGGTGACGCAACTCTCCCAACAGACCATGATCATTTTGGGGAAGCAAATCTTGAAGAACTGGTAGTTTTTCCAGGGAATGCCGCAAAGCTTGAAGATCGCGGCCATTGGCGCGGTTCATGGAGATTCGCGCTACCGAACGTTCCAGGTCAGTAAGCTGGGATAACACCTTGGCTGTTTCTGTCCGCAAACCCCGATCGTTCACCATTAGTTCTACGGCATCAAGACGGCGGTTTATGTCATAGACGTCCACCAGGGGTCTCTCCAACCAGCGGCGCAGGAGACGTCTGCCCATGGGAGTAGAGGTCTGATCCAGTACACCCAAAAGTGTCGCATCGCGCCCTCCGGATACCGACATCGGTTCGGCCAGTTCCAGATTGCGGCGGGTGGGCGCATCTAGAATCATCCCCTCTTCCTGGCGCTCTATGTTAAGGGATTGTATATGAGTGAGGTCGCGCTTTTGGTGTTCCTGGAGGTAAAATAACGTGGCGCCGGCTGCGCTAACGGCTGAGACGCTGCCATCCAACCCGAAACCTTTCAGGGAGAGGACGTTAAAGTGCTTTTTTAGGATCTCTTCGGTATGATCGCCTGCGAAAATCCAGTCATCAAGGGACGTTATGATGGGATCTAAACCTGTTAGGGAGGATCCAAATGTCTGACCAGTGCTGGTTGGAAATATTATTTCAGCAGGACCGATAGCAATTAGACGATCATCAACACTTTCTTTAGGCAGAATGGATACGGTAAGTTCACCTGTGGTGATATCAGCCCAGGCTATAGCTACCTGGTCATCATCAGGCACCAGAGCAACCAAGAAACGATTATCCTGCGAGGAAAATGCGCCTTCAGTTAAGGCTGTACCGGCGCTGACGACCTCAACCACTTCTCGCTTGACGACGCCTTTGGCAAGCTTAGGGTCTTCGACCTGTTCGCAGATAACAACCTGCTTACCCGCACTCACCATCTTGTCCAGGTATTGATCCAAAGCATGGTAGGGAAAACCTGCCAATGGTATCTTTTCATTGAGGTGTTCACCGCGAGTGGTCAGTGCGATTCCCAGCACATCATGGGCGATCTTGGCGTCACCAAAGAACATCTCGTAGAAATCCCCCATGCGGAAGAAGATGACCTTGTCAGGGTATTCCTTCTTCACGGCTAAATATTGGGACATTGCTGGTGTGGGTTTACGCATGGGGTAAAGTGAATATTTGGGATACGGATAGTGAGTTAATAGAGTATTAAAGAAATATAATAATAAAACCCGAATCGCGCAAGGCAATTTCGGGTATTGACTCGAAAAAAAACAGCGCCAAAGGCGCTGTTTTTTTTAAATCATCAGCCCATCAAGGCTTATCTTTCAGTATATTCTCGGCGGTCTTTTCCAAAACTTCAGGTTTATCGTAATATCCTGATGCGACGCGGCGCTTAGCGTTCTGCACCTTCTCCCCATTAGTATCATCCTGATCGGCGCTCTTCAGATTGGCATTTATCACTTCAGACCGCTCTTGCAGAATTTTCCCGGCAGTCTTTGCCAATACTTCCGGATCGTCATAGAATCCTTCCTGCAAGCGGCGGCGTGCTTGTTCAACGCGTTCGGATCGTACATCGGGGAGTTCTTCTAAGAGAAGCCGGGCATTTTCCGCCAGGCGGACGTTCTCCTGCCGTTTCTCATCAACGTGGACTGTATCTTTGGAAGATGCTTCCGTTGTAGTTTTATCCGGTGAAACCTCTTCCTTGGGTTTAACAGGCGTCTGCTGGCCGCGGCTCACTTTCCCTATAGCGGAATCCGGGGCTATTTTGGGGATATTCGTCATAGTTGGTCCTACCAAATACTATATCCTAATTTAAATATAACCAAATTAATGTCATTATGCAAGCGATTTTTAATCTACTGGGACGGTTTCTTTTTCGAAGATTTCAACCCAGGTATCGCGCATATCCGTAAGCACGGTTATCACGCTATTTAAAACTTCAGTATCATTATTCAAGTTTGCCAGAGTTAACTGATGCCCTAAGAACGCGTACAATTTGTTTAACGCTTCCGCCACATCTTTACCTCTTTCCATATCCAGGGATTTGCGCAGTTCTGCTATAGCATCATAGGCTTTCTGAATGGCAATTCCCTTGTACTGAACGTTACCAGAAGATATGGCAGTACACGCTTCCCGGCAAAACCTGGTAGCCGCATCGTACACCATCAGGATAAGTTTCTTCTGGTCTGCGGTCTCGATTTGCACCTGATTGTAGGCTTCGTACGGGTTAAAATAGCTCATCTGATTCACCTTTTAAGTACGATTATCTATAGTCCGGATATCATTGCTGAAACAAAGTTACCCTGTGTCTGGAGCTGCCCCATAAGGAGCTCCATCTGCAGGAAGTCCGCTTCCAGTTGTCCTTGTTTAATCAAGAGTCTATCTTCCCAGCGCGCAATCTGCTTGTCCAGATTTTCCATGGCATCCTGGATGCCCTCTGTGGCATTATGAATTGTTCCATCAACTGGATCTGTCAGGAAGGAGGTTCTATTGGCAATCTGCACCGAAGTACCGGTCCCTATGTTAATGTCCGCAGTTGTCTGCCCTGCGCCCCCACCGGGGTCAGTGAATTTGATGCGCAAACCCTCTTCCGGCTGACCATCCGCACCGATGATGTAGCTGCCATCAATTGTCGCCTCGTTTCCGTTAATCGTTGCGCTGGTGAGTTCTCCGCTGGCATCATAATTAGCCACGACTGTATATGTACCACCTGCAGTTTCTTCTTCACTGAGGAAATATGTCAGATTATTACTGGTTGAAGAAGACGTAAATCCAAACAGATTACCCACCGCTTCGAAATCCGCTTCCAGGGCATCGGTCAGTTTGCTATCATCAACTTGCAAAAGACCACTGGAGCCGAACTCCACTCCAACTTCAGCCACACTCTGGTAAACATTTGAATCAGCTAATCCAGGAATTACGGAAGCTATAATTGCCTGGAGATCACTTTTGATCCCGATCACTGAGGCATCTCCGAAGAGCGGACCTGCGGTGCCTTCGGGCTGTGTAATAGTACTTGTGGAAGAAGAGCTGGTGCTTTCTTCGTCTGCTTCATATTTTGTATAAAGATTTACTAAGGCGATTACCTCATTGTAAGCGGTGACGAAATCGTCTATTTTCTCCTTAGCTGCATCTAAGTCTTCAGTAATGGTAATATTGATGGTCGATCCTGCGTTAGTACTTTTCAGGTTAAGCGTAACTCCGGATATAACATCGGTAACCTCATTGGAGGAACTCTGGAGCCATTCGCCCGGAAGAATAGGATAACCATTCACCTTGAATTGGGCGTCAGAAGCATTCTGTGAATTATCGTAGTTATTGGTAAAATTATCCAGGTTCGAGCTGGCTTCCACAACAATTGTATTATCTTCGCCAGTAGCACCCGTTAAAACGAGATGGTAAGCAGTTGAGGTACTGCTGCCATCATTTAATATGGTGGCGGTTACTTCTTCGTTGTTAACATCATTGTTAATAGCTTGAGCCAGTTCAGCTAAAGTGCTGCCGGCTGACACTGTTACATCATAGGTATCACCTGCGTAGGTATAGGTAAATGTCGCTTCTCCGGGTCCATTATGAACCGCGGTGGTATTTTCGTCATCGAATCCTTCGTGAATAACTATATCACTTTGAGCCAGACTGTTGATCTCTAAAGAGTAACTGCCAGCGGCAGCGGCGGAATCTGCTGTAGCTGTGGCTATGTCAGTGTCGGTTGAACTGGCTGCTTTAGAGAGAATTTCATCTAACTCATCCATGTCTTCCATCGCTGACTTAAGAGCTAAAAGTTTGGTATTAATGGCGTTCCAGGCATCTAATTTTTCCTGGTAAGTATCCTTCTTCTGTTCAAGCTGAACCATGGGCAGACTTTCGATTTGCATCATCAGGGCGACAGTTTCCTGCCAGTCTATACCTGATGAAAGTCCTGTAATCTGGGCAGTTGGCATTTTTCTTTCCTCGTGCAAATGTCAGGGGTTGGGGATCCCCACTCATATAGGGACCCCCTTTCTATTAACTGGTTTCCTTATTGTTTAGGAAACTTAAAATGGACTCTACCTAAAGGAGTTGCGTTATTGGTTGATTTTCTTGTTACTGTTCATTACCCAACCAGACTAGCCACCATCTGCGGCACCATATTAGCCTGCGCTAACATGGAGATACCGGTCTGCATCAGGATTTGCGACTTGACGAAGTTGGACATTTCTGCAGCGATGTCGGCATCCCGGATCATGGACTCGGAAGCTGTCGCGTTTTCGCGAGCGGTCATGAGTTCCGAAATGGTTCCCTGCAGACGTTCAACATAGGCGCCAAGCCTGGTTCTTTCAGTGTCCTTGGAATCGATGGCAGTATCAATGGAACTGATGGCGTTCTGGGCACTTGTAGTGCCAGTTATGGCCAACCCACTGATGCCTAATGCTGACGCTGTCATCGCGTTGAAGGTCACGTGATAGTAATCTTCATTCTGGACATTATGCGTGCCAATATGGAACTTTACACCCGTACTTGAATAGCTGCCATCCAGCAGATAGAGACCGTTATAATTGGTCACATTGGCGATACGGGTTACTTCTGAAAGAAGCTGTTGGAATTCCACATCGATCGCCGATCTATCCGAAGAAGTCAGCGTCCCATTTGATGCTTGAATAGCGAGAGCCCGCATACGTACAAGCGTTTCATCCAGAACTGACAATGCACCTTCAGCAGTTTGGATCATGTTTATGCTTGCATTGGCATTTCTTTCCGCTTCATCCATCGAGGCGATCTGCGCTCTGAAGCGTTCCGAAATAGCCAATCCCGCGGGATCATCCCATGCGTGATTGATCCTCAAGCCCGTTGATAACCGCTGTACAGCCCGATCCATTTGATTCTGGGTGTTCCAAATACTCCGCTGTGCGGTCATCGACAGGATGTTGTGATTGATGCGTGTACTCATCCTTTAGTCCTCCTTGTCCTTTTAGGTTTTAGAGTCCACCCCTGCACCAACTATATCGGCTATGAGGTGGTCAACCTTGAGAAAAGGGGCTAAAGGCACCCAAAAACGTAGCTCTTTTTACCCAAACCGGTTGAAAAAACGGGAATCCTGCGAATAGGGACGCCTGTAAAGATGTAAAGCTTTACGTCCTTTTTGCAGACCACCAATATCTTTCTTCAACAGAGCGACTTTTTGTCTAACCTCTGCAACGAGCTGCTCATTTTCTGACTGGAGGTCCTCTAACACCCAGCGGATCTTTCTTCTTTCATGGTGTTGCCAGGCTTCGGATTTTTCATTTTTTAAGGTTTTTATGACCTTCGATAATCCGGTCAACAGTTCATCGCGCCGGGCGACCTCTTCAGCGGCTTTTTCCCATTCACCAGCATCGATTAACTCTTTTATGCGGTCTGTGACTACAGGAAGCTCTCCTAAGAGTTCAACACTATGTCGCAATTTGGGTGACAGAGGTAATCTACTTTCCAGTTCTTCCTCTGTTTGTACGTTTACATCAATCATGCTAACGTTACCTTTAGCTTACAATAGCCTCCGGATTATCCTGCAGGTCCGGCATATTTTCAGCGTCTTGATCGGACGAAGTCTTCTCTAAGATGCAAAATATCACTTCCCGCCAATCCTGCAGTGCGGGTATTAACTCGTATTCCAACATGTCAGCCAGCAGCACCCAATCCTGATCGGTCTGTACTTCCAAGATGTTGTCCAGCATCCCAAAAAGGATACGTCGGCTTTCGGCTACAGTCTGTTCATCCTCTCCTTCAGCTTGAGGAAGGTGCATTAGTTCGAAGCTGATTCCCAGCATTCTACGGCACGATTCCAACGAATGCATGAAGACCTGAATGCCATCTATACACTTCAAGAATGCCTGGGTAGAACGTTCCATGTTGCCCAGGCGGAATAGTTCTGAAGTACCTTGCAATTCCTGCAGTAGCTGTTGGTGGAAATCCGCTACGCTGTAAAGCGTCGATCGAGCCAGCGCTTTGGCATCTCCGGTTTGAACTTCCAGAAGTTCGATATCTCCAAGCGGCAACTCTTCCAGGTGCGATTTGTCCTTCCCGGTGATATCTTCGCCATTCAATTTGACCTCTAACACGCTATCCCCCTGGTCTGCCGCTCGCTCAGAGAGGGTATTCATGAGTTGACCAAAGCTGTCGATCCCTTCCGTGGGAAAATCTTCGGATTGATTATTGAGGCTTATCTGCATAGTTCCCCCTGTTGTTTTATATCAAATATTTTTATTTAACTAAACCAATTTCGAACTATGGAATTCATCTTAGCGATGCGATGACTATATGTATGTTCCTGCAGGACTCTCTCGCGACCAGCATCAATGACAGCCTGACGTGCAGTGGGGTTCTTTTTATAGAACCTCCATTTTTCCTTAAATTCAATGGTGGAATTGAAGGTAACGATTTCCTTTTCGAGTTCGAACTGTCCCTGGATCGATCTCTGTTGGTCGGTAATAACGAATCCTCCGGCGGCAGGCACGTCGTAGCAGCGCTGATTTAGGGCTGTGGGCATTTGCATACTGGTTAAATTGAGCACGGCGCCTGCATCCCGATAGACATTGGGAAGCTTTCGATAGTAATCAACAGGCGGTAATACGCTGGTTTTGCCGTTTAAAATCTTCTTCCATCCTTCATCACCGTAAACCTGAAGAGTATCAATTTCATCAGACCCGGTTAAATCTCTTAAGAAATTATGACGTTGCTGTCGCGTTGCCATCAGGACGAGCGCTGATTCTAAATTCAGGTCGTTCAATTGATCGCTTTGCGAATCAGCAGCAGGAGAACATTCCGCAATATCGTATCCCATACCCTGGGCTATCTCAGAATATATTTCCCAGGGTGCATTGTTTCTTTGGAAAGATTCAGACAGGGCAGTCTGACAGAACCTGGTTGTAAGTTCGGCTGCTAAAGCACCATCAGGATTGGTTGAATCGGGCATCAGATGCTGGGGCAGTTTGCTGAAGGCTTTTACAACTGCAAAGTCCATAGAATCACCCACGAAAACGACTGAATCGGGATTCGATGAATGATCAGTTACCGCCGAATAGGTGCCGCCCAAATGGCAAAATGTATCAGGGTCTGTGGCTAAGGGCAATGTCTCTATTTTTTTATAGCCCATCTGTCTCAACCAGGATTCGTAAGCTGCTTCCCAGAGAAAGATACCAATATTGTCGGAAACGTTCGCTAAATGGTTCAACAGGATGTAGCGGGGGCTGTCAACATACCATACTATCCCCGGTAAACTCAACGCTTCCAGCAGTTCGGTCAAACGCCCATTCTGATCGAAACCCAAATGATTGATGGTTAAGAGAAAATCCGGTCTTTCAGCCTCATAAGCATCTATTATTTGGTTTAAGAACAGAGAATACAGCCTGGGATTGTACCCGCTTTCGCCAACGTCATTCAAAGGAATGGTAACTGCACGGCAGCCTTGAGCTTGTAGAGCGCGTTTGACCTCTTTAATGAGGAAATAACCTGAGTCGATCAGTAGAATACAGCTATTATTGCGGTTATCGCTCTTAGTTAACACTTATTTTGCTCCATTTGGGATCGGCCTTCAGGCGACATCCATCGTTTCTTCGTTCTCGATTGACTGCCAGCCAATTTGCTCGAAAAGGGCATGCCAATCCTGTAATCCCTGTTTATATAATGAACTGATAGTAAATAGCCTGTGATACAGTTTCTCCGTTTCTATCACCAAACTGATGAAATCATCACCCTGAAGGTTCTGTTTTAAGAAATTGAAGTCGAGAACTAAGTGATTGACCGGTGGCAGTCTGTACCCGGAAACAGTAATTTCAGCATCGATCTTTCCCAGAGTTTCTCCGAACGTTCTGATAAAATCCGGGTCATCATCACCAGCAGACCACAGTTCCTGTAAATCCTGACACTGACGCTGACCATCATCAGCAAGGCTCTGCAGACGCAGGATGGAATCATACGTCGGTTCGAGTTCCTTCCGGAATATGTCAATATCAGGTTCTGAATAATCTCCAATTAGTGGAATAAAGTCCGTGACATTCAATGAATACGCCAAATCTGACTCTTCACCGGAAACCATGAGCACTTTCTGCCAGATCAGGCGTGAACAGAGATTAATGTATTCCACGGCGGTAAGCGCGCGTTTTACCACGGGCTTAAGCATCCACATTCCTCGGTCATCAAAATCCGTCCGCCAGATATTTACATCTGCAAAGGTCGATTGGCTTTCGAGAGGCACGTCGGTTTTGCCATTCAGCATGTTTTCTGCAATCGTGTAAACCGCTTGTGGGGTCACGGTTTCCTGACAGCGATAACGCTGACATTCCACATGGAAACTGCAGGGGTAACAGGACAGCGACGTTTCCATGATGTAATGATTTTTCCCATAAGGTCCGGTTTCATGCGATAAAGCGCTGCCGAAACAGAGCGAGAGTACGGGAGTTCCCACTGCCGCAGCGATATGCTGGGTACCGGTATCATTGGTAATTAGCAAGTCCATCTTTTTTATTACTGCGCCCAATACCCCTATACTGGTTTTTCCTGCCAGATTTAGAGTATTATTCCCAAGAGCGCTGGTTATCTCGTGTGCCAATCCCACTTCGCTCGAAGAGCCGAAGACAGCTATGGAGGCACCGCAGTTTTCCTGAAGCTGTTTGCCTAAATCCACGAAGCATTCTGCGGGCCAGCGTTTACATGCCAAGGAAGCTCCCGGTTGCAAACCTATCTTGAAACCATTTTCTTTATCCGTCCATTTCTTAAGCAGTGCTTCAGCGCCATCACTGTTGCGCTGTTGCAGTTTCAGGCTGTAATCCTGAATTGCAAAAGGGTTAAAGCCGGATGATGCAGTGTTTACTTCATTGTCATACGCCAATCCCTTGTTGATGTCAACCAAATTGAAGCGGTTGTGATGACGATTTAGATTTGCAGTAAAAAAGTACCTCGCCCAGGGGTGCCGGATCAGCCTGTAACCTTCGGAACCTAAAGTCAATCCCACGGTTTTTTCAACTCCCAGCAAGTAACATATCAATGCTGATATTTTTGAATGGGAGAGGTTCAAAACTTCATCGAATTTTTCTGATCTAAGAGAATCAATAAACGTTTTCGTCTCCTGCAACCTGCGGGGAAGTGAATAAATTGCTTCCTTTGATACTGCAACTGAAGCGTTAAAATCAAATGGAATCAGTTTATCGATATAGGGTATATGGCGGCAGATATCCATGTAACCCTTTACTGCTAAGTAAGATATGTGTATATCGGGATCAGCCAACTTCAGTACATGCAGAAGTGGGGATGACTGGAGAATGTCTCCCATGCGGGTTAGATTGATGACCAGTATTTTCTTTTGCTTTTCTCGCATTTAGCGCTTTTTATGTAAGTATCATAATTTATGAGACTTCGCTCATCTGAACAGCGCGCTCCACATGCGCATTTAGAGTGTGATTTATCTGTGATATGGATTTCGTCTTCATCAAATTGCCAAGATGTTGTTCTATCAGGTGGAAACGGTGCAAAAGCGTATCCATGGCTGCCAGAATCCTTTCCGGTTGACTTAAGCCCTTCGCTGTATCTCCGCTCAGGCAGTCCATCATATACAGATCGAGTATTGGCCTCATTTGCGGATACTTGGATAAGAGCACTGGCATCTGAATAGCTATTGAATCCATCTGCTGATCGCTATTTGCGTGTTGATCATTTTCCAGATTGTTCATGGTCTGTTTTGACAATTCGATGAGTTCATTCTTCACGGGTTCGATCACGGCGTAGAATTCATCATAGAATTTCGCGGAAACACGTGGCGCTGTTAATAAATCCGTTGATTCAGGATTGAAGATCAGTTCGATAAGAGAGCGCCATAATAGTCGCTGGGAATCGTCAGATTTATACTCACCCTTTAGGTTAAGTTTACCCCTGGCATCGAAATATGCGATCTTCTTGATACAACCATCATGGTGATCTAACCGCGATATATTCAGCGCATTCATGCAGGTTTCCGCCACTGCAGTGGGAGTGATACTTCTGTGGCATTTGGGATCAGTGCAGAGGATAGATTCGCTGCAGGGGTGGCAGGGAAGATCGGGTTCAATTGTGATAGCGCCATCGGAATATGGCGCGGTATCCCAAGCTGAAGCCATGGCTAAATAGATTCCCACGCAGGGTTTACCAAGTGATGCTGCCAGATGCAGCGATCCGGAATCATTTCCGACAAAAATATCACATTCATCGATCACGCCAGCCAATTGGACGGGATCCGTCTGACCGCATAAGTTCAGACAATTACCACCTGAATTACGGGCTATTTCTGATGAAATTTCAGCCTCACTATCAGTACCGAGCAGGACGATACCCGCACCTAACTTCGAAATCAATAACTCTATTGTTCCCTTCCAGTTACCAGATGACCAGTGCCGTAAAGGATGATTGGCTCCCACTGCTATAGCGATTTTGGCTCTGCCATCGAAGATGTGAAGTTTATTCCTGGCATATCGAACGGCTTGCTCAGGGACGTTCGGTTTATGAAAATTCCCCCGTTCTCCTGCAGCAATATCACGCTGGACGTCAACCAGATTGAAACCGTTACAGCTCCTGGATTCTAAAAGAGTGAAGAAATACCGGCTCCAGAAACCGTGCAGGCAGGAACCGGATTCCCGGTCATCCACTCTGCCAAATAGTTGGCGCGTATCGACAAAACTACAGAACCTGCTTGAAAAGGATGTGTGGGTTAGATTCACTACCTTGTCGGGTTTTATCTGATCAATTTGCTCGAAAATGTCTTTGAGGCAACTGAGTCCATCAAGGGACATCCCATTTCTGTCCCGCAGAGTGTCCAGTAAAGCATTACCGTCAAAACCTATCACGCCATCAAGCGCTGGTGACATTTTTGCTAATTCTTGCAGATCGTTCTGAACGATAGCGTAAACTCCTCCATCTCCTGCTGATCTCTGCAAATCCGAGAATGCCGGGAAGTTCTGCACTATATCACCAATGCGAGCCAGCGATATCACCAAGACGCCACTCATGTTAAAGCACCCCCTTTTCCACACCCCAGCGGCGAAACTCGTTCAGCAGTAGTATCATCCCTTCTGTTCGGGAGAGCTCACCTTCACCTTTTTCTATTTCGCTGGCAATATCCTCCAGGGTTAGCGGACCCCGATCCTTGAAGCGCTCCATTACTCCTGCTAAGGCACTACCGGGTTTCTCTCCAACTATGATCTCTTCGGCAGTAGGCAGACCACCTCCCTGCGGCGTCCAGTGGGGATTCCTACCTGCGATAACACCCAGCAGTTCTAACATGCGATGTTCGTAAGTGTGCATTGTCAGGACGCGTTGGCGGGCTCTACCGGCAATTTCGATCCTTTCGTGGGGATTAGCTAAGTAGTGGACGATTCTTTCTCTACAGTCCTGAATAGAATCGAAAGTGATGATTTCATCTCCGACCTCGAAAGATTCTGATAGATATTGACGGTTGTCAACCAGTTGGAAAGCACCACAGGCAGCTATTTCGAATGTGCGCGGATTCAGATAATCTCCGAAGGGATTAATGCCGTCATGATAAGTGGAAGAATGTAGATTGACGTTTATTTTGGTAGTATTGAAAATCCTGGTGCTGTCCTCGGTGTTTATTCGTTCACCTTCACGCTGGAGCGCAGTTTTCAGAGTGCCCGGGTTGTCCCAGTCGTTGCCCCAAATTTTGAAGTCCAGATCCAACAATCCCGCAAAGAAATTGCGCCTGTTGTGATAACCTGCTCCAACATGGGATACATTGCCGCCAAATTCGGATTCTTCCTCTTGAGTTAGCTGCATGGGATTGTGCACATCAGGATTTGCCGCTAAGGGAAGGTAGTTGGGGAAAGGGCAGCCGTTCTCTTTTAATTTTTCAGCGTATTCGCCCTTTTGTATGGCGAAGAAATTTTCCACAAAAGGCACAAGAGCCTTCCAGTATTCCAGAATCTGCAGATCTTCTATGAACCAGAAGGCGGTTTGTATTCCGGCTTTTTTAAGCTCCCGCAATACTTCCGGCGTCAGAGGCGATTGCGCCATTCCTAAAACCAGATCAGCCTTAATTTCCAGTGCGCGTGCGGTAACTGATTCGGCTAAAAGCGTTGTCAATCCTGAATCTAAGCGCGACTGGTGATTCTTGTTAGAAGTTAAATCGTTTAGATGCTGCATTCCGGGGTAGAAGACGCTGTTATCGAGCAGTTCACAGCGGTGCCCAAGTTTGTTCAGTGCATCATGAACATGGTAGCTGATGGGCAAAGACCCACCGTACAGAGGTGAGACCAACAAGATTTTATACCCACCGCGCTTAGTAGTCCACTGTGCCTTAACAATTCCTTTCAGAGTAATATAGAAATCTGGATATAATGAACTGGAAGCAGGATGTTCTAAAAAAAAGATTTCATCATTCTGTGAGGCACAATAACGAATGATTCTTTCAAAGGATTGTACTGCGCTTAAGCCGACCAACAGGCGGACTTTATCCGGCAGAAAGCCTACCGGACGATTCGCCAGAACAGCAGCCGCAAGACCCGGATCCTTTTCAACGATGATCAGGCGTTCTGGAGGAATGATTTTCAATAGTTCATCAACGTGATAGCCGAATCCTATCCCGCCCAAAACGTAGGTTTTATTATCATTTGCGTGGAGATCACACGACTCCATCCATTTCTGAGCTTCTGCAATGGGGTTATAAGTGCTGTGCAGACATTTTTTATTCACCACTGGGATGGCTTCACCTGATTTGGCGGTGCGAATTTCTGGATAACCCGGATCGTACGATTGGCGCAGGAGGTCAGCTAAGCGTTCATCAGAAGCTGCGATTTTTTTAAGGTTACCTTCTAAGTTGTTAGAGGGCATGTGAATTTCCTTGTAGAATCGAACGGAATTTATATCTGTGTTCAGTGATTTTCATCTATGACTGGTTAAAGAGAACTCTTCTCCTTGTGGTGCTATTTTTCGCAATGGCTTCGGGGCTGAAATCGAAATTACGACTCTGGTTGTGCACGTCGTCAAGTAACAACTGCTTCTCATCATCAGATATGGGTATCTCTTCAATCGCTTCCCATTTAGCTGGGTCATTTGATTTAGTAAGGAATTGCACCAGCATTTCCATGCCTTCTTTACGGCAGTATGAGCTCAATAGCATCTTGGCGAATTTCAATCGTAGTTCGGGATTCCAAGGCTGCAATTCGACAGCTTTTCCTAAAACGATAATGGCAAAATCAGGAGAATTGCAACGCTGCAGTAGATCTGCACAATGGGTCAATGCCGTCCAGGTTTTGGGCGAAACTACAATCGCCATCTGCAAAGCATCGAAGGCATTCCAGCGGCAAGGGTGCGACCCAGAACGGTTGATGCCATTTTCCAGAAGCCAGCCGGCTTCTTCCATGAGATCTGCTAAATAGAGATAATCTGATGCTAAAAATTCTTCAGTTTTAGCTAACTGACCCAAATAGTCAGGATCATAATCGCTGATGCGCAGATGATGACAGAGGCTTTGTAGGGCATCGGCGGCAGATTCATAATCCGCCAGCATCTTTTGACACCAGAACATTCCCCAATGTGCTCGCAAGCAAGAGGGATCACAATCGAGGGCTTTTTTCAGGGATTCCAGCGCGTCTTGAGGTTTGTCATCCTCCATAGCTTGAGCGGCGAGTTCAAAATGGAGATCAGCCGAATCATTTTTAGATGACGTGGCGTCCAGCAGAAGGCGCACACCTTCATCTTTTAATTTCCCCACGGGTTGATCGGGCCAACGGTTTGCCAACTGCAGGAAGGATTTGCCAAAATGATAGGATCTGTGGGTATCAACGGTATTATTTATGTCAGGCAAGCACTCCTGGACAATTTGCATGAATTGTTCAGCACGTTTGTCAATCGTATGCTTTTCCTTTATTATTTTGGCTCCTTCATCGGCAATCTGCTTCCGTTTAGAATCATCATTAAGCAGGGTTTCAACATTTCTTATCAGATTTTCCGGTCTGAAGGAAACCAGGTGCTTCCCATCTTTAAAGAATTCCCTCCAGCTACCATCGCTTTCTTCCGTTAAAAGGCAGGTTCCACAAGCCATGATCTCCAAAGTGCGCAGATTAAGTCCGGGGAACATGTTTTCGTTCAAGACTATCTTAGACTGGTTGTAGATCGATCGGACTGCATTAGGTGGCAGTGAACGGTGACCTTCACCATCGAATATTTCCACACTGAAATGCCTCTGTAATTCCTGCAGAAGCCAGCTCCTTTTAGGTCGAACTGCCGGATTAAGTGAACCAACGAAAGCGATATCATAGAGGGTGTCTTCTTTCTGTGGGTAATACAAATTGTGATCTGCTGCCAGAGGCATCCAGTGGATACGTTCTGATTCCTGCGGATGCAGCTTACAGATTTCATCCACGACAGCCTTTTGATCCAAAAAAGCCAGATCAAAGCCAAGAGCGAAATCGAACTGCCAGAATTTGTTCATGGGGCTGTCTATGCCGAAGAAAACTTTGGGAATCTGGACTCTTTCCAATCCCAACGGTACGGACCGTAAATTCAAAGAATCGGAAAAGAGCAAAATGTCAGGTTTAAAGGGGCAATGCGACAGAATCTGTTCAATGGTAATGGTATTCAATTCGTACTGAAAATCCGCT
Source organism: candidate division LCP-89 bacterium B3_LCP (assembly GCA_005223185.1). Taxonomy (GTDB): domain Bacteria; phylum Electryoneota; class B3-LCP; order B3-LCP; family B3-LCP; genus B3-LCP. The sequence goes on from NJBN01000005.1 coordinate 63,448, forward strand.
AACGTGTCCGGACTGGCGTAGAACAGCTCACAGCCCAAATCGCGTAGACTTTTTACGAAGTAGGAGTCGTTTACTAATAAGATGCGCATTTTGCCGCCTCTTTTGGGGTTATCATTTCTCGTCCGCCTATCAAGTCAACGCAAATCGGTTCCAGTATCTGGCGGGCTTTTTCTTTGGCTCTGGTCACTTTATCATTGGGGATGGTGCGCGGTAACTGCAGATCAGCAGCAGCCGCTGACCAACTTTTTAGAATATTTTTATGAATATCTGATGGTTCGATATCAGGCAAGCCATACATGCGGTTATCCAGCAAATGTGTCGGTTCACTCAAATTAAAGATTGTTCTGACAATGGTAGTGAAAGCGTCTATTTCCGGCACGGATTTCCGTATTCCCAGCAATTGATAAGACTGACCTTCTTTTGTGCGTTTTGAGCGGAATAACTGCAAACCAACACCAAACCGGTAGTCATCTCTTATTGTATCCGATCTGGCGAGGCTGCTCAGCAGTCCGCTTATGCTACCAGAGGCAGCATAGGTAGTCAGACACTTATAACCACATTGTTCAGCAAGCAAGGCATTGCAGGGATAATCGTTGCAATCAGGCGTCAAGATCAAATGATCATTCCCTAAAGGACCAGTGTCATGCAAGCCAGCATCGCCAAAATAGATGCCCAATACTCTGGTTCCAACAGCAGCAGCCCAGTGTAAAGGACCGGTGTCAACTCCTATCACAAGATCCACTGTTCGGAAGAGCGCCAGTAACTCTGCGGGTGAAAGCTCCCCTACCAAATTAACCACCCTCTCTGCCAGAGGATGCGAAGCATTCAGAAACCTACGCGCTAATTCCTTTTCGGCTTTACCACCTACCAAGACACAGTTGGGCCGGATATCCTCTGGGACTCCCTTCCACCAGTTGGCGAAAACTTTGGGATCAATCCGCCGCGCTTTTCCACCCGAACCCACTATAAACGCCCAGGTCTGCCTCTGGGGATTCATTTCAAATTGGTTAATAAGAGGGATTCTACCTCTTCTCTCTTTCGGTTCGGACAGACGGTAATCGGTTAATTCAGTCTTTGGACAACCCGCCAGATATCCCCACAGATCACTCAGGTGGATCCGGTTCCATTCGCGGGCTTTAGCGATAGCCCGCAGGTAAGACCGCAGGAGAATCAGGCGATGGTTTACCCATCCATACGGATCTTCACTTCTAACTATTGAGGAAATAATATCACAGACCGGATGATCGTTCAAGGAAAAGACGGAACAGGATGCAAGATTGGATATTGCCTGGATGTCCGCATGGAGCTTCTGTATTACCTGTGGGACGTTTAGATCTTCTTCAGTGGCAATTTTCCTCCACAAGCATGTGTCAATCGTATGGACACCGTCAATCCCAGGCAGTTGTTCAGCCCAGTCCTCAACTATATTGTCACAGATCAGATTTATTTTAAAATAACTTTTTAGCCTATTAATCAAAGGCAGCATCTGCACTAAATCGCCCAGACGCGCCAATTGGCATATGGTTGTTCGTTCCTGGGAATGGGCGCTTTGGGACTCTGACATCATGACAAATCAGTCACTAGAAACCAAATCGGTTTTTTGGATTACAGGAAATCTGCCAATGATGGCTGAATAACCATACTACCCACATTCAAAGCAACCTGATAGGCGTTCTGCTCCAGGGTCATATCGGTCATCAGTTCGACTAAGTCGGCATCTTCCTTTTCCGAAAGCTGACCAGTCAGAGCTGTCTCCTTGAATAAAAGGCTGCTTTGCAGGTTAGTCAGTCTGGTTACTCTGGATCCAGCTAAAGATGCAAACGCTGAAGTAGTGTCCATAACGGTGTCAATCTGGGTGATGGTCTCACCCACAAGATCTACATCACCGGCTTGTAATGCGTTTCGCAAATTTATCAGAACCTGAAACATATCTTCACTGCCACCAGATCCGTCTGGCTGGAAAAGTTCTGCACCGGCAATGTTGATCTGAATGCTTTCGCTCGAGCCTACCTGCCGCATGACCGAACCGGTCGTTCCATCCGGATTAGCAATTATGGCGGTAATCTGATCGGTTACTGGATCCCGAGTAGCTATAAACGGGGAGGTATTAGTGTTGGTACCGCCGAACATATATTTTCCCGAATACTGGTCATTGGCAAGGGCAAATATATTCTCCAGATAGCTATCAACTTCGTTTGCAAGATCAGCCATAGCTTCCGCTCCCAAAGCGCTGTTGCTGCCCTCGACAGCGTCAGCACGAGCCTGAGTTAAGATATCATTGAGCTGTTGAATTACCGATTCAGTACTCCCCAGCCAGTTCACCCCGCTCTGAACGTTCTCCTGGAACTGTGAATTCTGGCTTAGATGCGAACGCAACTCTAAAATCAAGCCAGCAGCCGCAGGATCATCCGAAGCGTAGAAAACTTGCTTCCCTGACGATAACTGCTGCTGAAGATCATTCAAAGATCTCATCCGTTCATTCAGAGTACGGATCAGATCGTTTACCATCATGTTATTGGTTATTCGCTGCATAATTTCACCTGGTATATGCTATTATCGGAATCCTCATCCGGCTAAACTCTGAACCATGCCCTGTAATTCGTTCATGTTAAACGGTTTCGGCAGCAAGAAGTCCACGATTCTATCACTGAGCATACGATGAACGTCATCATTGGCGTATGAGGTCATCAGCGCCAGGGGTAGTTCAGGGAATTTCTGCCGCACTCTTTTCACCAGTGCAAGACCGTCCATGCCCTCCATTTTGACGTCGGAAATCAGCAGATCAACGGAACTCTCATCGATCAAATTCAAGGCGGCTTCACCGCTGCTGACGCCGTGCACTTCATAACCTAGATCAGCTATCATCTCAGCGATTATTTCGCGGACGTCACGTTCGTCGTCCACGACCAGCACTTTTTTGGGCTTAAGTCTTACGGCTGCTAAAGCTTCCATTTCCCCTCCGGTTTCTCCTTACCCAACCGCCCCATCAGGTAATCCATTTTATCCTATATTGATCAGGACCCCCAGCATCTCATCGACTGTATTTAAAAACTTCGCCATAGCGGTATATACTTGCTGATAACGCACTAAATTAGCCATCTCTTCATCAAGGGAGACTCCTTCAGCAGAAGTCTGCCAATTTTCTAATTGCTGCATGCTGACATCGCTCTCCATCAATTCCATTTCGGCAGTCTGTTTCAGCGCGCCGACGTCGGTAGCCAGCGACGCGTAAAATCCCCCTAACGTTGCAGTGTTCTGGTTCATGACCAGTTCATTCTGGAGATCGTATATCTGATTGGCTATATCACTATTGCCTACGCTGCCATCGGCTGAAACGGCGATCTTGGCAACGTCCTGTGATACTTCCAGAGACAGCGCTATATCCGCGGCGCCTGTGGTATCCGGATTGAAGAAGTTATTGCCCGTCGAGCCATCCAAGCCGTATCCCGTGGAATGCAAGGCGTTAAGTTGTGAACTTAATGCTACTGCGAATTGATCGAGACCTGACATCAATTCGGGGATAACCTCATCTCTGACAAACAGCAGGGCAGCCGCTTCACCTGATTGCAGGTTAACTGAATTACCGCTGCCTGCCCAAACGACGTCGTGCACTTTAGCAAGTGAGTCTGTTCGCTCTTTTAAAGATAACTGCTGGGCGGAATCCTTGTAAACCAGTATCTGCCCTCCCAGCCAAATGCTGGTACTGCCGTTGGATTCATCCTGCATCTCTATATTGGCAATCTTTGCAAGTCCATCTATCAAGAGGTCTCGCTGATCCATGAGATCGTTGGGCGAAAATCCCTGGGAAACCTGCTGAGCAATGGTGTCGTTTAAGGAGGCGATCTGCGCGGCTTTCATATTAATTTCGTTCACGTACCCGGACAGTTGCTGATCCAGCTCTTTCTGCTGAGTGATTAAATCTGAATACAAGTTGTTCAGATTTTGGGCAACCTGTTCCCCCTTCTGCTGAAGAGCCACCCGGACGGCTGTGTTTTCAGGTTCGTTAGCGACGTCTGACCAGCAAGACCAAAATTCATCCAGGACGCCACTCAAACCATAACCAGAAGTCTCGCCCAATATCGTTTCGACCTGTGACAGGGCGGTATTCTCAAATTCCAGGAAGCCCTGGTTTTGTCTCTCATCTAAAACCTGTCGATCCAGATAACGATTGCGTAACCGGGTGATTTCACCCACATCCGAACCCATACCGATCAGACCACCGGGGATTTCCAGAGGTTCTTTAAAGGCTTCAAGAACAGCTCTCTGGCGTGTAAAACCGGGCGTGTTCACATTCGACATATTGTGTGAAGCCGTGGTCAGCGCCCATTGCTGCGCCATCAAGGATCGTTTTGCCAGATTTACTGCATCGAATAAACCCGCCATCTTTGCACCCTAAAGGTTAAGCGTTTAGTTTCTCTACCGTTATAACACTTTGTTGACAATCACATTAGTGCCGGTCTGCCGCGTCGTGTTGCCGTTAGGATCGTACAGACTGGTGAAATCGGAAGAATCAATCATCCAATCTATGCTCTTCTGAATGAAATTAAGGCTTCGTTTAATCAGCATTTCATTCACACGGTTGGCTCGGTGAATCTTTTCAACGAGCTTGGAAAGATTGTTCTTCATGGTCTGTAACTCTTCGGATACATCGCCCAAGGTAACTTCAATCAGGTGAGTAAGCGTGATTTCATCATCGCGAAGACCTTCAGTAGAGGCGAATTCCCTGACTTTGTCGATGCGCTTGTTTTCCAATTTCTTGATTTCGTTTACCAGTTCATCCTGCCGTTGGGTAGTACTCTGAAACTGTTCAATTTCGTCAGCTAAGAGATACTGTTTTTGCAGATTCAGCAAGTTTAAGAAAGCGCTTAACACTTTCTCCTCTTCCTTGATCAGGTCAATCAGTTCCTGGATGAATCTATCCATTATTGCCTCCAGATATTAGGCTGATTTTTATTTAGGGGTATTATCCGTCTCTTCAGTTTGATGGTTTCCATCTTCCCGGCTTTCGTTCAGGTTAGGAAACCCCGATGAATTGGGTGGATTCTGGTCTTCAGTCAATTGCCCAAAGAGCACCTCAGCCAACCCCAGACCACCGGCCTGAGACAGGCTGCGCGCCATAGCTTCTATGGTGATATCACCGTACATTTTCGAGGTACCGTTACCTTCTCCCCCCAATGAACGTTCCAGGTGTGATTCCTTCAACAACTGGCGAAGGAAGATCTCTTCAAACTTCTTACAAGCTTCTTCTAATTCCTGATTTCCTTTGGGCGCTTTTGGGCTGGTGGCAGTGCTATCACTCGCCTTTATATCACCAATAACGTCCACTGTGTCTATGTCTATCGAATTCGGCATTGTTACCCGAATTTAGATTTATAATATTACCAATTCAGCCTGCAAAGCACCGGCTTCTTTCAAAGCCTGAAATATGGCTATCAAATCGGTTGGGGATACGCCCAGACTGTTTAATGCCGAAGATATTTCACCAACCGTAGTCCCTTCAGGAACGGCGACCAGGGGAGTAGCAGTTTCGTTTACCACGATCTGGTCTAGCGGGACTGCTACGGTTCTCCCGGATGAGAACGGTCCAGGCTGCGATATCACCGGTGCGGATTTGATGGCAATCGAAATTGATCCGTGCGTTATAGCCGCAGGTTTCAGCTTGACGTTTTCACCGACCACTACTGTGCCAGTACGTTCGTTGATGACTACTTTCGCCGGAGTATCCACGTTCAGAGTCAGTGCTTCTGCCAGAGCAATGAATTCAACTCTGCGGTTTCCATCGAACTCACCCGGCGGCGTAATAGCGATGGTAGTGGCGTTCATGGCATAGGCAGATTCAGATCCAAATTGGGCGTTTAGGGCTTCCGCCACACGTTGTGCGGTTGTGAAATCCGGCTGATTCAAGTTAAAATGCAGGGTGTTAGAATCGAAATTCAGGGAATCTGCGCTTCTGACTGCGACGCCGCCATTGGGTACTCGGCCCACCATGGTGTAGTTTTTTCGCATGGCTACGCGTCCGGCTTGAATATTGAATCCTCCCACAGAAACCGGTCCCTGTCCATTCGCCCAGACATCGCCACCCATATCGGACAGAGGCGTCGGTAGCAGGGTTCCTCCCGCAAGGCTGGTGGCATCGCCGATAGAGCTGACCAGAACGTCGAACCGGGATCCAGGTCGTACGTAAGGAGACATTTCGGCGGTTACCATCACCGCAGCCACGTTGCGGGGGCGAATGTCATTGGGATCGATGGTGATCCCAAAACGATCAAGCATATTAGCTAAAGACTGATCGGTGTAGGGCGTGCGGTAACGGTCTCCAGTTCCGTTTAGACCAATTACCAATCCGTAACCTACAATCGAGTTAGCTCCCGATCCTTCCAAACGGGCAATATCCTTCAAACGCACTTCACTGCAAGCAATGCTGACAAACAGTGCAGGTATCAGTACCGTTAAGAAATACTTATGGTGCCTGATCTCATTTATCATATTCATCTCGTGTTAAAATATCATGTTGATTATCTTGGTGAAGAATCCCGGTTTCTGAGCAGAATTGACGTCACCTTTGCCGGTGTAGGTGATCTCAGCATCGGCTATCTTATAGGAAAACACCTCGTTCTGCCCGGAAATGTCTTCGGGGCGGACCACTCCGCGCAGTTTGGTTATCTGCTTTTCGCCATTAACTGTAACGGCTCTCTCACCTTCGATGACCAGATTACCAGTCTCGGTTATTTCCACAATGCGAGCGCTCAGTGTACCCTCCAGGGCAGCAGACCTTGAAGTTCCTCCTGTACCGTCATAATCGTGTCCCCATTTGCCATCGACGCCCATATTGGTATCTGACAAATCCCCGGAACCGACTGCGGAAAGTCCCAGTTCGTTGCTGTTGCTGGTTTCCGTGCCAGCTTCATGCTGCCCCATGGAGTATTCCATAATCAGAATGGTGACGACGTCTCCAACCTGGTAAGCGCGTCTGTCAGAGAAGAGTGAACGGGCGATGTTATCGGAGAATTTCTTCCCCCCAGCGTCTCCGATGGTCGTAACGGCAATCAGTAACATCACCATTAACAAACCTGAGTGGACGAATCTTCCTGTTCTCATCATAAGCCTCATTTGTGTTTAGCATCATCCGGGCGAAACTCAAGCCCCGACCCCCACCCGGAAGTAATCCATCTTCAACTATTGCAGTGTCACATGGTCAGTGTCCACCACCACCGCCCGTAATCTCTTCTGATTACTTTCCAAACGTACCCAGATTTCATCACCAGCTGAACCTGATTCCAAAGCTCTGGCTGCTGCTTTTATCTTAAAACTTCCTGATTTAACTACGATCTCCACCCCATCACCTTTGCGTATGTCCGGCGGCAGGCAGACCTGATCCCACCGTATGGGCGAACCGGGTGATAGATGCCTTGAAGCCTCTAAACCGATCAGGTTGTGCGGAGATAAAGCCAGTGCGGAGATACTACCGGATTCGAATGCAACTGTTCTAATTTCAATATTATCCGCGGCTATCTTGGATCCGCGCTTGATGAGTTCTAAAGGGTGAGCAACCTGTGCCAATACCTTCACGCGTACATTCTGATGATGTCTGATTCTTTTGCCACTGCCATCGATGCAATCCAAAGAGATAACCTGCTGTCCGGGTGAAGGCGTTTCGTTATTCAAAATCCTGCCTGATACAGGTGGTTCACATGATGAAAATATCTGAGCATCCTTCTGAACTGGTTTAATGGATATTTGCAATGAATCGCCGCTAAGTGATGAAAAATAACGTTCGATCAGTCCACAGATTTCTGAAGCAGGTAATCCGTCATTCCAGACAGCTATTTGAACCGTTAAAGCACCGGTAATATTGATTGTCTCATTTGACTTAAGGGCGCCTTTCAAATCGGTTCTGTTTACAGTAACTGTTTGGTCCTCATTTATATTGACAGGAATTGACATATCGCGCAGACGATCTGCATCCTCGGACTTGCCTTCGATGAAAGCGAAATTACCTAAGCGGATTTCGCCATCTTCCACGATGGCGAAATCAGGCAGTGTGATGGTTACCTGCGCCTGAGATATCCAGGGTGAGGCAATCAGAACCACCAGTAGAATCAACGATGTCATGTAGAGGTTAGCCTTCACATTCTGCCCTATCGCTTGAGGTTGGCAGCGTGTTGAAGCATTTGATCTGCCGTTTTGATGCTCTTGGAGTTGATTTCATAAGCTCGTTGAGTTGTGATCATTTCAACCATCTCCTCCACCACAGAGACGTTGGATGCTTCCAGATAGCCCTGTTCAATCGAACCGAATCCATCGAGGCTGGCTTCCCCACGAATGGGGGGACCGGACGCGATGGTTTCCGCAAATAGATTCTGACCTAAACTGGTCATTCCCGCCGGATTGATAAACCGCGCCAGTTCCAGTTGTCCGATCTCTTCTGGAAGGGTTTTCCCAGCAACGTACGCCATAACGATCCCTTCTCTGTTGATAGCTATCTGCTGAGTATCGTCAGGCAGGTTGATATCGGGTTCTACATAATAACCGTTTGCTGTAACTATAACTCCATCAGCATTGATCTTCATCTGTCCGTCACGTGTATAGGCTATCTGTCCGTCAGGCATTTGAACCTGGAAGAAGCCGTCACCGCTAATGGCAAGATCTAACGGATTGCCGGTTCCCGTCAAAGTACCCTGCGCGTAACTGCGCGTATTAGCGACCGGTCTGACTCCGTGTCCCACAGCCAGTTCGACAGGTTCGATCACATTGGATTGCAGAGATGCACTGGCAGGCCGAATAACCTGGTACATCAAATCCTGAAACTGAACGTCCGATTTCTTAAAGCCCGTGGTATTGACATTAGCCAGATTGTTGGCGATATTATCCAGTCTCAACTGCTGAGCAAACATGCCCGAAGCCGCTGATCGTAACGATCTGATCATGATATCTTCCCCTTAGGTTATCTCACTCTGCCAACGTCATTCACCGCCTTGCTTAATGTCTGATCCTGAGTGTGGATGGCTTTGGCGGAAGCTTCATACATCCTGTTCAATTCTATCATTTCAACCATTCCGGAAACAACGTCCACAGTTGATTCCTCTAAGTATCCAACCCTGATTACCGGTTCATCCAGGGCAACAGGTTCTTGATCGGTAACCAAAAGCCCATCTCTGGTAGGCGTCAACTGTGATGGGTCATTGAACGCTACAACCATGAGACTATCTAAAATCTGCTCTCTTTTCGAACCATTATCATACAAAACCAGCTCACCTTCTGGTGAGATGCGCAGATCTCCATCCTGCAATTGCAGCGTTCCACCTGCTGTCAGTACCGGATATCCGGTCAGTGTAACCAATTCTCCTTCGCCGTTTAGTGCGAACCTGCCGTCTCTTGAGTAAGCTAAACCATTACCCGTATCCACAGCGAAAAAACCATCTCCTACGATAGCGACGTCTAAGGGATTGTCAGTTCTCTTTAAGGACCCCTGCTGGTTCATCATCTGACCACCGCGCTGAGCCTGAACGAATTTCTCTCCTGAAAGAAACGGATAAGGCGGAAAGGACGAATTGTTCAGCGCCTGGCGGAAGGAGATTTTTTCTTTCTTATATCCAATCGTTGAGGCATTAGCCAAATTGTTCGACACCGTTTCCAAATGCCGTTGACCAGCTAGCATGCCTTCCGCTGAATGATATATCCCTTTAATCATGGTATCACTTTCCTTATTATCCTGCTTCAACTAAAAGCAAGGAGCGTGCCATGGGCAAAAGCTCCTGATAAACATATACATAGACTGAGATGAAGCCGATTTTGACAGGGTAAGGGATTCCCAGCAGGGATCAAAGGGGGTATTTTTTTCCTGAAAAGTGAGGTGAAATTTTAATCGAAAGCGGGGTTAGTTTTTCGCTTTAGGGGGTAGTTTTCCGGTCTGCAGGAGGGCGTTTACCGGAAGAGAGATCAATTCCCAGATGAGATTGAGGCAGAACAGGGGCCAGGTAACAGGTGGTGTATGCTTTCGAACCAACCGGAAAAGACTACGATAGCGTTGAAGCCATTTCCGGGGATGATAAGCACCGCCACTGGAACGAGAGAGCTTGTGATATATTCGAGACCTGGGTTCATAGACAAGCTTGAACCCAGTCTTCGCCGTGCGCAGACAGTAGTCAGCGTCTTCGCTGTAGAGGTAGAACCCTTCGTCCAGAAGACCCACTTTGAAGATGACATTCTTACTGATCAATATGCAACAACCGGTGAGAAAGCTTACCCAGCGCGGTTCATCGAAACTGCCATCATCAGGCTGGCGCAGACCGAAGTGGCGCACGTAACCCCAGGCTGGCTTAATAATGCCACCGGCGAACCAGATGACGTCGGGACGGTCATGGTAGAGTATCTTCGGTCCTACGATGCCGATGGATGAGTCAGCCGCAGCAGCGACGAGGTGGCTTAGAAAATCGGGTTCTACGGTCGTATCGTTGTTGAGTAGGAGGTAGAAATCGTCATCATCAGCGCTGATGGCATTCAACCCTAAATTATTGCCGCCGGCAAAACGGAGGTTCTCTCCGGCTTCTATGATCTTAACTTCAGGATGCTCATCACGAACGGCTTCAATAGAACCGTCATCAGAGCCATTGTCAACCAGGACTATTCTATAGTTGCCATAGTTGATACTTGATAATGATTCTAAACATTCCAGGGTGTCATCGCGCCGGTTCCAGTTGACGATGATTATGGCTACTTTGGGAGATTTTTCAGTCAAATTATTGCCAATAAATATTGTTATGCCTACCTGTTAATCATCCCACCCATCGGGAGGCCAGAAGGCATTTTCGAAGTGTTCCACTACCGTTTCTCCACGAACCAATTTCACGGAGATAATGTCAAACCTGCATGAATCGAAAGAAGGTCTGTTTTCCACCAGAAAGCTTTGTGCACACTTAGCGATCTTTATCTGTTTTTTGTGACCAACGCGGATTTCAGGATGTGATTCACCGCTAAAACGGCTGCTCTTTACTTCGCAGAAAACCAGGACGTCATCCTTCTGAGCTATAATATCTATCTCAGCAAAGCGTATGCGATAGTTGCGTACAATGATGCGATAACCTTTATTTTGAAGGTACTGTGCAGCTTGACCTTCTGCCTCGTTACCAATGTCTCTGGTCGATGGATTCAAGTTAAAGCGTTACTTTAAAACTACGGCGATGTATATCGCAATATCCGTGTGTTTTAATGGATTCCCTATGAGCTTTTACAGGATAACCTTTATGCTTGTCAAAGCCGTATTCCGGGTGCCGGTGGTGATAGTCAACCATTATGCGATCTCGTGTAACTTTGGCGATGATCGAAGCGGCTGCGATGGAAAAAGAGCGACTATCGCCTTTTATCAGCGAATCCTGAGGAATATCGCAATCGGAGATCATCTGATTGCCATCAATCAGGAGATGATCCGGACGAATGACCAGATCATCAACTGCCCTGCGCATGGCTAAAAGACTGGCATTGAGGATATTCATGCTATCTATTTCAACAGGGGAAGCCTGACCAATACCCACGTCCAGAGCGGCGGCAATGATGCTTTTGTAGATAATTTCACGCTGTTGGGGTGACAGGAGTTTGCTGTCGTTGACTTGCGGGATGAACAGTTCCTGTGAAAATATCACCGCAGCAGCGACTACGGGACCGGCTAAAGGACCTCTTCCCGCTTCATCGATTCCGGCAATGTAGTGCTTTCCCGCACTCCAGAGGTTTCGTTCAAAGTGGAAAAGTCCCTCTATTCGGTCCTTTTCATGTTTATTAATCTTCAGCGCCAATCGACACTCCAGAGATCCCTGCCATTTGACTTATAAACGGCGGCATTATGCATATCGGTTCGGTGTACGAATGTTTTCATCTCCTGTAAGTTGGACATAACTTCAGCAGCAGGGTGTCCGTATGGGTTATATTTCCCACAGCTAATAACCGCATGTTCCGGTTTTACCATATTTAAGAAATCTACGTCTGAAGAATAACGACTGCCATGATGCGGTATTTTCAATACTTCGCAGTTCAGATAACTTCCAGAAGTTGTAAGGATCCTCTCCTGTTTCCATCCGATATCGCCGGTGAATAAGAAATCAACGTCACCATGCGACAATTTCAGCACAAGGGAACGGTCGTTATCATCACCCTGGTAGTTCCGTGGCGGCCAGAGCGCCAAACATTTTGCACCAGCTAAAATACATATAGTATCACCAAGGCTGATTTGCCGTACAGGAATATCCTTTGATCGCGCTGTTTGGATGATCATTCTACCTAATTTATCTTCGGGATCAAGCTGGTTTACTATTAACCGTTTCACCTTCAGGAAATTCATGATTTCGCAGGCTCCACCGGCATGGTCAGAATCAAAATGCGAAATGATCAAGGCATCTATGCGGTGAAACCCTCGTTTCTTCAGTGAAGGAATAACTTCGAATTTGGCGGCGTCAGCGCTGCCGCAGTCAATCAAAACATTCGCTTTTTCAGGGAAGTGGACAAAGGCAGCATCTCCCTGGCTAATGTCTAAGAATTCCACTCGCAGATGCGCGTCAGTTGGAACCACAGGGAGTAACAAAAAGAAGGCTAAGGCGCCCCCAACTACGATAATCCTCAGCTTCCAGGTGCGGTATAGAATGAATCCCAATAGTGCCGCTGACAACACAATAGCGGATAACAGTCCGCCATGTCCGAAAGCGAAGCTGCCCGGGAGTGTAGATCCCAATTGTGCCAACCATTGCAGTGATTTCAAGCCTAATTCGATAGCGCCTGAGATGGCTGTAGCAGGGATGCCAGCTATAAAATCAAAGATTATTGCCAGCCAGCCTAAGAAAAATACGACTCCGGTCAACGGAATGGCTATGAGATTCAGGAGAATGGAAACAGGCGCGTAACCACCGAAATGAGCTATCAGAACAGGAGCAGTGAAGGTTACAGTACAGACGCTGATGAGCAGTGGGATGAAAGCGTAATTTTCTATGAACCGCCAGAAATTCCCGTTCCAGTGGGAAAAATCGGTTCGTCTGAAGAACAGGTTCTCACGAACGTCGATCGCCAGTAAAACGCCCGCCATAGCTGTGAAGGAAAGTTGAAATCCCGGCGTGAAGAGCTGGTGGGGAGCGAACAGCAGGATAATTAAGGCTGCTGCACCCAGCAAATTCCAGCGGTTGGGAAGCCGTTTAATTTCGTGACTCAATAAGAATAGAGAGATCATCAAAGCGGCTCGCAGGGTGGGCGTGTTGGAGCCAGTTACAATTACGAAACCCCACATCAAGGCAAGCAGTAGAAACCGGCGAATGTGAAGATTGCGCACGAAAGGGTTGATGAACAGTGTCAGCACGGCTAATAGAAATCCGATATGGAGACCGCTCACTGCCAAGAGATGATAAAGACCACTGCGCCTGAAATCATCTCGAATGTCGGTGGGAAGAGCCGATTTCTGACCTAACAGCATACCGGACAGGTGACCAGCCTGTCGCGGCGGCAGCATCCTGGCGATGGCACCCGTTAGGGCACACGATACTTTATTCGCGGCTGAAGGGTCAGCTATCTGCACAGGCACGATCGAATGGGGTTTCATCCATCCCATGATACCTCGATAGGCGAACTCGAGCTTAAGGTCCCTGCCGCCGGGATTGCGCTTGGGCGGATAGGGTTTTATTTCTCCTGATAATAGCAGTCGCGATCCTGGAACTGCGGGAAATTCTCCATTATCGGTGATTAGGCGTAATTTGCCATTTAATTCTTGAAACGCAATCGCATCTGAGCTAAACCAATCCGGTTCGAAAACCGATACCGTTCTCTCGCCCGTCTGATATGTAACCTCAACAAGTTCGCCGCAGAGCAATATTTCACCCTGAGGCAGGTTTTCTGCGGAGTACCTAATGAGATTAATACTTCCCGATAGCAGCACACCAACTAAAAACAACGAAAGGTAAACTAAGAAATCACACCATCTTGACTTGAAGAAAGCTATTGTAACTAAAATCCCGACTGCCGTTGAACACAGAAATATCAATGTATCCTCGAGTACGAGGAGATTTCCTATGATAATTCCAATCGCTAAGAATAACGCTATTTTCAGTGCTGGAAGCGACTTCACTTCACTATTCTTTTTGAAATATTGCCAAGATTACTGCTCCCCGCAGGATTAGTCTGTAGTCTTTCATGGTGAAACCAGCTCTGGCGTTTTCCTCTTCAAGTTCATCTAAACCGGGGAATTGATAGACCGAATCACGGAGGTATTGGTAAGCATGCGGATCAGAGGAAAGCGCCCGACCGATTAAGGGCACGATTCTCTTGAAATACAGACTGTAAACATGAGGAAAAATGAAACCGTGCGGTGTGGACATTTCCAAAAAGCCCCAGAAACTACCAGGTTTCAGCACACGGTGAATTTCCTTAAATCCCAGCAGACGATCCTGAAAGTTGCGGATTCCAAAAGTACATATTACGCCATCTACCGATTCTGACTGCAAGGGGAGCGATTCTGCTACACCCTTGGTCAACTTAGCCGAATTGACTTTCTTGCGGTAGAGTTCAAGCATGGGAATGGAGGGATCGATACCTATAACTTCAACCCGAGGACAGATCGCTTTAAGAGCATTTTCCATATCCCCGGTACCTGCGGATATATCCAGGAATATCTGTCCTGATCGGGGATTCATCCACCTGGCTAAATCCGAACGCCAACGCTTGTCGCGTCGCCAAGATATTATGGAATTCAGATGATCATATACTGGCGCTATGCGATCGAAATGCGAGACAACATTGTGGCGATCCGGACACATCAGGGCAGACACAGGCGCGTTAAAAGAGATTTATATGATAATGTGCCACCTGCCATATAAACACAAAGGGTACCGATAGAATTAAGCTGTCGAAACGATCCAGAACGCCGCCATGTTCGGAGAGGAGGGTTCCTGAATCCTTGACGCCTGCAGATCGTTTGAAGTAAGATTCGATAAGATCACCGAATTGCCCCACCAACCCGACAACGACGGCGACAAACAGCAGGTCGTTCAGGTCGGTTCTACCGGCTAAAAAGGGCCACCAGAGAAATGCCCAGATAAAAGCTCCCATAACGCCGAAGAAAAAGCCTTCCCAAGTCTTTCGGGGGCTTACATAAGGAGACATCCTGTGTCTTCCGAAAGCTTTGCCACCGGCGTAAGCTGCCGTATCACAGATCCAGATTGATGAAAACAGGTAGAGGGTGTACCCAGTTGAGATCTGTAAATCATCCCATACTGCACTGCGGATATAGACTAACAACCCCAAGAAAAGGGGTATGTATATCCAGCCGAAGATGGTCAGAGGAAGATCTCGGTAAGCCTGCCGTTCACCGAAGCGAATTTCGATAAAGGCCAAGAGAACTGCCAAAATGAGCATTAAAGCTAACCAATGCCCGGGTAACAGAAATTCGGCCATAAAAACCGCCAGGACGGCAGATAACACCGCTGGAAAGGTCTGCGGGTTGAAATGACGAGTTTCCGCCATAGAATAGAATTCAAAGAGAGCGATACCTGCGATTACCGCTACAAAGAGGGCGAAAACCCATCCTCCCAACAGCGTCACTATAAAGATTAAGGGTATTCCCCAAGCGGCTACACCCAGACGGGTAATCAGAGGTCTTTGATTCTGCATAATGTGATTTTTTACTTATATTATTTGATTCATCACCATTACCTTACCGGGTAATGTACTTAATGTGCCAGAAGCATTCGCCTATGTGAATATCCATTTTGTCCGTCCATGGAGCGAAAATATGGCGGAGCGCTTCTGCGTCATAATAGTTTTTCAGGATTTTATGCTCAGTTCCGTCCAGAAGATGGCGCAATTTGTAACTGTTTTCGTCACTTTTCTCTGCTATCAATTCGCCACCAATTCCTGGTATATAGACATTATCCACCATGAATACCGGTGAATTCGCTGTCAATCTGTCGTGAAAACCGCTTAAGAATTGCTTGATCTTGACTTTCGGAACGTGCGAAAACCAGAAAGCTGCCAGACCTGCGTCGAACTTTTCCGGGATCGCATCCAACTGATAGGCATCTACCTGCCGGAATTCGATCACGGATCGGGGAAAGCCTTTTTGTCGTGCTTCTTTCAGCATTTCAGGAGAAGTGTCAGTGGCAAGGATTTTATCCGCGATTTTTACCAATTCTGCAGTCCAGAAACCGCTTCCGCAGGCGATTTCCAGCACGCGACGCTCTCTGAATATCTCCTTGATATTGTCAGCGATATCCTCCTGTTCTCGCTGACGAACAGGATCATCACGATGGAATTTATCTTCATAATCACAAGCGTGGCGGTTGTAATATTCCCGCACAGCGAGTTCATTAACGGGAAGGTTTGGGGAGTTTTCTCTATTCTTTGTGGAGTTCATATAATGATCTTTTTCTAATTCGCACCCTTCCCTGTCCCCCACTCGATAACTTCAATACGTACTCGCGCAGTTCCAGCAACCACCATATCGATAACCTGGGCTGCGCCTAAAGAAAGATCGATGATGCGCCCTTTTACGAAGGGACCGCGGTCATTGATGCGAACGTTTAAGCTTTTTCCGTTATCTAAGTTTTTCACCTTTACCACAGTGCCCAGCGGTAGAGTTTTATGTGCGGCAGAAATCCCGTTCATATCGAATATTTCACCTGATGAAGTGGGTCTTCCGTGAAATTTATCGGCGTAATAACTGGCGATACCGGTTTCGACATACCTGCTTCCAGGTTCTACAACCGGAGACACGGGACCACTGCGATAGCGGGGCATGGACGTGCAACCCCAGAAGGAAAGGGTTACGAATAAAACGATGAGACAAGCTGGAAAAGTTGTGACAAAAGTTCGTTTAGAATATCTGATAAAATTCATGTGTTACGCTGCAATTATTTTATATGTCCAACGTGCCCACCAAATCCTGGACTCCGCTGATATCATGGCTAATACAGAACTCTTCGATCCCACTTAGTACCTCCAGCGGAGCTTGAGGATCGACAAAATTGGCAGTACCGATCTGAACGGCGTTGGCTCCGGTGATGATGAATTCAAGCGCATCTGAAGCTTTAGAAATTCCTCCAATACCGATTATGGGGATGGAGACCGCTCTTCTAACTTCCAGCACTTTAGCCAGCGCTACCGGCTTAATAGGCGGTCCGGAATAACCTCCTGTTACGGTGGCAAGTTGAGGACGACGCGTTTCGATATCTACTGACATGCCAACCAGAGTGTTAATCAGAGACACAGCATCGGCGCCGGAGTCCGCGCAGACTCGAGCTATCTCAGCGATGGAAGTGACGTTCGGTGTAAGTTTAGGTATTACTGGTCTTTCGGTGCGCTGGCGTATTCCGCTTATAATTTCTTCCGTTACAGCAGGGTTAGACCCAAAAGCCATCCCCTCGTCCTTCACATTGGGGCAGGAGATGTTTATTTCATAAGCATCTATGCCCGTTTGATCATCCAGTTTTTCTATCAGTTCCCAGTACTCTTCTACATTCGATCCGGCGATGTTTACGATTATTGCTGTATCGATCTCCCGCAAGGCGGGGAGTTTGTCAGTGATGAAAGCATCGGAACCGACATTAGCCAGACCGATGGAGTTGAGCATACCTCCAGATGTCTCCCAGATGCGAGGCGGAGGATTACCCGGGCGGGGCTGCGGCGTTATGGTCTTGGTGATAATGCCACCTAACCTGGATACGTCAATCAGTTCTGCATATTCAGTGCCGTATCCGAAAGTACCGGAAGCAACTAAAACGGGATTCTTCAGATCCAGCTTCCCAAGCTTGACTGACAGATCGACTTTCATGCGCCTATTGCCTCCCTTCGGCGGAGGTAACGGTTCAAATATTGACCGCAATTCGATCCTATCCTGTCCTCTTCCGGTTGCCCGAGACTCAAGATTACTTCATACCCGACACGTTTAAGTTCCACAACGATCTCACCCGAACCATCGCCACTATGGGGATTAATCCGGGTTTGGAGGTTGTTCTTTTGGCTGTTCTGGGTAGGATTAAGCGGAGTTAGTTTTACTAGAAAGACGTCTGTATCGAAGAATTCAAGGAGCACGTCCGCATCAATTGGGAATCCTTCAGCCATGGCGAAATTCAAGGCTATTTTCCTATCACCTGGTGAAAAGAAGCTCTCCCCTATTTCCGCTGCTTGATGGAAATCCATCAGGGGATAATTTATCAATTCATGACGCAATTGCTGGTCTGTAGTGTGCAGTGAAAACTGCAGCTGAAAGCGACCACCAGAATAGAGTTCATTCTTTATAGTTACCAACTCATCGAAAAAACTGTGGCGTTTTGCAGGTAAAACCGATGAAATACAGGGCATTAGTCCGGGAGCGTGATACTTTTTTGGTAGAGTTCTCAGAACGTTCAGAACCGCATCGTTTAGCGCTGGTTCACCCATGCGTGCAAACTGGATCTTGAACTTGGGAACAGGCACGCTGCGATCTGGGAAACGCGCTGTCACCAGAGCATCGATCTGCGCGAAGATTTCATCTTCACTCAAACGACCATGATAATCACCCCCTGCATCACACATAAGGCAGCGCACAGGACAACCGTTCAGAGTGGAGACGATCAGCACCCATTTTTCCTCGCGAGGAATTGGGGGTTGAAGGGATTCGACGAATTCCACTACTGAACCAGTTTCCGTTTCACCCAGATACAACATCGCCAGATCTTCACGACCGTGATGTTCTATTATGTTCATTATTGATTATTTTCCTGTAGAAATTGCGTGATTTCCATGGCACAACGCAGCCCATCTCCGACGGCAATGCCCACCTGACGGCAACTGCCGTTAACCACGTCCCCGATGAAATGGAACTGCGGAATTTCAGGCTTGTTCTTCAGTTCCGGTGATAAAAAAGCTAACTCAGGATGACGCCCAACAGCGCAAAGCACTAAATCTGCACAGATTGGTGAAGGCGTTCCGCCTCTAAAATTGACCACGACCTGTGATTTTTCTCTGGTTATAGCAACTGGTTCTGCGTTGTAGATACGCTTAATATCTGACATTGATAGTACTCGTTCATCAAGAATCCGAAGGCAACACGGACTTGCGGATCTCATGGCGATGATCACGTCCATCTTGCGCCATGCCAAAGATAGAGCATAGTCGAAAGCCGCGTCTCCGCCTCCAATGATGCAGGCAGTGCCAGCCAAACTTTCGGGAAGGTTCCTCAGTTCGGTAAAGACCTTCTTCCCAGACAAATCCTCAACGCCGTGTATATCCAGTTGATTGGGTGTCGTACCAGCAGCTACTATAACAGTACGTGCAATAACTTCTTTATTATTAATTGAAGCAATGAAATGATCGTCCATCCGGTGCAGATCATCTGCATGAGCATGCTGAACTTGTATGTCAAGCTCTTCTAAATGTTCCTGAAATAACTTCGCCAGATCAAGCCCAGAGATGCCCCGGGCAAAACCCGGGTAGTTTTCAACCCAACCGGCGTTTAATAAAGCTCCTCCTATACGATCCTTTTCGACTATGAATGGATCAAACCCGGCTCTCTTCAGTTGCAGCGCAGCCGCTATTCCCGCAGGTCCAGCGCCAATTATAAGAACCTCAACTTCTTGTGATTGCATTAAATAATTGCTGCTTTCAGGTAATTAAATCCCAATCAACGTCGGCTCCGTTGAAGACTGGGCCATCCGTGCAGACGAGCTTATATCCTCCACCAACACTCTGCGCACACCCCTGGCAAACCCCAATTCCGCAAGCCATTCTACTTTCAAGTGATACTTGATATAATATGCTGTTATGTGCGCATAATTCATCTGTTTTTCTCATCATGGGTACAGGACCACAGGTATAAACTGTATGAATCTCTGATGGATTTTCACCGAGGTGTTTTTCCAGTAGATCAGTAACCAAACCTTTAATCCCGAAGCTGCCGTCATCTGTGCAGTAGGAAATATTGCGTTCGGGAATAACCGCATCCGGCAAGGGGAATTTTTCATGTGATTGTCCACCCAAAAAGAATGGCACTTTTTTTCCCTGTTTGACTAACTCATCCTGTAGCATCAGTAAGGGCACTACACCGATTCCACCGCCTACTAAAACCACAGCATCCGCATTTTGGTAGGTGAAACCTTTCCCCAAAGGCCCAATTACGTCGCATATTTGACCTGTTTGCAAATTGGACAATAACTCAGTACCCTTGCCGACAATTTGTATAATGAGGGAAATAAGGCCGTCCCCTGCGCCTGCAATACTAAACGGTCTGCGTAGAAGGATCCCAGCACCATCTACCTTCAGATGTACAAATTGACCGGGCTTGGCCAACTCAGCAATTTGTGGTAGTTCTAAGACGAGGGAAAATATAGTCGGACGATACCTTTCAACCTGGCGGACGACGCCTTTTTCCTGGATCATTATTAAGGTGTAAACCGAACGAGTTGAGTCATGGGAGAATCTATATACTGCCCGTCTCTGTACCCTGGGCGAAATTGGACGCTCTGCAGTACTTGAATTGCATTTTCAGCGAAATCGAAACCATCCGGCGTTTCCCGAAGTACTTCAAAGTAATCAGGTATCCCTTGCGAGTTCACTGTAAATGTCAAGATGACTTCACCTGCAATGGAAGCTTCCAGCGCAACCGGAGGGTATAGGCGATTCTGGCTGATAGCATCACTTAACGCTCTTTCACCACCCATTATTTCGGGCATACCGGAACCGGGGGGCACAGGTTCGAATTCATCGGCTAATTCAACGGTTCCGGTCGTATCCTCCCCTACTTTCAGACTATCCGGAATTTCGACTGGTGGGGGAGCGACCTTCTTTTTCGCCATAGTTATATATTGCGATTCGGGATACCAAGCGATTAACGAATCGTAGGAAGCAAAAGCGCCTTCGGCGTCCTCCATAACGTTTTCCATAATCCAGGCGGATGCGTAGAGCGCCTGAGGCGCCAGATCTGAATCGGGCCATTTTTCCGTAATGAGAAGGTAAGCATCCACGGCTTCAGACGGTGATTCTTCTTCCAGCCAGAGATTTTCGGCATTTAAATAAGCTTCAGCAACTGTATCTACCGGTTCAGGCAACGGTTCCAAACCTAAGAGATTTCTCGCCCACCGATCGTATTCGCCTGCGGGGTACTCTTCATGCAGAATGTTGGGAATTGAATCCGACATGGCGGAATCGGATGAAGCAAGCTCCTGCAAGTAGTGTAGTGAAAGCAGTGCTTTAGCGCGAAGATCAACATAATCATGCTGCCCGGCTATATCATTGAATATAACATTCGCTGAATCAATATCGTCAAACCTGGTCCAGAGGTGTTCTGCTAATCTGAAACGGTAATCGGCGAGTTCCGCTCTGTCCAGGTCGATGCGCTCATAGACTTCTGCAGAATCGGTGGGTAATTCTCTGGCGAAAGCCGGAGATGGCATTTGCTGACCAGGTGTCTGCCCAGGTCCAAATTTTCCCTGCGGAAATTGCCCGGGATACTGAGGATTGTATCCGGGGGGCATAGCGCCTTCAGGCATGGATGATTGAAATCCTGGTTTTGGGGGAATTCCCGGCTGTTCCGGACTATCACCACCAGCCTGCTGAACACCTGCGTCTTTCAAGGTATCCAATTGCACTGCTGCTGATGAATCCACCATACTTGAGTCCACCGAAAGGCTGTCACTATTTTCAGCAATCCACTCCAACCTGTACTCAAGAGTGTCTATATCGGCAGTCAGAGAATCAATACCGGTGATCAGTGTGGTTAGGTACTGTAAATCTATGACTGTTTCAGAAGCCTCTTCAACAAATTCACTATCGCTCGCCTCACTGCTGACTTTGGCTAGATACTCTTCAGCCTGAGTGAAATCGTTCATACTCATGTATATTTGTCCCAGACGAAAACTCGCCACTGCGGATGTTTCTGAACGAGGATAGAGTTCGAGAATTCGCTTGTAGATTTCAATGGCTTCTTCTGTTTGTCCCAGCTCATTGAGAACACCAGCTTTAGCCAGATAAGCACGATCGTAATAGCTGAAATAGATGTCCTTCTTTAATAGTTTATTGCAAATTTTCAGAGCATCCTGCAGACGTCCCATCTGTTGTAAAGTTAAGGCGAGTTTATAATTAGCTTCAAAGCGCCGTAACCGGGTCGGTTTTTCATCGGATACCTGCGAATACGCTTGCTCTGCTTCCTGAAATTCCCCTAATTCATAGTGACATTCACCTTTCTGGTAGAGGATGCTGGCTCGCTCTTTTTTGTCTTTGGTGGCGCCCAGAAGTTTATCATATTCAGCGAGCGCCTGGTAGTAACTCTCCTGATCGAAAAAGTAGTCCGCCTGAGTTCTGCGGCTTTCCTGACGAACTTCAATTGGCGTTTGTTCATCCAGCCAGAGGTCATTGAGGAGGGCTATCCCATCATCAGTCCTGCGCATCTTAATCAAGGTTTTTCCTAAATAGAGGCGCGCTTCGTAAGTCAGGGGTGAATCGGGGTAGTTGGTGAGGAGTTCGTCGAATTTACGCCGCGCCTTGGGATAGGTCATTATGGCATAGTAGGACTTCCCCATCAGAAGTATGGCATCATCGACGTATTTGCTATCGGGGTAATATTCGATAACTCGCGCAGCAGAGTCAATTGATTTCTGGTAGTTAGCGGTCGATGGTCTTCCGGTAGTGGTGTTTTCGCTGTCCTTCTCACCTTCCTTGAAGTACTTCTTGGCGTTATAATAAGTATTAAAATAGACACACGACGACAGATTGAACGCTATGAATACATTCAATAATACGACCGTCAGTATCCTGATATGTTGCCAACGAGAGGTCATGCGTAAATGGTTTAGTTCTTAGATTTTGTTTCGATCTGCTTGATTTTGTTCACCAAATCAGGCAGCACCTGCGCTGAAGAATCCGTGAAGACTGCATCTGCTAATGATGTGATGGGCGTCCTATCTGGATTAATTTCAACCAATAAAGCGCCGCTATCCTTGGCTACAACGGGCAATGCCGCAGCAGGATGAACCACTGCTGACGTTCCTATTGAGAGAAACAGGGTAGCCTGTTGCGAATGAAGAAAAGCATCTTCTATTGTCACATGATTTAAACCTTCTCCGAACCAGACTACGTCCGGGCGTATCTGTCCCTGACAGTTCAAACAAAGGGGCGGTAACTTATCGAAGTCCAGGGTATCATCCGGATAGCGTTCAGAACATGAATTGCACCTGTTCAGGAAGATGTTTCCATGCAGTTCAATAGGATTTTTATGACCGGCGCGGCGGTGCAGGCCATCCACGTTCTGGGTTATTAAGATAAAACGATCCTTTAGCACTTTTTCCAATTCCACCAGCGCGTCATGCCCGGCGTTTGGGTTCGATTGTGCTATTATCTGTCTCCTGTACAGATACCATTCCCAAACCATTTGAGGATTACTGGCGAAAGCCTGCGGTGTGGCTAATTCTTCCGGTCTGTGTTGCCGCCACATTCCTCCTTCCCCACGGAAGGTCGGCACGCCTGATTCTGCTGATATACCGGCACCAGTTAAGGCAACTACCTTCCTGAGATGGTCAGCGGAGATATCAAACGAATCTATTTCAGTTAAATCCATACTTGACAAACGATGTTTTTTTTCATATATTTAAAGTTCACTTAATTTCGGAGAGTACATGCCACAACATAAATCCTGTAAGAAACGCGTAAAAACCAGCGCTATATCAAGGGAAAGCAATCGAACATATCGGTCTCAGGTTAAGACGTTAGTACGCCAAATCAAAGAAGCCAAAGACCCTGAATCAACACAAGCGAGCCTGCGCCAGGCAATATCTCATTTAGATCGTTTAGCGCAGAAGGGCATCGTGCACAAAAATAAGGCTGCCAACCAGAAATCCAAGTTATCTAAGTTAGCCAATAAGATGACTCAGGTGTCAAACCACTCAAGGGTCCTTACGGACGAGGGCGTTTAACACCACAGTACTATAACCAGAGACATTTATCTATAGTTCGGCGCTTCCTTGGTAATTACCACATCGTGAGGATGACTTTCATGTAAACCTGCGGGACTTATGCGGATGAATTGCGTCTCCTCACGAAACGTCTTTAAATCAGGCGCACCACAATAGCCCATAGCCGCCCTTATCCCCCCGATCAACTGAAAAACAGTATCTTCAAGTCTGCCGCGATAGGGCACTCTGCCCTCTATTCCCTCGGGTACTAATTTCTCCATAGATACCGGATCCTGAAAATAGCGGTCAGCACTGCCTTCCATCATAGCGCCCAAAGAACCCATTCCACGAACTACTTTATAAGTACGACCTTCCAGTACTACAGTCTCACCCGGACTCTCTTCCATTCCGGCGAAAAGCTGACCGATCATCACCGATTCCGCTCCGGAAGCTAATGCTTTGGCGATATCACCGGAAAAGCGAATACCGCCATCTGCGATGACAGGCAGGTCATGCTTGGCAGCTTCTTCCACACATTCCATGACAGCGGTAATCTGAGGCACCCCGACTCCTGCAACTACGCGAGTGGTGCAGATAGAACCGGGACCAATCCCCACTTTAACAGCATGAGACCCCGCGGAAATGAGATCAGTAACAGCTTCTCTGCGGGCAACGTTCCCGGCGATTATTTCCAGATCGGGATAGGTAGTCCTGATTTTTTCCACGGTATTCAAAACACCTTCGCTGTGCCCGTGGGCTGTATCCACTATAACTACGTCCACGCCGGCATCGGTCAGCTTCTCCAGGCGTTCTTCCAATCCAGAAGCCACTCCTAAGGCCGCTCCAACACGAAGACGTCCGCGTTCATCCTTGCAGGCATGAGGATACTGATTCTTCTTCTGAATATCCTTAACGGTAATTAAGCCGATAAGTTTACCACTATCATTGACGATAAGCAGTTTTTCGATGCGGTGTTTCTGCAGGATTTTCTGAGCGTCATCCAGAGTTGTTGTGGGTGGCGCGGTCACCAGCGGAGCAGCAGTCATTACCTGCGAAACCGTAAGATCCAGGTTGGTCTCAAAGCGTAGATCCCTGTGAGTTACAATACCCACCAGATGGTCATCTTCGACAACAGGTATTCCTGAAATAGATCTCCCCTGCATGGTATTCAATGCTTCACGGACAGTCTGACCGGGTGAAATGGTTATGGGATTAAAGACTATGGTGCTTTCTGCACGTTTGACGCGATCCACCTCTTCAGCCTGCTTAGCTGGAGTAAAATTCTTATGAATTATGCCGATGCCTCCCACTCTCGCTAAAGCAATCGCCAATCGAGATTCCGTTACGGTATCCATGGCTGCTGAGACCAGCGGTATGTTCAGCTTGATATTCTTAGAAAGCCTCGTGGCGACTACCGTCTGAGAGGGCAGAATCAATGAGCGCCTGGGCAGTAACAGTATGTCATCAAAGGTGTAGCCTTCACCGATTATTTTTACGGGCTTTTTTCGGTTCCCTGAATCTTGTAAATCCATAATGAGATTCGCTATTTAAGTCTATTTAATCCGTTATACCTTAAACGAATGGTGATGTTCCGAACCTTAGGCTGATCTTTGCACTTTAAGTCATCAAAAATAATGCACGATAATCTAAGTTTTCCCAACAGCTTCAATTTTGCGAACGCGGCGCTCATGCCTACCACCGGAGAAAGGCTCAGAAAGAAATACTTCCAGAATTTCCCAGGCTGTTTCGGGCGTCAAAATCTTCCCACCGAAGGTGATCACATTAGCGTCGTTATGGCTTCTGGCACTACGAGCGACGTCCACGTTCCAGCACGGAGCAGCGCGAATCCCCTTAACCTTATTAGCTACGATACAAGAGGCGATGCCTATGGTGTCAATCATCACGCCGCGATCGGATTTTCCTTCCGTCACATGATCCGCAACGGCTAAAGCGATATCAGGATAGTCAACTGATTGCTCGTCATGTGTCCCCAAATCAAATAGTGTGTAACCAGCAGTTTCAAGCCGGGAAATGAGTGCTTGTTTCAAAGTGAAACCACCATGGTCAGCACCGATAGCTACTCGCTTTACTTTCTGGGACGCTGGATGATATTGACTACTCTCACGGATAAGCTTCAGATCATATTGATTCACGAGATCCTGGGCAGCAGGCGTTAAGCGTTCATCTGTCAGAAAAATGATCTTTTCACCGAGCTTGATGCGCGCTAAAAGAGTTCTTTCATCTATAATCTTCAAATGTTTATCCTCCTTTGAATAGCTGTATAAAGTAACCGGTATAGTACAAAGTCTGTTTGGTGAACTGCAGAGAGATGATATACAGCAATATTAAACTCATGGGCAAGACCAAACCGATGATAACGGGACGTACAAAATTACGGCGAAAACAGACATTTATTGCACTAAGCAGTCGCAAATATGACCACAGTACCATCCACAAGGCGATTATAAGGATAATCCACTTAAGGACAACCACGTTTTCCAGGCGAATGTAGAATGAAGAGATAGGCAGAACCAGGAGCATGGGTACTCCCGCCCAGAAAATGAGGTGCAATGATTGAATCACAGTAATGCGGTTCTGGTACGGAGGGCTGAACAATCTGACCATAACGGCTCCGCCGAACAATAGGGCTAAAATAACAACAGTATTCAATAAAACACCATAGAAGGGCTGCCACAACGCTGAACGGAAAATGATGCTAAACAAATCAACAGGGATAAGATGTTCCATCAGCGCGCTTAATCCATAATTAGCTCTCAATTCGTAAGATAACGATGCGCTCAGGTTGCCCAGACCGATTCCGGCAAAAATGAGAATAAACAGCGTCTCAGTTCCCTGCAAAAAGCGGCGGTCTCTTATATCGCTGAAAAATCCTAATGAGTGACTAAAAGAGCGGTGCAAATTCTGTCTTAACAACTTATCTGAACGCATCATCCACAGACCAATGGCACTAAACAACAGACCAACGCTTAAGAACTGCCAGGGGAGTTCTTCCCTTTCAGATGGAGGCAAACTTACAGGTTCGATGACAGGTGATTTAATACTCTGGCTTAACTGGTAAAATATATCCTTAGGTTTGCGTGAAGAAAAAACCAAACCTTCGGTATGCTGATAAGGACCTATGTTTAGAGGATTAGTGAGTATTGGTCTACTGCTATGCCAATCGTTGAAACAGCTCAAGAAGAAAGGTTCTTCATTCTTCACTAATGAGGTGACTTGTTTATTGACATTATTGCCACTACCGCGACTCTTTTCAAAGGCGGGAATTTCAGGGATGGAAACAGTGGAAATACCCTCCCCCTCGGAGGGAATCATTATGGTGAACTCAGGGTCTCTTTCAGGTGTACCGATAGTATGAACATAGTAGGGAATCTGTGATGGCAGCTCTTCGATCCAGGAGGTGATAATTCCGCCTTCAGTGATTACCTCCGGTTCTAAATTTGATCCCCACCCCAGCGCGAGAATGCAGGGGTGCTCATCTGCTAAAGATTGCATTTCAAGCATACTCGAAAAAGCAGCCCGTTTCACGTCACTCTTTAATAACATTTTGTTTGAGACGCCAAAAAGTGGGATTTCGACAAATAGACCTATCCCTAAAGAATCGCAGAGGTGGAGAAAATAAGGATGCGGAGGGGAAAAAGCGTTTCTCACAACCGTAGCGCCCAATTCCTGCAGCAATTCAATGTCTTGTGATAACTGCCTTTTTGAGGGCGATACGCCGCTTTGAGGCCATTGTGCAATTCTGCTTATGCCGATAAATGGTTGGGGCCAGCTAACGGGAAAACCGTTTTCGACCTTGTTGAGATCGCGCAAGGCAAACTTATTATTAATTTCGTCTAAAGGAACATTCCCGCGTGTTAATCGAGATTTGATGCGATAAAACGATGGATTTTCAGACTTCCAGGCTTTAGGGCTGGGAATCGAGAAGGAAGATTCTTCATTGTAAACAGCTCCTGATTCCTCCGCCTCGAAAGTACAGGTCCTATCGGCAAGGTGTTTTCCAGACTGGTCGAACAGTTCCAGTGTTAATTCTACCGGTCCTCTTTCTGGATTATACTCAAAATCGATCAGACATTGAACGATTGCGCTTGTCTCGCTGACATTGTTCTCACTTAATTTTACGGACAGAACCCTTTCAGGCGGCAAGGCTTGAAGAAAGATCGCACGGGTCATTCCCCCGAAATTCTGGGGGGCAAACAGGGATGACTTAAGGGGAAGTTCATTCAACGGCAACTTGCGGTTATCAACTTCGACGACCAGTTCATTAACCGCGTCGAAACGGATTAATCTCTCATCGATAGGGATATCGAAAGGTACCTGACCGCCATCAAATGAACCAATTAAAGCATCATTCAGTTTGAAAATTGCTCTATGCTGAACGCCAAATACCTTTATTACAAGAGATTTTCCCGCCCACTCCTGGGAAATTTTTATTTTCCGTTTAAAAGCAACCATGCCATCATAACCGATGAAACAGGAAGGCACATTTATAGGACCCACATCATTTCCGGCTCGAAACCACCATTCACCACAGAGATTCAGCACGGGCGCAACGTCCAGGGAACGTTCAGGATGGTAATCCGACCATTTCAGGTTTTCAGGTGAGAGGAAAAAGCTCAGATCAGCGCTTGCTGCAGTAGAAGCGAGTAAACCGGTTAATACGGATAAATACAGACACCAGGTATACCACTTTAGATGGCGGCTGGAGCGCTTTTTCAATTTGTTTTTAATCAAGTTAAACATCACCCGCTTTCTCTGGTCAGCCAATCAGCAGACAAAAGAATATAGTGAATCCGACCGATAAAAGCAAACGAAACTGAGTGCGAAGTGTTGTTGAAACTTGATGGATCATTCCTCAAACAGGAATTAATGGATAGAGCTTGATATTCTTAGCGATATTGGTTATTTTGGTGGTGAAAGACCAATTCAAGAAAACTTCATATGTTTAACTTCCGGCTAATTTTAGCGATCATCATCTGCTTAGCAGCGGTAATTACGCTGATTGGATCACCAACGGGATCTGAGGATTTCGGGTTTCGGTCCATTCTGCCTCCGCTACTGGCGATATTGTTAGCGTTAATAAGCCGTGAAGTCATTCTGGCACTCGTAGGGGGAATCTGGTTAGGGGCGTCATTTTTGGCTGATGGCAACTTAATCGCTGGACTGCTGCGTACGCTGGACACTCACTTAGTGGGAGCGTTGGCGAATGAGGATCACGCATTCATACTACTCTTCAGCTTGACTTTAGGAGGGATGGTCGGTATCATCGGGGCATCTGGCGGGGCGGCTGGCATAGTACTCAGGATAGGCAAATGGGCAAAGAGTGCCAGATCCGGTCAGATTGCCGCCTGGGCTATGGGAATGTTCATCTTCTTCGATGACTATGCGAACACCTTAATCGTGGGCAACACTTTCCGGCCGCTGTGTGACAAGCTCCGCATCAGTCGGGAGAAATTGAGCTTCATCGTAGATTCGACCGCGGCGCCGATTGCATCTATCGCTCTGATTTCCACCTGGATAGGTTTTGAAGTCGGACTGATCTCAGATAGTCTCCTGCCTTCCGGCGCCATAAGCGGATCCAATCAGGCTTACGGCATATTTATAGAGACGATTCCCTACCGCTTCTATCCCATCTTTCTGCTGTTATTAGTCTTTATGGTGGGTTTCTGGAACCGTGATTTCGGCTCCATGTTAACCGCCGAACGGCGCTGCCGGAAAACCGGACAAGTGCAGTCCGACAACGCCAAGCCCTTAGCGGGAACCAGGGACACTGATCAAAGTAAAGTAGCGGTTACTTCCAACTCATGGTTGTGGGGCGTATTGCCGGTGGTAGTCGTGATACTTGCGACCTTTATTGGACTGATTGTCGATGGACGCAGCGCCATCGGACCGGTAGCCTCTGCAGTACCGTTGTATATGATTATTTCCGAAGCGAATTCATTCGCAGTGTTAATGTGGGCGAGCTTTTCAGGGGCTTTAGCAGCAGGAATACTGGGATGCTTTGGTGCGGGATTAAAGCTATCGCAAGCATTAGAAGCGTTCATTAACGGAATTAAAGCGATGACCGCTGCTGCGGTAGTGCTAATATTAGCCTGGTCGATAGGGCATATCTGCCTGGAGATGAAAACGGCGGACTACATTGTGGACGTCTCCCGAGAAGCGTTATCACCCCATATGATACCGGCGCTCACCTTCATTATATCCGGTTTGATCGCCTTTGCCACCGGAACATCCTGGGGCACGCTATCGATACTCATGCCGATTGTGGCGCCTATCGCATACAGCTTCCCATTGGAAGCGGGCTTAAGCTTGGAAATGAGTCGTTCCATTATGATCGGTTCGATTGGAGCGGTGCTGGCGGGATCAACTTTCGGTGATCACGCTTCGCCCATCTCGGACACTACAATTATGTCTTCAATGGCATCAGGTGCGGATCATATAGATCACGTGCGCACGCAGTTTCCTTATGCTCTGACAGCGGCATTGATCGGTCTGCTGATTGGATACATTCCGGCTGGGATGGGCATTTCGCCCTGGTTGAGTCTTCCTGCAGGTGCTATGGCCGTGGTGATTGTTTTGAGGGTACTAGGAAAGCCAACAGAAGAAAAAGGATAGGGAGTCTATCGAGAATTCAGTCATTCCGGCTTGTCCGGAATCTGGCTGAATTCTATCTTGCTGCATTGCTGGAAAGACTAGAAGAGCAGGAACTCTTGAATAATCAGGCTTCAAGTTGATTCCGGAAGGGTGTGATTAAGAGGGTCATTACGCTTAGTAGAATCGGTACGAGTGCGGTTGCAAGAAGAAGATTATATACTCCTATCACCTCACCTAATTTCCCCACAGGTCCCATCAGGAGACCGGCAGTTCCCCAGGCTAAACCAATCTGTAAAGCTGAAGCCATAGCTTCTCTGCGGAACATCATCTTCTGCGCCGCGACGATTACTGCGGGCGCAGAAGCAAAAATGAAAAACCCTGCCAGAAAGAGTGCTATAAAAGACAGCGTCCCCTCAGTTCTCAAGAATAGGTAGAATAGCGGCGTGGATACTACAGGCGTCCACAACATCACCCGCCAACGGCCGATTTTGTCCGACAGACTCCCGCACACTAAAACACCCATTGATCCACCAAACTGCAAGGCAAAGATATAGAAGCTGTACGATTTCAGGCTTAAGCCCATCGTCTCCAGATGAAAGGACATGAAATTCGTAAATATTAGTATGCACACACCGCGCAATATGCTGGATGAAGTTAGTAGTATAATAGGTGAATAGGGAATTGCAGGAGCACTGTTCTGAAGAGTCCCAACGCTGTCCGTTTTGTTAGTCCCTGAGATACCTCGTGGACCAAACAATAACCAGATGACGGCTACCAATAAAGCCGGTACTGCTGCGATAGGCATCCAGTGCAAGCCTACAGTCTCTACTAATAAAGCAACAAAGACGGGACCCAGGGCAAATCCCGAAGTGCCAGCCGTTACGAAAAAAGCTATGGCTAAACCTTTGCGGCGAACGGTCATATCAGAAGCGACTGCCGTAGCCATAGGATGAAAGCAGGAAATTCCCAATCCACCAGCGATGATCACTATTACTAAAACAACCAGGTTCGGCGCTATTCCGATCATGCTGAAGAAGAGACCGGAGGCGAAAACGCCTCCGACAATGTAACCTCTGTGGGGATGACGGTCGCTCAGCCAGCCCCAGAAAGGCTGAGCTAAAGAAGCCGACAGGGTCACTATGGTAACTAAGAAACCGGTCGTCACTAAACTCAGTTCGTGCCTGGCGGCTAAGAGAGGCAAAAGGGGGGCTAAAAACCCCCCATAACTATCGTTGACCAGGTGCGCAAGTGAATGGATCAGGAAACGGATGCGGTGCATATTTTATGCTTTGCCGTGCAGTTGTATCATATTGATTAACAGGTTGGCACAGTTTTCCATGTCCTTAAAACTGATGTGTTCCTTTACGGTGTGTACGGCTTGCATTCCGGTACCGATGATCAGGCTTTCGATGCCTTTTTCGTTAAATATGTTAGCATCGCTGCCACCACCTGATATTTCCGGTTCCATCTCCAAACCAATCGCTTTCCCGGCTTTTTGCGGTAACTGATAGGAAAGACTACTTTCGGGGATACGGAAGGAAATATATTCACGCTTGGTTGCTTCTTCGAAATGCGCCTGGATTCTCTTGCCGTCTAATTCAATCCAGGATGAATCAACGGCATCTTGTATAGCTTTACGCATAGCTGCAACTTGTTCTTCCAGTTTTTTATCGTTATGACTACGCGCCTCACCGCGAAGGATAACCTGTTTAGTCACTATGTTGGTTGCAGTACCACCTTCAATAACGCCGATATTAGCTGTAGTTTCAGAATCTATTCTCCCCATAGGCATGTTGTTTATGGCTTTAGCTGCAACCTGAATAGCGGAAATCCCCTGTTCGGGAGCAAGACCAGCATGAGCTTCATGGCCGAAAATCTCATAACGCATCCGGTAAGCTGCAGGCGCTCCTACGCTAATTTTGCTAACATATTCGGAATCCAAGAAGTAGCCTCGTTTGGATTTTAGCACGCTGGTATCGAAATTACGCGCACCTAACAAACCCACTTCTTCAGCAACCGTGAACAGTATCTCCAATGCGCCGAAGGGAAGATCGTTCTCCTTCAACACGTGCAGCATTTCCAATATGGCAGCAATGCCGGATTTGTCATCAGAACCCAGAATGGTATCTCCTGATGAGCGGATTACGCCATCATCTTCGACCGGCTTAACACCCTCACCGGGTACGACGGTATCCATATGTGAACAGAAGAGTAACGGTTCGACTTTGCCTTCCAGTGGGCCGGAAATCCGCGCTAATAAATTCCCACAGTTTCCGCCGATTTTTTCCGCCGTATCATCCATGGTGATAACAGCGCCTAACCGTTCCAATTTATCCTGTAAGTATTCAGCGACTTTCTTCTCATCACGCGAATGCGAATCGATCTGTACAAGTTCGAAAAAGAATCGCTTAAGTCGTTGTGAATTGATCATCTTGTTCCTGGTTTAATGTAATTTTATTGGTCTCTATTATTCACTATTGTACGCATAATTCTGATTGCGAAGCTAAGATTTTCGCACTGAAGCGATCATCCGGCGGGACAAAACCATCCTGGAAATTCACCGGCAGGTAGTTCGACGTAAGTCCATCCATCTTACCATTGTGCCCATCTCCAATAATGACGATATCCTGCATTTTCCCGGAGTTCAATTGTGCAAAGCGATCTCTTAATTCATCGTCTATCTTTCGCAGATGTTGAGCTCGCCCGAGTCGTTTCCGCACAGGGACTTGGTTTTGACGATTTGCCGCCTCAGTTCCGACCCGTTCAGAATATGGAAAAACATGCAGGTAACTGAAAGGTATAGCGCTGATCAGTTCAACGGTTTTTTCAAAATCGTCATCCGTTTCACCAGGAAAGCCGGTAATGATATCCGCCCCAACTGAGACATCAGGACAATTTCGTACCAAATTCTCCAAATATCTATATATTTCTTGCGGAAAATTACCCCTGTTCATGCTATTGACGATTGTCTGGCTACCTGATTGTACAGCAAAATGGAAGTGTCGGCATATTTGCGGCTGTTCCGTACACCATTCGATCAGGTCAGGGGAAATCAGTTGGGGTTCCAGGGAAGATAGCCGCAGCCGGGAATTTCCGATTTCTTGGACGAGCACCTTAAGCAGATCTGAGAATTGATAATCACCGGCTAAGTCACGTCCCCAAGAAGCTATATTAGTCCCTGTAAGTACAATTTCAACTGCGCCCTGATCCACCAAACTCTTAAGCGCATCAACGCAAGCATCAAAACCCACACTTCGGGAAGATCCGCGAAGATGAGGGACTATGCAGTAAGCGCATTTCTGGTCGCAACCGTTCTGGATGCGCAGCAGCGCTCTGGATCGACCGGAAGGGATAATTCCATGTGGTGGAAGCAGGTTGCTCCCTATACCCGTGTGAGAACTGGCATTATACCATTCGTCCAATTCGAAGGCAGGCGGAGGTTGATCGATATAATCAGCTTTAGTGAAGTTATCCCGATTATGACGAGCGCCACATCCGAGTGCAACTATCTTTACATTCGGATTGCTGCGGCGAATTCTATTGATTTCACCTCTAACCTTCGCCAGCGCTCTTTCGGTAACCGAACAGGTGTTGATAACGCACCAATCCGCTTCCGTCAGGCTTTGGGTCTCTGCAAAGCCCTGCCTTTCAAGGTACAAACGTAGCGATTGCGTATCGAACTGGTTCTGCTTACAGCCGAGTGTGCGGTAAAGACAAGTTTCTGCCACTATTCCTTAGGTTTCTCCTCCTTCTTCTTAGCGGGCTTCTTTACTTTTTTATCTTCAGCCGTGTCTTTCTTAGTACTTTTCGTCTTCTTAGCGGTTGCGGCTTTTTTCTTGGGTTTTGCCTCCTTGGCGGGTTCATCTCCTTCTTTTGGCTTCTTGGCTGTGGTTTTCTTAGCCTTTTTCGTAGGAGTTTTCGTCTCGGTCTTTGGTTTGGACGTCTTCTTGACCGCCTTCTTTTCTTTTTTCTCTACAATCTCTTCGGAAGCTTCAGCAGCGGCAGGTTCTTCTTTTAGTTTCTCTTCCGGTTTCTCCTCTTCCTTCTCTGCTACTGGAGCTACTTCTGGTGCCGGTGTCTCTTTCGCTTTTTCCTCTTCTGAAACCGCTTCGGCTGGCTTTGTATCTTCTTTCTTCTCTTCCTTCACCTCAGCCTGTTTTTCATCCACTACTGGCGCTTCTTCAGTTTTTTCTTCTTCTGAAGCTGCTTCCTCTGGTTTTGCATCTTCTTTCTTCTCTTCTTCAGCAGAGGTCTCTTCGGTAACAGCCGGTTTGGTCTCCTCTTCTGCTTTTACTTCAGTTTCAGGAGTATCAGATTCACTGTCTTCCTTTTGCTCGGCTAGGTAAGCTTGATAATCAGCTTCATCCGCACGTTTCTGAACATTAGCAGCAGAAACCACAATTTTCTTGTTATCGATATCAAGATCGATAATTTCGACCCTTAAGGATTCGCCTTCCTGCAGGGCTCTGCCTTTACCTGTTTCCTTGTCCTTGCCAAAATGTGATACAGGCAGGAAGCTCTCCAGACTCCATTCGAGTCCAATAATCGCACCCTTGTCAACAGTACGAACTACAGTTCCATCGATTACAGACCCTGTGGGATATTTCTTCTCGAAGATAATCCAGGGATTCTCCAATGTCTGTTTGTGCCCTAAGGCGATGCGCCGCTCGTTACGATCAAAGGCAATAATCTGCACGTCAATTTCGTCGCCTTTCTTAACGATCTCACCGGGGTGGCGCACCTTACGCGTCCAGGAAAGATCGCTGATATGCACCAAGCCTTCCACGCCCTCTTCCAATTCTATGAAAGCTCCAAAAGGCACTAAGTCGCGCACGATCCCCTTATGTATCGAATTGACGATATATTTCTGTTCCAATTTTTCCCAGGGATCCTCTTCGGTCTGCTTCAAACCAAGAGAAACCTTTCTGCCTTCGACGTCGATACTCAGCACTATGATTTCGATTTCCTGTCCGATATTCAGGATTTGAGATGGATGCTTAATATGCTGTGTCCAACTCATTTCACTAATGTGAATGAGACCTTCGATGCCATCTTCAAGTTCTATGAAAGCGCCGTATTTGGTTATGGAAACAACTTTACCCATCACCTTTGAATTAACCGGGAAGCGCTCTTCTACTCCTTCCCAGGGATGCGGCTGAAGTTGTTTTAAACCGACGGATATTCTTTTCCGAACCGGATCAAAATCGAGGATGCGGACTTTCAGGTTCTCGTCATAGCTGACTATTTCAGACGGATGGTTAACTCTACCCCAGGAAAGATCGGTAATATGGAGTAATCCATCGACGCCACCGAGATCCACAAAAGCGCCGAAATCGGTGATGTTCTTAACCACGCCTTCCAGTTCCTGACCGATCTGGATTTCACTCAAGATTTTTTCGCGCACATCACGCAGGTTATCTTCAATAAGGACCTTGCGGGAAAGCACTATATTCTTGCGGATCTCATTTACTTTGACAATTCTGAAATCGCATGATTCACCGATCCATGAGTCAAAATCGCGTACAGGATGGATATCAATCTGCGATCCGGGCAGGAACGCGTCAATGCCCATAACGTCCACGACAATACCGCCCTTAATTCTGCGCATACAACGACCAACGATTGTCTCGCCGCGCTCGTGTACGCCCATGATGTTCTCCCATATACGAGCGAAATCAGCCCTTTTCTTGGAGAGAACAAGTTGTCCATCCTGATCTTCTATATCTTCAAGATAAACTTCAATTTCATCCCCGATATTCAGGTTTTCTCGATCTTCGAACTCCTCGATAGGGACTGTACCTTCGGATTTAAACCCGATGTCGATCGCCACTTCTCTATCGCTGATGGATACGATTTTCCCTAAGATGATTTCACCCGGTTTAATCTGCTGCATCGTATCTTCATAGAGCTTGGACATGAAGGCGATTTCATCATCGTTGTACTCGACTTCTTCCTGAAGGTCGGCAAGCTTGACGACCCGTTCAGGTTCATCGTCAAGTTTATCCTGTGCCGCTATCTCAGTTACGGGTGCCTCCGTTTTTTGATCCGGGATTTGTTCAGGTTGTTTTTCCGGGGTCGGTTCGGATTCCTGCTTCGGGGTTGGTTCAGGTTGCTTTTCCGGAGTCTGCTCAGATTCCTGTTCTAGAGTTTGCTCAGGTTGCTGCTCTGGAGTCTGTTCAGGTTGCTTTTCCGGAGTTGGCTCTGCGTCCTGGTCAGAAGTCAGTTCTGGTTTTTCCGTTTCTGACTGCTTCTGTTCGTTTTCATTTTTTGGGGTTTGATCTTCAGTTGGCATTCTTCAATACCTCTTTTTGGGTTTTGACTATTAAGGTTTGTTTAATACCGGGGAGATTGATCGTCAATGACGCCCCTGTTATTAGTTACTCGAAATGTGTAGTCACGGCTTGGGCTACCCGTTTCAGCAGCCACATTGGAGTTGAAGCCGATCCTGATATACCTACTTCATTGAAATTACTAAGCCATTCCCAATCCAACTCCGTTTCATCCTCAACGAAGAACGTACTGGGATTTATCTGGCGGCAAATATTAAACAACAGCCTCGTATTCGAGCTGTGTCTGCCACCCACAAATATAACTCCGGGATGTTCCGCAGCGAAGTTCGATAGTTCATTTTGCCGGCGATTTACAAAACTGCAGCGGGAATCAAAAACTTCCAGATTCTGCAAATGATCATGAAGTCTTTCCTGCCATTGTAAAAAAGTCTCCGGCGCTACCGTCGTCTGGGCGATCAACAACGTTTGCTGATCGACGTCAAGCGACGGGAAAGCTCCATCTTTATCCACGACTATTGCATCATTGTTGCAGTGTCCCTGCAGGGCGATAACTTCAGGATGATTCAACTGTCCCACTATGATTATCTGCTTGCCTTCGCTATATGCTTTCTGGATAACTTTCTGTGAACGCATCACCTTGGGACAAGTAGCATCCAGCCAGTTTACGTCAAGCTCTTTAGCCTTCTGGAAGAAATCGACTTCTTCGCCGTGGGTGCGCACCAGGATAGAACGTCCGTTGGCGTCCTCAAGATCCTGTATCGACTCCAGACCGAGAGTATAAAGCCTTTGAACTTCTAAACGGTTATGAATCAGTTCGCCTTTTACGGCTAACTCTTCACCGTTACCCAGTGCTTTCTCTACCAGTTCGATAGCCCGTTGGACGCCACCGCAGAAACCTGCCAGTGGATCAATTATAGCTTTCACTTTATATCGGATTCGCCTTCATAGAGGCGATTATTTTCATGATTTTATTAGAAAAAGCCTGATACGCTTCGTGTTTTGCCCGTCTGGAATTATCCTGGGGTTCTTCATAAATAATTCGATCACCTACTATGATCTCTATTTTATTTCTACCGAACAACTTACGTTCACCGGCATATGTGTTCCGAATACTAATCGGGAAAACGGGCGAATTAGTTTGACTGGCAAGATAGCCAACTCCACCCAAACCTTGCTGCATTTCGCCATTTCGGCTGCGATGCCCTTCGGGGAACAACACCAGAGCCTGTTCATTTTCCAAAAGTGAAGTCGCTTTACGAAGCGCGTCAATATCCATTTTCGATCTTTTTATAGGAATAGCACCTAAGTGCCGTATAAGATACCCCAGCATGGGTACTCTGAATAATTCCTCCTTGGCAAGATAACGAATTTCCCTTTTAAGCGCAACCCCCACAGCCGGTGGGTCCAGCAAAGACCGGTGGTTAGCCGCGTAGATAGCTCTCCCCTGCATAGGGATTTTATCAGCGCCTTTTACTTTAAATCCATAAACAACAACGAAGATTAATCTTGCTAAAAAACGTACGAACCTGTAGGTTAAACGCATTTACTCTTAAGCTCGTTGATTATTATTTCTACTTGTTCCTCAAAATCAAGATCGGTTGTGTCGATGAGCAGGGCATCTTCCGCAATCATCAAGGGGCTGTTATCCCGGCATTTGTCACGCTGATCTCTATGGTCGATTGACGTCATTACGTCCTGAATCCCTGCGTCTTCACCGGACTGTTTCATGTCACTCTGCCTGCGTCTT
Source organism: candidate division LCP-89 bacterium B3_LCP (assembly GCA_005223185.1). Classification (GTDB taxonomy): domain Bacteria; phylum Electryoneota; class B3-LCP; order B3-LCP; family B3-LCP; genus B3-LCP. The sequence goes on from NJBN01000005.1 coordinate 101,982, forward strand.
CCCCTCTCTTGAAGATCAGCGGTCAAATAGATTTTAACGTCTGCATCGGGGAACACCACCGTGCCAATATCGCGCCCCTCAACCACAACGCGGCCATCTCTTCCCAGTTGTCTCTGTTGGGCAACCATCAGATCACGAACTTGTTCCACTTCACAAACGGGGCTTACGGCTTGAGTAACTTTCTTTGAGCGGAGAAAATCGGTAACATCCTCTCCATCCAAGAATGTGCGTTGTGTGTCTTCCTTAAAAGTAATATCAATCAGCGCTGAAAGGGCAATTTCTCCAATTTCACTGGAATCATTCAGATCACAACCTGATCGGACAGCCTTAAGAGCTATAGCTCTATACATCGCACCGGTATCGAAGTACGCGAATCCCAACCTTCTGGCTACTTCACGGGCGGTGGTTGTCTTTCCTGATCCAGCAGGACCGTCGATAGCGATAACTGCGGCGCAGTGATCACCGATACCCTTGTCAGAGGTCACCTCTTTATCCTCGCGCCTCCGACTTCACCTTCTTTCTTCACAAAAACCCACGCTACAATTTTACCAGGATCCAAGGCATCGCTACCCTGTCCCCAATATGCCTTATGCCAGTGGTACGCAGAAGAGGTCTCATCTGAGGGTAATGAATCTATTTCAGTCTTTATCTCAGTCAGGCGTTCCTGCCACTGGGCGAAATTCTTCTCACGCAGGTCTATCCATCCGGCATTAGCCCAATCGTCAATCTTTTCCGGTGATATTTTAAAACGATCTTCGACCTTGGATGATGGGATTTTCACTTCCGGGCCCCGCAGCATGGATTTTCCATCACTCAGGAGTATGGGTATGCCTATGGATAGTATTTGTGATCTTATATTCTGTTTTTTAGATATATACGCTTCAACGGATTCAGAAAGTTCACGGGGTGAGCTTTTTACCACGGCTGATAATGAACCGCAGACTTTCTGCAGCAGGTACACTTCATACAGGAGCTTTGATAGACGGGGTGGACCCAGCAGTTCAAATGCGACGGATTCGGTGTGGTGTTTCTTCTGCAAATCGCGCATAATCTGCAAGGCGCTATCCCGCATAGCGCCAGCGCGATAAGTAGGACCCAGGACAGAAGCATCCAATGCAGAGATCACGTCATAGCCGCTGGATGCTCCCTTGATTTCCATTAGGGAATAATCCGCTATCTCCTCCGGCGTTACGAATTCCATCTGCCCGATGGAAGTCAAAGCATAAAATTCACCGTAGGAAAATGTACCATTTTCACCTGTATCTATATAAACCGATTCAAGTGTCCGCCTGGTGCGCAAACCCTGATCAGGCATTTTTGGATCAAAAGTATTCTCCAGAGTAACCGCATTTTCCGGTGGACAATCAACTATGGGGATAGGATTACCACCCTTAGTAATGGGTCCGTATCCTATACTTTTCCAGGCGATGGCAGCGGCTGGTTTTATCTCGCTAACAGCGGTTTCAATCGGAGTTCTACCCAGCAGCATGAGCAACAGAGATTGAGCTCCACCCATAGCTGATTTAGCCATCAGGACTCTGGAAGGGCGTTCTTCAGAATGTGTGTAGGGGATGTTCAGCCCCATGCCTCCTGTTCCCGTCGTTCCAATTTTCAGGTATGATTGAACTTTGAAGCGGGACAGGGTCGCTTTGAGAATCTCTATATGACGAATCAACTGAGGAACCGGCATGCAGCTTAATAGACGTTCTATTTCCGTCTGCAGTTCATCTGTCAATTCGCCTTCAGCGCGGGCGCGATCCATTTCCTTTATGACGCGGGCGCTACCTGAAAAGGCATCCTGATAGGCTAATCCCGTTGCGGAGTTGACACAATCAATGATTAAGTGAGGCTTGTGTTTTTCTATAATTCTATACAGTGTCGATTCAGTGAGTATTTCTTCTGAGAGTTTTTCCACAGAATCAAGCATGAGACGGTGACGCTTATGGGGATCACTCAACACCGCTTCGCGATGCAGATAGCGGAATTCTTCTCTGACGAATATGTCCCCGGATTCACAAGTGAATTCGATATCTGTTGCTTCCTCCGAATATACCCGGCAGGCGTCTTCCGCTTCCTGTTTATTGAGTGAAGCAACTATGATTTTTCCAGGTTTTTCTTCATATAACCTGCGACAGATGGCAGCACCGACTAAACCCCACCCGCCTAACACCAGAACAGTTTTACCTTTTATATCCATATAGACCTCGTCTGATAATCCCCTATTCAGTGGATTTCACTTTTTCCTTGAGGTTTTCTTCAGTTGAATCGTTTTCGCCAGATGATTCCTCTCCGGCTGCATTTTGTTGATCGTTAGAGTGGTCTGCAAAAGCCATCTTCACCTGGTGTGGATCGGCTTCAACCAGACCCTGAAGTTCCCGTATTTTGGGCAGATCGTCCAGTTCGTTCAACCCGAAATAGCGCAGGAAATCTTGCGTAGTCACGTATAGTAAGGGCCGACCGGGAGTGGCGGCTCTGCCGCCAACGGTTACCAAGCTTCTCTCCATCAAAGTTCCTAAAACGCCGGCACAGTCAACACCCCTGATCTGCTCGACGTCTCCCCTGGTGATGGGCTGCCGATAAGCCACAATCGCCAGCGTTTCCAAGGCAGGACCAGACAGTCTGGACCTGAGTCTGTCAGTCAGCAGTTTCTTGACCCACTCAGCATAATCCGGGTCAGTTCTGAATTGAACGCCTCCGGCTATGCGAGCGATTCCAAAAGAGCAACCGGTTTGTAAGAACTGCTCTTCCAGGACGTCCACGTCAGCAGCGAATTCTTCTGGTGAAAGATCGCCCAGCACGTTTTTTGCGCGTGAATATGTAAGTGGTACGTCATTCGCAAATATGAGTACTTCCAGAATCCGGCGTCTTTCTTCAATATTCATTCACTTCGCCGTTTTCGAGACTAAAAGAAAATCGTTCTCAACTACGCCTTTAAGTCCTATTTCACCCAAACGAATAAGTTCTAATATCGCCAGGAACGTCAATATAACAATCAAACGAGTTTTGATCTCTTTCACCAGTGCAGAAAATGATATACGGGGACGCTCCATCAGCCGATCGCGTAAATAATCCATACGCTGGGAAACGGTCTGCGGCGGCATCGCAATCTGGTAGGAGTTCCAATCTCCTTTTAAACGATCCATAGCCAGCTTGAAGGCAGACAGGAGATCATAGAGGTTGACGTCCTGCAAAGCGTGATCGACTTCTGACACTTCCGGTAGCTTGGTAGATCCTAAAGAAAATCTATTGGATTGCTCTTCTTCAAGTTGTTTAAATAACTGGGCTGATTCTTTAAATGCTTTGTATTCGAGAATTCTCTCTATCAGATCACGGCGCGGGTCATCTTCGTAAGCTTCCCCTTCTTCCAATTCGGGTCTGGGCAAGAGCATGCGCGCTTTGATGGAGAGCAGAGTAGCCGCGAGTACAAGGAATTCTCCGCCAATTTCCAAATGGTTTTCCTCCATCAAATGCAGAGATTTCAAGTATTCATCAGCGATTCGTGATATGGGTATATCGAAAATATCCACTTCATCACGACGAATCAAGTACAGCAGAAGGTCCATGGGACCTTCGAAGACAGGCAGGTTCAGGTGGATGCCCTCATTCACCGGTCCCGACTGGATTTCAAATGTGCTCTCTTTAGAGAATTCGTCTGTTTGTGATTTCATGGCAGTTTCATAGCTTCGCGAACTTCAGCCATCGTTTCACCAGCAATCTGGCGGGCGCGGCGATCACCGTCCTCAATAATCTCATCAATCAGCGCAGGATGCTGTTCGTAGTACTCACGCTTCTCCCACATCGGTTCTAAGTAATCGATCAGCTTCCTGGTCATGTCATTTTTATGTTCCACGCAACCTAACGTTCCTTCGATGCAGCCTGTTTTAATATCTTCTAAAGTCGCCGGATGAAACTTCTTATGATAGTAATATATTGGACATATTTCCGGATGTCCCGGATCGTTCTTGTGCACGCGCGCAGGATCAGTGATGCATCGCTTGATTTTCTTGGTGATTACTTCCGTTGAATCAGCAATCAAGATGCTGTTGTTAAGTGATTTCGCCATTCTCCTGGCATCTGTACCAAGTAATCTGCCGAAATCGGTCAGCTTAGCTTCCGGTTCAGGAAATATTTTCTTGTAGAGTTTATTGAATCTCCGCGCAAGTTCCCGGGAAATCTCCAGATGCGGAACCTGATCTTCACCCACCGGAACCAGATCACCTTTATACAACAGGATATCCGCAGCTTGTAGAACGGGGTAGCCAAGATGTCCGTAAGCCATCCTGTCTTCCAAGTTCAACTGCTGCGCCTGTTCCTTCACGGCGGGGTTTCTTTCCAGCCGGGGAACAGTTATGAGCATCGAGAAAATTAAAAATAACTCCGCGTGTTCAGGAATATGAGATTGTACGAAGATAGGGCTTTTTTGAGGATCGATACCTGCCGATAGCCAATCGATTACCATCTCTCTGGTATTTTCAGCTAACTCTTCAGTGCGGTCGGCGGCTGTTGTCAGAGCATGCCAATCAGCCACAAGATGGAAATTGGAATATTCATCCTGAAGCTTCACCCAGTTTTCCAATGCACCGGCAAGATGCCCCAGATGGAGCTTGCCGGTTGGTCTCATTCCTGAAAGTATTCTCTTCTTCAAGGTTTCCTTTACAGTTTACACGAATTTATCAATATACGTAAAATATCAACAGACTGCAAGTAATTTTCGCTGAATCGGGTTAAGATGGAGGTTATTTTTAGAGGCGTCAGGTCACACTTCTCTAAAGGAAATCAAGACCTGACGCAACAGATTCGATTATAGAATTCAGTCATTCTGGCTTGTCCGGAATCTGACTGAATTCTTGGGCAAACTTATGAGCGGGACTGCACCTTAGAAGTCCGGTGCTCCCCGGATTCCACGCTGCAAGTACAAATGAATGAATATTTTCACAAACTGCTTGACTTCAGGGATATTTTGCACTAACTTATGTTAATATATTAACAAAGGAGACGGTGTGACGGAGAAAAAAGTTAACAAAAAGATACCAAAAATGACCATCATCCGGCTGGCAAGGTACTTGAATTGTCTGAGCCTTTTGCCACGGGAATTATATAAAGAAATATCTTCCAAGGAGTTAGCCAGCAAGATCGGTTTAAAGCCCACGCAAGTGAGACAGGATTTTCATCATTTTGGTGGATTTGGTCAAGCGGGATATCGTTATAAAGTTGACGACTTAATTAAGGGCATGGAGGAGATACTGGGACTGGACCGCAGCCAGAATCTGATTATTGTCGGAGTGGGGCATTTAGGTCAAGCTCTGGCGAATTACCGCAAGTTCGAAGATTTAGGCTTGCGCTTGGTGGGGTTATTCGACACCAACCCTCGCCTGGTGGGGATGGCGATAAGGGATGTCAAAGTGCGTGACATCGATGAGATCCCAGACATCGTTAAGAGTGAGAACGTATCCATCGGCGTAATCGCCACACCAACGGAATCAGCGCAGATAACTGCGGATCTCCTGGTATCATCAGGGATAAGAGGGCTCTGGAACTTCTCACCGATAAATATCTTGACACCACCTGACGTCATCATTCAGAACGAACACCTTTCAGTAGGATTGATGACGCTTTCATATAAGTTGAAGCAGATTATGAGTAGTTAGTGCCCGCCTCTGTTAAATAGCGTCGGGTCACACCTCCCTTACGGGAGTCAAGACCCGACGCAACAGATAATTCTGAATCCTGACCCCTGAATCCCGAATCCCCTTCTTAATTGTTACAATATCACCGCCCCATAACCAGCCTAATCAGATAACTGCAGATGAAGAAGAACACGGATACTAAGATCACAGTCGCTCCAGTTGCCGACCCCCAAATGTAGGATAAGAATAGACCTACACCTGCCGAAATTGTTGCAATTAACACAGACCACCAGATGAGACCGCTGCCACTGCGTGCCAGATTTCTGGCTGCAGCGGCGGGCACAACCAAAAGAGCAGTCACTAATAATAGCCCGACTGCCCGCAAACTTATCATAACCAAAAACGCCAATAGAATTCCGTAAGCAATCTCCCAGCGAGCGGGTTTTATGCCGCGAGAATGGGCTAAAGGTGAATGCAACGAGATCAGTAATAGCTTGTTGTAGCCAATTGCCTGAAACAGAAAAACCAATAAGAATAGAAAGAACATAATCCATAACTCATTGGAATCGATAGCTAAAATATCGCCGAAAAGAACGCTTTCAAAGTAGCGGGAAAGTCCCCTGCGCGCGGATACGATAACGATCCCCAAAGCCACGACTGCTGCGAAGAACACGCCTATAACTGTATCAGTGGATAGAACAGCTTTGCGTGAAAACACCAGAACTCCACAGCCCACTAGCACCCCGAATCCAACCATTGTCCAATGGGAGTTTATTCCAAATATCAAACCTAAAGCCACTCCGGTGAAAGCAGAGTGTGATATGGCATCGGAGAAGAAAGCCATCCTGAAGCTAACCACCTGCACTCCCATGGCTGCACAAGCTGGTGCGATGAATAACATTCCTATCAGGGCTCGCCGCATGAAAGCAGGTTCCAACCAGTCAAAAGGCATCAAACCACTTAGGAGATCAGTCAGAAGATTCATGGTTGCCTTTGTTATCAGGTAAGGTGTGGTTATGCTGTTGTAAAAACAATTCTGTATGCGGACTGAAAACGCGCATGAGGTTTTCCTTAGTCAACATATCCTTGGTGGGGCCGGCACAAATCAGACTGTGATTCAAGCAGAGAACGTTGTGAGCGTGAGCCGCTACAACCGAGAGGTCATGAGTTACCAGTATCGTAGTCAACTTCAGATCGTTGTGCACTTCTTCCAAAAGTTCGCAGAAGAGAGCTTCACCGCTGATGTCAACAGCCGCTGTTGGTTCATCTAACAACAGAATTTCAGGTTTACCCAGCAACGCTTGAGCCAACAGTACCCGCTGCAGTTCACCTCCGGATATTTTACCCAGGGGGAGGTTATACACCACAAGAACTCCAACTCTTTCAAGTACCTTCTTTATTTCAGCTTCAATCTGGCGATGAATCCCCATCCATAATGGCCTTTTGGCGAAGCCCACAGCTAAAAAATCGCCTACAGTAACGGGTGATCCGCGATCTAAATCCACGTTCTGAGGCACGTAACCAATTCGCGGACGCCTGGAAGATAACTGCCGGTTAAACCTGATGTTGCCAGTAAAGGGGAGTAAGCCCAGGATAGCATGCAGCAGGGTAGTCTTTCCGGTGCCGTTGGGACCCATGATGGCTGTAAGATAGCCGCTATCTATCTGGCAGGAGACGTCATCGATTATCTTGTGTCCGCCAAGTTCGACCGAAACGTGCTCCAAAGTGATCGCTGCATTTGTCATAGATTTAATGCGAGGAAGCAATTTCAATAGCTTCCTTCAGAGTCTCCAGATTTTCTTTCATTACTCTGATGAAGGATTCCGGATCTGAATCGCCGGATGAGGCTGGGTCAAGTTCGAAATGCGGGACACCTGTCTCTTCCGATAACAGTTTAACCAGACGATTGGAATACTGAGGTTCTGAAAAAATAGCTATGGGTTTTGCCGCTTTTATTTGCGCTATCAATTCAACAACCTCACGAGCGGAAGGTTCAGTTCCCGGATCGGGTTCGATAACAGTTACAATCTCAAGATTCAGGTCACGAGCGAAGTAAGCAAAGGCGTTATGGTACGTAACAATCCGAATCTCGCCCAAATCTGCTAATGCTACCTTGAAATCATCCATCAAGGTACCCAATTTCGCTATGTAGTTTTCAGAATTCTTAGCGTACAGATTCCCGTTTTCAGGGTCAATTTCGCCTAAGCGGCTGCCAATCCATTGAACCATTCTAACATTAACAGCCGGACTAACCCATCCATGTGGATTGAGATGGCGTTCATGATCTTGATGTGCGGGATGATCGCAGTCCTCTTCGATCAGGTCGGTTATCTTCTGTGTGGCGTTTATGATATGCAGATCTGGTCGCTTCGTAAAGGGGGTATCCTCCAGGAATTGCTCCATACCCAGGCCGTTCAGGATGAGGATGTCGGCTTTTTCCAGGGATAAAGCATCAGGAGGTGTAAGAGCATAGTTATGCGGACAACCAGCCTCAGGCGGTAATAAAAGCGTCAGTTCAACGTCAGGGACGTCTTTTACGATGTTTTTCGCGATAACATATACAGGCAGAAAACTACAGACCACATGCAGTTTATCTGATGTGGCCTGGTTTTTAGTTTTCTGACAACCGGTTAAGAAGACAAAAAGCGAAAGAAGTAGTGTTATTGTACTACGAGCTGTCATCTTCGGTACCTGTTTTTGTGCTAATTTAAAGGCAGTAGGATTGTTCTGGAGGTCTGCCGGTCGGCGCTTAAAATCACCTGCCGCCACAGTTCCCACCCTTCAGCCGAAATTAGCATTTGAGGGAATTCCGCTCTCTCTTCAATCCGCACGAAACCTGCACCGGTTTCGACCTTTCTGTCGAAGGATATCCCATCAACTTTTTCATTCAACACCTGCGGAAGAAGAACCGGTTCGATTCCTGCTGGATAATTGAACTTCAAGTTTATCTCAACATAACCGATGCGATCAAGTATTACGGGTACGTCCCGGTTCACGTGGTGCAGCACTAAACCGCGCGGGAGGATACCGTGAAAATCGGTGATATTCCAGGGTAAGGGAATTCTTATCATGCCGTCAATTTTCTCTTCTACTGGATCGAAAGAAAGGTCTGCTTTACCTTCTACCCAATCAGGTTGTTGCTGTAGCAGAATCTCGTTATTAACTTCAGGAGAGACATAAAAACCATTTGTAAAGTGATCTATCAGATCTCCAGCTCCGCCCTCTATCGCGGTTTCGAAGAAAGCCAGAGCTCCAGTGCTTTTCACCTGTACCCAGCCTTCAGCAGCACCTTCAGCATCAAAAGTGATCTCTAAATCCAGGCGTATGCTGTTTTCCTCCCATTTAGTCGGGGGAATGGTCTCAGGAGTTTGGGCAGGCCATATTCCAAGCAGGGTGACTCCTTCAGGTAAACCATAACTGATGTTTCCTGTTGTAGGATCCAGCCAGCATTCGTTCGTTAAACCGGTCAAATGGATGGCATAATGCTCATTACCCGCTAAACCAGGAACAGACTCATGACCAATACCTGATAAGTAAACTTTAGGCTCAAAACCAAGTTCTTTTAAAACTGTGGCATAGTACACTGTTAGATCCGCAACACTTCCATATCCGGTATTAGAGATGCGGCAAGTAGGTCTATATTTAAGCAGCATGGTGGGATGGTTGAATCGCTTCAGAGCTATACGATTCTTGATGAAGGTGATGGCTGAGTCTAGTTTGACTTCAGGACTGCTAATCTTAGCATAATCTTCAATTGCCTTGTCGAACGAACAGCAGGTTTTTGCAGCATCACCGAAGCGTTTCTGCATTTCGTTGGTCAGCTCTTCCATGTTGGGGCAGGTAGAAAAGCTTACACGAGGCAAGAACAGAGCGGCTTTGCTGCCAGTTTCAGCCAGATCGATACTTTCCAGATTCATCATTCTCCAGGTAGCTATCTGGTACCCGTCCCTTTCACTCTTAGTGTACTGCAGCGCATCTTTTCGCCACCCCAAGGCAAGTACTGAACCCACCGGAACTTTAACGATAACTTCCCGTTCCAGGGTAGGTTCGTGAGTTCCGAATAATACCTCTCCCCAACTCCAGGGATATAACGGCTCAGTGTCGCTGACCGTATATTTCAGTTCCGTTACCACGTCATGTTCTACACCTAAGTGGGTAACGACCATCTGACGCATGGTGGTAAAATCGGGCGCACGATCCAAGCCGAAGGGAACGATTGGGTTGAATCCGTTGGGCGTGGTATCGACCTTGCGGCCATCAGGAGTGTGAACTCTGGAGATCATGACGTCCAGTTCCTGCCACTGAGAATCGAAAGCCAGGTGGGGATCGCAGTATTCATCCCAGGCATTCAGGTTGCGCAGATAGCGCAGGAGGTGTTCCTGCCGATCCATACGCCCATCTTCATGGATAGTGAAAGTCGTGCCGTGATAGAGGATAACGCTATCAGAAGGCGGCAGTTGTGAAGCCTGGTCTCTCTTTTGCAGGACTGTTTCCACGTCAACCGCATATAGAGAAGCTGCACAGACGAAAATGCCCAGTATAACGCTTATATATTTAAGTGTTCTCATGATTATGATCCTTTCTTGAGCAGCCAGGTTTTATCGGCGAAGTCCTTGACAGTATCATAGGCGCCCTTGACTTCGGAATAGTATTCGGTTGGTATAGAACGCTGAGAAACCTTATAATCGATCTTAGTTTTCAGAGTTCGACCCTTTTGTGTTACTTCGGTGTAGCAGGATCCCATTTCCCCGCCCTGCTCTTCAGTATCAGGCGGATCGATTATCTTGTAACCTTTAGGAACTTTGATGGTTTCGGTTATGGTCACGTTGCGGGTGTTCCAGGTATGTAAGGGATTCTGGCGTTCATCCGACCGGAATTCATAGATGAAGTCGAATGCTCGCGGTGAGCTTTGAGCAAAATTCGCTGCTGCGGGTGCGAAGATCAGTCTGTCCTCCGCTTTTAATGCATAACCGGCAGCGCTGAAGCTTATAGTCAGCACGTAGGGTTTATAGAGGTCGTCGATGTCGGTCTGCTTTGTACCGGTAACGACAGCGTTGGGAGCGATATAAGAAACCCAATCAGCGAACATGTTCTGGAGGTCTTCAGCAGGATGATAAGCTACTCCCCTGCGCAAGCGGGCGTCGCCGTAATGCCGGGCTTCCAAGGTTATCGTCCCTTCCAGATCGCCGTTGGCTTTCAGATTCCCTTTCAGGTCGATCATGGTGAGGTTTTCTTCAGGAGCAAAGGTGCGAATGGCCATGCGGTCTTCGCCTTCAGGAGAACCGATCACATAATGCTGTTCAGCCTCAGCCGGACTCCAGACGTCCATAGCATAGGGAGCCCAGGTGGGGTCTATCATCTTATAACTGCCGTCATCACGCTTGATCGCCACCACGCAATGATTGAACTGGTCCGCAGGAATCATCTCGACACGAGATCCTGCCATAGTCATAGCTGGATATACTGTAAAACCTAACCCTCTCAACAATGCGACAGACATACCGGCAATATCCTTGCAGACGCCGCAACGGTCGTTTAGGGACATCATTCCTGAATGGAGAGTGTAGCCTTCTCCTTCGCCCATGCTGATGCCGGAATAACGGATGTTTTGAGCAGTCCAATGCAGGATCTCCTCGATCTTCTCATCGTCGGTCTTCATACCTTTGACTATCTCTTCAGCCTTCCGGGTAACGACTCCGTCCGGCATTAAAACCTCGTTATTGACTTCGAAGAACCAGCGGGATTTTTCGGGCCAATCTGTAACCGTAGCCAAGACAACCTTGGGCAGAAAGTCAGAAGTGCCTGGTTGGCGAGGTTCATGCACCACGGACGGCATATCGTATTTCCAGAACGTATAGACCAGCAGGTCATCATCGAAGGTCAGGGATGAGAAAACTTCGCCGTTGTACACCCGGTATTGTGCGGGGATATCGCGGGATATTTTCATTTCATAGACTTTCTCGCGGATGGGATTGCTGCCGCCGAAGATGATGCTATCATAGTAATGCCCGCGCATGGGTGGGATATAGCGTTCTTCGTCATCCGCAGCGAGCTCCTCTTCCAGATAAGCGATCTGGAAACCCTTCTTATAGGTTACGATTTCCACCGCGTCTCCGGCATCGAGGCGAGGCAATTCCAGCACCTTCATGCGAGTTCCCCAGTAGATCATCCGCTGAGGTTGAGGATGATCGAGCGCATTTTCCACGTCCACGTCAAACATAGAACCATCTTTTCGGTGAACTACAACCTTGCGGGGTTCGAAAACGTTGGAAGCGGGATCGTAGTTAAAACGCAGGGCGGTGGTGCGCCTCGCTCCTGTCCAGGTTAATGCCTTAATCAGCCGATGGCTAACCACGTGGGAAAGACCGGTGTCTTCCACCAAAATCATGGTGGAATCGAAGACCACGGCGACGTCGGCATTTTCATACAGTTCGCCTTCTCCTACTCCATCAATCAAATCGCGATAGGGATCTTCCTGTGCGCATACCGTCCAGGCGGACAATAGCAGCACCAGCAATATCCCGGCTATAAGTGTTTTTGTTAGTCCAGTCATATGCTTTGCTTCTCCAATCAATCAGTTTTTATAAGTTGATAAATTTACTGAAAAGATCGCTAAATTGCAAGCGAAAGGGGGAGTTGTTTTCTTTGGAGGAAACAGTGAAAATACAGCGTTTTCCCCCTCGCTCATGATTAGTCGCTTCGATTGAATCTCTCTTGCATTTCTCCTAATTATTTCTTATACTTCCGTAGAGTCTCTAAAATAATCAAGCTATCTTCCGTGGAACTTCTGCGCTACCGAAAAAAAGCATTAGGTGCGTTAGCCGTGAAAACGCTGCCATTAGCTTATGGTGGCACGGTGGTTTTGTTCGTCAACACTCACTTGCCGCGCGATTCAGAATTAGGGACTTATTCATTAGCGATTGCCACGTTTTTCGTAATTTCATTAATTGGTAAGAGTTTTGGGCTTTATCCCCTGATTAAATCTCTGGCAGAGGGGGCACACGGTGAAGGCATCTGGAAGGCTGGCGTCAGTTTCTGGACTGCCACGCAGATAATCGGTGCGCTGTTCATATGGGGTGTGGCACCCTGGGCACCAGGAATCTTTCAGGCTCCCGGCTTGGATGACGGCATGCGCTGGACTGCCTGGATCATATTAGCCTTTATCCCCCGTGATCTGGCTTCGGCATTGTTACAATCTAAAAAAGAAGTGGGGCGGTTATTCTTACTGGAAGCATGTTATTTTCTCTTCGCTGCCGGAGGCGTCGTCTATTTTGCAGCTACAGGCGTTCTCCATAATTCCGATCAGGTACTGGGACTGAACTTAGCGGGTGCAGTTCTTTCGACTGCTGCAGCACCGGTTTTATGCTTCGGACGAGTACCAAAATGGGGCAAAGCTTCCCGCACAGTCTGGGGAAATCGTGCTAAATTGGGCAGGGATACTCTGGGCATTGGCGTCGGTGACTTAGTTTACACACAGCTTGATTACCATTTACTCAGCTTGTTCCGAGGTTCATCTGAGGTAGCTCTGTATTTCGCCGCCAAGAACTTCTTCCGCTTTTACAATATGATAACTCAGGCGATCAACCTTTTGATATTTCCCACCAGTTCGAACTTGTTCGCCAGAGGAGAGATATCTAAGCTAAAGGGATTAGTTGAAAAGGTTTTAGGCGGTTATTTGGGATTACTGCTATTTATAAACATATTTATTATAATCGGTGCCGATTGGATCATGGCGACTGTTTATCGCGGCATATTTCCCGATGCAGCAAACATCTTGCGGATATTCGCTATAGCCAGCTTCTTCGAACCCCTTTATATGATCAGTGAAAACGTGCTTTACGGCATCGGTAAACCGAAAGCCATCCTCATCACCATGTGGAGTTCCTTGGTGGTTTTCATCATCCTGGCGGTTATCCTGATGCCTGCTCTAGGAGCAATTGGGAGCGCTTTAACGATATTGGGCACTTTGATATCGCTGGCGGGGATTATTATGTATTTCCTGCATAAGGAACTGCAGATTTCGCTCGTGAGTATCGCCAGGACAGTCCTGTCACGACGGAATAAATAACTTAGCAACACAATAATAACCACTTTGATACAAAGATAAATCTCACACTCATACTTTGAAAAGAGGCAGTTAATAATGGGAAAGAATCCTTTTCGAGGTTCCGCTGATGAAACTTTAACACCCGCAATTCTAAAGGGGAGAATCGCTTTTTACAGCAACTGGATAAAAGAATTGCCTGAGGATATACAGATTCTCGACATTGCAGAACCAAATCCAATCAGCCAGTCTTTGCAAGAAAAATATAGATTAAACATAGTTAACACCGAAGGCGATCTGAATTTTGCCGACTGGACGCCAATAGAGCAATTCCAGTGTGTATTTTGCTTTGAAGTGATAGAACATCTCCAAAATCCGCTATTTTTCTTAAAAGAGCTGCGCAAGAGGATGGTTCCGGAAGGACAACTCTTTCTCACCTGCCCCAAAGCAACATTCCGACTTCTGCAAATGCCCGATCATTTCAATGAGATGGATGAATATCGTTTGAGAACGGTCTTCGATATAGCCAGGGATTTTGAGATAGTTGAATTTGGGGAGACAGGCAGTAATTATCCCTGGTTTATTTTCTGGCGTGGATATAGACCGCTATTACGAGCACTATTTCAGAAATCATTCTATCTCAAAGCGATAGCGAAATAACAATGGATGCGGGGAGTGCATTTTGACAAAAAAGAAATCGAAAAAGTCTGAGCAAGCAACCAGCGAAGCAGTCTTAACTGAGGACTTGTTTCGTGAGCAAACACTATCGCCCTGGATTAAGAATGTGATTGTACTGGGAGTTCTTTGGTTAGCTTCCATCATAATCTTCAGTAATTTCATATTTCATGATAACCATTTTAACTTAAGCAGTGACAACCTGTCAGCGGCAGCTATTGTCAGGATGGGGATGGACTTCCAGGAGGCGGGAGACGTACCTAACTGGTGTCCTTACATATTCTGTGGTATGCCAACGGTGGGAGGACTGTTGTATGTGAACCACTTCTATTGGGCTTTCTGGTCGGGCATTCACGGACTATTGTCATTATTGTTTTTCGGGAGCGATTTTGGCTGGATGTTTTTTCATTTAGTGGGGGCAGGATTTGGAATCTACTGGCTGCTCAAATACTTCAGAATAAACTGGGTGGTAGCACTGGTATGCGGGCTTCTATTCGCTTACAACCACACCATGGTGGTGTTCGCGGATGTTGGTCATGGTTCAAAGGTTATGACAATAGCTTATCTGCCCTGGTTGCTGTATTTCACTATCAGACTATTCAAGGACCCAAAACTACACTGGATGGCGCTATTGGCTTTCTTTTTCGGTTGGCAGCTTCGCGCTCAGCACGTGCAGATCGTCTATTACGGCGTATTGATGATGGGTTTGTATATGTTATATTCATTATTTTCCGGCGGGACAAGGGAGCTAAAGAATAATTTCAAAGCGACGCTGATGTTGGTGGCAGGCGGGTTAATAGGCCTCTGTTTAGCAGCTCCCGTATATCTGCAGGTGTTGGAATTCAATCCCTTGAGCACACGTGGGGGGGGTGGCATAGGCACATCCGCATGGGATTATGCCACACAGTGGTCCTTTCATCCACTGGAATCCCTGACGTATATCTTCCCTTCTTTCTTCGGATTCGGACGTGATACATACTGGGGATATATGCCCTTCACCGACATGCCGCTTTACTGGGGAGGGTTGGTTCTATTATTCGCGCCCTGGGCTATCGTTTTGAAGCGGGATAAGCTAACCTGGTTCCTGCTGATTCTGGCCGGTGCGGCATGGTTGGTTTCTTTCGGCAAGCATTTACCAATTCTCTATTGGGTACTATATGAAGTTTTTCCCTATTTCAACAAATTCAGAGTTCCTACTTTGATACAGGTGCTGGTCCTTCTACCGATGGTGATCTTAGCAGGGCGGGGTTTGCAGGGGATCATCGAATATTTCTCTGCATCTGAAGAGAAGCGAAAGGAATTAGGGCGCAAGTTCCTAATTGCTGGCGGTATAGTAGCAGGTATATGCCTGCTGCTTCTAATCGTTAAGGCTGGGATGCAAACAACATTTTTAGGGTGGATTTCAGCATCCAAGCCACACCTGCAGGGAACTGGAGCGGCAACCGCATTAGGACTTCTCACCGTTGATGCGGTAAAGCTGCTTCTGTTAGGTGGGATTTCATACGGATCAATCTACTTTATCTTAGTTAAGAAACAAACACCCTACCTGTTGCTATTACCTGTCGTGCTGTTTTTATTCTTCGAGACTTACTCATACAGCAGCAAACTAATTCGTCCTGGTACACATAAAAACGCCGTGGAAGGCTATCTGTCTGCAGACGAAACTGTCAAATTCCTACAAAAAGACAAAGATCCGTTCCGAGTTTATCCCATGGGACGAGGTCGGCACCCAAACTGGTTTATGCCACATCATATTGAATCGATCATGGGATATTCCGGTGCCAGGCTGGGAATTTACCAGGAAATGGTGGATTCGTTGGGATACAACAATCCCAACCTCTTCAAACTGATGAACGTGCGCTATTTCATCAGCGACAGGCTGATAAACCATGATGAATTTGAAGAGGTTTTCACTGGGAAGAAAGAACGCATATATCGTTATAAGAGCGAATTTCCTCGCGCTTTTTTAGTAAACCGGACAGTAGCAACGGATAACAAATCGGAAATTTTTAGTTTGTTACGAAGCCCCTCTTTCGATTTCAGCAAAGCTGCTATAATTGAGGAGAATCTTTCACAGCCATTGGACACCAGCGCTACCGGTATGGTGACCTTTGTGGAGAAATCGCCTGATAAGATCGTTATGGACGTCAGCACCACAGGCAGACAGCTTCTATTTATCTCTGAAGTGTACTACCCTTCAGGCTGGAAAGCCACCGTCGATGGTGATGAAACGCATGTTTACAGATGTAACTTCGCCTTCAGAGGGATCGAAATACCGGCAGGTGATCACAGAGTTGAATTGACGTACGCGCCCAGTTTAGCCGGCAGCGGTACATTGCTGAGCTGGTTTGCTGTGTTGGTTATCATTTTGGGCAGCGCGACCTTTTTCATAAATAGAAGGAAAACAGACGAAGCGCTGCAGGAGCCGGACTGTGAAGTATGATCTGGTTAAGGATAAGCTTGAACAGATCGTCGGTACGAGCCCTCTATTGCGTAAGCTCTTTTTCGGCGCGTTGGATCGGCTATTTCTCAGGTCGCGATATGTCAGACGGGAAATTAATTCTCTGAAGCAAAGCGGTTTCCGTCCAGATAGTATCTTAGATGCAGGATCGGGATTCGGGCAGTATAGCTTCCGATTGGCGAAAACATTTCCATCAGTGGAGGTGATTGGTTTAGATACCAAGCAAGAGATTGTCGAATCAGGAAATCGTCTCGCCAAAGCATTCGGTTTGGGCAATGTACGTTTTATGACAGGAGATCTTTTAGACCTCCAGTATGTTAATGATTTCGATTTGGTGGTCAATGTGGATGTACTGGAACATATTGAAGATGATCGCAAGGTAATAACCAATATTGGGAAAGCACTGAAGAAAGATGGACTGTTCTTATTGACAACTCCTTATTTTGATGGATCAGATGTTGGCGGCACTTTCTATGTTGATGAGCACGTTAGACCGGGTTATTCCAGAAGTGATCTTGAAAGTAAACTGGACGCTGCAGATCTTAATCTGGAAAAATTCGCCATCACCTACGGATCGTGGGGGAACGTCGCCTGGACGCTTCTGCAGAAGTGGCCCATGGGTTGGCTTGCCAGACGGATATGGATCCTGCCGCTAATAATCCTGTACTTCCTTTTCGTCTATCCGATTGCACTATTCTGCATGCACATGGATATGAACAGGACAAATAATAGAGGCGGCGGTATTTTAGCCATAGCCAAAAAAAAGTAAAATGACTAAAACTGAAAAAGAGAGAATCTTGTGGCAGGGTTTAGTGCGGGAAATAGCACATTCAATGGGAACGCCACTTTCAGCTTTGATGGGATGGATCGAACTGCTGCCTTCGACCGGTGACAGAACGCAGATTTTTAGAGAGATGAACAACAATCTGGATCGTTTAGCCGTTATATCTAACAAGTTGAGTCAAATTGGTTTACCCACAAAGTTCGAGGATATATTCATCGGTGAAGTCTGCAACGAAGTCATTGATAAAATGAAGCTGCTACTCCCACAAAACAGTGATGAAATAGTTCTTCGTGTGGAAATCAATACCGACTCAAAAGTCAGGATCGTTAAAGATCTTTTCTGCTGGGCTTTGGAGCATTTAGTTAAAAACAGCCTCAACTCTCTGAAAAACAGTAGTGGGGAAGTGATCGTATCAGTTGTCAAAGAGGATGGAAGACCTGTGGTGGAAATTGCAGATACGGGAGTTGGCATACCGGATGAGAATCAGGGTAGCATCTTCATTCCCGGCGTTACAACAAGAGCCAGTGGGCGAGGAATAGGACTGCCATTGGCAAAATACATCATAGAAGACGTTCACCAGGGGCAGTTGATCTTAAAAAAGAGCATAGTAGGTGAAGGCACCACGATGCAGTTAGTCCTAAATTCAGCCGAAACATTATAAAGCTCAGGAGAATTCACAAATGCCGATTGACATACAACAACTGGAAGGCAACTTCAGCTACATTATCATCAAGGCGGCTGCTTTTATATTCATCGCAGTGGCTGCTTATCTACTGGCAAGATGGCTTTTGGAGCGAATCCTCAAGAAGTTGGCGGGCAAGACCAAAACCAGCATGGATGATCGTCTGCTCAACGCCACTAAAAAACCTCTGCGTTTCCTGATTTTAGCTATCGGTGCAAGTTACGCCGTCAACGCTTTCCAGCCTTACTTCCCTGAGAACGTCAAGACTCATATCAGCGGCGTTTTCTATATCATCATAACAATAACGATCGCCGTCTGGATAATGCGCTTAATTAGCGCCTTCTTTGAGTGGTACGCCGAGACTATTGCCACAAGAACGGAATCTAAAGCTGATGATGAATTCGTCCCCCTGATCGTACGCGTAGCCAAGATCGTCATCGGAATAATTACCCTGATAGTAATTTTGAAACATTTTAATCAGGACGTGCAATCCTTGGTTGTCTCTTTGGGAGTCGGTTCACTGGCTCTGGCACTGGCTGCTCAGGAAACACTGTCCAACATGATCGCGGGTTTCGTAATCATGACTGACCGTCCCTTCCGAGTGGGCGACAGAGTGGAACTTTCCGACGGCAAAGTGGGCGACGTTTACCAGGTAGGCTTAAGGTCAACGAAGCTGATGACGTTCGCTAATACTTTGATCATCGTACCCAATTCAGAAATAGTCAAGGAGAGGGTGATAAACCGCAGTTACCCAGATCCGTTAATTAGAGTCAAGATTAATGTCGGTGTGGCTTACAGCAGTGATGTCGCTCAAGTTAAACGGATATTAATAAAAGCCTTCAAAGATCATCCGGAGATTCTGGACAAGCCGAAACCCCAGGCTTACTTCCTCAACTTCGGTGATTCAGCGTTAGAATTCATGGCAATCGGGCGCGTTGACTCGTGGAAAAAGCAGTTCATGACTTCGGATGATATACGCTGTGAGATAATGAATCGCTTTCGCAGTGAAGGGATTGAAATTCCCTTTCCACAGAGAGACATTTGGATTCGATCTGACCAGGAATCAGACGCTCAGCCGGATTAAACGATCGATTAACCTAAATCGCAGGATTTGCATAAGAACCAAACTTATTCATGGATACGGATACCTGTGACTAATACAGTAGGCAGATATAATGCTGATAAACTACCTGGACAAAACACCCATATTGGGTAAAGACGTATTTATCGCAGATAATGCATCGATTGTCGGCGACGTCGTAATCGGTGATCGTTCATCGGTGTGGTTTCAAGCCGTGTTGCGAGGGGATTTGATGCCTGTGCGAGTGGGTGAAGATACCAACATACAGGATGGATCCATTCTGCACGTTACGCACGATCAATGGCCCTGCATTGTCGGGAGCAGGGTTACCATCGGGCATGGCGCAATTATTCACGCCTGCACCGTGGAAGATGAATGTTTAATCGGAATGGGCGCCATAATCCTTGATGATGCCGTAGTGGAAACGCACAGCCTGGTCGCTGCGGGCTCAGTGGTGCGGCCGGGATTCCGCGTTCCTTCGGGTCAACTGGTTGCAGGTAATCCAGCTAATATTAAGCGTGCTCTGAGTGAACGTGAGATCCAAGGGATTCACTTTTCGGTACAGGAATACTTAAGATTATCAAAAGAATTCAGAAATGGCTAAAATGTGAGGTGAATATAGATGCTTGCCAATAAGAGAGAAAAGGCGGAATTTGCTCCCATCATTGGGGAAGATATAGATAAGGTAGAGAAGGCGGTATTGATCGGTCCGCAAGATAATGCACCAAACTTCTTCATGAGGCATTTTAAACTGTCTGCTGGTGGGCATACTCCCTACCACAAACACGATTGGGAACATGTAGTTTACATACTTTCGGGTGAAGGAAAACTGCGCGGAGAATCAGGATACCTGGAACTGAAGGGCGGGACTGCGGTCATCATACAGCCTGACGAAATACATCAGTTTTGGGCTGCCGATGATTCTCCGATGGAATTTCTATGTATGGTGCCCAAGTACGCTAAGGGTTAAACTCCTTGCAGTAAATAATAGCGCCGATTTCCGGTGGATGCAGAGGTTCCTGAAGATATATTTCTACATTATGATCATGTAAGGTAGTGAGCATAGATCTCCGCAATGGTGCGCCTGAAGACTGCCACAACCCTCCCCAGACAACCAAATCAGCTCTTTCCATATACAGTTTTCCCATCGTGGAAGTGACCAGACTGGCTAAATGCGATCCAGCCCTGCTGATGATCTCCTTCGCCACAACGTCAGATTCCGATAACTCCAGCACCTTTTCAGCAAAGGCAGCTACTTTTTCTGGCGGGATTTCATCACTGGATACTAATGGAATAATATCCTGTATTTCTTTCAGGCTAAAATATTCCAGCAGGGCGGCTTTTAGACCTGTTGGAGGATTTCTGTCATCGTAAGCAAGCAAACAGACTTTTATCGCTTCGATAGCAATCCAGTAACCGCCGCCTTCGTCTCCCAATATCCTCCCGAATCCACCTGTCCGGGCGGTATCCAGTTCTTCATTCATTCCCACGCAGATGCTGCCAGTTCCGGCAATCAATAACAAACCCGGTCTTCCCTCGAAAGCACCGTAAAGGGCTGCCAGAGCGTCTGAAGTTACACACACCTTTGCCTGAGGAAAGGCAGCCGCTATCACCTCTTGCGCCCTGATTCTCACTTCTTCAGCACCGGTGCCAGCTAAACCGGCGCACACCTGATCAATGTCTTTAGTTGAATAGCCTTTCAGTAAGCTTTCACATAGGTCCAAAAGATTATCAGCGAAATTATCCCAACCGATGGTCAGAGGATTCAGGCATTTCCCTTCAGCTTTTGCTTTCTCGTCAAGATCACCATCCACTAAAACCGCTTTCGACCTGCTGCCACCGCCATCTATGCCTATTGTCAGCCTGTTCATTTATTTTCCCTGGTTGATAAATTGACGTCTTTTAAGCGCGCGCTGGCGTGCCAATGTCTTATTCTGAATTTTCATGGTGTGCGATCTTAATACATCCGAATTGCCCGGGTGACGGCGGTACCTGTAAAGTACTTCATATACACGCCCCACTTCATATTTCTCGCTCACCTTGAGTACCAGATCGTAATCCTCGCCGTAGTGACCGAAATCATCTTCGTTGAAACCACCAAATTCTACTATTGCAGCTTTGCGCCAGACGCGCACTGCGCCAGCACCATCCACTCTTAATATGTTGTTGCGGTTGTATTCGGCATGTTTGATTATGCCGAATTCATCCAGTGTCTGTCCAGACTCGTTCATGAGTTCATAATATGAAATTGCCAGCGCCCAATCGGAGTGTTCATCTAATTGTTTGACCATTGAACTTAACGTATCGGCAGTATATTCATCATCACTGTCTAATTGAGCGATGTATTTCCCCTTCGCCTGCTCTACACCTCGGTTCAGAGCCTTTGCGATAACGTTATCCTCCAAACTGATCACGGTAATGCGTCTATCTTTCTCAGCCAGGGCTTTCGCTACAGTCAAGGTATCATCCTGCGAAGCATTATCCACGATAATAATTTCAAAATCATCGAAAGAACCACCTTGAACGCTTCCTATAGCAAGAGGTAAGAAATTCGCTCTATTATGCACCGGAATTACTACAGAAACGCGGGGGCTCTGTTTTGGGGTGATGGGGAAAACAGATCCCGATGAGGCGTTCAAATAAGCGCCTCGCTGTTCTAAGAATCGATAGAATATCGCTTCAGTCTCCTTCTCCTCTTCAGGACTCATGAACAGGTATGAAAATCCTCCTAATTTACCCCTACCCGGAAAGAAGAGGGTTTCTGATCCGGGTTCAGCTTGAGGCTGTTGGAAAGGCATTGTACACAACGGATGTTTTATATGCAGCACTGGTTTATCAGCGGTCAATTTGAGGTGGAGGTCATAATCAATGCGGAAACGGATAGTTTCATCACAGCCACCCATGTCGCGCAGAGCGGACGTCCGGTATATCTCCAGGGGACCCCAATCCTCACGTTCGGTTATATCTTCGGGACAGGGATTAGCGTTAATCATTTCAGTAGAACCGGATTGATCTTTCTGCAGGTAATCTCCATAGAGGTAGTTGTATTCCTCAGATCCGCTGACAGCCTCTATCAAAATATCCGGCAGGTCAGGGGATATCTCAGTTCCCGGCTGAACCACCGTACAATAATCTGAGTTAACAAATGGCAAAGCTGTATTAATGAGAAACGCCAAATTACCCGGAGTGGCTTGCTGAATATATTTGATATCCGGAAACCGGCGGTCTTCTTCAGGGAGTCCACAGGCTAATACCTCTACCTTGTCCATGATCGACTTCAGCGAATTCAGCGTTGTTCCAAGGTCCTTATTAGAACCAAGATCGGGTAAAATCAGGGTTATGATCTGTTTGTCCGGCATTTTTACTATTCCCACCTAAGTTTCTCTTGATTTTGAAGAAATAAAACACTATTATTCTGGTATTAAAGATTTAGGAAAAAATGATTAGAACGTTAGTCGCATTACTTGCAGCATCTACACTATTTATATCTCCCGTTCAGGGGCAGGATAATCCCACCTCAATTGTCCAGGATGAAGCGTATTCCTCTGAAGGTAATTTCTCCGATAAGCATAGCATCACCATTCAGGTGAATCCGGGGGTGACATTAGCGTTATCAGGCGGAGGAACCCGCGGGATAGCGCATATCGGCGCGTTGAAAGCTCTGCAAGACGCCGACATCCCCATCAATGGCATCGCAGGAACCAGCATCGGCGCGGTTATCGGTGGCTTCTATTCCTCGGGTTATACCCTTGCAGAAATTGAATCCATGGTGCATGAGATCGACTGGAACACGATTTTTCTGGATACGCCTCAACAAAAAAGCCTCCCTCTGTCTCGAAAAAGTACACAATCGCACGCTATCTTGGAAATACTTTTTGAAGGAACCCAACCCTTCATCCCCTCAGCTTTAGCCACAGGACAAAAACTATCCCGCCTGTTGGTAGAGAAATTCAACCGAGCACCTTACCGTCCGGAACCGGATTTTCATCACTTGAAAATTCCCTTTACCGCTGTCTGCACGGACTTGGGAAGCGGTGAACGCATACTCTTCAAGAGTGGGGATC
The DNA here is from genome assembly GCA_005223185.1 of candidate division LCP-89 bacterium B3_LCP. Lineage (GTDB taxonomy): Bacteria > Electryoneota > B3-LCP > B3-LCP > B3-LCP > B3-LCP. The sequence continues at coordinate 125,400 of NJBN01000005.1, forward strand.
TATCGGAAGCAGTCTTCGCTTCAATGTCATTGCCTCTGCTGATTTCACCCGTTGAATACAAAGATCGCTATCTGATAGATGGTGGAGTAGCCGAAAATATTCCAGTACATGCCGCAAGCGAGTTGGGATCCTTCGTCATCGCAGTTGACGTTACCATGCCACCAACGTTGGGTGAAGCTCCCTTTGAACCCTGGGAGATCGCCAATCAGGTGACCGGTCTAATGGCGCAGGAACAGAATAATAAACTGCTTGAAGCAGCAGATATCGCCATCAAACTGCTGCCCGATTCCCTGACGAATTTCACTTTCGATGATCCCTACTTATACATTGATATGGGTTACCAGGCGATGATGAAGGCAGTGCCAGCTATCAAAGAACATATAAAACAGCGCTTGCTAATGGAGGTTACCGGCTCCAATCCTATCAGTAAGATCATAATCGAGCAGAATGGCTTATCAATAGAATCTACGTTTGAACTGGCTGCTGAAAGCTATCTTAAGAATGAAGAACTGCCAAAACTCGAAGACATTCAATCAGATCTGATAAAGCTGCAAGCACAACCAGAAATTCATCATGCGTGGGCACAGATCAGGAATGATACGCTGACATATTTCCTGAAAAGTAATCCGATCGTCAAAGATATCGAAATAACAGGGGTTACTCAGTTACCTGTCGGTGAATTGATAAAAAGCCTGACAGGTGTATCTGCTATCTCCTCGAACCTGCGATTATCAGATATAGATTCAGAAGCAGTACTGCGCGCATACAGAGATATCGACAATCCTTTAGCGGTAATATCGAAAACCCAGATTGATGAATCCGGCACTCTGACAATAACAGTCGATGAGGGAATCCTGAATGATATCCGGATAGAGGGGACGCATCATAGCAGCAGTGGCAGGATATTAAGAGATTTCAAATTGAAGTCTGGTGAACCTCTAAATCTCTCCGATTTAATAATAGGCATAGATGAACTATACGGCAGTAACCTTTTTATCTTAGTGAGAGCCACCCTGGTAAATGGAATTGTAACCATAAAAGTGCGTGAAAGACCAAGCCCACGTCTGCGTTTAGGAGCCGGTCTGGATTCGGATAACAACGGCAGAGGATTGCTGGAACTGTACCATGAATCCGTACCATTTATAGGAGGCAGCGTATCTGCCTGGATTAAATATGCAGAATTTCACGAACGCTATGAATTGACTTACCGCAACCTGGCCATTTTGAGAACGTACCTGGAAGCCTCAGGTTCCCTGTTGTCATCGAGAACGGAATACCATTATTACAATCAAAAGGGGCAACGTACTGGTTTATACCATTTTGAACGGTTAGGTGGGACTGCTTATTTCGGTCAACAGTTCCGTACCTGGGGGCGGATTATTATTGGCGCAAGAGGCGAACGAATTCGCTCCGACCACCTATCCAGTTCACCAGAACTCGATCTGCGGCGGTTTTTCCTCCGCGCTGAATATGACACGCGTGACCAGTTTGAATTCCCCACTTCGGGCTTAAGCTACAATTTTCTCTTGGAATCAGCGCCATCCGCTTTAGGAGGGGATATATCATTTCATCGTGTTCACCTGGAACTGACCAGAGCAATTCCGATCACACACCGTTTTACTTTCATTGGAAAACTCCGAGGAGGTATATGCGACCAGGCTACACCTTTCAGCGAATGGTTCCGGCTTGGTGGTGAAGAATCGTTCGTTGGCTTACATCAGGATGAAGTTTCAGGACGGCAATTAGTTAGTCTTCGCGCTGAATTGCGCGAAGATTTAATCAGTAAATTCTTAGCTGACGCTTATCTATCAATACTGGCTGATATAGGAAATATATGGGAAGACCTTGAATCTGACGTTAATTCCGGTGATTTCAAGCAGAGTTTCGGTTTTAAATTCTCACTTGATACTTTCATAGGACCGATATCATTAACATACGGTCACTTATTTGCGCATAACAATCTTGAAGATAGAGATATGATATACTTCAATATTGGACACCGCTTTTAAGCTTCCTGCCAATAGGCGACAACAATATAAAGTAAACAAAAAATAACCTGCAGAAGGATAAACTTGTTCGTTGTGATATCGGGTTTGCCGGTCTTATCCCGTCGCCAATTCAACCACCAGGTTGCCAATGGTAATATAGCTATTCCAATGCCGTGGGAGGGATCGAATATATAGAAACCATAGTAAAGCAAAAGTGATCCTGTCAACAAAACAGTGGACGTTCCCAGCAGCTTCCAACCTGCTATCCCGGCGCTACGGAGGTATCGGGATGTGCCCAAAGCTAATAACAGCGCTATAGTTGTTATAATCAGTCTTTCATTGGGCATAAGTAATCTCCTTTTATTAACGAGCTAATATGCAGATTTTACTTGCATAGTATTATTCTTGTAGTTAAATTTATTGTATAAATAATGGATATTAAAATTCTCTTCGGTCGAAACTTGAATTTCAAAGTTATCATTTAACCCACAATTCCCCATTTTGCTTCAGGAAATCATCTTTGTCCGAACATTCCCGGGTAATTCTACTTTAGTATATGAAAGTTGTGAACATTTGATATGAAAGCTAAACCGGTTCGCATCTGCGACATTTCCAGAATTCTGCGCATATCCAGCACCAGTCTGATATCCTTTCTTCAGGAAAAGGGATACTCTGTTGTGGGGGATTTCCGGTCTCCTGTGTCCAGCAGGATGCTGGAGCTAATCCAGAACGGATACACCGATGGTCCCCCATTTAAAGAGCTGGATACTATGCTGCCTCAGGCTGAGGAGTGGGAAAAGCAGAATGATACCACACTGAATAAACTGCATACTCGTCCACCAAAGCCAGAACCAGCTCAAAAAAAAGCTCCTGAAGCGAAACCGAAAAAATACAAACCGCGCAAACCCGGGTTAATTAGACGCAAGGCACCCGCCTCTTTGGTTTATACCGGACGCATTAAATTAACACCGATAGACCTTGAATTAATTCAGAGGTTATTTGCACTGGAAGAACCCGAAAAGATAAAAATTCGTGATCACTTCCGCCGCAATACTATCCTCAAGGCGATAGCGGACATAGATTAATCATCAAATAAAAATAACAATGGAGAAACAATGTATCGGCAACGATCAAGTATCGACATGGCTGAAGCACTGAAGTACTGGCGTGCTTACAAGGGCTTATCGCAAATGAAGTTAGCTGAACTGGCTAACACCAGCGCCTTGACTATCAGTCAGTTAGAATCAGGTAAAAGAAGGGGTCGTGGTGCGACTCTGGAAAAGATATTGAATGGCTTGAATATAGGCCGCGATGAATTCTTCTCAATGCGTAAAACAGTAGCTGGTACACAGGAAGCTGTCATCTCTGACCAGCCTGTTGAAAAGACGGAAACTACGGTAGTAAAGAAGGAATCTGCTAGTTTAAGACTCTCGAATCTCGACTTAGAACTGTTGAATCGAGTTCTAAACCTCGACTTCGATGCAAAACTGGAAACACTGCGCTATCTGCAGAACTTAGCATAATAGTTCAGATCCTTAAGAAAAGGGGCTGTCCTAAAAACGTCACTCTGAGCGAAGCGAAGCGTGACATCTCTTTAGGATGGCTCTTTTTTTACCTATCAGGATTATTTATTTCAAGTACAGTATTTTTTGAGCGTCAATTCCTGCATCCGTTACCGCCCGCACGATATATATTCCAGCAGCACCGTCAGGCCGCCAGGACCTGCTGACTTCACCCGCTGGAAATTCACCTTCCGCCAAAGTACTAACTTTCCTCCCCTGCAAATCGAATACCGTCAAATTCAGGTGACCTCCATCCTGTAATTTCAAGCTGATATGAACTTCGCCGTTAAAGGGATTGGGACGCGTATCGATAAGTCCACCGATAATTGTACCAGCCAGTGGATGTCTGGTTGGAAAGGGATTCTGCCAGGCTGCAGAATAGGTATCCTGATGTCCATTGCGCGTATCAGTCCAGACGGGGTGAATCACCCCTTCTCGCACAGCCAATCCGTTGTATTCACCGATAAGACCTGAATCCAGTGAATCAAGCGACGGGTTTGAAGATACTTCCGTGATGCGTTCGTTTGGCGACCAGGTGATCCCGGCGTCAGTGGAATAGGTGTAGTACAGATCCATGAACAGGTTTTGCGGTAAATCGTTTCTGCGGTCGTAGAATATCAGGTGCAGAGTTCCTTGCTCGTCACACACCAGCCAGGGATGGAATTGATCAGCGCTATTTCCGATAGCATCGTCGTTCACACGGGTCGGAGTAGTCCAGTTGTCCCCGTTGTTGGATGACAGAGTGAAGAAAATATCTGCATCACCGTACCAGTCATCGGAATAGGCGATATAGATGTTGCCTCTATTGGGGCCTGTGGTAATGTCGACGTCCATAGCTGGAAAGGCGAATATCAATAACTGCGGATTGATATAACCGGATGCAAAACTGGTCTGTTGAACCATAATGTCGCTACCCCAGGTTACGCCGGCATCTGTAGATTTATCTAAACGGATTTCATCATCATAGTACTTTACCCAGGCAACATACACTTCCCCTTCAGCACCAACGGCAGGGACGGGCCATTGAACTCCATGTTCATCTCCAACAGCCACGGGAGTATCCCAGCTAAAGCCGCCATCGGTCGAGCGGACAACTGTGATTGTGGTCTGTGATGAGGGAACGTATTCAAAACGCGTCCAGGCGATGTATAGATTGCCGTCATACTGGCTGCCGGTGTGATCGCACGCTATCAGCTCTTTGTCTTCAAATATCTGTGAAGTGTAATTGATGACTGCTGGAACCCACGGACCCCAGGTCAGTCCACCGTTGGTACTCGATGACACAAAGAGCCCGTCAGCGCTGCCCCAATCAAAGGATAGAACCACCGAATAGATCGCTCCGGAGGAGTGCCAGGCTAATCCCGGATCGCTCTGCCGGGGAAATACAGGTTCGTAGAAAAGCTCATCATCCCAGGTGAAACCGCCGTCAAACGATCTGCCTATACCCACGCGGCGGTATCCAAGCCGGAAATCGCGCCACACAGCCACCACGTTATCCGGATTTATGGGATTCACCACCACCTGTTGTTCATTCTGCACCTGCCCCGTATTATCCGAATTAACGCGCACATTGATCCAATCATCTATGCCCCGCAGATTCTTACTTTGAAGTACAGTACCATTCATGGGTATTTCTCTAAGCGCCAGCGGTGTTTCGTCCACTACCGGGGTAACGCTAGCGTCCACCATCCCGTAAGCAAACAAGGCGAAGAGAAAAGCGACATAAGTCAAACGCATGATAACTCCAGTTTAGTCGTCTTTATAATTTACTAATTCTATTCACGAGTGTCAAGCACTTTATAAAAAAGAGGGGCGAAATATGTGCCAGGCACTGGTATTAATTTTGCGTATCATGGTTGAAAGCGCGCACAGCCCACCAATGAACGTCATAACGCTACTCTGATACAGTCGAATCTTCCACTAACTAATCTAATAATCCTGAGCAACTTTATCTGAAGTGTTGCCGTCTAATATCCGAAGCAGCTTATGAATTCTATATTTTGCAACATAATGAAATTCTTAAAGTTAGCGATATTCTCCTGCTTGATTATAGCGGGCAATTCTTCTGCACAGCAGGATAGCGTGCGGGTGCTGCGTTCCGTTCCCACTGAGAGTCCAGTTTTGGACGGAGTACTGGAAGCAGATTGGTGGGGTTCACCTGTTGGCGCTGATTTCATCCAGCGGGAACCGGATGAGGGGATTCCCAGCACAGAAGGAACCGAAGTGCGGGTGATGCATTCGCCTGATGCTCTATATGTAGCATTCCGCTGCTATGAAAGCGATCCGTCCTTGATAGAAACCACATTAAACAAGCGCGATCGAATATGGAATTGTGACCGGGTGGTGCTTTTTTTAGATACCTATCACGATCATCGGACGGCGTTTTTCTTCGGGACGAATCCATCCGGCGTGCAACTGGATGGGACCTTCCGAAATGATTACCACGATGATGACGATTGGGATGGCTACTGGGAAGTAGCTACGGCGATCGATGATTCAGGCTGGGTGGCTGAATTCAAGATACCCTATTCAACGATTCGGTTTAACACTTTTGACGAAGAACAGTCCTGGGGTTTTAACGCCTTCAGATTCATACAGCGAAACAAGGAGATGTCATACTGGCAGTCTGTCAGCAGGGACCACCGTGAACGTGTCAGTGAGTTCGGTCATTTAGAAGGGCTTTCCGGTCTTACGCCGGGGCGGGGTTTGGAATTTCGTCCTTACGCCGTCGCCGATTTCGCTGAGGAAGGAGCCACACCCTTACAGGGAGAAAATAACTGGGAAAACCTTGGTATCGACGTCAAGTACAGATTATCGACAAATCTGACACTCGACGCTACATTCAACCCTGATTTCGCTCAGATCGAGGCGGATAACGAGGTGATCAATCTGTCTGATTATCCCGTTTACCTGTCGGAGAAGAGGCCCTTTTTCATGGAAGGGGCTGATATTTTTGACACGGAAATGGAGCTATTCTACAGCCGTCGTATCACCAATCCGGAAACAGGAGTGAAGATAACGGGCAAAATTGGAAATACGCGCATAGCAGGAATTGCAGCTCGCAACTTAAATGAAGATGAAGAGACCGAAGATTTCAGCGTTCTGAGGTTAAAACGTGACGTATTGGAGAAAAGTGAAATCGGTCTGTTATTCACCGATAAAGAAGATGCTTCCGGCGGATACTCGCGAGTCTGGAGTGCTGATGCCCGGTTCCGTTTCGGGGATCCCTGGAGTACCAATTTACAGGTCGCTCAGAGTTATAAGCCGGAATTGACGAATGATAATTGGGCTTATTCCCTTGGCAGCAGCTACAGCAGCGACAAGTATTCAGGATCAGTCTGGGCAAGCGGGAAGGCTCGCAACTTCCGGGGAAACGATGCTGGCTGGATAAGCTACACCGACTATCACAGGGTTGGAACGTGGATGCAGTGGGCTCCCCGGCCGGAGAAGTGGGGTATTCGCAGAATAGGGAACAACCTGAACGGCGGATTGGAATGGCAGGTAGATGGTCAATTCAGGGAGAAATGGTGGAATTATAACAATTCCATCCAGACCATGAATTACTGGTACTTCGGATTTGGCTTGAATCAAAGCAGCTACTGGCGGCGCAATTACGTCGATGATGGAGATCCCTACGAATTCAGCGATAATTTCGGCAATTTCAATATGGAGAATTACTCCGGGGGGAGCTACTGGGTATGGTTCGAAACCGATTTCGCCAAGCCGTTAGCTTTCGACATAGGACACAGCCAGGGGAATTTTCGCGATGGATATGAAAAGGAAATCTGGGGTGGAGTTCAATGGAGACCAAAGGAAAATTTAGTCTTGCGATTAAACAGCGAATTGGATCACATTGAAGGTGTAACCGATATTGAAGATGGTCAAACCACGGACTATATCGTCAGCCAGCTTAAAATAGAATGGACACTATCTCTGAGGCTTTTCACCCGCTTGAATACTCAGTACGTCCATGAAGATGAAGCTTATCTTACCAATATGCTGATCGGCTATAACTTCGCTCCGGAAAGCTACCTGTACCTGGTCTATGATGACAACCGCAACGAACTCTTAGGTTGGGATTCGGTGCAGGATCGCAAGATTAAGTTGAAGGTGTCGTATTTTGTGCAGATATAGCCGGAAACAGTGAACCGTTGACCGAGAACCGGATAACGCACGAATAAATTCGTACGCCCAATTTTTAGGTCAAGTCTCTAAAGAGACTGGTGGTGAAGGCTTTGGCGGAGTCAGGGGTAAACCAGACTACGAATATTACATGGGGAGGTTAGATATTCATATCTGACCCCTGATCAATCATGCGCTAATTTATTACAGGAACTCAAAGGATTTTGGGTTCCTGTTTTTTTATTTCTTCTTCAAAAGATCGGAGAAACTGGCAAGTTACACGATGTTACCATTAGAATCTGATACAACCAGGTAACGAAAATATTTATAAAAAAATGTAAAATTAACTTGACATCAGGTAAAAAATATATTACATTATGTCGTATAGATATTACATGTCTTGAGAAACAGGACAAAATATTAAGGAGCTAATAATGACCACATTGCAGAAACGTGCCCTGTTCGGGGCAATAATTTCCGGTGCAATACTGCTCGCCACGACAACGCTCTTAATCATCACTGATCCTGCCACCATTTTCGAAAAGGACTCCCTGGAATTGGCTTACCTCGGATTTATGCTCGGTGGTGCGGTCATCTACGGTATTTTGGTCATATTTACTAGAAGAGGAAAAGAAGGAGAGGATTTTGTTATTGACGAACGTGATGTTTTCATAGCAAGGCGTGCTCTCATCGTTCAACTACGAACCGTTCTTATTGCACTGGCTCTATGGTGTGTCGTGCTGGTTAGGATCTATATTGGCAACGGAGGGATCCCTGTACCACTGATGTACATCATGTATATTTTTATCCTCTTCCTAAACCTTCTGGCGCGATCCATCTGCATCTACCACGGTTATAACTTGCCAATAAATGATCCGGAAAGGAAAGACCGCTGATGGATGACATAAAAAATTATATCAGGCGTTTTCGCTTTGAAAGAGGTGAAATGACCCAGCAGGAACTGGCCAATCGTGCTAAGTGCACGCGGCAGACCATCATCTCACTTGAGGCTGGAAAATATATTCCCTCATTGATGCTCGCTTTTCGAATCGCCCGGGCTTTAGACGTTAGAATTGAAGAGGTCTTCGAATTTACTGAATGATATGGCTGGCTCAGTTTACATAAACAAATTTCCACTACAACTTAATCTTTGGGAGAACCAAATGTCAATGGAAGAATTATCTATCTGCCTACTCCTGGTCTTTGTGGCATGCAGCATCGCACTTTACATCAGAATGATCGTCTTTTTACAGCGTCACGGAGTCAAACTTGGTCTCATCAGTTTACGGTTGATGTTACCTTATTTATCCAAGTACAAGGAACTCTACGCGCAAGATAAAGCCGGCGGTGCTAATCTCTTCACTTATTGGCTGGTCTGCATGAATGGTACTCTAGTGAGTGCAATCCTCCTTTTCCTGACACATTGAGGTTTTAATGTTTGCCGTGTCAAAGAAAAAGATGTCGTATTTCGTGCAGATATAGTCGTTGACCGTGAACCGTGTACAGAAATAATCATGCTTCGCCTCCTCCAAGGTGGAGTCGGAAGCCCTTAAGGGGCTTACGCCCATTCCTGTCTGACCAATCATGCACTGATTTACTACAGGGATTCATAGGATTTTGGGTCCCTGTTTTTGTTTCTGGTTGTGAAGTAAAAAGTGGTTTTAGGGGTTGATTTTTAGTAACGTAATACTATATTAGATTTATCCCTAGGAACTTCAAATTAATAGTCGGGCAAACTGAGGAAAATATAAAATGGCTCAGGTTTCACGTTCAATCAAGTTCCTTCGAAAAGCCGAAGCAGCCTTGATAGCTGCAATTGAGATCTATAACAAGCCAGATTTCAAGTACCGAGAAGAATCATTCACCATTCTTGCTTTAAATTCGTGGGAGCTACTCTTGAAGGCGAAGCTCGTGGCAGAGAACAAAAATAATATACGCTGTATATACGCTTATGAGAAACGACAGAAACGAAATGGAAAACCGTCCAATAAACTGCACCTAAAAAAGAATCGCTCGGGAAATATAAGTACAATAGGATTAATACGTGTAATAACAAAACTTGAGAATAATACGTCAGTTCGCTTTTCCGAGGCTGTCAAGAAGAACATAGATGCGCTCATTGAGATACGGGATAATGCAATCCATTATGTGAACACCAGCCCACAGTTGGCAAAACAAGTACTGGAAATCGGCACCGCCTCAGTAAAGAATTGGATTCAATTGGCTGGAATTTGGTTTACACATGATTTATCGAATTACAATCTATTTCTCATGCCTATCGGTTTCATAGGAACACCTGAAGCAACAGCGTTGGCGATTTCTCAAGACGAGAAGAACCTCGTGCGATATTTAGCAGATCTTGTCAGAGATAATGACTCAGATAGTGGTGCAGACTTCCATGTCTCACTTGCAGTGAACTTCTCTTTTAAACGGTCTACCATAGACGCTGCCACAGAAGTGATAGTTACTAATGATCCAAACGCTCTAAAAATCCAAATGACAGAGGAAAATATCCGGAATACATATCCATGGGACTATGGAGAATTGACAAGTCAGTTGAAGAGGCGGTACTCAGATTTCAAGGTGAATCTGAAGTATCATTCGCACCGGAAGCCCCTAATGCAGGATCTCAGATTTGTTAAACCACGATATCTCGATCCTAATAATCCTAGAAGTTTGAAGAAGGACTTTTACAATCCGAATATATTTAAGGAATTTGACAAACATTACAAAAGGAACAACTAAGTCATGTAGGGTAGGCTAAGTGTAGGCGTAGCCGGGACGCAGGCTACCATAACAGACATGGTGGACTGCGTCCGTCATCCAACGGACTTAGTCCACCCTACAACTCGATAGCACATTATTAAAAACCCGGAACGGCTCTCACCATCCCGGGTTTGTTGTTTGCATTTGTGTGAGAATTACACACCCAACAGAACCTTGAACTTAGGTGTAGTCAAGGACTTGGGACGTTCGATAGCTTCGCCCCAGGCGCGGCTTACGAGAAGCTGCGAACACATACCCATAGCACGGGATACGGCGAAGAGAACCGTGTAGTACGGGAACTCTTTCAAGCCGTAGTTATAGAGCAGCGAACCTGAACCGGCATCAACATTAGGCCAGGGGTTCTTGGCTTTGCCGTGTTCCTTCAGAACGCCGGGAACGATGTCATAAACCTTGCTGACAGTAGCGAAGGTGGGATCATCCGGGCAGTGCTTCAGACCAAATTCACGGAAAGCAGTGAAACGGGGATCGGTGACACGCAGGACAGCGTGACCGTATCCCGGAATGACCTTACCGGAATTCAGGGTATCCCAGGCAAACTGAGTCAACTGCTCGTCAGTTGGCTTGCCACCAAATTTTTCCATGGTCTCAAGAACCCAACTCAGGCATTCCTGGTTAGCCAGACCGTGCAGAGGACCAGCCAGTCCATTCAAACCGCCGGAAACTGCGTAGTAGGCATCAGAAAGAGCCGAACCGATGCAATGGGTTGCATGAGCCGAAACGTTGCCGCCTTCGTGGTCGCAATGCAGCGTCAAATACAAGCGCATCAGAGCTTTGAAATCGCCTGTGGGATCGTCTATACCCAGCATGTGGACGTAGTTTCCACCCCAGTCCAGATTCGGATCGGGATCGATAAGATCGCCCTTGTTGAAGCGGATGCGATATACTCCAGCCGCGATGGCGGGAAGCTTTGCCAGAAGGTTCAGTGAATCTTCCAACGTGGATTCCCAGTATTCGGTTTTCTTGACACCTGAATTGTATGCCTTTACGAACTCAGATTCACGTTGCATAACCAGGATACAGGTGTCGAACATGGCCATAGGATGTGAATCTGCCGGCATCGCTTTCAGCACATCCCAGACGTACCCAGGAACTTCGGCGCGCTTGCGATAGTCCGCCTTCAGATCTTCTAAATCCTCAGCAGTCGGAAGCTTGCCAACACACAGTAAGTAAAAAATCTCTTCGGGAAGACGATCGGTAAGTTCGCCAATGGGAATATCACGGACTAACAGACCGCGATCCGGCGGAACTTCAGAGGTGTCGCATACCATAGCTTTGACGCCGCGCATGCCTCCGTATGCTTGAGTCAAGCTAACTTCACTTACAACCTTATCCCCGTGTTCTTTGAGCAGTGAGCGAATTTCATCCCGCATTCCCGGGATCAATTCCGCCATTCTCTGTTTTAATGTAGCCATCAGTACACTCCTTTTTAAGATCAGCTCCTTTTACGCTAACTGCATAATCACGGAACCTGATATTAGTTGAGATTTGATTATTTTGCTATTTATCTTTGTGATGATGAAGAATAATAAAGTTAAATTTTTCACAGTTAAAAGTCAAGTGAATTTTGTGCTTTCTACTTAAATTGAATTGTCAAAGGGCGCCTTCCAATTCAAGTAGGCGCCTCTTCATATCCAAGCCGCCGCCGAATCCTCCCAATCCTCCGGATGACGCTAAAACACGGTGGCAGGGGATTATTATCGGAATGGGATTAGCGCCGCAAGCGGAACCCACAGCGCGCGCAGCACCCGGTGATCCAACTTTGGCAGCTAAGCCTCCGTATGAAATTGTCCCGCCGAAAGGTATCTTGCTCATATTTTCCCAGGTTTTGCGCTGGAAGGGCGTACCCTGAGGATTTATAGGCAGATCCTGAGGAAACGGTTTCCGCATAGAAAAATAAGCATCTAAAGCATTGGCAATCCGTGATAAAACCGGATTCTCGTGGGTCTCAACTTCGTTCCATTCACCATCGGCTATTTCAGCATATTTTTCTCTGAACTGGTCAAATGAATCGTTCAGACTCATGGCCATCAAACTGCCTTCATTTGCTAATAGATAATGATTACCAACTGGACTTTTATAGGCAGTCCAGAAGTACACCTGTTTCTGTGTCATAATGCTGTACCCATCCTTGTTTGAATCCTATTTTACGTGCTTCTTCAATAACCTGGTTATATTCTTCTTCAGATAGCTTGCGTCCTAAGCTTCCGTGGTTGACAGTATGAAATGCTGGGAAATACTGCCCCATCAGACTAAGATAGATGCTGCTGCCAAATTTATCCCACAGCAAATTAAGTACTTGACGTGAATCATCCAGGTGAGCGGGCATGACCATGTGCCTGACGATCACGGCGCGGGCATTGCCCTCTTCCACCTGATTTACCATAGCTGCTATCGCCTGGAGATTTATTATAACGTAATTAGGCGCGCCTTGAATTTTCGCGGCTTGGGTGTCATCGGCGGTCTTGGCGTCCGGCAGCCAGACATCAACGACGTGGGATAGGTGGTCAACCACTTCAGGATTTTCGTACCCCCCATTGTTGTGAATCAAAGGTAAATCAAATCCGTTTCGCAGACAGAGGAGGTATGCTTCAAGTGCACCGACAATTTGCGGCGTTGGGGTTACCCACCCTAAGGAATGCATTCCCCTGCGCCATTTCTTCAGAATCCGTGCAGACAGCTCTTCAGGTGTAACGGTTGAACCTACCCTCTTCTGGGATATAGGCCAGTTCTGACAATGGAGACAGTGCAGATTACAACCTGAAAAGAAGACATTAATGGCGCCTTCTTCGCCCGATATGGGCGGTTCCTCGCCCTTGTGGCAGGCTACAGACGCAACCCTGATATCAACACCCAGCCCACATTCCCCTGCTGGTTCTTGATACCGATTTACCTCACAGCGACGTGGGCACAAGGTACAGTTTGTCAACTGAGGTTGCAGAATAGAGATCAGATCCTCCATTATCCCGATACGAGCATCCATCTCCGATGGGGACAAGCGACTATCTATGACCCCTGTTAGTTCACATATTTCAGCTAAAACTTCCATATCAGCACACAGAAAACGCCGGATTAGTGCATCCGGCGTAAATACCAACATTCGATATCAGATTGTCGGGAATAGCCGTAACTACTCCTCTTCTTGGCCTTCCTCTTCACCCTCAGTGACCACAGAAAGATCATCGATCTCATTGATATCCTTACCCAAATTATCTAACTCCCACTTCGCTGATGCAACCATACCGCTGTCGGAAACATCGGAGTAGTTCTCCAGGAATGCCTTGTATGCAACACTCGCCTTTTCCAGGTTCCCAATTTCATTGGCACAGATAAAACCGATCATGAATTGCGACTGGGGAGCTAATTCACTACGGGGATGCAAAGTTACCAGTTCTTCATACTTGGTAACTGCTTCAGCGTATTTGGTCTCCTCCTGTAAAGACTTTGCTTCGCTGAAAATTTCTTCTGGTGATGGTCCCTTTTTACATGCACTGATATTCAATATAATCAGTGATACGATAAATAATAAAATGACACCTTTTCGCATGACGTTATACCTCAAGTTTAACTTTTTTTCTTTAGATAAATATAACTGATTTTTCAACAAGAATCAAGTGGTTTTTTCATCACTGTTCATTTGCCTTCGGTATCTATCTCTAAAGGAGCCTGCATGTGAGACTTACTTATTGTAAAGATGCGATAATAGCAGAAGATAACCAGCGAAAAAATTACCGTCCAACTTACTACTAACATAATCCAACCGCTTATGTTCATCTTAGTTCCTCCCTTCTGACGAAACGACCCCTTCTGCGCGCCACCCGGATCAGAAGTACTATAGCCAGAGCCACTGCGACTAAAATGAATCGAGTGATCCAGACAGTAACCCGATTTTCAGGATCGACATTTTCTAACGTTAAAACCGGTATTCCCTGCTGAATGATCCAGGTGACCAGAATGGCTAACAGGGATAGCGGCGTAACGATTAGTAAGATAAACTTGAAGAATCTGGGCACACGCAGGTCTGCGCCCATATCAAATTCCCGAAATCCCTTCTTCACCCCGAAGAACCAGGCGAACAGTGTAACCGCGAGGAAGGCGTTAAATACAGGAAACAGAGTCCCCGCCCAGAAGTCCAATTCATCTAAACTGCCGCGTGCTAATGTGAAGATGATAAAATTTGTAACGATAAATCCTACTGCACCGATCGCGACGACGGATTGCTGACGAGTCCATTTCAATTCGTCTTCAAGGAAGGTTATCATCGGTTGAAGCAGGGATACTGACGATGTAACACCCGCCATGAAGAGGAGGAAAAACCACAAAAATCCCACGAAAGCTCCGCCCTGCATCTGGTTGAAGATCAGGGGCATGGTCACAAATCCTAAGTTGAAGGACCCGCCCTGTGCTACTTCCATAGTGCCCATAGCTCCGAAGAATATGAAAGTGGCTGGTATCACGATCGATCCTGCCAAGATCACTTCGAAGAATTCGTTGGTGGAATTGGCAGTCAGGGATGAAAGCGTCACGTCGTCTTTAGCTCGCAGGTAACTGGCGTACGCCATAATCGATCCCATGCCGACTGACAGCGTGAAGAACATCTGACCTGCTGCAGCCAACCAGACGGAAGGGTTTTTAAGTGCGGTAAAATCGGGATTCCACATGAAACCCAGACCGTTGATGAAGCTCTGTTCCGGTCTGTCAGGATAGGGGGAATCTAACGTAAATACGCGCACCAACAGCACCGTTGCTATTAAGAACATGATAGGCAAGGCGACCTTGTTAAGCTGTTCGATGCCTTTGGTTACCCCGCGATATATGAAATAGAAGTTTACCACAAATACCACCACGAAGGCGGAATACGCCGTCCAGGGACCGTTGAAGAAGGAATTGGTTTCGACACCCTGAAAGCCTGATAAGAAGGCGGACATCTGATCAGGATGGGATATACCGTTGTATTCACCCGTAAGTGAAAAGAACGCATACGCCAGCGTCCAGCCTTCGATATAGCAGTAATAGAAGAAAATGGTGATAGGTCCTAATAAAGCGGTGATGCCTAAGTATTTCGCCCAGCGTTTGCGGCCGGTCAGCACGTGATAAATCCCCGGCGCCGATCCATGTCCGTGTCTGCCTCCGTAGCGTCCGATGGTCCATTCCACCCAGGCTAAGGGTATGCCCAGCAGGAGAAATGCCAGGAAATACGGTATCATGAAAGCGCCGCCGCCGTTCTGTGCAGCTTGTACGGGGAATCGCAGGAAATTACCCAATCCCACGGCGCTGCCGGAAACTGCTAAGATCACACCGATTCGCGATCCCCAGTTCTCACGTTTTTTCAAACTATCATCAGGCATAGGCTTTCTTTAGCTAAATTTGCATTGAGAACGGATTGAATTTGGTTTCTGTATCGTAAACGTCAAGCTCTTCCCGTTTTTTCAGGAAAGCTACCGCTTTGTAAGTAGCCGGCGTAGCCAGCACTTCCACACCCACCTTAAAGATGTAATTGGAAATGATTATAGCGGCTAAAAGGCTGTTAGGCAGCATTCCGGCAAAGGCTATCACACAGAATATAGCGGTATCCACACCTTCGCCCACTAAAGTTGATCCGATAGTGCGCATCCATAAAAAACGCCCCTTCATGCGGATTTTCATCTTCGCCAGGATGTATGAATTGGAAAATTCACCAGCGCTGAAGGCGATTAATGAAGCGATAGCTATACGGGGAGTGTACATCAGAATGTTGCGATAGGCTTCCTGATGGGGCCAGTCGCCTGCTGAAGGCAGAGTACCCACAATCCAGAGTACGAATGACATCATAATACATGACAGAAAGCCAGTCCAGATGACCCGGCGGGATGCCTTGTAACCGTAAACCTCAGTTAGAATATCCCCAAATATATACGATATGGGAAATAACAGCGTGCCGCCATCAAAGGTGAAGGGACCCAGCAGCAGAATCTTCGTAGAGGCGATGTTGGAAACGATCACCACGGCGACGAAGATGCCGGTGATGATTTCCAGGTAGCGGGTCGCATGACCCTTAGTGGTGGCTTTGCGTTGCATGATTGGGGAATATATGAAATTCCCAGGAAGGATGCAAGGGGAAAATGGGGGGGAACGTTAAAGCGTCGAGTGCGGGGACTCGGTGGCACTCGGAAATCCGTAGTCCGGGGGGAACAGATTCTACTATCACTTTGTTATTATATAATTTTTGGCTTGGCGAATTAAAATAAAACGGTGATAATGTTACCCCCCTGCTAAAGCAAGGGGGATTATTTAGAGGCACCATGAGAAGAGTCGAATTGCTTAAAGCTCCATTATGCGAATGAAATCGCAATATGTTGGGAACGTAAGCCAATATCTGCAGCGATTCTTGAATATCCAGTTAGCTTGAATAAACTGCTGCAAAGATATTGGCAAATTCTTCGATAGTGGTCGGAGTAGTGTTTGCTTCGGAGCGTTCTTCGAGGTTACTGGCAGTACCTTCGTTGAATGCTCTGGACATTTCCACAAACGATTCAGCAACATCCTGCGATAGTCCCATACCCGTCATGGCTTTGACGGTATCCTCATAGGGCGTCTGAACATATTTCAAGTCTTCTTTACCGATTGTTTTGCCGAAAATTTTAGCAATCTCATTGTAAGACACATCGCGTTGCCCCAGCAGTTCCTTCGAGGATTTACCTTCGAAATCCAGTGCCAGCAAACGTTTTACCGCATAATTACCGATGTCTTTTGTGGCAATCATCGGCATAGGTACATCAGCCACCGACGGTGATCCCATGAATCCCATGCCCTTAATGGCATCCACCTGCATAAACAGGTTCTCCATGAAGAACGCCGGACGTAGAAAGAGGATATTTGCACTTTCAATCCGATTGAACTTCTGCTCCATGTCGTGAGCGCCTTTAATGGGACCAGTTCCTTCGGATAATTGAGCAGCTATGCTACTCAAAGCCACAACATATTTCACGTTGTTCTTTTCGATTGCGTTCTTCAGTCCATTGCTGACGACATTCTGAAAAGCGCGGAGGTTTTCGGCATTGAGGTTTGGAGGAAGCATCGCAAAAGCTGCTTCAGCGCCCTCAAAAGCCTTAGCTATCTTATCAGAATCTTCCATGGATCCAGCGAACGGCTCAGCGCCCTTATCTGTTAGTGATTGCAATCGTTCTTCACTGCGACCGATAACACGTACTTTTTTACCTTCAGTGAGTAGCGTCTCAGCAATAACCCGCCCAATATTTCCTGTTGCTCCTGTAACTATGTACATTTTCTTCTCCTGTTCTAATATTTTTCTGACTAATTTACCTATTTTACAAAGTTACTGTCCAGATGTTCTTTGAACCTTTTTAAATCATTTTCGACTTCGGGTGCCTTCAGAACATTATGGCAGGCGAATGATTCTAAAGGCTGCATATCGAAGAATTGAAAGGCTTTATGCAGCCAGAAGAATACTCCATCTAATCCCTTGCCTTCAAAGAACTGATTCGGATCCTCGAACGCTTCAAGCGGAGCGTTCCAGGTTGTGGAAATCATATACTTCTTTCCACTCATCAGACCACCTGATCCGTATTTTTTACTGAGGTCAGAGCGGGTTCTGCCATCATCTGTGCATAGAACTTCGCCTATACCTGCGGTGAAAACCTCATCGATGTATTTCTTGAAGATGTAAGGCACACTCATCCAGTAAACGGGTGTCTGCACGATCACCACATCCGCCCATTTATACTTGCCAAGTTCTTCGGCGACATCGTAACCGCTCTCAACGATAGTGGTCTTGGTTTCATAACCAAGATCGTTCAACTGTACTTGAGCTGAATCAATAAGTGTCTGATTCAGTTTGCCTTCAGCAAACCCGGCGTAACGCTGATGTGCGTTGATTAGTAATACGTTTTTCAACGAATTTCTCCTTCTTTAAGTTTAATCTAACAAAATTGTTGCCTATGATAATTTGGTTTGCAATTACTCTTCGAGAATCATACTTTGCCATCTCACTTTTCTTGTATCCAGCAATTGCTTAATCTGTATCACCAATTCATCGCGGTCAAATTGATTATACCATCTACCTCTTCGTACGTAGATATGATCATAAAATTCACCACCCTTGTCTTCCACCAGATCTTTGAATTCTTCGATATATTCCTCTTTAAATCTACTGTTGAAGGTGTTGAATAATACTATTCTCTTGCCGGTGAAGTCATTCATTTCCACAAAAGTCCACAATGGAACCGCAGGTCTGTACCACCAGATAGGTGATCCCAGAAAAATAATTCTGTATTTGCTGACATCAACAGTTTCTGGATCAATATTACAGCGCCTTTCTTCATTCCAAGCATCCAGGCCAGCCTTAAAAGATGTCCAGATACCTTCATCGTAGGTTTCGGATTTAATGTTGATTACATCAGCATGGAATTCTTTAGCAATCTCTTCACCCATAACGCCCGTATTTCCAGTACTGGAATAGTAAATCACCAAGATATCCGGTGGAATTTTCTCACTGTTTTCGTTAGATTCATTCATGATAGTTGGCGGAATACTCTTCGTCTGAGCTATTATCAAACTATTCAGCAATACAATAGATGCAAAGCATATTGACAATTTTCGATTCATGATTTCCACCTGCTTAATGTCGACCCTTAAGCTACCTAATGTTCAATCTTAATTCATCATCATTTGTTGGATACTATCCTGAATAAAGGAGTTTCTCAATAAGCAAATATGGAGACCAGTCTATTAATTTCCAACGTAGTATTCAGACGATAAGAAAGTGCTAATGACCTGTCCCTATTAAAGTCCGCTGAACTTACACACCGAATCGATCAGATTCTTCAACAGATCCGCTGCTAAATCCAAAGGCTCAGTATCACGCTGCGCCCGGCACACTAAAAGTGCACCTTCCATAATCGAAAATGATAAAATTGCCCAGGATTTCGCTTGAGATTGTGGAAATCCGGCTTTTATGAATCGATTCTCATAAAGCATCAACCATGACTGAAATGCTGCATCGCAAGCTTTCTGCAAACGATTACTTCCGCCAGACATATCCATCGTAATCGATGCGACCGCACAACCCTTGTAGTAGTCGGAGTCCTTTAAATGCTGTGCCATCCCTTTAGCAACAGCATAAATCGCTTCACCCACTTTATCATTAGAGTCAAGCGCTTGTTTAATCATACCGCCGACGTATATCTGTGTAGTGTGAATTGCTTCTGCTACAATTTCCTCTTTACCATTCGGAAAATGAAAATATAATGATCCTTTCGGTGTACCGCTCTCCTGAACTATCTGGTTAAGTCCGGTAGCGTGATACCCTCGTTCTTGTAACAGATCAATCGTTGCAGCGATAATCCGCGCTTTCGTGTCATCCGATTTGCTCATAGTGATTAATAATATAATGACTGGTCTATTAATTGTCAAGCAATAATTAACAATTCTCATTAATTGAACTAATTACTATTCGTGTCCGCTACGACTTTTTGCCTCCCCATTCCCAAACCTTAAACTCCCATCCTTCAAATCAACATGCACAACATCATCCGGGCCGAAGGTGCCGGCTAACAGCTCCTTCGCCAGCGGATTAACCAGTTCTCTCTGTAGGGCGCGCTTTAAGGGTCGAGCGCCGTACAGCGGATCGGTGCCCACTTCGATCAAGTGCTTTTCTGCCGCAGGGGTTAATTTAATACTCACCTGCTGCCGAGAGAGCCGCTTGATCAACTGGGTTAGCTGCAAGTGAAGTATCTCTTTTAAGTGCTCCTGACTCAGCGGGTGAAAGACGATGATTTCGTCAATTCTATTCAGGAATTCGGGGCGGACGGTCTTATGTAGCAATTCGAGAATAGCGGCTTTGCTCTGTTCCTGTTCATCCTGCGCATCAAGTCTGCTTGCACTCAGCCGTTCCCGAATCAACTCAGAACCTAAGTTCGACGTCATAATGACGATGGTGTTCTTGAAGTTGACGGTACGCCCCTGGTTGTCGGTCAGGCGCCCTTCGTCTAAAAGCTGCAGCAGGATATTGAACACTTCCGGATGCGCCTTCTCAATCTCATCCAGCAGAACTACGGAATAAGGTCTCCTGCGAACCGCTTCTGTGAGCTGACCACCCTCTTCGTAGCCGACGTACCCGGGCGGCGCTCCGATCATGCGTGAAACGGTATGCCTCTCCTGGTATTCGGACATGTCCAGACGCACGATATTCGATTCATCATCGAAGAGGACTTCCGCCAGAGCGCGCCCCAATTCGGTCTTCCCCACTCCAGTTGATCCCAAGAAAATGAACGATCCCAACGGACGGCTCTCTTCCTGCAGACCAGCACGGGCGCGGCGGATGGCATCGGAAACTGCCCGCACAGCTTCATCCTGTCCGATGACGCGGTCGTGCAGGTTCTCTTCTAAATGCAACAGTTTCTGCTTCTCGCTTTCCAGCATCTTCGACACGGGTATGCGCGTCCAGCGGGAAACGATATCAGCGATGTCCTCATCGGTGACTTCTTCGCGCAGCAGTTTACGGTCGCCCTGGTACTCCAACAACTGTTCCTTCAGAGAGGTCAGTTTCTCATCCAATTCCCGCTGCACTCCGTAACGCAGTTCACTGACGCGGGTAAAGTCGTTCTCCCGTTCTGCGATGGCTTCTTCCTGCTTGACCTGATCGATGCGTTCCTTGATGCGCCCGATCTCGTTCAATATCTCCTTCTCGCGCGTCCAGCGGGTGCGCAGATTTTTCTCCTCCTCCTTCAAGTCGGACAGTTCCTCCTGCACACCCTCCAACCGTTTCTTGGAAGCATCGTCTTTTTCACGCTTCAAGCCCTGCCGCTCGATCTCAAGCTGAGTGATCTTGCGGGTCACGCGTTCCAGCTCTTCGGGCATGGAATCGATCTCGATGCGCAGTTTACTGGCAGATTCATCCATAAGATCGATGGCTTTGTCGGGCAGGAAACGGTCGCTGATGTAGCGGTCGGAAAGGGTGGCAGCCGCCACTAAAGCGGCATCGGTGATGCGCACTTTGTGGTGAGCTTCATACTTTTCCTGCAGTCCGCGCAGGATAGAAACGGTCTCCTCAACCGATGGTTCGGATACAAGCACCGGCTGAAAGCGGCGTTCCAGAGCGGCGTCCTTTTCCACGTGTTTGCGGTATTCATCCAGAGTGGTAGCGCCGATAGCACGCAGTTCGCCTTTGGCTAAAGCCGGTTTTAACATATTAGACGCATCCAGCGATCCTTCCGCCGATCCAGCCCCGATGATGGTGTGCAGTTCATCGATAAACAGTATGACCGCACCTTCGGCGGCGTTGATCTCTTTCAGCACGGCCTTCAAACGATCCTCAAATTCACCACGATACTTGGTGCCGGCGACCAAAGCGCCCATATCCAGCGCCAGAACGCGCTTATCCTTCAAGCTATCAGGGACGTCTCCGGAGGTGATGCGGTGCGCCAGTCCTTCGGCAATGGCAGTCTTCCCCACTCCGGGTTCGCCGATCAACACCGGGTTGTTCTTAATGCGCCGGGACAGCACCTGTAACAGCCTGCGGATCTCCTCATCCCTGCCGATGACGGGGTCCAATTTACCCTGGCGCGCCAAGGCGGAAAGATCGCGGGTGTAGCGCTGCAGTGCCTTGTATTTGCCTTCTGGCGCCTGATCGGTAACGCGCTGAGTACCGCGCACGTCCTTTAAGGCTTTCAGGATGCCGTCCTTGCTGACTCCGATCTTCTTCAACAGCTTGCCAATGGTGGTGGTCTTCAATTCTGCCATTGCCAGCAGGAAGTGCTCCGGGCTGATGAATTCATCACTTAAAGAACCAGCTTCCTTCTCAGCCTGAGCTATAACCGCGTTCGTATACTTGCTGAGATAGCGTTGCTGGGCCGCCGCGCCGCTGACCTGCGGAAAGCGCGCGATCTCCGTATCCAGCGCACCGTCTAAATTGGACAGGTTGACGTCCAGCTTGGCTAAAACCTCACGCGCTGGATTTTCATCATCGCTCAAGAAGACTTTCAGTAGATGTTCCGGTTCGATATTCTGATTGCCGCGTTCAGCAGCATCCCGCTCTGCCCGCTGGAAGGCTTCCTGGGATTTTATGGTTAGGTTGTTGGGGTGCATGGGGTATGTGTTGGTTTGGTGTTTTTCTATTGTTTTTGTATCATTTAAACTTGTTATTTCGCTTTTTCAATTCTATGTTTCATCAGTGGTACTCTTATTTCACTTGCATACCACATAGCAAAGCTATCATATTCATCTTCTCGGAAATAATTGATCATCTCCTTTGTAGCTCTCAGTAGAATCGTAATTGAAAGTTCTTTAATAGAATTTACTTCAGATGTTTCCCTGAGTGGCAAAAACAACATCTCTTTGTCATGAGTTGAAGTAAATCTTGATAGCAAGTTGGAAGCATGGACAGTTTTGGATAGGTATCCATAGATGAGATCATATTCCATCTCACAGTTAAGATACCTCGATAATTCTCGAAGGTTTTTAGGCCCATTGTACAACTGATACCATTTTAAATGCCTTTTCCCTAGTACGAAAAGTTCAGACATTATAGATTTGTATTTTACATCGGAAAGAGCAATTGATAATTCAGAAACCAATGTTTCTGTACCACTAAAATCTAATGGTGGTAGCATATCCTCGCTGTAAATTGAAGCACTTCTAATACCATCACGCCTATCGGCAAATTCTTGTTTATAAGATAGGTACTTTAAATAGGCTGCCAATTTTTCGCCTGCGTGAAAATAGAAATATACATCCGCTCTTCTTTCAGTATCATCCTTAATAAGATATTGAAGATTAAGAAATCCTTCAAATGCACTCCTTAATTGTAGCTTTGCGGGATTTACACACGCACTAGAGACTAGCACCTCGATAGCATCGACCATTTCGATAATATGCATGTAAGAAACAATAATTGCTACATCAGAAGGTTTTGGTGTCGATGGAAAACACCTCGAACATAGTTTTGTGGAATAGTTTATAACTTTTGGGAGGGCCTCAGATGTGAGTGTGATTTCTTCTTTTGCCATCACAATAGATAAATCGCGATCTAACATTTTCTCTAATGGTTTTTCTGACATTTGAGTATCCTCTACTATTTCTTGTTGTGTCAGGTTTTGGACATCGAAGGCGGATGTGACTTGACTTTTTTTCTGTCTCAACTACAGATTACGCTGATTCCACCAGAATAAATTCTGGTGCTCTATCTTTATGTAAAGTCTCTCCACAAAGTGGTTCCTTCGGAAGAAGAGACTGGTGCACTATCCAGGTCTGCATCCCGCTTTATCGGGATTTCCGTCTTATATTGGGCACTGTATTTTCCCAAAGAAACCACTTCGTGGTAATCCGGTGCCGCTCGGAGCAATATGATCTCCAGGCGACTACTTTTTCTCATTAAAGAGCTTTTTGATGAACTCTTTCCGCTTCTGTGGCGGCATGTCAGCCGTGCAAACTTCCAGTATCACCGGCACAATGCGGCGGGCGAATGCTTCTCGTTTTTTCTGTGAAATCGTAGGAAGTCCCTTCCTAAGTCCCCACTCGACGATGCGGGGCTCTTCCAGTCACCTTCAACCCGTGGGCGGCACGCTTTCCGGATCTTGGTCTTCGTTTCGCATCTGATCCATCATGTCCCGCATGCGTCTCATGGGAATCCCGCCTATCGCAGGACCGGCACGCATCATGTCAAAGGCAATTTTCATGCACATCATACCCATCATTCCCATCATCATATTGGGCATGGCATCGGACGATTTCTGATCGGATTCGTTTCCGGACATCATGCCTCCGCACATTTTCATGCAGTCTTCCGGACTCACGCCTTCGAACATCTTATCGAAGAAGGCATGGCGCATCTCTTCCTTGTCCTCGTCATTCATGCCAGACATCATCTCGTCCATCATTTTGGAGAATTTCTTAAATCTTTCGTCCATATTCAGTTCCTCAGTTGGATCGGTTTGCCGGGATTTTGATAACCCCGGTATTAAGATTAGTATTCTACGGAGAAAGCTCCCCCGTACTGCGTTTGGATTAAGCCCGGAAGGATATATTTTCTATTATCCCGCCTGTAGTTTTCCAATGACTTTGATGTTCTCCCGCTCGAAAACTTCCATTCCATGGGGCGCTTGATCAATCAGAAGGCTCATGTCATCGCCCGCATCATGCAGATTTTGATGGCGACCGTTTTTCCAGAGATCGCTTTCGGTTACGTCGTAAACTGTGCCTTTATAGGAAACGTAAGCTGGGCTGCCGTTCTTGCCGTTATATTTCTGAAGTTCCTGGAAGGTGAAGGTTTTGTCCATGAGTAATTCCCTTGAATTTATTACTATTCGCCCCGCCCTGAAGAACGGGTCTAAGGATGTTTATTAAACCCCCATAAATGGGGCTCTTTCTTAGTAACAGCCCGCTTTAGCGGGGTTTTGTTTATCCGTAGCCCAGTGCTTCAGCGCCGGGCGTGTCCACTGGATTCTCCATAGGAGCGCTACGCACCGGGTCTTCGCCCGGAATGACATTACTACAGGTAATTACACCAACTTCCCTACTTCCTTAACCAGCTCCCGCTCAAATACTTCCACTCCATGCGGTGCTTGATCAATCAACAAGCTCATATCATCACCCGCGTCATGCAGATTCTGGTGGCGACCATTTTTCCAGAGATCGCTTTCGGTTACGTCGTAAACTGTGCCTTTATAGGAAACATAAGCCGGGTTGCCGTCTTTGCCGTTGTATTTCTGAAGCTCCTGGTAGGTGAAGGTTTTGTCCATGAGTTATCCCCTTGAATTTATTACTATTCGCCCCGCCCTGAAGAACGGGTCTAAGGATATTTTCTGAAACCCCCATAAATGGGGCTCTCCCTTAATAACAGCCCGGAATGACAGATCTCTATTAATCTACGTGAATCTGCGGTTCAGTTTTTTTCAGACAGGCAAGAATGCCTATCCTCCCCCATTATGCTGTCAGTCATGCCCACTATTCATCAACCTCATCTATCCAGCGCTTCAGAAAACCTTTGCGAAGCTTCCTGAGTATGATAAGGATAGCCAGCACAAAACCAGTTACCGCCATACCCAGCAATGGGTATCCTAAACCGATGATCAGCCCTATCGCGGCGACCGTCCAGATGGTAGCTGCAGTTGTCAATCCATGGACATGCCCTTTGCCCATGATAATTGCGCCCGCACCTAGAAAACCGACGCCCGTCACTACCTGTGACGCCACTCTGGTCACGTCAAAGGGAAATTCTGAACCTTCAGATGCCAACAACGAGACGGTGATATAGAGCGTCGATCCGAAACATATCAGGATCATAGTCCGCAAACCCGCCGGTTTTCTCTGCTGCTCCCTCTCAAAACCGATGAGCGCTCCGCAAAGAATAGACGCTAAAAGCCTCTGAAATAATATCAGCCAGGGGAGATTGTGTAAAGGTACTTCCAAGTTTCACCTCAAAGGTTAATTTACATCGAAAAGAGGCGGGTTATTCCGACCCGCCTCCCGTTATTATATGCTTCTCAGTAAGAATTACTTGTTGTCATCATCGTCAACAACTTCATAATCCACATTTTCAACTTCGTCCTCTTTGCCCTTTTCGGCCTCGCCAGCGGCTTCTTCAGTTTCAGGCTGCGGACCAGCTTGTGCCTGCTCTTCAGTTTGAGCTTGTTGCGCCGCCTCGTACATCTTACTGGATGCCGCCTGCCAGATCTGGCTCAAGTCATCGGATGCTGCTTTTATTTCTGTAAGGTCACTACCACGTAAAGCCGTCTTCAGGCGTTCCAGAGCTGCTTCCAATTTTGCCTTGGAATCAGCTTCAACTTTGTCACCGAATTCCTTCATCTGCTTTTCAGTCTGCCATGCCAGCGTATCCGCTTGATTGCGAGTTTCGATCTCCTCTTTCTTCTTGGCATCTTCATCGGCGTTGGCTTCAGCATCGCCCTTCATCTTGTCAACTTCTTCTTTACTCAAGCCGGAAGAAGCTTGTATCTTAATGGACTGTTCCTTGCCAGTAGCTTTATCCTTGGCAAATACAGACAGAATGCCGTTGGCATCTATATCAAAGCTAACCTCGATCTGAGGCAAACCTCTGGATGAAGGCGGAATACCATCCAACTGGAAACGACCGATGGTCTTGTTATCGTACGCCATGGGACGTTCACCCTGCAAGACGTGAATGTCCACAGTGGTCTGGTTGTCTGAAGCAGTAGAAAATACCTCAGCCTTCTTGTGAGGAATAGTTGTATTTGCTTCAATCAGCCTGGTCATCACGTTGCCCAGGGTTTCTATACCTAGCGATAGCGGAGTAACATCCAGCAGAACCATATCCTTTTTAACTTCACCACCCAGAATACCTCCCTGAATAGCAGCGCCCATCGCCACCACTTCGTCAGGATTAACGCTCTTGTTCGGTTCCTTCTCGAAAAACTTCTGCACCGCTTCGGATACCGCCGGTACGCGCGTTGAACCACCAACTAAGATAATCTCGTCGATATCTGATGGCGACAACTTCGCCGCTTTCAGCGCATCACGACACGGCGTTATCGATCGTTTTACTAGATCCTCAATGAGAGATTCGAATTTCGCTCTGGTAATGTTCGTATCCAGGTGCTTGGGACCATCCTGTGTGGCAGTGATGAAAGGCAGATTAACCTGCGTCTGGGGAGTGCTGGAAAGTTCGATCTTGGCTTTCTCGGCAGCTTCCTTCAAACGCTGCAATGCCATAGGATCTTTGCGCAGATCGATGGCTTCGGACTTCTGGAATTCATCAGCCAAATAGTCTATTAAGCGCTGATCAAAGTCATCGCCGCCTAAGTGAGTGTCACCGTTGGTTGATTTAACTTCGAACACGCCATCACCCAGTTCAAGGATGGATATGTCGAAGGTTCCACCACCAAGATCGTACACAGCGATGCGTTCCTCTCCCTCCTTGTCCATTCCGTAGGCTAATGCTGCCGCAGTAGGCTCATTGATGATACGCTCAACTTCCAAACCGGCGATTTCACCAGCATCTTTAGTCGCCTGACGCTGAGTATCGTTAAAATACGCCGGTGTGGTAATTACCGCTTTGGTTACCTTCTCACCTAAGTAATCTTCCGCCGCCTGCTTCAGCTTCTGCAGAGTCATCGCTGAGATTTCCGGCGGTGAGTATTCCTTATCATCTATCTTAACCCGTGCCTGACCTTGTGGACCGGATATCACTTCGTAGGGAACTTCTCCAATTTCATTGGAGACTTCAGAATGATTTCTTCCCATAAAGCGCTTGATGGAATAGACCGTCTTTTGCGGGTTGGTAACCGCCTGACGTTTAGCAGTAGCGCCAACCAGTCTATCACCCGATTTGGCAAAAGCAACTACAGATGGCGTTGTCCTGCTTCCTTCCGCACTGGGAATTACTACCGGCTCATTCCCTTCTATAACTGAAACAACTGAATTCGTTGTCCCTAAATCGATTCCGATGATCTTGCTCATCGTGCTTGAACCTCCATATTAAACGATAAATTTTTCTTTAACACTACAATAAAGCAAATGTTATGCCGAATTCCTTATGCTTGTGAATATCTCTTATTATTCACTATACCTTTGTTAATTATAATTATACGATGGATACTTCAAAATGATAAACCGTACAAGCACTGCCATTATACTGCCACATACTGCCATTATGGCTGTTTTTATGTTTTCAGGTTAGTTTTTGAAGGATTTCGGCGGCACTGCTGATGTTCGCTTTGGCGGTGAATCCTTCGCAAATTGCGATGGCTTCATTCAGTTCATGAAGGGAAACTCCCACCTCTAAAGCACCTCGCATGTGGGAATGTAACTGACGGGGATAACCTTTAACGATCAATATGGCGATTATGCCCATTTCACGGATGTCTATGGGCAGCGATTGGCGCGCTAATACCCTCCCGTATCCCTCGTTGAGCATCCATTCTTTCAACGATGGTGAGAGGTTTCCAACATTATCCAAAAGCGGTTCGAAATTATCTCCATATATTCTCTTACAGAGGGATACTCCACGACTCTTCCATTCCTCCAGATTGGCAGAGTTATACGGTTCAAATTCCTCCGATGCCGGTAATATTTCCGGCAAGGTCCTCTTAAGTGCAATGAGACCCTCAAGCGCGCAGGGATAGCCATCGAAGAGGAGGCTCTGGAGGATTAACTCGACTAACTCATGCGGTTCAAAAGCGTTCTTGAGAGCGAATCGGAAGGCGTCAATGATGATTTTCTCATCATGCCCAATAAGAGCAGCAGAAACCTGGACAGCGTGCTGATAGCGGGGATTCAGTTGCAAGGAGTACGTTCCTTTTGCTTCGAGGTAAATGTGGGAGATCTCAGGAGAAAGGGTATTATATATGAAAGAGGCTGTCCCAAATTCATTCTGTCCGAAGGACTCCTATGGAGAGCCCGCCGAAGGCGTGGCGAAGAATCTCATATTCAATATAGACAATTGAGACTCTTCGCTGCGCTCAGAGTGACGCTTTCAGCCCCCCCCACCCGAAGATCGTTCTACCCTTCTTCTTCGAGAATTTTTATGTGATGTTCAGCATTGGGACGCCACTGGCGGTCGTTCAGGCATTTTTTATACGCTTCCA
Organism: candidate division LCP-89 bacterium B3_LCP; assembly: GCA_005223185.1. Lineage (GTDB taxonomy): Bacteria > Electryoneota > B3-LCP > B3-LCP > B3-LCP > B3-LCP. The sequence continues at coordinate 154,413 of NJBN01000005.1, forward strand.
GAGCCTTCGGCTTATTGCCCAAAGCTTGGTATGCCTGCCCCATTTCAAAATTGGCGCCAGCATAATTGGCTTTATATTTCAGACAGCCCTTGGCAGCATCGATGGCAACCTGGAATTTACCAGCTTTATTAGCTGCCAGAGATTTCAGGTAGTACTGCTTCCAGTAGTTCGCCTTCAGCGCGATAGCCTTATCAGCAGCTTCGATAGCCTGGTTGAATTTACCCTGATTGATAAAGACCTGTATCATGGAAGAATGAGCCAAATGATAACTTGGATCAAGGTCAACTGCCTGCTGGAGCGCGCTTAAAGCGTCTCTGTTTTTTTTCTGAGCTAAATACACCGAACCCATGCCGAAATACCCTTTGGAATACATGGGATTCTGTTTCACAGACTCCTGATACGCCTGCAGCGCTTCCGAATTCCTACCCATTCTCTTCAGCACATTACCCTTCATGTAGTACGCTTCGGCATAGCTTGATCTAATTTTGATAGCATTGTCCAGAGATACAAGAGCACCGGGATAATCCTTGGCTTTGACCTGGGCAACCCCCAACATGTAATGCACTTTGGGATTCTGCGAATCGTACTCTAAGGATTTCTTGAAGTTCTCAACTGCCTGACCTGCGTTGCCCTGCTGGTAGTACTTCTTCCCCTCATTGTAGTATTTAATCGCATTGTTGCGAGTTTCAGTATCCTGCTGCAACTGCGACTGAAGGTCTTTTATCTGCTTGGAAACACTTTCCCATTCAATCAAAAGTTGATCATATTTGTCACGGTCGCCAGCTTCATTGGCCGCTTCCATCTCCGCTTTGATTTCGGCGCGCTTGTCTTGAAGTGATTGAAGCTGCGCATCGAGGTCATCCTGCGCTATTAGTGGCGCAGCGATCATACATGCTAAAGCTAAGATTACAGCAGCGCGAATTAAGTTCATCTACAGTTCCTCCAATTTCGTTTATTTCCTATCCTTATAAAATAAGCAGAATAAGACCAGATTGCAAGCACATTTTCAAGATCTGTTTTTGTTATGTTGGCAAGATAAGTGAATGCACCGGGTGCTCTTTCATTAAACGGTTTTGGATATAGGAGTGTTCCTGGGGGTAAAGGGATATGAGTAGGTTGGATTAGCGAAGCGAAACCCAATATTCACCTGATCCCCCCGTCCGTCAGCCGATGGACTCCCCCCTTGACAAGGGGGGACTAAGGTGGGATCCCACAGTCGGGGTCGCCTGCGCCCATGGTGCCCCTGACCCCGACATGTAGTGCCTTAACTGTTGCGTCAGATCTTGGTTTCCCGCCTGAGCGGGGAAGTGTGACCTGACGCTTTCTCATATAAACTGAACCAGATTCGGAAGTGTTGGGCCACTCTGGGATTAACTTCAGATCAAGCCAGGAGGTCTAGCTTACCGAAGGGGAGCGGTGCGGATTGTCTGACGGATTTATCATGTGGAATGTTGGAATCATCCTGGGAACCTTCCACCTTCTGCTTTTTCTGCTGGCGATTATGCCAGCCTTCGCCGCGTTCCGATACAGGTCTGATTCCGGTTGTTTCTTTCTCATCCATAACTAATCCAAACAGTTCTCATCTATTTCATCGGCAGGAAAGTGGGGGGACTTGAGGGGGGTGCTAGTCAATGACAGGGACATCAAGCTGTCCCTGCCACCCGCCCTTGAGGGGGGGGTAGGGGAGTTGGAAGGGTAAGGTACAAACCCTCGTTTTTCAAGGGGGGAGAAAGGGGGGATCACTTTTAATAGACCCACAGCAGAGCTATGGGGAGTTAAGATTAGTACTATCTTCGAAAATTTTAGATTTAGTTCGGATTGAGGGAATTAGTTTATTTCCATCAAATCTAAAGCTTTGCGATTTAGAAGTGTTGAACGTTCGTCAAGGAATGACGTATAGTTTAACGAACTGAGATCTTGTGGAATTAAGGCTCGCCTTAAATACTCTTCCGCCTTATTACTTGTGATTTCCTCAACATATTCACTTGGAGCCTTATCTTTTATCTTGTTATTATCACCACGCGTTAGAAAACAAATATTTGCAAGTACGTTTGTCTCTTTTTTCCCAATTCCTAAACTTTCAAGATGCTTCTTTGGGAATATGTGGTGAAATTCATTCTTATTTACTTTTTGAAGAACATTATCTAGATCAATCCTTGCACCACTGAAAAACGAAAATGGATTAAGCGAACTTAATAATAGAATAAGTGCTTTAGAATTTGCATTCGACACAGAGAAATTTGATGTCTTAAAATCAATTTTGATTTCTCCAGAGGGGTACTTGAATTTATAGTGTTCATTGTCTTTCAATTTCTTCATCTCTTGAATATCCACAGCCTGTTTCTCGTTTACACCTGCTGAAAATCTCCTTGTGAAAGTTGTCCTCCAAAACCAAGTTATTATAGTGTCTTTCTGAATGTCTGTATATGTTGAACCTTCTGGTCTATCAGTGGCAAAGAATACACTCAAAGGAACCAGTGTTCCAGGAAATGGTAGTAACTTATAATTTTTTACATTTAGTTCTCTTATCAGGAAATCTATTGCGCCAATAATGCCTTTACGGATAGAATCAAATTCATTCCTTATATCTTCACCCTGCAATTCAAGTATTTTTGAAGGAGTGGTCTCACCCTTTATTATTCCAGAACATATTCTTAATTGTAGGTCTCTATTATTACATAAATCATCAAATCCGTGTTCTATAATTTCATCTTGGAGGTCTGCAAATTTTTCAGTCAAATCAAAATCATCTGACCAACTCCATGCAGAAAGTAGCTGAAACATGTCCAATTCAGTACCAGCCCTATTTATGCGCTCAAAAACAATAGCGACATTATTCCGATTATCTGATTCGAAGATTTCATTTGGAATTAAATATTCTTTAAATTTTTCTTGCAGTTTGTCAATAGCTCGCACAAATTCAACCTCAAGATTTTCGGTTGCCTCTCTATATCGTACAGTGTCAAATAATACATTCACAGGGAAATGTCGATCTTTGTCAACCATATCCTCTTCAATAGGCAAAAATAAGGATTCTTGAATATTTTCTTCGGCAAGCATATCAAAATAAATATCTATCCAAGGATCATTATTAGGAGATAAATCTGTTTGGAATACGCTAAATAAACTAGTAATTCTCTGCTGCCCATCTAAAACATAGTTAACCGGATAGTCTTTTTGTGGTTCTGGAAGTTTAAACCGATCCAAGTTTTTTTCGGTTGACAATCGATTGTCTGTTTTCCAAAGAATAATAGTACCTATTGGAAAGCCTTTATAAATACTATCCAATAAGAAGGCTACTTGGTCTGAATCCCATACAAAATCACGTTGAAAGGCTGGAATTCGGATATCGCCTGAAGTTATTCTTTCGATAAGTTTACGAATCGTTAGTGGTTCGCTCATTTTCTATCCTTTCATTTGCAGTAATATCTAGTCTCTTACAAAAAGAACCTGCTGTATTCGCCACTAAACACAAATTTAAGCCCCTTCCACACAAACATCAACCATTAAATCCACTTTTATTTATTAAAACACCTTTCCGCCACAGCCCGCTTTAGCGGGGTTTTGTCTATCCGTAGCCCAGTGCTTTCCCGTAGGGACTCCTACGGAGCAGCACTGGGTGAGCTGCCCCTTCCTTCAAGGGAGGACTAAGGAGGGATCTATAAATTACCCAAAAAACGTGAATCAGTTTTTTCACCAGGGACATTTGAATAGACTTGAATATATCTTCCGACACCTGAATAATCAGCGAAAACAAACTGCATTAAATGGGGATCAATTTGATTAAAGGAAGTGGGTGGGAGAGTGCTTGCTATCATTTTGGGATAAACCCATATCTCCCAAGCTTTTACATCTATTCCTTTATAATCCAGGTCACGAAGCCACGGCTCGAAATGAATATCTTCAGGTGGTCCATAGATTAAATAGACTCTCGCTCTATCCGAATGTGTCCACCCTCTCTTATATGGATAATGAATATGAACATAATTTAATCTCGTTTCATACTCAACTCTGAATTCATTGATTTTTGTATCCGGTGTAGGGTCCAAATCATCCCAGAATTTATCAATAAAAGATTGCGCACTTTCAACTGTCTGTAATTTTCTGATCTCCTTCTTCTCGGCTCCAGTTAGGATTGGCCATATATCTGCAACCAATTCATCCTGCGGTGTTAAAGGGTTATTGAACTTAGCCAGAAAAGAACAGCCGATAACCAGAATGGAAAATGATAATATTCCAACAAGTGAGGATAACTGACTTCTATGCATTTGGATGGATGTAATTACCGAGATTTCCTGTACTTACTAGATTCCCCAAATGGGAGTACCCACTGTACGCCCCCTACAGATGCAAACTTATATACCCTTCAGTAAAATATCAACCCCTAATTCCACTTTTATTTATCAAAACAGCTTTCCGTTTGGTCATAGCCCGCTTTGCCGTAGGCATCCTCCGAAGGAGTCCTTCGGGACAGCGGGGTTTTGCATATCCGTAGCGCAGTGCTTTCCCGCAGGGACTCCTTCGGAGCAGCGCTGGGTAAGCTGCCCCCCTTGTCAAGGGGGGATCAAATAGCACAAACCCACCACTTCTTAACGTATTACCAAAATAATCGTTGACAATGCGGGAGGAGGGGGTTATTTTAGAGAGGAGAATTGAGTGATTTCATAATAAACACACCAAAAACAACCGGAGGAATACAAAATGGCTGAGAGCGTTTATAAGGTAATCGAACTGGTGGGCACCAGCAGTGAATCATGGGAAAAGGCAGCAGAAGCCGCTATCGCCAGAGCTGGTGAAAGCCTGCGCGACCTGCGCGTGGCAGAAGTATCCGAACTGGATATGCAGATTAACAACGGCAAAGTTGAAGCCTACCGTGCCAAGGTAAAGGTCTCATTTAAGTATGAAGGTGGGCAGTAGGGTCTAAACAGTTGTGTCAGGTCTTGCCTTCGGGGTCTCCTAAAGTCAGCCGACTGATAAGGACCTGACGCAGCATTATAAAGCCCCCCTTTTTTCAAGGGGGGATCAATTTTCACCTTCCCCACAACAGAACTGTGGGGCACCCAGCTTCTATTCTCTGCTCACAATCAGGTCTTCACGTATTCTTTCTTCACCCATCCCTGAGTTTTATTGAGAACCTCATACCAACCATCAGACTCTCGTAGAATTTCCACTAACGAGTTTTGCATGAGGGGAGGTGCTACTGTCGTCGAGTATAGTGAAGGTGTCGAACGAATATTAAGTTTGGATGCAGTGACCTTACCTATACTTCCGACATATCCTGCTTCTGCACCCTCATCCTCCGCTCGATCTCGAAGGAGTATTATTTCCCGTATCTTATCCAGAGGAAAGGCAGGACCCGGATCCCACTTACGGCCCGGTGATATCTCTTCGTGTCCCAGGATGGTGGTGATTCCGTAGCGTTCCATTAACAGAAAGCAGATATCGATGGCAATCGTTATCTGCTCCTCACTGTATGCATGCCAATACTCAGGAATTGTTTTATTCCTATGAACGGCTTCTACCACCTCTTTTTCATCGTAAACTTTTTCAAACCATGATCTATACTGGTTCCCATGTTTGGTCAATTTTCCAGCATTATCAAGTTCAATTCCAATTGAGTATTTATTCAGTCCCTCACGATCTCCATGCCTGCTGGGCCCCGCATGCCATGCAATCGTATCAAACGGTACCAATTGCGTAACTGATTTATCACTTCCAATCACTAAGTGAGCGGATGCCTTAGCCTCAGGATTGCATAACCACTGAACGGAACTTTTGGCATCTCTACCCGCCGTGAAGTGAAAGACCACAGTATCGGGTAAACCGGTACTAAAAGCCCCGCCATGATTTGATGATTCCTTGAAAGTAGTTCCACCCCCTTCAAGAAGGTGATCTTCATTTATCTTCATAAAAGTCTCCGTATGTTTAGATCAGGGTTAAACGCATCGATGCCATTAACCATCCAGGTTTTTAACCTATGGCATCATCAAAAAGCTTACTGGAACCGCTACCCGTAATCATATTGGTTACACGATTGCTGCCACCCCGTTTTTCAACCGATCTCCCAATAGCCCAGGTACCTACTATGCCAGTCCATCCATACCAGAATTCCGTCGGTAGCTTAAATGCTTCTACCGGTACGTTGGAAAACGACTGAATTGTTGGTACGATGCAGTAATTAAACAGAATGAAAACCAACCCTGCGTAAACTACCGTCGGACGAGCACGCTTGGTATAGCTATCACCCTGAGTCAATTCTGCCACCAAAACCTGTTTTTTAGCTTCGAGTTCCGTTCGAATAGTCTCCTCGATCTCAGCGTCCCTTCTCTGCAGAAGTGTTTCCATCTCCAGTTTAAACTTCTGCTTCTCTTCACCACTTAGATGAAATTTGTCAACGACACCCCCGACGCTTTCTACCACTTTACCAATGCTGCCTCCTAAAATTTTCGTGATGAAACTCATGGGTCATCCTCCTGGTTAATTTAGTAACTACACCTTTATGGATCAGACGTTCAGTGTTGTAGTGTCTCCTCCGTAGATCCGAAGGACTCCTGTGGAGAGTGCCTACGGCACACGCACGATAACCTCCAAATAATTTAAACCCTATTCAGAACATTATCAAGCGGTATATCTACTTATTGCCTTTAGAATTGGATCTTGGATAGTGGATCGAATAACATCCCACAGCAAAGCTGTGGGGCACATTGGCAACGTTTAATCGTACCTTTCATCTATGAGGTGTTGGAGTTGTTCAAAATTCGTTGCCGCTGTTTCTCAAAAATCTCCTTCCAGAAAAATCCGTTTTGAAACGCTATGAAGTATAGCATTAGTCTCGACTTAGTCAGCGCACCAGACCCCATCGGTATGTCTTGAATAATGGCTAAAAGTGGAATGAAGACGATGGGCGAGACAAAAATCGGCATGAGTAAAGGCGCCATTTTAATTTTAATCCTATCGTTGTCACTCTGGGCCTGTTGATATAGATATTGAGCCGACATACCTATAACCATACAAATATAGCAAAAGATAATTATGATGGTTTCTTGCCCTGGCCCCATCGTCGTAATGATTTGTGGAAATTTAAAGACGCGATTCAATATCAATATGATAACGCCCAGAATAACCACATGAATGATTAGTGTCTTCCATCGCCCTGCTTTTACATTGATATACAATGTACTTATAAAGAATCCCAACAGGGAAATGCTTAAAATGATGGTTAGCCATTGCGACATTTGATACAGTCTCCAAGTTATTTGGTGTGGATGAAAAAGAATTCTTCCTTGCTGCTGTATTTTGTGAAATCCTTCATCTGGGGGATTAATTCATAGCCGGCTTCTATTGCTTCCTTTTTTACGGCCGACCGCAGCCATCCGTAGAGTTCCCATATAGTTATTACATCATCTTTATAAACATCTGCTTTTCCCCTAAGTCCTTCCATAAGTAAATGCGTAAAAAGGCTTCCATCCCATCTTTCGCCTTCGAGAGCAGATTCCCTTTCAGTTCCGGCCATTAATAAATACTTAGGATCCACTGATTCAATATCCAATCCGCGTAATGCCAATCCGCTAAAACAACAATCTAAAATAACCAGAAGGTGTTTTGATTGAAGTTGGTTCATCCACATGACTAAACTATCCATGGGAATGCAATTGTCATCCCCACCCGGCTTTGCATCGGCAAGGGGAAGATACCCTTTTGCCACTCCATTTATTAACTTGGTATCACCGTGGCCAGCATAGTAGAATAAAAATCGATCTTTGGGTGTGATCTTCGACATGAAATGTTCCTGCGGATATTTCAGTTTTGGAATCGTGAGGTTAGAATCGGTTATCACAACGACTCTCTTATAACCCTGCTTTTTACTCAGGAACTCACCCAGTCTTTCAATATCACTGCCCGCATAGTCCAAATCCTTGTAGTATTCATAGTCTCCTGTAAAAGCCAGAAGCGCATAACTATTTTCAATGGGTGGGGGAGCCTTAAAGAGTATCTTCCATATTTTTTCAAATATATTTCGATGTTTCTCTTGCTGTTTTTCATTTGTATATACATGATAGCCTCTGGTGGTTATTGCCTGTGAAGGAAAATCCAAAACTCGCAAAGTGGACCAGAGAACCTCATCTGTATCTTCAGGGAGCATGAAAAAGACCAACCCTTCGCACTTTTTATGTGGTTTTATGATACTATCCTGAAAGCTGTATTCCTTCAGGGTCCCCTCTAAGTCTTTATGATAAGTGCGGTGGAAAGCCTTTGATTGAGATGTAATGAATTTTAGCACTTTATTTAAAAACGGTCGCATCGTAGCAGTGTCCTCAATTGCCTCGAGAACAGTTTCGACTTTAACAGTTCTCAGGGGCGAAGATAAGCCAACATTAAGTTGGATATCCTGACGATTGAACTTAATCTGCCGCTCTGAACGATTCTCAATAGTTAGATAAAAGGGTATAATTCTGGAATCTTTCAATCGAATATCCACATCGGAAGGATCTCGATAGACGATTTCCACATCCAATTCGTCAGTGATTTTAGCATGTTTTAAAATCCATGATTTGTATTGATCTGTTGGTTCATCACCGATCGCCCTTCTAATTTGATCTATAAATAGGTTCTCTTTGTCAAATGTTCGAGATTTCAGTTGTCCCAACTCCTGAAGTATGCTATCAGGTATCCCGTTAGCATTCAGTTTTTTTATTGTCACATCAGTTATTTCAAAACTTACCTGCCTTTCCATCAAAAAGCTCATTTCGCGTATTCCATCCTCGCTTGCCTGATTAGTCAGAGCTAGAGAAAATAGAAGGGGGATGAACACTATATACATTCTCATGATAAGCTCACCATGTATAATTACCCTGGATAAAAACGGAATGCGATGATACTCCTACTAAACCTGATGAGAGTTTAAATCCTACATCAATTGCACCAATTTTGCCAACTAGATAGGAAATGCTTGTCAGGAATATTGTTTGTGACGTCGTTTCTAACCCTTCGGTACGAGTGAAAGAGTGATTTTCAGTAATCTTCCCATTCAACGAAATCCTCCGGGATATCTCAAAGCCCAAAATTGTTCCATAAGTCAAATTGAAATCTAAATGGCGCTTGTTGATTTGATCTGCAAATAATTCGAGTTCTTCTGGTACAAGAAAATTGGGGATGAAACTTTTGGAGGACTGAAAAACAGATCCAAATCCAATCCGGAACCGGGAAATATCCTTTCGGACTGCTCCCCAGAACCCCAATCCGGCATCGAACACGCCTAAATCGAATATTTTAGAGCCTGAATATAGGTTGCTGATAAACAGATTCACTCCAAGCCAATAGTCCAATCCCTTAATTGTACGGTGCATATGAGGAAAATAATCTATTCCCAAAGCGCCGGATTTCGTTGCCAAATAGTCATCCAAAGCGGCATATGTTCCTTGAACCGAAATGTTATGTTTGTTAAAATAGACAATTCCTTTTACAGCAGCTCCGGAAGCTGCATCGATTTCAAACCATTCATACTCCACTAAGCCACTCACTTTTTGTCTCTCTATTGTGTTGCCCAATATAGTAAACTCTAGAAATTGCTGGGAATGCTGACTTGCCATATCCGTCCCAATTGTCCCCTCGCTTATGCTGGTGGGAAAGAATATTCCGAAAAACAGATCCAGGTTATCCCGGATAAATGCTTCAAAATTTTCTCTGGTCATATTCCAGTTATGCTTTGTACCGTCTCTAGAATAAATAGCAATATCGATCCAGTCGGTATCTGAAAAATTAACATTAATGGAATCCAAATCATGTATTGTGGCGACAATATAACCGGCATACAATTGGCCCTTAACTAACTGTGTATCATATGTTGGGTACGTAGTGGGAAGTAGAAGAATGGCCTCAATGACTTGTCTTTCTAGTTCGTCTAGATGATCTGAAGCTATACCCGAGGTGGGAACTAACAAAGCTACCAATGATATGGCAGCTAAAGCCTGAAGGGGCCTTTTTATCTTCCTTGTAGTAAGGATTGCGTTCAAAAGCGATTTTCCTTTTCGATAATCCATCTTTTCCTCCAGATTATTTCGCCTATCCCGATTCGGTTTAAAGCACTATTTCCACAAATCAGTGAGATACCAAAAAAGGGCAGCTCTTCACATCAAAGCGAGCTGCCCTAAGTTCGAAATTCTCAAACTTTATTTCATCACAAAATAAACTCCCACATTGCCAAAAGTCAAGATAATATTTGAATATTTTTTTATCAAAGAGTGCAGACAAACAGAAGTATTTATACCGGGATAGTCGAATAGACCTTGACTAATCACCGTTTCGCTTGCCTCACCCAGCGAGGCGCTGAATCAATCTGTTGGCGGAGGATCAGGTTCAACTGAGCAGCGTGATGCTGCACGTGGCGCATATTATACAGGAGTAATTCTGTTATGGTGAAATCCATCCATCCGAACTGATAACGCTGTTCGGCCTTCTCCTCTGTCAGGCCTTCAATCTTAGTAAGGCATTTCTGACGACCATGTTCTAAATAGGTGAGTAACTCCTGCTTGGAATAAACCCGATCTGGCAGTAAGCCAGCAGGATCCATTTCAGACATATCAAACGGCTTTGGAGGTGTAAATCCGTCCGGCGTGTCCGACAGATAGAAATCAAGCCAGAATAGAGTATGATAGGCAGTGTACCAGTATTCCGGCTTCTGAGACCTGTCTCTCCAGAGATCTTCCGGGCAAGCTTTTATAGCTTCTCCCAAAGTATCGATCGCAGCACCGAATTGGTTCCAGATAACTTTCCCCAGGTTGAATGTCATCCTAAGCCTCCTTTTCGGTCTGTTGTGAGATAGCCTCTTCCGATTCTTTTTCCGCTTCTTTCTTCTTCTTTGCGCCCATCAACCCTCCAGTAACTATTATGATGGCTAACATCATAAACACTGCCGTAGTACCGTTTTCGATGACATCGAGTAATCTCAATGCACCGATTAAGATGGCAATACCTATCAGTATCCACCCTGCATATTTTCTTGTCATGAGTTATTTCTTTCTGTTAGATGTGGATTTATAATTGTAGGTTGGGTTATATTCGCTTAGGAACCCACCGTAAGCGGTGGGATGCCAGATCCGATTGCCTTCGAGTTTAGTACACGATCTACTCTTCCCCAAATTCCACCGGCAACCAGTCAATTACGGTGCCGCCAGCTTCATAATAATACGGACTAACCAGCCAATTACGACCGCGCTCGCGGGTAACAAGAAAATCCCGGATGGTGAATTTCTTTCCAGAATGAATATCAAGGCGTTCTTCATCAAGCGACGGGATCGGTTCGAAAATATACATCTGTGCTAAGACTTCCTCCTTGTCGTTCTCCGGGATAATGTACTCCTCGATATCCTCACCATGGAAAGGTACATTTTTGGTTGGATATGGTAATCTCGGTTCCTCTTCAGATAGAAAGGACATATAAACCTCACTGATTGAATAGGTAAGAAATGAATGGATTGAATTTAAGCCATCTCCCAACAAAAGTCAAGCCAAATAGCGAGGAATTGGTTTTTAGAAGGGTTTTCTGGATTCCCGATCCAAAAAGGGGCAGGCAGGCCGTTCTCTCCATTACTCAAATCCCACCCAGCACTGGCGGGATTCCACCCTGTAAAAAGGAGAAACCAAAAAGCCCCCCTTTTTTCCAAGGGGGGATCAGTTAAAACCAACCCACAGCAGAGCTGTGGGGTAGCCTGCTTATTGATACTCCTGATTGGGCGTGCCAAACCAGTGTACATACGCTTTAATGATATGGCTAGTGTACTAGGCTGATCACAATGCAATTACTCTTACATTGTTAAACTTTGCTTTTACTTTCCAAGTGTGTAACAAGATTCTTGAACCTTCAGCCGGAGGCGCATCTCTATAGTCACTTAAATCATACTCTATTTTATATTTATTACCGTTTTGGTAATCTAATATTGCGCTAAATACCTTACTGCCCTTAATTGCAAGAACCATGTGGTACCGATCTCCTTCATTAAAACGTTCAATTGAAGTTTCAGTCTCTAAATCGAAGTTGTCATCCTCAGTAACTATTTTCATAATGCCATTTTTTAGATACTGTAAACTATAGCCCCTCCAATTATTGGGTTCACTCCTCACACCTAAAGCTATTGTTGAATATTTATCCGTAGCCTTTTCAACTACGATATCTGCCTCAATCAGCACGTCACGAAGAAGCGAATCATCACCATTTGCAGGTTCTATGTACATTACTGCATCACCGTAAGCCTTACCTATCCCATTAAGAACAAAAGTAGTGTCTCTAGGTATAAATCTTGCATTTTTCGGATTCCATTCGACAAGACCCACTGTATTTTCAATTGGCAGTCTATTTTCAAGCAGTGTCGTACTAAACGAGACGGTTACCTCGGAGTTTTTAATTTCTATACTCTCGTATAGTTTTTTTACGCCATCCCATAATAATAAAGGATCTTGTGCCTTGTATGCTTTTAAGAGTGTTCTTAATGCATCAAACGCGATATCTTTTTTTATAGGGAATGATGAACAGGATGTTACCTGCATGAGATAAATCAAGAAAAAGAAGGGAAGCAATCGCTGGATTGCATTCTTAAATTTATTTTTCTTCGATTTCATTACAGTCTCCTCTCATTATTTGTACAGGTCGGTTTCCAACACGTCAAAATAAAAGTGAATTTTCATCTCACATTCCGTAATATAATTCATACTTAATACCGAATCAAGAATTATTATAATATATTTTTTAAATAATGCGGAGAAAGTAAAAAAGCATCCCTACCTTACAGCTTGAGTGGCAGAGGTAGCTTATCCCCAGGGATCCATTCGGGGATGTCTCTTCTTGTTACACTAAAAAGGCAGCCCCCTTTTCAGCGAGCTGCCCTTGTAAATTATAATCCCCGGCGATGACCTACTCTCCCACACCGTCTCCGGTGCAGTACCATCGGCGTGGGTAGGCTTAACTTCTCTGTTCGGAATGGGAAGAGGTGTTTCCCTACCGCTATGATCGCCGGAAAAACTGTATGACAGCCGAAATTGAGTACGGGTAGGGGGCAATAGACACTACTTCAATTAAAGTATTTTAAGCCAAGTCTCACGGCCTATTAGTATCACTCGGCTTTGACATTACTGCCTTTACACCTGTGACCTATCAACCTCGTAGTCTACGAGGAGCCTTAAGTTCCGCCGAAGCGGAAGGGTATCCTAATCTTGGAGGGGGCTTCGCACTTAGATGCTTTCAGCGCTTATCCCTGCCGAACGTAGCTACCCAGCCATGCCGCTGGCGCGACAACTGGTACACCAGAGGTTCGTCCACTCCGGTCCTCTCGTACTAAGAGCAGCACTCCTCAAGATACCTGCGCCCACGATGGATAGGGACCGAACTGTCTCACGACGTTCTAAACCCAGCTCGCGTGCCGCTTTAATTGGCGAACAGCCAAACCCTTGGGACCGCCTCCAGCCCCAGGATGCGACGAGCCGACATCGAGGTGCCAAACCTCCCCGTCGATGTGAACTCTTGGGGGAGATAAGCCTGTTATCCCCGGCGTACCTTTTATCCGGTGAGCGACGGCAATTCCATTCTCTACCGCCGGATCACTAAGCCCTAGTTTCCTACCTGCTTGACCTGTATGTCTCGCAGTTAAGCTCCCTTGTGCCTTTGCACTCTACGTACGATTACCGACCGTACTGAGGGAACCTTTGGGCGCCTCCGTTACCTTTTGGGAGGCGACCGCCCCAGTCAAACTACCCACCTGACACTGTTCTCGAACCGGATTCACGGAATCGAGTTAGAATCCCAACAAAACAAGGGTGGTATTTCAAGGGTGACTCCCCACATACTTGCGTCTGTGGTTCAAAGTCTCCCACCTATCCTACACATGCAAGGCTAGGACCCAATATCAAGCTATAGTAAAGGTGCACGGGGTCTTTCCGTCCAATCGCGGGTACTCAGCATCTTCACTGAGAATTCAATTTCGCCGAGTCCGTGGTCGAGACAGCGCCCAGATCGTTACACCATTCGTGCAGGTCGGAACTTACCCGACAAGGAATTTCGCTACCTTAGGACCGTTATAGTTACGGCCGCCGTTTACCGGGGCTTCGGTTGTGAGCTTCTCCCGCCGAAGCGGAATAACCCATCCCCTTAACCTTCCGGCACCGGGCAGGTGTCAGTCCCTATACATCGCCTTACGGCTTAGCAGAGACCTGTGTTTTTAGTAAACAGTCGGCTGGGCCGTTTCTCTGCGACCCCGGATAGCTCAGGAGGCGAACTCCTTTGCCGTCCAGGGTACCCCTTCTCCCGAAGTTACGGGGTCATTTTGCTGAGTTCCTTAACCACGGTTCTCTCGAGCACCTTAGGATTCTCTCCTCATCCACCTGTGTCGGTTTACGGTACGGTCACCTGAAGCCCTCACATAGAGGTTTTTCTCGGCAGTATGATTAGGGTCAGTTTATGCCATACGGCTCCCTATCGCTTCTCGGCGTTAAGAGGAGGTGGATTTGCCTGCCTCCTCCGCCTACCAGCTTGGACCGCCTATTCCAACAGGCGGCTGACCTTTCACTCCTGCGTCACCCCATAGTTCGAGCAGACTTCTGGTGGTACGGGAATATTAAACCCGTTTCCCATCGCCTACGCCCTTCGGCCTCGGCTTAGGATCCGACTAACCCTGAGCAGATTAGCTTTACTCAGGAACCCTTGGATTTTCGGTGTCCAGGTTTCTCGCCTGGATTATCGCGTACTCATGCTGGCATAAGCGTTTCCGATACCTCCAGCCAGCCTTTCGGTTGACCTTCGCAGGCGTACGGAATGCTCCCCTACCATCCGCCAGATGGCGGATCCGAAGCTTCGGTGATGACCTTAGTCCCGACAATTTTTGGCGCAAAACGACTTGACCAGTGAGCTATTACGCACTCTTTAAAGGGATGGCTGCTTCTAAGCCAACCTCCTGGTTGTCTGAGTCCTTTCACATCCTTAATCACTTAAGTCATACTTGGGGACCTTAGCTGTCGGTCTGGGCTGTTTCCCTTTCGGCTACGAAACTTATCTCCCGCAGCCTGACTCCCGCGTTAATATAGCCGGCATTCGGAGTTTGATAGGGGTCGGTACTCTTGTGAGAGCCCTAGCCCTTTCAGTGCTCTACCTCCGGTATACATCACGCGAGGCTAGCCCTAAAGCTATTTCGGGGAGTACGAGCTATCTCCGGGTTTGATTGGCCTTTCACCCCTACCCACAGCTCATCCAATGGCTTTTCAACACCAACTGGTTCGGTCCTCCACGCAGTTTTACCTGCGCTTCAACCTGGCCATGGGTAGATCACCCGGCTTCGCGTCTGCCGCCAGTAACTATGTCGCCCTATTAAGACTCGCTTTCGCTGCGGCTTGGTTCCTGAGGAACTTAACCTTGCTACGGACGAGCAACTCGCCAGCTCATTATGCAAAAGGCACGCGGTCATCCCGCTAAAGCGGGACTCCCACTGCTTGTAAGCATGAGGTTTCAGGTACTATTTCACTCCCCTTCCGGGGTACTTTTCACCTTTCCCTCACGGTACTGGTTCACTATCGGTCACAAGCGAGTATTTAGCCTTAGGAGATGGTCCTCCTGAATTCCCACAGGATTTCTCGTGTCCCGCAGTACTTGGGAAACGGTCGGGAGATCAAATGTTTTCACTTACGGGGCTATCACCCTCTCTGGCCACTCTTTCCAGAAGTGTTCAACTAACAAATGATTTTCTTACTCCCTGGAAGATTAACGGCTCTTCCTGATCGCTCCCACGACCCCTCTGTCGCAACGCCCGTCAGCTTGACACGACAGAAGTTTGGGCTGTTCCCGTTTCGCTCGCCGCTACTAGGGGAATCACTATTGTTTTCTTGTCCTGGAGTTACTTAGATGTTTCAGTTCTCTCCGTTTGCCTCATCAGACTATGTATTCACCTGATGATGACTCCGCATTACCGGAGCCGGGTTGCCCCATTCGGAAATCCCCGGATCCAAGGTTGTTTGCACCTCTCCGGGGCTTATCGCAGCTTACCACGTCCTTCATCGCCTGCTTGTGCCAAGGCATCCACCTCATGCCCTTAATAACTTGGCCGAAAATCCTCTAATTTCGGCAGATGTCTAATGCCTTTTTTGTACCCATACTCAATTTCGACTGTCAAAGAGCCTATCAGGATTAAATCCTGAAGTCATTTGCAACTTGAAATGTTGCCTTGTGGAGAATACCGGGCTCGAACCGGTGACCTCCGGCTTGCAAAGCCGGCGCTCTCCCAACTGAGCTAATTCCCCGTCCCAAATCCGGGACGGCTGTCCCGCGTAGACGGGATTGTATCTTAGGCCCGACCCGGAATAAGTGGGCCTAAGTAGATTCGAACTACCGACCTCACGCTTATCAGGCGTGCGCTCTAACCAGCTGAGCTATAGGCCCGACCTTACCGATAAACGGCTGAGCTTAAAGCCAGCCGATTACGGTAAAAAATAACAAAGTTGAGCGTGGCGGGATATTCCGTCGTTTCGACCTCAGGACAATCCCGACATGTCGGGAAGCCTGTTCTCCTTAGAAAGGAGGTGATCCAGCCGCACCTTCCGATACGGCTACCTTGTTACGACTTCACCCCAGTTACCAATCTTACCTTAGGCGCCTGCCTCCCGAAGGTTAGCCCAGCGACTTTGGGTACTATCGGCTTCCATGGTGTGACGGGCGGTGTGTACAAGGCCCGGGAACGTATTCACCGCAGCGTGCTGATCTGCGATTACTAGCGATTCCTCCTTCATGCAGTCGAGTTGCAGACTGCAATCCGAACTGAGACCGGTTTTTTGGGATTGGCTCCACCTCGCGGTATTGCGACCCTCTGTACCGGCCATTGTAGTACGTGTGTAGCCCTGGACGTAAGGGCCATGAGGACTTGACGTCATCCCCACCTTCCTCCCGCTTAACGCGGGCAGTCTCGTTAGAGTTCCCAGCATAACCTGATGGCAACTAACGACAAGGGTTGCGCTCGTTGCGGGACTTAACCCAACATCTCACGACACGAGCTGACGACAGCCATGCAGCACCTCTACAGACGTCCCCGAAGGGAAGTCCACCTTTCGGTGGGTGGTCGTCTGCAGTTCAAGCCCAGGTAAGGTTCTTCGCGTTGCATCGAATTAAACCACATACTCCACCGCTTGTGCGGGCCCCCGTCAATTCCTTTGAGTTTCAACCTTGCGATCGTACTCCCCAGGCGGGGCACTTAATGCGTTAGCTACGGCACTGAAGGGGTCGAACTCCTCCAACACCTAGTGCCCATCGTTTACAGCGTGGACTACCAGGGTATCTAATCCTGTTTGCTCCCCACGCTTTCGCGCCTCAGTGTCAGTTACGAGCCAGGAGATCGCCTTCGCCACCGGTGTTCCTCCTGATATCTACGCATTCCACCGCTACACCAGGAATTCCATCTCCCCCTCTCGCACTCGAGACTTGCAGTATGAAAGGCAGTTCCGGAGTTAAGCCCCGGGATTTCACCACTCACTTACAAATCCACCTACACGCCCTTTACGCCCAATGAATCCGGACAACGCTCGCTCCCCCCGTATTACCGCGGCTGCTGGCACGGAGTTAGCCGGAGCTTTCTCTGGAGGTACCGTCAGGTCCCGCCGAAGCGGGATTGTTCGTCCCTCCTAACAGGGCTTTACACTCATAAGAGCTTCATCGCCCACGCGGCGTTGCTGCGTCAGACTTTCGTCCATTGCGCAATATTCCCCACTGCTGCCTCCCGTAGGAGTCTGGGCCGTATCTCAGTCCCAGTGTGGCTGATCGTCCTCTCAGACCAGCTACCCATCACAGCCATGGTAAGCCGTTACCTTACCATCAAGCTAATGGGACGCAGGCTCATCCTCAAGCGGCCGAAGCCTTTAATCCCACCGGGATGTCCCAGCGGGATATTATGCGGTATTACAACCGGTTTCCCGGAATTATTCCCCACTCGAGGGCAGATTACCTACGTATTACTCACCCGTTCGCCACTGTCTGTCCCGCCGAAGCGGGAGTTCTCGTTCGACTTGCATGTGTTAAGCACGCCGCCAGCGTTCGTCCTGAGCCAGGATCAAACTCTCCATTGTAGTTTATCCTTATTCTCATTTTTTCATTAGTTAGACGACGGACATATGGTCCGCACACGCTCAACTTGTCAAAGAACTTTAGCGAATCAAATTCACAGATTCACAATAGACCTATAATATATATAAAAAATCTACGAAGTCAAGGGGTTTTTTTAAGTTTTTTTTATGGAACAATAAAAGTATTTTCGCGCAATCAGACGCCACAGCGATCCCAATTCTCAAGCCTTTTATCAATACGATAATATATCCATCTTCGTGGGCTTAATTCCAGAGAAATATTGAGAATTTCTCGTTGGGTGAGATGCTTTCTCGTCTGAACCACGGATTACGCTGATAACGCTGATTACACAGATTGTTCGGTGGACTGCGCTGCGACTTAGTCTTCGCTTAGTCCCCCCTACACTCTATATCATTGCATAATGGGGAGGTTGGACATTCCTGTCTGACACCTCTTGTCTATTACCAGACAGACAAGAATGTCTGTCCTCCCCAGATTACTTCATCAACACCATCTTCCCGGATGTTGAAACCTCCCCGGCAGTTATGCGATAGATGTAGATGCCGGATGACAGAGCCGAACCATCGAAGGTAATCTGGTGCTGTCCAGCCGCCATCCATCCCTCGCGTAGGGGTCGCCTGCCCCCACGGGGGTCTTGTGCCGACCCGACTTCCCGCCCGCGAATATCAAAAACCTCCAGCCTGACCAGACCGGGTTCAGGCAAGGTGAAGGATATGGTCGTCGTGGGGTTGAAGGGGTTGGGGTGGGAATTATGAAGGGTACAACCAGTAGGAGTGAGGTATGTCTCACCTGGGTTTATTTCACCTGGGAAAAGTTCTCCAGAGCTGATCCAGCCTTCAAATCCGGTCCAAGGCCCATCAAAACCTTCTTTTATAAAGGTGAAGCTGTCGGAATTTACTACTTCCCAAGGATAAGTGCCCACGGCTCCCCAGTAGATATATTCCCCACCCGGTGCACTCTCAGGGACGTTCTGGGAACGGATTCGACTGGCAAAACTTATAGAGTCCATAGTAATTGAAGCGGGACCTACAACAGGAAACTGCAGGCCACTTGGAGTTTCTATTGTGCACCACACATCAAAGGTTTGCTGGATATTTGTATTATTCGTGACGGTTATAGCCAGTTCAAAAATACCTCCTTCCGGCGGGATGATGATAGGGGGAAAGAGGGGGGTTAAGTCAATTGAAATCGGTGGCTTAATGCGAATTAAGTACACATCCCAGTTACCTGCACCATAGGAACTGGTAACACCTGTAACTATATATCCACCATCAGAAGTCAATTGAAGGTTTTCGCTGTGATCAAGTTGATCCGGGCTACTTCCTCCGATTGTTTTCGTCCATTCTGTAACCCCATCATCGTCTGTCTTAATTAACCAGATATCATAATTACTGGCACCAGAATTGGTAGTTGCTGAAAT
This sequence comes from candidate division LCP-89 bacterium B3_LCP, assembly GCA_005223185.1. GTDB lineage: Bacteria > Electryoneota > B3-LCP > B3-LCP > B3-LCP > B3-LCP. Next base: position 173,939 of record NJBN01000005.1, read on the forward strand.
AATATATCCACCATCGTGTGCCAATTGAACGCAGCCGGTCCATTCATCTAAGTCTTCGTTTCCATATGTTCGCATCCATCCAGAACTAGAAGTTGTATCCCCATTGGCATCCGTCTTGATTAACCAGATATCAGAACCGCCACCTGCGCTATAAGAGTGAGTATGACCTGCGATGATATAGCCACCATCATTTGTCTGTTTAACGCTGTGACCGACTTCCCAACTAGATCCTCCATAGACTCTTTCCCAGGTGCTGTCTCCATCAGCATCCGTCTTAATCAACAGGACGTTAGAACTGTCTGCACCTTCGATATTCTCAGTCCCTACTAAGATATATCCTCCATCATCTGTCTGCTGAACACAAAAACCGTTATCTCCACTTGGTCGATTATATATTTGCATCCATTCCGTCGAGTCCCCTGCAGCATTTGTCTTAACCAACCAGATGTCAGTTGAATCGGCGCCATAGGATTGTGTATGTCCTACAATGATGTACCCTCCATCTTCTGTTTTTTGAATACAATGGAAAGCATCATTACACGATCCTCCCTCTCCATAAGTTTTCGTCCATATTGTATCCCCTACAGTATCCGTCATGATCAACCAACCATCCGCATGGTTAAAGCCAGCGTCCTTTGATCCAGCAATAATATATCCCCCATCAGTCTGCAACACGCTATAACCATAGTCTGGACCTGAATCCCCGTAAGTTTGACTCCATTCTTCGGTTCCGTTTGCATCCGTTTTCATCAGAAGGACATCATATAGAGAGGTATCAAAGCCAGTTCTACCCACAACAATGAATCCTCCATCATCAGTCTGCTGAACGCAGGTTCCCCAATCTTCATCCTGTCCCCCGTACCACTTCGTCCACAACGTATCCGGTGCTTGTGCGTAAGCTGTTATTCCAGAAATTGTTATTCCTAGTACCACGACTATTATCAAACTTCTTCCAAACATCTCAACCTCCATTATTCGGTGTATTTTAAGTCATTTAACCGGTGGACTGCGTCCATCAGCCGACGTATTTAGTCCACCCTACGCTGCTGATTATTTTAGCCCGCTTCAGAGGGATTATTTTTTCAGTGCTTTCCCGTAGGGACTCCTTCGGAGCAGCGCTGGGCGCGATCACTGGATTCCGGATCGGGGTCCGGAATGACAGTCTAATTGGTGGACTGCGCCCTCAAGGGCTTAGTCCCACCTACGCTGTTTTCACACGTATCTAAAAACCAATATACAAAACGGAATTGTGTTTGTCAAGGAATATTTTGGGTGGAGGGTAGATATTTTTTTAATGTCGGATTTGAGGTGAGGTTAGAACAGTAATCCCCCCGCCCAGGCGGGACGGGGAGATTAGAAAACGCTGACTTCGGGGAGTCAGCGGCACAAATGATGTCGGGGTTGGGGGCCCCATAGGGGCAGGCGATCCCGACTATGGAAATTCAGGACTAGTTTGCGGGTCGGGACAAGCCCGATCCCTACTATGGAATCTACTAATCAAAAAAAACGTCTGATTCTGGACTATGCCAGAATGACGCTTTTGCGGGGGCGAGCCCCCGCACTACATTTTCAAGCTGGATTCCGCATCAAGTGCGGAATGACAGGGTAAGGAGGTTCTACTTCTTCTCTTCTTCCTCTTTTATCACCGCAACCTGTATCAACACATTCACGTCAGCATGGAGGCGGACGCGCACCTGGTAGTTTCCCAACAGCCGGATGGGTTCGTCCAACACTATTTTGCGGCGGTCGAGTTCGATGCCCTGTTCCGCCAGAGCGCTGGTGATATCCTGTGAAGTAACCGATCCGAACAGCTTGCCCTCTTCACCGGATTTGCGTTTTGCAATGACGGTTGCTTTGGAGAGAACTTCAGCTAACTGTTCAGCGCTCTTGACCTTGTGAGCATCTTTCTTCTGTTGAAGCTTCTCCTCTTCCTGCAGTACATTAAGGTATTTATCAGTTGCAGGGTAGGCTATGCCTCTGGGGATCAAGTAATTACGAGCATACCCATCCTTAACGTTCAGGGTAGTTCCCATATCACCCAGCGTTTCGAATTTTTCTCTTAATATTACCTTCATATCATAAGCCCTCTCCGGCAACGTGTCAATGAGTACCTTCAATTTCACACCCTGCCGGAAGTATTACAAAATTACACAATTTATCTATGTGCGGCTATTGGGCAATTTCCTGTATATAGGGTAGCAAAGCCAAATGCCTCGCCCGCTTGATAGCCTGCACAAGTTGTTTTTGATGTTGCGTACAAGTCCCGGATATGCGCCGGGGAATAATCTTGCTGCGTTCTGTGGTAAATCGAGCTAGTCTTTTTTCATCCTTATAATCGATGTAGATAGTTCCATTTTCGCAGAAGCGGCAGATGCGCTTGCGCAAGCCCTGCACGGACATAGCGCTTCTCTTGCGTTTTGGTTTTGATCCGAATCTTCTCATTTTCCTCTACTTATACCTGGTCTGGTTCTGAATCTTCGGGCTCCAGCGTTTTTGAATCAGCGAATGAGACAGATTCTCCGACTTCAGTTTTCTGATCGTCTTTGAATTGATCTGCATCCACTAAATTACGCTCAGTTGAAAACCCCCGCTTGTTCAAGAATTGAATTCTACGGGATTTTATCTCCACGATGTTTCTACTGAAGCCATCTTCCGTTTTGAAGGTGCGGCTTTGCAGCTCACCTTCCACAAGTATAGCTGACCCCTTTTTCAAATTCTGGTAACAGCTTTCAGCAAGCTTGTACCAGGCCACCACTCCGATGATGCAGACGTCTTCTTTCCATTGACCGGAATTGTCTCTGAATTTTCGATTCGAAGCGATGGTAAAATTTGCAACCGGCACCCCTCCAGTTGTCGTATGCCGAAAGGTGGGATCCTTAACCAGATTGCCCGCGATAATCACTGAATTGATATCCGGCATTCTTAGATCCGCCATAGTGCGTTACTCCTTATCGGCTGGGTCTGAGTTTTTTATCTCCTCTTCTTCTGTGCTCACATCCGTGCCTGATTCAGGCAGATCGCCATCATCCGGCTTCTCAATTTCCGGTGGCTTTTCAGGGACGTCCTTTACTGCCTTTTTCTCAGGATCTTCATCTGTGCTCACATCCGTGCCTGATTCAGGTAGATCGCCATCATCCGGCTTCTCAATTTCCGGTGGCTTTTCAGGGACGTCCTTTACTGCCTTTTTCTCTGTATCCTCAGTTGCTTTTGCTTGTTCTTTTTCAGCGCTGTAGATAGCTTCACGCGCCAGACGCTCGGTTTCCAACTGCATCAGTTTTAAAGTGCGAGGATCACGATGCAGAAGCAGATGCCGGAAAATATTAGGTGATAGTTTCAGATGACGTTCTATCTGCGGTAGCGCCTCGGAATCCAGCTTAAATTGAACCATCAGATAATAACCATACTGACGATCATCAATAATATAAGCCAGTTTCCTCTTGCCCCATTTTTCCACGTTCAGTATTTCAGCGCCCAACGATTTGATCAGATCGAGGAACTTATTGATGACTTCCTCCTGCCGATCAGGGGCAAGCTGCGCATCGATAATAAAGGTCAATTCGTATGTCTTCATATTACCCTCTGGTCTCTCGCCTCATCCTAAGGGGAATAAGAATGAGGAGGGATTGTTGTGATCTATTTATATTTCTCACTTGATTCTCTGCGAAATGTGCCGCCATTAAACACTCAACAGCGGTGCAATAACCAGCGAAACCACGGACATCAACTTAATTAGAATGTTCAGACTGGGACCGGCTGTATCCTTGAAAGGATCACCGACCGTATCACCGATAACGGCAGCTGTATGGGCTTCTGATCCCTTGCCGTCATGAGCGCCAGCTTCGATGTACTTTTTAGCGTTGTCCCAGGCGCCGCCTGCGTTCGCCATGAAGATAGCCATAAGAACACCTGAAACCGTAACACCAGCAAGCAGTCCGCCTAAGGTCTGAGCGCCAAAGATGAAACCAACGATGGGCGGCGCACATACTGCCAAAAGCCCTGGAGCAATCATCTGCTTGATAGCAGCAGTGGTGGAGATATCCACACATTTGGCGTATTCAGCTTTACCACGACTGGCGTCAATCACTTTTCTGTCTTCTTCAGTCCATTGATCGCGGGTGCGCACTTTCATGATTTCCAGCGCGGCTTTCAGTTCGGGTATGGTGGCGAACTGACGGCGCACTTCCACGATCATGTCTTTGGCAGCACTGCCCACCGCACTCATGGCGAAAGAACTGAACAGGAAGGGAAGCATACCACCGACGAACATACCCGCCATTACTTTCGGGTTGAGGATATCTATGATGAACCTGGTTTCTATACCAGCAGCGACCATCTTAGCTTGAATGACTGTGGTAAATGCGGCGAAAAGCGCCAACGCAGTCAATGCAGCAGAACCGATAGCAAAGCCCTTGCCGATAGCGGCAGTTGTGTTACCCACTGCGTCCAAACGGTCGGTACGCTTACGTACTTCTGCAGGAAGTTCGCTCATCTCAGCGATACCGCCAGCATTATCAGCGACAGGTCCATAAGCATCGACTGCCAACTGGATGCCTGTTGTAGAAAGCATTCCCAACGCGGCAATAGCGATACCGTATAGATTAGCCTGCCAGTAAGCCATCATTATAGCTGCAGCAAGAACGATCAGTGGATATCCGGTCGAACGCATACCTGTGGCAAGACCAGCAATGAGGTTTGTCGCCGGACCTGTCAGTGATTGTTCAGCGATGTGACGCACTGGACCTCTATTTTCTGCAGTATAATACTCAGTGATTATCCCGATCAGCGTACCTGCGATCAAGCCGATAATTGTGGCAAAGAAAATGCCGTTAGCAGTAATTGTCGCGGTAGGCAGAACGATGTCATGGGTAACCATGCCGTGAATTACGAAATAGCTGACTATAACCATCAAAATAGCCGCACCGAAAGTACCGGTATTGAGTGCAGCCTGAGGATTACCGCCTTCCTTCGTGCGCACGAAGAAGGTGCCAAGGATACTCACTACTATACCAATACCAGCGATAATCAGTGGCAGAAACACTAAGCTTAACGCACCTTCCTGATTATTCGCTGCGCTTCCGAAGTATCCCCACCAGGAAGCACCTATGACCATGGCGCCTATAATGGATCCAACGAAACTTTCGAACAGGTCGGCGCCCATACCGGCAACGTCACCGACGTTATCGCCGACATTATCTGCGATGGTAGCCGGGTTGCGGGGATCGTCTTCGGGAATGCCAGCTTCAACCTTGCCCACCAGGTCAGCGCCTACGTCCGCTGCTTTAGTATAAATACCACCGCCGACGCGAGCGAAGAGGGCTATAGAAGAGGCACCCAGAGAGAATCCGGTAAGTATCTGCAGGGTCTTCTTAAGCATACTCTGATCTGCCCAGCCGCCAATTCCACTATTGAAATATATAAGTAAGAGCAAACTGATTCCTATTACACCCAGACCAACGACACTCATGCCCATAACAGTACCGCCTGAAAATGCAACATTCAGTGCCTTATTGAGACCCTGGCGAGCTGCGTTTGCGGTGCGAATGTTAGCCTTGGTGGCAACGCGCATACCGAAGAAACCAGCCAGACCACTGCACAGAGCACCGGTTACAAATGACAACGCAATCCAGGATGATGATGAGCTGCTATTCATATTTGATAGAGCCAGAATAACAGCGACGACGACGACGAATATAGCGAGAACTTTATATTCCCGTCCTAAGAAAGCCATGGCGCCTTCACGAATGAACTTACCGATTTCCTTCATGTAATCAGTACCTGCATCCTGTGATCCAACCCATCTCGCTTTTATCAGTGCGAAAAGAAGTGCAAGCACACCAAAACCAAGTGTTAAATAGAGTATTCCGTTCATGGTGTTCGGACCTCCCCACCCGGTCTATAGAGATTCCGGGATTTTATGGTTATTTTATCGTTTATTATCAGTTGATTGTTGATTCGTGTCTTCTGTACTGCGCCGGTTGACTTTGTTCATTGCGCTGGTAATACCTTCTTCAAGAATGATATCGATGGCTTCGCTGCCAGCAGCAAGAATCTTCTTTACTTCATCATAAAGAGCCTTGGGAATTCGAGACAGCACGTAGTCGCTAAGTTCACCGCGCCATTTTTCAGTAAAGATCCCCAAACGCATCCGCGGAACATCTTCAGTGCCCAACTCTGCAATTATTGAGGATAAACCTTTTTGTCCTCCACCTGATCCGGAACGCCTTATGCGTAAGGTACCAAGCGGCAAAGCTACATCATCACATACTATAAGGCTATTTTCAGGTAAATAATCCTGATAACGAAGGATTCTGCCTACCGGTACTCCGGATAGATTCATATAAGCCGTGGGCTTAATAAAGAGGACTTTTCCATTTGGGGATTGGTAGGAAAGTTGAAAGTAATCTCCACGCCCCGGTTTGAAGGTGAGACCTTTGCTTTCTGCCCAATAATCCAGCGTAAGATACCCCATGTTGTGCCAGGTTCGGGAATATCGCAACCCTGGATTTCCCAACCCAGCCACCAATAAGATTGGGGGTTCTTCCGACATTATAAATAATTACAGCAGTAAAACTCCTATTCGCCGCCCTCTTTTTTGGATTTACCCTCTTTAGGTGCAGCTTCACCTTCAGCTTCTTCACCTTCAGCTTCCTCGCCTTCGAGTTCCTCTTCTTCTACCTCTTCCTCGACCTCAATCTCAACTCTCGGTGCCAGGACGGAGACGACCGTTTTATCCTCGTCATCCAGTATTTTTACATTTTCCACTTCGAGATCTCGAACCTGCAACGATGAGCCAATTTTCAGTTCTTCGATATCTAAGGTAATGACTTCCGGGATATGCTTGGGCAGACATTCAACATCGACGGAATGGACTGCGTGCTGCAGAACCCCGCCCTGATCCCGAACGCCAAAAGCCGAACCGGTAAGTTCAATCGATACGGAAACGGTTACTTTCTGTCCGCGGACAATACCCATCAAATCAATATGCAGGCTCTTTCCTGAAACAGGGTCAAGCTGAAGCTCACGGATAACGCATTCAAATACCTGTCCGTCATCCAATTGAAGATTGAGAATGCTGGGTTTCTGTTTAAGGGCTAACTGAAGTTCGTGTCCATTTAGCTGGATGGGCAGATTCTCTTTATTTCCCAAGTAGAAAACGCCGGGTAAAGCGCCCTGTGCTCGCAATTTCCGGGCTACTCCTTTTCCACTTTCTGTTCTCAGCTGGGCGTTTAAAGTAATGTTGTCTTCCATTGCTGTGTTCTTCTATCGTTGATTTACAAAAAGCGAACTTATTGATTCTTCATTAAAGATACGTCTGATGGATTCACCGATCAGTTTAGAAGCAGTCAATATCTTGATTTTACTGTTTTTCATCTCAGGTTTTTCGGGGACTGTATCGGTAGCTACAAATTCACATATGGGCGATTTCTCGATCTTATCGACGGCGTTACCAGAGAGTATCGCATGCGTACAGCAGGCGTAAATGTCTTTAGCGCCAAGTTTTCTAATGGCTTTGGCAGCCTGAGTCAGCGAACCACCAGTATCAACCAAATCGTCAACCATGAGGACATTACGATCTTTTACATCGCCGATAACGTTCATCACTTCAGATACATTTGGCGTCGGGCGCCTCTTATCCACCACTGCTAAAGGTGCATCTAAATAATTACTATAAGCTCTGGCTAATTTCATGGCGCCAATATCAGGCGCAACAACCGCGAGATCGGGAATGTTCTTGGTCCTATAGAAATCCATGAAGATAGCAGATGCATACAAATGATCGAAGGGTACGTTGAAGAAACCCTGAATTTGAGCTGCATGCAGATCCATGGTCAACACTCGATCTGCGCCTGCGGTTGCTAATAAATCAGCGACCAATTTGGCAGTTATAGCTACACGTGGCTGATCCTTGCGATCCTGACGAGCATAGCCAAAGTACGGAATGACAGCCGTTATGCGTTTAGCTGAAGATCTCTTTGCTGCATCAAGCATAATTAGCAGTTCCATGAGATTTTCGGCAGGTGGTAGAGTGGATTGCACTAAGAAGACGTCACAGCCCCGGATATTCTCATTGTACTTGAACCAGAGTTCCCCATCTGTGAACTTCTTAAGTTTGCTATCCCCAATGCGTGTATTAAGATAAGCAGCGATCCTGGATGCAAGCTGTGGGTTGGAAGAACCAGTGAATATTTTAACTACCAATTTAGATCCGTACCTTGAATTTCAGATCAAGTGTTTTTTAGATCGATAAATGGATTAATCCATCAAAAGTATCGTATCAGTACCTTCGCTGGGGCGAGAGGAATCGAACCTCCGAATGCGGGGACCAAAACCCCGTGCCTTGCCACTTGGCGACGCCCCATTAGTCAACCTGCGGGCTCGGAGAATTCTGCAGTTCGGGGTTTTCTAAAACCTTCTCATATTTCTGCAGAATGAGTGTTTCGATGTGCTGCCGGAAATCATTACTGATTGGATGAGCAATATCCTTATATGAACCATCAGCTAACTTGCGGCTCGGCATACAGACGAATAAACCTTTATTCCCCTGAATAACTTTCAGGCCTCGTACGACGAAAACGTCATCAAAAGTGATGTTGATAAAAGCCTTGAGCTTCTCCTCATCTCTTAGATTGATATTTATTTCAGTAATTTCCATCGAAGCCTCCTAAGTAGAGATGCACCTATCTAAGAATGTAGATTATAATGTTATTCTTTAATTCCTCTGCTGCTTTCCGAGCTTCCCCAATCGTATTAAATATACCGTATAATGAAGAACCGCTTCCGGAAAGAGAAGCATAATAAGCGCCATTCTGTAACAAGTTATATTTATGGGCACTCAATACCGGATAACGTGCGAATACAACTTCTTCAAAATCATTAACTAAGAGCTGTTGATTATCCAAAACATTGCTGGCTAATGAATCTTGAAAGTTAATACTTTCCGTTTCTGATGTCAAGCTAAATTTCTTCATGTTTTTATAAGCCCATGCCGTGGACACATTTATAGCTGGACATATCAGCACAATTGGATCACTGACAATTCGGTTTATTTTTCTTAGCCGTTCACCGCGTCCGGTGGCTATACAGGTGCTATCCATCAGGAAAAAGGGCACGTCAGAACCGATTTGCGCAGCTAATTCCATGAGCGTGGAACTGGCAAGTTTGGTGTTCCAGAGCAGGTTCAAGCCTGCTAACGTCGCGGCTGCATCCGATGATCCACCACCCAAACCGGCTCCCACCGGAATATTCTTAGTGAGATGAATATGCACTCCTCTTTCACACTGAGTGTATTCTTGGAGGAGTTTGGCTGATTTCACACAGAGGTTCTGTGCATCACAGGGAACTACATCGCTGTCGCAAGACATGGAAATAGAAAAATCCGGAACGTCCTGCAGGATTATCTCATCGAAGAGATCGATCGGCTGCAGGATGCTCCAGATTTCGTGATATCCATCATCACGTCGACCGAAGATGCGCAATCCAATGTTTATCTTAGCCGGCGTGCTAATTTGTAATTCTGATTTGTCCTTTCTGCGGACTAACAACGGCTATCTGACCTCCGTTCCGCCACAGGTCTGAAGGCACGTCAGGTTTCGAGCGCTTCGGAGCGTTCTTTAGGTGGCGCTTCAGCCGGTTCTTTATGACGGCGTCCCTTCTTTTTAGCTGAATAGTAATAGTAGTACTGGTAGTAGTGATAATAGTAGTAGTAGGAACCATATATTCGCTTGACGTCCAGACCGTTCAGCAGAACACCAAGAAGATTTGCGTTAACATTGCCTAAAAGCTGTACGGCACGTAGCACTTCCTTGCGCGTAATGTAGCCGGAAGAGACGACCAGCAAGACAGCATCCGTCCTCGTTGAAAGAACGGCTGCATCGGTAACGGCAATGATAGGAGGTGAATCAATTAAAATGAGGTCATACCGTTCCGAAAGTAGCGACAATACTTTACGCATAGTGTTGGACGAAAGCAATTCTGATGGATTGGGCGGTATGTCTCCGGCAGTGATGACGTCCAGATTTTCGATACCGGATGGTTTGATCACTTCATCAAGTGTATAGGTTCCCAGGAGGGCGTTGGTAAGACCCACCTGCCGATCCATGTTGAAGAGACTGTGAATCGTCGGTCGTCGCAGGTCACCATCAACTATGAGAACGCGGCTGCCCATCTGCGACATGGTTATCGCCAGGTTGGCTACAGTGGTGGATTTCCCCTCCTTGGTCGCAGAAGACGAAATCACCAACGTTTTTATGGGCGTATCTATATTGCTGAACAAGATGTTAGTTCGCAGCGATCTATATGCTTCAGACACCGGGGATTTCGGGGAGAAGTTCGTAATCAGCTTGGAGGTAATTAGGGCTTGATCTTCCGGCGTCAGTTTCATGCCTTTGCGCTTCATTCTGCGAGCTATATCCGCGGGATTGATGGTGGGAATGGCACCCAGCACGTTCACGCGCATCTTTTCCAGGTCTTCCACCGTACGTATGCTGCTGTCCAAAAGCTCGATTATAAAGGAGATGGCAACTCCTAAACCAAGTCCGAAGAAAATGGCTAACGTCACGTTGAGCTTCTTGTTGGGACGAATCGGTCTCTGAGGTGGCACTGCTGTATCTATGATGCGCACGTTGGCGGTCTTACCCGCTTCTGCGATGCGTGATTCCTCGTATTTTTCACTCCGCAGTAGAAAGATCTTCTCATTTAACTCCGCCTGGCGTATAAGCTTGATCAATTCTAAGTTCTTCTGGGGGATATCTTCAAGTTGGCTTTCATAGGTGCCTACAACTTTTTCCAGGGCTTCACCACGAGCCTTCAAGGACTTTATATTTATGTCGGCTTGCAGTATTTGATCGAAGAGATCCTGAGACGTTTTCAAGGGATCAATTGAGGTGATACCCGAATTGGCGATTTTATACGCTTCTTCCGCTAAGGCTTTTTTAGCCTCGTCAATCTCACGCTCGATCTCGTCCACAACGATCTCATATCCCGGTGAAGATTTGGCGATTAAGTTAGCTATCAAAGCCTGTTTTTCAGCAATTAATCTCTGAAATTCGACAACTAAAGGGGATGAGATATTGGAAACGTCTTCAACTAAGGTGGACTTGGTTTCAAGGTGCTTCTTTTTAAGATCCTGTAACGCCAATTTATTCTGGTGCAGTTCTGTCTGTGTTTCATTAAGATGGGCACGAAAAATTGCGGTCTGTTCCACTAACTTGACGGTCTCTTCATCCAATGCTACCAGTTTATTCTCTTCTTTGTATTTCCTGAGCGCATCCTCAGATTTAGCGAGTTTCTGCTTTACGCTATCTAACTGCGATTCTAAGAACTTGCGGACTTCACCAACTTCTCCTTTGGATATTTCCAGGTTCATATCATAGAAGACGCTGGCGATTTCGTTGGCTAAGTAAGAAGCTTCAAAGGAAGAATTTGCGGTCACCTTAACGACGATAATGTCAGTATCTAAGATCGGTTCTACGGTGATAGATTCCCGCAGTCTCCGCAGTCGCATTTCGTGATTTATGGGACGCCCGTTTCTGTCATGTTCCGCTAAAAGCCGCAGATTCTCTTTATAGGGCGAAGTCTCCAGACTCATCAAGACCCGGTTGGCAAGTTTCCTGCTTTTGAGAACTTCAACCTGATTTGCGATCATGGTCTGGGCATTCATGAAGCCGGCGAATCCGAACACCGACTGTTCCAGCCGCCCCTTGTCCTCGATCATTATGGTCGTGGACGCCTGAAAAACCGGCTCCATCTTGTACGTGAAATAGGTAGTCGATCCTAAGATCAGGAGGAAACATACTAAGATGATCCAGCGTCCTCTCAGGATTATACGCAGATATTCGCTAAAATTGACAGACCCTTCACGATCTTCGGTCATTTTACTCCCCCAACAGATGATACTAATGCCTTATTATCGGGCCACTCTCTTCCTTCAATCACTACTTCAGGATATTCATCAACCAACCGGCGGGCTTCCGCCATACCTATGACGTCCGCGGCGGCAGAAATTGCCGCTTCCAAGCCGGGACCACGATGGTTTAGTCCATGAGTATCCGATGCAATGAAGTGAACCCACCCCCTTTTTAGCAAATTATGCGCCAACTTCCTCACCGGCCTCCCAAACGATCCGGTGAGACTGCCGCTGTTCAATTGAATTAAGCCGCCTGCGTCAATCATTCTGCCTATAAATGATGGTTTTTTCAAGGCAGCTATATTGCGTTCCGGATGCGCTATAATGGGTACAACGCCTTGACTTCGCAGATTAACCAATTCCCTTTCAAACCCCTTGGGAATATCCGTTAGCGAAAATTCAACCAGCATGTACTTACCGGTGCCATTTAAGGTCGCCACCTCGTGGTGCACCAATTCAGCCAAATTGGGACGAAAGTAGATTTCGCTGCCTAAAAGCAGATTCAAGCCGGGACATTCAACTTCAAGTATATCTTTGAATTCTCTATATTCACTTACTATGTGGTTATTCCTATTCGTATCCAGCATGTTAAGAATATGCGGAGTTGTGATTATGGTGCGCGTTCCAGCGCTATAGGCAGCCTGTGCCACTTCCAGGGACTCTGCTATTATCTCCGGTCCGTCGTCCAGTCCCGGAAGCAAATGTGTATGAATGTCAGTCATCTATTCCCAGCCTTCGAATTCAGTGCTATAGTTTATGTTTCACCTTTCTGGAACTGCTCCTTGATCTCAGATAGCTTAAATTGTTGAGTCCAGAAGCATACTAAACCTAATACCGTTAAAGGAATATAGTTAGCCAAATGAAGGACTATCGCCAGCCCCATAGAAGCTTCAGCCGACACACCGAAAAGCGAGACACCTAAGGCGACTATGCCGTGAAAAGTACCCACGGCTCCCGGCGCTGAGGGCAACCCGATTCCAATGGTGATGATTATTAGAAGAACAATTGAAGCCAGCAGTGGATTTGCATCGATTGCAGGATAATCCGGAGATATAAGATCAAAAGCTAAAAGCGTAAATAGCACGCTTAAAATATAACAGGCTTCCAGGAGCACTGTATGCATAAGGATTGCAGCGTAGTGCCTGGAACTGCGCATAACTTCCAGCCCTGAGGCGAATCCCTCCACCATTCGTATGATTTTGTGGGAAATTCTCTGAGGGATTGGTTTTAATACAGTACGTAAAATCCCGATAGTCCAATCAGTGGCAAAGAGAAGCCCCAAAAGGAAAGCAATCAGAAAAACTGCTGCGCTACCAATATAAAACAAACCATTGCGAATCCAATCAGGAAAAGGGAAAAAGAAGAGGGTAACGCTCAACAGTATTAAAATGGCTGTCGAATCCAGAAGTCGTTCGACGACGATAGTTGCCAATACGGACGTTTTACTGATTTTTTCTGCTTTTCCCAAGAAGTAAGCTCGAAGTATTTCGCCCATCCTAAGGGGGAGGATATTATTGATCATATAACCGATGTTCATGGCGGAATATACGGGCCAATAACGGATTTCAGCGTAAACTGGCTTAATCATTATGCGCCAGCGCTGAGCACGCGAGAACAGACTCAGTAATAGAAGCGTAATTCCTAAAATGACATATCCATAGTGCGCCTTTGATAGGGCAACCCCTAACCCCTTAAGATCAATTCTGGTCTGTCCCCAAAAGGCAGAAAAAAGACCCGTTTCGCCGGACAGTAATCCGGAAATGTCAGGCTTCCAGAATGACAAATAGATGAATATAAGGCTTAAAAGCAGCCCGATGGAAACGCGTAATTTCATTATTTTTAATTATGTATCTGCGTGTAACGAAGGTGGGATAATTTCACCGTACAGACGACTATCGCATATCTATCACTTCCACTCCCTGCGGAGGCACAAATTGGAAAGTATCTTCAGGTAACTTTTCGTTATATTTATAGTCCTCGAATTCAAAGACAGTTACGTTGTCCGCCAGATCTTCCAAATAGAATTTCCTGGTTAAGCTTTCATCACGATCTATCCATACTTGCAATTGTCGGGCCGGATCTGTTGGATCTTTCGGCACCATTACCAGTTTATCGCACACCAGACCGGCATAGATCACTTTGTTCACTTCTTTCACTTCGTACCTGGCAGGGAATTCGTACAGAAGCTTTTCGGGGGTGATCAAGCCGTCTTCTGAATCCTCAGTATTCTTTATTATTACCTGCTTTTCCAGACTGTTATACATCCAAAGAGTATTCCCGTCACAGATAGTTATCTGACTGGGTGTCTCTGTTTTGAATTTATCACCTTCTGCTAAGAACAGCAATCCCGCTTCCGATTTGACTTCACCGGTGCCTGTCTGATAGCGGTATTCGAAATGAGCGCTCAGGGTTTTCAACTCTTCATATTTTTCCTGAACGCGTTTGATGATAGCGTTAGATTTGCGTGAATGAGCCTCATCAGGCGCTATACCTAAGCCAATTACCAGTATTATCGGCAGAATGCCACCGAAAAAAAACTTTGGGAGAGCTGTTTTTTTCATAAGTCAGTCAAATGCTGAAGATAAGTGATCTGTTCTTTTATGGATAATTTAAATATATTTAAAGCTTTATCTGTACTTCTTCAATATGCGATATTTCTCTTACCTGTTATTATCTGTATCGGTTGACGTTGGCGGTAAATCGCCGGTAAAAGCTTCCAGGTCGTCTTCATCCATCAGCACTTCCCGCGCTTTGGACCCATCGAACGGTCCGACTACACCGGCGCGTTCCAACTGATCGATCAATCTACCCGCACGAGCATAACCTATCTTCAGCCTCCGTTGGAGAACAGAGACGGACGCCTGTCCCTGGTGTATTACAATGCGAGCGGCATCATCGAAAAGTTCATCTCTATCGCCCAACTCTTCTGTATCCCCACCTATAATTCCTTCCAGTCGGGGTAGTCTCAAGGCAGTGCGATGAAAATCATGCGGCTGATCTTCCACAAAGGAGATGATTCCTTCGATCTCTGAGTGTCCAATGTTGCAGCAGTGAATTCTCTCTGCTAATCCTCTGCCGGGCGGGATGAAAAGAGCATCTCCGTTGCCCAAAAGTGTCTCAGCGCCGTTCATATCCAGAATTGTGCGGGAATCAGTCTTAGAGGCGACCTGAAAAGCCAACCGAGCGGGGAAATTTGCCTTGATCACTCCGGTTATTACGTCAACTGAAGGACGCTGCGTAGCCACAATCAAATGGATACCCACCGCTCGTGCCATTTGAGCTAACCGCGCGATAGGCTCCTCCACATCCTTGGCAGCAATCATCATCAAATCTGCCAACTCATCTATGACGACAATCAGGAAACTCAGCGTTTTCTGAACTTCACCATCGGGCGAGACAGCTTTCCCTTTGGCAGCCAACTCATTGAATTCAACAATGTTCCTCACCCCCACTCCAGCCATGAGATCATACCGGCGTGCCATCTCCAGTTCCACGCCACCCAGAACGCGCACGGCGTTAGCCGGAGTGGTGATTACCTCTTCATCCAATTCCATTGAAGCCAATAGGTGGTGGCGTGCTAAGCGTGCATAGGTTGAAAGTTCTAACTTCTTCGGATCGATGATAACGAACTGAAGTCTTTCCGGAGGATTGCGCAACAATAGACTGGCGATGATGGCGTTTAAGCAGACCGACTTTCCGGAACCTGTGGTCCCTGCGACCAGAAGATGAGGCATAGAGGCGAGGTCAGAAACATACGGATCACCCGCTGCAGTAACACCCAGGGCAACCGCCAGCGGGGATTTATGATCCTGAAAGGATGGATCAGCGGCTACCGATTTCAAGGCAACAATGGATGGCCGCCTGTTGGGGATCTCCACTCCAACAGCGCCCTGCCCGGGAATAGGCGCCTGGATGCGAATAGCACGAGCTCGCAAAACCAGCGCTAAATCATCAGCTAAGTTACTGATCCGTGACACCTTAACACCGGGATCAGGTTCAAGATCGAAGCGCGTTATGACCGGTCCAGGATTAACGCGAACCACGCGCGCACCGACGCCAAAATCGGACAATGCTTCCTGAAGTCGCTGTGCCTTTGCCTTGAGTTCTTCGGGTGCATCAGGGGATTCAGGGGGCTGATCATCTAAGATGTTAAGGGGAGGTCGTTGGTATTCGCCCTGTGGTCCGATCGGTTTTTCGGTTTCCATATCAGCAGGAGGGGTGCCGGTAGGAGCGGGTTTTTGTGGAAATAGGTCTTCCGTTATGAGAGCATCATCTTCTAAATCACTATCAGCAGAATCGCGACGCTGATTTTCGCCGCCGCCATCCGTTGCTACTCTGCGACGATGAATCTTAAATTTCAAGCGTCTTTTGGGTCTATGATTCCACAGCCAGATTCCACCCTGCTTTATCCCCGATATCAGGCGTTTGATGATTTCGGAGGGACTTATATGTAAAAAGAAGACCAGCAGAACCAGAACGATGAAACTCCAGATTATCCAGGAACCAATGGTTCCCATAAATTTAGTGATCCAGTTGGCAGTTTCAACGCCGATCCATCCCGCATGTTCGGAAATGGGATCGGGAGTTTCAATCAAACCTATAGTAAAGGACGTCCAAAAGGCAATGAAAACCAGAGCTATACTATACAGCCAGGTGTGCAGTTTATTCCAGCGGAACAGTACAACCCCAGCCCAGTAAAGCAGCAACAGTGGAAAGACGAAGGTGGGCCAGCGACCGAAGGTGATATTGATCAGAACATGAGAGAAATTAGCGCCGTATTCGCCCAACAAGTTGCGGCTTAACTCCGGTTCGCCCTTATAAGATATCAAGGCTAACGAGCACAGCAACGCAATAAACAATAAGAACAACCCAAGAATTTCCGCAAGGCGTCCTCTATCGTTTTGCTTCTTTTTTGAACGCCGCTTTTGGGCGGTTTTTTTCATGATGTTTTCCCCCATCCCCCAATTAGAATTCTTTCTATTTATTCAGGGAGAATATCAGGTCTTTGTGGGTGAATAGAATGGAGTTTTTACAACACACATAGGATGTTCAGTTTTGCGGACATTCAACTGCAGCTTAATGCCTGGTTCACTTAACGCCACAGGAACGTATCCCATCCCTATACCTCTTTCCAGCATGGGAGAATGACAACCGCTGGTGGTTATTCCGATTTCTCTCCCCCCAGCATATATCGGATAACCGTGCCTCGGTATGATGCGACCTGAAGTCTCAAAGCCTATCAACTTCCGCTTAACACCCTCATTCTTTACCTTAATCAGCGCATCACGACCTATGAAATCCCCTTTTTTCAGCTTAGTGATCCAACCTAATCCAGCTTCAATAGGGTTGATGGCAGCATCAATGTCATTACCGTAAAGACAGAATTTCATCTCCTGCCGTAGCGTATCCCGAGCACCCAAGCCGATGGGTTCGACGTCAAAAGGCTTCCCAACTTCGAAGAGGTTATGCCACAGTTCTTCTGAATTAGAGCGCGAAATATAGATCTCATATCCTAACTCTCCAGTGTACCCGGTTCTGGATACAATTGCATTAATACCAGTAACCTGCCCATCCAAAAAATGGTAATAAGGCAATGACTCCAGATCGGGTGTAGTGACAGTTTTCAGCATTTCCAGTGATTTAGGCCCTTGCACCGACAGTAGAGCTATATCATCAGAAATATCATCAAAGTCAACGCCGGATAAAGGCAGATTTTCACATATCCATTCTCGGTTTTTATCAATGTTAGAAGCGTTAACCACCAATATGAAATGGTCTTCGAAGCGATAGACCAGAAGATCATCGACGATGCCGCCATCTTCATAGCACATTGCTGAATATTGAACCTGCCCGGGTTGCAGTTTGGTAACGTCATTGATGGTGATCCGGTTTAAGAACTGTTCTGCATCAGCACCGCTGAATTCAAACTCACCCATGTGCGAGACGTCAAATATGCCAACCGTATTGCGGACACGCTTGTGCTCCGCTATGATTCCCTGATATTGCACCGGCATCCAGAATCCAGCGAAGGGGACAAGCTTAGCTCCTAACGAATTATGCACTTCATAAAGCGCGGTTTTCTTCAGCTCTTCTTCAACCATTATGAGTTTCTACAGTTTAACAACGGCTTCACGGATACGTTCTAAAGCGATTTTGATATTTTCAATTGAATTAGCATAGGAAAATCTCACGTACCCATCTCCGTATTTGCCGAAAGAAGTTCCGGACAAAGCCGCCACGCCAGCTTCTTCCAGCAGGTACTGCTCAAGTTCACGGCTCCCCAGTGGCAATTCCTGAATATTGGGGAATACATAAAAGGCACCGCGGGGTTTAAGGCACTTGAATCCGGGAATTTCATTTAATCCATCTACAATCACATCCCGACGGCGTTTGAATTCCGCATCCATCTTAGCAACTTCGTCCTGGGGACCTTTGATGGCTTCAATGCAGGCGTACTGAACAAATGTATTTACGCAAGAGTTCGAATTCGTCTGAAGGCGCGCAACCTGATCAGCCAATGCAACGGGCATAACTCCGTAACCAGCTCGCCATCCGGTCATGGCGTAGGTCTTGGAAAAGCCGTCCAGGATGATGGTTCTTTCCCGCATCCCGGGTAAGGTCGATATGGATTTGTGCTCACCATCGTAGATAATGTTGCAATACACTTCATCGGTGAGGACATAACAATCGTGTTTTATCGCCAATTCAGCTATCTGTTCCAAATCCTCCATAGTGAGAACTCCACCGGTGGGATTCTGGGGTGAATTAACGATGATCAGCTTGGTGCGATCGTTCACCAAACGCTTCAGATCTTCAATATCAAAGCGGAATTCCAACTCCTCTCTCAAAGGAAGAGGCACTGACTTGGCGCCGACCCAGTTGATAACCGATTCATAGATGGGGAAACCGGGGTTGGGATAGATTACTTCGTCTCCTTTTTCCGCAAGCGCCAGAATCGAGAAAAACATAATGGGTTTGGCGCCCGGTGTTACGACCACCTCTTCCGCTTTGGCGTCAATGCCGCGCCGGGAAGATATATCCTGAGCTATCGCTTCTCTTAGCGGCGGGATACCTGCAGAAGGATTGTAATGCGTTTCGCCTGCGTTTAAGGCTTTGATTGCCGCTTCGCATATATGGCGCGGCGTATCGAAATCAGGTTCACCGATTTCAAGATGTATCATGTGCCGTCCTTGAGCTTCCAGCGCCTTGGCTTTAGCAAGGACTTCAAAAGCTGTCTCAGTGCCCAAACGACTCATGCGTGATGCTAATTTCATTTATATGCCTCCATGGATTCTTTCAATGGTAAATTTCGCAGCCTTAAATAGTGCTACTCACCAGTAATGTCGTAATCATGTGTTTCTATCCCAACAATTCTTTCGCTTTCTTAGCAATATGTTCAGCGGATACCTCAAATTCCTTGATCAGTTCCCAGGGGGCGCCGGATTCGCCGAAACGATCCTGCACACCTATCATACCAAAGCGAACGCCTTTGCTGCCAGCGCCGCCACCTTCGAGAATAGCTGCAGCGACCAGGTTACCCAAACCACCGACCTGATGTTCTTCAGCCGTAACGATAACTCCTGTATCGGATGCTGCACGGGCAATAACTTCTTTATCCAGAGGTTTGATAGTGTGAACGTTCAGTATGCGCGTTTCCAGGTTGAAGTCGTTCTTTAATATCCATGCTGCGCGCATGGCTTCGGGAACCATAGGTCCGCAGGCGATGATACTCAAATCCTCATTTTCACCGCGATATTCTGAAGCAAGCACTGTATCGAAGGCGTCTAAGAAATTGTCTCTTTCGCCGCGGAAACGAATGACATTGGCTTTTCCGTAGATAAAAGGCGTGTCTTCCCTGGTGATGATTGGTGTAGCCGCCCGGGCGAAACGTACGAATTTGGGACCACTCTCGTTAAACAGCAGGTGAGCTGTCGCCTTTAGCGTTTCGACTGAATCGCAGGGAACGGAAACGTTCATTCCGGGGATACCACCCATGGCGAAGAGTTCCTCCAGAGCCTGATGAGTAGCGCCGTCAGGTCCCACGGAAACTCCTCCGTGCGCACCAGCGATCAATACGTCAAACCCGCCATAAGCGACGGTCGTACGAACCTGATCCAAATTGCGCCCAGAAGAGAACACACCGTATGTTCCTATTACCGGAAGCTTTCCTTCTTTAGCCAGCCCGGCCGCTAATGCAGTCCCTGACTGTTCAGCAATCCCCACCGAGATGAAGCGGTCTTTTCTCTCCGGATTGTTCTTATAGAATTGATCTATAGTGATAGAATCAGAAATGTCCATACCTAAACAGATGACCCGTTTATCACCACCATGTTTTTCCAGAGCGCGCCCGAAACCCATACGCGTGGGATCCATCTCAACTTTCATGTTTTCCTGGTTATTCCACCAGTAATCACGGCTGAACTTAGGCTGCTTGGCAGTAAGTTTCTCATCGACGCTAACCTGATAATTTTCAGCCTGTTTTAGAAGGTTATCATATTCTATTCTATCAATAACCTCTAACTCTGTCAACGCCTTTTTCAGTTCATCATAGTTAGGAGCTTTGCCGTGCCAGCCGGCGACGTCTTCCATGAAGGATACGCCCTTGCCCTTAACCGTTCGAGCCAGGATGACTGTCGGAGAACCTGTATGCTGTTTGGCTTGTTCCAAAGCATCCACAACCTGCTTCATATCGTGACCATCGATATCTATAACATGCCAGCCGAATGACTCGTACTTGGCGCCGATGGGTTCGATACTCATGACGTCTTTGACCCAGCCGTCAATCTGCAGGCGGTTCACGTCGATAATGCTGGTTAGGTTATCCAGCTTGAAATGACCGGCTTCCATAGCCGCTTCCCAGATCTGACCTTCCTGCTGCTCGCCATCGCCGTTGATGGAAAATACGTGAAAGTTTTTGCCGTCCATTTTTGCACGTATCGCCATACCAATAGCAATGGAAAGACCCTGTCCTAAAGAACCGGTGGAAACCTCTACTCCGGGAAGTTTCTGCCAGTGCGGGTGTCCCTGAAAAGGACTCCCCAGGCGGCGTAGTGTTACCAGATCATCTTTATCGAAATATTCGGCAAAACCCAAACCTACATAAAGCGCTGGCGCTTTATGACCGGCTGACCAGATAATTCTATCACGGTCATCCCAATCCGGATTTTCCGGATCATGGTTAGCGATATGCAAGTATAGAGCGGTTGTAACGTCCATTATGGATAAAGTCCCACCAGAATGTCCCGACCCGGCAGCACTTAGTGAAACCAGATTATATCCGCGCATCAAGCGCGCCTGTTCTTCTAATTGTTCTACAGTATATGTTTTACGAATTTTGCCAGTTTTTGAATCAGTTAACGCCATTGTGGAGCCTCCGAGATGGTAATTCAGCAAGCACCCGGTGTATGTCCTTAATTAACAGGATGTTGAAAGATAATTATGTGTCCGGGAGCTCAGGAAATTTCTGTTCACTTCAAGTTAAGAAATTTACATTAACTCACCGCCATAGTCAAGGGCTTTTTTAGATATTTGATTAAATTACAATGCGAGCGATGAAACTCAAACGCATTTCCGTACGTTAAGTAAAAGATACGCACGGCTTTCCACAGTCTGATCGTAAAAAAATAATCATAGCGGGGAGTACCTTATTGTGAGTATAAGAAACTGCCGTTATCAAGTGTCAATAATCGTAATTTTCAGTATATTTGTATTGCTTCCACAGCCGTCATCTGCCCAGTTGAAATTCGATGAAGGGGTATGGGTTTCCTATACGGACTTCAGGCATGTGGTGGATGTAGATGTGGGTAAGAATTACATCTACGTGGCGACGTCGGGCGGGGTGCTGAGGTATCACCGGTACAAAAAGCGCTGGGAAGACCCCTGGGTGGTGGTGCGTGGCTACGATAACGCTATCGATCTGCGTACTGCTGCGAATGTGGATTACCTGTCCGATACGGATGAAGTAGCGGTATTGACAACCCGCGGAGCGTTTGTGTATAACCCCGTCTTCAAATATTGGAAACCGACAACACATTCCTTCGCTACTCCCCAACAGATCGATCTCACCGATGCTGTGTTCTTGAAAACGCCGGATTTCACCATTTCCCACCGCACCTATTTTCCCCAGGGGAACAACATGGTGATGGATAACAAGCTGCGCAAGTATCCATTGACGGTTTATGCTGATGATGAATGGGGAAACTGGTGGATCGGTCTGGATGGCGTGGGCGTTCTGCAGCTCGATATTCACAGTAAGCGGGGAACGGTGTGGGAGATGGGATTCTTCGGTACTAACGTCCAAGCAATCGCCAGAGGTAAGGGCTGGACTATTTCCGCCGGTCAAAACCGCAACGGAGGGATCACTTTCTGGAAGCGGAGAGCCAATATCTGGGATCACCTGGAACCTGCCTACACCACCAGTCTGGAGAGCGCCTGGATCAACGATATTGCCGTTGCTGGAAAATATGCCTTGGCGGCAACGGATAACGGTTTGACGAAGATAAACCTGAAGAATGGCAATTGCGATACCTGGAACGTCCATGATGGCTTGTGGTCGAACCGGACGGTGTGCGTGGCAGTGGACAAAGATACCGCCTGGGTAGGAACTGAAGACGGCGTTTGCAAGGTTTTTCTGCCTAAAGGTCCCATCGTACGTATGCAGCAACCGGCGTTAGGACACCAGATATTTTACGACATAGCGGTCGATAAACAGGCTATCTGGTGCGGAGGAAATATGGGTTTGTACCGCTTGGATAGAGAAACCGGAAAAGGCGGCTACTTAGGCTTAAGTGGCGGCGTGGGCGGACCGGTTTATTCAATCCACTCCACTAATTCGGAGATCTGGGTGGGAAGGATGTCAGGCGTTGAGGTCATTAACAAACGCAGCCTGAAACAGACGGGGTATCCTTCGTATGCTCATATGCATGGAGCGGAGATTTACGCTGTGTACGCCAAGGGTAATTTAGCCTGGGTGGGAACCAACAGCGGTCTTTGGAAGTTCGACCGATCCCGTAATTACTGGCATCAATACACTTATCTTGACGGCCTGCTGGACAACCGCGTGTACGAAATCTACCCTGACGGGGATTACCTGCTTATAGGAACCGCCAGCGGTGTTACGCGCTTCTTCTGGAATGATCCGGATCGGGTGGATTAGGGGGGTGTTTTAAACGGTGATCTAAAAGTAAAAAGTGGATATAAGAGTTGGAATTTGGTAGGAAAGAAGCTATACTAGGGGCATGGAGACTAAATCACACGAAGTAGGGATAACTTGTATAAAAGTAAGTGAATCTGTTTATCAAGGAGTGAAATCATGGAACTCATTATACAATCACCGCCAAGAATTACTTTAGCAACAAATACCTTTATTAATGTTCCAATAGTGCTTAAGTATGAGGATACACCGCTTATAGAAATGGTAGAAGTTATAAGAAAACAAAATATTAGTTTTACAACACAGATTCCTGTCTATCATTCTGATGGAACCTATCTTGCCAAGATTAAGGGAAACAGAGTTTATCCAACTGAGGAAGGAAAAAACGCTAATATCGAAATTAGAAACCTTCAAGGAAAGTTTATTGCTAGCCTTGATAACAGAGAAATCTTTGTGCTAACGCACAGCATAGGTACGAATTTCAAGGCGGATGCGGAATTGTATGCACCTGAAGGACATCTGGTTAAATGTTCTGATGCTCCAAAACCTGAGTTGTTCGATGTAAAGGGAAATTCCATCCAAGTAGGTGGAGTTACAATGCGGGGAAACACTATCCAGAACATGACTATTGGTGTTTGGCTGCGCAAGGATGGTTCGTGTTCTATTGGTGTTCCTTGATCATTTATTTGAGAGATGTGTGGGATGCTCCAGGTCTGGTTTATTGAAATTGAAGCATGCTTCTCTATTCCCCGGGAAATCCATTCCCGGGCATTTTTTTGTCTGAACCACGGATATTCGCGGATATCTCGGATTGCACGGATCTATCCGCAACATCAGTGTGATCCGTGTTCATCTGTGGTTCTGACCATTTTTATTTGCCCCCCTCACACTCCTCCACTCTTCCTCGCCCGGGTGGCCTGGCTTCTTTAGAGCCAGGTTTCTCCTATTATTTAGGTAAAACCCGATCCTAAAGGGATCGGGGCACCCCGCTAGTTCCGGCAGGTTCCTTTACCTTCACAGTGCGCACACTCAATCACTATTACTTTTCCATCCTTAGTTTCGCGGATCTGCTTACCGCTAGCACCGCAGAAGGAGCAGGGCATTGGTGAGCCCCTGCCCGCAAACCCCGCCTGGTATCCAGCTTTACTATTGCATACTGAACACGCCATTTCCGCTGACCTCCTAATCGGACTGATTATTTTTATGATTAGTAGTAGTTTGCTAATAATAAAGTGGACGATATTATAACATTTTGATTGATCGTATACCAGTATGCTATTATGCTGGTATAATGGTATTCTGTTATGCCAGCGTAATGGTAATAAATAAAAATAACAACTATATTTAAGTGCTTTATTCTTTATTCACAGGGCCTGGACAGGAGGGATCAGAGTGGTGCATAGTAAATCCATCTGCTATAGACAAGGCAGGACATCCGCCAACACATGCAAACAACCACTTGCAGTATTTACACTTACCTATAATTGATTCAGGAGTACGACTACGCCAGTCGGAGAACGCACTAGAACTGTTCCAAATCTTAGCAATTGGTGTTTGTCGTATATTCCCTGCGCATATATTCTCGTACTTAAGCAGGTCGCATCCATACAAAAATCCACCAAAGTCAATGACAGCCTTTGATTTACCCGCCGGACAACCAGTGAATGCCCTATCGACTTCTGTGTATTGATCTTCAGAAAAGCCATGATCACGCGGGAGATATCTTCGGTTGCCCCAGTCAACACTAATTTTACCTTTAAGATAATGGGCCTTATTTTGTAGTACTTCCTCCATCGAAATCCAATCTTCTAAAGAAGGATCGAGTTTTTGAAAATGCTTTTTTGCTCGCCCTGCAGGCATCAAAGACATCACGTGAACATGATTCAGATTTCGCCTTAAGGCGAAATCTATGATGTTGGGTACATCATGGATGTTCGGTTTCATAACAGTCACCGCGATGTTTGGATAGATTCCAACCTCAGCGAGATGGTCCAATCCTCGAACAGTTTTCTCAAACGATCCCTCACCCCTAATCGCATCGTGTATTCTAGGTGTCGATCCTTCAATGCTTACCTGAAGTGCCTTATACAAACCAAGTTCTTTGATCTTAAGTGCAGTTTCCAGGGTGATTAAGGTGCCATTCGTGCTCAGTCCAACTGTCAAGCCTAGTGAAACAAAAACTGATCCAATAATCGACCAGTCGGGATTGAGAAGTGGTTCACCGCCACTGAGAAAAACGGCAAATACACCCATTTCTGCCATCTGGTGTCCGATATCAAGGATTTCGTTAGTAGTCAACGCCGGGTACTTACGATCATCAGGCTGAAAACAGTGTAAACAATGCAAATTGCATCGTGCTGTCAACTCAATTGAGACATCTATCGGTGCAGAGAGCGGAATCAAAATATCAAAACTCCCGCCTTGATCATATTTTGGAGGACTTGTTCAATTTCCGCACGGTCACACGAAAGCTCCAATAAACAACGATGAATCAATGATCTCATTTTCGTATCGCCGTCAATAAAATCCAAGAGTAATCTTGTAAGGTCGTTGATCTCATAAACCCCCATCTCTGAACCTTTGAACACAAGGCCGCCGAATGACTCGGAACGGATGCGAACGTCAGATGCTATTCTAGGAGTAGTAACGAGTTGTTGTTCAGTAAAGCTTGTCATTTGTTCCTTAATAAGGGTTATGAAAGAAGCAGAGACCTTGCATCTACAAGACTACTCTTCATTAGCCTTTACAGGCTTTTTTTCGTAAAGGGGATTGCCACAACGCCGACCCCAACGTTCTGGCCAGGGAGACGTTTTCTGATCGTCTTGTGGATGAATGACGGAGTCTGGTCCCTGAACGAAGGGTTTGAAAACAAACCCCTTTTTTTTAGAACTCTTTTCTGTGCCCATAGTTAATCTCCTTTATTTGTGGGTTATTATAATGTTATGAGAGTATGCTGGTATAATGGTATTCTGTTATGCCAGCGTAATGATAATAGACAAAAACAGCAAAGTCAAGAATTATTTTGCTTAGTGTACTTCTTTATTGCGTTTCTTGAAAGACCAGTCTTTCGCATTATAAGGGAGTAGGGGTCGGGTGGCCTGGCTTCTTTAGAGCCAGGTTTCTCCAGTTATTCAGGAAAAACCCGACCCTAAAGGGATCGGGGCACCCTGCAAATCTTGTCGGGATCAGGGGCAACCCCGACTACGGGATGAGAGATTCTTCGCCCCAATAAATTGAGGCTCAGAATGACAAGTTTATAGCGATATTTGTGGATTACTCGATCAGCGAAGCGATTCTCTTCCATCTGATGGAATCGTAAAATCTATAGAAGGGGATGAACTTGTCCCACGAGAAGTATATGATTAGAGCCTTCCCCAGTATCAAATCGTGGGACAGGAAACCCCAGTAGCGGCTGTCTGAGGAATTATCCCGGTTGTCGCCCATCATGAAGTAGTGTTCATCCGGAACAATTATGGGGCCGTAATTGTCCCTGTTTCCGGCTCCGTATGGCACGATCTCCCTCTGTTTCATATCCTGCGGGATTAAACGCCAGTCGGTATATTTTGCTTCTTCCGGATCTTTGGACGTCTTACCATTGACGAATAGTATCTTGTTCCTGATCTCAATGGTATCGCCGGGCAATCCTACACAGCGCTTGATGTAATTCTGTGATGGATCTTTGGGATACTTGAAAACGATGATATCACCACGCTTAGGTTCCCTGATTCCGGGAAGTCTCGTGTGCGGGACGTCAAATCCCAGACCGGTGAAAGGTACTCCGATCCAATCCGGCGTGCGGATGCCGTAGAGGAACTTGTTCACCATCAGGAAATCGCCGATTAAGAGCGTGTCTTCCATGGAACTGGAAGGGATGCGGTAAGCTTCAACCACGGTTGTGCGAATGAAGAAGACCATGATTGTCAGCGTTACGATGAATTCAAGTGTATCTCTGACTGCACCTTTAGCGCGTCGGCGAGCTATCCTTTTATCGCGGCGTTTCTTAAGCCATCCCCAATAAGCTTTCCATCCTTTAACGATTATAGTCCACATAAGCCATAGATATTTAGTAAAACCTGCCCTTTAGCATATTCAACCTTGTATTCATTTAACGGGTTCCCGACTTCTTCAGTTGGTGTGCCGATGAACCGTTTACAAGAAGTCCTAATCGTCATCGTCAACCTGCAGTAATGCAAGGAAAGCTTCCTGGGGGATTTCCACAGAACCTATCTGCTTCATACGGCGTTTTCCTGCTCGTTGTTTCTCCAGGAGTTTCCTCTTTCTGGTGATATCTCCACCGTAGCATTTAGCCAGGACATTCTTGCGCAGCGCTTTGACATTGGTGCGGGCAATCACTTTAGAGCCAACTGCCGCTTGAATTGCCACCTGGAAGAGTTGCCGGGGGATAACTTTTTTCAGCTTGGCTGTAATGCGCTGACCCCATGCAAAAGCCTTGTCCTGGTGGACAATCAATGAAAGAGCGTCCACTATTTCGCTGTTTAAAATTATATCTAAGCGCGCCATCTTCGAGGAGCGGAAACCGACAAAATCATAGTCCAGGGAGGCATACCCGCGCGAAATTGACTTCAAGCGGTCGTAAAAGTCATAGATGACTTCCGCTAAGGGGAAATCGAACTGCAGGTTAACGCGCTGTCCTTCCAGATATTCGGTATTCTTATAGACACCACGGCGATCCAACCCCAATTTCATGATCGGACCTATATAATCAGTTGGCGTGATGATCTCTGCTTTAATAAATGGCTCTTCAACGACCACCTGCTTGCTGATAGGGGGCATTTTAGCGGGATTGTCAATCATTTTGACTTCGCCGTCTTCTAAAGTTACCTTATATTCTACACTTGGCAAAGTGGTGATTAAGTCTAAGTTATGTTCTCTTTCAAGGCGTTCCTGCACGACTTCCATGTGCAGCATACCCAAAAATCCGCTACGGAAACCGAAACCCAGAGCGATAGAAGTTTCCGGTTCCCAGGTGAAAGCCGCATCGTTTAACGCTAATTTTTCCAACGAATCCCGCAGGTCTGGATAATCTTCGCTATTTGTCGGATAAAGACCAGCGAAGACCATCGGTTTGATGACTTTGAATCCCGACAGAGCTTCCTTCGCAGAGTTCTTTTGGGAAGTTATGGTGTCCCCCACTCTGGTCTGGCGGATCATTTTGCAGCCGGGAATTATATAGCCAACGTCTCCCGGTAGAAGCTCCTTACAAGATTGCCTCTTCAGAGTCAGAATGCCTAATTCCTCGACTTCGTACCGCTTGTCGTTACTCATGAATTTGATAGGCATTCCTTTGGTAGCCTTCCCGTCAAAGATGCGCACGTAGGGTATAGCACCACGATAGGTATCGAAGATAGAGTCGAAGATCAAAGCCCGCAGAGGAGCATCTGGATTACCCTTTGGCGCGGGAACTCTTCGAACTATTGCTTTCAGTACATCCGGCACTCCCTGACCAAACTTAGCGCTAATCTCTAATATTTCATCCGGTTCGCATCCCAAGAGATCTACGACGTTTTCAGTAGTCTCCTCAATTTGCGCTGAAGGAAGGTCAATTTTATTGATTATCGGAATTATCTGCAGGTCGTGTTCTATGGCTAAATAGAGGTTGGATAAGGTTTGTGCTTCTATACCCTGGGTGGCATCAATAATGAGCAATGCGCCTTCACAGGATGCCAGACTGCGACTCACTTCATAGGTAAAATCCACATGCCCGGGAGTGTCAATGAGGTTCAAAGTAAAGTCACCTAACTCCTCATCCCTATAATTCATGGTAACCGCATGCGCCTTGATGGTTATTCCGCGTTCCTGCTCCAAATCCATGTCATCGAGGATCTGTTCATGCAATCTCTTCCCTGAAACGACCCCGGTTAGTTCCAGCAGTCGATCGGCAAGGGTTGACTTGCCGTGATCTATGTGGGCGATAATACTAAAGTTGCGGGTACGGTTCATTATTGTGATCGTCAGTGACGTGTATTTTGTCGGGGTCGTGGGCCACTAAAGGCAGGTGACCCCGATTATCATTTAATCCCCGAAGGGGATACACTATAGTAGCCGCAGGTGAAACCTGCGGGTTTGTTTGATTATAACGATATTGGCGACCCTGAAGGGGTCGAATTCTTCGTCCTACTTTGTTTGACCCTTTCAGGGTCTTATATGCCTGGTGTATTTTTGTACCGTAGGCTACGCCTACGGCTATTATTGTCACGCCCCTACGGGGCTTAAAAGCAGGGAATCCGTAACGTCACTACCTTTTAACTATAAGAAAAAGAGAAAAAGCAACTCCAGAGAGTTGCTTATCAAAGGAAGTGGACAGCTAAGTTTAAGACTCTTCAGTATCGGTTTCTACCTTTTTATCCTCTTTTTCCTGCTTTACCTTCTTGGTTGCTTTCTTGGCAGAAGCCTTCTTATCCTTGGTCTTATCACCGCTAAGCGCTTCTTTGTCCACCAATTCCAGAATTGCCAGGGGAGCCGCATCTCCGCGACGTTGTCCCAGTTTCAGGATGCGGGTGTATCCACCGTTCCGTTCAGCGTAGAAAGGACCGATCTCATCGAACAGAACCTTCACGGCAGGCTTGTAGCGCAGATGCTTCAGGACGTGCCTGCGGCTGGATAAATCGCCTTTGCGAGCGAAAGTGATCATCCGCTCGATAAAGGGACGAACAGCCCTGGCTTTGGCAACTGTTGTTTTTATCTGTTTCTCTTTTATCAGACAGCAGGCCATGTTGGCTAACAGCGCCTTGCGGTGGCTTGCCGTGCGGTTCAGGTGAACTTTTGCTACGCGGTGTTTCATTGCAGTTCTCTATCAGCGTATATTTTACCGTGATAAAATTGGACTTAGTTAGCGACGTTTAGATTCAGGTCCCAAATACCGTTCGATGTCCATGCCAAATTCCAGACCATGCTCTTTTAGAATTTCGGTCAGTTCCGTTAGGGATTTCCTGCCGAAATTCTTGAACTTCAGCATCTCCGCTTCATCCTTCTCGACCAGATCGGAAATGGTGCGAATCTTTGCCTCTTTCAGACAGTTGGCGCTGCGAACTGACAGCTCCAGCTCATCTACGGATTTCTTCAGCAGTTTGCGGATTCTTAACGCTTCCTCATCGATCTCTTGATCAGCTTCATCGTCCTTCGCCTTAATATCGAAATTGATGAAGAGTTGGATATGCTCTTTTAAGATTCTTCCAGCTATGGAGAGCGCGTCATCCGGAGTGATGGATCCGTCAGTGGTGATGTCGAAGATCAATTTTTCGTAATCGGTTCTCTGCCCGATGCGCGTATTTTCAACGGAGTAGGTTACATTCCTAATCGGTGAATAGATGGCATCCACTGGAATCGTTCCGATCGGTTGATCCGGCACTCTATTCTCATCAGCTGGGATATACCCACGTCCCCTGCGGATAATGAGTTCCATATTGAAATCAGCATCATCTTCCAGCGTGGCAATGTGCTGATCAGGATTTAAAATCTCAAAATCGGTATTGCCCTTCTGGACGTCCGCAGCGGTAAAAACGGTCGGTCCTTTAAGGTCAAGGATGACCTTATCAGGTTTGCGGTTCATTATCTTAATGCGGATTGCTTTGAGATTAAGCACAATATCCGAAACGTCTTCCACAACACCTGGTATGGTGGTAAACTCGTGCAGAACGCCATTAATTTTGAGAGATACGATAGCAGCACCGGTCAGAGATTCAAGTAGAACCCGTCGCATAGCATTACCAACTGTAACTCCGTAACCTCTCTCCAAAGGCTGCACTATAAAACGACCGAACGTGGCTGAATATGTTGCTTCATCCAATTCCACCGCTTCAGGCATCTGGAAACTGGAGCCGTTCATTTATCTAAGCCTCCATTAGTTTACTTGGAATAAAGTTCTACAACCATCTGTTCCTGGGCACGAATAGGAATTGCTTCACGGGTTGGGAAATTGACGAAGACGCCTTCCATGAGCGCTTTATCAAGTTGCACGTAAGGAACTAGTTTCCCTTCCTTCACCCGTTTCATAGCATCGTGAACAGATCCCATTTTGCGCGATTTCTCCCTGATCCTGATCTTATCGCCAGGCGCTAAAATGTAAGAAGGGATGTCCACAATACGGTCATTCACTTCCACGTGGCGATGCCTGACAAGCATACGCGCAGCCAATCGGGAGGGCGCCAGCCCCATCCTATATATGATGTTGTCAAGGCGACTTTCCAGAAGCATCAGAAGCTGCTGTCCGGTAATCCCCTTCTGTCTCACAGCCCGCTCATAGAAATTTCTGAACTGTTTTTCCTGCAGACCATATATTCTCTTGATTTTCTGTTTTTCACGAAGTTGGACGCCATATTCAGAACGTTTGAAGCGGCGATTGCGTCCATGCTGTCCGGGTGGAGTTTCTCTCCGTTCGAATGCACACTTACTGGATGCACATCGTTCACCCTTCAAGAAAAGCTTATCGCCTTCACGGCGGCATAGTTTACAAACTGGACCTGTATATCTTGCCATTTAGATATTGCTCCTTAAGTTACACACGCCTCTTCTTTTTCGGGCGGCATCCATTATGCGGTATTGGCGTTACGTCTCTAATCGATGATATCTGCAGACCTGCAGCTTGCAATGATCGTATAGCACTGTCGCGTCCGGAACCGGGACCCTTCACGCGTACATCAACCCGCCTCATGCCCAGATCCAGGGCAGTCTTCGCAGCGGATGAAGCAGCTTGCTGTGCGGCAAACGGCGTGTTCTTGCGTGATCCCTTAAAGCCCATCTTACCCGCCGATGATGCTGAAACCACATTACCGTATATGTCGGTGAGCGTAATCAGAGTATTGTTAAAGGACGCTTTAATATGGGCAACGCCACTGGCGTCCACTTTTTCCTTTTTCTGCTTTCTCTTAGGCTTGGCCAAAATTAGACTCCAGGTTACTTCCTACGGATTTGGGCTGCTCGCTTTTTACCTTTGCGCGTACGAGCGTTATTTTTGGTATTTTGTCCACGCACCGGCAGTCCCCTTCGGTGTCTGAGACCACGGTAACAGCCGATATCCATCAAGCGCTTGACGTTCATCATAACTTCAGTGCGCAACGGTCCTTCCACCTTGTACTCATCGGCGATGAGACTGTTTATGCTGTGCACCTGCGTATCGCTTAAGGCGTTTACCCGTATATCAGGATCAATATTGGTTTTCTCGATTATCTGTTTAGCTAAGGTCGGTCCTATACCGTAAACATAGGTTAAAGCGACCTCAATTCGCTTATCTTTGGGCAGGTCAACACCTGCAATTCGTGCCACAAAACCTCCCTGTGGGGATTACCCCTGACGCTGCTTGTGTTTGGGATTCCTGCAGATCACGCGCACCTTGCCATGTCGGCGTATAATCTTGCAGTTATCACACATTTTTTTTACTGATGAGCGGACTTTCACCACCGCCTCTCTTTCTTTTACTTATAACGATAGATGATCCGGCCACGATTAAGATCGTATGGAGAAAGTTCAACCGTCACTTTGTCTCCTGGTAGAATCTTGATAAAATGCATGCGCATTTTGCCGGAAATGTGCGCTAAGACCTTATGTCCATTCTCAAGTTCCACCCTGAAAGTAGCATTGGGGAGGGTTTCTAAAATTGAACCGTCAATCTTTATTGCCTCTTCCTTCGCCACAGATCCCTCAAGTTATTTTTCAATTTAGTGAACAGTTGAGTTGACAGCATTTTTGTCAATTTAATTTTCCCAATCGCCGTTGGTTAAAATCAGCGGATCACCTTCGGTAATTACAATAGTTTCTTCCCAGTGCGCTGACGGTTTACCATCTGAGGTAATTACAGTCCAACCATCATCTGCAGTGATAATTTCCTTCTCACCGAAATTGATCATCGGTTCTATCGCAAGAACCATTCCGGGATGAAGATGCGGGCCACGACCCGGCGAACCGTAATTGGGAATTTGCGGTTCTTCATGTAGAGACTTGCCGATGCCATGACCACTCAGCTCCCGGACAACTGAAAAACCATGTTTTTCGGACCAGGTTTGCACTGCGTGGGATATATCAAAAAGCCTGTTGTTCTTTCTCGCTTTATCAATCCCGTGATATAAAGCTTCACGAGTTATGCCAATGAGACGCTGTATGTCCTGTTTTACTTCACCTATCAGGAACGTTCGAGCTGCATCACCATAATAACCGTTAAGTTCAACACCAACATCGAGACCGACTATCTGACCCTCTTTGAAAACCCGCTTTCCCGGTATTCCATGCACGACTTCAGCGTCTATGGAAATACAGCAACTGGCAGGAAACGGGATTCCATCAGCGCCGGTATAGCCCTTGAAAGCAGGCCTGCCTTCGCGGCGCCTGATACTCTCTT
The DNA here is from genome assembly GCA_005223185.1 of candidate division LCP-89 bacterium B3_LCP. Classification (GTDB taxonomy): domain Bacteria; phylum Electryoneota; class B3-LCP; order B3-LCP; family B3-LCP; genus B3-LCP. The sequence goes on from NJBN01000005.1 coordinate 207,347, forward strand.
CAATAAATTTGTCAATATCCCTGGCACGAGCGCCGGGAACCATCAGCGGGGCAACTTCCCGGAAAACCTCAGCTAAAACTTCGCAGGCTTTTCCGATTTCTTCAATATCACGTTTACTCTTTATCGTGATCATCTAAAACACTGCAGACCTTTGTAAAAATATCTTCCGGTGACCCATCCGCATCGACGATACTTAAAAGACCGCGACCGGAATAGTAATCCTGCAGAGGTTTTGTCTGGCGCCTGTACACTGCCAGGCGGTTACGGATGGTATCTTCCTGGTCATCCGTTCGCTGGATGATCTCACCGCTACATTTAACACAACGACCATCAGCCGGCGGAGGATTTGAGATCATGTTGTAATCCTGTCCACACTCCGAACAACCCCTGCGCGCACTGAGGCGGGTGACAACCTTATCGTCGGGAACTTCTAGACTAACACACAGGTCTAACGCTGATCCGATCCGTTTCAGCAGAGATTCAAGCCCGTACGCCTGCTGAAGCGTGCGTGGGAATCCGTCGAAGATAGCTCCGACTTTGCAGTCATCCTCTTTCAACCTCTCTTCGATAACGCCAAGAATGACGTCATCAGGAACCAGCTCTCCGGCTTTCATAAACTTTTGAGCTTCTTTACCTATCGGCGTACCATCGGTGACAGCTTTGCGAAGGATATCGCCAGTTGATATCTGTGGGAAACCGTACTTAGTGACCAATTGCTTTGCCTGTGTGCCTTTACCCGATCCGGGAGCACCCAACAAGATGACGTTCATTGCTTAAACCTACATTCTGCGCCGGCCTCTAAACTTACCGGACTTCATAAAGCCATCGTAATGCCGCGTGAGAAGATGAGATTCTATCTGCTGCAGCGTATCTAAGGCTACTCCCACAACGATCAGAAGGGAAGTACCTCCGAAGAACGAGGCATAATTGTAGTTGACGTTTGAATACCTGGTGATTATACTGGGCAAGATAGCTATAAACCCTAAGTATATCGATCCCGGTAGAGTAATCCTTGTTAAAATGTTGTCCATGTAATCCGACGTTGCTTTCCCCGGACGAATACCCGGAATAAACCCGCCGTACTTCTTCATATTATCCGCTACATCCACGGGGTTAAAAGCAACCGCCGTATAGAAATAAGTGAAGAAAACAATCAGCGTGCCGTAGAAAAGCATGTAGAAGTAGGATTCAATGTTGAAGGACATATTCAGCCAGTCTTTGAATCCGGATTCGGGCAGGAAAGTGGCAACAGTCGAAGGCACGAACATAATTGACTGAGCAAAGATAATGGGCATTACACCTGCTGTGTTAACGCGCAATGGAATATGCGTTCGCTGCCCGCCGTACACTTTTCTACCCACAACTTTCTTAGCATATTGGACAGCTATCTTCCTGGTTCCCTGTGTCAATAATACCACCGATGCAGTTACCGCCACGAACAGGGCAATCATGAACAGTTCCATCAGCAGAGCGCGATTGCCGGATATAAACTGGCGTATTTCATCCATCAAAGCGAATGGCAATCGGTCGATGATTCCAATAAATATCAGAAGCGATATTCCGTTTCCTATCCCCCTTTCACTGATCTGTTCACCCAGCCACATGATAAACACAACACCGGTAGTCAGGGTCAGCATGATAAGAAGGCGGAAACCCATGCCCGGATGCGGCACAGCCAGGATACCGGAAGGCGTAACTATTGATTCTAAAAAAACCGATACTCCTAAAGATTGAAGAACTGAGATGCCAACAGTGCCGTACCTGGTGAGCTGCGTGATTTTCTTCCTGCCCTCTTCGCCCATTTTTTGTAGCTTCTGAAAATAGGGGACGACGGTTCCCATCAATTGGATAATGATGGAAGCAGAGATATAGGGCATGATGCCCAGAGCAAAAACCGTGGCTTTTCCAAACGCTCCTCCGGAGAACATATCGTATAGACCGAAGAGAGTGTTCTGCTGCATTTTAAAGAACTCACCCAATGCCTCAGCGTTAACACCTGGCGAAGGCACGTGACTACCGATGCGGTAAACAATGAATATCCCCAGTGTGAAGAGGATACGTTTCCTCAGTTCAGGGATGCGAAAGACCGATTGGAAGCTTTTCATCATAAGAGGTGAACCTCACCGCCGGCAACTTTGATTTTCTCCACGGCGGACTGGGAAGCAGCATGGACATATATCTTAAAAGGCACGGAAACCTCACCGTCACCTAAAAGCTTAACCGGTATCCGCGATTTCTTTATCAAGCCTGATTTAAGCAGCATTTCCGGAGTGACTTCGCCTCCTGAACCGAAGACGTCAGAAACTCTTTTCAGGTTGACCACCTGGAAGATTCTGCGGAATGGATAATTACTAAAACCCCTCTTGGGCAGGCGGCGTTGAATGGGCATCTGCCCGCCTTCAAAGTAAGCCCGAACTTTGTAGCCGGCGCGGGATTTCTGTCCTTTATGTCCCTTGCCACAGGTTCTTCCCTGTCCAGCGCTGGTGCCTCTTCCCATTCTCCTGCGCCGTCGGATAGCACCTGGTGCAGGACCTATATTTCTTAGATCCAGGGTTTCTTTAGCCTCTTCAGCCATCGAGGATCTCCTCTGTACGAACTAAATGTTTTACCTTGTTAACCATGCCGCGGATAGCCGGATTGTCCTGATGTTCGACCGTTTGATTCAGTTTACGCAAGCCTAATGCCTGAATAATGCGGCGATGTTTCTCAGGACGACCGATGATACTGCGAATATATGTTATTTTCAATTTGTTCATTATTCACCCAGTTCCAGAATTGCCCTGACAGAAGTACCACGCTGTTGCGCAGTCATACGAAGATCCCGGCAGGATTCTAAACCAGCCATAGTGGCTTTGACGACGTTATGAGGATTATGTGTTCCCAGGCATTTGGTGAGGATGTCTTTTACACCCAGGCATTCCATTACAGCACGAACAGCACCGCCAGCGATTACTCCTGTACCGGGAGAAGCGGGCTTAAGAAGTACTTTGGCAGCGCCGAAACGCCCTATTACCGAGTGGGTTATGGTGAATCCTGATCTGGGTATCCCCTTCAGACTTCGTTTGGCAATTTCGGTGCCTTTATTGATGGCATCGGCCACTTCGTTGGCTTTACCTAAACCAAAACCGACCTGTCCCATACCGTCACCCACTACAACGATGGCATTGAAGGAGAAATTACGACCGCCTTTGACCACTTTAGCCACACGATTGACATGAACGACCCTTTCGATCATGGAAAAGTCACCCTGGGATTGGTCGTCCTTCTTTCTTCTTCCCCCTCGTCTGCCTCTATCTCTTTCCATTAAATGCTCCTAAAACTCAAGACCACCTTCACGGGCGCCTTCGGCAACGGCTTTGACTCGACCGTGATAAAGATAACCATTACGGTCGAATACAACCCTGGTTATTCCCTTTTCCTGCGCGGTTGCAGCGATTGCTTTACCGACGATGCGACTTGCAGCAGTTCTGTTAATGTCCTTTTTAATATCTTTTTTTACGCTTGCGGTCAGACTGGAGATACCAGTGATTACACGTCCATCCTGATCGTTCACGAGTTGCGCATATACCTGTTTCGCGCTGCGGAAAACCACTAACCGGGGTCTTTCCTTCGTCCCGGAAACGACCTTGCGAATGTGTTTTTTCCGTCTGAAGCGCGCAGCTTCTTTATTGTTTGTTTTAGCTTTCATAGCAATTATTTCGATGTCTTACCTGCCTTGCGGCGTACGTATTCATTCACATATCTCACGCCTTTACCTTTATAAGGATCCGGCGGTTTTAAGGAACGTGCGGTGGCAGCGACCTGCCCCACTAATTCACGATCGATGCCGGAGACGTGAAACAGAGTTGGTTTCTCTACTTCAAGCGTTATACCCTGAGGGGCATGTAACAAAACCGGATGTGAGAATCCCAGTGTGAACAGTAGTGAACTACCCTTAAGCTCAACTTTGTAGCCCACGCCCACGATCTCCAGAGATTTCCGGAATCCTTCGGTAACACCGGCAACCATATTGGCGATTAAAGCCCTGGATAAACCATGCAGAGCTCTATGGCGGCGTGAATCAGAGGATCTGTTTACCTGTATAACGTCCTCTATCAATTCTACCGAAATTTCAGGATGGAGTTCTCTATCAAGGTTACCCTTGGGACCTTTAACGGATATATTATTTTTCTTTAAATCTACCGTAACTCCTGACGGTATTGGTATGGGTTGTTTCCCAACTCTTGACACTTTTTCACCTACCAGATATAACAGAGCACTTCACCGCCCACGCCCAGTTTTTTGGCGCGCGTACCGGTAATTATGCCCTTAGATGTTGTGATAATAGCCAGCCCGATATTGTTCTGTACCCTGGGGATTTCTCCCTTGCCAACATAATTTCGAAGTCCGGGGCGGCTGATGCGCTTTAATCCCTCGATAACGCTCTTGCCCTGAGGCGTATATTTGAGCAAAATGCGAATCAGACCCGATTTGCCATCATCAATTATTATATAATCCTCGATAAAACGCTGACGCTTGAGGATCCTGGTGATCTCTTTTTTTACTTTTGAGGCAGGTATATCCACCAGGCTCTTTCGAGCGTGCAATGCGTTTCTTATCCTAGTTAAATAATCCGCTATGGGATCAGTCATTGTCATGGGATTTTCCGTAATGAATGAATATTACCAACTCGCCTTAACCACACCGGGAATCAATCCCTGCAGAGCCAATTCGCGGAAGCAGATACGGCACAGAGCGAACTTCCTCATGTAAGCCCTGGGACGCCCGCAACGACTGCATCTGCGCACCTGTCGCACTCGATACTTGGGCTTTTTTTTGGCCTTGGCGACCATTGATTTCTTTGCCATTAACGCTTTCCTTTATGCCGCTTGTTCCTTATTCTGAGTTGCTCGACGACGGAAGGGCATTCCCATCTCTGTTAATAGAGCATGCGCTTCTTCATCAGTCTTTGCAGAAGTCACAAAAGTGATGTTCAGACCGTGCACACGGTCGATTTTATCCATATCTATTTCAGGGAAAATGATCTGTTCCTTAATTCCCATGGTGTAACTGCCACGACCGTCGAAGGAACGATCAGGCAACCCCCTGAAATCTCGAATTCGAGGTATAGCTACGTTCAGGAGGCGATCAAAAAATTCCCACATGTGATTACCTCTGAGGGTGACACGGCATCCGATCGCCATACCCTGACGAAGTTTAAAATTGGAGATTGATTTCCGCGCCCTGGTGATAGCAGGCTGTTGACCAGCGATTAAAGCCAACTCGCTCATGACGGTATCCAGCAGTTTTGAGTTCGTGGCTGCTTCACCAATGCCGACGTTGATAACAATTTTCTGCAAACGCGGCACCATCATCACATTGGTGTATTTAAAGCGCTTGGTCAGCTCAGCGATGATTGCTTTTTTATACTGAAGCAGCATACGCGGAACCGGCGCTTTTTTTGTGTCATCTTTAGCAGGCGCTTTGTCGCTCTTTTTATCTGTTGAAGGCTTAGCATCCTTCTTTGCTTTTGTCTGCTTTTTGCCTTTTTCAGAAGGTTTTGAAGCTTTCTCCTTAGGCTTAGGCTTCTTCACATCCTTAGCTTTAGATTTCTGCTCCTTTTTCTCTTGCTTTTCAGCAGCCTTCTTCTTTACCGGTTTTTCCGACTTCTCTGGTTCACTTTCCGGAGTCGGTGTGGTCTTCTCTTCTTTTTCGTCTTCTGGATTAATCATCGGTAAGATTTAATTTTACTAAAATACCTCGCCACACTTTACGCAGGCTCTGGTATAATGTCTGCGACCTTCTTCTTTAAGTTCTCTACGTTTTACACGCGTTGGTTCACCACACTTGGAACAGATAACCATTACATTCGAAGCATGAATGGGCGCTTCCTTTTCGACAATCCCACCGGACTGATTTTGCGCCGATGGACGCGTATGTCGTTTAATAAAGCTGACACCTTCAACAATGATCCGATCTTTTTCGGGGAAAACTTTCAGTACTCTTCCTCTTTTGCCCCTATCATTGCCGGATAAAATCAATACTGTATCGTCTCTTCTAACTTGCATGATATTTCCTGTCGATGCGCCGCATTACAAGACCTCCGGCGCCAGTGATACAATTTTCATAAACTGCTTTTCGCGTAATTCACGGGCAACCGGTCCGAAGATACGGGTTCCACGTGGTTCTTGCTTGTCGTCAAGCAATACAATGGCATTATCGTCAAAGCGAATGTAACTGCCATCCGGGCGGCGTACTTCCTTTTTTGTTCGAACGATTACGCCTTTGACGACTTCACCTTTTTTCACAAGTGAGTTAGGGATAGCCGATTTCACCGAAGCGACTATTATGTCGCCGATGGAAGCATAGCGACGATGTGTGCCTCCCAAAATCCGGAAACACATGACTTTTTTTGCACCCGTATTATCAGCAACTGTCAGACGGGTTTGTTCCTGTATCATTAGTATTCCCAATCCCGCAAAACGGGATAATTTATAGCTTTAAATATCTATATGTATTGTGCCAAAAATCAGGTTAATACCTGTTCTATTTGGCTTTCTCAATAACTTCGACTAACCGCCAGCTCTTGTGGCGGGACAGCGGACGACATTCCATGATACGCACCGTATCGCCCTGCCCGGCAGCGTTCTCAGGATCGTGCGCAAAGAACCTGTTTGACCGCTTGAAATACTTCTTGTAAAGCGGGTGCGGCACTCGTCTCTCTACTGTTACGGTGATGGTTTTATCCATTTTATCACTGACGACAGTACCGATTTTTACCTTACGTGGTTTTCTTATTTCCTGATCCATATTTTACTCGCCCGTTTTTCCGGACTCTTTACGAATACCCAACTCATATTCGTGTACAACTGTGGTTAATCTGGCTACGTCACGTCTCGCCATGCGGACTCTCAGTTGATTGTCCAACTGATGTGTAGCCAACTGAAAACGTAGATTTAGCAGTTCTTCGCGGGCATCTTCCAGGCGCTGGGTAACCTCTTCACTTGAAAGCTGCCTGATATCGTCCATTTTCATCAGTAAACCTCTCGCGTTACAAAGCGCGTTCTGATGGGTAGCTTGTGCGCTGCCAGTCGTAACCCTTCCTTGGCAACGTCAGGAGTTACGCCTTCCACTTCAAACAGAATCCTCCCGGGACGAACGACTGCGACCCAGTGTTCCGGAGAACCTTTACCTTTTCCCATTCGAGTTTCCGCCGGTTTTGCCGTTAGAGGTTTATCCGGGAAAATCCTAATCCACACTTTTCCACCGCGCTTGATATACCGTGTAACCGCCACGCGTGCCGCTTCGATTTGACGATTGGTTATCCAACCCGGTTCCAAAGCTTTCAGACCGAATTGTCCAAAACTGACTTTGGCTCCGCGATAAGCCAATCCCCTTAATCGTCCTCGTTGCTGTTTACGGTGTTTGATTCTTTTGGGAGCTAACATTTTCTATTTACAGATAATTCTTAAGTTTATGTTAATAACTTTTATTAGTAATCACCAGCTTGACCCTTACCCAGTATCTCGCCTTTGCAGATCCACACCTTTACACCGATGGTGCCGTAAGTCGTTTTGGCGGTAGATGTGGCGTAGTCAATGTCAGCGCGAAGCGTATGCAGGGGGATTCTCCCTTCCTTGTACTCTTCACGGCGTGCCATTTCCGCACCACCCAAGCGACCCGCGCAGGTGATCTTGATACCTTCAGCGCCCATACGGCGTGTAGCCATCAGCGCCTTCTTCATAGCCCGCCTGAATGAAACCCTGCCCTCTAACTGACGAGCGATGCTATCGGCAACCAGTTGGGCTTCCAATTCCGGTCGTTTTATCTCAACGACATTCAGTTGGACGTCCTTGGTTGTCAGCGTTTTCAACTCATTCTTCAGAATGTCCACGTTGCGTCCCTTCTGACCGATGACAATACCCGGACGGGCAGTGTTCACAGTGAGAATTATGCGCTTGGGCGTCCTTTCGATGATGACGTTCGCTACTCCTGCATTCTGAAGTCGTTGTTGGATATAGCGTCTCAGCAGAAGATCTTCTTCTAATTTCTCTGCGAAGTTTTTTTCATCAAACCAATTGGAGGACCAGGTTTTATTGATGCCAAGCCTGAGACCTATTGGATTTGTTTTCTGACCCAAATCTGCTCCTGATATTATACAGTTAAAGTAACATAAAGATGACTGGTCCGCTTGCGAATTCTGCTGGCTCGACCCATTGCCCTGGGTCTGAACCGTTTCCAGGTGGGACCTTCATTTACCCTGATTTCACTGATGAGCGCATCATCGATGTCAATATCGCGGGCTTCTTCTCTATCCATCATGTTCGCCAGGGCTGAACGGATGGTTTTTTCAACCACCACAGAAGACCTTTTAGGTAAAAAATGCAACTGACTTAAAGCATCATTGACCTTTTTCCCGCGCACTATGTCCGCAACCAGTTTCATCTTCCGGGGTGCAATTCGTATATATCGGCAAATTGCCTTGGATTCCATCAGGTAGTCTCTCCTCGTTGCACCTTGCTAGTGCGATCTGCTCTTCTCCCGCTATGGCCGCGATAGGTTCTCGTCGGAGCAAACTCACCCAATTTATGACCGACCATATTTTCGGTGATAAAAATTGGTAAAAATTTCTTTCCGTTGTGAACCGCCAGCGTATGTCCCACGAATTCCGGTGGAATCATGGATCGACGCGCCCAGGTTTTTATCACCTTTTTATGTCCACTTGTATTGAGCTTTTCAACTTTCTGCAGCAACTTGCTGTCAATAAAGGGACCTTTCTTAACCGATCTCGGCATGTTTCGCTCTCAAGCTTAACTAAGCTTTTAAAGTTCTTTCTTAAATTATCTCTTATGACGTGACTTAACGATAAGATCACTCTTTTTGCTCTTCTTGCGGGTTCGGTAGCCTTTTGCAGGAAGACCTCTCGGAGAACAGGGATGCCGCCCACCGGAGGATTTGCCTTCGCCGCCACCCATAGGGTGATCAACAGGATTCATAGCTACGCCGCGGACTCGGGGACGGCGTCCTAAATAGCGTTTCACGCCAGCCTTCCCCAGGGATACATGGGCGTGATCTTCATTGCCGACCTGCCCGATGGTTGCCATGCATTCCACATGAATCATACGAACCTCACCGGAAGGCATGCGAATTGTGGCATATTTACCCTCACGAGCCTGAAGCTGCGCCGCTTCACCAGCGCTGCGCACGAGCTGTCCACCCACGCCCCGCTTAAGTTCGATATTGTGAATCATGAGACCTAAGGGGATCGCTTTTAACGGCAAGGTATTCCCCGGACGGATTTCGGCTTCAGGACCGGACATAACCTGGTCACCGATTTGCAGTTGTCCCGGAGCTAAGATATAGCGCTTCTCGCCGTCGATATAATGCAGTAATGCGATACGGGCTGTGCGGTTGGGATCATACTCAATAGCAGCGACTTTTGCTGGTATCCCAACTTTATCACGCCTGAAATCAATCTTGCGATATGCACGCTTGTGCCCGCCACCGCGATGACGAACCGTTAATCTTCCCTTGTTGTTGCGACCTCCGGTACTCTTCAGCGGTGAACAGAGGGATTTTTCCTTCGGTTTCTTGGTCAAATCGCTGTGATCCAGCTTGACCATAGTTCTCCGGCTGGGAGTGGTTGGTTTGTATTTCTTTAAAGCCATTATCAGACGTTCTCGAAGAATTCGATTTTCTGGCCCTCAGCCAGGGTTACAATAGCCTTTTTCCAGGAACTTCTAGGTCCTGAGAAACGACCCATGGTCTTTATCTTTCCTCTATACTGCATAGTGCGCACTTTAGTTACTTTCACCTCAAAACGCTCTTCTACAGCCTTGCGAATTGCCAGTTTGTTGGCGTCGCGGTCAACTTCGAAAGCAACCTGATTTAACGTATCCTGAAGCTTGGTAGATTTTTCAGTTAACAATGGTCGCTTTAAAATGGGTCTATCTTTAAGCATTTTTCAAGACCTCTACTAACGGTTCAACGGCACTCTTCTGCAGTAAAACAATTTTATGACGGATCAATTCGTATGTTGAAACCGCCGATGATTTCTGCACTGTGCAATGCGGGATATTTCGTGCCGAAAGATGCATTGGTGTATTATAGTCAGCAAGTAACAGGATCACGGGAGTTTTATCATTCCTGAACCCTTTCAGGATTCCAAAGAGGTTCTTGGCTTCCGGCTTATCGAAATTAAAATCTTCTACAATCCGCAAACCTCCATCCTGAGCGCGGGCTGCTAAAGCCGATCGTCTGGCTAATTTCTTCACTTTAGCCGGTAGTCTCACATCGTATGGATGCGGTTTAGGACCGAAAGCGCGTCCACCGCCACGCCAGATTGGTGAACGGATAGTACCCGCACGAGCCGCGCCAGAACCTTTTTGACGCCAGGGTTTTCTGCCGCCGCCTCGGACCTCGGAACGAGTCTTAGTACTGCTGGTACCCTGCCGGGTACGAACAAGCTGTCTCTTCACCGCCAGATATATGGCGTGTTTATGAGGCTCTATTTTTACGATATCGTCGGGAAGTTCGACTTCTTGTCCAGACTTCTCGCCTTGGAGGTTAAATACCGGGAATTTCATGATTGTTTATTAGAGATAACAATTTCCAAAATCGAATTTGTCGCACCGGGCACAGAGCCTTTAATTAACAATAAATTATGTTCAGGTTCAACCCGCAGAACGGAAAGGTTTTTCACCGTAGTCCGATCATTTCCCATCCTGCCGGGCATACGTTGTCCCTTCCAGACTTTTCCGGGGTCGGTGTGAGCGCCGATTGAGCCCCCATGACGTTTAACCTCGTGTGCTCCATGTGAAGCATTCGAACCGGCAAATCCATGTCTTTTCATGACGCCTGTAAAACCGCGCCCTTTGGAATAGCCGCTAATATTGACGAGCTGCCCGGCTTGAAAGCGGTCAGCGCCAAGCTGATCACCCGCTTTTAATTCGGGGGCTTCATCCATGCGGAATTCTTTTAGAAAGCGGACTGGTCCCACATTGGCTTTCTTAAGATGGCTGGATTTAGGCTTATTTATGTTCTTTTCCTTCATCTTTTCAAAACCGATTTGTACGGCATTATAACCGTCTGTTGATTCGATCTTGACTTGCGTAATCCAGCAGGGTCCTGCCTGGATCAGCGTGGCAGAAACGTGGTCTCCCGAATCATCGAAGATTCGAGTCATACCTAGTTTTTTTCCGAGTATGAAACTCATGATTCTTCAGATCTAAAAAGCTCTGTGTTACCTATAGAGCGTTATATCAGGTTTTAATCTCAATATCTACACCAGCAGGCAGTTCTAACTTCATAAGAGCATCGATTGTCTTGGTATTGGAATTAAGGATCTCAATCAAGCGCTTATGAATACGCGTTTCGAACTGTTCCCGTGACTTCTTGTCCACATTCGGTGAACGAAGAACGGTGTAGATCGTCTTTTTCGTTGGCAGAGGAATAGGACCGGAAATGGCAGCTCCAGTGGACCTGGCAGTCCGGATAATCTTCTCTGCTGATTTATCTATCAAGTTGTGGTCGTACGCCTTCAGGCGAATACGGATGTTCTGACCGGGCATTGCTTACCTACTCCAGAATTTTAGTGACCACGCCAGCGCCGATGGTGCGGCCGCCTTCACGAATCGCGAAGCGAAGACCATCTTCCATGGCTATAGGGCTGATCAGTTCGATCTCCATCTGTACGTTGTCGCCGGGCATGATCATTTCCACGCCCTTTTCAAGTTCTACCATACCGGTTACGTCGGTCGTGCGGAAGTAAAACTGCGGACGATAGCCGTTGAAAAACGGCTTGTGACGACCGCCCTCTTCCTTGGTTAAAACGTAAACCTCACAGTTGAACTTGGTGTGCGGTTCAATTGAGCCGGGTTTCGCGATAACCATGCCGCGCTCGATCTCCGTCTTCTCCACGCCGCGCAGCAGAAGACCTACATTATCGCCAGCTTGACCGTCGTCCAAAAGCTTGCGAAACATCTCCACGCCGGTGCAGACGGTCTTACGCTTGACGCCCAAACCAACCAACTCGACCTGATCACTGACATGGATGCGGCCCCGTTCCACGCGGCCGGTGGCAACCGTACCGCGGCCGGTGATCGAAAATACATCCTCAACAGGCATCAGGAAGGGTTTATCGACTTCGCGTTCGGGTGTGGGGATGTAGCTGTCAACCGCGTCCATCAGCTCCATAACGCACTTGGTCTTATCGGCGTCTTCAATGTTGGAAAGAGCTTCTAAGGCGCTGCCCATAATGACCGGAACGTCGTCGCCGGGAAACTTATATTGTGAGAGCAGTTCACGTACTTCAAGTTCAACTAACTCAAGAAGCTCAGGATCGTCAACCTGATCAACCTTGTTCATAAAGACCACCAGATAGGGGACGTTTACCTGACGAGCCAGAAGCACATGCTCACGCGTCTGAGGCATGGGACCATCAGCAGCGGATACCACCAAAATGGCTCCATCCATCTGAGCAGCACCGGTGACCATGTTCTTCACGAAGTCAGCGTGACCGGGACAATCCACATGAGCGTAATGACGGGCTTCCGTCTCGTATTCCGCATGGTGCACGTTGATGGTCAGTCCGCGCGCCTTCTCTTCGGGCGCGTTATCAATTTCATCGTAGCTCTTGGCTTCCGCCAAGCCCTTGGCCGAAAGAATCTGCGTGATCGCCGCCGTGAGCGTCGTCTTGCCGTGATCCACGTGGCCTATCGTGCCGATGTTTACGTGAGGCTTGGTGCGTTCAAATTTCGCCTTAGCCATGGTTTTACTTCTCCGTTTTTAGAGCCAAAATTATTCACGAAAAGAATTATTTATTAAGAACCTATACTGCTGTTCCTAAAGATTGCTTATGAAAACGATTATCAGGAATTTCTTCATAATGATCAAATTCCATATTAAAAATAGCACGACCCTGGGAAATTGACCGTAAGGCTGTTGCATACCCAAACATTTCGTACAGGGGAACATAAGCTCTTACCGCCTGAGCTTTAAGCTTGGGATTAATCCCCTGGATCTTCCCATGACGTGAACTAAGATTACCTATCACGTCTCCTAAATAGTTATCAGGGACGATCACTTCAAGCGACATGACGGGTTCTAAAACAACCGGATCAGCTTTACGAGCTGCTTCCTGAAAAGCCATACTTCCGGCGATCTTAAATGCCAATTCAGAGGAATCAACATCGTGGCAAGAGCCATCGATAAGAGCTGCTTTTATGTCAACTACAGGATAACCGGCGACTACTCCATTTTTCATCGCTTCCTTAATGCCTTGCGAAACGGGCCTTGAGTATTCTTTCGGAACCGAACCACCAACGACGCGATTCTCAAAGGTATAACCTGATCCAGGAAGACCTGGTTCTATCTCTATCTTGACATGTCCATAATGCCCGCGACCGCCACTTTGCCGCACGAACCTGCCTTCTGCGGTCGATGATATTCGAATGGTCTCCTTGTAGGCGACCTGCGGCTTTCCGATTTTGGCTGTAACCTTGAATTCACGTAAAAGACGATCCACCAAAATATCCAGATGTAATTCTCCCATACCGGAAATAATCATCTGACCGGTCTCTTCGTTGGTGCTTACTCTAAAAGTCGGATCTTCATCCGAAAGCCTGTTTAGCGCTTCAAAGATTTTGTCCTGATCCGCTTTAGTGCGTGGTTCAATTGCTACGGAGACCACCGGGTCTGGGAAATCCATCTGTTCCAGGATGATGGGATAACCTTCGTTGCACAGCGTATCGCCGGTTCGGGATTTCTTGAGACCAACAGCAGCGACAATATCTCCTGCGTAGGCTTCGTCGATCTCTACTCGCTTATTAGCGAACATCTGTAGAATTTTGACGATACGTTCACGCTTTTTTAGCGCTGGATTATAGATAGTTTGACCAACCTTCACCGTTCCCGAATAGACTCTAAAATATGACAGCTTGCCAACGTGCGGATCACTCACAAGTTTAAAGCAGATAGCGGATAAGGGTTCATCATCAGAAGCTTTGCGCGTTTCTTCCCTATCCTTCTTAGGATTAATACCCTTCACATCTCCGACTTCAGTAGGATCAGGTAGATAATTCACAACTCCGTCCAACAACCGCTGAACTCCCTTGTTTTTAAAGGCGCTGCCGCATAATACAGGGACTATTTTGCAATCAAGCGTAGCTTTGCGAATGGCGTTGTTGATGAGTTTGTCAGGGACTGGTTTCTCTTCTAAGACCAAAGTCATCAACTCATCATCATAATCAGAGACCGCTTCCAGCATTTTGTCGCGATATTCCTTAGCCTGTGGCATAAGGTCATCAGGGATTTCACTCTCCTCCCAGAGAGCTCCCAACGAGCTATCATTATATAAAACCGACTTCATTCTCACCAGATCGATCAATCCGGTAAACAATTCGCCTTCACCTAAAGGAATTTGAAGTGGAACCGGATTGGTATCCAATTTTTCCCTGATATTCTTAATTGCGCCGAAATAATCAGCGCCAACGCGATCCATCTTATTTATAAATGCCAAACGTGGAGTCGAATATTTATCCGCCTGACGCCAAACCGTCTCAGACTGCGGTTCCACGCCACCAACAGCGCAAAACAGAGCAATGCAACCATCTAAAACCCGCAGAGATCGTTCTACTTCTGCGGTAAAATCCACATGTCCGGGAGTATCGATAATATTTATCCGATGATTGTTCCAATAAACAGTTGTTGCCGCAGACGTAATGGTAATACCTCGTTCGCGTTCCTGCGCCATCCAGTCCATGGCGGTAGATCCGTTATGAACCTCACCCATGCGATGGATCTTTCCGGCGAAGTATAATATTCGTTCGGTAGTGGTAGTTTTACCGGCGTCAATATGTGCCATGATGCCGATATTACGAACAGTATTTATTTTATCTTTACGAGGCATTACAGTTTTTCGCTGCGTGAACTAACACACCAGCTATTAAATATTAAAGGGTTTCCCTTATTGATTTACCAACGGAAGTGTGCGAAGGCTTTGTTGGCTTCTGCCATGCGGTGGGTGTCGTCTTTCTTCTTCACAGAAGAGCCTTCACCGTTTGCGGCAGCGATTAATTCACTGGCGAGTTTCTCCGCCATGGTTTTTTCGTTTCGCCCTTTAGCGAAACTGATGATCCAGCGAATAGCTAAAGCCTGGCGGCGTTCAGGTCTCACTTCAATGGGCACCTGATAAGTTGATCCCCCGACACGCCGCGATTTCACTTCAACGGCAGGCTGGACGTTTTCAAGCGCTTTGCGGAATACGCCAATGGGATCATCACCGGTTTTATCTTGAATCTGATCGAAGGCGGTGTAGATAGTCTTCTCCGCCACAGATTTTTTTCCGCGCAACATCAGATTATTGACGAACTTCGCAACATGGACGTCGTGATATTTAGGATCTGGCAGGATCTTGCGCTTGACAGCTCGTTTTCTTCGCGACATAATAAATTACTTCTTCTTCGTACCGTATTTTGATCTTCCCTGTTTGCGATCATCGACACCTGCTGCATCCAGGGTTCCTCTTATAATGTGGTAGCGGACTCCCGGTAGATCTTTTACCCTACCGCCTCTTATCAATACTATAGAGTGTTCCTGGAGGTTATGCCCTTCACCCGGGATATAGGTGGTGACTTCCATACCGGTCGTCAGCCTGATTCTGGCAACTTTGCGCAAAGCGGAATTGGGCTTTTTCGGCGTAGTGGTGTACACTCTGGTGCAGACGCCACGTCTTTGCGGACATCTCATCAGCGCCGGTGTGTTACTTTTTTGGATTATCCGCTTCCTTCCTTTGCGGATCAATTGATTGACAGTGGGCATCTGATCTCCAGAATTATTATAGACCAGTTAATTTACTTTTTTTCATCTATATTGTCAATGATTTTCTCATCATTTTGCGTTTTGGAATTTTCCTTATCGGAGCTCTTGTCAGTTTCTGCAGGTGTCTGATCATCATCAGATAATTCCTCTTCATCACCGCCACCTTCTTCACTATCCGTCTGCTGTTCCGTTGTTAATGCTTCGATACTTGCATCACCGAAATCTCCAAACAGCAGAGATGGAGCTGATATCGAGCGGTATGGTTGTGTTTTTATTTTCACCTCGTCCAGGTCAGGTAGTTCTTCCTCTTCGGGAGCTTCGACTTCAATATTATCATAAGTGCTAAGGCCAGTGCCCGCGGGGATCAGGTGTCCCATGATAACGTTTTCTTTAAGCCCTTTGAGAAAGTCCACCTTCCGTTCCACCGCAGCTTCAGTGAGTACTCGTGTAGTTTCCTGGAAACTCGCTGCAGAAATGAAACTTTCCGTAGATAGAGCTGCCTGGGTTATTCCCAACAGCAACGGTTGGTAGATTGCTGGTTTAGCTGGTTTAGCAGCAGCGGGCTGTAATTCAGCAGCTTGCAGTTTTCTGTTCCCTCTTTTGAATTCTGTCTTATTAACCATCTGCCCAATTTGGTATTGCGAATCACCTACCTTTTCGACGATGACCATGGAAAGGATGTTCTTGTTTTCAGGGATGAAGCGTGATGCATCTACCTGATCACCCTCTAAATAACTTGTGTCTCCCGGCTCTTCGACACGCACTTTCTGCAGCATTTGCCTGACGATTACTTCGATATGTTTATCATTGATCTTCACACCCTGCAGACGGTAAACGGCTTGTATTTCGTTTACCAGGTGTTCCTGAACCTTGCTGGGACCCAGGATATTGAGAATATCCTGTGGAGCAATGGAACCCTCACTGATGCGATCACCAGCATCGATGTGTTCTCCATCATTGACAATTATATGCTTACCGAAGGGGATTAAGTATTTTTTCTCCATCTTGCCGTCATGAGATTTTATCACAATCTCGCGGACGCCGCGCTTTAAGCTCCCGAACTTTACCAACCCGTCAATTTCCGAAACGATTGCCGGTTCTTTGGGACGGCGTACCTCGAAGAGTTCAGCTACTCTCGGGAGACCACCGGTAATGTCTTTGGTCTTGGCAATCTCACGGGGTATCTTAGCTAAAGCATCACCCGCCTCTACTTTGTCCCCGTCATTAATCAGCAGATTCGCTCCTACAGGGATATTGATATTCTCTAATTTATTTCCGTCTTCATCGTCAAGGTGAATGTGCGGATTTAGTTTTTTGTTGCGGACTTCTATGATGACTTTTTGCTTTTTGCCGGTTGCTTCATCGACCTCTTCCCGGTAAGATTGATCTGCTTTGATGTCAACGAAATGAACTACGCCATCAGCACTGGTAAAAATTGAAGCAGCATAAGGGTCCCAGCGCATTATCTCCTGTCCGGATTTAACTTCAGTACCATTGTTCACCAGGATTTCCGCACCATGCGGGACGTCATATTTAGCGATGGTGCGGTTATCAACATCCAGGACTTTTACAATTCCGTTGCGCCGCAAAGCGATTAAGTTATCAGTATCCTTATGACGAATTGCATATACATTTTCGTATTCGATTTTGCCATCATGCTTGGAGATTACCTGAGATTTTTCGGCGATACGACTGGCAGTTCCACCGATGTGGAACGTTCGCAGAGTTAACTGTGTACCCGGTTCTCCGATTGATTGTGCAGCCATTACACCAACAGCTTCCCCACTATCCACCATTCTTACGTTGGTCAGATTCATCCCATAACAGTGAGAACACACACCGTTTTGAGTTTCACAAGTCAAGACAGAACGGATGCGGACTTTGTCGACTGCCCGGCTGACTAATAGATCTGCGTCTTCTTCGTCTATCATCTTGCCTATGTCCAGGAGTTTCTCGCCAGAAAATGGATCGAAGACGTCTTCTGCCAGTACTCGACCCAGAATCCTTTCAGCTAATTGAGAGGCAATTTCCTCGCCTTCTTTTACTGCTTCAATGATGATGCCACGCAATGTCCCACAGTCTTTCTCCCTGACGATAACGTCTTGGCTGACGTCCACCAATCTCCTGGTGAGGTAGCCAGCATCCGCAGTTTTTAAGGCGGTGTCGGCAAGACCTTTGCGAGCGCCATGAGTCGAGATGAAATATTCTAAAACGGAAAGACCTTCTTTGAAGTTCGCAGTAATGGGAGATTCAATAATTTCGCCCTTCTGCCCGGTCATGGTTTTTTGTGGTTTAGCCATCAGGCCGCGCATACCAGCCAACTGACGAATCTGCTCCTTGGAACCGCGAGCGCCACTGTCAATCATCATATAGACGGGATTGAAGCCCTGATTGGACTCCTTTAATTGCTGGACCATCACATCTGCCACATCAGAAGTGGTGTGCGTCCATATATCGATGATCTTATTATAACGTTCACCATCAGTGATCACGCCGGTTTCATACTGGCTCTGAACCTTTTCAACTTCAACGAAGGCTTTATCTACCATCTCGTTTTTCTCTTGAGGTATCTCCACGTCTTCGAGACTGACAGACAGACCGCCTTTAGTAGCATAGGAAAAACCAAGATTCTTCAAATTATCGAGGAACTTAGCTGTTTGGTTCATTCCCACGCGTTTGTTACAGAGCGCGGCAATTTGTTCCAAACGCTTTTTGGTCAGTAATTCGTTGAAGAAAGTATCGACTTTCACTTCATTCGGTAGAATTCTGTTGAATATTATCCGTCCCGCTGAAGTCTCAAGCATCTCACCCAGAATTCTGACTTTTATCTGTGCATGCAAGCTGATAAGTTTGTTGTCCAGGGCGACAATAACCTCTTCAGGACCGAAGAATTGCCTGCCGCTCCCCAAATCTTCTTTTCGGGTCTTGGTGAGGTAATAACACCCCAAAACCATATCCTGTGTGGGGATGGCAATGGGTCTCCCGGACGCTGGATGAAGCAGATTCTGGGTAGAACTCATCAAAAGCTTGGCTTCTATCTGCGCTTCGTAGGATAGCGGTATATGCACCGCCATCTGGTCTCCATCGAAGTCAGCATTGAACGCTGCACATACCAGAGGATGAAGCCTGATAGCCTTGCCCTCGATCATTATGGGCTGAAACGCCTGGATGCCAAGGCGGTGGAGTGTAGGCGCTCGATTAAGCAGCACCGGATGATCGTGAATAATATCTTCCAGAATGCCCCAGACGGCATCGTCCTTACGTTCTACCAGTCTTTTTGCCGATTTTACCGTCTTGGCAAATTCCTGTTCAATCAGCTTACGGATAATGAAAGGCTTGAACAGCTCAACCGCCATATCTTTAGGTAAACCGCACGTGTTCAATTTCAATTCCGGACCGACCACAATGACGGAACGACCGGAATAATCTACACGCTTACCAAGAAGATTCTGACGGAAACGCCCCTGCTTGCCTTTCAGGTTGTCCGACAGCGACTTTAAAGGTCTATTGGAATCTGATCTGACCGCAACTGATTTGCGACCGTTGTCAAACAGCGAATCGACGGCTTCCTGAAGCATCCTCTTCTCATTGCGAAGAATTACTTCAGGTGCCTGAATCTCCATGAGACGTTTCAGACGGTTGTTGCGTATGATAACACGGCGATAGAGGTCATTCAAATCTGAGGTGGCGAAACGCCCGCCTTCTAAAGGCACTAATGGTCTCAAATCCGGAGGCACGACGGGTACAACTGACATAACCATCCATTCCGGACGGTTGAAACTGCCATCATCGTGGACTTTAAAGGCTTCAATGATACGGAGTTTTTTGATCGCATCATTCTTTCTTTGAATCGACGTTTCCGTCCGTACCTGAGCGCGAAGCTCAGCAGACAGAACTTCGATATCTACTCCTACAAGCAGATCATTAACTGCTTCCCCACCCATTTTAGCGATGAACTTACGCTTGTCATCATTGGGAAGTTTCTCACTATCCTGACCGGATTCGGTGATAAGCCGCTGATATTCTGTTTCATTAATCAGATCCTTATACTTTAATCCAGAATTCCCGGGTGATATCACCACGTATTTTTCATAGTAGATGATGCTTTCTAAATCGCGCACAGTCATCCCTAAGATGTATCCGATCTTGGAGGGGAGTGAGCGGAAATACCAGATGTGGACTATAGGAACCGCCAGGGTAATATGACCCATCCGTTTACGGCGAACGTCCTTGCGAGTGATCTCAACACCGCATCTGTCGCAGGTGATATCGCGATAACGGATACCGCGGTATTTTCCGCAATGACATTCCCAGTCCTTTACCGGTCCGAAGATTTTCTCGCAGAAAAGACCTTCTTTTTCAGGCTTGTAAGACCGATAATTGATGGTTTCTGGTTTAGTAACTTCACCGCGCGATTTCTCCAGTATAGTGTTGGAACCGGCGAGATTTATAGAAATTCGGGTGAAGTTCTGATGTTCCTGCTCGTTTGGTCGTAAATTCAACATAATTGTTACCTTAAGAGGTTTCAGGCAGAATTGAAGTGATTACTCATTACTATTCGAGTTTCACATCCAACCCGAGCCCCTGAAGTTCGTTGAGTAAGACATTAAACGATTCCGGTACACCGGGTACGGGGAGATTTTCTCCCTTGACTATTGCTTCATATGTGCGGGATCGACCTTCCACGTCATCCGACTTAACAGTCAGGATTTCCTGCAAGATATAAGCTGCACCGTAGGCTTCCAGCGCCCAGACCTCCATTTCTCCAAAACGCTGACCGCCAAATTGCGCTTTACCACCCAGAGGTTGCTGGGTGATCAGAGAATATGGACCTATTGAGCGAGCGTGTATTTTATCATCGACCAGATGTGACAGCTTCATCATATATATGTAACCGACGGTAACCTTCTGGTCGAATGGTTCACCTGTTCGTCCGTCAAATATTTGCACTTTACCACTGGTATCCAAACCTGCTTCTTCCAGCTTCTCCTTGACGTCTTCAAGCTGGGCGCCATCGAATACCGGTGTGGCATAGTATTCGTTCAATTTCTTACCTGCCCACCCTAAAGAAGTTTCAAATATCTGTCCGATATTCATACGGGAAGGCACACCTAACGGATTTAAGATAATGTCAATTGGAGTTCCATCTGGTAAGAAAGGCATATCAGCTTCAGGCACAACTTTTCCGACAACTCCTTTATTACCGTGCCGTCCTGCCATCTTATCGCCAACACTCAATTTTCTCTTCTTGGCGATGTAAACTTTTGCCAACTGCACTATCCCGCTGGGAAGCTCATCACCGCCCTGAATCTTGTGTTTTTCATTGCGGTAATCAACGGTCAAGCCATCTAAGTGCTCTTCACACTTCTCGAAGCAGAGTTCGACAAGTTCATTGGTCGCTTTCTCTTCCGTCCAATCATAAGAGGCTTCCAATTGATCAACATCTATCCTCTTAAAAGTATTGGCGTTAAATACTTCACCTTCAGGAATGATGATATCTTCTAAGTTACGGTCACGGATCGCTCGTGATTTTTTTCCGTCGAGAATGCCATTCAGATCTGCCAGACGCGCTTTCTTTAGATGATCAACTTCTTTCTGGAATCTCTCTTCCAATTCGGCAAGTTTATGCTTATCCTGCTTGCGTGATTTGGAATCCTTCCTCTTCCGGCTGAAAAGCTTGGTGGCAATGACGATACCGTTCATACCCGCATGAGCTTTTAAAGAAGCATCTTTAACGTCACCTGCTTTATCACCGAAGATTGCTTTTAGAAGTTTATCCTCAGGGGTCAGATCCATCTCACCCTTGGGGGTAACTTTCCCAATTATGATGTCCCCGTAATTAACTTCTGCGCCCACTCTGATGATGCCATTCTCGTCCAAATCCTTGGTGGCTTCTTCGGAGACATTGGGAATCTCGCGGGTGAGTTCCTCTTCCCCACGCTTGGTCTCTCTGACCTGTAATTCCAACTCTTCTATATGTGTGGAGGAGAAAATATCTTCAGCGACCAAACGCTCACTGACGATGATCGAATCTTCGAAGTTATATCCGTGCCAGGGCATGAAAGCACAGAGGATGTTCCTGCCTAAAGCCAGATCCCCGTTTTCGGTCGAGCAACCATCAGCAATGACGTCTCCCTGACGCAGGCTGTCACCTTTCTTGACAATGGGCTTCTGGTTAATGCAGGTGTCTTGGTTAGTGCGGACAAATTTCTTCAAGCGATACGTTTTTAGATCCCCATCTTTCGATGATTTGCCCTTCTTCTTCAGTTTTACGGTAATTTCATTAGCAGTGACACGCTGAACAACACAGTCCTCTTCGGCAACTACCAGAGCACGGCTATCTTCAGCCCCTTTCCTCTCCATACCGGTGCCTACGATGGGAGCTTCCGGTTTAAGCAGAGGCACCGCCTGGCGCTGCATGTTAGAGCCCATGAGCGCACGGTTGGCGTCATCATGTTCTAAGAAGGGAATCAAGGCGGCAGCAATGGAGACGATCTGGTTCGAAGAAATATCCATATAGTCCAGATCATCTGGTGGTACTACCGGAAATTCACCTTTATAACGGGATTTCACGCGATCCCTGATAAATTCGCCCTTTTCGGTAATCGGAGCATTCGCCTGAGCAATGACATATTTGTCCTCGTCATCAGCAGACAGATATCCAATTTGTTTGGTAACTTTACCGTTCTTCA
Organism: candidate division LCP-89 bacterium B3_LCP; assembly: GCA_005223185.1. Taxonomy (GTDB): domain Bacteria; phylum Electryoneota; class B3-LCP; order B3-LCP; family B3-LCP; genus B3-LCP. Next base: position 229,837 of record NJBN01000005.1, read on the forward strand.
CCTTGCGATAAGGCGCTTCTATGAATCCCAGGTCGTTAATGCGCCCGTACGTACACAGAGATGAGATTAGACCGATGTTGGGACCTTCAGGCGTTTCGATAGGACACAAACGCCCATAATGGGTATAATGCACGTCGCGGACTTCAAAACCGGCTCTTTCGCGAGTCAAGCCACCGGGTCCGAGGGCGCTTAGACGGCGCTTATGCGTTAATTCAGTAAGCGGGTTGACTTGATCTAAAAATTGCGATAACTGGTTAGTTCCGAAGAAGGTATTGATCACTGAACTAATGGTGCGCACGTTAACCAAATCCTGCGGCGTAAGCTGTTCAGAGTCGCGAAGATTCATCCTTTCCTTGATAGTACGTGCCATCCGCGACAATGCCACAGAGAACTGGTTGGCTAACTGTTCCCCCACCGTGCGAATACGTCTGTTACCTAAGTGGTCTATATCATCCGTATTTTCCTGACCAACTTTCAGCTTGAGTACGAAATAGATGATAGCCACGATGTCTTCCACCGTTAGGATGGTTGTTTCCATCGGGATATCCATATCAAGCTTGGTGTTGATCCGAAAACGACCAACGCGTCCCAGATCGTACCGTTTTTCGTCAAAGAACAGACGATGCAGAAGACGCCTGGCGGTTTCCAAATCGGGTGGGTCACCCGAACGAAGCTCAAGATAGACCAGATGCAAAGCCTGCTCTTCATTCTCAGTCTTATCTTTTGTCAGGGTATTCTGAAGGATGTCGAAGATAGGATCTTTCTTTTTGGTTTTCAGGAAATTAATCCGCCGAATCTTGTTACGCCTTAAAAGCTTCAAGATGTTCTCATCGAATGCTGACCCTCTCGGTACGATGATTTCACCCGTTTCAGAATCTACCTGATCTTCGATGATAACACGGTCAAAATATTTTTGTATGTCTTTCCTTGAAAGGGGTACTTCTTCCACATAATTGAACAGCCTGAGGATATCGACGTCAAGCGAATACCCAATAGCACGAAGCAATGTGGTCACGGGAAATCGCTTCCTGCGGTCTATGTACACGTATAGGATATCATTGATGTCAGTGGTAAATTCCACCCAACTACCGCGGAACGGGATGATCCTCGCAGAATAGATCTTGGTTCCGTTGGGATGAGTAGAATCACCGAAGAACACACCTGGTGAACGATGAAGCTGACTGACAATAACGCGTTCCGCGCCATTGATGATGAAAGTACCGCCTTCGGTCATCAGAGGTAGATTACCCAGATATACGTCGGTTTCTAAGGTGTTATCAAAGCTGCCAGCGTCGTCAGAATCCTGGCGACTGGAAAGACGCAGACGCGCTTTTAACGAAGCTGAGTAGGTTACACCCCGTTCACTACATTCATCCATCGAGTATTTCGGCGGTTCTATGTAGTATTCGACGAACTCTAAGATATGTTCTTCCCTGTTGTCAATTATGGGAAAGATATTGAGAAAAACAGCTTGCAAGCCTTTCTTCTCACGTTCGGCTGGCATGGCGTCAGCCTGTAGAAAATCCTCATACGATTGCACCTGTACGTCTAACAGATCAGGCATATCGAGGATTGCCTTTATCTTTCCAAAAGACAGCCGTTCAATTCGCTTTTTTGGGCTCAAGAAGCTCCTCCATCAGGAAGAATTATTACTGACAGATTTAGAGAAAAGAAGTTGCCTTCCGTCTTCTGTGCGCAGAAGAAACTGCAACTTCAACCTTTTTAGGAATTCTTAAAAATCATCCGAGTTATTTGTGTTTTTAAGAAAAGGGTCCAGAGGGTCATTTAAATTCGACCGTAGCGCCCTCGGCTTCCAGTTTTTCCTTGATGCTGTCAGCTTCTTCTTTGGTTGCGGATTCTTTCACGGTGCTCGGTGCAGTATCGACCACTTCTTTGGCTTCTTTCAGACCTAAGCCAGTCAACTGGCGAACGACCTTGATGACCTGGATTTTCTTATCGCCAATTGCAGACAATACAACTTCAAATTCGGTCTTTTCTTCAACTGGAGCAGCAGCGCCAGCTACGGGTGCAGCCATAGCCACAGGTGCAGCAGCCGTAACCCCGAAGCGTTCTTCTAAAGCTTCCTTCAGCTTAACCAGATCTAAGACCGTCATTTTCTCAATGGCCTGGATAATCTCTTCCACGGCTATTTTCTCCTATTTGTAATTATTTGAATTCAGATTTTCTTCTATTAAAGTATTCGTCAACTTGCCTCTGCTTCGCCCCCGCCATCAGCATTCTTCTTATCGACAACAGCCTGAATCACACCAAGGAACGAACGAACAATTTCATTTAATACCATCACAAAGTTGGTTACTGGCGCTTCCATGCTGGAAAAAATCTGCGCTAACAGTATTTCCCGTGGTGGTATATTTTTCAAAGGTTTAATCCGGTCAGCATCAAGGTAGTTCTTCTCCAGTATCCCAGCTTTTATTACCGGCGTTTCCTTATCTTTGCCCTTCACAAAATCAGCGATTATTCTGACCGGAGCTACAGGATCTTCCATCGATAGTGCCAACGCGGTAGGGCCTTCCAGGTGCTGTATTAGTTCGTCGAAGCCAACTTTTCGACAGGCGTGTTCTAAGAGCGTATTTTTATACACCCGATAGATGGCGTTGTTACCTCGGAAGTCTCTTCTGAGTTGATTGGCTTCTTTAACGTTCAGTCCGGTGAAATCTGCCAGGTATAACCCTTGAGCTTTTTCCAACAGTTCTGTCAACTCTTCGACAGTTTCAACTTTCTTCTGGGTGGGGTGTGCTTCTGTATTCATTTTATGTTTTCCACAGCGATATCATTTAAGCGAATTCAACAGTGACTGCTTATCGACCTTAATACCGGGACCTAAAGTCGATGACAGAGTTACCGCTTTGATGTATTGTCCCTTGGCTGCAGCGGGCCTTAGACGCATGATCGTCCGCACAAATTCCTGGAGGTTCTCCTTCAGCTTATCCAGTTCGAACGACTTCTTGCCAATAATGACATGGAGAATACCAAATTTGTCAGTGCGGAAATCAATTCGGCCGCCTTTTATCGCCTTTACAGCATCACCGACGTCCATAGTCACTGTACCGGATTTTGGATTCGGCATAAGGCCGCGAGGTCCCAGAACGCGCCCCAATTTTCCGACTTGAGCCATCACGTCCGGTGTAGCGATAATCGCATCTATATCCGTCCAGCCTTTTTGAATCTTCTCCACGTAATCTTCCAGACCGACATGATCAGCGCCAGCGTCTTTCGCTTCATCCTGTTTAGCTTCTTTGGCAAACACTAAAACACGAACCACTTTTCCAGTACCATGGGGCAATGCAACGGCTCCGCGAACCATCTGGTCAGCATGACGGGGATCAACACCTAAATTGACGGAAATTTCGATACTTTCATCGAATTTGGCGGTGGCTGAATCCTTGACCTTTTGCAACGCTTCATCAAATTCATATTCCGTGAAGCGGTCTATCTTCTGTTTTTGTTCGTTATAACGACGACTATGTTTCATTTGAAACGATCTCCAGCGAAGAAATCAATCCTTAACCACAACACCCATACTTCTACAGGTCCCAGCGATGATCTTCACCGCTTGTTCAGTATCATGGGCGTTTAAGTCGGCTTTCTTCATTTCGGCGATTTCTTCTAACTGCTTTTTGGTTATTGTAGCAACTTTTTCCCGGTTTGGTTCACCTGATCCTTTGTCCAACTTCAACACCTTTTTTACAAGAGTTGAAGCGGGAGGAGTTTTGGTAATAAATGAGAAAGTGCGATCATGATAAACGGTTATTACTACCGGAATTATATAGCCTGCTTTTTCCTGCGTGCGGCTGTTGAACGCTTTGCAGAATTCCATAATGTTGACGCCTTTCTGCGAAAGCGCCGGTCCCACCGGTGGTGAAGGATTCGCTTGACCAGCAGGAATATGCAGTTTTATTTCACCTATGCTTCTTTTTGCCATGATCTTTCCAGATCTTAAGGGATTTTTATTATGTAGTGCTAAGATCAGTAGTTACCTGCAGAAAATCAAGTTCCACAGGTGTGCTGCGTCCGAAGATTGAAACCATAACCTTCAGCTTGCGTTTTTCACTATTTACTTCTTTGATAAAACCGGTAAAATCCTTAAAAGGACCATCGATGACCTTTATAGCCTCATCGACATGGAAGGGGACTTCAACGGTTTCTTTATCTCTAACCTGATCAACTCGGCCTAATATCCTGTTCACCTCAGTCTCACTCAGAGGTGTCGGTTCATTGTTGGGTCCAACGAAGTTGATAACGCTTGGCGTATTTAAAATCAGGTGTTTGACTTCCTTAGAAAGGTCAGCTTCTAACAGCATATATCCGGGGAAGAAAACGCGTCTTTTAGACTTCTTCTTACCGTTTTTCATCTCGATAACCTCTTCGGCGGGTATCAACACATTGGCAATTTGTTCACGAATGCCCAGCCTGTCTATTTCGGTATCGAGATAGTTCTTAATCTTCTGTTCCTGTCCGGTGAATACCTGGACAGCGTACCAAAGCATTGCCACGGATTATTTTACTCTTTCTTAATTGTTTATGGTTAATTATCCGGATAACCCAATTTATTCTTAAAATACCATCTTCATGAGATTCGTCAAACCGGTGTCAATTCCGAAGATGTAGATTGCCAGAATGATCGCCAGGAAAATGACAATCATCGTTGATTCGCGTAGCTCGTCCTTAGTGGGCCAGCTGACCTTGGTCATTTCCACCTGAACATCCTTCAGGTAGTTACTGAACTTCTTAACCATTTTCCAACCTATATTAGTCTGCAGGCCAGGAGGGATTCGAACCCCCAACACCCGGTTTTGGAGACCGGTGCTCTAACCGTTCGAGCTACTGGCCTGTCCGGTTTTAGCGGGTTTCCTTATGCATCGTGTGCGAATTGCAGAAAGGGCAATACTTCTTATATTCCACCCGGCCTGTCTGGTTTCGCTTATTTTTCGTCGTTGTGTAGTTGCGGCGTTTGCATCCGCCGCAAGCAAGTATAATTATATCGCGTGGCATAGCTTTACCTGATGAATCCTACTCCAGAATTTTAGTGACCACGCCAGCGCCGATGGTGCGGCCGCCTTCACGAATCGCGAAGCGAAGACCATCTTCCATGGCTATAGGGCTGATCAGTTCGATCTCCATCTGTACGTTGTCGCCGGGCATGATCATTTCCACGCCCTTTTCAAGTTCTACCATACCGGTTACGTCGGTCGTGCGGAAGTAAAACTGCGGACGATAGCCGTTGAAAAACGGCTTGTGACGACCGCCCTCTTCCTTGGTTAAAACGTAAACCTCACAGTTGAACTTGGTGTGCGGTTCAATTGAGCCGGGTTTCGCGATAACCATGCCGCGCTCGATCTCCGTCTTCTCCACGCCGCGCAGCAGAAGACCTACATTATCGCCAGCTTGACCGTCGTCCAAAAGCTTGCGAAACATCTCCACGCCGGTGCAGACGGTCTTACGCTTGACGCCCAAACCAACCAACTCGACCTGATCACTGACATGGATGCGGCCCCGTTCCACGCGGCCGGTGGCAACCGTACCGCGGCCGGTGATCGAAAATACATCCTCAACAGGCATCAGGAAGGGTTTATCGACTTCGCGTTCGGGTGTGGGGATGTAGCTGTCAACCGCGTCCATCAGCTCCATAACGCACTTGGTCTTATCGGCGTCTTCAATGTTGGAAAGAGCTTCTAAGGCGCTGCCCATAATGACCGGAACGTCGTCGCCGGGAAACTTATATTGTGAGAGCAGTTCACGTACTTCAAGTTCAACTAACTCAAGAAGCTCAGGATCGTCAACCTGATCAACCTTGTTCATAAAGACCACCAGATAGGGGACGTTTACCTGACGAGCCAGAAGCACATGCTCACGCGTCTGAGGCATGGGACCATCAGCAGCGGATACCACCAAAATGGCTCCATCCATCTGAGCAGCACCGGTGACCATGTTCTTCACGAAGTCAGCGTGACCGGGACAATCCACATGAGCGTAATGACGGGCTTCCGTCTCGTATTCCGCATGGTGCACGTTGATGGTCAGTCCGCGCGCCTTCTCTTCGGGCGCGTTATCAATTTCATCGTAGCTCTTGGCTTCCGCCAAGCCCTTGGCCGAAAGAATCTGCGTGATCGCCGCCGTGAGCGTCGTCTTGCCGTGATCCACGTGGCCTATCGTGCCGATGTTTACGTGAGGCTTGGTGCGTTCAAATTTCGCCTTAGCCATGGAAACTCCTCTTTATTTAACTGATTTTTTCAGCACCTGATGGGCTGATTTCTGTTAAATAATACTATTAAATGTACACCTTAATTACTGATCGTGAGGTTAATCGTGTTTCAGCATAAAGAAGGTGAGATCATCGTAGGGTAAATATCACGGTTTGGTATTGTCACCCCTTTTAGAGCTCGCGACCGGGGTTGAACCGGTGACCTCATCCTTACCAAGGATGCGCTCTACCTACTGAGCTACGCGAGCCTGTTTAAACTACTCAGTCTGTAAAATGAGCGGGAAACGGGACTCGAACCCGCGACCCTCAGCTTGGAAGGCTGATGCTCTAGCCATCTGAGCTACTCCCGCAACTGTGGGGAGAAGAGGGTTTGAACCTCTGTAGGCATCAGCCGGCAGATTTACAGTCTGCTCCCTTTGACCACTCGGGCATCTCCCCGTGAAAAATGCGTATAACAACCCATCTATTGATCCGTAACTTCTTTAAAAACAGATCAAAGTCAGGTTATTTAACATTTTTTCTTAGAAGCCAGCGGTCGCCTGAGCTGGCGAAGGGATTTGAACCCCCGACCGGCTGATTACAAATCAGCTGCTCTTCCAACTGAGCTACGCCAGCCTCATAATATAGAATCTTATAATATAACTAAAATGAAAGCAAAGTCAAGTGATTTTTTGTTATTTTATTTTAAATATTTTTAAATTATTAGTTTTTTACTGGATTGCACCATAGGAATAATCCGGTGGAAAAAAAGCGCCAAGTTTCCACTGCGTTAAGGACCTGACGCAATGGTGAATAACAGGACGATCACTTCAGTGATCTTGATCAGTTTCAGCCGCAGAATTTATTCTGCGGTGCGGCTGCTGGATGTTATATGTACCGCCGAGTCCCTGTACTCGGCGGTGATATTAGCCTAAGAAAGACTAAGCCTATTCTTTTTAAACTTCGACAGCTTCTCTTCTAAACTATTCTCTTTTTCCCGTTCTCGTAAAACAATGTTCTCCGGTGCTTTCTTTATAAACGATTCGTTGGATAATTTCTTCTTAATTCCCTCTAACATACCTTCATGACGAGTTATTTCCTTTTCCAACCTGGAGCGTTCGATGTCTAAATCAATCAAACCTTCCAGCGGCACGAAAATCTCCAATTCTCCTACTATTGCGCTGGCTGAATGTTCCGGTCTGTCTGTGGTATTGGTTAAGTTATCTATTCCAGCGAGGGTTTCCAGCATGTGACTGTGTTCCTGTAGAATCTGAATAGCGCTATCAGGACCAGTGACCAGGACCTGTGCCTTTGCTTTAGGTGGAACGCCCATATCTGCACGAATATTTCTGACAGCTTGTATGACATTCTGAAGAGTGTCCATATCACTTTCGGCGCTTTTATCGATGAACCGCTTGGCACTTTCAGGATACTGCTGCCGCATTATCGTCCGAGGTTCAGATATTTGGATATCCAGTCCATCGATTGCCGCTATTTGCTGCCACAGTTCTTCAGTTACAAATGGCATGAATGGGTGCAAAGCTCGTAGTGCAGTTTCAAATATTTTCAGAGCCAGCGCTAATGTGCCTTCACGCTTTACCGGATCGTCTGATTGATAGAGACGCGGTTTAATCAACTCGACGTACCAGTCACAGTAGTCATGCCAGGTGAAGTCGTAAATCGCCAACAGAGCTTCGTTCAGCCGGTATCTCTTGACATTTTTCTCAACCGTACGCAGCATGTTCTGCAGTCTGGAAAGAATCCAGCGGTCTTCCAATTCCAGCTTTTCTGGTGCAGTCACCGTGAAACGTTCTGGCTTATCCTGCATGAAGAGAAAACGGGCTGCATTCCAGAGCTTGTTGGCGAAGTTCCTACCCATTTCGAACCGGGAAGGAGCCAGACGGATGTCCTGCCCTTCGGTGGTCAGCACCACTAAACTGTAGCGCACGGCATCGGTACCGTACTTCTCGATCATCTCCAGAGGATCGATGCCGTTACCCAATGATTTCGACATCCAGCGACCCAGCTCATCCTTAATCATACCAGTAATGTAAACCGTATGGTAAGGTTCCTTTCCCGTGAACTTCAACCCTGCCATAATCATGCGGGCGATCCAGAAGAAAATGATATCATACCCGGATACCAGCACGTCGGTGGGGTAATAGTAATTCAGATCTTTATTATCTTCTGGCCAGCCCAGCGTAGAAAAGGGCCACAACCAGGACGAAAACCAGGTATCCAGGACGTCTGGATCCTGTTCGATGCTGTTACTATCCAACTGCGGACATTTATCCGGAGGATCTACCGACGCCCATTCATAACCACAATCTGAACAGCGATAAACCGGGATACGATGTCCCCACCAGAGTTGGCGGGAGATACACCAGTCGCGTATGTTTTCCAGCCAGGCTAAATAGACCTTCTCCCATCTCTTGGGTACGAACTTGATTTTGCCTGATTTCACCGCTTCTATAGCCGGTTCTGCCAGAGGTTTCATATTGACGAACCACTGCCGGGACAGGTACGGTTCTATCATGGTCTTACAGCGCTGGCAATGTCCGACGGAATGGGAATGTTTCTCGACTTTCTCGATAAATCCATGATCTTCAAGTCGCTTCACCAGCGCATCACGGCATTCAAAGCGATCCATGCCCTGAAAATCTTCACCGGCTTCAGCAGTCAAGATTCCGCCTTCATCCATGACCTTTATGCTGGGAAGGTCATGCCGCTTTCCCATTTCAAAGTCGTTGGGATCGTGGGCAGGGGTAACTTTCACCAAACCGGTGCCGAATTCCTTATCTACATAATCATCAAATATTATGGGTAGTTCTCTACCGAGAACGGGCAGTATAGCAATCTTTCCCTTAAGATGTCGATAGCGTTCGTCTTTCGGATTGGCGGCAACTCCTGTATCACCTAACATGGTTTCAGGACGGGTGGTGGCGACAGTCAGGTGATCATCCGAATCTTTGATGGGGTATTTTACGTACCACAGGTTTCCTTCAATATCGCGATGATCGACCTCCTCATCGGATATGGCGGTGCGGCAGCGCGGGCACCAGTTGACGATGTAGTCACCGCGGTATATCAATCCTTCATTATAGAGGCGGACGAACGCTTCTGTCACCGTCCGGGACATGCCCTCATCCATGGTGAAGCGTTGGCGGTTCCAATCGGGTGAATCTCCCAAACAGCGCTTCTGTTGGGATATAATGCCGCCGTGCTTCTCCTTCCACTTCCAGACTTCATCTATGAACGCTTCCCGACCCAAATCTTCCTTTTTAACACCCTCGTCAGCCAGCTTCTTCTCAACTACATTCTGAGTGGCAATACCCGCATGATCCATACCGGGCATCCACAAGGCTTCTCTTCCCTTCATGCGGTGGTAGCGGATCAGAGCATCCTGGACGCTGTCCTGCAGAGCATGCCCCATGTGTAGGATACCGGTCACATTGGGCGGCGGCATCATGATGACGTAGGGCTCTTTATCAGGATTGGGCTCAGTATGGAAAAAATCGTTCTCTTCCCAGAACTTATACCACTTGTCCTCAACGATTTTGGGGTCGTATGTCTTAGCTAATTCGGGCATGAAGGAAAGTACTTGTTTCTGGTTGATCTTATGGGAAACTTACAAATATAGTGTAATTATGGTCGAAAGTCAAAGGGTTTTTTAGGGATTAGGTGTTTGGGATTAGGGATTAGGGGTTCAGGGTTTAGGGTTCAGGAGTCAGAATTATACACTCGTAGTCGGGATCGCCTGCGCCTATGGTGCCCCTGACCCCGACAGAGAGCGCGTAGGGGTCGATCTTGTGCCGACCCGCCAACAGGTGGCATGGGCGCAAGCCCCCTCAGTGGCTTCCCCGCAGGGGCTGACGAAGTCAGGATGTCCCGGGTCGATACTTCATTAAAATACAAACCAGTCGCTTTAGCGACTTTACCCAGAATTCGGGCGTATGAATTTATTCATGCGCCCTTGGATTCAGAATCTCCCTACCTCCCCACCACCATCTCGGTCACACGGCTTCTGGTGGGGTATATAGATTTCCTGAAGCAATGCAGAAAATCTTCTCTTCCAAGCACCAAAACCCAAGCGACCAAGTACTAAGGAGTTCTGGAGCAACGAAAGCCTATGTAGTCGTGCGGGTACCACGGACCGAGCCAGCCGCGGCGTGCACATCGCGCGTAGGAGCTACCATCGTCCCAGCTACCACCCCGAAGAACACGGCCGGGGCCGCTGGTCGGTCCCGGTGGGTTGTTATACGGACTTGAGCTATAGTAGTTATAATCGTACCAGTCGTTGCACCATTCCCAGACATTGCCCGCCATGTCGTAACAACCCGCTGGGCTAACGCCCGTCGGATATGTTCCGACTGGCGCTGTGTACTGCCAGCCATCCGCTGTTCCAGAAACGTTTGCGTGGTAGGTGGTTCCGCCGATCAGAGCGTTGAAATCATCCCCCCAGGGCCAGAGACGGTTGTCCTGGTCGCCCTTGGCTGCACGCTCCCATTCTGCTTCAGTGGGAAGACGTTTACCAGCCCAAGCAGCGTAATCAGAAGCATCAAACCAGTCCACATTTACAACAGGATAGTTCGGATAATCTAAGAAATAGTTCGGCATAGTGCTGAATCCAGGATCCGGAGGATATAACGAAGCGCCACCAGTGGCGTCGCAGAAAAGCTTGTATTCGTAGTTATTAACTTCGTACTTATCAATCCAGTAGGCATCAAGATAAACAGGATGCTCGGGAGTGGCAGACCCTCCAACCGTCTCACTTCCCATAATAAACTCTCCTGCCGGGATTAAAACCATTTCACCACCGCTGCCCTGTTCTTCTGTTGTAAATGACCAAACATCCGACCAGTCGCTGTAACCTGCTGAATTGTGTGCTCGCACTCGCCAGAAGTACTCGGTCTCATAGTCTAAACCAGTTACTGACTGTGATGTGGATGTCAGGTTCTCTTCATCGTAGATGGTACTACTGAACTGTGAACTGGTCGAAACCTGTAGGTGGTAGTCCTCAGCACCGCTCGAAGAATTCCATGATAACGTTGGAGAGGTTGATTGATTCTGGGCATTGTCGGGAGGAGTTGAGAGAATAGGTGGAGGTGGAGGAGTTGGTGGTTCATCCCCGGTTGTAAATGACCAGACGTCCGACCAACCACTGTAACCGCTTGTACCGTGAGATCTCGCCCGCCAGTAGTACTGAGTATTGTAAGCCATTCCGGTTGCCGCATATGAGGTTGAATCGATTCCTCCTACGTCTGCAAACGTAGAGCCGAAGTTTTGATCGGTAGAAACCTGTAGATGATAATCATCTGCTGAGACTATCTCCTGCCAGGAGAACGTCATGCTTGTCGGCTGATTTTGTGCATTGTCGAGTGGGTAAGATAACACAGGTATATCTAAAGTATATTCGCCGCTATCTGCCAGGATGACCATTTCCCACTCCAGTAGTTCGGTATAGAAGTCGGCTATCTGGTAACTTAGAACCTGAACCTGAAATCCCAATCTTGCATCCAGACCACCGGACAAAGCGTAATTCCACTGAATTAGATCCGCTGCGCCTAAGAATTTCAAGTAAGGTTCACCTTCTAAGTATGGACCGGCAACGGCATAGAAATCAATGCTGATCCTAGGTTTGACGTATCCCCGCAACATGACCTCCGCGGAAGCCGCCCATTCAACCGGGTGACCATTCAGTTCAGTATTCGTCTCCCAAATCGATTCCCAGGTTTCGTTTTGGTATTGCGCACCGACGCTCACCGATGCCAAGGCATCACATCCTGCACCTACCTCGCCCTCAAGTTGCAGATAGGTCTCATATCCAGCGTCGAAACTCAACGTAATTATTTCAACAACAGGGATGGGTCCTATCATCTGGACTAAAATTGTGCTAAATTCGGCGATTGTTATCTCATAATCGTGAGATATCTCACCATCGCAGGTTAATAGAACATCACAGTCGAAGATTAATTCACCTGTGGCAATGGCGTGAAATTCCACCAGTTGAAACCAGCTTATCTCAACGCCAATGTCTAATGAGGGATTAAACGCTATCAGTCCATCGGTGATTTCAGCTAAGATTTCAACGCCACTTACCTGACCGGAAAACAGCTCCACTCCGCTGAGATCTAGTGTATCGCCTATTAGCGTTACGCCGTCTGCGAGATAGCGTGTTTCCAATCCCATTAGTCCTTTGCTGTTCAGGTTACTGCCTATTTGCAGGTCTATCGTCTCTTGAAAAGAACCTACTTCAACAATGTCTGTTAAAGCTGCCTGTTCTGTGGTCAAAGTAACTGTGTTGCTGTCTATTTGTACTCCCGTAACCTTCCGTAAGAAACCCCCGTCGGTAACGCCAACGATGACATCGTCCACATTAATATCGGGTGGTGCACCAGTGAAGGTAAATGAGTAATTATCTCCGACGATGGTGGGGCTGCCAAACTCGGTCGAATCCATGACTACTGCGTTGTCGGCTATAATCACCTCAGGTTCCGGTTCAGGTTCTGTTGGAGTATCTTGACTGCAGGAATTGAACAGTAGAAATATCAATAATAAAGCAGTAACAGAAAAGATTAGTCTCTTCATTCTTATTTCCTCCAGATGCACTTGGGTGGCACTCTATGTATGACACTACTTCGATATTTAGAGGTTTAATCCAATTTAGCATCTATCCGGTTCAAAGTCAAGTGAAAATATTCCCTTAGCAGATCAAGATACTACGTAAATAATTTGCTTTAGAAGCGCGTGGCCGGGACAGCTCCCCCGCAGGGGCTGACGAAGTCAGGATGTCCCGGCTGAATGCAAAATAGAAAACGGTGGACTGCGTCCCGACAAGTCGGAACTTAGTCCACCCTACCGCTGACGGAACTTTATTAGCACATTAACGAAAGTCCCCCCCAAAAACCTCTTGACTCTTACCATTTCAATTGCTATATTTGGGTATCATAAATTGTTCTTTGCAATTTACGTTCTGCGGTGCCGGATTTAGGCTTAATAGGGAATCCCGTGTAAATCGGGAATGGCCCCCGCCACTGTAATCGATGACGAAGGTGACACCACGCCACTGATCGGTTGGATTTCTTCTTCAGGCATGCCCACGCCTGTTTTAATGAAGTTGCCCGGTTGGGAAGGCGTCGCTTTAGATGGAATCGTAAGTCAGGAGACCTGCCGCAGAAGTGCACCAATCGGTGCAACGGACCGCATCCTTCGGGGTACAAGGATGGCGCCTTTTTTACGCGCAATCCCGGATGGAACGGTTCCTCCGGGTTTTTAACTCCAGGGCGGTCCAAAACGCATACATCAAACCAATTAAAGGAGAAAAATCATGCGTAAATGTATCGTTCTTGGGGTCATCATGCTAATCTTTTTTGGCTGTACAAATCCCACGGATCCCCCCGATCCGGAGAATCAATCCGGGCTCATAGCCTGGGTGGTAAACAGTTTAGGCGGAACGCTTTCGAAAGTTGACCTGACCAGCGGCGCGGTAACCGTCAATGCCATTACCGTAGGTGATGCTCCCAATGACATCGTGATCGATGATAGCGAAGCTTTCGTGGTTAATTCCCTGTCTGATAACGTTCAGGTGATTGATCTGGATTCGGAGCAGAGTACCGGCACGATTGAGATTTATCAAGGAATCAACCCTTATTCGATCGCTCTGGATGATGAGAGTCGAGCTTTCGTCACTAATCTGATGACGGGAAACATTTCGGTGCTGGATCTGGCAACAGGCGTTGAAATAGACACGCTGCAGACAGGCACTGCCTTACAGGGAATTTGCATATCAGGTGATTTTCTGTACTTCACGGATATCAACTTAGACATGGTCAATTTCACCTATGACGTGGGAGAATTATTCATCTTCTCACTGCAGACGCTCACCTTTGTGGGGGTTGTGGAAGTGGGGATAAATCCGCAAGCGGTTAAGATGGGACCGGATGGGAATCTACACGTAATCTGCACGGGTGATTACGCAGGTATTCCGGGGCAGATTGACGTCGTCGATCCTGCAGCTCAAGCGGTAATCCAGACTATACCCGTCGGAGGCACACCCGGATCGGTGGCGTTTACTTCGAATGGAACTGCCTATGTAGGTGCAGCAGGATGGGGAACCGATGGTAAGGTGTATTCGTATGATGCCAACAGCTATCAGGTCTTCCATGATGACACCAATCCGATTGCTGTTCCTTCTGCTGCCATGGGCGTAGCAGTTATAGATGATGATCACATACTGGTCTGCTGTTTTTCCACAGATCAGTTGGTGGAATTGGATTCTTCGGGAAATATCATCAACACCTTCGATGTGGGAGATGGCCCGGTGGCAGTGGCTGCATCCGGTATGTAGCAAGCAGTGATCTCCAGATGTGCGAGATGGAAGAATTTGCTTGACTTGAGAGATGAAATGGATTAAATTAGTGGGCGCTGGCGGCGTAGCTCAGCTGGTTAGAGCAGCGGAATCATAATCCGCGTGTCGGGGGTTCGAGTCCCTCCGCCGCTACGAAGGAGAAAACAACGATATAGCGGCACCGAATGGTGCCGCTATATTTTTAAGGAGAGGCTGAAATAACTACATCAACCCCTTTTATTCATAGAACCTTGATCGTTACTTCATCAATACCATCTTATGCAAAGCATTAAATTCTCCTGCGCTTATGCGGTAGATGTAGACACCCGATGAGAGACCTGTTCCGTCGAAGACAGCCTCATGCGTTCCCTCTTCCCGCCAGCCCTCTGCAAGCTCAGCAACCATGCGACCGCTGATGTCGTAGACGGTTAGCTTGACTTCTGAAGCTTCGGGTAGCGAGAAGCCAATCGTAGTTACTGGATTAAACGGGTTAGGGAAGGCACTACTTAGAGAAAATTCCTTGGGCATCGCTTCCTCGGTAGTGGTGATCTCATCCAGGAAAGGCTCACCCGCACAGAACCAACCGCTACTCCATTCATCGCCTTCAACGAAAACACTGTCCTCTAATTTAGTGAACTCGAAGAAGTCGTAATCCCATACAGTGTAGGGGTATACCCCTACATAGCCGTTATAAGAGTATATCCCTGCAGGTGCACCTGCAGGAACTGCCTGAGTCCGATCTCTATTGG
The DNA here is from genome assembly GCA_005223185.1 of candidate division LCP-89 bacterium B3_LCP. Taxonomy (GTDB): domain Bacteria; phylum Electryoneota; class B3-LCP; order B3-LCP; family B3-LCP; genus B3-LCP. Next base: position 245,135 of record NJBN01000005.1, read on the forward strand.
CAGACCATCCAGGTGGTACTGTCAGTGTAATTGGACCTATTATCGGCCCAAAGATTGCGCTGTTGGGCAACGTTATATCGGTCCAGACTTCAAATGTATCTACGAGCGTTCCCAAATGCTCTACAGAAATATTGAAGTCAAAGCTGCCACCTGAGGCAGGAATTACGACTGGAGTATAGGCGGGTGTCAATACAACATCAGCAGAGGTTGGATAAGCATCAGGATATACAATTACAGAATCAGCGTAAATGTAGTCCCCAAACTCCGTATCATCATTGTTAGCTGCATTTCCGGTGAAACAGATATACGCTCCGTTAAGGTTCATGGGAGCCGTCCATTCGAAAATCCAGTAAGCAGAATCGATCATTCCTACATATGTGCCAGCAAATGTCTGTTTGACATAATCCCGAATTGGCTGGGGATTGTCGGAAAGCTGAGTATTCGTCGGATCTAAAATGGAGAAGCTTCCTTGGGCAGTCCACGGACCCCAAGGATACCACCCCTCCTCAGCAGTAACCTCAAAACCCCACCGGCTGGCCAGAGCATCTCTTACTATTATGGTACACTGGTAGGTTGCACCCATGGAATATTCTAATGGATGTCCCTCTATGCGTATATCACCAAGCCCGGTGTTTAGATCATACGAATTGTGACATTCAGTACAATTCATTTCGAATTGAGGGATAGCAGGGGGAGGGGGCCAAACCCAGAAGAAAGCAACGTGGTCCGGTGGTCCAGTAGAATACGCTTGCGAGGTCTGCGCTGTAAAAATTAGCGCTGATAAGCAGCAGATAGTTATGGTTAGATGCTTTTTCATAATCTTCTCCGTTTTGTTATTTTTAGTTTAAACCAGAGTAAATTTATCGGGGTGGTTGATATGCCACCCTAATTGTTAATTTGTTTCTACTTCACCAACACCATCTTGTGCAAAGCGTTAAACTCTCCTGCGCTGATGCGGTAGAAGTACATCCCGGAAGCGAGGTTCGACGCATCCCAGGTAACTTCGTGGTAACCTGCATTCCGGTAACCATCGACCAGGTCAGTTACGCGCTGCCCTTTTATGTTGTAGATGCTTAAGCGTACCAGTCCGTCCACCGGCAATCCAAAGCAGATAGTGGTAACCGGATTGAAGGGATTGGGATACGCTCCCATAGCTTCATAATCATCAGGAATGGCGTATTCCACCTCTGTCAGGCCAATTTGATCGAAGGGATCGGGAAAGCTGCAGGTGGGCAGGTTGGCATCGAAATCATAGTCGAAGTCAACAGGGCCATCCTTAACCCAGGAGAAAGCATCCGTATGCCAGATGTCGTATTCTGGATGCCAGCCTGAGTAGATGCGGAAATCATAGTTACCGCCGGGCCAGCCGCCGGGACCACCGGGAACCGGATACCAGACATCCGGCCGGTTGATCTGCCAGCCTGGCTGGTAATTGGTGATCTCACGTAGAATGAGAGTGGTTGTGTCTGCGCTCGGTCCTGGTTCATAAATCTTGTCAATCCAGATGTCATAGTCCAGAGGTACCGTACCCTGGTTTTCGCCCCAGATGGAGTAGTACAGGATTCCTCCGCCAGCCTGGATGGGAGAACCGGATACGTACTCCACATCTACAATCATTTCTGGCACAGGCTCTGAAAATGTAAAGTACATGAAACCGGCATAGTTCGTGAGGTTCCCACCGTCAATTTTACCGATGACTACCTGCCCCAGGCACTGTTCTGAACTGTACTGACCTCCCTGGCTTTTGCCACCGAGGTTATCATCCACCAGGATGCGGCTGCTGAACTGCGCCGATGCCAGCCCGGTGAAAATGAGCAGGCAGAAGATCAGACAGCAGACTCTAACCAGCCGTTTGTATTGTATTTGCATGATATATCTCCATTACAAGATTAGTTCAAGGTATTACTAGAAGATTATTTTCTCTATCTGAATCCTACCTGTTTTTCATCCGTTCAAGTTTGGCCAATTCTTCTGGACTCATGATATCAGCTTTAGTGATTTTGTTCTCTCCCAGTTGAGCTATGGCCAGCCAGTCGAAGCTGATGTTGGCATCTCCCGCACCGGATCGAACTGCAAAGCCTGAGGTGGAACTTGATTCTACGTACAGACCACTCCAGCCATTCCTGGGAGTCAGGAATACTTTAGGTGATTCCCCGTTGGCAAGCATACCGCTGGTGGATCTATCGAAGGAGACAGTTGCGCGGCCCTGAGAAAGAGTTGCCGAGCCGGTCAGATGGACCTGTTGAGTTTCACTGTATACTGCCGGGAGCTCTCTTCTGGAGCCATCTCCGCCAACTACATCCAAACCCCATCCAGCAGTAGCAACGGCTCGTCCGTATACGTAAAGACCATCACCTGAGGAAGTGGAGGAGGTACTCCACACTTCCGTACACCAATCACCATCATCATCGTCTTTAGCGAAATAACCTGCATTTCCTGCTACAGTAAAACTTCCAAGAACATAAGTTCCAACTGATGTCCCCGCGTTTGATGTGAGGTGTAACACATCGCCGAAACCAGTGGAGTTATTCCGTATATCCATAGTAGGCCAAGTTCCACTCCCATAAATCTGCCATATTCCCGAATCCAAATTAAGCGGATTTTGTAAGTCCGATATAGATATATTTCCATCCATAATTTTATCGGATGTTATGGCATCAGCAGCTATGTTATCTGTTGACACAGTTTCATACGCAATCTTGTCCGAAGTCACCGCACCTGTATCGATGTTATCTGTCATCACACCTTCATACGCAATCTTATCCGAACTCACCACACCTGAAGCGATGTTATCTTCCGTCACGGCATCATTTTCGAGTTCGCTATTCCCGATGGACGTCCCCAGGACTGACACTAAAGTAACATCACCCGATGTACCACCACCAGTCAGTCCATCTCCAGCAATGACGGCGGTAATGTCGCCCGTGCCTACGGTAAATCCCAGGTCATCCATCGTGATGGTTCCGTCCAAAATCTTATCGGATGTCACTGCACTCCCTCCGAGATCAACATTGTGAACCGCTCCATTCTGAATCTTGCCAGATCCCACCGAATTACCTTCCAGTTCATTGGTCCCGATGGACGTCCCCAGGACAGCATAGAGTGTTACATCACCCGATACACCACCTCCCGTCAATCCATCTCCAGCAATGACGGCGGTAATGTCACCGAATTCGATATCTGGATCCAGGTCCTCCTCCAGGATTGTCCCGTTCAGAATTTCATCAGTTGTCACCGCATCAGCCTCGAGTTCGCTATTTGAGATCGCACCTTCAGCAATATCTAATCCCGTGATAGTCTCGTCCACAATTTCATCAGTATCGATGGACGTCCCCAGGGCTGACTCTAAAGTTACATCACCCGATGTGCCGCCACCCGTCAATCCATCTCCGGCAGTGACGGCGGTAATGTCGCCGCCCATGCTGACGTCTGGACCCAGGTCTATCATCGCGATGGTTCCGTCTAAGATTTCTGTTGTTGTCACCGCACCTAGCGCAATATCAAAGGCCGTGATGGTTCCGTCCACAATTTCATCAGTATCGATGGACGTCCCCAGGGCTGACTCTAAAGTTACATCACCCGATGTGCCGCCACCCGTCAATCCATCTCCGGCAGTGACGGCGGTAATGTCGCCGATACCTGCGGTAAATCCCAGGTCCACCTCCATGATGGTTCCGTCTTCGATCTTGTCAGAATTAACCGCATTATTCGCGAGTTCGCTATTTGAGACTGCACCTGCAGCAATATCTAATCCCGTGATAGTCCCGTCCAGAATTTCATCAGATTCCACCGCATCTGTAGCAATATCAAATGCCGTGATGGTTCCATCCGCGATTTTCGCAGAAGTCACCGCATCATCAGCGATTTCCAGAGTTCCTATGGCTCCCGGCGGGACGCTCTCAGCTTCCGCAGCCCACATGGAGGCCATGCTGTAGGTGATCCTCTGCCGGGGAGTTAAGGTTACAGCAGCGACAGTTATCTCCATCCAGTAGTCGTTCTGGCTGAAATCCAGCGTTTCCAGAGTTGTCGTCTCTCCTAAAATCACATTGTAGATGCCATCATCAACCTGAACTGAATCGGTTTCACTCCATACGGAGGCACCTCCCGTTTCCTGTGAGAAGATGGCAAAGACGAACGCGTACGTACCATGAGCCGGTTGACCGTTCTCCTCCAATATCCCCTGGAAGTTGACCGGCGGATTGGCCTGAGTGATCGAAGGATGCAGCGCCAGGATAGCCACTAGCAGCCCGGTCATTACTAAAGATTTGATTAAGGAATTCATGATAACCTCTCTGATTTTTCGCTTATGAATCTGTAGATTATTATTATCGTTATATAACTTCATCTCTTCGTTAGAATACAAAAAAGCACAATCGGATTCACTACCCCTCAGAGTATGAATCCAACTGTGCCTTCGTTTAGCAGGCTTTTAAACTGTCTCGGCAAGAGTACTCACACCCCGAATGCAGGTTTCTCCTTACCACGCTAACCGCAGATTATGGTCAAGTCCGTTGCGGTTTTGCTAGTGAGTTCACTAATTTATAAATATAGTAATTTATCATGAATAAGTCAAGAGATTATTTGATATTTGTCAAATATTTTATAATTGATAGTCAGGTGAACAGAAAATACGGACCCGAAAGCCCACCCTTCTCGATTACAAAACTATCCCTCGATTCCTCTTGCAAACAGGCATTATAACCCCTATTTTATGGTCTTAGAAACGCTCTTCTGAGCGTTTTTTATATTCTGATCCAGATATGAGGAAGATAAATTGGTAAAAACAAGAGACAATCTGCGCAACGTTGCCATCATCGCGCATGTCGATCATGGCAAGACCACTCTGGTGGATGGGATGCTGCACCAGTCTGGTTTGTTCAGTGCGCGGGATAAAATCGCTGAACGGGCTCTGGATTCCATGGACCTGGAACGCGAAAAGGGCATCACCATCATGGCCAAGAATACCGCCATTCCTTACCTTGATACCACTATAAACATAGTCGATACGCCCGGGCACGCCGATTTTGGGGGCGAAGTCCAGCGCATCCTTAAGATGGTCGATGGCTGCCTGCTGCTGGTGGACGCTTCAGAAGGCCCACTGCCACAGACCCGCTATGTGCTTTCCAACGCTTTAGCTAACGGACTGTCGCCCATAGTGGTGATCAACAAGATAGACAGACCCGATGCGCGCATCGAAGAGGTTCTGTATGAAGTACTGGAACTCTTTATTGACCTGGAAGCTACGGAGGAGCAGTGCAATTTCCCCACGGTTTACACCGTGGCTAAAACGGGCACTGCCACGCTGGATATGGACAAACCGGGTGAGGATCTACGGCCGCTGTTTGAGCTTCTGTTAGAAAACGTCCCTCCTCCGGCTTATGAAGAGGGGCATCCGCTGCAGCTTCAGATCACCTCTTTGGATTACAGCGATTACCTGGGACGGATCGGTATTGGCAGGGTGACCAATGGCACATTAAATACCGGACAGACCATTTTAATGACAGATAGCAGCGAGGAAAGCGAAGGAACGAAAGCGAAGATCACCAAGCTGTTCGGATTCAGTGGTCTTGAGCGGATTCCCATCGATGAAGCGCTGCCGGGCGATATCGTTGCTATTGCCGGTATCGAAGGGATCAAACTGGGCGGCACACTAACCGACCCTGAAGATCCTCGACCACTGCCTGCCCTGAAGATCGATGAGCCGTCGCTGGAGATGGTGTTTTCCATCAATACTTCGCCCTTCGCAGGGCGGGAAGGGACCTATCTGACCAGCCGTCAGTTGAAGGACCGCCTTTTCAAGGAGGTCATGGGCAATCCATCGCTGCAGGTGGAAGATACCGACACTGCTAACGCTTTCAAGGTGGTGGGGCGCGGCGAACTGCAGATGGCTATCCTGATCGAAACCATGCGCCGGGAAGGGTTCGAAATGTCCATCGGCAAGCCGACTGTGCGCACGCGCACCGAAGACGGTCAACTGCTGGAACCGTTCGAACACCTGGTGATCGACTGCCCGGAAACATACCTGGGAACCGTTACGCAAATGCTGGCACCCCGCAAAGCGAAGATGCTGAAGATGATGAACCATTCGTCGGGATGGGTGAGACTGGAATATGAAATCTCATTACGGGGATTGATCGGGTTGCGGGCGAATCTGATCGTCGATTCGCGCGGTACGGCGATTGTCAACAACGTCTTTTCGGGATGGAAGCCGCATATGGGCCAATACAGCCGCACGGTTAACGGCGTGCTGGTGGCAGACCGCACCGGTAAAACGAACGCTTATGCGCTGCAAAACCTGCAGGAACGCGGCGTGATGTTCGTAGCGCCGGGAGACGAGGTTTATTCCGGCCGCATCGTCGGTGAAAATTCGAGGACTGACGACATCTGGGTCAACGCGACCAAGGAGAAGAAGTTAACCAACATCCGCGCCGCGGCTTCGGATGAATCGTACCACATCCACCCGCCGCGTTTGATGTCGCTGGAAATGGCACTGGAATTCATTGAAGAGGATGAACTAATCGAAGTCACTCCCAAATCGATCCGTCTGAGGAAGAAAGTCCTCACCGAAGAAGAATTCAAGAAGCTGAAGAGGAGGGGAGACAAATAGGTACGGTCTGCCCCGGCATTTTTGTGCTGTCGAGTCTCCGCACTCGACAGTTGTTTAACCGCACCGTCGTATACCCCCGTGCGACGCCTGTTTTATCACGAACTGTAATCGAGGGCGTCTGACATCACAATCACGCGTAGGGGTCGGTCTTGCGCCGACCCGCAATTTTTGTGCTGTCGAGTCTCTGTACTCGAAAGATCCCATAGTCGGGATCGACCTTGTGTCAATCCGACCGAGGTCAGGTATATCTCACCACAAAGGCGAACGAGAAGGAGGGAAGGGGAGGGAAACTAAGAAGATAGAAACGACTCAAGAGAAGATCGTAATGAACCAGTATCGATAATTTGACATTGCCAGACAATTAGAACGCTCCAACCCATAAGTTCTAAATCACTCTTGACTTTCTTATCTCTCTTTCGATTCCTCACTATTTTATCTTTCCAAAATTCAGAATTTGTTTTTGGAATACTTGAGAGTCTGCAGTTTTTATGACCGTGCCAAAAACAACCATGCACAAAGATGATTTTCTTATGTTTTTTCAGTACTATATCTGGTGTACCAGGAAGGTTTTTATCGTGTAGACGGAATCTGTAGCCTAATCGATGTAAAACGCTCCTTACTACTATTTCTTGCTTTGTGTCCCGCTTCTTCACACGAGACATTTTATATGAGGTAATTTCCGCTTTACTTCTTTTGGGACTGGTCATTATCTAGTCTACTTGGATAATAGCCTTCTTATCCTCTCCTTAATGTTGAAATAGACAGTAGTTAATTTGACTTTTGCCTCATCGGTAAGCAAAGCAGTGTGCGCAAGTGCATCTCTTACTGGTTTATATTCCCTTGCATCCCGTGAAAGACTAGCTTCTGTTGTAAGATCTTCCTTATCGAACAAGTTTGCTAGATCATCCATAGTCAAATAACTTAACTTGGAGGGATCCTTTCTTATTTCTATACTAATATTTCCTTTATTTTTGTTTTCGGTCTCTTTTTTCTGCCAATGTAAGAATTTCCTGTTAGCCTCTGGAGACAAGGAAATCTTTTTTTCTTGTATGAATCTTCTTAATAAGTTTTCCGAGATAAAACATTCCGCATAAGATGAAAAATTGAATATAGCATCACTACCAAGTTCAGCAACCCAACTATCTATCCTCTTTTTATTTTTAGTATCTATGGGAAGCTCGTATTCTTTAGAGACTTCATTGTAAAGCTCCTCTGCTTTTCTTTCTTTTTTAGTTATGCTTTTATTCTCTGGATCACCATCTTGCTTCAGTTCGCGCCTCCATTTATCCCAATCCTCGAGAACTTTATTTATTACCTTTTCTTTCAGTGAATCCAGAAGTGACTCATATTTGGGATCATTGGCAACGATGTTCTCACGGCTACTTGTAAACCTTTCTACCTCGTCATCTAAATCGTCAAAGTGAATTTGTCCATATAGATAGCTCTCCACTATTCTTGCAGTTGGAATATGCTTTAGTATGTCTTTTTCTCGTAGCCTACCGTTAACAAACAAATCAACTCCCATCCTTTCTTCAATGGAGAATATCTTAAGATCTCTAGGCTTTTCAACAGAAGCTATGAAACCCTTATATCCGCCATTTTCAACAGTGAGTTCCTTTTGCCGTTTAAGATTACTTAAAGTATTTAAATATGGATCATTAAGATCATTTATATTCCATAACAGTTGTGTTTTTTGTGCTAAATCCTTAAGATCATCAAGAGTCACTTCTACATCATTAACATGAATTTTAAATGAGGGATCAATTAGCGAGAATCTGAAATAGCGAGCTATTATCTTTCTTAAAAAGTCAATAGTATTTTTTATGCCATCCTTTATATTTTCAAAGAAAATAATCGTCCCCTGTTCATGTCCCTCAATATACATTTCAAATGTGCTTAGCTCCCAATCCTCAAGAGGATATTCACTAGGTTTCAAATCATGTTCTATCGCCTCGTCCAAACCAGAATTATCTATTACTCCTCCGACATATTCGGTTGCATTGGTTTTAGTAATAATTTCTATCTTCTCTGCACACGATAATAATGCTAATTTTCCTATTCCTTTTCTTCCGATAAATGGTCTTCCGACTGGTTGAAAAGCTTTTACATCCTTTCTTTTAGAATATCCAATCTTCAGGAATCTTTCCTGAAATTCTTCAGATGTCATACCAATCCCGTCATCTTTAATGAAAAAATAGCTACTGTCTCTATCAATATATATATACACGTTATTAGCACCTGCATCCCAGGAATTGGAAATTGCCTCCCCGAGAACTGTTGCGAAGCTTCTGTATAAATTTCTTCCCAAGTGATTTAGAACACTTAAAGAAATCTCAAACGAAAAGCTTTCACTAGCTGATATGTCGCTCATGAATACGTCTCCAAATGTTTAATGATACTTTGTGCAATTACCTTTCCTAGATTGACTGGTACGGCATTTCCTATCAATCTGCCAAGTTTCATGAAAGTTATTGCTGAGTCTTTTTCAACGAATTCATAATCCTCGGGAAATGATTGAATGAGCGCTGCCTCTCTTATGGATATAGCCCGATCTTGTTCTGGATGACCGAAACGTCCATTCCCAAAACCGTGGAATAGTGTAGTCATGGTCGGTGAGGGTTTATCCCACTCCATTCGGCCATACACACTAGTAAATGTCCTACATGTTTCTTTTTTGTGGCAGTCAGCTATCAGATCCTTATCCCATTCTCTCCATGATCCTCCTGGTCTTGAAGCTCGAATGCGATTAAGATTTAGCGTGGATAGATTTCTCGCACGGTGGAGTGAATCTTTTGTCGATACCTCACCTGCCTGTAAGGGTTCAAGGTGACCAATTGCCTGTCTGACTGTAGAGTATTGATTCGGATCACAAAACGATGGTAAGATGTCAAGCTCGCCTAGCTTTGAGGCGAATAAAACCAACCGTTTTCGAGTTTGAGGAATGCCGTACTTCGGACAGTAGACATTGAAAGGCTTGACTTTATACTCATTACGTTCTAAAAGTTGAACAAAATCCTTGTAGACGTTATGGTTCGATAAACGCGGAACATTTTCCATACTTACTATGGTGGGTTGTATTTCTTCGATCAGTTGACCGAATGTGTAAAGCAAACCCCATTTGGAGTCGTTCTTATGATCCTTTCCTTGATTGTAGGTTGAAAATGGCTGACAAGGTGCACAACCAACCAGTATCTTCATATCTCCCCTAGGAAAGAGAGATTTGATATCATCGGAACTCAATTCTCCTACATCTCTTTCGATAAATCGCGCATCATTGTTCTTTTCGTACGGATACCTGCATGCAGGATCGAGGTCAATTCCGGCATTGACCTTAACACCTTCTAAAGTAAGTCCGTGGGTCAGACCACCTACTCCGCAGAACAAATCAACTACTGAAAAGGACACCTTGCAATTCACTCCTATTCATACATATAAATGAATATAATTGAAAATGAGTAGTAATGCAACTGTATTTTGAAAAAAATGCCTATTGAAGGTAATCCAACCCCCTCCCCCCAATCCCCATTTTTTTACTAACGGCAAACCGCTAACAACTAACTGCTATGTATAATCCCAACATATCCCTTGACTTTCCGCATTTATTGTTGTATATTATATATATACTCTAATTATAAAATTTCCATCCTTTCACTACCACTTAATCCCTAATCCCTAATCCCTAATCCCTAATCCCTAATCCCTAATCCCTAACCCCTAACCCCTAACCCCTAAAACCATCTTCTTGACATCCGACACATCTGTCACCCCGACAAATCTGCCCGACAACCTAAACCACTGAAATCCAAGCAATTAACCAGTAAAAACGACAAATATGACGGAATTTGAAAATCTCAGCACAGCCAGCGACACAAAATGCCGCTTCCCCGCACGTAACACGAAAATTCACGCCGCCCCCACCGTCAAATCTGACGGTACCCAAAAGTGTAAAATAATGCGGATTTTTACAGATCTTCCGGTGCGTTCAGGTTAGATAGTGAGGTTTCGTTGGTGGGGATGACAGTCTTTAAGGATAGTTGGGATATGCCGCCTTTCAGTGAAAGTTCACCTGCCTGAAGTCTCATCTGCCAGTAATCCAAATTTTGCGCACTGTACAACGCGGCTAACGGTTCGATACCACGCTTTGATTTGAAAGCGATGACGTCGTAATCTTCCTCAACTGCCTGAATCAGCATGTTGAGGTCCGATACTGAAAGATCGGGCATATCGACGGGGAGAATCAGCACCCAGGTAGTTTCACAGTGTTTTAGACTGGCGACTAGACCGCCTAAGGGTCCCTTATTGGGAGCAGCATCCGGAATCACTTCGCAGTCGTAATAATTGTCATTATCGAAGTTATCCCCCACGATAATCGGCTTATTCCCCAGAGCAGATTCGACCAAATTACAGGAGCGTTCCAGCAGCGTCATTCCGTCTTTCTGCAACCAGCGTTTATCTTTTCCCATGCGGCTGCTCTTGCCGCCTGCTAAGATGTATCCGGTGATGGATTTGGTGTGAGATTGCTTCGTCATCCCGCTACTGCGGGATTCCTCGCAATGACGGTTGAAGGGCTTCATAATAGTATTAATAGATAAATCCTAAATACCACTGAACGATCTCTCGCCCTGCTAAAATTGTCATCCAGGCACCGATGGCGAAGAAGGGTCCCATGGGCACGCGCAGGTCTTTTACTCTTCTGTAAAACAGGAGCGAAAAAAATACGGCGAAAAGTACAGCGCAGAGATATAAAATGATAAATCGTCCGGGACCGAAGGTGAATCCCAGCACGGCGGCCAGCTTTAAATCACCCATGCCGCTGAACCGCCCCTTCATCACCTTTCCGATAAGCATGGTCAAGCCTGCGATAACAATTCCTACCATCAGCCCCAATAGCGCCTGAAGCCAGGACTGCTGCGGTGAAATAATCATCCAGGCGAAGCTAACAAGGAGACCGAAACCAACCAATGCATTCGGCAGGCGATAGTGTTCGATATCGATAGCTGCAAGGATGATCAGCAGCATCATCCATATTCCCAGAAACCCAAAAGAAGCGCTCCATCCTTCCAGGATATAGAGACTCCCCAGGATCAATGCGCAGAGCAGTTCGACTATGGGATAGCGGGGCGATAAAGGCGTTCCGCAACAGGAAGCCTTGCCTTTCAGGAAGAAGTAGCTGAAGAAAGGGACGTTGAGGTAGAATGGTATCGATTGTCCGCAGGATGGACAGTGGGAGGCTGGTTTAATGAGGGATTTTCCTGAGGGTAGCCTGTGGATCACCACATTGGCGAAAGACCCCAATATTGAGCCCACAATGATAGACAAAGCAAGCCCAAGTGAGGAATCCCAACTTAAAAGATTCCAGGCGTCAGCCCAGATCGTTAAACTAGCGATCTGAGGGGAGATCTGTAGTTGCATCAAGCCCTTTGTTCTTTCTTACGGAAAAACTTAGCTAAAAAATCGCCGCTGAAAACCCGTAGTTCATCAAAATAGGCATAAGCGATGGGCACCATGAAGAGCGTCATGAAAGTTGCGGAAATCAAGCCGCCGATGATGGTCCTGCCCAGAGGAGCGTAAGGGATGCCTATCAAGGCAGCATTACCCATAGCCATAGGCAGCAGTCCACAGATAGTGGTTAGTGCCGTCATCAATATGGGTCGGAAGCGGCGTTGTCCGGCTTCTAAAATAGCGTCAATTCGTGAAAAGCCATCCTTGCGCAGGTGGTTTATCAGATCGACTAATACTATGGCGTTATTCACAACAATTCCAATTAATATTATTAGCCCTATACCCGCCATAAGATCCATAGGCGTCCCGGTCAAGAACAGTATCCAGTACACACCGGTAAATGAGAATGGAATGGATATGATGACTGATAACGGCATTACAAATGATTCAAAGAGAACTCCCATCAATAGAAATACGAAGACAATAGCCATGATGATCCCGAACTGCTGAGCCTGGTTGGATTCATCCATGTCCTGAAAACGGCGCCCTTTTTCGATGCTGTATCCTCGAGGAAGCTGCACATTTGCCATAATCGCATCCAACCTCTCAGAAAGCGTCTCCAGGTGATCTTCTGAGGTAAAAATCTTAATTTCCAAATTTGTCTGACCGTTATGCCTGCTGATTTCACCTAAACCTTTTGTTATTTTGAAATCGGCTGCAGAGGCAAGAGGTAAGGGAACACCTGATTGCGAATAGAAGGGAAGATTTTTCAGTTGTTCCAGCGTTTCCCGGTCTGATTTCGCCAGTTGGGTGCGCATGGGTATTTCACGATCAGGTGCCTGAAAATCTGCCAGATCATACCCGCGCAATGCGTAGGATATGGTACCGGCAATATAAGACGGATTCAGATTATAGCGCTGCGCCAATTCACGGTTTAAGGTAACCTGTACCTCGTCAGAACCGTCATCCGTTTCAAGTTCCACACCGGTGACGTTGGGTAGAGACTTGAAGTGCCGTTTGAAACCTTCAGCCAATTCGATTAAAGTTCTGGTATCGTCACCATAAACAGTCAATTCCACCACCGATTCCGAAGAGGATTCCCGCCGCCAACTGGTGCGCATTTCGACGCCCGGAATCTTGGGCATTCTCTCCTTCATTTCGTCAATGACAGCCTGCCGGTCCATAGGTCCCTGGGGCCATATACCCAATATTTCGCCGATGGACTTGGCAGCCACACGCCACCAGATCAGGTCTCTCGACGGATTCAGGTAAGCATGAACCGAAGCCCAGGTTCTCGAGTAGTGTGAATCTACCGCCCGCAAATCGTATTCTTTAGCTTTCTGAAATAGAAGTTCTTCAGCGGTTCGCACAATTTTTTCGGTTTTCTCCAAAGTATAATTTTCAGGGATGTCGAACCTCAGACGAAAATCGTTGATGTTCCCTTCGGCCATATCCGTTTTGGGCACCATTCCCGCTATTATGGTCTGGCTGAAGATGAATATCAGAAAACCTATCAACGCAGAATCAAACTTGTGATTCATCACCCACTGCAAAGCCCGTCGGTATTTGATGGACAGCTTCTCAATAAGCTTTGAGCTTTCCATGGGGTGCGATGATTTGATCAGCACTTTTGTGGCTAAGGGTATTATTAGCAGAGCAATAACCAGAGAAGATAATATAGCCACCACAACGGGCATGCCGATGCGTTGAATATAGAAAGTAAAACCGATGTCATCGTTCATGAACATGAGGGGGAGAAAGACGACCACTGTGGTCAAGGTAGCAGTCGTTACTGCCAGAGCCACTTCTCCGGCGCCTCTGATGGCGGCACGATCAGGGAGTTCTCCTTTCGTTCTGGCTAAGAAAATACTTTCGGTGATGACGATAGCGTTGTCAACAACCAGACCGACACAAATCATCAGCCCCATCAATGTCATCAGATTAAGAGACCAGCCGTAGAAATAGAGGAAGATGATGGTGCCCAGAAGCGACAGTGGAATAGCCAGAATGACGATCATGGTCATGCGCCAGTGCCGCAGAAAGAAGAATAACACCCAGAAAGCGAAGAAGGCGCCCCATAATCCTGCAGTTCTCAGATTGCCGACAGCTTCTAAGATGTGATCACCCTGGTTGAAGAGGATCTCAAAAGCAGCGCCTTTGAGCCGGGGGTCGTTCTTTATCTTATCATCAATGGTTTGAACAATTTCATTACATATTCCCACAGTGTTGGCGGTTGATTCTTTGAAGACGCCTATACTCACGGCGGGTTCGCGGTTTAAACGCCGGAACCAGCGGCGTTCTGGCACACTGTAAGAGACGTCTGCGACGTGGCCTAAAAGAATATTCGATCCCTTTACAGGAATTTTTGATATCTCTTCTATGGTCTTATAGCGTCCGATTGAACGAACGTAAAGCTTCTTTCCAGCATCCATCACCCAGCCGGAACTTAAGGCAAAATTATCTTCCTGCAGGTTATTGACAAGTTCATAGAGGTTGACATCGTGCGCCTGAGCGCGAGCGGCATCCAGTTCAATTTGAATTACCTTCTGGTAGGCGCCCCAGATCTCTACCTTAGCGATACCTTCCAACCGTTCCAACGGTTTTTGAACGCACTCCTCCATCAGATAATAGACGTCGTCCTGACTACTCTTTAGATTCACGGCAAAATAAACCACCGACTCATCATCATCCGAAAACCGGTTGATGTAGTAGTAGCGTTGATCTTCAGGCATTTCCGCTCGAGCGCGCTCTAGACGGTCGTAAATCTGGTTATAGGCGACATCCATGTCGGTATTTTTCTCGAACTCGAGCCAGAATCCGGCTCCGTTCGATCTTGAAAAGGAATAGATCTCTTCAAGGTGCCGTACAGTGCGAAACTGCTGTTCCATGGGTCTGGTGATCTGCTCTTCGACTTCCGAAGGGTTGGAAGTTCGGTAACTTACCCAAACCCACAAGAAGGGCGGGTCAAAACCAGCAGGAAAGAGCGAGATGGGGAGTTTGTGATAGGATATCGCTCCAACCATCAGCACTGCACAGAAGATCATCAGGATGCTGACCGGTCTGCGCACCGATAACCGCGGCAGGAAGGACTCACGATTTTGGGAGGGTTCTTTCACTAAACCGAAACCTCCTGGGATTCATCCACTGGTTTTTCTCTGCTTACCAGAGCATACACTGTAGGGATTACTATCAGCGTGAGAACTGTGGAACTGATCAGTCCGGCGATAACGGTCAGCGCCATGGGAGTGCGGATTTCGGCTCCTTCCCCCAATCCCAGAGACATGGGGATTAATGCCAATACTGTGGTGGTGGTGGTCATCAGAATGGGACGCATGCGCACTTTTCCGGCGGTGATTATCGCTTCCTTCATCTTAAGCCCTCGACGCCGCAGTCGATTGATATAGTCAACTAAAACGATAGCATTATTCACCACGATACCGGTCAACATGATCATCCCTAAGTAAACGACTATAGAAAGCGATATTCCCATAATCCAGAGTAACAGGATAACTCCTATCCCCGCTAAGGGAACGGTGAAGAGGATTATAAAGGGATGTAGCAGTGATTCAAATTGCGAAGCCATCACGATGTAAACCAAGAATATAGCTAAGATCAGAGCGAAGGTAAGGCTGCCTAATGATTCTTCCATCTCTCGGTTTTGACCGGTAACAGCCAGATCGATATTAGAGGGCAGAACTAACTTGGAGAGTTCCACTTTCAGATCGTCAACCACGCTGCCTAAATCTCTACCGGATACATTCGCCGATACTTTGGCTGCGCGTTGCTGGTCAACGCGCCATATTCGGGCGGGACCGCGATCTCTGATCACGTCAGCTACAGAGGCTAACTTGATGGGTTGCGATCCACCGGGATTGACCACCAACCGCTGCAAATCTTCCACGTCAGAGCGATCCTGATCTTTAACCCGAACCCGTATGTCGATGCGCCGGTCTTTTTCCCTGAATTCAGTGGCAACTTCTCCCAATACTTTATGACGCACCAGCCTGGCGATCTGCTGAACGTTCAATCCCAATGAAGCCACTCTTTCCCGGTTGTACACAACTTGAATTTCCGGGTTACCCATAGCGAAGGTGGAATTAACGTCAACGACTCCGGGGATCTGGTGCATGATCCCTTCGATACTTTCGGACAGTTCTCCCAATTCTCTCAAATTGTAACCACGTATTTCGACTTCGACTGGCGTACGGTAGCTGAACAGAGTGGGATGAGATATTTTGGTTTCCACTTCAGGAATCTGGCTCATATCCCTGCGAAGCCTGTTGATGACTACCTCTTCTTTAGCTTGTAAATCACCACCGGGTCTTAATCTCACGGTTACCTTAGAAGTGTGTTCACCTTCTTCAGCGGTGCTGAAAGAGGTTCTTTCCACTCCGGCAGCCAGCGAAACACGGTCAACATCGGAGAGTTCCAGAGCGCTTCTTTCCAAAGGAAAGGATCTCTGTGCGGTAGTTTCAACTGAAGTGCCGACAGGGTAGGTCATATCAATGTTGAATTCACCCTGGCTCACTTCGGGAATGAGTTCCTTGCCCAATCTCGGTAAAAGTAAACCGAAGCAGAGCAGAAACAGCAGGAGAGCTCCCCCCAATACTCTCCCGGGATTCTGCACGGACGTCTCCAGGATGCGCGGATAAACGTCTGCCAATTTCTGGTAGACGAAATCAAACCCATTCAGCAGCGGCTTCATGATATGCTTTAAAGTCCACGCAAACAGCTTGCTTAAGATACGTCCTGCGAATACTGCTATTACGATTGTAATCATCAACAACTTCTGGAAAATATTCAGCAATAGTTCGATTGTGCCTCTGAGCAGGATATAGATGAGCCCTGGTACTACCGCCAGTGGAACCTTCAGCAGCCGGATGATCCACTTACCTCGTTTCCACCAGCGCCACAGACCGGAAAATCCTGCAATGAGGCGGGGCCAGAAGCTGAAGGATAGTAATTTCTTGCCTTTACCGGATTTCGCTTCAAGTTCAGAAACGCGCTGTTTTATAGCACTAATGTCCCTTGACGCCAGCATAGGGATAAAATAGAGGGCAACAACCAGGGAAGCCAGAAGCGAGAAGACCACCGTCAGAGCCATATCACCGAAGACCTGTCCGGCTACGCCTTCAACAAAGACAATGGGGAAGAATACCGCAATTGTGGTCAGGGTAGAAGCGACCACCGCGCTGCCGACTTCACCGGTGCCCCGCACCGCAGCCTGTAAAATGGAATCACCTTCCTGCTTACATCGGAAGATTGATTCCAAAACGACGATAGAGTTATCCACCAGCATGCCGATGCCCAGCGCCAACCCACCTAATGACATAATATTCAGAGTTACGTTGGAGAGATGCATGGGGGCAAAAGTGGCAACCACCGAAATGGGAATGGCGGTGCCGATAATCAGAGTGGTAACTAAGTTGCGGAGAAAGAAATACAGCACCAGTATCGCCAGAATACCGCCAATCATGGCGGTATTTCTCACTTCTCTGATGGAAGCTTCCACGAAGGTTGATTGATCGGACAGCAGTTCTATCTCCATTCCTGGCGGCAAAGCGGCAGCCATGAATTCGGGGGTATAGCGAACCGGCGGGGCGCCACTATCTCGACGACCTTTCTTCTTTTTTTCACCTTTGTCAGTCTTCTTATCATCGGGCTTCTTTTCCGCTTTCTTCTCCTTAGCTTTTTTATGGGCTTCCCAGCGTTCTTGCTCCTGGAGAGTACCGAAAATCTCTTGGCGAACAGCCTGGGAAACCGCCACTAAATTAGCATCAGCTTCTTTAAATATGGCGATCTCAACGGATTCCTGTCCGTTTACACGGGTGATAACTTCGCGATCCTTGTAGGTTGGTTCCACAACGGCGAAGTCTTTCAGACGTATCGGCACGCTGCCCTGGTAGGTAACTACTAAGTCTGAAATCTCTTGAATGTTAGTGAATTCGTTTAAGGTGCGGACAACGTATTCGGTATCACCGTCTTTTAAGTTGCCACCGGCGATGTTGATATTTTCCTGGTATAACCGGGCATTGATCTGTTCTAAGGACAATCCCAGACTGACGAGTTGTTTTTCGGATACGTTAACGCGTATTTCCTCTTCATACCCGCCTTTTACCTTAACTGCCGCAACACCGGGAATTTTCTCCAGGGCGCGTTTGAGGTCTTCGTCTGCTAAATAACGCAGGTCAAATAAATCGGCTCCACCGTGTAAACCCAATCGCAGAATTGGGTCTAAAGTGGGGTCATATCTTAAAATCAAGGGACGATTGGCATCTTCAGGCAAGAAAACCTGATCTATCTTTTCACGCACTTCCTGTACCGCTTGATCCATATTGGTATCCCAGCGGTATTCGATGATGATATCGGAGAGATCGGATTGGGAGACCGAACTGATAGTGACCAGACCGTTTACCACGCCAAGCGCTTGTTCTAAGGGTCGCGAAATAGCTGTTTCAACTTCTTCGGGAGCGCTGCCGGGGTATTCAGTGCGAACGGTGAGAGTGGGATAGGAGATTTCCGGCATCAAGTTCAAGGCTAACTGTTTGTATGATAAACTGCCAAAAACTACAATAGCCAGAAAGATCATCAGCACGGCAACGGGTCGGCGTGTGGCTATTTCGAAGGCGTTTGAAAAGGTGCGTTTTTCGGGGGATGATTCCATGGGGATTTTATTTAAAAGGTTAAGGTCATCCCGCCTAGGCGGGGTTTAATGGATGTATCTTGTCGGGGTCAGGGGCGACCCCGACTACGGGATAGAATATATTTTTATTATCTCATTCCTTTTCTTCTTCAGTACCTTCTTCTTCAGGTGGTGGATTCAGTGCTAAGGTGAGCAACGAATCGAGATTTACAATGTTAACGGCAGATGAGTCTTTTAGAGTTGTCTGTCCCACCACGACAACCTGGTCACCTTGATTCAGACCCTGCAACGCTTCGAATCTATTACCGTTGGAAAAGCCAATCTCAATCCTCTTCTTCAAAGCCAGGCTATCTACCACCACATATACCCATTTGAAATCATTCTCATAAATCAGAGCGTTCTTGGGTACTAACAGTGCTTCATCGTGGGTAGCGATGACCACTTCAGCGCTAACGAACATGCCGGGACGCAACTTGTTGTGTGGGTCTTTTATGCCAATGGTTACTTTACAGGTTCCGGTAGCCGGATCAACTACAGGACTGATGCGTTTTATCCAGCCGGGAAATCGTTCGTTTAAGGCAATTTCCGAAGTTACGAAGGCTTTCTGTTGGGTTTTTAACTGCGATAAATCCCTTTCAGGAACCCAGACGCGGCAGATCTTTTCCGCCGGGTCAGTAATAATGAATAGTTTGTTAGTAGTGTTCACAAGGTTACCGGTTTGAACCAGACGTTCAGAGACTATCCCGGATATTGGCGACCTTATGGTGGTACGCTGCCGTGTGAGTTTAGCCTTATCACGCACAATTTCCGCCTGTTGTAAAGTGAACCGCGCATTTTCGAACTCCTCATCCGATATCAGGCTTTGCGCGTGCATGTGCTCTAAACGCTTGAAGGTTACCTTCTGTTGTTCGTAATCGACTTCAGCCTGTTTTTCATTTAAGATAATCTCATCATCTTCCAACTGTAATAACGGCTGTCCATCGTCAACCCACATGGCCTCTTCCACGAAAATCTTTTCTATGACACCACCCACCAGGGGATAGACGTCCACCACGTTCTCCGTTTCGATTGTGGAAGAGAGCAGCATGTAATCGGCTATTGCGCCTTCTTCCACTTGCGCTACCTCAACGGGGATGAGGTCTAAGTAAACTTCGGAAGTATCTTCAACTGCCTGGCTGGTATCTTCAATAGCGGTGGAATCAGCTTCACTGTCTGCAGATGTCTGTTCTGCGTCGCCGCGTTTACCGCAGCCCCAGAACAACATCGTAGTTAAACAACACACAACAATGAATGCTAAAAAAGGTCTAAATGAAGTCATTATGTAACTCCGGTTAGAGAGGGGCGTCATTTTATATTGCAGGTTTACAAAGGCTTCAGGTTTATATCATTAAATCAGAGATGTATTGTTTCAAAACGCTACTCAATTGCTGCCTTCTGGGAAGGGGCTGATTCTTTATCCATAATTCAAGTTTGGTAAGATCCGGGCCGGGCAGATCAGCAATGTCTGTTTCTTCATTTAGTGATAAATTCAGAGCTTTCCATATCTGGATAATTTCAGGCGGCGCTAAACCATATTCTGCGCTTATATCGTGGTTTATCAGCAATTCATCGGTAGGACCATCATACCCGAATTTACCGTTAATCAGTATCAAGGTGCGGGGACATACTTCCAGGGTAAGATTCAAATCGTGGGTGATCAGAATAACGCCTTTAGCTGCTGCCTTCCTATCAAGGATCAGATTCTTCACACGCAACCAATGGGCAAAATCCAGACCAAGAGTCGGTTCGTCCAGAATTATCCAGTCGGGGTCGATCACTAAAAGAGAAGCAATGGAAATCAGACGCGCTTCTCCACCGGAAAGTCTCAGCGGGTTACGGTTTTTGATCTCACCTACATCAAGACCCAGATCAGTCAGGGTTCGCTCGACAGTCTCACGTATCTCTTCAGGGTCAACTCCCCACTGTTTCGACGCGAAGGCAACTTCATCGAAGACGGTGGCTTCGAATATCTGCGCTTCCGGGAATTGAAAGACCAAGCCGACCCGCTTACGCAAGAGTCGCAATTCAGGAGGCGTCCAGCGCAGTCTCTGTCCATCTATCCATATATAACCCCGATCAGGTTTCAATAAACCATTCAGGTGTTGAGCAAGAGTGGACTTCCCCGAACCGGAGGCGCCAACTAAGGCTACACATTCACCGGATTTCAGGGAAAAACCGATATCATGCAGAACTTCACGGCTTTCGGTGAGATCGTCATAGCTGAAATGAACTTTTTCGAGGCGAATATCCATAGCGTTTGCAATAAGATCTCTCTGTACCCCTTTTAAGCTTTTGGACTACTGATATGTTCCTGTCAGATTGCCATATAACACTATACCTACTAATATTAATGACGCTTTTTTTCAGCAGAGGGTTACATAAGATCGAAGGAATGTGTGAAAGAAGGCTCTATATTTTAATTCAAACGGGGGACGCATGAATGAATTCATACGCCCAAATTCTGGGTAAAGTCGCTGAAGCGACTGGTTTTGTGGTCAGAAATTAGTGACACCATATGCACGGGTGAATCCCGCTTTGAAGTTTTCTACTGGATTCCCGCTTTCGCGGGAATGACAATCGTTAGGATTATTTTTAGATTTATGCACTATAGAGGTAGGCGGCCCCGATTATAGACTAAACTAACAATGTCATTCCGGGAGGGCTTCAGCCCTACTCCGGAATCCAGTGGTGGAAGGTTGAATACAGGACGAGCTTTGCACTACCTATACAAGCGTCAGGTCACATCAGTCAGCTGACGGACAGGCTCCCCGCCTGAGCGGGAAACCAAGACCTGGGCAATACCACAAGAAGGTTCACCGCAGGGGCGTCAATATCCCTTGACTTTAATGCGGAAATTGGCTATATTGTTGTTTCAGGTCATGATCAATCTAACATGGCATCTTTGGTTGAACGAGCAAACCCAAAGAAAATCACCGGAGTAAATTTTGAACACACAAAACCTTGAAGATATCGTCGGCCAGCTTGGGGATGTCCCCCTGTTTCAGGTTTTTTCCGCAGAGGAATTGAACCTGATACTTCCCTACTTCGAGATACGCACGTTCGAGGTGAGCACCACTCTTTTCGAAGAAGGAGACCGGGGTGATTATGTCTGCATAGTCCTGGAAGGGACCATAGACATAAGAAAGGAAAGTCTTTCGGGCAACCAGAAGATTTCCGCCAAGTTTGGTCACGGGTCGATTATGGGGGAAATGGCAATTATAGACCATTATCCCAGATCAACCACGGCAAAGGTAACGGCAAATTCACGGCTTCTGATCTTGAAGCGAGAGAATTTCGAGACGTTGATAGAAGAAGCGCCGCAACTGGCGGTGCGCTTTCTGCGTGAAATAGCGCGCATGCTATCACTGCGATTACGGCGCACCAGCGGAAGATTTTCGGATATTTTCTAAATTTATAAGATGCAGCGTCGCCAATTCATGAAATATTCCGTCAGCCTTGCGGGAGCATTCGCTTCTCTCAATGTTCAGGGGACGCCCACAAGTAAGACACCCAGGGTTAGCCTTGTAAGGGATCCCGGTTGTTTCAATGGTGACCGGATTGACAGGAGAAGGGTTGGTGAGTTATTAGATAAACTGCTACGGGTACAATTCGATGTAGCCGATCCTGTTGATGTTTTCAGACGCTATTTCACACCCGGTGAGAGGATTGGCATAAAGGTGAATTGTCTGTCCGGCAGGAGGATGTCCACGCACGTCGAACTGGTTGACAAAATCGTTGAGAGGCTTATCAGCGCCGATATCCCCGCAGAGGACATAATCATCTGGGACCGGATGAATGAGGATTTGCGTAGGGGCGGGTTCGAACTTCGGTCACCCGGGGAAGCCGTTGCGTGTGCCGGATGTGACGTATTAGGATATGAATCCAAGATTACCGTTCACAGATCCATAGGTTCTCTGTTCACCAAGGCTGTTACCAGGTTGTGTACTGCTCAGATAAACGTGCCTGTATTAAAAGATCACGGTATTGTGGGCGTTACTATAGGAATGAAGAACTTCTTCGGTGCTATCCATAACCCCAATAAATACCATCCGAATCGCGGCGATCCTTATGTTGCGGATTTATACTCGCATCCTGACATTGGGGGAAAGGTGCGCATGACCATCGTGGATGCACTGGAGGTTCAACCCGAAGGTGGGCCTCCTTATCAGCCGGAATGGGTGGAAAAATATGGAGGACTCCTAACAGGCAATGATCCTGTTGCACTAGATCGCGTGGGCTGGGATATCATCGAGAAGCGCCGCAACCAGAGAGGCTTGCCTTCTCTGAAAGAGGCGAATCGCGAACCGACATATATTCATACTGCGGCTGACCTGAATCTGGGCGTCGATGACCTAAGCGCCATTAATATAAGACGATCCTGATGAAACCGGCGCGAACCGATAATTTTAACCGCAGATCTTTTCTGCAGACCGCTTGTGCCGCAAGTGCATGCTCTTTGATACCGATGCAGGGTGCGATTAGCGCTGCCGGTCTTTACGAAGTGCTTCCGGAAGCCAAAGTATATCTGCATCCGGCTCAATATTACGAAAAGCTTGAGAAGCGCCGGGTAAGATGCACGCTGTGCCCGCGAAAATGTGAAGTTGACGATCAGGAGCGCGGTTACTGCGGTGTTCGGGAGAACCGCGATGGGGACTATTTCACCTTAGTTTACGGTCGTCCCTGCACACTGCATGTGGATCCCGTTGAGAAGAAGCCTCTGTTTCACTTTCTGCCCGGCACGGAGATATTCAGCTTAGCGACTGTGGGTTGTAATGTCAACTGCAAATTCTGTCAGAATTGGCAGATTTCTCAGGTAAGACCGGAACAGGAGAGAAGTTACGATGCTCCTCCGGATAAGCTGGTGGAAACGGCTCTGAATTCGCAGACGCCCGCGATTGCGCACACCTACACAGAGCCGGTTATCTTTTACGAATACGCTAAGGAGATCGGTAAGATAGCGCATGAAAAGGGTTTGAAGAATACATTTATTTCCAACGGGTACATCGAAGAGAAACCGCTTAAGGAACTGCTGCCATTTTTGGATGCAGTTAAAATTGATCTGAAAGCCTTCACGGAAAGGTTTTACCAGGAGCTGGTTGTCGGAGAGTTACAGCCGGTATTACGCTGTTTGGAGATATTGGTCGAAGAGGGAATGTGGACGGAGATAGTCTATTTAGTCATTCCCACGCAGAACGACGACCCGGATGAAATAGGTCAGATGTGCCGCTGGATAAGATCCAACTTGGGCAGCGACGTCCCCTTGCATTTCACCAGGTTTCATCCACAATACATGTTAAAAACGCTGCCGCCGACGCCGATAAAAACTTTAGAGAGATGCCACAGCATCGCCCGGGAAGAAGGGTTGAATTACGTGTATATAGGCAACGTTGCGAGCAACAAAGCTGAACATACTTACTGCGCATCCTGCGGCGAGATATTGATCCGGAGATCGGGCTACAGAGTGAATATTGAAAAGTTGGACAAGGGCAACTGTCTAAACTGCGGCATTTCCATTCCCGGGATATGGGAGTGAGAATTTTTTAAGGGGGATTTGGACATGACACATTCGCTAACCAGGTATTTGTTAATGATTCCGCTTTTAACCGTTCTGCTGTGTATCAGTACCTGCGGCGGGCGTTCAGAGGGAGACAAATCCTCATCTTCAAACCAGGAGAGTAAAATGAGTGCGACCATTCCTGCGGAAGATATCCGCAAACCTGCGGTTGCCGGGAGCTGGTACAGCGATGATCCAGATGAGTTACGCCAACAGCTTGAAGGCTACATGGATTCGGTTGAAGATGCTAAACTGGACAATATAATTGGACTGGTCAGTCCTCATGCAGGGTATGTATATTCGGGACCTGTGGCGGCATACGCTTATCGGCAGCTTAAAGGGCGGGAATACGATACGGTGGTTATAGTAGCTCCCAGCCATGTCGCGAGTTTCCCCTTTGCGGCAGTTTACGGCAGAGGCGGGTATGATACACCTTTGGGACTGGTTCCGGTGAACGTGGAGCTTGCGCAGAGTATCGCATCAGGAAGTGAACTCATTCAGATCAGCGATAGGGGTCACAGGCAAGAGCATTTAGGCAGACAGGAACATTCATTGGAAATCCAGATCCCCTTCATGCAACTGGCTTTAGGGGAATTTGAGATAGTGCCGATTGTTATGGGAACTCAGTCGGATGAGGTCGTACATGAATTAGCGAGATCACTGGCAAACAACTTAGAAGGTAAAAACGTCCTTTTGGTAGCGTCCAGTGATCTATCGCATTTTCATCCTTATGACGAAGCACGACAGATCGATCAAGGTGTAGTGGAATCGGTGGATGATTTCGATTTCAACGGTCTGTTGAAGGATCTGAACCGCCGCTCGGTTGAGGCGTGTGGCGGGGGACCGATATGCGCAGTTATGGAAGCGTCCAAACTGCTGGGCGCTAGTGAAGCGAAAATCCTTAACTACGCCACTTCTGGTGACGTTCCTTCCGGTGATAAAAGAGAGGTGGTGGGCTATCTTTCCGCAGCGTTCTACAGTGAAAATGGAAGCGCCAAACCAAAAGAAATTACTAAATCCGATAAACAGAAAACGCTGACTCTGGAAGAGAAGCGCACCCTGATGAACATAGCCAGAACTACCATCGAATGTGTTGTCGAGGGCGAACCGGTTCCTGAATTCGATGTTTCTTCAGCGAAATTATTAGAAGACCGAGGTGCTTTCGTGACAATCCACAAGCATGGAAGATTACGAGGTTGCATCGGTTACATAATCGGTGTTAAAC
Source organism: candidate division LCP-89 bacterium B3_LCP (assembly GCA_005223185.1). Lineage (GTDB taxonomy): Bacteria > Electryoneota > B3-LCP > B3-LCP > B3-LCP > B3-LCP. The sequence continues at coordinate 270,645 of NJBN01000005.1, forward strand.
CACTCTACCAGACTGTGCGAGAGGTAGCTGAATCAGCGGCATTACGCGATCCCCGGTTTAATCCGGTTCAACCTTCTGAACTGGATGATCTGGATCTGGAGATTTCCGCTCTTTCCGTTCCCCGGACGATAACCAGCGTTGAAGAAATCCAGGTGGGAACTCATGGCATTATCATGCGTAGAGGGTACAACCAGGGGCTGTTGCTTCCGCAAGTTGCCACCGAACAGGGATGGGATCGTCAGACGTTTCTGGAACATACCTGTCTGAAAGCGGGTCTGCCTGACGATGCCTGGAAGGATAAGGATACGGAAATACAGATCTTCTCTGCTGAGGTTTTCGGTGAGGAAGAGGTCAAATAAATGCACTAAAGTGCGCCAGATCAATTTACTTAAATCATCTGTTTAAGTAACTTTATAGGACAGAGCAAATCACACTAGATAAAACACAACATAGACATCAGTCTATATCATTATACTGACCACCATGCACAGAAACTTGTGAGGTTACATGATGTTTCGCACCTTTGCAGTTCTAACAGCTTTAGTGATGATTCTTTCGCTTGCCGTAGTGGCTAGCGAAATCACGATTCATCGCGACCTGAACATCCCTGAAATAGAATACAGGGATGGTTACCATCATTTCACCACTTTCCCGGGTCCTTTGTACGGCGAACCGGGCAATCCGGAGTTACCCTACGTGGGACAGACAGTCTTGCTGCCACCCGGTGAAGAGGTAGTATCAATTCAATTGAACAATGAAATATGGGCACTCGCCGCAGAAGGCGTCAAACCCTTTCCAGCGCAGCCGCCTGTACCCTACTCCCATACTGGTGAACAGGTATTCACTCCCCCGAACCAGTCAGTCTATAACGCCGATGAGCTCCATCCGGCATCTCCGGTATCATCTTTCAGGACTGATTTCCTCAGCGGCCATGGAATCGGATCGTTCTCCATATGTTCAGCACGTCTTGTGCCAGCATCAGGGGTACTTGAAGCATTGACGTCTTTCGATATGGTTATCCAGACGGCGCCAACTGCCAGAGCGCAGAATGCATACGCGACTATGCTGAAGAAAACTCAGGCAGTCAACCAGAGGTTAGCCAAATCCGTTGATAATATTGATCTTCTATCGGCATACGGCGCAACTGATAATACTGACGTAGTGTCAGTTAATTACCTGATCATATCATCTCAGGAAATAGCGGAATACTTCCAGCCGTTGGCTGAATACAGATGCAGCAGAGGACAGCAGACTGAGATAGTGCTGGTGGAAGATATCGACATTCAATATGCCGGTTTGGATTTAGCTGACAAGATGCGCAACTGTGTGATAGACTATTACCAGATGAACGACCTGGAATATGTACTGATGGCTGGCGATGCCGAGTACGTACCTAAAAGAGGTCTCTTCGCGCAGATAGGAGGAACGGTCGATGAGGATATACCGGCGGATCTCTACTTTTCCAACTTAGATGGTAATTGGAATGACGATGGCGACAGCCGCTGGGGTGAACCCGGTGAAGCTGATCTCTATTCCGAAGTAGCCGTAGGGCGCATGGCAATAGACAGCGAAGCCGAAGCTGAGAATTTGATCAACAAGATCATCATGTATGAGAACACTCCGGTTGTCGGCGATTTAGAACACGCACTGATGTTAGGTGAAGACTTAGGTTGGATAGTTTGGGGAGGTGAGAATAAGGAGGAGATCCGTTTAGGCAGTTCGATGTGGGGGTACACAACGGTTGGGTTTCCACCAAACTTCAACGTTGACGTATTGTACGATATGTATTCCGTTTGGTCTCCAATGGACGATCTAATACCGGCTCTGAATGACGGTCTGCACATGGTAAACCACCTGGGACACTGCAATGTAACCTATTCCATGAAACTGACTAACGGGGTTGTTACGGATGAATATCTGACCAATAACGGCATTAACCACAACTTCTACATCCCTTATTCGCAGGGGTGTTACAACGGCTCCTTTGATAATAGGACGACCAATTACACTTACTCAATTGACTGCATAGCTGAGGAGTTTACCACAATACAAAATGGCGCAGTCGCCTATCTATGCAATTCCAGATATGGGTGGGGTAGCTATAGTAGCACCGGCGGACCGTCACAGTATTACGACCGTCAGTACTACGATGCCATTTTCAGCGAAGAAATTTATAGTATAGGCTGGGTTAATGCCGATTCCAAAGAAGATAATGTGCCGTTCCTCAGTCAAGGAGCAACTTACTGGGTTTACTACGAAATGAACCTGCTGGGTGATCCGGCTATGGATATCTGGACTGCTTCGCCGCAGAGTATAACAGCAACACATCCCGGACAAATAGAAATAGGTACAACCCAGCTAAGCGTGAGCACCGGCGTTCCCTATGCCACGGTAGCCGTCAGTCGCGAGGATGAAGTTTTAGGATCAGGAACCGCCAACGCTTCAGGTACAATTCTACTGATTCTAGAAGAGCCGATTTCCGAAGCAGGGGAACTGAGTTTGACTGCCTACAAACATAATTATCTGCCCTACCAAGGCGTGATATATGCAGTGCCGGAAAGCGGTCCCTATATGTACCTGACCAGTGTCAGTTACAGTGATGCTTCCGGCGGAAACGACGATGGCAATGCTGACTTAGGTGAGACGCTCGATATCAGCGCTGATTTCATGAATATCGGTTATGATCCGGCAGTTGGGATAGATGCTTTTCTGACGTGCAATACTTGCGCAGTCAGCATCATAGATGGCGTGTTAGAGGTCGGTGATCTGGGTTCTATGGAAGCGGTTGAATTTGAAGAAGCCTTTACGGTACAACTGCTGCCATCGGTGCAAGATGGTCAGGTTTTACCTTTTATCATCACTCTGGAAGATAATCAGGGATCAAGCTGGGAATATTATTTTGAGGTCACCGCTTATGCGCCGCAACTGCAAATGGTTTCCCACACTATAACGGATACCAACGACAACTGGATGACACCGGGGGAAACGGGCAATATCGAAATAGAAATTATCAATAATGGTACTGGAGGGACTACTGACCTGGAATTCTGGCTGAGCACTGACAATGCTCTGGCTACTGCGAACCCACAGGGAATTTCTGCGGATGCACTGGCATCCGGGGAATCCTCAGCGGTCGTTGGTTTTGAATTCAGCATAGATCCTTCTATGCCGGATCCTTCTTCGCTGGTGGTTTATATCACCGCCCGAGATAGCCGGGACTATGAGAAAGGATTCTTGATTGAGCTACCGGTAGGTGGATACTATGATAGCATGGAATCCGGTGTGGGTGAATGGACTCACAGTAGCATAACACCGGGATTTGACGACCAGTGGGGGATGACGGAGCTGCTGAACCACACTCAAAACGGTAACTCCAGCTGGCATTGCGGTAATGAGGGTTTATATACCTCGAATCTGGATGCTGCCTTGGTTACGCCGGAATACACCATTGACGGCTGTCATCAGCTTCAGTTTCATCAATGGATGAACGCAGAGGTTGCATCTCAAACGATGTATGATGGATACGCTCATGATGGTGGTATAGTAGAGATGTCTTATAATGGCGGTGATTTTGAACAGATCATTCCGCGTGGCGGTTATCCTTTCCTAATCCGTGATAACGGTTCACCCATGCCGTTTGCTCCTGAAACTCCGGTATTTTCCGGACAGATACTCTGGGAGGAAGCGATTTTCGACATCGAAGGTCAGGGAACCGTGCAGTTTCGATTCAGGTTTGGGACGAATGGTGACATTACTCTGAACGGCTGGTTCTTAGATGATCTGTTCTTAGTCAAAACATCTGATCCCAACCCACCGACAAATGTAACCATAGTCAATGCCTCTGCGGGTGTGCCTGAAGTTGTGCTGACCTGGAACACGCCGGATGTCGAGTTCCTGGATAATAAAGGGATCCCCGGAAGCCGTCCATCGCAGACTTTAGAAGAGTACCGCGTTTACCGCAACGGAGTATTTATCGATTCAGTCCAGGCTTTGACCTACAACGATAACCTAAGCTACTTAGAACCGGGGACGTATTTCTACCAGGTTTCCGGAGTTTTTGACGGCGTTGAGGGATCGTTGTCAGCGCCAGCATCGTACCAATACACCAGCGTCGAACCGGAAACCCAATCCGCGGTTCCTACAGATACCGAACTATCGGCTGCTTACCCCAACCCCTTCAATCCGGTTGTAAACCTGCGGTTAGACATTGCCACGCCGCAGTTGGTGAGATTGACCGTCTATGACCTGCTGGGAAGGAAAGTTGGCACTCTTCATGATGGTCAAATGATGACCGGTCGTTACACCATAAGTTGGGATGCCAGCGGGCAATCCAGCGGGATGTACTTCATTCGCATGGAAACAGAATCTTACGAAGGTTTCCAAAAAGTGCTGCTTTTGAAGTAATAACAGCAAGTTGATTTACAGAGGCTGTCTTAAAGTAATTATAGGGTGGACTAAGTCCGTCGGCTGACGGATGCAGTCCACCATTTCTATTATGGTAGCCTGCATCCCGACAAGTCGGGATTTAGCCTACCCTACATAAATCTAGCGGCAGACGAACTGCAGCGTAATGGAACATGCTTCGTCTCGCCTGCGGCGATCCAGAAGCATGCCACCCATACGAAGGCAAGCCTGACGCAACATTGAGTCGGGGTCAGGGACACCATAGGCGCAGGCGACCCCGACTATGGGACCTAAAGAATAACAAAAGATTCTTCGCTACGCCTTCGGTGGGCTCTCCGTAGGAGTCCTTCGGACAGAATGACGATACGGCTTTTGAGATAGCCCTGTTTTGTTTAAAAATCACAGAAAAGTCAGAAATAACGAATTTCACAAATCCTGTTTTTTTGTTTGATTTTGGTCTAAAAAAGTAGTATATTTAAGGTTTGGAAATCTTAAGGATGTGTTTAATCAGCCTATATGAGGCTTGCAGATAACGTAAAATCGGTGTTGGAGAGGGTGCAAGCAGCTGCTATCTGCTGCAGCCGGAACCATGAATCCATCAAACTGGTAGCCGTCAGCAAGAGGAAGGACGTCGGTTTGATGCGGGAAGCGCTGGAAAGCGGGATCACTGCATTAGGTGAAAACAGGGTGCAGGAAGCGCGGGAAAAATGGCCTCAGATAGCGGAATACCTTAGGCTCTCCGACTATGAATTCCACATGGTAGGGCATCTGCAGCGCAACAAAGCCAAAGAAGCCGTACAGATGTTCGATTTAATTCATTCAGTGGATTCCGAACGCTTAGCCCTCGAGATTGATAGACGTGCCGAAGAGATAGACAAGAAGCAGCGCGTTTTGGTAGAAGTCAATACTTCGGGAGAAGAATCGAAATTTGGCGTTGCACCTGGAGGCGTTCAGGAACTGATCAGTTCAGTAAAAGGTCTGCCTAATTTGAGACTTGAAGGTCTGATGACTATCGGGCCCTTAATCGGCGGACAGGATGCTGCTCGCAGGTCATTCCAGTTGTTGCGGCATCTACGGGATGAATCAGGTAGCGTTGGTGATTTACCTGAACTGTCCATGGGAATGTCCCAGGATTTCGAGATAGCCATAGAAGAGGGCGCCACCATGATAAGGGTGGGCACCGCCATCTTCGGAACGAGAGATTAAACAGGGAAGGGGTATGTTCATATTCGGTCATCTTTTCAAAACGGTTGCGAGTATCCTGCACATCATCTTGCAGTTGGGTATCCTGCTTTTTATAGTCAGGGCGGTAATGTCCTGGTTTCAACCGGATAGGCGTCAGCCTGTCATTTCGTTCATCTATCAGATAACCGATCCAGTGCTGAAGCTTATTCGGCGGTATATACCTCCCTTCGGTACTGTTGACATAAGCCCACTAATCGTCATTGTCGTATGTTGGTTCCTGGATAGTTTCTTAGTCAGCACTTTGGCAGAACTGGGAAACAGAATGTTATGATTTTAGACACTAATCTTAGGAGATTTCCATGAAGTTGACCCCGTTGGAAATACGCAAGCAGGAATTTAACAAGACCATGCGCGGCTATAACATAGAGGAGGTTCGCGCGTTTCTGGAAACTGTAGCTGACCAATGTGACGGACTTCAAAAGGAAGTGAACAAGTTCTCTGAAAAAGTGGTCAAATTGGAAACGCGTCTGACCGATTTCCAGATGATGGAGAAGACCCTTCAGGAAACTCTGATGAAGGCTGAAGAGTCCTCCAGGCGAGCTCGCACCGATTCCCGCCGGGAAGCGGAAATCACGATTCGTGAAGCTGAGGTTAAAGCTCAGCAGATTCTATCGGAAGCTCACAGGGATTTAGACCGGTTGAAAACGGAAATCCTGATGCTGAGGACGCGGCGGGACAGTTTTATTAAGAAGCTCAAGTATCTGCTTCAAAGCCAGACCGAGCTTATAGAGATTTTAGAAGCGAACGACTTTGAATCTGAAGAAGATAACCATGAGAGAATCCATGAAGAACATCCACCAGCAGTTAGCTGAAACGTTACCTTTAATTCGCAGTCACACAAATGCTAAACCTGATATTGGTATCATTTTGGGTACTGGATTAGGAGCATTAGCTAAAGAAATACAGGTGGAAACCACCCTTGAATATGGGGATATACCGCATTTTCCCTTGTCCACGGTGGAAGCTCATGCGGGCAAACTTATTTTCGGAACTTTGGGTGGAAAATCAGTGGTTGCCATGCAGGGAAGGTTCCACTATTATGAAGGCTATTCCATGAAGCAGATCACCTACCCGGTACGCGTCATGAAGGAATTGGGCATCCATACGATCCTGATTTCCAACGCCTGCGGGGGAATGAATCCTGTTTACAGCCCCGGTGATCTGATGATCATGGAAGATCATATCAATTTAATCGGCGACAATCCATTGATCGGTCAAAACGACGATGATTTGGGATCGCGATTCCCGGACATGTCGGAACCATATTCCCGTGAATTAATCAATCTGGCGGAAGGGATAGCCTTAGAAAAGGGGATTAAAGTCCAGCGAGGCGTTTACGTCGCTGTAGCTGGCCCCAACCTGGAAACCAGGGCTGAATACCGTTTCTTGCGCATTATCGGCGCTGACGTTGTGGGCATGTCCACTATCCCGGAATGTATCGTTGCCAATCATGGCGGGATTCGGGTATTCGGAATGTCCGTAGTGACCGATGAATGTTTCCCTGAAGCTTTAAAACCGGCTAACATCGAAGATATAATTGAGACGGCTGGCAAGGCGGAACCGAACCTCACCTACATAATGAAAACACTGATAAAAAGACTGTGATTAAGAGTCTGTTAAAATATTTCGTCATGAGCTTTCTGGGATTGCTGCTAGCAGGAATTAGCCTGGTTGTAGCAGGGAATCTGGAAGGTTATTACACCGAAGAGCAGGTGCGCAGTTACGACCCTAAATTAGGGCGAGATAAGGTTACAATCCGCAAGACCTTTTATGCTGGCGATCGCTGGCGAAAAGATGAAGGATGGTATGGAGTTACTATCGCCAGGTTCGATCTGGACCGCATCTATGTACTCGACGTCACCGCTGAAACATACGTGGAAATCACGCCGGAATTCCTGCAGAATTTCGCTTCAGAAGGGCTTTCTGCTTTTGGACGTCCAACCGGTGTCGAAGGAGAATATGATTTTCCTGAAGATCTGTTCGTACGTACTGACGCCACTAAAGATATAGGTCTCTGGGAATGCTACCAGGTAACAACCAATCCGAAGTACAGGACGGAAAGGAGTCCTTACGTTGTTTTCTGGTACACAACGGATATTGACTTTCCGGTTCAGATTTATGGTGAACAGTTAAAGCAGATCTTCGGTGATTCACCGGAAGTCAACAAGCTGTTTAGCAGGTTGAATGAATTCCCGGGTTATCCGGTGCGCACCGAGGCGAATATCCCCAATGGCAACGTGGTTACCATCCTGACCAAGATTGAGCGGGTGACCAATATGGATCCGGAACTGTTTGAAGTTCCTAAAAAATACACGAAAGTGGATTTCCCGGATTAAATGCCCGGGATTTAAATAGAACCGTAAGATAAGAATAATCCATGTTCAAAACTGTTGAAAAGAGCGTGAAATTCCCGGAATTGGAAAAGCGCATTCTGAAGTTCTGGGAAGATAACGATATTCAACGAAAGACCGATTTACAGCGGGAAAATTGTCCGGAATTCGTTTTTTATGACGGTCCTCCGGGCACCAACGGTAAACCGCACATCGGCCACATGCTGCAGTCCGCATTGAAGGACTTATGGCCCCGTTACAAGATCATGAACGGGTACCACGTAGTGCGCAAAGCGGGCTGGGATACGCACGGCTTACCTATTGAACTTACGGCGGAAAAAGAGCTTAAACTCTTTTCGAAGAAGGACATCCAGAAATACGGCGAAGAAAAATACATTGAACATTGCCGTTCCACCGTGTTCAGGTTCAAAACGCTGTGGGAAGATGCGATCAAGCGGATAGGACGTTTCCTGGACATGGATGACCCCTACATGACCCTGACCAATGATTACATCCAGTCGGACTGGTATTTATTGAAATTAGCCTGGGAACGGAAGCTGGATTCTGATCGTCTGGAGTTGCAGGGTAAGGAGGTCAGTCCCCGGTTTCTGTATCGTGATTACCGCATTTTGCCCTACTGCGCCCGGTGTGGAACTTCGCTATCGAATTTTGAGGTGGCGGAGGCTTACAAAGACGTACAGGACATCACGTTAACGGTAAAATTTCCCGTCAAAGGTGAAGCAAATACCTATTTCGCCGCCTGGACTACGACTGCCTGGACGTTGCTATCCAATGTAGCCCTGGCTGTGGGACCATCGGTAGATTACGTCGCTGTTCGACTATCCGAAGATACCAAAGGTGGAAAAGCCGGTGAAACTATAATTCTGGCAAAGGAGCGCTTAGAATTCTATAAAGACCATCTTCAGCCTAATGAGATATTGTGGACAAAGAAAGGCAAAGAACTGGCAGGGATGGAATATCATCCTCTATGGGATTTTCAAAAAGACGCCAAGGCTCACAGAGTTATCGCCGACGACTATGTCACTACCGAGGAAGGTGCTGGTGTAGTTCATTTAGCTCTCTACGGTGAAGATGACTTCCGCATCATCAGGCGCGAAGGATTGCCACTGGTGCAGAATGTGGACGATCATGGGTACTGCACCGAAGCTACAGGACCTTATGCGGGGCGATATTTCAAAGATGACTCTTTAGATATAGACATATTGAAGGATCTGCATCAAAGAAGCCTTCTGTTAGCGAAAGAGAAACACGAACACGCCTATCCGTTCTGTTACCGCTGTGATGCAGCGCTGATGTATTTCGCGCGCCCGGGATGGTTCCTGCGAACGGCCTCTTACAGCCAGGAAATGCAAACAGCCAACCAACATATAAACTGGCAGCCGGGACACATCAAGCAGGGACGTTTCGGCAATTGGTTGGAAAACACTATAGATTGGAACGTAACTCGCGAACGGTATTGGGGCAGTCCCTTCCCCGTGTGGACGTGCGATGGACCGGGTTGCAAGGGAGAAGTGTGCATCGGTAGCCTAACCGAGTTATTGGAGGCTGCTGGCCATGATGCGGAGAAGATTCTTTACAATGAGAAGATCGGTTCGATTGATCTGCACAAGCCTCTAATTGACCGGATCAAGATCCCCTGCCCGGAATGTTCCTCGCAGATGACGCGTGAGGACTTTGTGCTGGATTCATGGTTTAACGCGGGCTTGATGTTCATAGGTCAGTGGGGGTATCCCGCAACGGATGGTTCTAAAGAGATCTTAGAAAAGTTATATCCCGCTGATTTCATCTGCGAAGCGATCGACCAGACCAGAGGTTGGTTTTATACGTTACTGGCAACTTCGACGCTTTTCGCAACCAGCAACCGGATGCCAGAGGACAAATGGTCGTGCTATAAGAACGTCATCTGTACTGAGTTGGTGTTGGATGACCAAGGCTTTAAAATGTCGAAGTCCAAGGGTAATGTGATAGACCCTTCAACTCTGTTCGAGGAGTTGGGGGCTGATGCCACCCGGTGGTCATTTTACACGTCCAATCCCTGGAATGTCAAGCGATATTCCAAAGAAGCCGTCAAGGAATGCGTGCGCGATATGCTTCTTCCCATGTGGAACGCCTATTCCTTCTTCGTAACTTACGCTCAGGTGGATGGATGGAAACCGGATGATAAAGAATCTGTGTCAGATCACCCCCTGGATCGATGGTTGTTGGGGGAACTCACCAGGTTAAATCAGGACGTTACTGCTGCTCTGGAGAAATATGACGTAGCTCCAGCAGCAGGAGCCTGCACGAAATTCTTAGACCAGCTGACGAATTGGTACATTCGCCGTTCCAGGAGGCGTTTCTGGAAATCGGACGACGATAAAGATAAGCGAAATGCCTACGCTACTCTGTACCACGCTCTGACTGATTTCACGCTTATCATCGCACCTTTTCTGCCGTTTATCAGCGAAGAGATATACCAGAACTTGGTACGCAAGTGCGATACTTCCGCACCTGAATCGGTTCACCTTGCATCCTGGCCCAAAGCCGCCCTGGGAACCGTTGATGAAGACTTAGCATATAAGATGGACTTAGTCAGAAAGATCGTTCGGTCGGGTCGTGACCTTCGTCAAAAACATCAGATCAAAGTGCGGCAGCCGTTGCAGGATTTGAAAGTGGTGATTCCTGACGGTGATGAAAACATGCTTGATGATCTGCAGGATCTCATCATCGACGAACTGAACATCAAGCATTTTCAGGTATTGAAAGACGATGGTGAACTCGTGGTTCTTAGAGCTCAACCGAATTTTAAGGCGTTGGGACCGCGCTTTGGCAAGGATGTCAACAAAGCAGCTAAAGCGCTGCGAAATCTGTCTGAGGAACAGGTTCGTTTACTTGAAAGCGGTGATGAGGTGGAAGTGAATGGCACGACTTTCACTTCGGAAGATGCGTCTATAGAGAGAGCTGCTCCGGATGATCAGGCGGTGAGCGACGCGGAAGGTTTAATTGTGGCGTTATCGCTGCAACTGACACCGGACCTGGTTGCTGAAGGGAGAGCCCGCGAAATCGTTCACCATATCCAGAACCTGCGGAAACAGCTTGATTTAGACGTTACGGACCGGATTCAGGTGGGTTACCAAACTGATAACGACATGGAAGACGCCATCATCGAGAATACCCAATGGATCATGGCGGAGACGCTGGCGGTGGAAGTGTCACGTTTTGAAAATTCCGGTTCACCGGATATTTCACATGTAAAAATAGATGACATCGAAGTTCAATTAAAGATCGACAAGGTGGAAACGAATTAGTTGGAGATAATGATGCCAAAGGAAAAGAGTAAAAAGAAACCCGGAGTCTTCAGCAAGAGAGATCTACCGCACTTCAAAAAACTGATTCTGAAGAAGCGGGAGAACTTGCTGGATAAGCTTAGCAATCTGAAAGAGAAAACTCTGGAAAAATCCTATCAGGATTATACTGGCGAGCACTCGACTTATTCATTTCACATGGCAGATCAAGGTACGGACGCGCAGGAACGCGAAAAAGCTTTCATGTTTGCTTCGCGGGAAGGACGGTACCTGAGTTATTTAGATCGTGCCCTGGAATTGATCGAAGAGGGGAAATACGGTTTCTGCAACGAATGCGGTGAACCTATTGCCAAAGCCAGACTGGAAGCAGTCCCTACAGCCAAGCTATGCGTTGAATGCAAATCGAAGAAAGAAGAATAAGCTTTAGTTACATTTCACCTGTGCGGGGATGCAATTTCAGTGAGATTAACAAATTTAATCTACCTATGGCCCACTCTTGCCGTATTGATCTTTGATCAATTGAGTAAGCACTTTGTACGATCCAGTATGAACCTTGGTGAAACTATTAACGTTATCGGAGAGGAATTCTTCAAATTAACTTATGTACAAAACAGCGGCATCGCATTTGGACTCAAACCGGGAAGTCCGCTTTCATTAATAATTTTCAGCTCTTTAGCATCGATAGTGATTTTGTACATTCTGTTGACCAGTCATAAAAATCATTCATTGGCAAAACCGAAAACTGTCAGAATTTCATTAGCTTTGATATTGGGCGGGGCAATCGGAAATCTGATAGATCGAATTCATTCAGGTAGAGTTACCGATTTTTTAGATTTCGATTTTCCTGATTTCATCATGACGCGCTGGCCCATATTCAACATAGCTGACAGCGCCGTAACTGTGGGCGTCTCCATTTGGTGTATATATCTGCTCTTTACTTCAGGCGATAAGAAGGAGAAACTGGCAGAATCTGTCAAGCAGAATGATACATATACATCGGAGATAGACTCTCCTGAAATTTGATCATGGAGGAGACACCTACAGATTTTCGTGAAATTCAGTTAACGATTAAAACCCACCAGACCGATCAACGTTTGGATAGTTACTTAGCCAAGCAGATCGGTAACCTATCCCGCAGCCGCATACGAAAACTCATCGATGGCGATCTCATCACTATAAACGATGAACGAGCCAAACCTTCTCACTTAGTCAAATGGGGTGAAGAAGTAATCGTTCGCATTCCAGGCCCCAAGCCTTCCCCTCTTACCGCAGAAGCAATTCCTCTGGATATATGTTATGAAGATTCTCACCTTATCGTGGTAAATAAGCCTGCTGGAATGGTTGTCCATCCCGCATACGGACACCCATCCGGGACTCTGGTTAATGCGCTGCTCTACCATTGCCAGGATTTGGCAGGTATCGGCGGTGAGATGCGCCCCGGATTGGTGCATAGAATAGACAAGGATACTTCGGGTCTTTTGGTTGTAGCGAAGACCGAACAGACCCTTTCAGGACTTTCCAAACAGTTCAAGAAAAAGACAAGCGAGAGGCTATATAAGGCGATTGTGTGGGGACATTTACAGCCACCTGAGGGCAGAGTTGACGCTCCTCTGGGTAGATCTCCCCGTGACAGAAAGATCTTCAGTGTGGTTCAGAGCGGAAAAACCGCAGCGACGAAATATTGGACGCTGGAAAGGTTTGAACTCTTCTCGCTACTTCAACTTCAGTTGGAAACAGGACGAACGCATCAGATCAGGATTCATATGCTGCATGCCGGACACCCGGTACTGGGCGATCCTCAATACGGCGGGCGCAACCGGCGGTTGGGACCGCTTACTTCCGCTCAGAGGCGCTTTGTCGCGGAGATTTTCGAGATCCTGCCACGGCAGGCATTACATGCTGCAGTGCTTTCATTCATTCATCCAGCGACTGGGGAAACGCTGAGGTTTGAAAGTGAGTTTCCGGAGGATATTCAGCAGGTGTTGCAGCTAATCAGGAGTAGAAATAGACATTAAAGGTAATTTTATAACATCCCATAGTTAGGGATATTTTTCTTGCTTCAGGCGTTAAATTATAGTAGATTAAAGAAAAAGGAGGTTCTTTTGGGCTTAGGTCATTGGGAAATCTTAGCGATTGTCCTCGCCGTATTGCTTATCTTCGGGGGGCGGAAAATCCCTGAGCTTATGAAAGGGGTTGGCAGCGGTATGCGCGAATTCAAGCAGGGCTTACGCGGCGAAAGCGATGGCAATACGCCGGTAGCCAAAGAGGAAAACGGCGAAAATCAAGCATCATCCACCTAAGAGTCGCCGACATTTTCCTTGATAATTTCGATCAATGCGGGATGCAAGTGCGGGTTAGCGCCAACTACATTCCCTGCGGATAGGTATATATTATCTCCTCTGAAGCTGGTGAACAAACCACCAGCTTCTTTTATTATCAGACCACCAGCGGCGATATCCCAAGGGGACAAGCGATGTTCCCAGAAGCCATCGAACACTCCTTCTGCCGTCCAGCACAGGTCCAAAGATGCAGCACCAGCTCGCCGGATACCGGAACAACGCAGAAATATCTTTTCAAAGGTCTTCAGATACAACCCCAATTCATCTTTAGCGCGGAAGGGAAAACCGGTAGCAATCAGGCAGGTTGTTAGCTCCTGCTTCTTGCTAACGGTGATTCTCTCCCCATTTCTATATGCTCCCTTCTCCTTGAACGCCGTCCACAGATCACCAGTGGGCGGATGAAAGACAGCACCAGCGATTATCTCACCCCACTCACTACCGGGGATACAGCGTTCCAGAGCCGCGGAAACTCCGAAAATAGACAGGCGCTGCAGATAGTTCGTGGTTCCATCCAACGGATCCACGATCCAACGGTAGGATTTTCCTTCATCATCCTGACCCATCTCCTCGCCCAAGAAGGTTGAATCAGGCAATTCCTTCAGCAGGAAAGCGCGCATGGTTTCTTCGCTTTCGCGATCGACGTCGGAAACGTAATCTGCGGTGCCTTTTGCACGGGCTTTGGAGATATCAACTTTGCCGAAATGGCGGTTTAAGACGTCTCCACCCAGGCGGACGGCTTCGACAGAAATATCGATCAAATCTTTCATTTGATTGCGGAAGATTATGGTTTTACGGTATGTGTGGCCAATAAAAGGGAAATTTAGCCGTGTCCCATCGGCGGCGTCGATCCCGGAGGCTGGGGTGGCTCTGGTGTTTCCACTTTTTCTTTTCCTCTACGCTTAATACGTATCGCCAGATAGGAAGCCAAAATGATGATTAAGAATCCGGCTATGCGTTCAGTGAAAATCAGCACACTGAAAGCTGAGAGCATTATATCATCATCTGACAGATCTTCACCTGTAAATTCCCAAAGAAGTAATCCATCATCATCGATTTCGGTATTGGAATTTAATAGTTTGCCTGGAATTTCGACCTGAACTTCAAAGGATTCATCTACCAGATCTTCACTAACCTGATGGCGGAATTCGAGCAATTCGCTGATATTGGCAATTTCCGCCTGCAGGGTGGAATCTCCGATAAAGTTCAGATTTTCCAGAAGAATTGGCAACGCCTGAGGTTCGATCTCATCCCACCATTCCAGATCAGCAAAATCTAACGATTCCATCTGGCGATTGGAAGCTATCTTCCCAATTAAGGCATCCGCTTCAACCAGAGCAGAATCCACCCAGGATTGAGGGACCTGGATATCCGGATGCATATTGATGGATCTCTCCAAGATTTCACGGATGCGCAGCTTGTATCTCTCTGTGTTCCAGATCAGTACACCTGCTGCGAATTTCTCTTCCAAAACAGCGCGCTCCTCTTCCGTCAGAGTGCTATCTGAATCGGAATCCAGAATTCGACATTCTTCCGGAATATAATCCCACCTGTCACCCTCGATCTGCATCCGCTGCCTGCCGCGAAAAACGCACTGGAACTTATAAGTGGACAGGAAAAAAAGGGATGTGCTGTTTAAACCCGCTGGATGACGCAGTAAAACGTCACCCCAGGGCGCCTCTTTTAAACTTAGAGTGCGCGGTAGTTGGTCATTATGGAAGCGTACGGTTGCTTTAAGTACATAGTTTTCGGTACCAGAACTGTCTCGCTCCGTCCAGGTATCTATATGGTACAATAAGGTATCAGGATAACTGGCTTGCGGTTCATATATATCCAGACTGTCACCGCGGGCTGTGTAGGTAAAATCGCAATATCCATCTACGTTGAACTTATAGAGGTAGTGGTGCTCAACGCAGCCACTCAATCCTATTATAAACAGTATAATAGGTATAAGTACTAAGAAAATTCCACTTCTTTTATTCGACATATCATCACCCATGTTAAAAGTTCCAGATGATTTTTCAGATACCTGGTGCCGTCGATAGAACCGCGACTCATTAGAAGAGCTTCCAGTTTCAGATTGTCTTCAACTTGCCAGAATTGCGCTACTTTTTCAAATCCCAGGCGATTGTAGAGGCTTATCGCTTTGGCGTTTACAAAGTCAACTTCCAGCATAATTTCGTTCAGGTCAAGCGTGTGAGCAGCCCAGGGCAGCACCATCTTCAGGGTTCGATACCCATATCCGCGTGATACCTGATCGGCGGCGAAACAGATGCCTAACTCAGCCATGGAAGAAGAGCCCCGCACCGGTTTTAAGGAGACATACCCGATCATTTGTCCAGAGGCGTTTTCTATGCCTAAGCGCAAGCGGTCTTTCAGTCGTTGGAACGATAAATCGTTTTCAAATGTTCCCTTGGGTAAAAAGTTGAATTTCAATAAAAAAGGATCAGTATGCTTAGCCCAAACCTGACGCTTCTCTTCATCATTGCGCTTGAAGGTGCGCACGCAAAGTTCTCCATCAGAAAGCGGTAATCCCGCTATCGGGGGAGAATCGAGCTTAAAATCAGAGAGGCGGCGCACCCACTGATGGAGATAATCTTTGCTGATGGCTTTCACAGGATTTGGTTTAATAGTTTATGACTACCTGCACTCAACCCGGGACATCCTGACTTCGTCAGCCACCCTTGAGGGCTGTCCCGGTTACTCCCCCGGTATCTATCGTCTAACAGGACATGCTTCGTCTCGCCTGCGGCGATCCAGAAGCATGCCACCCATCGAGATTGATTAGATTGGAGCTTTATAATAAACCTGACCCGGAAGGATCAGGCCGCCCTGGCCGGCGTTAACGGCAGACAAGCTAACGCGCTACCTGTTAAGATAATAGATCAAGGTCTATCAATTATTGAAATATATAATTTTGAAAGCTTAAAGTCAAGGAAAGAGTTCTATTACACTGGCATTACTCAGAAGAAGTGAATTCTTTTCCGCGTACCGATGCATTTGATTTTGGCTTGCTTTTAGATGAAAATTCCTTTATCTTTTCCAGATATGACAAACTTCACTGACAGGAGCGATCCATGAGAAAAATCATACGGATGCCGGAGGACATTCGAGTGGTTCCGGGGATCCTTTTAGCGCTGATAATCTGGGTCAGCGTTCAGGCTGCAACCCTACAGAATCTGCGCTTCGGTATAACTGAAAAGCGATCCCGTTTAGTTTACCAACTCGACAATCTCTCCCCTTATGAAATCGATTTCGATAAATCCACAGTGCGCATCACGTTTGAATCGCTAACAATCAACTATGATCAACTCGATGCTGCTAAGCGCAACCGCGGCGGGATGTTCGCAGATTTTTCCTACAGTGAACAAAACGGAAAGGTACTGTTTGAGATAACTGCTTCGGAAGCATTCCACATAAGATACTTTGAACTTACCGATCCAGATCGGCTGGTGGTCGATCTGTATCCTCGAAAACCGGCTCCTGTCACAACCACTCCGAAGATAAAAGATAAACCTAACTACGAGAGCAAGCAGGAAACATTAGCAGCAAAACCCACAACCTCAGAGGAAGTTGTACTGGATCAGCCCGCTGACACTTTGCAGGCTGAAGAAGAAACGGCAATGCATGCCACTGAATCATCCGTTCCTGATCAAGAGCAAGAAACCCCACAGACACCACCTCCAGACGTCCAATCACAAAAAGGGCAAGGCGCGCCAGGTTGGTTGTACATAGGGCTGCCGATAGTTATCGTTATTCTGTTGATTATCGGATTTACAGCGCTACGACGGGCCAAGCGCGATGAACCTAAAGAAGAAGCCGAACTTGAAACCGAAGAGGAATGGTCGTACAGCGGCGATAGATTCCGCAAGTTACTCCAGATAGATCGTTCACTTGAACCAGCCGAACCTGACGTGATCGATGAAGGTCACGAAGGAGATGGAGAAGTAGTTGGCAACCCTGAAGCGGAACCGCGATCGCCTGAAGAAGATATAGAGAGGGACGATAAGGACGATAAACTCAAAGAAAAGGATGATCAAGAGGAACACACAGAATCTGAAGAAACGGTTAAGGAATCCACTCCTGCTGAGGAAGATATTTCTGAACCTGCTAAACTCGAAGAAACAGATGAAAAAATCTCAGAGGATGTAGAAGCGGGAGATCAAAGCAGAGAAAAGGATATTCCGGAACAGCGGAAACCTGTGGATTCTTCAGTCGAGGAACCTGAGACTGAAACCGAAGAGAAATCAGCAGAGGAGACGTCAGAAGCTGCTAAAAAACCGACAAAAGATGACACTACCGCTGAGCCAAAAGACACTGAGAAAACCGACGGCGATGAAGCGCCAGTCAGGATTCAGTTTTTCGATGGAGAGGATAAACCTGAAGAATCGGTTTCTGTTAAAAATACAGCAGATAAACCACCTTCGGGTCGTCGTGTAGTCGATGCTGGTGAAGCCATTTTAGATATCGATAAAGGCGCAGTCCAGTGGCCCATTCATATCCTGGATGGAGAGCGCACCGGACGCATAATGGTAATTGACGATGAAGTTGAGATTGTCAGCTTTCTTCAGGAGTATCTGGAAAGTGAAAACTATGATGTACTGGGACTGACAGATGGGAGGGAAGCAATTGGAATATTCAGCAAATGGCATCCGGATTTAGTCATCACGGATGTGGTTATGCCCGGTTTATCGGGTATAAATCTGGTGGAGAAAATCCGTGAAAACCACTACCTGGATAAAGTTATCTTCTTAAGCGGGAGGACTGAAAAAGATAACGTTGCTAAATCGTTCCCTGATGAACTGGAAAATGGACAATTTGAATTCTTCCGCAAACCGCTTTCGTTGGTGCAGATTGGGGGGCGTATAAGGGATTACTTCAGCACTGCTCAGGAGATACTCTACTTAAACATAGAGAACCCTGATAATTTCGAAGAAATATTGGAGCCTTTAAACCCGCATCAATTAGTACCACTGCAGCAATTTCTCTGGGATAAGATCTTCGAAATATCGGCAAATATTTTGGGACGACGCATTGAACCGTACTTCATCACCGACCGGATGGAACCACCCGCCAATTATATGCATCGCATGGGATGTCAGGAGAGAGAGGATTATTGTATCGCCAACATCTGCTTTGGATCCAACCCGGTGTGCGCGGCAGGGAAACTGCGCGGTGAAATCGAAGTGATGCGTCAAATCTTAACAGAATTCCGGAAGGAGTATTTAGAATCGGTTAAAGATCAATCTGAAAATGAAGGGGATTCCGGCAATCCCAGCAGTGGAAATGATGCGACTGAACCAACATCGCCAGCGACAACACCTGAAAAAGAAACTGACAGCCCACCACCGAGGCAGTCACTGGATCGACCGGAAGTCATTCGTAAACGATAATATCATTACAGCAAACGCTTAGTTAGAAATAAGTTTGGTTGACACGCCTGCAAATTTCAGAATCAATCAACTCAAAGGGATAACTTATTTAAGCAGATAACCACAGTAAAAAATGTCCGACATTAGCGGTTCTCGAATTCCATTTGGGGGTGAAGCGGTTGGAATCATTCCAGCTCGCTGCGCATCAACTCGCTTTCCAGATAAACCGCTGGCGTTGATCAAAGACATCCCCATGATCTGCTGGACCTGGCGGCATGCAAGTCAGGCAAAAAGCCTTCAAAAAGTGATTGTAGCTGCTGAAGATCAAGCTATTGTGGAGGTTGTTGAGGAATATGGCGGCAATGCTGTTCAGGTAGCAGGCGACTTCAAATGCGGCAGTGAAAGGGTTGCCGCATTGGCTGCCGAAAGTAACGCTCCCGCAATAGTTAACGTTCAAGCTGACGAACCGTTCATTAATCCTGAAGTTATTGACAAAGCTCTCCTTCTACTGCATACCGAACCCGAATTAGACGTAACTACCGCTTATAGTACCATAGATGATCCTACTGATTACTACAATCCCAACTGCGTAAAGGTGGTGCTGGATCATCGCAATCGATGCCTGTATTTTTCGCGCTCACCGATTCCTGCAATTCAGGGACGTCAAGGCACAAAGGATCTTCCCAGATACATTAAATTTCACCGGCATATAGGTCTTTATTGCTACCGGAAGTCGGCTCTGGAACGATTTGCATCGTTACCCCAATCTGATCTCGAACGGTGTGAAGGATTGGAACAACTGCGATTGCTGGAAGCAGGAGGCATATATGGCGCTGTGGAAATGGATGGAATTGGCCCGGGTGTCGATACTGAAGAGGATTTAATACAGGCTGAGGAATATATTACAGAAAGGGGACTAATCTTTGAAAGATCAACATGAATAAACAGACAAAATACATCTTCGTGACGGGCGGTGTAGTATCTTCGTTAGGGAAAGGGATCGCTTCAGCATCGATAGGACAGCTCCTAAAAGCGCGTGGATTGACAGTTACTCTGCTCAAGCTTGATCCCTACATCAACGTTGACCCCGGTACCATGAGCCCCTACCAGCATGGTGAGGTGTACGTTACCGACGACGGCGCTGAAACGGATCTCGATTTAGGGCATTACGAGCGGTTCATCGACATTAACATGAATCAGGTCAACAATGCCACCACTGGTCAAGTGTATCACACGGTAATAGAGAAAGAGCGGCGCGGGGATTACTTAGGCGGCACGGTGCAGGTCATTCCGCATATCACCGATGAGATTAAATCCAGAATATTGGCTGCAGCGCAAAACAATGGCGCTTTTGACGTCCTCATTACCGAGATAGGCGGTACGGTTGGTGACATTGAGTCGTTACCTTTTTTAGAAGCGATCAGGCAGTTTGGCTTAGACGTTGGCAAGAAGAACGCTCTGTACATTCATTTAACTTTAGTGCCGTTCATCCGTGCAGCCAACGAATTGAAGACCAAACCTACCCAGCATTCAGTGAGAGACTTGCGCGAAATCGGTATTCAGCCTGATATACTGATCTGCCGCACGGAAGGCAGGTTAAGTCGCGACATGCGCAAGAAGATAGGTCTCTTCTGTAACGTTGACGCCAACGAGGTAATTGAAGCCCGCGACGTGGAATCAATCTATGAAGTCCCGCTGGCTCTGGAGCGCAACGGTATCGGCAAACAACTGGTAACCAAGCTGGATTTGAATGCGACAGAACCTGATCTGGAGGAATGGAAAAACTTCGTTGACCGGGTAAAAAAGCCTTCGCGTAAGGTGCGCATCGGTATTTGTGGTAAATATGTTGAACTGCGCGATGCCTATAAATCCATAATTGAATCATTCGCTCATGCGGGCGCTATGAACGATGCGCGCGTTGAACTGGATTGGCTTTCAGCAGAAGATCTGGAGAGTGACCATGATGGTACTCTGCTCAGCAAAGTTGACGGATTGTTGGTTCCCGGTGGTTTCGGCGAAAGAGGATTTGAAGGGAAATTGAACGCCATACGTTACGCCAGGGAAAATGGCATGCCCTACTTCGGGATATGTTTAGGTATGCAGTGTGCAGTGGTAGAATTCGCCCGCAACGTCTGTGGGCTTAACGACGCTGACAGCAAGGAACTATCGAAAGACACCAAATATCCGGTAATTGATTTCCAGCCTGGCCAAGAGGACATCAAACGCATGGGCGGCACCATGCGATTGGGGGCGTATCCCTGTGAATTGGAAGCCGGTTCTATCGCTGAAAAGATATACGGTAAATCAAGGATCAGTGAACGGCATCGGCACAGGTATGAAGTGAATAACGATTATCGCCAAACTTTATCTGAACACGGTCTACGTTTTTCGGGGATTTGTCCGGATAATAACTTGGTTGAAATCGTGGAGTTACCCGATCACCCCTGGTTCATAGCGGTTCAATATCATCCTGAACTCCGTTCACGTGTTGCTTCGCCTCACCCCCTATTCGTTGATTTCGTCCGGGCTGCGATCCAATTCAAGGAAGGGCACACGCCATGAAGCCGGTGAAGATCAGAAATGTTACTATCGGAAGCGGTCATCCGCCGGTGATAATTGCCGGTCCTTGCGTAATCGAATCTGAGGAGCTTTTATTATCCACTGCCGCGAGAGCTCGTGATATTGTCAGGGCTTTTGGGTTCAGCTATGTTTTAAAGAGTTCCTTTGAAAAAGCCAACCGCACGTCTATCGATTCCTATCGCGGACCTGGAATCACCAAAGGTTTGAAGATATTGGCTGAGGCGCGCACAGAGTTAAAAATACCGGTACTCACAGATATTCATCTGCCGAAACAGGCAAAACCCGCATCACAAAAAGTTGACTGTCTGCAAATTCCTGCTTTTCTCTGCAGACAGACCGAACTGATAGAATCCGCGGCAAAGACTGGATTGCCGGTGAATATCAAAAAGGCACAATTTATGTCTCCTGTGGGGATGAAACACGCTGCAGAAAAGGCTGCTTCAGCAGGAAACGGCGGCGTCTTGATCACAGAGCGCGGCACCTCCTTCGGGTACGGCGATCTGGTGGTGGACATGAGAGCGTTCATCCAGTTAGCTGAAACCGGCTGTCCGATAATCTTCGATGCAACTCACAGTGTGCAAAAGCCATCCAGCGAATCACAGACTGGTGGGAATCCCAGATTTACAACCCCTTTAGCTTGCGCTGCCGCGGCAACCGGAGCAATAGATGGTATCTTCATCGAGGTACACCCTAATCCGGCGAAAGCTTTGAGCGATGCCGGTTCACAGTTACCTCTGGATGAGTTAGAGCCATTGTTGGAACGACTGAAGCGGATTTTCACTGCAGTTGGGAGGTTTTAGTTACAAGTGATAATCAGCGCGGCTTGAAATATGCAAATTGATGAAATTGGCTTTATAGAATATCGCCAGGCAATCCTCCCGGGCATAAAGGCGATTCGGGAGGTTTTTCTTTAGCCGGCGGCTGAATAACTCTATGACTGTCTATAACAAAGATTTGAAGGAATCATCACCACTAGCGATCATCCTATCCTGGGCGGCGCTCATCGGCTGGGTGGGGTTCATCTACGCGACCTTAGGAACGGTCCCCACATGGCGTGAATTTTTACAGGATCGTTACGGTGAAGGTATCTTCGGAACGATCACTTATTTTGCTGCCGGCATTTGTTTGGTCGCAATTCTTTTTTACATGCTATTTGGCAGAAAAGAGAGAAAGTTCTTTCCATATATTGTATTGGTGCTGGTAATGCTGTTTTTACGCTATACCATGCGCCACTGGATCACCATACCAGTGGAACAGATACATTTCATTGAATACGGTATGGTGGGTTTCTTAGCTTTTAACGCTCTGAGGTATCACTTGAGCGGATGGGCATTGATCACAGCGGCATTATTCATAGCTTATTTCTTCGGTATGATCGATGAGTGCATCCAGGGATTACTGGAGAACCGGGTTGGTGAACAGAGGGACATGTACTGGAACGGGCTGGCTGCTGCACTGGTGCTGGTGATCGTTGCATTTTCAATAAAACCTAAAGTCATCTTCCATAAGTGCGGTTTCAGGGAAGCCCGCATACACCTGCTGATTGTGGCTTTATGTCTGCCGATACAGGGTTATTTCAACAGCACCTTTGCACAGTTTGGGTATCTGATCGAAGATGACGCTTTAGCAGTTGTCTTCAGATCACGGCTTGACGTAGAAAGACTTAAGCTCTATGATGACAACTTAGACCATTTTAAGCAAGACATTGCCCCACGAATTGGTAAAGAGAGGATGAATACTCTGCTGGGAGATATGCACGACAAGATCCATGAAGAGGTAACGGTTCATTCCTTCCGCAGGTTCTATCACGGAATCAGGGGTAATTATCCGGTGGCGTACAAGGAAAGCCTCATACTTTCGCATTATTTCCCGCAATTTATCAGCGGGACTTCTTTGGATTGGCCGCGCGGAAAAATCAAAGAACTCCAGGATAAAATCGGCAACCTGGTCAACAGCACATATTATTCGCCGGTAGCCGAACATCTGATCACAAAATTCACGCAACTGCAGATGTGGTTCGTGATCATTATGTTGGAAATATTTATACTCATATTAATTGCAAGATCCTTCCGAAAAAACCAATGAAATAGATTGTGGACTGAAATAACGGGTGATTCTATGCGATGGAAAGCGGGAATATATCTACTTATACTGATAGTGGGTTCAAGCAACTTAGCATCTTCGCAGGGCAAAGAGGACTGGCCTCCGTTCGATCCTAAGAACCCTCCCAGAGGCATAGACATTTCCAACATTGCCAGAACCAACCGGACACACCGTAAGGGTAACCTGTGGCTGACCGTTACTAACTGGGGATTCATAGGTAATTTCACGCAGGCTTCCACGCGGGCGTTCGATGATCCGGAATACCCCGGGTTGTGGGCTCCGCAGTGCGAATACCCGGGTAATTCGGATACCCAGTACCTCTACCAGGGTGGATTTTGGGTTGGCGCACTGGTGGAAGAGGGGGGATTTTCGTTCCCGCGCGTTTCTATCGGAACTGCAGGTTGGGTGGAAGGACATGAATTTCAGCCGGGTGAAATGAGCGGTACTCCCATAGAAGAGCACGGGATTTTGGAGAGATCAACCATACCCAATTCGTATAACCGGTTAGGCGAATATATCTACTCTGACGATGCTATCGGTGAACAGGATTTCATTGCAGTATATGCGGATACGTTAACTGAATCCTTCTGGGTGCAGGGTGACGCTATCGATGGACCTCATTTCCCCTTGGGCATCCGCATCGAACAGCGATCATATTCCTGGTCGTACAACTACGCTCAGGAATTCATATTGATAGATTACACCGTTGAGAACATCGCCTCGAATTTCCTCAAAAACCTGTACATCGGTTACTACATGGATTGCGACGTGGGGTCAGAGAATGAGAGCAGGCGTATGGATGATGATATATGCGGTTTTCAGAGATGGTATTATTACGACCGCATCCTGTCCAACGGTTCCACAGTGCCGGATTCATTGATCATCAACACTGCCTGGACGTCAGATAACGATGGGCGTCCCGTAGAGGAGACCTCAGGAACTGATTTTACCTGCCCAGCGGTAACGGGCGTTCGCGTCGTAAGGGCTCCGAATCCGAGGCTGCGCACCTCTTTCAACTGGTGGATTCGCAATCCCAATCCTGATCTGGATTACGGTCCGGCATGGGCGGATGATGGAGCTATTGGCGATTGGACAAGTACCTGGGGGACGCCCGTGGGTGATGCCAGAAAGTACTTCGTTCTGGCAAACGGAGAGTTCGATTTTGATCAGGTTTACGTCAACGATGCCCAGTGGATACAGGAAAATCCGCAGTTGATTTACGATCCGGAAAATCCGGGGATCGTCATCGAAACGCACGATTGGAAGATAGAGCCCGACGACACTTATGCAACCGATATTGCCAATGGATATGACACTCGTTACATGATTTCCTGGGGACCCCTGGGAATATACGATCATACGGATGCACAGGGGAATTTAGTCTATCGCTTGAATCCGGGCGAGAAGTTCCACATGACGGTTGCCTATGTAGCCGGAGCTAATTTTCACACCGAACAGTTACCCCAGAACGATCCGGACAACATCAACCCTGATAATTTCAACTTCGCCACTCTCCGCTACAACGCTGCCTGGGCGGCAAAGGTTTACGATAACGAGATGATAGACACCAACGGCGATGGCTGGTACGGCGAGGACGTGGGAGAGGATGGACTCTATGCACCCAACGAGGGTGATCCAGTATATTACTTCGGCGAGTTTAAAGGTTTTTACCCGGGACCAGATGAAGGTGAACGCAATGGCAGACTCGATCTGGGCGAAGATGAACTTTTTCGACCGGAATTCATCTATGATGAACGCTACGGGGAGATGAATTTGGGATACACGCGTTTTAATGGCGTCTTAGATCCCGGCGATGGTATTCCCGATTTCAAAGGTCCTCCCCCACCCCCAATCCCGGAACTATCTTATGAACTGACCGAACATGACGTAATTCTGCGCTGGAAAAACAACGCCGAAGATCCTGGTTATTACGACCCTTTCTCTGGTACGCAGGATTTCGAAGGATACCGCGTTTACCTGTCAAATTCCGGCCTGGAGAACGATTTCAGCATCTTAACGGATTTTGATTTAGTGGATTTTGCTTACTTTTCTGCCACTGACTCGCTGGTAACCATTCCTGACAGCCGCACCAACGCCCCACCGGATACCTCCATCGCCTCGCAGACATACTACCGGAAACCATTCGGGCAGAACACCGGCTTAGAAGCGATAATGGAAACGGATTCGACGTATGTTTTTCACATAATAAACGCGCCGCCCTGCTTCCCTCGGTATTATGCAGTCTGCGCTTACGATTACGGCGATCCGCGATCAGGTACGGAACCATTAGAAACTGCTCGAAATGCCAATGCGGTCTATGCGGCTCCTGCTGGAAATCCCGAACTTGATGTCACCGTTGTTCCCAATCCCTACCGTGCTTATGTGAACTACACTCAGCAGTATTCAGGTGGGCTCTCCTGGGAAAATCAGAATGATGGGACGCCTGATTTTTTCCCTCAGACCGACCGCCGCATAGAATTCATCAACCTGCCGGCTGAATGTCTGATAAGAGTTTATACCATAGGCGGCGATTTAGTGCAGATCATCCCCCATTCATCTTCTACAGTCAACCCCATTGGTGATCCTAACCTGCAATGGGTGAGTCTGAGTTCCGAAGGCTGGGATTTAAACACTCGCAACGGGCAGCAGATCGTCAGCGGGATTTACCTCTTCAGCGTTGAAGACTTAACACCTGATAACATGGGACAGATTAAGGCAGGCAAGTTTGTGGTGATTAGATGACGGACAAATCGAACAGGATGATCACCTATCAATGGTACACTTTCGATCAGTTAAACGTGGAAGCGCTCTACCAGATTCTGTCAATGCGCCAGGATATATTTATCGTGGAACAAAACTGTGTTTACCGGGATATAGACCATCTTGATCAATCCGCCTGGCATCTGGTAGGAAGGGATACTGATGAAAACGTGGTGGGATACCTTCGTGTACTACCACCGGGAAAGCGATTTGCCGAACCTGCTATCGGACGCGTGACTACCGCTCATGACGAACGGAAAAAGGGTATCGGAGAGGAGCTTATGCGCAGAGGAATTGAGAAAGCAGAAAAGCTCTTTCCGGGATCTGCCATTCGTCTTTCCGCGCAGGTGGCTGCCACCGGATTGTACGAACGCTGTGGTTTTTCGTCAGTGGGTAAGCCATACGACGAGGATGGTATTCCGCACATCGAAATGGTGAGGATACCATCTGGAGATCTGGGGTAACAGACAGTATTAGCGAATTATCATGAGTCGTAAATCTTCATTATTGTGGGTATTGTTCTGGATCAGCACGGCGCTTGCCTTCAATGCAGGAGTGTGGTATTTTTACGGACAGCAGAAAGCTCTGGAATTCTTCACAGGTTACCTGATTGAATATTCCCTTTCCGTAGATAATCTGTTCGTCTTCATCATGATCTTTTCATACTTTGGCGTCGATGACAAGCAGCAGCATAAAGCTTTAAACTGGGGAATCGCGGGCGCTATCGTCTTTCGTATGATTTTCATTCTCTTCGGGATCACTCTAATACATTATTTTCATCAGATTATTTACATCTTCGGCGTCCTGCTGTTGTGGAGCGCCTATACGATGGCGTTTTCGAAGAACAAGGATATACAACCTGATAAGATTCCGCTGGTGCGCTGGTGCCGCAAGATAATCCCGGTTACCAAGGATTACCATGGTGACCGCTTTTTCACCAGATCGGCGGCGGGACTTTGCGCCACGCCGCTTCTCATCGTAGTCCTGGTAGTGGAAAGTTCCGACATCATGTTCGCCATAGATTCCATCCCTGCGATTCTGTCGATAACCCAGGATCCGTTCATAGTGATCAGTTCCAACATATTCGCCATACTGGGTCTTCGATCTTTGTATTTTGCATTAGCGGGCGTTATGAGGTTGTTCCGTTTCCTCAAGCAGGGCGTGGCAGTGATTTTGGCATTCGTGGGCGTCAAGATGCTGTTGATGGACATCTTCCATGTGCCGACATTTACTTCCCTCCTGGTCATCGTAAGTCTGTTGACTATATCTGTACTATCGTCGGTGATATGGAAGCAGAATGCGATTGGGTCTAAGTAGAGAATTGCTGCGTCCGGGACATCCCCTTGAGGGCCCCTTCGGGGAAGCTGTCCCGGCCACCCAATCACTTTAACGGCAGGGTCGCATGCTTCTGGTTCCGCTTTAGCGGAAACGAAGCATGTGCTACCAGCGCCCAGCGCTGAAGCACTGGGCTACGGATATAAGAAGCCCCCTGAAGGAGGCTAAGGATTACTAATTGTTGCGGCAGGGTGGCCAGACTTTTCAGGATCGGATTTCAAGTAAAAGATAAAATTCCCCCAGAATAAATTCTGGGGCTTAAACTGGTCGAGATCACTGAAGTGATCATCCTGCTATTAATGTCTTTAGACATTTTGTACAGTTTCAGCCTCAGGCCTCAGCCTGGGGCGACCAGATAGCATGCCCCGTCTCTGCGAGCCAGGGGCATGCCACCCGTCGGTGCAAAATCATCCGGGAATAAATTCCCGGACTAATACAATGCTGTCCCACTGAAGTGGGACGCTCATGAAGTGTTCATCGCGCCTTGATGGAGCGTGATCTAGCGCCGTATAAAAAGTTTCAAGATAATACAATCAGGAGCATTTCCATGTATGGTAAGATGAAAGATTTCCTCGTTAAGGAAATTTCAGGGATAAGAGAATCGGGGTTGTACAAGGAAGAGAGGATTATTCAATCGCCGCAAGGTGCGGGTCTCAAAGTGAAGGGTAAGGAAGTTCTGAATTTCTGCGCCAATAATTACTTAGGGCTGTCATCGCACCCGAAGGTGATAGAAGCCGCGCACAAAACGCTGGATGAATGGGGTTTCGGGATGTCCTCGGTTCGTTTTATTTGCGGTACGCAGGAGATACACAAGCAATTAGAACGAAAAATAGCGGATTTCCTGCAGATGGAAGATGCCATCCTCTACGCTGCCTGTTTTGACGCTAATGGGGGCGTGTTCGAGCCGTTCCTGTCCGAAGATTGTGCGGTGATCACCGATGCCTTGAATCACGCTTCCATCATTGACGGCATCCGCTTGACCAAAGCGAAGCGTTTCATTTACAAACATGCTGACATGGAAGATCTGGAAGGGAAACTCAAAGAGGCTCAATCTTCCAAATTCCGTCTGGTGGCTACCGATGGAGTTTTTTCCATGGATGGGGATATTGCTAAACTGAAAGATATCTGCTCTTTGGCTGAGAAGTACGATGCGCTGGTTCTGGTCGATGATTCGCACGCGACTGGTTTTATGGGCAAAACTGGACGGGGCACGCCGGAGCATTGTGGAGTCATGGACCGCGTCGATCTGATAACCACTACTTTCGGGAAGGCGCTGGGCGGGGCTTCTGGCGGAGCGACCATCGGGCATGCAGAGATGATCGAACTCCTGCGCCAACGCAGCCGTCCCTATCTCTTCTCCAATACGCTGGTTCCCGCTGTAGTAGGCGCCACTATAGCTGTACTGGATATGCTGTCAGAAACAACCGAACTGCGGGATAAGCTGGAATCCAACACCAGCTATTTCCGCGAAAGAATGACTAACCTTGGATATGAAATTAGACCCGGCATTCACCCCATTGTGCCGATAATGCTCTATGATGCCAAACCTGCAGTTGAACTGGCTTCGAAACTGCTGGATGAGGGTATCTATGTGATTGCTTTTTCATTTCCTGTGGTGCCCAAAGGTCAGGCGCGCATACGGGTGCAGGTTTCAGCGGGTCATGAGAGAGAGCATCTGGATCGTGCATTGGAAGCGTTTGGGAAGGTGGGGAAGGAATTGGGGGTGGTGTAGGAAAAGGGGTGGCATGCTTCTGGTTCCGTTTCAGCGGGAACGAAGCATGTGCTGCCGTCCGGCGCTTAAGCACCGGCCTACGGATATAAATAAATCCCCCTGAAGGGGGCTTCTCCGATTGTTGCGTCAGGTCTTGGATCCCGCCGGGGCGGGAGGTGTGACCTGACGCTATACTGAAAACATTCTCAGACAGACTGGGGACACACGACAACACAAAATCTTG
Organism: candidate division LCP-89 bacterium B3_LCP; assembly: GCA_005223185.1. Lineage (GTDB taxonomy): Bacteria > Electryoneota > B3-LCP > B3-LCP > B3-LCP > B3-LCP. Next base: position 300,370 of record NJBN01000005.1, read on the forward strand.
AAGGAGGAACAAGTATGAGTAATCAGTATCTTAATGATGCTGGAGATATTGATTGGAGTAAACTAACAATCGATCTCAACATCGAAAAAATCATGAAAAGATATGCTAACGCCGATAAAGTCCGAAAATGGCGAAAGATGAATCTTCCTCAACAGTTCGATAGTTTAATTGAGCTTTACGTCCATGAATATGAACCAAAACGCTCTTTTATACTTCGATTGGAAAATTGGATAATCTATGGTTATCGTTATGGCGCAGGAAAAAGGTTCAGTTGCAGATCAGTATGTGCTGATGACTCCAGCGGGCAACCCGAAGGTAAAAAAGAAGTAAGCATCAAGTTTCCCGATTTATCCAAATTCCTTGTTCACGACTCTCATTAAATGTCAGGTATCCCAAGCCTGTCTGGAATCAGCTTGATAATTTATGTGCTTCCAGGTGCCTTCACCTTGTAGAAAGTCTAAGTGTCAGGTAGGAATACCAAAAAACACAAGAAGTCAGGGATGATAACTGTTATCTTAATTAGTTAAAAACCATAATTGTGGGGCAGGGTGGTCAGACCCTTTAGGGTCGGGATTTAATTAAAGGACAGGTGGTATCCCCCGAATGTCCGGCGGCTGGCATGCTTCTGGTTTCGCTTCAGCGGGAACGAAGCATGTGCTACCGTCCGGCGCTAAAGCACCGGCCTACGGATATAAATAAACCCCCCTGAAGGGGGCTAAGGGAGCGGCGTTCAATCACGGAGGCACATATCATGGAAACAACATCTTCGCCAACAAAAATGGTAACCTTTGCACGATGGGTTGCAAGAATTCTGGGAACATTCATTGTAGTTTTTGCTCTATCCTTCTTCATTGCGTATGTGGTAGAGAGCGGTGAAATGCCCAATCCCGATTTCGGTCATGGGTTAGTAACATTTCTGTTTATCATTGCGCTGATCGGTTTTCTCATTGCCTGGCGATGGGAAGGATTCGGTGGTATATTATCTACAATTAGCATCGTCCTTATGGCAATGGTGAATGTTATTTGGGTACATGCTGCAAAAGACCCTGGCTCCGAAATTATCTTTGTGATACCAGCTTTACTTTTCATTTACTGCTGGTGGAAAAGCAGAAAACAACTGCAACAGAACAGTCAGGACGGGTAGATCCGATTCGAACTCCAATTTACAGGAGGAACCATGAACATCAGGCATAGACTCATAGTACCGTATGCCTTCGTCCTGATATTTCTGTTCGCCCATCCGGTTTGGAGCCAGGAATCAGAACAAAGCACAAAGCAAAAGAAATCTCAAAATTCGCGTGGAATGTTGTTCCTGAGCGATCAGGACGTAATTTTACCCATCACTTCTATCGAATGGGGATCTCCGGACCGTTGGTCCTTCACCTCGCGGTACGTACACATGTTCGAAAAAGATCGAAATAATAAAACATGGCTGAACAATCTCAGCATCACGCTCAGCCCTGGTATTTCCGGCGGACGCTTCGGGATTGGCTATCAAAGCATATTTCCCCCCCCGTCAATGCCGGATTTTGGTGTTTTCAGCGAAGCCCGCGTTGTACTCCTGCGCACCTGGGGAAATCCGCTTTCCACCGTCACCAATCGCACTTTTGTAGGAGCGGAGATCCGAGGTAGTCTCTCCTTTCTGTTCAACATCGGGATCGGCTACTACACACAGATCTCGGATGCAAACGGTAACCGGGAAGACTTCTATACATTTCATGTGGGTGTGGGGATTTAGTTCGATTGTTGCGTCAGGCTTGCCTTCGGGGTCTTGGATCCCGCCTGGGCGGGAGGTGTGACCTGACGCCATGCTATAAGTAATCTTGGGATAAACCCGACCTTGAAGAGGTCGGGGCACCCTGCGCAAGGAGAATTTGTGGAAATAGAACTGACAACAACACCATCGGCAGAGGACGCAAGAACAATAAGCCAGGGACTCGTGGATTTCAATCATGAAATGGTCCACGATCTAGACCCAGAAGAAACTGAAATCAAGTTTTCTGTCCTTGCCCGCGATTATGATGGTGAAGTTACAGGTGGTTTAAGGGCAACATGTTTCTGGAACACACTACATATTGAATTAATATGGGTTTCGAAAGAAGCAAGGGGCAGTGGAATTGGCAGTAGCATGGTAAAGAAAGCTGAACTGTTTGCCATCAAACATGGGTTTGAACAGGCGCTGTTAGAAACTACCAGTTGGCAGGCGAGACCTTTCTACGAAAAGTTGGGTTACGAGTTATTGGCAACTTTGCCAGAGTATCCTAAAGGCCATGCCTGCCACTTTCTCACTAAAAAACTCGCAGAAAAATGAATTTATACAATAAGACCGTGAGAAAACTAATCCTTGCTACTTTAGCTGGTGGATTTGGAATGTGGATTGTTGCAGGTCTTTGGCACAATTTGATAATGCCCACCCTCTACAAAGACACCCACGCTTCCCACGAAGGCATAGGCATTATGCTGGTTGCTTATATTGTACTTGCTGCGATAATGGCATATATCTATCCTTTAGGTTATAAAGGTGGAAAGCCGGTTCTGGAAGGACTCAGGTTTGGCATTATTATCGGTATTCTGTGGGTATTTCCACACGAGCTTGCTATGGCGGGTGCACATGAAGGGAAATCTATTATCTATGTATTTAGAAATGCAGGGTGGCATATAATCGAGCAGGGAATCGGCGGTATAATCATAGGGCTTATACACGGTAAGAGGTAAGATGATGGCTAAAACTAAAGTTGAGATTTCAGCGATAAAAACAGTGGGTACATTCATTTGTGGCAGGGCCTGCTCGGATACGCTTTTCCACGTTCTCAGCGATGCGTTCGATCACCCGATGAAATCCGAAGAGAAAGCCGTCATGCCCTTAGCGGGCGGAATAATGCAGCATGGCTACCAGTGCGGCATGATTTGGGGGTCAACTCTGGCTGCAGGTGCGCAGGCGTATCGGCTTTTTGGTGCAGGACCGGAAGCTGAAACCAGGGCGATTATTGCAGCAAAAAAGCTTGTGAAGTCCTTCCGAGCTCGCAACAACACTATTAATTGCCTTGAAATAACCGATATTGACAAGTCATCATCAAAGATGCAGATGATTATATATTTCCTTATAAAAGGTGGGACCATAGGCTGCATGCGCATGGCCGCAAGATATGCCCCTGTTGCATTCAGTGAAATAAATTCCGCTCTTTCTGAAGAAAATATCGAGACTCCTTCTCCTCCGGTAAGTTGCGCGGCAATGTTGGCACAAAAGATGGGCTTATCCGACATGCATACGGTAATGGCGGCGGGATTGGCGGGCGGAATCGGCTTATGCGGAGGTGCCTGCGGGGCATTGGGGGCAGCGATATGGATTATCGGAATGAACATCATCAAGGAAGGAACTGGTAAAATTGATTATAAAAGCCCCCGAGCATTGGAAGTGATCGATAGATTTGTAAAATTCACGGACTTTAAATTCGAGTGCTCCGAAATAGTCGGACGGAGATTTGAGAATGTCGACGATCATGCGAAATTTATAAAAAACGGCGGTTGCGATAAATTGATCGATGTACTGGCGCAATCATAATTATTGCTAGGGAGAATTTTAATAATTACCACAGGGTTGCCAGACCCTTTCCCGAAGGGACCCTTAGTGGTACGGTCGGAGTTCAATCACAGACATTATACAGCAAATACTAAATACTGAAATAACAAACATACATGGAGGAATCATGAGAACTATGTGGTTAACTATCATCGTTAGCTTATGCCTGGCAGGTTTCGTTATGGCTGCTGATGAACCGGAAGCTGGCGCAGTAGATGATGAATTGATCGAAAAGATGCTGGAATCTTTCGACCCTGATCCGCAGACGCAGCGCTTGATCGATGCAGTGCTGCACAATCCGGTCAGGGATATCGCCATAAACAAGAAGGTTTTCAACGATCACAACCCCTACTTTTCACACGAAATCAAAACCGGCAAAATAACCGACCAGAAGAGCACCGGCCGCTGTTGGCTTTACGCTGGTCTGAATATCCTGCGCCCTGCGGTAATAGACAAGATAGACGATAGCAGTTTCGAGTTTTCCCAGAATTACCTCTTCTTCTGGGATAAGATCGAGAAGGCGAATACGTTCCTTGAGAAAGTCATCGCCAGGCGCAAATTGGACGTGCGCGATGAGGATTTCCAGCGCATACTGGAACGCCCCGTAGGTGACGGCGGCTGGTGGGAATATTTCGCCAACCTGGTTAAGAAATACGGCGTGGTTCCCGCTTCTGCCATGCCTGAAACGCGCAGCACAAAGACTTCACGCATGATGGACCGTTACATGACTTATCAAATGCGCGAAGATGCCGCGGAACTGCGCGCTATGTCCGCCAAAGGCGCTTCGGTGAAGAAACTGCGCCAGAAGAAGGAAGAATTTCTACTGGAAATATACAAAGTTCTGACTTTTCACTTAGGTACTCCGCCGACGGAGTTCACCTATCGCTATAAATCATCGGTAGATGAAGAGAAGCGCACTGCTGAACTGATCCGCGTCATCAATGCCATCACGGATGGCGAGGGCGGAGGTGGTTTCACCGAAACTGAGGCATTGAAGGAGATGGCAGAAGATAAAGTCAGCGTCTTGAAGAGTTACACGCCGCAGGAATTTGCTGAGGAGTACGTAACGGCTGACTTAGATGAATATATCGTGCTGGGTAATGATCCTTCCCGCGAAATGAACAAACGCTACATCATCGAAAACGATCGCAACATCTTCGAGCAGGGTGAATCGGGATACGTCAACGTCAGCATCGAAGATCTGAAACTGGCTACGCTGCAATCCGTGCTTTCAGATGAGCCGGTATGGTTTGGCGCGGATGTTACCGAACAGCGGGAGAACGGACAGGGCATCATGAACTCCGAGCTCTATCTGTATGATGACATCTATGGCCTAAAGACCGTATTCACCAAAGCTGATAGGATGCTATACCAGACGGAAGCCACCAATCACGCTATGGTTTTCATCGGTGTGGACGTGGTCAATGATAAGCCTATGAAATGGAAGGTAGAAAACAGTTGGGGCAACGACGTCGGCGACGCAGGCTTCTACACCATGTACAGCAACTGGTTCGATGAATACGTCATCCAATCGATCATCAACAAGAAGTACCTTCCGCAGCGCATATTGGACATTCTGGATACCAAACCCGTCCTCATCAGAGAACACGAATTTATCGCGAAGATTTGGATGAGATGAAAGTATAAAGGATGAATTATAAATTTATAATAAGGGTGTTCCACCAGGATGGGATGCCCTTTTAATCATAAATCGTAAACACAAACTGAAAAAATCTCTTTTCTTTTTGAGGGCTTGACATTTTGGTAGAAATTTACTATATTAATCAATAAGCACAATGCCGTAGTGTTTTAAATTCTTGGCGGCAATCTTCCGACAATAATAGGAAAGACCTGTATTCGGAGTATGGGTCACCTTGCCGGGTAAGATTAAGAGCCTGCTTGAAGAAGGCACAGTTAGATTCATACTCTGTGATGAGGTGGATCCGGTTGTGCCTTTTGGTTTTGTGAAGGCTCAGGTTATAAGATTAGAACAAATAAGGAGGATAAAATGAAAAAGTTATCTTTACTAAGTTTAATGGGTGCCATCTTGGTTGTGTCATTGCTGACTGCCACCACCTCCGCACAGCCGCCCGACACGCTGTGGACAGCGACCTTCGGCGGTGGTAATCAGGATGCTTGCTTGTCCGTCCAGCAGACCACCGACGACGGCTACATCTTGGGAGGGCGTACCGAATCCTTCGGCGCGGGTGGCAGTGATATGTACTTGGTGAAAACCGATTCACTGGGCGATACGCTCTGGACGAAAACCATCGGAACCAGCTATTGGGAATATTGTTATTCCGTCCAGCAGACGTCCGACGACGGCTATATCTTGGGGGGATGCTCTGACGCCTTCTCCCCGTATGAAGATATGTACCTAGTGAAGACCGATTCCCTGGGCGATACACTCTGGACGAAGACCAGAACCTACGCCGCAAATCTGCAGTGGACCAATCCGTTCGGGAAGAAGCAGCTGCTGACGGGAGGACTCCATTTCGAACTCGACGACGGCGAGAGTCCCGACGACGAGCAGTTCACCCGCAAGACCGAAAGCGGGATCGCCAAGGACGCTCCGGACTCGCACTGGAAAAACTACGCCGCCTATCTTCAGGATGAGTGGTTGGTTTCAGAGCGCCTCCGGTTCACACTTGGACTCCGCTGGGATCTGTTTGACTTTGAATCGCGACCGGATTCACTCTACATCCAGCCGGAAGGCAT
>NJBN01000013.1 GCA_005223185.1 candidate division LCP-89 bacterium B3_LCP
TTGGACATTCCCGGGAAGAATAAACGAAACCCGGCCCTGAAGAGGTCGGGGGACCCCGGTGGAAAATATTCATACCGGGACATCGAGCTGTCCCGGCCACCCGTCCTTTTTTTCAAGGGGGTCCAAAGTACTCCTATGGAGGATTAAGGGGGGATCAAAAAAGATAAAGGCCACCCGGAAATAAATTTCCGGGCTAAAAATATGCTATCCCGCCGTGGCGGGATGCTTTTTGTGTTTTTGTCCCGCTTTAGCGGAACCGACATTAAATAGCCCGGGAATTCTCCGTAGGAGTCCTTTGGACATTCCCGGGAAGATAAAATGAAACCCAACCCTGAAGAGGTCGGGGTATCCTGGTGAAAAATATTCATACCGGGACATCGAGCTGTCCCGGCCACCCGCCGCCGCCGATTTTTTTACATTTCGGGTTGGCGACAGATGTGACGCAGGTGATTTGATCTCTCCGCACAAAAGCGACAGAATTTTTGACTCCCAAGCACAAAATTTGAAATTGTGCCATATCTGTCGTTTTTAGGGGTTATGTGATTGTTTTTCACGCGGATTAGGTTGTCAGTCATTTTTGTCGCCTATGACAGATGTGTCGTTGTCAAGAAACTATAAATGGAAGCGGGAGGATGAAGGATGAACCGAGAGAAAGTTGTACATATCCGTAGTATTTTCCAGAGATAACAGAGATCATATATATAATATACAACAATGAAGTAAAAAAAGCAAGAGAAAGCTGGAGGGATTGGGGGTTCAGGATTCGGGATTCAGCATACCCGGAAATGTCCGAAGGACTCCTATGGAGAATTTCCGGGCTAAAAATATGCTATCCCACTGAAGTGGGATGCAATAACGATCACTTCAGTGATCTGAAGTAATCTAGCCCGGGAATTGATTCCCGGGAAGAATAAACGAAACCCGACCCTGAAGAGGTCGGGGCACTCTGCAGGAATAATAGACCGGAAATTCACTCCCGCTTACAGCCGGGACATCCTGACTTCGTCAGCCCCTTTGGGGAAGCTGTCCCCGGCCACCCGCCGGTCAGGGATACCACAGGCGGGCAAGCCATGCCAAAGGTCAGGCGAGCCCGATTAAGGTTTGATAACACATGCTTCGTCTCCGGTAAACCGGAGCCAGAAGCCCGTAAGGGGGCTTACGCCCATGCCAGCCGCCGACGCCAACTGTGAAAAGATAAAATATTTAGGTAACGAGTTTCCTTCTGCTTTTTTCTGTAAAGTCCTGTCTGTTTCGCAAGTTCTTTACAAAATTATAAAGAATATTTATATCCGAGTTCACCTCATCTGGATCAGGCATAGTAGTCAAGTCTGCTGCAGCTTGATCATGCCCTACCATCCACTTTGAACACTTTGTCATACCATTTGTGACTGAAATAAAGTCATTATTTTCGAAAGTTATTTTTCGTAATTTCGTTGTCTCAACACTATTTCTAAATCGTTGTATAACATGGCCCAAAATTACTTCTTCAACAGCCCTCTCCCATGTTTCCCTTAGTAACCCATAGACAAGAGAAGCCTCTCTTTCATACCTAGAAGGGTCTGTAGAATAGAACTTACTTGTTTCCTGATGAAGTTTTCTAACATAACCCAAGCGTTTATTTACACTCATTGCATGCCAAGGGACATCGTTGATACAGGACCCCACGTGTTTGCCACGTCTCTGAATCGTCTGATAGGAGACACTAATCCCATTTATAACCGATTCTGACTCTAATGCTAAGAGAAATGTAATATCATGAGTGAATACAATTACTTGTCTAGTTTTACCTTCTTGAACCAACCTTTTGGCTACATTATTCATCCAAAGGTGGTCAAGTGAGCACACAGGGTCATCAAACACAATCCCATATTGATTGGAGGATGTGCGCAATTCAGCTAAAAAGGATGCCAATGCTACAGTACGATGTTCACCTTCACTTAGAATTGATGATATATGAACATCATCACTAGCTATATTTTCCAAATGAAGTTGATGGTATGTTTTACCAAGTTCTCCCGATGGTATTAATGTAAACAGCAGATAATCAATACCTAACTCATTTAATTCTTCAGTTAACGCATTGCTTAGGGCTTTTGTAACAATGAGCTTCATTAATTCTGATTGTTTTTTTGTAATAGCCTTTGTGTTAGCTTGTGAAGTGCAGTTACGAAGTTTTTTACAGATTTTCAATTTTTCTATTATACCTTTTACTGTACTTTTGTGAAGTGATAATGTTTTTCTAGCATTTAGCTCAGTCAATTCTTCTTCAATTGTGGAGCGATATTCTAGATCTTGTGTTTTATCATATTCCAAAGCTTCTGCTTCTATTTTCTTAGATAATTTTTCTAGATCTTTTTTCGGATTTGTTGTATTTGATGGAATATTAATCCAGTTTGTATTAGTTACTGAATTTAATATCTGTTCTTGCCTATTCCTTGATGACGCAATAAATATTTCTACTTTTTTATACAAATCTCTATTTAAATCCTTAATCTCATCCAGAAGATCTGGATTTATGTTCTCTTCACTTAAATCAAGGTCTTTGATTTTATCATTAGCTTTATTAAACTCCTTTTGCTTTTTTTCTACTCTTTTTTGGATATCTTTTGTAATGAACTCATTAAATCTATTTAACCTATCTTTTGCTTCTTTATTTAATAGCTGCTGACAAAATACACATCGACTTTCATCATCTAGTACTGGGAATTTCAATGTAGTGTATGCAAACTCTTCAGAATACCTCCTCGCCGCTTCAAACATTAACTTCCAGGGTTCACTTCCTACACCAGGCAGCGACTCCTTTGTAAAAGCTTCTTCTGATGATAATAAAGATGCTTTTTTTGCTGACTGATATTCAGTCTGAATTGTTTCTAACTGTCTCGTATTATTTTCTGATAAGGTTGTGGCTATTTCATCAGTTATTTCAGTAAGTCTTTCGATACGTCTATTTAAGCGACGAATGTTATCAGCTTTTATTTTTGGATCGCTCCTTTTTAATTCTTCAATTATTTTTGTGAGTTTACTTATTTTCGACAACTCTTCATCTGAGAGTTTTGCTAGTTCTTCGATTTCTTTGATATCGGTTTCGGGTTTTAAATTATCTATCAGTGAACTTACCTTTGTTTTAGGTGTCTGCAAATCTTTCAGCTTATCATAGGTTGGAGTTGTTTCATCTAACTCAATATTTATAACTCGCTTTAATTTTCTACAGAGTTCAACGAGTCTTTGAAATATATCGAATCCATAAGGCAAATAAAACACATCATTTGCTTTGTCAATATAAAATCGCGCGCATTTAGAATCGAAAACAGAGATTTTTGTAAGACTTATTGGTGAAGGAGTTTCATCTTCCCATTCTATAGTGAAATCATCTTCATCTGCTTCTAAATCAAATTTTGCTTTTGCAGGGGCTTTATTTGATGGTCTTTTAAAAATATTTGAATAAATAGGATCACTTTCATCCCGTGCTCTACATGCTTTTTTTAAAACTCGAGAATATCCTGATTTACCTGTTGCATTGTTGCCATAAATCACGGTAATTCCTGTACTAGAGAAATTCAATCTCTGCTTATCTTCTAAAGCATTAACGTTTTCTACACTGTGCATAGATTTTAATAATATTCTCTTCTCCTTGCCTGCAATTTGAGCAATGTCTTTACTGATTAAAGGCTGGGGGGTTGGCGGAAGTTTTGCAGGATCAATTAGATTATTTTCCGCCTTCAATAGCAATAAGATTTCCTCGAAATCTTGTGTTGAAAGCTCATGTTTTTTAAGAAGTCTTCTAATGGCCTCTTTTTGCCATCCTTTAAGCGTATCAGCCCATTTTACAATTTCATCTATAGTATTCATTTCTTCTCCTTACTTTTTTTTGCTAATAATACCCAAAGGGCGCCCAGCACTAACCTTAGCTGACCGCCCTTGTTGTTTTTTATTTCGTAAAGGTGGGGGAAGCACCCCCACCCTACGGTTTCATGATTACTTGTACACCTGGTTACATGTACACTGTTTAGTACATGCCACCACCCATGCCACCCATGCCACCACCAGGAGGCATTGCCGGCATTGCCGGCTCATCTTCCGCTTTTTCGTAGATGACCGCTTCGGTCATGAGCAGCAGTGAAGCTACAGAAGAAGCGTTCTCCAAAGCCACGCGAGTAACCTTGGTCGGGTCGATGACGCCGGCTTTGGTCAGGTCTTCGTACTTATCGGTACGGGCATTGTAACCGTAAGCGCCTTCGTTTTCACGCACTTTCTGAACCACCACAGCGCCTTCCATTCCAGCGTTGTTGACGATCTGACGGATGGGCTCTTCTAAGACGCGCCTCAAGATTTCCAGTCCGACCTTCTCATCACCTTTCAACTTAAGATCTTCGAGGGCGGGAATGCAGCGCAGAAGAACAACACCGCCACCGGGGACGATTCCTTCTTCCACAGCAGCGCGAGTGGCATGCAGAGCATCTTCCACGCGGGCTTTCTTCTCCTTCATTTCGACTTCAGTAGCCGCACCGATCTTCAGGACAGCAACACCGCCTGCCAACTTAGCCAGACGTTCCTGCAGCTTTTCCTTGTCGTAATCGGAAGAGGATGCATCAATCTGCTTCTTGAGCTGTGACACACGACCTTTGATGTCTTCGGTAGCGCCTGCGCCTTCGACGATGGTGGTGTTATCCTTGTCGATGGTGATGGTCTTGGCGGTGCCTAAATCGGACAGAACCGCGTTTTCCAGCTTGAATCCGGCGTCTTCGGAAATAACACGACCGCCGGTCAGAATGGCGATGTCTTCCAGCATGGCTTTGCGGCGATCACCGAAACCGGGAGCCTTGACGGCTGCCACCTTCAACGTGCCACGCAGCTTGTTGACCACCAACGTAGCCAGTGCTTCACCTTCGATGTCCTCAGCGATGATCAGCATCGGTGCTCCGGACTGTGCCACCTTCTCCAGTACTGGCAGGAGATCCTTCATGGTGGAGATTTTCTTATCATGGATCAGGATTTTGCAGTCTTCCATTAATGTCTCCATGTCGTCAGGGTTGGTGACGAAGTACGGGGAGATGTAACCGCGGTCGAACTGCATACCTTCGACTACGTCTAAGGAAGTTTCGATGGACTTGGCTTCTTCGACGGTGATAACGCCGTCCTTGCCGACCTTGTCCATGGCATCAGCGATCAACTTTCCGATGGAATCGTCGTTGTTGGCGGAAATAGATGCCACCTGAGCGATCTCATCTTTGGAAGTGATCTCCTTGCTGAAGCTTCTCATGTGATCGATCACCTTTTTTACGCCCTTCTCGATGCCGCGCTTGACGTCCATGGGATTGGATCCGGCGGTAACGACGCGCATGCCTTCCTGCAGGATACTCTGTGCCAGCAGGGTAGCGGTAGTGGTTCCATCACCAGCCATATCTGAGGTCTTGCTGGCGACTTCGCGCACCATCTGAGCGCCCATGTTCTCGACTGGATCTTCCAGTTCGATTTCCTTAGCTACGGTGACGCCGTCCTTGGTGATGGTCGGAGCACCGAATTTCTTGTCGATGACCACGTTGCGCCCTTTGGGCCCCAGGGTCACTTTGACCGATTCAGCCAGCTTATCCACGCCATTTTTCAGGCCGTTTCTGGCATCAGCGTCAAATCCTATCTGTTTTGCTGCCATATTTTAAGTTCCTTTTCTTTGATTTTTTGGATTTAGTTAACCTTTCACTACAGCCAGAATGTCACTGCGTGATACGATCAGGTATTCCTGATTTTCGTGTTTGATTTCAGTTCCGCCGTACTTGGCATAGACGACTTTGTCTCCGACTTTCAGGATTTCGGAGAGGACTTTGCCGCCGTCTTTCTTGGTGAGATCATCACCGATGGCGATCACAGTTCCTATCTGGGGACGTTCCTTGGCGGTATCGGGGATGATGATGCTTCCGACCTTCTGTTCTTCCGATTCTAACGGCTGGATCAGGACGCGCTCATCCACCGGTTTGATGCCGATACTCATTGTTGTTCTCCTTTAATTTATGTTTGTTGTATTGGTATCTGATGTCGGGGTCAGGGGCGACCCCGACTACGGAATATGTGATGGTATATGTTTGTTGATTGTGTCCGTTGTTAGCACTCACTCCCGATGAGTGCTAATAGTTCCGCTAAATATACGCATATTTTTTGAAAAGTCAAGGGAGAATTGGGGAAAGTTTTAAGAAATTATATCACTTGACATCGTTCAGATGTTTTCTTATTATATAGTACCTCCAACCTCTGCCCTGCCCACCACACTGCTGCCAATAGCAATACAGGATTATCCAACAGGAGTCCATCATGTTTGCTCGAACCGTAAAAATCACCATCGCGACAATTCTACTATCTTGCCTTGCAGTGACAATATCCAACGCAGAACCCGACACCCTTTGGACCAAGACTTTTGGCGGAACTGGTTTTGAGAAAGGCTACAGCGTTCAGCAGACTGGCGACGACGGGTATATCATCGCGGGATATACCTTTTCTTTTGGCGCTGGTAATGCTGATGTCTATTTGATCAAGACCGATGCATCAGGGACCGAGCAATGGAGTCAGACCTATGGCGATAGCCTTAATGATTACGGCTATAGTGTTCAAATAACCAGCGACGACGGGTATATCATCGTGGGATATACCTCTTCTTTTGGCGCTGGTAATGCTGAGGTCTATCTGATCAAGGTAGATGCATCAGGGACCGAGCAATGGAGTCAGACCTATGGCGAGGACAATATTTGGGCTGAAGGCAATAGTGTTCAACAGACCATTGATGGTGGGTATATCATTGCAGGGAGGACCCGACTTTCCAGCACTGAACCCTCTGACGTCTATTTAATCAAGACCAATGCAAGTGGTAATGAGCTATGGAGTCAGACCTACGGTGGAAGCGGTGAGGAGGAAGGCGAAAGTGTTCAGCAGACCAGCGACGGTGGGTATATCATTGCAGGGAGGACCCGTTCTTTTGGCCCAGGTGCTCAAGCTGTCTATCTGATTAAGACCGACTCTTTTGGTACAGAGCAATGGAGTCAGACCTTCGGTGGGAGTAGTTATGATTCAGGCAAAAGTGTTAAGCAGACGTTGGACGGCGGCTATATCGTTGTGGGAGAGACCCATCCCGGCCCTCAAGACTATGACGTTTATGTAATCAAGACCGACGCTTCAGGAGATACTCTATGGACTAAAACCTTCGGCGGTGGCGAAACAGAAATCGGCTTGAGCATTCAGCCAACCAACGACTATGGGTATATCATCACAGGATTTACCAATTCTTTTGGCGCTGGTTATGCTGATGTCTGGCTAATCAGGATGGAACCGGATATTCCACCGACATATGGCACGATCTCCGGGTTGATCACCGACAGCCTCGACTGGGCTCCTGTTGAAGGTGCCAATGTTATGGCAACGGGAGGCTACCACGATCCGGATGGTTCGGATGAAACTGGTTTGTATGAAATTTTCGTACCGCCGGGGTTAGGTTATTCAGTTACAGCCTATAGATACGGGTATGAGACTAAGACAATCCCGGGAATTAACATTGAGATCGGATCGTGGAATCCCCTTGATTTCGAACTGAATCCCGCAGATCCGGATTTAGTAATTACGACGCTTTCCCCTGATCCAAATCCGCCGGTATCCACCATTGAACAGGGTGGGACGTTATGGCGGCATTATCAGATTATTGACGATAGTACTGAAACTCCCCAGGGAGGAATTGAAATATGGGTGGACTATGGTGAAATCATTCCCGAACCGAGCGATGTGGATGGGATCGTATCCATTGGAATTCCCTCCTCGGATGTTGGTATCGGATCTGTCGGCGAGACTGAGACATTTGCTATCACTCACCTGAATGGAATATATATTCCGGAAGGTGAGCAGATCGAGTTCGATTGCGAGGTTACAGACCGTCTGTACAGCCGGATCTGGGCAAATAACATGTTCGTTAATGCAGGTGTATCTTGGGTCGGCGTCGAAGTCGCGCGAGGTTCAGAGGTAGAGTTGCAGGAGTGCGGCGGTATCGGCATTCTAGGGGATTCCCTTTTGGTCAAGCGCCAGGGGCGAGAATCCGGCAGCCTCAGTTGGGGCGTGGGTACGCCTGTTCAAGTCCAGATCGGTCCAGTACAGGGGGGAGCATCCGCAGGATTAGAAGGTGGAATAGCAGTCCTGACCGAAGATGCGTATAAGTTTGATCATTTGATCATTAGTGATCTGGAAGCTGTAGCCCAATACATTCTTTTTGCTGACGGCAACTTCGGTCTTTTAGATGCCACTCTGATTGACCTGTTAGCATACCTTGAAACGTGGTTTACCGGGCAGTCCACTCTGGATAATGCCTATCGCTATGATAAAAAAGCCATAGACGTCTTACGTAGCGCCAAGGGGAATGCAGCATTAGGTTATATCACCAGCCAATATGATGCCGGGATAGGCGCCGCGGTCAACGTTGGAATCGAAGGTCATTCCATTTTAGGTTACCAGTGTCCCAGTCATGTATCTGAATGCCGCCTGTCCGGCAGCCTGACCGCAGCAGCAAACGGCGCCGCGTTCTTGAATCCATATTCGTCCAGTATATATACTTCCGAATTCACTGAAAAATTAAACTTGGGAGGAGGTTCAGCAGGAGTTACTCTGGGTCTCGAGCTGGCAACGATCTGGAACTTAAGTCCCGTATATTGGAAGAACTATGAATTCGTCTTTGACTGGAGTTACATTACCGGTTCCATAGGTACGGAAGAAAAGACCACCTATATCATTGATGGATCTGACGTCTATGAGACGCTCGCTCAGATAGGGGATTTAGCGGAATCTTTGAATCAGATATTATTATCCGGTGACAGTACCGAGATAGGGAATACCACCTTTGACCAGATCCTGTATAATGGATTCATCGCATTAGGGGAACTGCAGGAATCGTCCATAAACCCACCCGTAGTCGAATATAGTACTGTTAGCGGCGAGATATCGGAAGTATCAAGTTTCCCGTTGAATCTGGGAGTGACCATCACCGGTGAGAAGACTTTATCAGTAAAGGTGGGAGGGGGTAGCACTTTTAAACAACATGACCGTAAGGTTTCTGAGCGCGGATCCTGGTATCGGGGCAAACACCTCCCCCTGGAGAAATATGACGATAATCCCCAGGTACCGATACTCTATCCCACAGTAGTTGATACTATACTGTGTAAAGTCCCCTGGTATGTGAAAGCAGCGGCATATGTTCTGACTTTCCTATCACCTTTCATGGATGATTCGACTTACGCACTGGGGAATGGTTCGTCAATCTACTTCAGCGATAATGCCTGGCCGCAGGGAGTGGATGAACTGACTGTCGCTTCCTGGGGTTGGTGGGGCAGCGATCCGGGTACGCTTTCTTCGGAGATCGATGAACGATCGCGGCAAATCCGTGCCCGCATCCGGGATGACGCCAGAAGCATCTACGGTATGGATTACGGTATAGGAGGCTTCTATCAGTTCGAGCCGTTGGGTACGGCACTTCTGGATTCTGTTTCTTTAACTATCGCCTACCAGGACAGCGAAGTCGTCGAGATTGACGAATCCACCCTCAAGATGTACTGGGAGGATAAAGAAAATCATCGTTGGTCGCTCGTCGGTGGAGTGGTGGATGAAGCCAATAACACGGTAACGGCCGAAATTGAGGAATTACAGGTATTCACTCTCGCACCTACGCTGCCAAGCGGGGATTTCAGCCTGATTCCCGATCCGCCTTCAATTCCAGCTGACAGCATGACTGTATGCACGGTTATCTCTACGACCATTATGAATAACGACAGTACAATGGTGGAAGATGGCACGCTCTTCACCGTGTCATCCAGCACCGGGGAGATCATCACGCCGGATGCCGATACGACCGAAACGGGCATTCAAGTGGAAACTGTGAATGGCATCATCGAGTTCGACCTGATCGCGTGGTCGATCGCCTATGATGCGACTGTTACAGCAACAAGTTTCTACGGTACCGCCGAAGCTGACACGGTCGTGGATTTCACCGATGAT
Source organism: candidate division LCP-89 bacterium B3_LCP (assembly GCA_005223185.1). GTDB lineage: Bacteria > Electryoneota > B3-LCP > B3-LCP > B3-LCP > B3-LCP. The sequence continues at coordinate 10,012 of NJBN01000013.1, forward strand.
GTGGTACCTGCTCCACCCACTCTGATAAACGTGATCGATTACGGCGAAGAGATAGACGTACAATGGTTACCCAATTCGGAGAGCGACCTGGCGGGGTACAAGATTTACTACGACATGGACGCTTCGGGGCCTCCCTACGAAGGAATCGCTACGATCTTCGGTCAGCCGTCACCGGTGCTGGTGGGTGTGGATACCATGCGAACGCTCACGGGCATGTTTGCTGATTCTACCTACTATGTTGCCCTGACTGCATTCGATATTTCCGGCAATGAGAGCGACTATTCCAACGAGATGTCGCCATCTCCGGCAGGCTTCAACCCGAACAATACCGAATCCATTATCCCCACAGAATACTCATTGGACCAGAATTATCCCAATCCTTTCAACCCATACACAACCATTAGCTTTGGATTGCCAAAAGCCGGTCAAGTAGAATTAACCCTTTACAACATCCTGGGACAACAGGTCACCAGACTGATAGACGGCTACCGGAATGCAGGTTACCACGAGGTCACCTGGGATGCCTCGACACTGGCTTCAGGTATCTATTTCTACCGCATTGAGGCTGGGGACTTTGTATCGGTGGGGAAGATGGTGTTGATGAAATAAACAAAAAACCCCACTTCTGGCGAAGCAGGGTTTTCATTTTCATGGTGAAGTACTATTCGATCACTTTGACGTCTTTGGCCATGGGTCCTTTCGGGCCCTGAGCGATCTCAAATTCCACACGCTGATTTTCGAACAGTTCGTTGCGGAAACCGGCTCCAGTAACTTCATTGGCATGCACAAAAACGTCGCCGTCCTCGTCATCCACATTGATGAAACCAAAACCCTTGCGTGGGTTGAACCACTTCACAGTACCTTGTGACATTACTTTACTCCTAATTAAACTTTACAATTTACTCTCCCAGAATGCCACGATACCTTATTGAAGCGTACAAACCAAACTACTTTAACTAAAGACCAATGACAATCTGCTGCCATATAATATACGCATAATTTCGCACAATAATAGCATTATTTTGATTATTTTACTGTATCGATTATAGTGTTTTCAACGAGAAAAAGACTGTTTCGCTCCTTTCTGGTGAGTGCGCCCTGCCGGACGCTCGCAAAAAAGGCGGGGGAAACACCCCCCCCGCCTATGGTTTTCGGTTTGTGGTTACTTCATCAATACCATTTTGCCTGCTGCGGAAAAGTCTCCGGCTTGTATGCGGTAGATGTAGATCCCAGAAGCAAGCTCAGATCCATTGAACGTCACTTCATGCGCACCCGCATCCCGCCAACCGTTGACCAATTCGGTGACCAAACGTCCGGAAATGTCGTAAACCGTCAGTTTAACAAGGCTTGCATCCTGCAACTGGAAGCTGATAACTGCACTTGGGTTGAAGGGATTGGGATGCAACTCTGTAGCAATCAACTTAGATTCACTGTCGGTTGTACCTTCGATTGTGATGGTATAGTAATTACTGTAGGTGGTATTCTGATTGATGGAAGTATCCACTGCCTTTACCCGAACTTCTATGACATCTCCTGGTTGAACAATACCTGCTGGCGTTCCCCGATAATAGACGGCAAATGGTTCGATAAGCTCCATATCAATATCTGGCTGAGTGATTCCGTTTATCGCGTATTCTGCAGCGACCTGACTGATCCAGCGATCATCCAGCGCGTATGCTTTGAAAGGGAGGGGCCACTCAGATGCTTGAATGGAGCCGAGTGGGTTAAACTCAACCGTCGGAGACTCATTATCAAGTCCAACATAGAAGTGATGCGGATTCCCTTCACCGATATAAGGATGATTTTCTACTCTTCCCGATCCGTCCTCGGCTTCTAAGTAGTAGTAGATATTCGTGTCATCCGGCTGTTGGGGAATTTCTCCGTAGTAGATATCATCTCCAGCGAAAGTCATGGCTATGGGATTGTAACTGCCACCTTCAGGTTTCCACATGATCACCGGGGGTGCGATTAACGCTTCATTACTGTAGGGGTGGATGTCGGCTTCCAGGTAGTAATTGTTACCATCATTTTCCCGGTCGTGGATGGGGATATGCACGATGCGCAGCATGTATGGATCGGTCAATTCATGGGTTCTACAGTGTAGGGCATCTAAGCTCCCCATCCAGTTGTGATCAAATCCCCGTACATCGTATCCAGGAAGTGCATCCTCCCAGGTCTGCAATGCCAGTGCATCTAACGGATCACCGAACTGGGGTACTAACATCATATCATTCAGGAAGAGTGAATTGATATAATTCGTATTAAGCGTTTCTTGGATACGGATAACTTCATATGGACGGCCGTATGAGCTCAATAATGTTGGCAGATATTCTGCCATCGCTTCCAATGTGGGATTAGGTGGATTGATTTGCCTGACCATCACTCTGCCTGGATCGATCAATTTCGCCCAGCAGTCAATGTGTTCGACGAAAATGCCAGGGGTCCAACCCAACCAGTCCTGCAGGAAGATATAATTCTCAATTCCCAGGTATTCCTGTACCAACGCCTCGATCTCCGGTATTGTATATAAAGGTTCATAATGATATGCTCCAGTGGTAGACATAGCCACACCCATGCCGTCGGTCATAAAGTTACTGGTCCCTGATTGTCCCATGGGCATATCATATATGGGCAGTCCGAATTGTGCAGCGTAAACTTCTGGAAATCTATCATCGAAAGGAAACGGCTCTACATAGATAAAGTCTATTACTGCTTGCTCATCATTGCCCGTAAAGACCAGGAATGGTGCGAAATCCCTTGTCCATCCGGAAAAAGAAGTTTGAGTAAGTACCCATTGGCAATTAGCCATATTTACACCTTCGCGTTCGAAATACTGATAGCCCTGATTGTACATCGTTGAATCATCAACTACGGTTACCACATCTACGTGCATGGAAATTTCAATGACCATTTCGATGGGTACCCACAGAGGGTAGGTAATCAGCACACCTGAATTCGGCTCCCATTCTGCAGGATCGACAACAGGTTGCGGTGGTGGCTGTGCGTTCGAAAGAATTGAACACAGAAACACAGTCAAGAGGATGCACAGTAGCCGGATTAGTGTGGAAATTGAACATTTCATGGATGATTCCTCCGCTTTTTCGATAGTTTTCGGTGCGGTCGTTAGCATTCCGTAGTCGGGGTCGGAGGCAACCCCGATTATTAACCATTGCGGGGGGAAACACCCCCCGCCTACGGTTTTCGGTTTACGGTTACTTCACCAACACCATCTTCTCTGTTGCAGAGAAGTCTCCGGCTTGTATGCGGTAGATGTAGATACCGGAAGGCAATCCAGAACCGTCGAAGGTGATCTGGTGGGTGCCGGGGGGATATTGGCGGGTCGGTGCAAGACCGACCCCTACGCGGGAACCGGAGATATCGAACACTTCCACCTTAACAGAATTCGCAAATGGCAGGAAGAAGCTGATGGTGGTTATGGGATTGAAGGGGTTGGGGTAGTTTTGTATAAGAGTAATACTTGTTGGAGCACAAGTTGGGTTTATTATGCCAGAACTATTTTGATCAAACACAGGAGTAGAACTGCTTTGATCATACACCAGGTTGCCTTCAAAAAAGGTCATCTCAATTTCCACATTGGGAATTTCTTCCGTAGTGATCTCAAACAGGTTATCACTCAGTACAACAATATCCGCTTTTTTGCCTACTTCGATAGAGCCGATTTCATCTTCAAGGAAATTGGCATATGCACCATTAATCGTTGCAGCTCTTAGCATTTCCTCAAGGCTGACACACTCACGGGCAGGTGGCAGTTGTAAACCGCCTACATTGGATCTTTCCATGCCATTGTATATAGCCTTCATAAGATCAGGTTCTGAAGTATAGAAATCACTTCCGACCGTTACATTAACGTCAGCATCAAAAAGACTTTGGTGGGGATACATATCGTTAGCCCGGTCAGGACCCAAGTAAGGCAGATAGAAATTCCAGTAGTACTCATCTATAACCATCCAGTATTGACTCATATGTGCACTAATCCCCAGTTCACCCATTCTTATGACATCTTCCGACCTTGCCAACTGAAGGTGTGCCAGAGAGTGCCTATTACCACTCACCCCCACTCGTTCAAGGGCATCTAAGGTATATTTTGCTGCACTATCCCCGATAACATGGACGTGAATCTGGTGTCCGGCTTCATCTACCATGGCAAAAGCATTGACCATATCCGCATCTTCCCAGTTTTTAATACCGTAATAATCAGGTCGGTGCGCATAAGGCTCAAGTAGTAAGGCGGTTTCCCCTTCTATTGCATTATCAGCCAGGAATTTAAAGGAATGCATCTTAAAGTGTGGGTGGTTGAATCCTTCCGAAAGCCAAAGCCCAAATTGAATATCCGCCATATAGTTCAGGGCTGGATCGATATACCATGAGCCTCTGTAACGAACTGTCAGATTTCCCTCTTCTGCCAATTCATCATAGGCTCCATAATAATTGGGATCAAACTCCATCCAAGCATCATGAGCCGTGGTAATACCTTCTCGGTTCAGCCAGTCCTGCATCCACAGCAAAGATGTTTTATATTGTTCCAGTGTGGGATATGGAAGAAGGTTCCATGCAGGTTCCATAGCTGGCATCTCCAGCAATCACCCTGAAGGCTCCCCTGTTACTGGATTCCTTACGATAACACCACCTGGGGGATCAGGAGTGTGCGCATTCCAACCAAGCATCTCAAATACTTTGGAGTTAACCCACATGGAATGATAATCTATGGAGATGATGCCTATAGGTCGATCGGGGTCTATTGCGTCAAGCCACTCTTTTCTGGGGCCTAAGGGATTATATAGTGCCGGGTCAAACCCAGCACCCATAATTCCATCCAACTCGGGGTGATTTTCTGCAAACTCTGTGATTGCCTCTATATATTCCTCATGGGTATATAGATCAAATAAAGCTGCCGTGAACAGATAGAGATAGGCAGACGATGCTGGGTGTATGTGGCTATCCACAAAAGAGGGCATGGCAAATCTTCCCTCAAGATCAATGACTTCCGTTTCGGGTCCTATATAAGATCCGATGCTGTCCATTGAACCAACATATACAATTGCACCGTGTTCAATAGCAACTGCTTCAGCCCAGCTACTATCTTCATCAACTGTGTAGAATTGACCGTTTACAAGGACGGTATCTGCTGCTATAAGGTTCCCTGAAACAGCAAATATTACTGATAATAACACCAGCCAAAAGAACCTGTAATTACTCATGATATCTCCCTTTTTTTGTATGGTTCCGTTGCCTTTTTCTTTTTATCTGCTTATCTTTTGTATTCCACAATTCTTACTTCACCAACACCATCTTCACACCCTGGTAAATGTAGGGAGGGGGTGCTTCCCCCTCCAGATTATTTTACAAGCACCATTTTTCCGCTTTCTGTGAAGCCACCACTAGTGAGATGGTAGATGTAAATCCCCGATGCAAGCTCAGATCCATTGAACGTCACTTCGTGTGCACCTGCTTCACGATAACCATTGACCAACTCTGCTACCTGTCTGCCAGATACGTCATACACGGACAGGTATACGGGGCTATTTGTTGAAAGCTGATAGCTGATGGTCGTGGTGGGATTGAAGGGATTGGGGTAGGCTGGATAGAGGGTGAACTCGCCGGGATTTGTTATTCCTGGGACGTTCTCTGTTGCAGTATATTGATGATAATACAGCGCTCCCATATCGGCTCTAGTGCTGTCTGGATCAGGTGGACTGAGAGGATCTCCGGCATCTATACATGGAGATCCCCATCGCAGATTGAAATCGAATCCGGCAGGATCTGCTAAAAGTGGATCAGCAACGATATTTCCCGTACCGGCAAGTTCCTGTGAACAACAGGAATAGTCTAGTAAAGGTTCGCCATACCATTGTTCCCCGTAAGCGGCTTCGTTGTAGTAGATGATATTATTGACTCCGCTATATGATCCACCGGAATTCACATATATCCCACCACCAACGCTTGAAGCAGATGTGCAACGGTTCTGAACTATCGTATTATGACTGACTACCGGATTACAGTCGTAGATGAACATACCCGCTCCACGCAGGAACGATTCGTTATCGTAAACCAGGTTGTGGTGGATGTAGCCATCAGTGTTTTCGCAGCGGATCCCGCAGCCTCCACAGCTGCCTCAACCGGCTTCAGTAGTAGCGATATTTGAAGCAGAAATGCAACCGTTAATCTCTGCGTAATCGTTTGTGTAGATGTATATCCCTCCAACATGATCACCAGTATTACCGATTACGGTACAATCAATTATTTCGGTTGATGAAAATGCGGAATAGAACGCACCGCCTTCAGCTATCGCATAACAATCTGAGATATGGCAATTTTCCAAAAGAACCGTCGCAAACAGGGCACAAAACCCACCCCCGAACAGTGCGCCACAGTTGGTAATGGTGCTGTTTCTCATGGATATACCGCCACCTTCACAGAAGACGCCCCCACCCCAGCAATCCGGGAAGTCTGGATTAAATGCATAATCAACCAGACAATAGGTCAGAGTATTATTCTGCGAAGCACCTCGTTGAATGCGAATTCCTCCATGCCTGCATTCTTCTGTGGGATACTGTCTGATAAAATAGATGGAATCCAATTGGGTACCATCAGCATGCAATTCGCCGTAGACGTTAAAAGAATAATGACCGGAAAACAGGAGACGGGTTCCAGGAAGAATGGTCAAGGACTCTCCTTCCTGTACATAGCAGTAACCGTCCACTATGAAATCACCGGGACCAATAACGCCTGAAAGATCACCACTAATTGTAGGCTGAGCGTATACTGATGTAGGTATCACCCAGATGACTATTAACGCTGCTCTGATCATTAAGGACATCTGTCTCATGCTGCTCTCCTATTTCTGCTACTTCAATTGTTGGTTTTATCGGATTTATTTCACCAGTACGATCTTTTGTGATGTTGTTTGATTAACCAGATGTGCTCTTACAAGGTAGATTCCACTCGCCATCCCAGAAGCATCAAACGTCACCTCATGCTCACCTGCATCCCGCCAACCGTTGACTAATTCGGTGACCAAACGTCCAGAAATGTCGTAAACCGTCAGGGTAACTTTGCTCGCTTTTGGTAAATCGAAGTGAATGGTTGTCATTGGATTGAAAGGGTTGGGGTAAGCGCCGTTGAGTACAAAATCAGAAGGTTTATCGGATTCTTTAATCCCAGCAATCGGTTCAAGCGCCTGGCCATCATTCAACCAATCGTTGACTGCTAATCCGCCATCAGAAATACCGAGTTTCTCGAAGTTGAACTGATCCTCCGTCCAGATTATGTCAGGGTAGTCACCGATATAGGCAGCGTACAGGTATGTTCCTGCAGGCGCACCGGCTGGGACATTCTGCGTGCGGTCGCGGTCTATCGTGCCGCCGCTGGACAGGATCAGGTCAACTGGACCCAGAACCGGCCCATACCAGGTTGCATTCGGTAACTGCACCATGATCCAGGCGTCGAAGGTCTGCTGAGCCGGATCGTTGTTGGCGATGGCGATATTGAAGTCGAAGGAGCCACCGTTAGCGGGAATCTGGATGGGGGGATTGTACGGGGTCAAAGTTACATCCACAGCGGGAGCGCCCTCAATCGTGATAGTGTGGTAAGGACTGTATGTGGTATTCAGATTCACGGAGGTATCCACAGCTTTAACTCTCAATTCGATGATGTCTCCCGGCTGAACCGCACTCGATGGCGTGCCCGTGTAGTAAACCGCATACGGTTCCTCTAATGGCATGTCCACATCGTCCTGAGGAATCCCATTTATCGAGTGTTCCAGTGTCACCGAACTGATCCAGCGGTTATCGAGTGCGTAGGTCGTGAATGTATAGGGCCATTCGGGAACGATGAGCGTAGTAGGCGAATGGAATTCGACTACCGGTGGTTCATTGTCCGGTCCCACGTAAAAATGGTGGGGATTGCCGGGGCCGATGTAAGGATGATTTTCAACTCTGCCCGATCCGTCTTCGGCTTCTAAGTAGTAGTAGATATTCGTGTCATCGGGTTGTTGGGGGATCTCACCGTAGTAGATGTCATCGCCGGCAGAAGTCATGGCAACAGGACTGTAACTGCCGCTCTCAGTCTTCCACATGATGACAGGCGGTGCGATTAAAGGTTCATTGCTGTATGGGTGAATATCGGCTTCTAAGTAATACCCACTGCCTGTGTTCTCCAGATCGTGGATTGGCACATGCACGATACGCAACATGTTACGGTCGGCTGCTTCGTGAGTCCTGCAGTGAAGTGCATCGAGAAACATAAAGCCTGGATGTGTAAACCCGGTGACTTCATAACCGGTCATAGCTTCTTGCCAGGTCGCCAGCGCTACTGAATCGCCCGGACTATTTGACAAAGCGACGAAGACATGATCATTCAAGAAGAGTGAGTTGGCGTAACCCAGTCCAGGTATGCGTAAAATCTCATAAGGACGTCCATAACCACTCATCAGGGTTGTCCAGTATTCGACATTCTCTTCGATTATCGGGTTGACCGGGCTGGGTTCAATGACCAAAATGCGCCCCGGATCCAGGAATTTCGCATGACAATCTATGTGTGGTACCCAGTAATTGAACGGATCAGGCACAGTTCTATGATTGGTAATGCCCAGGTATTCCGCAAAAATATCGTCGATTTGTGCAGGAGTTAAGGGCTCATTCTCCAGGTAAGTATAATCCGTGGTTATGGCTGTTCCCATACCATCGGTCATGTAATTACCACCCTCAAGCAAAAGTCCGGTATCGTAAACCGGAATCCCCAGCGTATCCCCTAAAATTATCGGTATGTCACCATCATTGACGCTTGGCCAAGGGTATTCGTTGTTAATGAATCCCTGCTCATCATCGCCGGTAAAAATATACCAGGGTCCGAAATCCCGGGTATAAGGCAGGTTTTGATCTCCGGTAAAGACAAACATACATAACGAGGTATCAACTCCTACGCTCAGATAATCCACGATTGCCCGCTGCATCCAGAATTCATTCTCCACAAAAGTAACCACTTCGACAACTTCAGACATTGCCGCTACCAGTTCTAAAGGTATTTCCAGTGGATAGCAAATGAGAACGCCGGTTGCCGGTTCCCATTCCGCCACTGCTTTGGCAGGCTGTGGCGGTGGGTCATCGGTAGGACCTGTTGGGAGGTAGGTTTTATGGCCGTATTTTTCAAAGAGTTCCATCTTATTGGTAACATCATCAGCATAGGTTATACTGAGGGATACAAGGATTGTTAGCAAAACAGTCCCTAAGTATCTGATTACATTCGTTTCGGTGAGCATAGCTTCTCCTTTATCTGCTATTTTAGACTTCATTACAGGTTCTGAATTTATCGCTGGAGCCATTTTATCCTGATGCTGCAACATCTTATAGTGGGATATTTTAAACTGTTACAAACTAATTCTCAAGCGCATGTTTCTTCATTTTCTTGTATCTGTTCCATCTCCACAATCATTCTGCTTCCAGCGAGTATTACTAAGATTATAGATCCACCATTGCGCTTTTCATAGACGGCTTTGAGCTTTTTTGCTTTGATTCCACATTTGCCTCCTATGATGGCGACGGTGTTTTCGAGGTTTAAACTTTCGATAGTGCCGCTGATCTCACTCCGGTTTGAGTTTACAATTTGAAATTTCATTTTCCGATCCTCTCGTTAGCTGATTTAAGATTGCTGTAATCGGAATCGGTGGATATTACAGAAGATTCCGGTTTGATCATATTCCAGAAGATATCCTGTACTTTTCTATGGGCGTTGTCAGTATCAAATTCACTGTCAAATAAGGACATATCATATAGGCCGTTAACCATGGATAGCAGCGCAATCGCCATCCCTTCGCAATCGAAGTTTTTTCTTAGTTCGCCGGTTGTCTGACCGATCCGTAAAGTATCTGCGACCACTTTCAGTATCCTTTGTTCATAGCCACTAACCTTCTCTCTGATGGAAAGGAATAGCTTAACTGCTTCCATTACTAACAGAGCATAATTAGTCTCTTCCAGTTCTTCATCCGCCATCTCCTCGCGGAACTTCTCATCGAACTCCAATAAGTAATTGAAGATATTCTTCAACTTTGCTGCAGGGCTGAACTCTTCTGTGGTGAAGTAAGATATGAGCTGTTCGTAATACTGATAAAGATATACCTCCAAAACTGCTTCCAGCAATCCCTCCTTGCTGGTGAAATGATGATAGAATCCCCCTTTAGAGATACACGCTTCCTTGATAATATCATTGATGGAAACGGCGCTGTAACCTCTCTTCACAAATAGCTTATAGGCAGTGAAAACGATTCTCTCTTGAGTGTTCATGTTGAATGCCCAGGATTTATTCAGTAGATACCGACTGGTCGGTATGTTTAATATAAATAAATTAATTTCGGGAATCAAGAGATATTTTAGAAATATTATTTTTGACGGTGGAAACTTGAGATAGAAAGGGCGGACATGCGGGTCCGCCCCTACTTTTTCCTTTTTACTTGAGCAGCACCATCTTGCCTGTATTTGTAAACTCACCTGCAGTCAGCCTGTACAGGTACACTCCGGAAGAGAGATCTGAGCCATCGAACATCACTTCATGCACCCCCGCATCCCGCCAGGCGTTGACGAGTTCTGTTACCAGGCGACCGGAGATGTCATAGACAGATAGGTTTACGAGACTTGCAGCTTGCAGCTTGTAACTAAGAACTGTCTTTGGATTAAAGGGATTGGGATAAGCGGAACCCAACGCTATTTCAGCAGGAAGATTCGCAGTTTCTTCCACCGCATCTACGAAAGATTCTCCCCAGCATTCCCATCCGGTTATGGCTATACCGTCTCCGGTTGCCAATTTCTCGAAATCGAAGTGATCTTCATTCCAGATTATATCAGGATATATACCAACATATGCGTCATAGGTGTACATACCCGCTGGTGCGTTAGCAGGTACAACCTGTGTGCGGTCGCGATTGGCGGAAAATCCAGGATCAAAGTTGAGATCGATCGGCCCAATCAGAGGTCCGAATTCCACTGTATTCGGCAGAGTAACCATAGTCCAGACATTGAAACTTACAGGCGAAGTCTCATTATTGGTAACTGCTATATTGAAATCGAAGCTGCCGCCAGTGGCAGGAATTACAATAGGCGGGCTAGTGTGAGTCAGCGAAACTGTGACGTCCCAGGGAACGATTTCACCATAGTTGAGAATCGTACCGTTATCACCTACCACCCAGCCGTTGTCAGTGTTAACGAAACTCACCCCTGTAAGGTTTTCGGTTGTCCCGCTTGATTGAGGTTCCCAGGTGTTACCTGACCAATCAGTGTAAATGATAGTGCCGCCATCACCTACAGCCCATCCATAACTGTATGTAGCGAAAGAGATATCATTTAAATCGACACTAACACCGGTGTCTCTGATCTCCCAGTCATTTCCATTATTATAGGTTAAAAGGCCGATCCCGTTGTTACCAACAGCAAAGCCGGTGCTTCCGGTGTAGAAATCGATGGCATTGATGCTCTGATCTACCCAGGCAACGGTCGTCCAACCCTGGCCTTGATTTTCTGTACGAACTATAGCTCCATTTCCATTCCAGATAGAAACGGCGGCTACACCAGTAGTTTCATTGAAGAAATGAATATCATTTACGGTGCCTTCGTTATATGAACCCTGATAATACACATAAAAAGCAACGTCCTGTTGAGTCTGCCAGCCGTCGGTGGTGAAACTCATCAGAGGTTGGAAGATGGTGTTGACTCCAGCAACGAAAGCTGCCTGTTCATTCACCTGGTGAGCTCCATAATAGGTGATCATCCAGCCATTCTGTTGTTCCTGCCAGGTAGATCCACCATCAGTAGTGTGGATAATCGCGCCGCCTGATCCTGTCATCACTCCGATGTTGTCATCATAAAATGAGACTGCTTCATAGAAGGCTGTGGGGGCCGTTTGCGTATTCCATGTAAGTCCGCCATCAATAGAATGAAGGACAACACCAAAATCTCCGACAGTCGTTATGGAACTTGTCGATGGAGCGGAGATGCTATTCAAATTTTCGGCCGTTCCACTTGTCTGCGGCATCCAGCCGTTTTGCGCCTGGACAGAACTGACAATTAAGAAAACCAGGACTATAGCGATACTACTTAGTACTTTCATTTAACTCTCCTTGTGCAACTTCTTTTATTGTGATTTATAGAATTCCGGGATATGGATATTGTCTATTTCCTCAAATCATACTATCTCATAATCTGAATTTATGGCGCAATGAACCTTATTAATATACACAATATTGTCTGGTTTGTCAAGTGATTTGTTTTTCAGGGGAAAATTGTGATAAGAAAAGGGCGGGGGAAGCACCCCCACCCTACGGTTATCGGTTTGCGATTGGGTGGCATGTTTCTGGTCTTGCTTTAGCGGGAACGAAACATGTCTTTATTATCAACTCGACTACTTCATCAGCACCATCTTGCCTGTATTTGTAAACTCACCTGCAGTCAGCCTGTACAGGTACACTCCGGAAGAGAGATCTGAGCCATCGAACGCCACTTCATGCACACCCGCATCCCGCCAGGCGTTGACCAGCTCTGCAACTAAGCGACCGGAAATGTCATAAACCGAAAGGTTCACGATACTTGCATCTTGCATCTGGAATCTGATCACTGTGGCGGGGTTGAAGGGATTTGGAGTGCAGGGATGAAGGATGAAGGATGAAGGATGAGAAGACTGTGCCGTTTCACCCGGAAATGGCTCGCCGGTGCAGAACCAGCCTGTGGGGTTTATCAAGAGGCCGTCACCAGTGGTACCCTCTTTGGTGAAGGTGAAGGAGTCAGTATCGACCGCTATCCATGGATAAGTACCGACTGATCCCAAGACAATATATTCTCCGCCAGGAGCATCTCCAGGCACAGATAGCGATCTATCGCGATCTATTGAGGTTTCCCCCGGCAATGTAAGGTCATAAACCGGTCCAAGTACGGGAAATTGGATTCCAGCAGGAATTTCTACATTCACCCAAACATCAAATGTTACCGGTGAACTCCCAATATTTGTTATTTCTATATTGTAGTCGAATGATCCACCATTAGCCGGAATGATGATGGGTGGATTATAGGGGGTAAGGGATACGGGTAGCTGCCCGGATTCAGCCTCCAGGCGAATCAAATAGACATCAGACAAACCGGCGCCATAGGATTCAGTCCCTCCCACGACAATATACCCCCCATCCGATGTCTGTTGAATGCATTCTCCCACATCATTACTAGTTCCACCGAGAGTTTGCGTCCACATTATATACCCGTCAGCGTCAGTCTTTATCAAACGGACATCTAAATCACTCGAGATTCCTATATATCCGGCGGCTATATATCCCGAATCGGATGTTTGCCAAATGCTGTTGCCCGAACTTGAGGCGTTTGGAATACTAGGAGGGTCGTCTCCTCGTGTCCACGTTGTATCCCCGTCAGCGTCAACGAGCCACATCCATAACAACCAATCTTCAAAAGAATGTTCTCCTACAAGGATCCATCCATGCGGAAACGGATGCAAGGGCAAGGACTTCTGAAGGTCGTTGGCTTGATCCCAACCGCTGTCCCCGTAGGTCTGAGACCACTGTTCAATACCATTCGCATCCGTCTTTATCAAATAGGCATCAGCAGAACCGGCGCCATAGGATTCAGTCATTCCGGCTATGATATATTCCCCATCCAAATTCTGTTGAACGCCGTTGCCCATATCAGGACTCGTTCCACCGAAAGTTCGCGTCCACATGGTATTCCCGTTGGCGTCAGTCTTTATCAAATAAACATCCCAATCACCGGCGCCGTAGGATTGAGTCTTTCCGGCGATGATATACCCTCCGTCCGTTGTCTGCTTAACACTCTTGCCCCAATCATCATTGCCTCCCCCGAAGGTCTGAGACCACTGTTCATAGCCGCTGGAGTCCGTCTTGATCAAATAGACATCATTATAACCGGCGCCATAGGAACAAGTATATCCGGCGATGATATATCCCCCGTCCGAAGTCTGTTGAACGCTTTCGCCGCTATCATAATTGCTTCCCCCGAAGGTCTGATACCACTGTTCATTGCCGTCTCCGTCGGTCTTTATCAAATAGACATCAGAAGAATCAGCGCCATAGGAAGAAGTTAGTCCGGCGATGATATACCCCCCGTCAGTTGTCTGCTGAACGCTGTAGCCGTAATCATAACTGCTTCCGCCGAAGGTTCTGGTCCACAGCGTATCAGGCTGGGCGTGAACGGCTACTGTCATCAGGGTAATCGCAGCAATAGCGAATGACAAAGCTGTAAGGATTCTTGCTTTCATGGTAATCTCCTTTTTAAATTAACTTAAATTTAGCCATCGATAAAAACCAAAAAGGCACAATTGGATCCACCTCACCTCAGAGTGTGATCCCACTGTGCCTTCGTTAAGCAGGCTTTTAATCTTTCTCGGCAAGTCGACCCACACCCCTGTATAGGTTTCTCCTTACCGCGTTAACCGTAGAATTTTATAAAATTAATTGCGGTGTTGTTTCTTGAACATACAATGTACGAAATATTTCAATAAAAGTCAAGTTAAATAAAAGGGGCTGTCCCAAAAGGGTCAGCCTCTTTTATAGTTGTTATTTCAGTAAAACGATCTTCTGTGTAGCGCAGGAGGAGCTCGTTTTCAGCCAAGCGAGGTAAATGCCGGAAACAAGATCAGACCCATCGAACATCACCTCATGCATACCCGCATCCCGCCAGCCGTTGACTAACTCTGTTACTAAACGACCGGAAATGTCATAGACCTTCAGATCCACCAGACTCGAAACTCGCAACTCGAAACTAAGAACTGTCTTTGGATTGAAGGGATTGGGGTATGCACCATGCAATTCAAAATCACCTGAAAGCGTGGCTTTATTGTTGTGGGTAGTTGAACCGCTAAATACTTCTCCCCAGGTAGTCCATTCATTAAGAGCCATGTTACCATCCATACTGCCCAGTTTCTCGAAATCGAAGTGATCTTCGTCCCAGATATCGTTCGGGTAGATACCAACATACCCGTCATAGGTATAGGATCCCGCAGGAGCACCCGAGGGTACAGCTTGAGACCGGTCACGATCGGGATTTGCACCAGGCGCTAAACAGAAATCAGTGACATTTATAATGGGGCCATATTCGGTTCCATTGGGTAACGTAACCATCGTCCAGATATCCACAATTTCTGTGCTCGTTCCTATGTTGTTGGCAGCGATATTGAAGTCGAATGAACCTCCACCAGCAGGAATCTGAATCGGTGGGTTGAAAGGTGTCAAGGTAACCTGAATAGGCGTGCTTTCCAGATAGTCTATATCCATATACACTGGCAGATGGTCGGTAGCCAGATGCAGAGCGTCAGCCACATTTTGCGGCACAGCGAGGTTAGGCGGATCGTTGATAGCCTGGTTGAAATGTTGACCGTCATTGCCATAGGGGGTGTAACTGCCATCAACATATTCCCAATCAGAGCCATCCATAAGCTGGGGTGTCGTGAGAACGAAATCGAATCTGTCATCCAATCCACCGGTTGCACCACCACCAAAGGACGTCACTCTTGTCGATTGTGTATGAATTGAAGCAAAAGCTGCGTTGTCATGCCAGCTCCCGGGCGTATCTATGGGATCGATAAACAGTGAGTCGGTCAGCAAAGCCTGATAACCGGGTTCATCACTGTAATAAAAATTAAGATCTCCGGCGAGAATCAGATTATTCCCAACAAGTGGATTAAGATTCAGCCAATCTATGAATGATTCGCATTCCAATAACCGTCTGTTTTCATTGGTTGATCCCTGCGACGCCTTGAGATGATTAGTCGCTATGAAAAGGTTCGGTCGGGAACCGCTGCCTATGTACTCCAACTCATAGATCTCCCAGTTACGTAGATCGGTTAGAACCGTGTAGATATCTACCAGATCGAAGAGATCCTGTTTATAATACAGCATGTATTCGCTGGTGCCATAGTTAACCCAATCAGCGCGATCAAAGACAGAGGTATCGAGGACGCCTTCGAAAAATTGCTGCGAGCCCGCATCGCTCAGCATCTCCTGACAGACTAACAGATCAGGTTGTACCTGATCTAAAACTGTCTGAAAATGGGCAATCCGTTCAGTCCCGGTACTCCCGGGGAAATTCAGTACGTTATAACTGCATATTCGAATTTGAGCTGAAATGGATATCGCGAACAACGCGATAATCATTAAGGAGTAGGTCGTTTTCTTAAGCATTTTCTCTCATTCTTTCCTGTCATTAGTAATTATCATCGAGTTTACCGGTAGATATTTATCATTTCATGGTTTGCAATTCAGATATAGCAAAACAGACTATAATATAAGCATTTTTGATACAGAAGTCAATAGCTCGCCTGAAGAAAGTGAATTTTTTTCGTCTGATAATCCGTTGAATTTTGTAAACAGACATAAAAAAGGCTGATTTTGACTGATCAGCCCTTTCTATACTGCTTTCAGTTAGAATTATTTAAGCAACAGCATTTTACCAGTAATCTGCTGTTGATTTAGATCAAGTTTATATAGATAGATCCCTGAGGATAACTTTGAGCCATCAAAAGTCACCTCGTGCATGCCCGCATCCCGCCAACCGTTGACCAGTTCTTCAACCTTCCGTCCCGAAACATCGTAAACTGCGAGATTGACCAGACTCGAAACTTGCAGCTCGAAACTGATAACCGTGCTCGGGTTGAAGGGATTGGGATGCAAGCCCGTAGCGATCTGCCCAGATCCGTTATCCGCAGTACCCTCGATAGTGATGGTATAGTAATCACTGTATGTCGTATTCTGATTGATGGAAGTATCCACTGCCTTTACTCGAACTTCTATGACGTCTCCCGGCTGGATATTGCCCGTCGGTGTACCCCGATAGTACACAGCGAATGGCTCGATGAGCTCCATATCCACATCGGTTTGTGGTAATCCATTTATCGAGTACTCCGCCGCCACCTCGCTGATCCAACGATTATCCAGAGCGTATGCTTTGAAGGGGAGGGGCCATGCGGATGCTTGTACACTGGCGAGCGGATCGAATTCAACCACGGGAGCTTCATTATCAGGTCCGACATGGAAGTGATGCGGATTGCCCGCACCGATAAAGGGATGGTTTTCTACTCTCCCAGATCCGTCTTCAGCTTCCAGGTAGTAATAAATATCCGTCCCATCGGGCTGTTGGGGAATTTCGCCATAGTAGTTGTCGTCACCGGTAAAAGTCATCGCTATAGGGCTGTAACTGCCTCCTTCCGTCTTCCACATGATAACTGGTGGAGCTATTAGCGCTTCATTGCTGTAAGGGTGGATGTCAGCTTCCAGATAGTAATCGCTGCCATCATTCTCAAGGTCATGAATGGGAATATGGACTATGCGCAGCATTCCTTGATCAGCCATTTCGTGCGTCCGGCAGTGAAGAGCATCCCCAGAACTGAACGTTTCATAGTAGAAACCGTGTACTTCATAACCAGGCATGGCTTCTTGAAACGTAACTAAAGCCAGGGAGTCGTTGGGACTATTAAAATGCGGGACGAGGATTTTATTGTTCAAAAACAATGTGTTGGAGTAACCAGATCCTTGTATCCTCAGGATCTCATAGGGACGTCCATAAGCACTCATCAAGGATTGCATTAATTCTACCATGGCTTCTCGAGTGGGATTGGGCGGATCCGTCTGAATCACTATTATCCTTCCTGGATCCAGGAATTTAGCCCAGGTATCGATGTGAGCACCTACCATTTCTGTAATAATATTGCTGGTTATCCCCAAGTAGTCTTCGAATATTTGATCTATCTGCGCTACGGTCATTCCTGGATTTTCAACTAATATCCATTCCTCTTGTATAACTCTTTCAAATCCGTCCGTCATATAGTTTCCACCTTCAGTGGTCATTCCGGTGCCATATACCGGGATTCCCAATGTATCTCCGACAAGCCGGGGTATATGATCAAAACCCCAATAGCCATGATCTATTATCCCCAGTTCATCATTTCCGTTAAAGATGTACCAGGGTCCGTAGTCCCTGGTATGCGGCCAGACAAAACCAGGGCCTGAAAACAGAAACGTACAATTCGACGTGTCCACTCCTGCAAGCACGTAATCTTCAAGTGCCTGCTCCATCCATCTTTCATCCTTAACCACCGTCATCACTTCTATGTCTTCAGCCAGCTCCCTGACGAGGTGCATTGGTATCCAGAGAGGATAGGCAATTAAAACACCCGTCGAGGGTTCCCACTCAGCTACTGGGATTATAGGTCCGGGTGGCGGGTCATCTGTCGGACCGGTAGGAAATGGTATCCGGTTCAACCGATCTTGAAAGAACTTCTCCTTGCTGAATTCTTCATTAGCATACGCGCCACTGATGATAAGCGAGATAGCTACAACACTAAGCAGTGTCAAGCTTAAAGAACTGAATGGACTTCTCATGATTATTTCTCCCTTATTGTCCTCATCAATGAATTTCTGTAGGCCTGTTCTGTATTTACTTCATCAACACCATCTTCCCTATTCCTGTAGTCGGGGTCGTCCCTGACCCCGACGTTTCCAGGTGGTACAGATAAATCCCCGAAGCCAATCCTGACCCATCAAACGTAACTTCATGCACACCCGCATCCCGCCAGCCGTTAACCAACTCTGCTACTAAACAACCAGAAATGTCATAGACCGAAAGGTTCACCAGATTTGCATCTGGCAACTGGTAACTGATAGCTGTCAGAGGATTGAAGGGGTTGGGATGGGCTTGAAGTAGAGAGAATCTTTCTGGAGTCACATCAGGAATCCGCACCAAAAACTCTTCGAATGGCTCGCCGCTGTTTAACCATTGATCCACCCACTCGTTATCACCATCTGTACCCATTTTTTCGAAAGTAAAGCTGTCCTGATTGCAGACGTAGGTAGGGTAGGTTCCAACATAGCCGTGATAGACATAGATACCTGTCGGTGCCGCCCCTGGCACAGCTTGCACACGGTCACGACCGATTGTAAACCCTGGTGATAGAAATAGATTTACCGGTCCTAGTGTGGGACCGAACTGGGTACCATTTGGTAGAGTTACATCACACCAGGCATCTGCTTGTGACCCAGTTGTCCCAGGATTGGAAACCTCAATGTAGAAATCGAAGTTGCCCCCAACTGCAGGCAAAACTATAGGAGGCATATATGGTGTTAGGGTGATCATCATACAGGGGTTGGGAGTCAAAAGACAGCCGTGGTACTGTCCGTTCGGTGCTTCCCCCCAGCATACGATTTGACCGGCATTATTTATGTCCGATGCTGATTTGAGTGTCCAGCCTGAACCGGAAGGAATCAGAGTATTGAGATCGGTCATTACTCCATCTTCCCAAACGAAAGCGTGCGTTATGTATCCTGGATCACCAGTTTGCGCCCAACCGACGATCTGCCTATCTCGTTAATTGTGCCAGCTGATGCAGCGTCCCCACCGAGATCTCCGAGATCAGTGAAAACGCTGTCTTCACATAACCAGGCTCGATGTTCACTCCCGGGACCCAGTGTAAAAGAATAGCCTACTATTTGACCATCGTTGTTGATGTCAGAAGCTACGCTCCAATCGAGACCGGGACCTGATAATGTACCCAGATATGTCCATACACC
The DNA here is from genome assembly GCA_005223185.1 of candidate division LCP-89 bacterium B3_LCP. Lineage (GTDB taxonomy): Bacteria > Electryoneota > B3-LCP > B3-LCP > B3-LCP > B3-LCP. The sequence goes on from NJBN01000013.1 coordinate 29,594, forward strand.
ATCTTCCCAGTAATAAGCATACTGGCTCTGATATTGACCGTTGGTGTATCCAACTACCTGGCTGAAATCATTCACACCGGTCGCGCCACTTACCAGATAACCGGTAGGCACCCCCAAATCTTGCATGATTCCATTTTCCCACAGGTAGGCATGCTGAGCACCACTGTAAATCGTTGATGAACCTGCTATTTGAGCTTCGTTATTTATATCACCGGCGCTGCTTGAGATTCCGCCGAGGGTTCCTAAGTCAGTAATGGTGTACATCTGCGCTAATGCAGTTGAATTCAATCCCTCGAACATCAGGTAGCATACAAAGAGCACAACGGTAGAAACAGATAAGAGATGTTTCATTGCTGGTCCCTTCTCATCTTAAATTTCTTGGCTTAATTGGGATAGATGTTTCTTATATCCAGTATTCCTGGATGAACTATCATAAGTTTACTATCCATGCCATTTATTTAATTAATATACGATATGTAAAACCTGAAGTCAAGAATTATTTTGACATATGAAAAAAATAATTCTCTTGATAAGTAAAAGCGATCCCGATTATTCGGGATCGCTACTTTCAAATTCTGATTTCTTACTTCTTGATTCTATTTCATCAACACCATCTTTCCTGTCTCCATAGTCGGGGTCGCCCCTGACCCCGACGCTTCCAAGCGGTAAACGTATATCCCTGAAGCAAGCTTGGATGCATCAAACGTCACCTCATGCACACCCGCATCCCGCCAGCCGTTAACCAATTCAGCTACCTTCTTTCCTGAAACATTATATACCGTTAGGTTGACCAAACTTGCATCTTGTAACTGGAAACTGAGAACTGTGATGGGGTTGAATGGATTAGGATGCAATCCAGTAGTGATCTGTTCTGATCCTCTATCTGTTGTACCTTCGATCGTGATCGTGTAGTAATCACTGTAAGTAGTATTCTGATTCACAGAAGTATCCACTGCTTTGACCCGTACTTCTATCACATCACCAGCCTGAACGGTACCCGTAGGCGTTCCACGATAGTACACGGCAAACGGCTCGATGAGCTCCATATCCACATCGGTTTGCGGTAATCCGTTAATCGAGTACTCCGCCGCCACCTCGCTGATCCAGCGATTGTCCAGCGCGTACGCTTTGAAGGGAAGGGGCCATTCCGATGCTTGTATGCTGGTAAGCGGATTGAATTCAACAATCGGCGGCTCATCGTCAGACCCGACATGGAAGTGATGCGGATTGCCTTCACCGATGTAGGGATGATTCTCCACTCTACCCGATCCATCTTCAGCTTCCAGATAGTAGTAGATATCCGTCCCATCCGGCTGCTGGGGAATTTCACCGTAATAAATATCATCTCCTGCGAAGGTCATCGTTACAGGACTGTAACTGCCGCCCTCCGTCTTCCACATGATAACTGGTGGAGCGATTAACGGCTCATTGCTGTAAGGGTGTATGTCAGTTTCCAGATAGTAATCACTGCCATCATTCTCAAGGTCATGAATGGGAATATGCACTATCCGCAGCATTCCCTGGTCCGCCATTTCGTGCGTCCTGCAGTGTAGAGCATCCCCATCGCTGAAAGACCACCAGTAAAAACCGTAAACTTCGTAGCCCGGCATCGCCTCTTCATATGCAACCAGCGCTAAAGAATCTGTACTCCAGTTAAATTGAGGAACGAGAACTTTGTTGTTCAGAATGAGTGCATTTGAATAGCCGACGCCCGGCACCCGGATTATTTCATAGGGACGACCATAGGAACTCATCAACGTTTGGAAGTAATCAACCCAATCCTCAAGCCCCTGATTAGGTACCTCGGGATCAATAACGATGATGCGCTCCGGATCAAGGTATTTCGCCCACATGTCTATATGAAGGCCAGCTAGATGGGTACCAGTCAGGATAAACGTCTCGATACCTAAGTAGTCCTCGTAGGTTCCTGGAAAAGCTTCCGGCGGAGTCAGGGGATTTACCATTTCCAGCCAATCTGTTACTATGACTTTTCCCATTCCGTCGGTCATGTAATTGCCGCCTTCGTTCCGTATCCCTGTGCTATAAACCGGAATACCCAGAGAATCTCCCAACATCACAGGAACGTCCGTACTGACATTACCTTGCGCGTACCAGAAATAGTCATTGTTGATGATCCCCAATTCATCGTTGCCGGTAAAGATGTACCAGGGACCGTAATCGCGAGTCCACCAGTCAGTCGGTGCTCCAGCTATTAAAAATGAGCAGTTTGAAGTATCGACACCTGCAAGTACATAATCGCCCAATGCCTGTTGCATCTCATTCTCGTCATCGACTACGGTCCAAACAACACAGTCTTCAGCCATTTCGACGATGAGGTGCATGGGGAGCGGTAGCGGATAGCTTACTAATACCCCTTCTGCTGGTTCAAATTCAGCCACAGCGATGATCGGTTCGGGTGGTGGATCATCCGTTAACCTTATTGCAGGTGCGGGATTTATTAGTGACTTTTCCAGAAGCTCTAACTTGCTCATTTCGCTATTTGCACTGGCAATATTCACGCACAAAATTATGCTTAGCAGATGGATCCCCGCCCATTTGATATTTGTGTGTAGGTAAGTCATGATAACTCCTCTGTATTTCTATTTTTTTTATTCTATCAAGATAGCCCGCTGGAACTGGCGGGCAGAGTATTGATCGGAATGCCAACAGGTGTTAGTAATCTCATGTATACCTCTGCTTGCCGTCGAAAGGTATCCTTGATATTCAGATCATCCATGGACACGCAGACAACATAGGTTCCTTCAACCATGCTTATCAGCGTGATCGCAGTTTCTTCACAGTCCAGATCGTTACTTATCTCGCCTTTTTCAATACCGTTCTTAAGAGCTGAAATGGCTGATTCCGTGAATTCCCGGTACAATTGGGATGCTTCCTTTTCCAATTTGGGAAACTGCGCCATCGCCTCCATGGTAATCAGATCAAAAGTGATCCTCTCTATTTTGTCTCCAGCCAATTTCTCATTCCACTCGACGAAATCATCAGCGGCAATTCTGAAAACGCCCTGCAATTTAGTCGGCAGATCAACATCATTCCTATTCAGCAGATCAATTAACTTTCCCAAATATCGAAAGTATGAGATCTCGACTACAGCTTTGAGTAATGCTTCCTTGCTGGGAAAGTAGTAATAAACCGCTGGCTTGGTTATTCCCACTTCAGCAGCGATTTGATTCATGGAAACCTTATTGATTCCATGCTTAGAATAGAGCTTTAAAGCTGCATGGATAATTTGGTCTTGTTTATTCATTTTTTACCCTAATGAAAGCTTGTTTACTTACCGGTAGGTAAATAAATATATAAAAATTTTTCCCCCTCGTCAAGAAGTTTTTGAGAAATATTATTTTTTGCAATGGGATCAGGTGTCATATCTACGGCTTTATACCTCTTTTTTAGCCCAATTTCCCTTCAAGTACCAGTAAAAAATTACAGATACTTCCAGAAAGCTGGATATTACCCAGATCCACCAAATGGCGTTTTGATCAAATTCGAATTTCCTGGTCATAAGGATGATAGCGGGGACGTGCAAACCCCAGAGACTCACTACCGCTATAATCATCGGCGGTAAATTGTCCCCGGCGCCCCGAAAAATGCTTTCGATTATTATATACAGCCCAATAAGCGGGAGAGAGAGCGAAATAATACACAGCATTTGTACACCCATAACAACCATCACTTCATCCTGGAAAAATGCTCTGGTAATGGGCTCGGCAAAGGAGAAAATACAGATGGCGAAAGACGAAATAATCACAAGACCGATAAATTGTGCCTGCCAGGCTGTTCGCCATGCCCGCTTCTGTAATCCTATTCCCAGAATATTCCCGATCAGTGGTGAGATTCCCCTGCCCAAACCGTCCATACACAGTATACCTACCATCAGTAAACGCAAGCCCATACCGTAGATGGCGATCACTCTGGTCCCCAAATCTGCTATAATTGTGATGACTATAAATTCAGCAAAAGAAAAACTGGAGAATATGACAGCGACAGGCCAGCCAATCTTAAGCATGTGCAGCATGGATTTCCATTGAACGGGAATGCCATTTCCCAGCTTTATCCTGATGGATAACCGTCCGGATGAAAGCAGCCATAACCCTATTACCGTAGTACAGGCAAAACTCAGTACGGAAGCGATAGCAGCGCCTAAGATACCCAATGGTGGTAGAAAACCCCATCCAAATATCAACATTGGATCCAGAATGATATTGAGTACCATGCCGGATATCATAATGTACATGGCAGTCAGCGGTGCTTCAATGCTGCGGAAAATTGAATATATCGATTCAAGCCCAAACCTGAACATGAGGGCTATGAGCATGATACGACCATATCTGATAGCTAATTCCAGGACCTCATCTTCAGCTCCAATGAGGACCAATAAGGGCTTAAGGAAAAGGAAACCTAAAAACCCAAATATGCAGGCTGAGATGATCTTAAGAAGAAATCCGTTCTTTATCGCAGCGTTAGTGAGCCGGTAATCCTCCTCACCGAACCTCCTGCTGATAACCGCTAAAGCGCCCATATCCACCATCTCATTAACAGCGAAGAATAGAAAGTATATCCCTTCAAAGAGGGTGATAGCGGCGACATGCTGCTCACCTAATTTACCCAACCAGAACAGGTCCACCAAAGTGTAAACGTTCAGAGTGAGAAAGCCGATCATGGAGGGAAAGCCCATGCGGAAGATCGAGCTGGCGATACTGCGCTGTAATAGAGGAAGGCTCGCAGAAGGTTGCGAGGTAGGTACGGTTTCCCCGTTTATGTAAGATGGGGTTTTGGGATTTTCAGGCACATTGCAAGGTAAGTATAAGAAAACAGTTATACAACCAAAAAGAGAACCTAAGGCGCATTTCACATGAAAGACCCGAAAATTATCCTTCTTCCATAAAATATTTCACCTCTTGACATTTTCAAGATAAATGCTTATATTCCCTGTAACTTGGTTAAGTCAACTATAATTACCAGTAGTCAGTCTGGTGAAACTGGATGTGTTTGACATAAATGGGCGGAATGTAGGGGCAAGCCTCCATGCTTGCCCGGGTAGCCACAGAGGGCTACCCCTATATTCCTGGTACAATCTCGGCATCCACCAGATCACTTTTGCCGGGACGGGTCTGCCGTCCGGTATATACATCTACCGGTTGACTATGGGTGATTTCACAGGGATGGGGAAGATGGTGCTTTTAAAATAACAACCGGGGAAAAATGGAATAAAAGAGGGATTCCTTTCGTCTAATAAGCGAATAGGATATAGCATGCAACGATTCAAGGTCAACTATCTACCGTACATAAAGTATGCAAGCGAGCGCGAGCGCAGCAATAGACAACCTGGAATTAAAAGCCGATATTAACATCTCTTCAATCACCGACGCATCGGATGAAGAGCTGATCGAACAGTCGAAGCAGGGCAATCACTCCGCCTTTCGGGTGATCGTTGAGAGATACGAACCCGTCGTTGCAGCTACAGTCATCGGTATGTTGGGCAGCAGCGCGGAAGTGGATGACGTCGGTCAGGAGACGTTCGTGCGATTGTATAAGTCCCTGAACAAATTCCGCGGCGATGCGAAGCTGTCAACTTATTTAACCAGAATTGCCATTAATCTGTCGCTGGATGCGCTGCGGCGTCAGCAGAGAAACCGCTTGAAATTCTGGGCGCCGCGAGAAGAGGACAGTCTGCCTGATGAATTGACCATTGACAGCAGCGGAGATATCGATGCAAACGAACGCAGGGAAATCGTGAGAAGAGCCGTCCAGATGTTAGACCCTAAACACCGCGTTGTGGTCGTCCTGCGTATGCTTCAGGGATATTCCACAAAGGAAACCGCTGCTCTATTAAAGATCCCTGCAGGAACGGTCTTATCTCGGTTATCCCGCGCAGAGGATAAATTAAAGAATCTATTAGAGCCGTTGATAGAAGATTTATAACGTCTATATCAATAATAATATAATAGGTAGAAAGACGATCAGACGAAAGCGTCTAACCGCATTAATAATCGACGCCATTAAGAAACTCATACACCCCGGAGATTATAAAAAATGACTAATCGTAAAAAAAATATCATCGTTGATCTGCTTTCGTATCTTGGCTTTACTCTCCTACTTGGAACCGGTTTGATTTTGCAATACATCCTGCCACACGGCAGCGGACGCATCGCCGGAAGCGGAACAGGACGCGCCTCTGGAGAGAAGATAATTACAACTCTCTGGGGCATGAGCAGAGATCAATGGGGAGAAATTCATTTCTGGATAGCCGCAATTACATTAGTGGTTTTGGCTTTACACCTTCTTTTTCATTGGAAATGGATTATTTGTGTGCTGGGAAGACGGGGAAAGCCCGCCGGAAAAAGCGGCGAACGCGCGGTATTGGGGTTGTTCGGTTTAATAGGGATTCTTGCTTTGGTGTTACTTGTTTTTCTGATCCCCACTGAACAGGCAACACGTAATCAACTAACGAACCAAACAGAGATTAATCGGCAAGTTGACACTCATGAAAAACAAGAGATTGGCGTTAATAACCATAATACTTCCATTCGCGGCACCATGACACTTAGGGAGATACAAAATATGACTAGCGTTCCCTATGAATATCTAATCATAAAGCTCCAACTGCCAAAGGGAATTTCACCTGATATTAAACTTGGTAAGTTAAAAAAATCTTACGGATTCTCAATCGAGGACGTTCGTCAAATAGTTGAAGATTATCCGATCAATCCGGAATAATTGATTTCACAGAATCATTCTTTCAAGATAGTGAATAAAGACTGAGGTTAACCTATTCCACAACTGTGAGTATGAAATGGATGAGAGACATAGAGACCTGCTGCAAAAGGCTTTAGAGAAGAACCTTTCTGACAGCGAGCGAGACACACTAAATAAGCTCTTAGATAGCAACTCTGAATTGAGAGCGGAATTAATGAAGCATCAAAATCTTGAAATGCTGCTTAAAGACATCAGATCTGAATCCTTTAAGCCGTTCTTTACAACTCGCGTGATGCGGAAAGTAAAGGCAGAGACATCGCCAGAGAACGTCTTCACTGAAGCGCTTTCACATCTGTTTCGCAAAGTGGCTATCGCTTCTGCTGCGTTGATTATCGCAGTGACAGCATACAACGTCACCAGCCAATGGCATGAGCGCAATGATCGAAATCTGATAGAACTGGCATTCAACCTGACGCCAGCGAATTTGGAAACATCAATCGAAAGTAACCTGGAAGTACTATGAAAATCCACACGCAATCCGCGTTTATTATCCTGGGAACATTGATAATCGGCATAATCCTGGGAGCAGTCTTGTCCACCGTTTTCGTGCATCACCGCTTCCAGGAGATACAGGGCTTGATGGGTCCGGGGCAATTTGAACATTTCCTGATCGAAAACGTTATCCGTCCGGTGGATGATCAGCAGCGGGAAGCTCTGATGAAGATAGCGGAAAAAACCTCGCAAAAAGCGATGACCTCTATGACTACCTTCCGATCTGACATGAAGACGATCCTGGATTCATTGCAGACTGAATTGAAACCGATCCTGAATGACGAACAATTTCAGAGGTTGCAGCAGCACATCGAACTTGGCAGAAAAATGCACCCCATGCACCGCGGACGGGGCAAACAAATGAAACGGTTTGGCGGAGGGGAATAGCTCTTAATATAGTGTTGATGTACAGCCGGAATCAGATGACGATTCCGGCTTTTTTAGTTTCCATCAGGTCTTCTTCTTCAAAAGAAGGATATGACCTGGCTGTTGGGAGGGATTTTTCAGCATCATGGAATAAAGCAGCAAATTGCTTCGTCTAATCACCAGAAAGGGCAGGAGAACTTGAACGCCACACTGCCCCGGGGCGGTTGATCGACAACACTAAAATAACCCCGCCCCTAAAAAAACATAATCCTCATAAAATAAAGGAATGAAACCATGAAAAGGACAATGAAAATAATCGTACTAACAACCTTAGCCAGTTTCCTGTTGCTGGGTTCCACTGTCAGTGCTGGATTTCACGGTAAGCACCAATGCGGACAGCACGGCAAAGGCATCATGGCGTCGCTGACAACTGAACAGCGTGATCAGGTCTTCACCATGATCCAGGAAATGCATGACCAGGGGAAAGCGCCGGACGAAATCCACGCTGCAGTCAGAACTAAGCTGGAAGGGTTCGGCATCGAAGTCCCGGATACCTTCATGATGGGTCCCAGACACCATGGTCAGGGTATGAAGATGATCCATGATCAATTGAATGAATCACAACAGAAGGAAATCCGTGAGATGGTCTGCCAGATGCACCAGGACGGGAAGCAGCGAGACGAAATCCACGCCGCAGTCAAGGTTAAGCTGGAAAGTTATGGAATCGATGTGCCGGAAAACTTCATGATGATGCACGGCAAACACCGCGGTCCCGGCATGAAAATGATCCATAGTCAACTGAATGAAGTCCAGCGCGATGCAATTCGCAGCCAAATCTGCGAAATGCGGCAAAGCGGCACATCGCAACAGGAAATTCAATCCAAAGTGCAAGAGATGGTCAAAGGATACGGAATTGAGCTTCCAGATGGTAATTGCATAGGCGGTAATTGGGGTTCTACCAGTCCAGAGATACTGGACGGAGCAGAGTTGACCAATACCACAATAAAAGCCACCAGCCATCCTAATCCTTTCAATCCGGACGTAACTATTTCTTACGAATTGCAGGATGCCGGTCAGGTTACCGTGCAGATCTATGACCTGCAGGGGCAATCGATCAGCACTGTTAAGAACGGATACCAGAACGCCGGCAGCTACGAAGTAGTCTGGAACGGTAAAAACGCCAACGGACAGAAAGTCTCTTCTGGCACTTACTTCTATAAAATCACCGCCGGAGATCAAACTCTGACCAAGCAGATCATCATGACAAAATAAACGGGTCATTGATTGGTAATGGAGAGGGTAACACGGGCAGAGTTACCCTCTTTTTGCTAATCATAATTGATCTGAATCAAGTGTGCAATCAGCAATCTTATATGTCAGGTATGTCAGGTTTATTTCACGTAGGAGTCTCAATGGGAGTCCTTCGGACCTGTGGATAGCCCCGTTGTTTCAATCGTACACCCGTCCTCCGGGGCAGGAAAACGGTATTTACCTCTATGAAATCGCCATTCTCTTGTCCTCAAGTCCGGAAGTGGTTTATGCTATCGGAACTCATCCCGGTGAAACCATCAGCCTATGTATGGAATTCGGCGGCATGGATCGAGAGCAAATGAAAAATATGATTAACCGTTCTGAGATGGGAGGAGGCAGGGGAGGTAGAGGCAGCATGGGTGGCGGTATGGGCGGCAAGCGAGGGGGAAGTATGCACCCCCTAATGCCCGGAATGGAGAAAGTCGAGGCGTGGATCAGCATCGATCTGGGAGAGAAATAACTTATAGATTGGGTTGACTCCGCCTCTGTTCTCTGTTCTCTATTTCACCAGTATCATTTTTTTCACATCAGTGAAGTTACCAGCATGAATGCGGTAGAAGTACAAGCTGGAAGATAGTTGTGATGCGTTGAAAATGACCTCATGGTAGCCAGCCATCCTGAAGCCGTCAATGACTGTTGCGACTTTTCTGCCTGCCAGATTGTAGATGGTCAGATTTACCTGCGATGCTACCGGCAACCCGAAGCGGATAGTGGTTTGAGGGTTGAAGGGATTGGGGTAGTTCTGTCCAAGGGAATAGGACGTTGGAGTGGTGGTTTCCATTGTCGCAATTTCCACGAAAGATTCACCGGAGTTTGACCATCCTGTCAGACTCTCAGAGTCGTTCGAGCCCAGTTTAACGAAGGTGAAACTGTCATGGGAAGTATCTGTTTCTGCTGTTGAGTAGGCATTATAGGTGTATATACCAGCTGGTGTACCTGTTGGTACGATCTGCATCCTCTCACGACTGATAGTAACCTCGCTACCGACTTCGATATTCACCGGCCCTAACGTAGGCCTCGAAGTACTCCCATTTGGAAGGGTAACATCACACCAAGTGTGAGCATTCAAGGGTAATATTGCTATGTTGGTAACCTGAATGTTATAACTGAAATGTCCACCTTCAGAGGGAATTTCAATGGGTACATTGAACGGCGTCAAGAGAATGCGCAATGGCATACTCTGATCATAAAAGAAAGCTCCCATATCAGCTGTGGTGCTGTCAGGATCATTGTATACAGGATCGAGGTCTCCTGCGTCTATACAGGGAGAGCTCCACTGCAGGCGGTAGTCATTTTGAGCCGCATAAACGAACAGCGGATCGAGGCAGATGTTGTAATACACATCGCAGGAATCGCCTTTCGCATTAACTGTAACCAACTCACCCAAACCCGCCGGAACCTGACCCCCATAATTGCGATTCTGATTATTGTAACAATCTCCATAATTAACACTGACATCGGGGCAATTCTCGAAATATATACCGCCAGCGCCTCCGTTATTAGCTGCAACAATTGTATTCAATATAGTTGGATTGCAGTATTCTATGTTAATTCCACTGCCACAATCGCCTGCCGAATTCATGCTGACGGTGCAGTTCAGGATTAATGGGTCGGAATCTTCTTCACAGTGAATTCCACCGCCCTCACTATCGATCCACATTGTAGCTGAATTTCTGCTGATAGTACAGTTTTGTATGATCGGACTAGCTCCATTCTTCAGGCAGATCCCGCCACCATAATCACCTGCTGAATTTCCACTGACTGTACAGTTCTTAACATTCGGTGTGGAGTACCAACAGTAAATCCCACCACCTTTATATTGCGCCGAATTTTCCATGATATAGCAGTTTTCAATACTCGGACTGGCGCTGCTGAAATATATTCCTCCACCATTATTAGCCGTATTTCCATAGATGGTACAATATTGCATGGAGAAATTAGTGGAGCTATTTTTAAACGTCATCCCACCACCAAACTCAGCCGAATTGCCGCTGATGGTACAGAAGCTGATATTCGGGCTGGAGTTATCATGACTGATAATCCCACCGCCGAGATTGTTAGCCGAATTGTCAATGATAGTGCAGTTTCTAATGTCGGGACTTGAGTTACTGCAGGAAATTCCGCCGCCGCTGAATACGACCCAATTCTCGCTGATTGTGCAATTTTCAATTATGCCGTTAGAGAACTCCTCAAATCTCAATCCACCCCCCAAAGCCCAGGTAGAATTGCGACTGATGGTGCAGTTTCTAATAATAGGGTTGGAATGAACGCAGCAAACTCCGCCGCCATTGTTGTCATCCCCAGCTGATACTATATTCCCAATGATGGTACAGTTTTCGATGATCGCGTCGGAATTTACACAGTAAGTGCCACCTCCCGTGCTATCTGCCATGTTCCCACTCATTGAAGTGGTCTTGATAATCGGATTTGATTGGTTGCAGCAGAGGGCACCACCACCATTTTCTGCTGAACAGCTGTCTATCACGCAGTTCTCTATATTTGGATTCGAATTGTAACAATAAATACCACCCCCATCTAAGTCAGCCGAATTATTCCTTATGGTACAATGATGTATAATCGGATTTGAGTTGTAGCAGTAAATTCCTCCACCTGACTGATCTTGATCGGCACCTGTGGCGTTCCCATTCTGTATGGCACAGTAAGCCAGATGACTGCTGTCAGGAGCGTCAATAAACCGGATGCCATGCCAACCGACGGATGTATCAGGAGCAGTGAAAGTTATCGAGTCGGTTTCAGTCCCAATCGCTTCGAGAAAACCATTCACAATGAGCTTGAAATGCCCAACAAAGCCCACTTCTACACCAGGTTCGATAATCAGCGTTTCGCCTTCTGGTACCGTTATCTCACCGGTAATCCAGTAAGGCGAGCTGGCAGCCTCCCAGGTCCCCGTAACCGCACCGCTTTCTATGATAGTACCACCTTCCAATCCTTCGCCTAATAGCATTAACGGCCAGTTCTCGCTACTGTTGACAATAGTCAGCGTGTCTTCGTGGACAGTGATCGAAGAAGGTGAAAAAGTTACCGTCACAACTAAGCTGTCACCCTGGAGAAGCAGGCTGTCCGCCGGATCGAAATCAGTGTAGAAACAGTCGTTGCTGGGGACGAAATCGTATAGTATCAGGGTGCTGTCACTTGTGTTAGTGATCGATAATGATATCTCGGCTGGATTACCCATGTTAACCATGCCGAAATCCAGATAAGTGGGGCTGGTTTGGAAGTTGTGATGATAATAGGAAACACCCATGTCAGACCTTGTGCTATCGGGATCGTGGTACACTGGATCAGGATTTCCCGCATCTATACATGGTGAACCGCATAGCAAGTTGAAATCACCACCAGCGGCATCGACGAACATGGGATCGATGTCGATGTTTCCGGTTCCCTCGTAGCCATATTGCACGTCACAGTAAGTCACTTGAGGATAACCGGTGATTTGATTGCTGTCATTGTTCCAAAGAATACAGTTCACAGCGGATGTGCTATAGGCGTTAACAGCACAATAAATCGCGCCTCCAGAAAAGTTCACAGAATTTCTGCTAATAACGCAGTTGACTATTTCAGGGCTGGCATTATAGCAGCCAATCCCGCCACCGTGCCAGGCTGAATTATCGCTGATAGTACAATGGCTTATAATTGGATCGGCAAAAACGATGCAATAGATCCCACCACCATGTTCGGCCGAATTCCCACTGATTGTACAGTGGCTGATAGTCGGGCTGGAATTGTTTCTGCAGAAGATCCCCCCGCCGTTATCATTTGTCCAATTCCCACTGATAGTGCAGTAACTGATATCCATATTAGACCTATAACAGAAAATTCCTCCGCCACCTTTTTCATAACCTAAAGAAGAATTTCCGCTGATGGTGCAGTTTTTAACCGTTGCATCAGACAGATCGCAGTAAATCCCACCACCGAACACCTCTGCCGAATTTTCGCTTACATTGCAGTTGTCTATGATAGGGCTGGAATAATACCAACAGTGTATCCCGCCTCCAAACAGAGCTGAATTCCTGCGGACGGTACAATGGGTAATTTCAGGGCTGGAATTGTAGCAATAAATTCCTCCGCCATATGGATCGGTCGCCCATTCATCGGCTCGTCCATACTCTATGATGCAGAACGATAAGTAGCTGGGATAGTAGGCATCTATGAAGCGGATGCCGCGCCAGCGTTCGATGGTATCTGCCACGGTGAAGTGGATCGAATCGCTCTGAGTTCCAATTGCTTCCAGAATTCCACTGACGGTAATTGCATAGTGCCCCTGAAAGATGACCTCGACACCAGGTTCAATAACCAATGGATTTGGTTCACCTAACTCTCCGGGAATAGTAATATCACCCCAAATCAGGTATGGAGAACCGGCAAGATCCCACGTACCGCCTACTTCACCGCCGTATATATTTGTTTGTGCAGTTACAGTCACGACCGTCAGTGCTCCGCAGAGAAAAGCAATAAAGATCTTTCTGCACATATCCGCTCCCTGTTAGTTGAAAATGGTTTACTTCATTAAAACCATCTGCCCTGATGCTGTGAACTCACCTGCTTCCAGCTTATACAGGTAGATCCCAGAGGCAATGTTCGATCCATCGAACGCCACTTCATGCACTCCAGCATCTCGCCATCCGTTGACTAATTCTGTTACCAGTCGACCGGGAATGTCGTATACATTCAGGCTCACCAGACTTGCATCTTGCAATTTAAATCTGAGAACTGTCGTGGGATTGAATGGGTTGGGATAAACCGAGATTTCAACTTCGGCAGGAATTGAGACTTCAGCCACGATTCCACCAGCAACAGCGATACCGCTGTTGATCACTGTTATAGCATCAAGGTCCATGCCTGCCAGGGGGAAGTTGGGGCTGGAACCGGACGCATCGGTGATTTTGAGATACCGGGTAGAAGTCACACCCGCTGTGCTTAAGTCAAATGAGGCTGTGCCGGTAGCCTCGCCGATGAGGGTATTCTGGTTATAGGCGTCGCCGGAGTAAACTCGGTATGTTTCGGGACCGGGATCGCGGGGGTGATCCCATTCAGTGACCGTAAAATCATTGCCGTTACCGTCAACGATTTCATGACCCTCACCCATATCCAGGACGATGAAGCCGCCCGAACCTATCGAACAAGGCAGATCGTCCGGCGCTCCTAAAGCCCAGGCTGGATAGGTTATGGTATTGTAGGCGTTGTTGGGATCTTCCTGGTTCACAGATGTCACCATGAAGGCATATTCGCCACCAGAGGGCGTGAGCTCGACATCAAATTCCCCGGGCACACCAAATTCGACAACCACACCCGTCACAGTTTCTGGTTGATAACCGTTAGCCCATACAGTTAGATCATAAGTACCAGGCAGCATCATGCGGTGAAAATCCCCTAAAGATGGGTCTGTGTAAGCAGGTATGGGATTACCTTCAATCCATACTGCCGCCCACAGTGGATCCCCCGATTGAGCATCCGTTACCATGCCATGTAGCCCTTCTCCCGCTAACTCACAGAAATTGTTCATCCCTGCTTGATTTCTTTCGTAGGTATATTGAACCTGCGAAGACCAGTTATTGGTCTCCACGGTATAGCAGAGAGCTCCATGACTACCGTAAACGTAATCCAAAACTTCGCCATGGGTTTCGTAATCCGACCAGGAATTAACCAGTGCGTAGGATGCTGCATCGGAATATCGTTCTCCCACCCGGACGATGAGATTGTTATCAGGAGCAGTATTGGGACTGAATCCCCACTGGTAAAAGAGAACGTCTCCGGAACAGTGGACGGTTGTCGATAGAGTAATGTTATTCTCCATGCAGAATTCTCGCACAACCCGGCTTTCCACCTGCGAGAACGGATACCAACTGCTGCCCCAGCCGTCCCACTGGTAGCCGTAATCGCGATTTAGATCGATCCCATTGGCGTTATTGCGAGTACCTAGTTCATGACCATCGGGATTAATCATGGGAATACACCAGATTTCATTGTTGTCTATGTACTCCGTAATCGCAGGGTTAGTGCCGTAATTGTGGCACAGGTAAAGCGCGTGAAGATAGGGCACTTCCGCTGCTGTAAATTCATTTCCATGGATACCGCCCCAGAAGACCACTTCAGGTTCATCTTCTTCGATAAGCGGGTTGGCGGAAATTTTCAGAGCGAAAAGTTCGCGGTTCTGCACGGAATAACCCAGGACTTCCAACAGGGTAATATCCGGGTAGTTGGCAGCCAGATCGTAGAAACCGTCTCGCATCTCTTGGTATGTATGCCAATCATCTGTACCGGGTTTATGGCCAATCCCAAGTTCATCCAGCAGGTAGTTGTCAGAAACTGGTTTCACTTCAAATCCGTTATTCCTTAGCACTTCAATTTCGTCAAGAGATAACTCAGCTATGAAATCTCCTTCAAAACGGCCGTGGTGAACTGTGGTTTTCATTGCTACTAAAACGTCCCGAGCCCCAACGGGAACTTGATAGTATCCAGTATCATCTGCAAACGCAGAAATTGATACCATGATTGCACAGATTGTAATTAACAGCAGTTTAGTTGTCTTCATGGTAACCTCAAGTTAAAAGAAGTGGCTTGATTGATATAATATAGTCAAAAATATTGATGAAATCAAGTACTTTTTTCAGGAGGGTAAATTTTAAAGGAAGACGAGGCTAGACCACATGCTCTAAAAAAGTGGGAGCCACTTTTAAGCAGTAAGATCATTACTGTCATTTGGAAATACGATTGGAAAGCGGCAATTTACTGAGAAACAATGACTCAGAACTCTATCAAAGTCATTATTTATTATAAACTATGGTGTATTATTCTATGTAGTGACCTTTGGGTTAAAAATCCCAATGCAATTGGATCTTTTACCAAAATCACTTCTTGGCTTTCCGACCAGATTGTCATGGGTGTTTTGAGGAAGCGATTCATCAACCTGGCTCATACATACTTCCCATGCTTTCAGGAACTGGAAACGGTTTGTCGGCATTTTTGATTAATGTCGGGTATCAGTATGGGATAAAACCATTGAATGGGCAAAAGCCGGTTTATTTTTACTTGATCCTAAACGTCTGAGAGGTTAAATTCAAATTGATAAGTTGGGCGATTACAGAAGATGGGTAAGGACACACAATAATATTGTGAAAGCCGACATGCCGAATCCAGTTAAAGTTCTTCATGTGACGACATCTCTTTCCCGCAATGGTGGGATAGAGGAAACCCTTCGCGTTCTCTGCAAGCGGCTGCAGGGCTATGAATTCCAGTTTGCTATCTGTTCCGTCCTGGGTTCTTCTAAAAGTGTCTTGGACGATTTCAGAGACACAGACATCCCTCTCTTCTTCGGGAAGTATCGAGGATCCGTTATCGATATTCGAACCACAATGTGGGTACGGAAAGTTGCCAAAGAATTCGGAGCCAATATCATCCATACACATAACAACAAGGGAAACTACCACGGCAGGTTGGCTGCGAAACTGGCAGGAAACATCCCTTCCGTAACTACCCATCACGACATGGGAGATATCCGATTCTCAAAGACATTCCAAGCAGACAAACGACCGCAGGGCAAGTTTGATGATCAAGGTCAAGAGCTTCACGACTGGATTGCCACTTTCGTTTGGCCCTTTTTAAACGTCAACATGGATTGTTTGAATAGTAGAGTGATCTGTGTTTCGAATGCAGTACGCAATATTCATACGCCTGATCCGAACGATGAACGCTTCAAAATTGTTTACGCACCCTATGATGAAACCATTTTCAATGCTCCACGTCAGGTGACAGAAAAGGAAACAATTACCATAGGAACTGTCGGAAGACTGGTCCCTCAGAAAGGATATCCATACCTGCTGGAGGCTTTTAAAGAACTGCGGACTTCTGTTGAACATATACGATTGAGGATCACCGGTGAAGGTCTTTTCAGACCACACCTCGAAGAGCTAATAAGGAAAAACAACCTGGAAGAAAAAGTAACTCTTTGTGGCGAGCATCCTCATGATGCTGCGCTTTACGATGGGATCGATATATACGTACAGCCTTCGGTCTCGGAGGGATGTTCTATAACTCTCCTGGAAGCTATGGGGATGGGGCTTCCGGTCGTAGCAAGCGACCTGGATGGACCGAGAGAAATAGTGCTAAATAATGAGACAGGAGTCCTTGTTCCACCCAAAGATTCTTCTGCGTTGAGCGATGCAATACTAGGATTGATAAGGAATCCGGTAAGAGCCGCAAAGCTCGGGAAAGCTGCCCAGGAACGAGCTCGCAGGGAATTTTCTTCAGAAGCATTTGCTGCCAGAATGGCTGATATTTACAGGGAAGTTATACTTAAATGAAATACAGATATTCCGTTCTCATACTTAAAGATTCAAACTACCAGTCAGAGCGGCCCTGCCGGCGAACGGATAGGCATCCAATCCTACCAGGAAGTCGTCTGAAGAACTATGTCGAATTTGTAACCGGGCTCGGGATTCCTTTTGAAATTGTTGATGTGAATGAGTTTAACCTAAGTAATATTCTTGACGATAATCTGGTTAGATGCACATCAGTCATTATTGCTTGTCCCATTGGACGGCTCTCTGCTGAACAGCAGGAATGGCTCAAGGATTGTTCATTCAGATATGGTGTTTCTCTGATAGCAGATTCATTTCTATTCTCAAAGCGACCATTCCTGGAACCCTTCGGTATTAAAAAATGTCGTACTACTTCATTTTCTATGCAGAAAATCTGTTCAAATGATGGCGGCGTTTTGTACAAGGTGCGACCGTATCCCTTCTCATCAAAGGGAGCTGATTTCGGTTATCGTCCCATCTTGCGCTTACTGATGCAGAGTTGGTTTTCACGTAGGTTATCGAAAAAACAAGAGGCTCACAGTTTAGCCTCATTCCGCAATGGAATACCGGCAGTTGTATGTTACCAATTTGGAGAGGCGACAAATTATTTTCTCAATTTTCAACCCGGTCGAATTTTTCACAATGGAAATCGTTTTCACCAGTTCTTTAAGAATATCCTGACCAATCATTCCCGATGTCCGTCCGTTTCAATTCAGTATGAACGAGGGGTCTGTCTGCGCATGGATGATCCCGGGGCCTCTGAGCGAGTTCATTTGAAAGGATTCAATGATGGAGTCATCTCTCGTGAATTATGGAATGAACTGATTCAACTCCTGGAAGGAGAGAATGCAAAACTCAGTGTAGCATATGTTGCTGAATGGGTCGATGACGGTGATCCGCGGCGTGGGACACTGATCTATCGCGGCACCCCCGTGTGGGAGCGTATTCCTGGAAAGCACTATACCTCCAGGGAAGTGACCTATCATGTCTGGGAGCCTGATAGACATCATGATTATGCTTCACAATATGAAGCTATGCGGGCGGGTGTTAACAAAGGCGTGATCTCAATTCTTTCTCACGGACTGACTCATCTTTCTGTTGACATCAAAGGGTGGCTTAACTCCCAGGATCAATACACAAACATGGAGTGGTATCGTGAATTCTGTGAGATGGTCTCTGACGAGAATGTAGAGCGCGGAATCCTGATCCAGCATCTGGAAAAGAGTGTTGAAGAAATTAGACAGGCATTCGGGGTCAATACACAAATTGTCGTTCCATCTGCACATATGCGTACAGAAGATACACCAGGATTGGCTCGAGAGGCTGGTTTTAAAATACTATCGAGCAAGGAAACTAACCTATTGTGGGATCATGCCATGATCAGTAATAGAAAGTTGGGCGCATTCTATCCTGAGGAGTTTAAGGAAGCCGCCGCGCTGTCCAATGCCGGATATCCGATTCTGTTCGTCTTTCATGACTATGACGTGTACCGTAAGGGTGCTTTCTGGTTAAAAGAGCAGGTTATAAAGCTTCAGAACGAAGGTGTGAAGACGTTTCTCGCTATGGAAGAATGGGGAGCACTGCTGATGGCTCGAATGGATGTGATTTTGAACGAGAATGATCTTCTGGTAAAAATCGACTTTACGTCCTCCCTTGACGTGGGGAATTTTAAAGGAATGATCCCCTTGCACATAGAGGCTGTTGTGTCCGAGATCAGGACAGCGGATGGAGCCACTATACCCATTACATCGACGGGTGATTCGTGGACTCGCACGCAGGTTCCTTATTCCTATGTCACAAATGGAAGATTGAGCCTGATTGCGGAATTGAATCAGGATATCGATAAAAATCGAGAAGGATTACATGGCGCATAAAATGAGCCTTCGTGAGAAGGTCAACAGTATCCAGAAAAGGTGCTGGGATATCGATGCACAACCGGTCGCTGAATCTCTCAATCTGTCCAACCTGGAACGCAGCTACATCTCGCGCAAACTTTCTATATGGATCACATATTTTTTCTTAAAAATCAAGAGCGTCACACCTAACTTTGTAACAAACCTATGGGTGATACTGGGAATTGCAGGTGCAGTTTTACTTGCATTCGGCGAGTATTGGCTATCAATCATGGCTGTGGTTCTCATCTATTTTTCATGGCTTCTGGATAATGTTGATGGTGAGATTAGCCGCTACAGGAATATTGTTTCTGTTGAAGGCAATTTCACCGACATGGTCGGACATCATATTATATTCCCGTTAGTGTTCGGAGCATTGACGCTTGCCAACATCCGGGAAGGACAGGATATCTTCTACATAATTTCAGGCATACTTGCAACCGCACTCGTGACGCCCCTAACCAAGATGGAAGAGAATATAAACATTCTTGCACTCCTCGAATACCTGGCAAAATATAGTGACAATCCCTTCAAAAACAAGGCGAGCGAACTTGAAGTACATGATACTGATGATCGCAACTCAGGTTCTATGAAGAGTGTGAAGAGTATTATCTCTTTTGCATTCACGCAATGTTGCATGCTATATGTGTTGGTCGCGACTGTCATTTTAGGTTTGGAGAGTTATTACTTGTTGTTCTACGGGATAGGGATTACGCTCATATTTATTCCCAAATTCATTACCAGACGTAAAGCGCTCGGGAGGATTGTGCGAGATCCAGATCTCCTGAAGAATCAATTCCGTTCTGATTGGATCAAGGCATCTACCGATGAAGATTCGTAGGTAAAGTTGTATCTTACGCAGACAGATAATAATCGAGAACCCAGAAATGTATGAAATAACCGATAAAAGTTCGGCAGATACCCGCAGGGCTTATGATACTGACGAGGGTGTTGAACACTACAGCTGGGATGGCTTATTCAAAAGAGAGGAACCAGTGTTCTCTCTCATCCCTGAGAACTCAAAGCTTCTAGATATTGGCTGCGGAGCTGGAAGGACGACGAGATATTTTCATGCACAGGGTCATGATGTCATCGGCATTGACTATGCCCCAAACATGATAGAGAAGGCGAAAGCCATCGCTCCTCAGATTGATTATCGAGTTGGTGACGTTATGAATCTCGAGTTCGATGACCATTCATTCGAAGTTGTGGTCTTCTCATTCAATGGTCTGGATATGCTTCACCCCTACGAAAACAGGTTGTACGCGTTAAGAGAAATCAGGCGTGTCGTCAAACCGGAGGGACTCTTCATTTTTAGTTCACTCAATAAATTCCTGCCGAAAGGCTTGAACCAGATTATTCGATACCTGCAAGTAATATCCAAGAGGCGTGAAAATGCCTACATGGAATGTAATTACCCCTGGGGAACCATTACAAGATTTCAAACATTTCCGCCTGGACAGGTCCGTGAACTTCGCCAGGTTGGATTCGAGGTGATCAGAGTCATGCCGCATCCGCGCCACAAATGGGTGAAGTGGCCCTGGTTGATTGGTTTACTGGATGACTGGACTCACTACGTGTGCAAGATACAATGAAATTCGGGGCTAAAATAATCCAAGGACTCTTTTGGGGTCAGGTTGGGATGTCGCTAAGAAGCTTCATTACTTTCGCTGTCTCCATCATCGTGGCGCGGCATCTGGGGGCGTCCAGTTTTGGCGTCTATTCAGCACTGGTCAGCACTATCGCCATCCTCCTTAGATTATCAAACCTCGGAATATATTCTGTCTTCAACAACTATCTGCCGCAATTCGAAACCGAGGGGAAGAGAGGTGAAACAAGTTACCTGGTTCGCAGAGCCGGATTGCTGAGGATTGCTATCCTGCTACTGTTGGGAGGGGGACTTTTTTATTTACGCAATCCTCTTGCCTCTTATTTCGATCTGCCTGCACTAAAGGATTTTGCTGCTGTTATGGTGTTCTGGCTGTTTGTACGCGGACTTTCTGACCTGTTCATTAATGTCATCATGAGCAGGGTGAAGATGCGGTTCTTTGCATTCGTCGAAACGACCATTTCAATCATTCAGATACTTGGTGTCCTGTATCTTGCGAAAACGGGCATGGATATTCCATCCCTCATCGCACTGGCAATAATCGTCTATTCAATCCAGTGCCTGTTTTACGCCGTCGGAACCAGGGAGACCTATCTTCAACCGGAGCATAAGACGGACCTTAAGCCTATCGTGAAGTACGGTCTAGTTATTTCGCTTAGCATGTTTATACAGTATTTTCTGAAGAACGACATCGACTTGCTGATGATTATGTATTTTCTGAAAGATTCTTCACTGGTCGGCTATTACAATATTGCTTATCTGCTTTCAACAACGGGGGGTTATGCTCTGTTGGCTGCAGTGAACTCATTGACATTGCCAATAATGTCCGAAGCGTACACGAAGAGTGGAATGAAAGGCCTTGAGAATGCATGGTTGTTCCTTTATAAAATATCATTAGTTTTATCTGCTCCGGTTTTTGCCTTCATGATCTTCCAGGCAGATAACATTATTGAAATATTTTATTCATCAGAGTACTCCCAGGCGACAGGTTTACTTATCTTCTTCTCAATTTTCTACTGGCTGTCTGCTTTCTTCGGTACGGGAGCTGCCGTAACCGTCCTTTTACCACTTGGTAAGGAGAGATGGGTACTCTACCTGCGGGGCGGCGGCGGGATATTGAATCTGGTCATGAACTTGTTCCTCATCCCCCTGGTCGGTATCCAGGGAGCTGTTTTTGCTACGGGTGTTTCATTCTTTATCTTGACGATAGTTGAACTCACGGTCGTACTGAAATTGACACATTTCAGGTTACCGGTGGGTTTTGCACTGAAGATGGCACCCATAATTCTCCTTCCCGCATTAACAACTATCTTGATCGGGGAGATGGTGCTGTCGTGGCTAATCGTCTGCGCACTTCTGTATGGACTTATTGTGATTAAACTGACGTTCAGTCTGAACCCACTGAATAAACGCGAATTGGAAATGCTGGAGGACGCCATGCCTTCACTTGCCGAAATGTTGAAAAAATGCAGGCTATTGCCTTCATCTTGACCGCAAATACTAGTAACAGTTAATATTCATGGAGAAACTTTCATATCAGATAATCAGGAATCTCCCAGAGTTCCTGAAACTGGAGAAGAAGTGGCGCGATCTGCTGGGATTATGTCCGTGCCATACTATTTTTCAGACCTGGGAATGGATTGCCACCTGGTTGGATACGCACGAGGAGAAACCTTACATCATTTGTGTATTGACAAGTAATGATGAGTTGGTTGCAATTCTCCCTTTTCATGAGGTTAGTAAAGGTATATTTTCAATCCTCAGACTGGTTGGTGAACCTGATTCAGACTATCTGGACCTGATTATTAAAGATGGCTTCGAGAGAAGAGTGTTGAACTTCTTCTTTGATGATATTCTGGAGGAAACATCCTCTATCGGCATTGTAGAGTTCGATTCAATTCACCAGGAGTCCAGACTGCACTCAATTCTCAATGAGAAATCCCCTGAAGGTTTCAATTTAAGCATCTCCAAGAAAGTATGTCCCTATATTTCATTGCCGAAAAATTGGGATGAATTCCTGACCTCGTTATCATCCAGTACGCGTTACTCTGTGCGACGAAAAAAGAGAAAAGCTGAGAAGGACTTCCGCCTACATATTGACTATGCGAAGACAGAAGAGGAGTTCTCAAAACGAATGCAAAACTTCATTGAACAGCACCAGCTCCGGTGGCAAAGTATGGATAAACCTGGCGCATTTGCCAGGGATAGCTTTACCATGTTTCACGAGACTGTGGGGTTGGAGTTCTTTCGCAAGGGATGGGCGAGGTTGTATTACTTGGACTTTGATAATGCACCGGTTGCAACTTACTATCTCTTCAATTATAACAATTGTCTTCTCTTTTATCTGAGCGGCTTCGATACTGCCTTCGCTAAGTACAGTCCAAGTATGATATTAATGGTAAAAGCTATTCGAGATGCCATTGAGGAAGGAATGGAAGAATTTGATCTGATGCGCGGTTCGGGAGATTACAAGTTCAAGTGGACATCCAGTGTGCGGGAGAACAGAAGTTACAAGTTCATGCGGGACAGTTTTTATGTCCGGACATATCTGCTGGTGAATCGAATAATCGGGAAAGTCGCAAGAGGAACCAAATATGTCCCTGAGCGGCTAAAGGTGATCCTGCGCAGGATCCTGCCACGGAAAATCGTCCGCTGCTTCGACCCTTTTTTTAGATAGTGAAACTGGATCACATCGCTTCTTAATGCCCTGGTAGAAACCGAAGGACCAATGGATCATCCCCATTGCCATCAAAGCAGGAACATGTGGATATCGAATAATCTTTAAGGGACATTTTGTTACCGAGCAAGCAATACACAGCACCAGTTTCTTTAAGGCTGCAATAGGCACGAAAAGGCTAATCAACCATCTCTTCTTTATCAATCTGGAACCGGGTAAATCAGTATGTTTTAGAATCTCCGAACCACCTCGTCCTATACTCTGTTGATGTTTCAAGAACTCGTCAAAATCTTCTCTGTGAGAATGCTTCACCGCTACATCAGGGAAAAACATCAACTTTTTTCCTGTTTTCTTCGTTAGTATCCAACTAAATAACCTATCCTCCTGGGCATATTCATAATCCTCGGGAAAACCTCCCACGTAATTAAAGGTCTTCTGGGATAGAAGGAGGTTCCCAGAAGGGAGGTGATCAATAGGCTGTTTTTTCTGGAGTGGGAGCCTTTTACCAAATTCTAACAGATAGCCCGCCAAGCCGACTGCATTGTCTAGATTAGAATTGAGAATAGGGCCACCAACAGCGCTGAAATCCCCACAATAGTGCTTCAGCATCCTGTCCAACCAGTCCTTCTCAACCGTGCAATCGGAATCAAGGAACGCTATAAACTCACCTCGGGCTTCTTTAGCCCCTATGTTCCTGGCGATGGCTGGTCTCGCCCGTTCAGGAAGCTGAATGAGTTTTATAGACGGGAATTTTTCAGTAATTAGATTAGGGGTCGTATCATTGGAGCTATTTACAGCAATTATCTCGAGTATGAAATCGCCTGTCTGTTTGATAAGTGAACTGAGAGTCCTTTCAATGGTTGAAGACGAGTTGTAACATGGGACAACTACGGACACAAGATTTGTTTTACCGTTGGATAGGCTCATACCTTTCCCTTGACTCATTCCATCCAGCAGTTTTCAACCTCTGGTGGCTCAGGGATGCATCCCCGATCTTTAAAATATATAAACTGCGAATTTTCAATTTAACTACACATCCAATCAAGATCAAGAAAAACTGGATAAGCTTCAACCCATCCGGTGGTTTCAGGCTGATTCCCGGTACGAACGATCGGTAACCATGCCGTGGGGAATCGTTGTATCTTATTTAAGTGCATGAAACAAGATAATATTATCTGGGAAATGAACCACAAAGACTGAGGATGCATGTTGAGATCTACTATCAGTTAGTGGATTATACTTCAGCAAAGGGGAATGACGATAGGTTGGAGATTGAAGGCGAGCTCTGGGGAAATGGTCTCTCTATTAATTTAGGAATGAGCATAACTTGTTGGAGGTGGTAAAATGTCACACATACGAATAATGGCTATCGCGATAGTTGTAATTATCGGGTTCTGGAGTTGTACGCCTCCCGTTCCTGTTCTAACTCTCAGTCCAGATACACCCAAACCCATCAAGGTCGATCCTGACAACCTCTGTCAAATTGGATTTTCGAAAGCTCTTTCCGGGATGGAGGCTGGCATAGAAATCGGGAGATACTACGAAGGTATTTTCCTGACATCCCAAAAAATATATTACTCTAGCGTTTCCATCAGTGAAGAAGTCCAGGCATACTTTTCTAAGCTCGTTCTGGAAGAACTTGAGAATGCTGGGTACTATATCGTGAAATCGCAGACAGAATCTCTGTTTTCTGATCATGGTTCTGACCCTGAAGAAACGCCGACTACACACTTAGTGGGATGCACCGTTCTAGATATGAGTGTCAACGTCTATGACCTTGTTGCCGGGAACAAATCAGAGGCGAATCTCCTAATTAAATGGGAGCTTTTCGATTGTGGCAGCAAAGAAGTTGTTTACAGCAAGCAGACCTCTGGTTCGGCATTGGCACCTGGAGTAGATTTCAGGGTGATGAATGGTGCGCGCAGGAGCAGTTTTCAAGCTGTATTGGCGGACTCCGCTTTCGTCACTGCCATTACCGGGCATTCGCAAAGTGAAGAGTAATGAGTCCTAACAAAAGAATTCTCCTGTATCATACAAAAAATACAGCAGCCAAAGTTGGAGGACGCAAAGCACATCGAATACTTGCGAGAGAAGAGGAGTGGTTTTCCCCAAAAAATAATTGAACCAACAGCGTGAACCCCAGATGTCGGACCCCGAGGTGATCTTCACTACGGAATCCAAGTATCCTGAATGTCCCCATAGGGTCCTACTTTGGAACGAGCTGGCAGGGGATATCAGGTGCGAGAGAGCATAGAATCTATAACTTATACCTTGATTTTATTAAGATAACATTGATCAGACTATATCAGTACTTGCCCCTCCGCGCGCGCATACGCGTGCATGTGGAATGAAATTTTGTGAGTATTTTAGACCGCCAGGTGGTATGATAGCTCATATTTCTGCACTTTCAGCCAGCATCATTTCCTGTTATTAAAGGACTTACAACCCCAAATTAGGGATAAATCTGGCAGGAATTTCATTGACTTTTTAAATTATTTGCATGTTTAAAATGTCTGAGATCAATCAAAGGAGAAATCTCATGAAAAATCAAGTCAATCCTGCACACAGGGTGTTGGTAAATTAGGTCGTTTTTGGGCGGCTAGTTCAAGAGGGGGAGTATATCGTTCATGACAAAAGCGTTGATGAGACGGAAGAAATGAACGCAATATGGTAACACAAAATAAGGAAAGCGCAGTCTTTAACTGCGCTAACTTATTGTTTTTATTGTGTACCGAGGGCCGGAATCGAACCGGCACGGGATTATCTCCCGGGGGATTTTAAGTCCCCTGCGTCTACCAATTCCGCCACCCCGGCAGATTGAATCGGAGCTGATAAATCAAACAGCACCAGAGGCGGCGACCGGATTCGAACCGGTGAATAGAGATTTTGCAGACCTCCGCCTTAGTCCACTTGGCTACGCCGCCAGATGAATAAACCCCCAAAGGGATTTCTTCAAACCAGAAATCGGGAATTCCGATCTGGTAAAACAGTGAGCGGGAGACGGGATTTGAACCCGCGACATTCTCGTTGGCAACGAGAGACTCTACCACTGAGTTACTCCCGCAAAGGGTGTGGAGCATAGCGGGATCGAACCGCTGACCTCTTGAATGCCATTCAAGCGCTCTCCCAGCTGAGCTAATGCCCCGGACGAGCTTAAAATATAACTAAATAATGACCCAGTGTCAAGTATTTTCTTCCAAAAGAGATTTTGATAAATGAGAAATAATTATTCATTCCCCCGTCCACACCACTAAAAGCGATCGCTTGGTGTTACCGATCACCGACTTAGCCGTCGATCCAAAGAGCTTGTCCTTCAGCAGGGACGTACCGTGAGATCCCAGGATCAGCATGTCGGCGTCCAGTTCTTCAGCAAGTTCTACGATATTCTGGCGGGATTTTCCTTCCCGCAGGATTATTTCCGTCTTTACGTCATCACCATCTAAAGTTATAATATCCTTTCTGATCTTCTCTTTGATAGCGAGCGCTTTGGCTTTGATATCATCCTGGAAATGGCTGACGTCCACGCGCAGCATCACCATTTCATCTTTATTGAGGAAATCCTCACGCACATTCAAAATGGTGAGTTCAGCCTTAAAGCAGCGCGCCAGACTTAAGGCTTCTTTCATAGCTTTCAAGGCCCTGTTGCTTAAGTCATCTGCAAAGAGTATCTTCTTATACATTGCCTACAATCTCCAGTTTCACGTTATTCAAATGAAAAAGACCCAGGTTATCAGGAAAAAGAGCGGAACCAGAATTCCCACTGACCAGGCCATATAGCCGAAGAAACTGGGCATATCCACATCATTCTCTTCAGCAATGGACCTCACCATGAAATTCGGTGCATTGCCAATGTAGGTGACAGCACCGAAAAATACTGCCCCAACTGATATCCCTTTAAGGATACTGATAAACTGCTGACCGGTTCCGCTTTCGATTATTCCGCGTAAGATTTCCGATACCTGCATTTCAGTAAGCCCCAGACGTCCCAGGGATAGATTGAAGAAAGTCAGATAGGTAGGAGCGTTATCTAAGAAACTGGAAAGCGTTCCGGTTATCCAGAAGAAATGCAGGGGTTCCTTGACAATCTCCACCAGACCTGCCAGTGAACCATTTTCGCCCGCCCGCAGCATCGTCAGAGCCGGTATAATTGTCATGAAAATCCCGGCGAAGAGATAGGCTACTTCCTTGATGGGAAACCAGGTAAAACCATTGTCAGTACGAATCTGCTTTCTGGTGGTTTTAACCGATAGAAATACCATCAGGAGGATGATCACATCTCTATAGACGGAGGATGTATTGATGTGGATTCCAAACAGGGAAAAACTACCTGCATGCCACATGCCGGACATGAGGACTGCGCCCATTATACCCATCAGGAAGATCAGATTATGCAATCCTTCAATCTTAATGGATGGCTTTACTTCCAAATCGCCCTTTGGTGAGCCTGCACGTTTGAACAGGAAACTGTCCAGAGCAAAGTATAACATAAGTAATATTAGAGACATAAACGCCATGTGGGGAAATAGGTTCATGGTCCAGAAGAAGGGAACGCCGTGAAGGAAACCTAAGAAGAGAGGTGGGTCACCCAGGGGTGTGAGTGACCCACCTATATTAGCTACCAAGAAAATGAAGAACACGATGGTGTGCATTTTGTATTTCCGGAACCTGTTTGACCTAATCATTGGGCGAATCAGTAGCATAGCCGCTCCGGTTGTGCCGATCCAGCTTGCTAAAATGGTACCGATCAATAAGAGTATGGTGTTGGTCAGCGGCGTGCCAATTGGTGTGCCCCGTACCAATATTCCCCCCGAAGCAGTAAACAGTCCCCACAACAGGATGATGAACGGGATGTAATCCAGGAAGTAAATATGCAGGATTTCGTAGAGGGCTTCTCCTCGGAAAATCAGCAAAAACGGCAGGGCGAATGTTAACGCCCAGAACGCAGAGATTTTACCAAAATGGCGATGCCAGATTACTGGAGCAAATAAGGGAAACAGCGCGATGGAAAGCAATATACCGACAAAAGGCAGTGCAGACCATAGCGGAAGATTTGCTCCAAGAGAATCAGTTGTGTGTGCCGTTTCTGCAACATCTGGCTCAGTGCTATGCTCACCGGAAGCTAATACGATTGATGATAGCAGGAAAATGAGGAGGAGCACCGTTATAGAGATAACGGTCTGTTTTTTTAGGTATTGCATATTCTGTTATTAGCGTATGGCTGATGAGATCTTCATTATGAGTTATGTTTTTTCAGTGATCAATATTGCATCCCATTAAGTGTATTTCTAAGGAGTGTAATATACTGTTCTTAATCTACTAGAATATTAATCTTAAATAGAAGCTTCCTTGACTGCCATCGCCATTAAGGGAATCATCAGTTCATGATGACCGGTAATCTGGTAGCCCTTTCCGCCGGAAAGTGTAGGTCTTTGCACCACATTGACTCTGGGTCGATAATGCTGTATCATATCGAAGTTGGCGGTGGTGAAGTTATCACAAACGAAACCTAAATTACGCGCCACTGTAAGAGCTTTCAGGAAGACTTCCGGCAGAACCACTGCAGAACCGAAATTGAGGACAACACCGCCATTTCCAATATCGGACACCAGCCTGGCGAATATACGGAAATCCCGCAAGGAGAGGTCACCAATAGCGGCTCCGTCCGCTGACGGTTGCTGGTGGATGATGTCCGTTCCCAGAGCTACATGCACGGTAATGGGAATCTCCATTTTGTATGCCTGGCCCAACAGGCTTACATTCAAATTTTTCGCTTCGTTTCTGACAAGTTCACGCCCTACGGCTTCACCGAAACCTAATTCGTCTGTTCGACCTTTCTTTACAGCCAAATTGATAAATTCGCCAGTCTCCTTCGCCATACCGAAAGTCCCGTCAGCTATATTGGCGGCAACATCCTCCGATGTTTTTCCAAATTGAGACAGCTCCACATCGTGGATAACGCCCGCACCATTCATCGCTAATGCGGTGATGAATCCCCCTTCCATCAGGTCGATGATAACCGGTGAAAGACCTACCTTGATGACGTGAGCGCCCATCATCACTATGACCGGCTTTTTATTTTCCTTCGCCGCGACTATGTCATTGACAACGCTCTTAAGATCATCTGCTGCCAGGATTTTTGGCAGCGAATCCCACCAGTCCTTGAATGATGAGCCTGATTTAACGGGCTCGCCCAGGAAATCCAGTTTCACCTTACTGTGCCGCTGGTCGATGGGATAAAGTTTGACTTTTTCAATTTCGATTTCGGGATAGCGTGACATTTTATGGCCGTTGGCTGTTAGCAGTTAGTTTATGTCTTTTGCTCTTTTTTCCGTGCTGCAGGGAACAGCACATTATTCAAAATAAGACGGTAACCGGGAGAATTGGGGTACAGTTCAAGCTGCGTGGGAGGGTCACCCACCTGGTGCCGGTAATCTTCCGGATCATGCCCGCCATAAAAAGTAAAGGTACCCTTTTCATAGTCGCCATGCAAGTATTTTACTTCGTCGGTTCCTTCCACTTCCCCCATTATTACTATCTCTTTTTTAATCAGATGTTTGCGGTACGCTGTGGTCTGCCCCATGAAGCCTTTTACCACAGAAGTGTGACATTGTGTGAGCATGGTGGGGACGGGATCATATTTCGCTGAAAATTCAAACAGAGTAAAGTAGTCCAGCATATCGCCTCGAGGTGATCTTCCGGTCTTGGGCGTTGTGTCTATGTCGGAAAATTCGTAAACCAACGGATCCGTGATCAAGGTGAAGTTTTCAAATACGAAGGTTTTACTGAAATCTAATTTTTTCTGGCAGTCCGGATCGAACGGTGTGCCATCGAAGACAGCGGCGGCGATATCCACACCCTCAGCGGACAGCGCCACGTCGTAGCTATCCGTCGCTGAACACATAGCAAAGAGGAAACCCCCTCGTCCGACATACTCCTTTATTGCCCGCGCCACCGCTTTCTTCTCCTCCTGGACTGTGCTGTATCCCAGTGAATGAGCTATCTCTTCATGCAAAGCCTGCTGGTCGATGTACCATTTAGCACCGCGATAGACAGCGTAAAATTTGCCATACTGTCCGGTGAAATCTTCGTGGTGAAGGTGAACCCAATCATACTGGTGAAGTTTTCCTGAAAGAACCTCCTCGTCATACACTTTGTCGTACGGTATCTCGGCATATTCTAAGACTAAAGTCACTGCATCATCCCAGGGTTGATTGTTGGGGGGGACATATACTGCTATTTCGGGCGCTTTTTCCAGGAGGATTCTCTCCATGTTCTCCCGTTCTATCTCACCTATGATCGCTGCGGTCTGAGAAGCGCTGGCAATTTCGTAGCTGATTCCCCTCAGGCGGCAGAGTCGTTCCAGAGGAGATGATGCCGGAGCTAAGAAGCTGCCTCCGCGGTAATTCAGCAGCCATTCGATGTCCACGCCCTGTTCCAGAGTCCAATAAGCTACTCCATAAGCTTTCAGATGATCTGTCTGGTTCAGATCCATAGGTATGATAATATTCTGAGTTTTCCCCGGTTCGAAGAAAAGCAGAACTATGATTATAATCAATCCAAATTTTTGCCTGATCATCTTCATTGATTAAACACTAAACCTTAAGATTGCGCCTATCTTTCCATGTTCTGCTAAACCAGCATCAGGGTGGACATGTTCGATGATGCTGCCGGTTTTAATCGCTGCTTCGATCACTTCATCAACCATGTCTGCAACCTGCGTCGTATCGCTTCCACAACCGGGACATTTCTTCTTCTCTATTCCGTACAGCCCGCAATTACGGCAGATAATCCCTGGTGTATGCCAACCATCCTGTACTAAGAGGATATGCACCGCGCCCATCTGCAGAGCGTGAACCGTATCGTCCAAACCGATTACTCCCAGACCGCGGCTGTGCGCGGAATCAACTAACTGCTTAACCAGCTTCTTTTCCTCTATGGTCTCAACGTTACGTTCGATAACTACGACATCCTCTAAGATCTTTGATTGATGAGTTTTACCCGGTTCAGCGGAAAAACGCCCCACTAAATGCTCTTTCAGAGCGGGATGCATGAAGTTTTCGAACTGACCCAAAAGCTGTTGTTGACCTCCTAACACCAAGTATTCATAATGGCGGCGGTGATACAGGTGGAAGAGTGTCTCCGAAACCCTTCTGAAATGCTTCTGCAGGTCCTCTTCTTCCTTTTTGGATTTTCCCCGGTCAGCGGAACCCGGGCTGTCCACAGTTGATAATTTCAGACCGGCTTCTTCCGTTTTAAAAGCACGATCCAACTTAATGATTTCACCTATATAAACTTCATACAGCTCCGCGTTGCTCTTATCCAGAAGAAGTACACCATAGCGGTGGTATTCATCAAGAATCAATGTCAATGGGCGCACATGCAGGGTTTGTTCCATTACCAACAGCGAAGGAACGGGGCGAGGCAAACCCACCACTCGCCACAAACCGGTTTCCATACAGGCAAAGATTGCGAGTCCACGAGGCTCATACCCACGCGTTAGTTCGTCATCAAGGTACTTCTCTATTTTGTCCAGATCTGACGTCAAGCCCATACGGACGTCATCTTCAAGTTCACTGCTTTCAGTGGTCTTTCTGCCTTCGCGCACTAAGTTGCGTGCAGAGACCTTCTGTTCATCCAGTGAAAAACGAGACCCATCCGTATTCAGATAGAAACTGATGATTGGTTGACGTTCGGATTGAAAATCCAAAAGATCTTCAATTTCGGTGTAAGTGATCATGGTTTTCTCCTGTTATTGTAGTAGTAGGAGCGTTTATACGAAGATAGAAGCATAGTTGTTTCTCTTAGTTCTTTTTGTGATTGCAATTCATTGGAAAATCATTCATTTAAGTAATATCATCTTCCCGCTGCCCTCAAAATTACCAGCAGACATGCTATATAAGTAGACACCAGACGCTAATCCAGAGGCCTCGAAAGTGACTTCATGAATA
The DNA here is from genome assembly GCA_005223185.1 of candidate division LCP-89 bacterium B3_LCP. Classification (GTDB taxonomy): domain Bacteria; phylum Electryoneota; class B3-LCP; order B3-LCP; family B3-LCP; genus B3-LCP. The sequence goes on from NJBN01000013.1 coordinate 61,981, forward strand.
CCCACAGTTCGCCAGCCATCAATCAGTGTGGCTACAACTCGACCTTGGACATCGAAGACCTGTAGTGTAACATGGGTAGCTACAGGCAATTCAAATAGGATGGTTGTAACTGGATTAAAGGGATTAGGGAAATTCTGATATAAATGAAATCCATTTGGAAGCGGTGTTCTTTCTTTCTCTTTTACACCCAACCATCCGCTGGCTCCATCACCTCCATAGACACCCATATCATTTCTTATTGTACCTAAAGCCGGCCACAAAGCAAAGCCAGGATTTTGTGGATCTTCAGGGTCATCGTATTGTGGACCAGGATTGCCAGTGTCAACGCAAGGAGAATTAGGACCCAGATGGTAGTCGCTGAAAGGGCCGGTTATAAATAAAGGATCCTCGTCAATATTACCCTGGCCAAACCAACCATACTGGATATTACTATACGTTATATTAATACTGGCTGCCCAATCAAGGAAAATCTCTTGTGTTGAAAAATTCCTGATAACACAATTAAAAACCTCAGGACAACACGAATGTACATATATTCCGCTTCCATACTCTGCAGTATTGTCTGCTATAACACAGTTAATTATATAAGGATAAGAATCATCACGGCACCAAATACCCCCGCCAGAGTAAGCAGTGTTTCCGCAAAATAAGTTATTATTAACAATGGGACTTGAATTGTCATAAAACATTATTCCACCACCATAGTAATTACCTGCTGAATTACCAATAACCTCATTATTAGATATAATAGGATTGGAATCAGTTCCACAGCAAATTCCACCACCATTTATTGTTGTGTTATTATGGATGATATTATCCATAATAACACCGTTAAATCCCCTTACAAATATTCCACCACCACTACCTGATGCAACATTATTTATAATTGTATTTGAGTAAATCTCAGGATTAGCCCAATTAGACCATATACCCCCACCATCACTGGAGTAGCTTCCAATAGCAAGGTTGTCACTAATATAATTGCTGGTGATTATAGGTGCAGCAGCTTCATCACAACCGATCCCGGCACCGTCAATGGCATAATTATTGATAATTTCGTTATTTTCAATTAGGGGTGATGAATTAGTACAATGAATTGCCGCTCCAACATTTGCTACATTATCGTCGAAGCAACAATTCCTAATATGAGGATCAGATTGATCTTGACAGTATATGCCGCCGCCGTAATAATCTGCCAGACAGTTAGTAAATAAACAATTTGATATTGTAGGATTTGATTCAAGGCAATAAACTCCTCCGCCATTTTTGTCTTCATTTGGGCCGTAATTTGCGTATGCAGCACCATTTATAAACTGACAATACTTTAATGTTGACTCATCAGCGGCATTTAAGAATCTGATACCATGCCAGCCCCCATAGTAAATCTCATATGCATACCAAGCTGATGAATGAAATCTTATCGTGTCTGTCTCAGCACCAATAGCCATTAGGGTTGCATTACTATCAACAATCATCTTATAGTGGCTGTTAAACCAAATGTATACACCCGGTTCAATTGTCAGACTTGAATCGGGGGGTATACGTATCTCACCTGTCACAAACACAGTGTCTGCAGACCAAACACCTGCAACATCCCCAGAAACATAGATGGCTTCTGCAAATGTAAGTTCAATTATTAGCACTAGGCTACAAATGAGAAGTAGATGGAGGTTCTTCATAATTTCACCTCACAAATAAATGCTAGAGGCAGTCTTTGTACTACCCCGATCTGTGATTCCCCAGGCTCACACCGCCGATGGGTACGGGCTTTATGGGCCCCTCGGCGCGCCCTTCGATGAACTGACGGACGACCTCGTTGTCAGTGTTTTTCACCTCTTCAGGTGTTCCATCGAAGAGGATGACGCCGCGGTGCAGCATCACGATGCGGTCTGCAACCTTGTAAGCTGAAACCATATCGTGAGTAACGGCTATAGTGGTAACGTCCAGTTCGTCATTCAACCGAATGACAAGTTCGTTGATGATATCCGCCATGATGGGATCCAAACCGGTGGTCGGTTCATCGTAGAGGACATACTGCGGATTCATAGCAATGGCGCGCGCTAATCCCACCCGTTTCTTCATCCCGCCGGAAAGCTCGGCGGGTTTTAAGTCCTGAATGTCAGGCAGACCGACCTGACGCAGTTTTTCATCTGAAATCTCGGCGATTCTATCAGGGGATAAATCGGTATGTTCTGTAAGCCCTAAGGACACATTTTCGCGCACGGTCATGGAATCGAATAAAGCCGCGCCCTGGAAGAGCACACCGAATTTATGCCTGACCTTATATAATTCCGACTCCTTCAGACTGGTAATATCCGATCCATCTATTATAATCTGCCCGGAATCTGGCGTTAACAGACCGATTAAGAGCTTTAACAGCACGCTTTTACCGCAGCCCGACCTGCCGATTATAACGATGGATTCACCGGTCCCAATGGTGAGATCGACACCCTGCAGGACAGGCTTATCTTCGAAAGACTTTGTCAATCCCTTGATTTCTATCACGATGGTTCTTGATTAGAACAGTAAAGTCGCCATTAGATAATCTGCTATCAATATCAGTATTGCGGATAACACGAATGACCGAATAGTAGCCTTGCCCACCCCTTCGGCGCCACCCGTGGTGGCAAAACCGATGTAACAACCGATAAGTGATATAATGGCGCCGAACATAGTGGCTTTGTAGAGACCAGCCATAATATCATGAACGTGAAAATAAGTGGGTATCTCGCTGAAGAATATTTGTGGCGGTATACCTAAAAAGAGCTGCGCCACCAGGAACGCTCCCAAAACTGCGATGAAGTCAGCAAAGATCACCAGGATAGGCATCATGAATAAGCCGGCGAAAAAGCGCGGCACGGCTAAGTAACGGACAGAATTTATTGCCAGCGATTCCAGGGCGTCGATCTGCTCGGTTACCTTCATGGTTCCCAATTCGGCTGCGATGGACGACCCAATTCGTCCAGCCAGAATGAGAGCCGTCAGCACCGGTCCTAACTCGATGACTACAGCTTTGTACGTAGCCAATCCCAGGAATCGAACAGGGACATAGCCCTCAATCTGGTAGTTGGTCTGCCAGGCAGAAACAGCACCGGTGAAAGCGCCAACCATCAACACAATGGGAAGGGAGTTATAACCGATAGCTATCATCTGCTCAAAAAGGAGGGCACGATCTTCTATCAGCTTTTTGGAAAAGAAAAGGATCTTGCCCAGTAGAGAGAAAATCTCCCCGGCTTCGTTGAAGAACCGGTAGGTGACCGCACCCAGACGGGTGATAGCTTTACGCATTAGTCAGGAACGTGAAGATTAATATTCTGCACCAAGTGAAAAATAGTAACGAGGTTTGTCAGTTCTATCCCAGTAAGTCCGCCAGGCGACGTCCCAGCGGAGCAGGAATATGCCTAAATTGATTCTGGCGCCAAAACCGTAACCCATCATGATATCATCAAGAGTGACGTCACCATTTGCGTTGCGATCGGTGCCACGGAAGTTATCTTCATACCAGGCGCTGGCGGTATCTAAGAAAAGTGCGCCGCGAATGTTGGTAAAATGCATGGGAAGGGGCCAGCCCAGTAACATCTGCTTGATCAGAGGATAGCGGAATTCCAAATTTATGAGGGCGTATCTGGTTCCTTCAGCAGAGTAGTAATCACCACCTCTGAAGGGAGTGATGAAGTTGGAGAAATAGATGTCTTCTATGCTGCCCTCAATTTCTCCCTGGTAACGCCTGTTTATCCAATTACGTTCACCGCCCACGAAAAACCTCATGGGATTGGATCCTTCGGAAAACCCGGCTGTACCTCTCATTGCCAGAGTATAACCGTTAGCGATTTTCAGATAACGCCGCGCATCCACTACGAGAGTTTGAAATTCTATACCCCAGCTCGGGGATCCTTTAAGCGTTATGTAATCTTCCAGGTCAGGACTGGCGTAGAATGAAACCCTAGCCCGTGACCCGTTGACCGGACCGGTAGAACCCCAGAGGATGGTATCGTGGACATAGGACAATCCCGGCATCACCACCCTGCGCTTCTCCTCGTAGTTATATTGGTTGTAAAGCCAGTCGTAATTATCCCTCTCTATGCCGAATATATTCAGGCTGGCTTCCAGACGAGAATATTTTGAAAGCGGGTAATCAGCGTAAAAATCCAACCCGAAGTCCTTATCCCGGTAGTATTCATATTCGCCCTTCTCCTCATTGTACACGTAGAAGAAGAAAGCTCTGTGGTGAACTCCTAAACCGTAGTCTATGCGTTTGGGAAGGTACAGATAGAGAACGTCTATATTGGCATTCTCAAGATCAGAATATACATTCAAACCCACATATATCTGATTATTTCCCAGTATATCACTGAAGAGCAGCAGACCCATCGCCTGTAAACCGAAGAAGGTAGAATATGCTGCTGAAGCATAGACTATATCAGGGGAGAAACGTATTTTATAATCGTTTATCTTATATTCACCACCAGGCATCAAGTAATCGGAAGAATCTAAGAAAACCTTCTCCGTCTCCCGTAAGGATCGATAGCGATCATCAAAGATAATCCGACCCATAGACCCTTTACTGGAAGGTATCCCTAAATCGGTTTGTTCGCCTGTTGCTGTTGCATCAGGTTTCTCTGTTTTCAACGGTTCTGTTGTCGAATAATCCAGAGTTGCCAGCGGTTGGGAATAATCTCGTTTTAAGGATGGATCGAAGGGATCACGGAGGTAATAGATGTCATAACCGGCGTCAAAAAAACTGGCGAAAGCAACCCCTCCAACCTGAGACCAGGTTGGCTGAAAGCAGCCAGTCAGCAAATTCGTTATGGCGCCGCATTCGCCTGTTGAAAGATCATGCAGGTACAGATTGTAAACTCCATCCCTATCACTAATATATGAGAGAACCTCTTCCCGGGAAGACCATTTGGGAGTGCGCTCCTTAGCAGGTGTTTCGGTTATGCGTTTGATTGAGCCTGTCTCATATTCCACCAGGTAAACGTCGCTCTGGTGGTAATCAAAGTGGGATATGTTGAAGTTGTCAGATGGGCTTTTCAGGTAATCACCGCGATCGCTAATGAAAGCTATGTGTTCACCATCGGGAGACCAGGCGGGATCGAGATCGCTGAAAATGTCATCGGTGATCTGTCTGATTTCCCCCGTTTCCAGCATCACAGAATAAATATCGGACTGCCCGTTTTTCATGCCGATAAAAGCGATATTCGCACCATTCGGTGAATAAACCGGGGAGAAAATGCCATCTAAGTCAAAGCGCATGGTGCGCACAACTTCAGATTCTTCTACATTTAAAATATGCAGCGCGTCAGATTTGCCCGCTTTCGAAGCGAATACCAGGAACTCGCCATCGGGAGACCACGACAGCCCGGGTCGCAGCCAGTGAAGTTCTTCAAATTTGGCACTTGTCTGTCCGGAAAGCAATTTCCGTATGATCTTCCCATCCACCACGGAAAGCAAGTATATATCGAAGTAATCACTTCTATCGGATAAGAAAGCAAGCTTATCGCCGTCTGGTGAAAGAGCAGGTGAATTGTTTATGAAGTTTTTATCCTTGATGTGATCTGTCAGCTTTTGCGCTATATCTTCCGGTTCCTGCAGTTTGGAAACCGTGGGCCAATACTTGCCTTTCAACCATTTATGCCAGCGTTTTGACAGGTCTTCAATACTAAGTCCGATGGCAAGCTTAAAGCCGCGTTCGATGTCTCTGGCAGTCTTTATCTGATGCAGCAGTTCAGCTATCTTCTGTTCGCCATATCTTTCAGAAATATAATGCAGAACAGATTGACCACCTTTGTAATTGAGAAAACCACCCATGTACTGAATCGGCGGAATATATCCATTGATAGCGCCATCCCGCATAAACAGGTCGGAATCTGTATCCCATCCATGCCGGGATTCATATTCAGCCAGTCCTTCTACGAACCACAGTGGCAGCGGTAAACGCGAGAGGGAAGATATTATAGAGCCGATACCGCCTCCATAAATCATCTCCATCATAACCGCATGAGTCAGCTCATGATGAGTGACATGTCTAAGCTGTTCATAGGAACCTTCATAAGGAATTACTATGCGGTTTTTATAAAATTCTGTGAACCCGCCAACTCCTTCTTCCGGCGAGGAAAAGGTAACATTGGTTCCTTCGAAGGCATTGTGGGAGGGATAGGTTATTATAACAATACGTTCCTGCAGTTCGTAATTGAACGATTTGGATATCTGCAAGTAGGAGTCTTCTGCGGTTTCAGCAACGAATTCAGCGATAATATAGCCATTCTGATAGAAATAAACGTCAAAATGTTCGCTCTGAATGTAACTCCATTCCTGAGAAAAGTACTGAACTTTATTCTTGCCAAAACCCTGTGCCTGAGTGTCGATCGGCAAGAGGCTAAAGATCAGAAGCAACATTATGATAACGGAGTTTCTTGTAGCAGGTGATATCATCGTTAGTCCATTCTATGTATAAGCATGCTGCCCACCGAAAAAGTAGTTTCCAAAGAAACTTAAGATTACCATCAGAAAACCGAATACCGACAAAATTGCAGCTTTGGATCCTTTCCACTGGCGATTGTATCTGGCGTGTAGAAATCCGGAGTAGAATAGCCAAATAATCAGCGCTCCTACCTCTTTAGGATCCCAGCTCCAGAAAGAACCCCAGGCTTGTTCCGCCCATATCGCTCCCGCGAACAGTGCACCAATGGTATAGAGGGGATAGCCCAGAGCAATCGCTTTGTAGTTAATCTCATCTAAGAGTTCCGGATTGAAATCAATCTTATCGATAACTTTCTGTTTCATCCTGTTGACAAACCAGAAATTGAGGAAAAAAATGGGCCAGAGCAAAACCAAGATTACGCCGAAAAATTCAAATATGCGCAAGGGACTTCGCTCTGTGATGGTGAAAATCCCCGCTTTGTTGAGCAATCCGCTGATCAAACCCGCCAGAAGCAGGGATGAAGCAGTTACCGCGAAGAGGTTGGAACCGAAGCGGCTGTCATCAGCCTTGCCGATGCGCTTATTGTACAGCAGGCTTAACAACAGGGCGCCTACCGGCAAGCCAATTCCCAGAGAGATTGCCAGAGAGCCAGAGTTCCCATATTGACCGCCCAAAATATTTATAACCATTACTGAAGGGGGATTGACGCCCATTATGACAAGAATAAGGTGGAGTATCAGAGGGAAACATAAGAAAGTAAACAGCCACCATAGCAAACTGCTGCGAACTATGCCGTCGTCATCGCTGCCTTTATGGACTTTCATGAGATAGATAAAACTGACTGCACAGGCTACTGCAAAGGCTCCGGAACCTAACGCCGCTAAGGTTACGTGTATGGTGATCCAGTAGCTTTGCAACGCCGGCATGAGCATCTGGCTGACCTGTTTTGGTAGCATCGATGCGGTAACCATCAGCATGAATACCAAAGGCGATATGAAACTGCCCATCAGGGGTCGCTTGTATCGCCATATCAAGAGCAGGAGGATCAGGACCGCCATCCAGCTCATCAGGGACATGTATTCGTACATGTTGGAAAGCGGAACGTGCTCTGAAGTCGCCCACCTCACGATGATAGCGACCGTTTGCGGAACCAGCCCCAACGCCATTAGAGCAGTGGCAAAACGGTAAACCCCGTCTTTCCTGAAGGGTACATAGAGAGAGAAGACTATAAATCCACCGAAATAGAAGATAAAAGCAAGGTAAAAAAGCTTTACGTCAAGGGTTGCCATGTATCATCCTTTTTAATTACGCTTTCTGTTGTGGGCTGCCTTAGTTTCAGCCATACCTATTCTACCATAACCCAAATTAACAGTTCCCTATTCACCGATTGCTTTAACGATCAGCCGTTTTGGTCGCCTTCCGTCGAATTCAGCATAATATATCTGCTGCCAGGGACCGAAATCAAGGCGCCCGTCGGTTATGGGAACTATCACCTGATGTCCCACCAACAGGTTCTTCAGATGCGCGTCACCATTTGTCTCACCGGTGCGATGGTGCCGGTAATCAGCGAAGGGAGCTAATTCTTCCAGCCACTCATCTATGTCTTCCAAAATACCGCTTTCTGCATCATTGATCCAGACGCCAGCCGTGATGTGCATCGCTGAAACCAGTACCATGCCTTCCTTGATTCCACTTTTACACAGAACTTCTTCAACTTCGCTGGTTATATTGATGAACTGCCTTTTCACAGGCGTATTGAAGGTGAGGTATTCTGTCTGGCTTTTCATTTTTTTACCGTCTTACTAAGGTCCGAAAATTGTAATTATCGAATATTATACGAAACTTCCACTTAAAACGCAATTGATTTCAATCTGAATTATCCCAAGCTGCTTTGTTTGGCGAAATCTGGAATAAAAAACCCCGCACCGTTTAAGCCGGGGTAAACCAGTTCATACTTTTTGCATTCGAGAAGTTCAAATAATTCATGCTGCCTTGAGAAATTCTAAGAATCCGTACATCAATTTACCCAAAGAGCGGTTCACATGGGGGAGGTTTTTCCAGAATTCGAGGCGACTCATAGCAGTGGCGCGGTCGGAAATCATCTTTAAGGCAGTGAAAGGTATCCTTTTGTGGTTTGCTATTTCAGCGAGGGCGTAGGTTTCCATATCCACAGCCCCAACTTGGAACTGCTTGGCAAGTCGCATTCTCTGGGATTTCTTCACAACGGGATCAGGCGAAGTCAGTAAGCGTCCACGGCAAAATGTCATCTCCTGTTCGGTTAAAAAAGCATTAATTGCTTCCGTCATCTGAATGTTCGTCTGCAATAACCGGTCATTTTGTACGCTCACTACTTCGTCAGCCAGGTAAACGTCACCAACGCTTAATTTTGCGTCTATCATGCCGGCAGAACCGAAATTTATGATACAATCAATCTGATAGGTTTTGAGCAATGCGGTTATTGCCCCGCGGGCTGTCTCCGGCCCGATTCCGGTTTCTAAGAGAATAACCTGGTTGTTCCCATTTTCCCAGATATAATGCTGCCATGACTCTAAAGGCAATTTCCGTACTCGCCCCATGTAGCGTCTGAAGGTCGAAAATTCCATTGCATGTGCAGCGGCAATAGCAATGTTCATGTTACTCTCCCTAATTTGGTGATAGTCCTAAATACGCGAGACAGCTCATGAGATAGTTACAATTTCATAGTCTGGATTTCCCAATTTGCTCTGGTTGGCAATATCGAAGTAAGCTTTGCAATCAATGTTGGGATAAATTGGCGTAACCTTGTTCCCACCGGCCACAGCTCCGTCCGTCCCATCTAATTTAGACCCCGGATATCCCGGTGCGGCAGTTATCAGGTCATAGCTTGCCTGATCTAATCCATTCGGATCGGTTCCGGCTAAGATCCCCAGGTCCGGTACGATGGGGACATCTGATTTATTCCAGCAATCACAATCCGGAGTAACGTCCAATAATAGATTAATTCCGAAGAACTTTTTCTCAAAACCGGAAAGCACTGCTTTAGCGACGTCCATCGTTGCCTGGTATTGCCCGACCAGGCGCGGTTTAGTCGTTCTGATATCGTGCATGGCTGTTTTTGTCGGTATATCTGCGCAGCCCATGGCAACGTTCTTAATCGAAGCGCCTAACGGGTATTGCAGATGTAAAGTAACGTGAGCCAATGAAATCAACACGTCAGCATCATATATTTCCTGTGCAATTCCCACTTCCTGCAGGCGCTTAGCGCCAGGCACTTTAACTTTGACGGAAAGGTCAGTCATTCCACCGGCTATTATCAAAGGACAGCCTAAAACCTCTGAAGTGAAGCCATGGCGTTTGGCTGCAAGGTAGTAATCCCAGGCATGGTGGCGCGGTGATTTGTACAAGACTGCGGTATCGGTAACGAAAGGTTTAGCGCCCAATTCAAGTAGCGCATCAACCACCATCACGGGAAAGGCAGGACGTGTGTAGCGCAGGTTGCCCGGTTCGCCGAAATGCATTTTTACGGCAACCAGATCGCCCTGCTTTACTATATCTGCCAGGCCAGCTTCTTGTAGTAGTTTGGGGAATTTTTGAGCAAGACCGCCTGTGCGGTCCACCTGAGGATGGATGCGGTAAAGTTTAACTTTCGACATATGCGGAAACTCAAGATTGCTCGCCCTTCAGGGAGCGGTAGCTATAAACTTGAGGTAAAACAGCCCTTCCCAAATATCTCGGGCAGATCTTGTAAGAGGCATTACAATAAGCTGCTAACCATTGCCCATCTTCGAGGGGAGTTCGTTGCAAGCGCAGACAGGTTGATCGTTGGGAAAGATACGGGCAAGCAGGAGGAAACTGGTGTTGCATGCAGCCTTTTTTTACCGTGAAGGGCACCATTACCTCAGAAGACGTAGGGTCAAAGATAAGGAATTTTCAAAGGTAATGCAAGCCTTTTTTTAAAGAGTCATTCTTACTCCGCAAAAACCTGTGCTCATCGTCACAACGTCCCCTTCGCCATTTGTTTAAATTAGGCACGTAATTCACGACAACAACCAACAACATAGGGGGAACTATGAACTTGCCAAAGGTTTGTTCTATCACACTACTCGTTCTAATCCTTGTCGGATTCGCTGCAGTTGCTCAAGCGACGGATGTGTACGGTCAAGTGCGCATCTGCGATGGTACCTGCTACGGCGGCATTGGCATGGATGGAGTAACAGTACTACTGTATGATATAGCCCATACTGTAGAATATTCCACTGTCACGGTGACAGATGAGGCATTCCAGTTACAGCATAATTTAGAATCTCCAATGGGAATTTATTACTTCGATAACATTCCTTATCGTGAAGATTATGTCGTCGAAGTTATTGAACCGATAGGAGTAACAACTGCAGTTGATCCTTCTCAAGGGTCCTGGTGGAATGCCAACCCACGCGAAATTGGCACCAGTTTTTACCGCTGTTTCCTGATGGACCTGGGAAGCGGTAATTTCGAACCTCGTACAATCGGTTTTTGGAAACACCAGGCGAATGTTTCCGTAAAAGGAAAAGGCAATGCGCAAGTACCACCGGAAGAATTCGCAGCTTTGTTGGATCTGGTTTTCGAACACTTCGATGGCGCTGATAATTTCCCCATCGATGGCGTGTCTTCAGTGGTCGGCAATGCCTTGACTGACCAGGATGCACTGAACACCTTCAAGCTGTCTAACGGTGGATCAGCCGGGATGGTAAATAAAGCCAAGAAACAGCTCCTGGCGCTGCTTCTCAACGTAGTAGCGGAATACGTGTACGAGTGGGATGTAATAAGTGAAGATGACCGTACCGTATCTGAGGCTATTTCTTTTGGTGCCGATATGATCACCAATTCCGGCGCGGCTATCGAAACCGCCAAAGATGCTATGGATTATATCAACAACGGTATCACAGTTCCAGCCGGTTGGATACCTGAATACGGGATGATATACTATGGTAATATCTCGGAAACAATTGCGAATAATTTAGACCTTCCGGATAACTTGGTACTGATGAGCAATTATCCCAATCCGTTCAATCCAGAAACGACCATCTCCTTCAACCTGCCGCAGGCGGGTAATATCACACTGTCCATCTACAACCTGCAGGGACAGTTGGTCGAAGAGCTCTTGACTGGCAACCAGGAAGCTGGACTTCACGGCATAACCTGGAATGCTGCGGGCTATCCATCTGGTACATATATCTACAGCTTATCCAATGATATGGGTAATACAACGGGTAAAATGCTTTTACTGAAGTAAAATAGACTAAGAACTAAAACTAAGGGCGGCGTAATTGCCGCCTTTTTTTGTTTCACTTTTTTCCCCGCCAGAATAAAATCCCTTGGCAGCTACTTATCAATGATGATACGGGGCTTAGGAGCTTTTCTAAGTCCCTATTTTATTGGGTTGGTAGGGATGATTTCCAAATAGGGAAGATTTTAGCTTGTGATAGCAAGTTAATATTGTTAAATTGTTAGTCATGTTTCGCATACTGTTTATCTGTACCGGTAGTTCGGGGCGCAGCCAGATGGCTGCGGCTATCGCCAGGAGATTCGCGCCCCCAAATGCGGAGATTGCCTGCGCTGGAGACTCAAACCAACCGGTGAACCTGCTGTCGGTTCAGGTCATGAAAGAATCGGGTGAATCGATTCCTGAGCAGACAGAGCACACGTTGGACGATATTAGTGCAGAGCAGTATGACGTGGTGATTACACTCTGCAACAAAGCCAGAGAGATATGTCCCACCTTCCCCGGTTCACCAGCCAGAATTCACTGGCCCTTGATCAATCCGGAACGTAAAAGCGATGATCAGGGTACAGATCAGGTAGAAGCCTTCCGGCAGGTAAGGGATGAGATTCACCGGCGCGTGGAAGGTCTCTTCGAGCATGGCTTCTTAGATTCAATTCTCCAGGTCAGATTGACGTTTGCATCGCTATTAGAGAATCTGACAGACGGCGTCATGGCTCACGATCTGGATCGGCAGATATACTATTTCAACGAGGCTGCACAGCGCATAACCGGTTATAATTACAAGGAGATAATAGGCAGAGATTGTCATGACGCTTTTCCGGGGCGTTTCTGTGGAGGGGATTGTTCATTTTGTGAAGATGGCGCGGAGACGCATTCGAGGATAAGGTACCCGCAGACTTTCAATCACCGCGATGGCACCAAGCGTGATTTGGAGATGTCCGTAGTGACGGTAAATACAACGAATGGCGACGTCACCGGGGCTCTGGTTATCTTCCGGGATATAACGGAAATTGTGCACGTGCGGCAGAAACTGGTGGAAAGCAGGGGTTTTCACGGGATAATAGGTCACCATTTCCACATGCAGAAGGTTTTTGACTCTATTGGGGAGCTTGCCGAAGTCAATGTGCCGATTCTTATCCAGGGAGAGAGTGGAACAGGTAAAGAGATGGTGGCTACGGCATTGCACCAGTTAAGTTCACGTTCTTCGGGACCGTTCGTGCCGGTTAACTGTGGGGCGTTACCAGAAGGGACGCTTGAGAGCGAACTCTTCGGACATGTGAAAGGGGCGTTCACAGGTGCCATTAGAAACAAGAAGGGGCGTTTCGAATTAGCCGAAGGAGGAACGATTTTTTTGGATGAGATCGGTGAAATATCACCTAAGATGCAGGTGCGACTTCTGCGAGTGCTACAGGAGAAGGCCTTTATTCCGGTCGGTGGTGAGAAGTTGATCAATGCTGACGTCCGCATCATCTGTGCGACCAACAAGGATCTGAAACATTTAACCAAACAGGGAATATTTCGGGAAGACCTATACTACCGCCTGGCGGTTATTCCCCTTCAATTACCCAGTCTGCGCGATCGTGCCAGCGATATTCCTATTCTAACCGATCATTTCATGGATAAATTTTCCACCGATACCGGAATACAACCCAAAGAGATAACGCCGCATGCTCTTAATGTTCTTACCAGTTACAAATGGCCCGGAAATGTGCGCGAATTGAGGAATGCGATTCAATATGCCATGATAAAGTCTCAAGGAGGTGTGATTGAAGTCCAGCACCTTCCTGATGAACTGGTAACCGACAGAGATGCCAAGGTGCGTTTCGGTCCCGGGAGACCAGCTAAGATCGATCATAAATCAGTGGAAGCAGCGCTGGAAAAAACGGGTGGTAACAAGGCTAAAGCTGCCAGACTGCTGGGCATCAGCAGAACTTCATTGTACAGATACCTGCCTGAGTGATAAATGTCATATAACACAGATATGTAATATAAATATTATAACACACCTATCCACACCCCGAAAACACCGCTCTTACCGCATCTATCTCATTCTCTCGCGAACCTATACTCATTTAATATAAGGCATTTAAGTACGCCTATCCACTGCTATGCCATCCTTTAAGTCACCTCTAATTAAATAACATAAAGTGTAATATAATTCCTGTGCAAATGAAGAGTTATTGTCTCTAAATAATCCCAAAATTTCCTTAACACATTGTAATATAACGGTTAGCGGTTTTGCGCAATGTGTGTAAACTATTGGCACATTAGTTGCTCTTTATAAGTGCCAAGATGTTATTATCTGAGTACAAACTGTGTCGAAATCCTTCAATACAAACATAGTAAAGGTGTTGCGACTGACGCGCGAGATGATGCTGCTTGCCGACCAGGGGGACAACAACCGTCGCGATAAAAGCTGCGGCGTTTTGTATGGAACCCTGAGAGATGCGGCGTATAAACTGCGGCAGTTGGCGGAGAACGAGAGAACACAACATCAGCAGGATGGCGTCTGGGATATCGACGAGGTGACGCAATAATGGGAGTAAAGGAATGTCTGTAAGTAAACAGATTAATCAATGTCAAGTTCGCCTGGAAATAGGCGACATAACGGATTTTGAAGTGGAAGTGTTTGTCTTCTATGCCAGAAAAGACTTGAAGTTGGGTACAGGATTTGGGAACGCTATCACCATGCGTGGCGGTCCTTCGATTCAAAAGGAGTTGGATGAATTTGGCACCGCAGAAGTGGCAAACGTCTTCATTACCGAAGCAGGGAATATGAAAGCTAAGCATATCATCCATGCTGTAGGTCCCAAGTTTCAGGAACCGGATATCGAGGAGAAGCTGGCTAGTACGGTTACCAATGCTCTGAAAAAAGCCACCGAGAAGGGTTTCAAGCAGATCGCCTTTCCCGCTATGGGGGCGGGTTTTTACGGGATTCCACTGCCGGATTGTGCTCGCATCATGTTTGAGAACATAGGCAATTACTTGCAAAACAGTTCTGACTTTAAAGAGATAGTAGTCCGCGTGCTGGACAACCGCGAATATCAGCCGTTTTTAACTGAATTTGAGAACCTGAATTAACATAAGGAAAATCTAAAAAATGAGCGACGCACTTCATTTCGCTTCACATAGACTGCAAGAGATTGCTTTAGTGACAATGGCAATCGTTTACGCTTTTAGAATCCGCTGGATTCTGAAGTTCCCGGCTGGCAAAGAACGTCAAGCACCCACCGGCACAGGCAGCCTCAAACCGAGAACCAGCATTATATATTCCTGGTTCAACATAGCTCAACCCTGGGCTATGGAGAGCACCAGAACCAAGTTCTTCCTCTATGCTCAATTTGTAGTCTTCCATGTGGGTGTCGTGGCAGCTATCGGGCTATCTTTCGTGATTCCGTATGGACCTGGACTGCTGGAATCGCCCGCTCTGATGAATATTATCCGGATATTATGCTTCGCAGCGTTTTTAGTAGGAATCTTGCGCATTATCCGCCGGGTTGGATCCAAACCGATGCGGGTCATTAGTTCACCGGATGATTACTTCTCACTGCTTCTGCTGACGGTCTGGTTCTTCTTCGCCGGTTTGGCTACCCCCAACAACTACACAGGTGGTGAATTCATTTTAATGACCTATTTCTGGATGACCGCGTTTTTCCTCATCTACGTGCCGTTCAGCAAAATTTCACATTACCTGTATTATCCTTTCACGAGATTCTATCTGGGTAAAACGTTAGGACGGCGGGGAGTTTATCCGATGGTGAAAGGGCACAGGTGATCAGCTATCTATAACACCAAAATCCACCAGAATGATGATACACAACGGAGAAAAATATGGGAAGAGTTAGATCTCATAATGCGGAAAAAGTCTTAGAAAGATTAGAGAAGAAGATAAATCGTCAAATAGCGACCTCCCTGGCAGCTTGTGTGCACTGCGGTAACTGTTCGTCATGCTGTCATTACGTACTGGCGAATCCGGATGACCCGACCTACCAACCCTCATATAAGGCAGATCAACTGCGGAAGCTCTTCAAAAGGCACGTTGATTGGACAGGGAGGGTGATTCCCTGGTGGGTGAAGGCTAAGAGCGTTTACACTGATGAAGAATTGGAAGAACTGAAGGACGTCGTCTTCGGGAAATGCACCAACTGCCGCCGTTGTTCCATCAATTGTCCCATGGGAGTGGATCACGCCACCTTCAATCGTATGGCAAGGGGGTTGCTGGTATCCGTGGGAATAATGCCGGAAGGGGTGGCGGTGGTCAGCAAGGACCAGTGGGAAATCGGCAATCAGATGGGGGTACTCAAGGAAGATTACATAGACACCCTTGAATGGATGGAAGAGGAGCTTCAGGAAGAATTTGGAAATCCGGAAGTGAAGATCCCCGTCGATAAGATGGATTGTGATATCGTTTATTCGATAAACCCGCGCGAAGTCAAATACGATCCGCGCACCATCGCTGATGCGGCTAAAATCTTCCATCTTGCCGGTGCCAACTGGACTATGCCCAGTGAAGGCTGGGATATGACTAATTTCGGACTTTTTTCCGGAGATGACGATTTAGGTGGAGCAGTGGGACGCAGATTGTATGAGAAGGTGGAAGAACTTCGAGGTGGCAGACTGGTCATTTCCGAATGTGGGCACGGTTACCGTTCCACGCGCTGTGAGGCTCCCAATTGGGGTAAGATAGACGTTCCCTTCGTCATGGAGAGTTCCGTTATCACCATGCTGAACTACATAAAGCAGGGGCGCATCAAAGTGGATAAAATCAGGAACGAAGGATCATATACTTTCCATGATTCCTGCAACAACGCGCGAAGCTGTGGTCTATTCGAAGAGCCGCGAGAGCTGTTGAACTTAGTGGTTTCGGACATTCGGGAAATGTATCCCAACAGGACTGAAAATTACTGCTGTACCGGAGGCGGTGGAGCTATGTCCATGTCGGAATATACGCCGTTGCGGTTGAAATCTGGCAAAATAAAGGCTGAGCAGTTGGAAGCAACGGGCGCGAATTTCGTTGTAACTTCCTGCCACAACTGCGTTGACGGTCTAACCGATATAATCCGCCATTATAAGCTTGATATGAAGGTTACTCAATTGGTAAATTTAGTAGCCGAAGCTCTGGTAATTCCGGAGAAGGTTGTTGTTCCTGAAGAGGAGGTTCCTGTGGAAGTCGAAAAACCGGAAGAGGCAGCAATATTCGCGGGGAAGAAAATACTGGTTGTTGACGATGAACCGGATATTCGCATATTCTTCACATCCGTGCTGGAAGACAACGGCGCTACGGTTATCGAAGCGTCTGATGGTGATCAGGCTATCGAAATGCTGCGTGCTGAAAAGCCAGACTTGGTTACGTTGGACTTGAACATGCCGGGTAAGGATGGTGGGCAGGTATTTGAAGCTATTCGCAAAGATGAAGAATTAGCTCAGACGCGTGTCTGCATTGTAACCGGAAGGCCGGAACTGCGGCGCTTGATCTATGACCGTCCGGTAGCCCCACCGGAGGGGTACCTGGATAAACCGGTCGATGAAGAGACCTTGATCTTCAATTGCCGTAAGATTTTAGAACTGGGGTAAAATAGGTATATTGACCATGGATCTGCCGTACAAAGAATATTTTGATGCTATTCCAGGTTATCTGACGGTCCAGAATCGCGACCTGAAGATCATTACCGCCAATGACCGTTTCAGGCAGGATTTCGGGGATCACGAGGGACGGTACTGCTACCAGGTGTACAAACAGCGCCCCGAACAATGTGAAATCTGTCCGGTAATGCGAACGTTCCATGACGGCCAGCGCCATCGCAGCGAGGAACAGGTTACCTGTCTGGATGGTACGGTAGTTTCCGTATTGGTTTACACCAAACCTATTCGCAATGAAAAGGGTGAGATAACAGAAGTGCTGGAGATGTCCACCGACATCACAGAGATAAAAGCGCTGCAGGAACAGATACGCATAAGTCAGAAGAAATACAGGACTCTTTTTGAAGAGGTTCCCTGCTATATATCCATGCAGGATAAAGAACTGAACATCTTCGATTCAAACAAGGCGTTCAAGGAGAAATTCGATACTGCGCTGGGGAAGAAATGTTACGAAGTATATAAACGGCGTAAGAATGAATGCTTCCCCTGCATGGTGCAAGATACTTTCAGGGATGGCAGGCAGCGCGTGCACGAAGAGGTCGTAACTTCAGACGATGGTCAGCCGCTGAATGTGCTGGTACATACCACTCCAATAAGGAATGTTGAGGGTGATATTATCAGCGTTATGGAGATGAGCGCTGACATCACCAGGATCAGAGACCTGCAATCACAGCTCACTTCGATAGGGCTTTTGATCAGTTCGATTTCTCATGGTCTGAAGGGGCTGATCAACGGGCTGGATGGAGGCATCTATCTGGTAAATTACGGTCTTAAAAAGGATAACCAGGAGCGGGTAGAAAAGGGCTGGGAAATTGTATTACGAAATGTGGGCAGGATCCGCAGCATGGTACTGGATATACTTTACTACGCCAAGGACCGGGAGCCCAACTGGGAAAAGTTATCTGCCACGAATGTGCTGGAAGAAATATTTAGTGTTATCGATACGAAAGCTCAAGAACAAGGGATAAAATTACAGCGAGATATCGATCTTGAAGTTGCTGATTTCGATGCTGATGAGCAGGCGATCCGTACATTGTTGATAAATCTGGCAGAGAATTCACTTGATGCCTGTCGGTTGGACAAGAAGAAGGAAGATCATCAGGTGCAACTTAGCTTGCGCGGCGATATGGATCACGTGCGGTTTGAGATAGAGGACAATGGCATCGGCATGGATAATGAGACGCGGGAGAAAGCTTTCAGCCTCTTCTTCTCTTCCAAGGGGGGTGAAGGCACTGGCTTAGGATTATTCATATCGAATAAGATAGCCCAGGCACATGGGGGTTCCATCACGCTGGATTCCGAACCGGGGAAGGGAACCAGGTTTATCGTTTCACTGCCGCGCAACCGCCCTATGGAAGCGAAGGAAGATGGAGGCGAAGCTAACGCTGAGAAGAAAGTCTAAAACCAATTTACCATATAGAAAATTCCGGGGGTATCAGTAGCATACAACCGGATGGAGGTTGAAAATGTCTCAATCAAAAAAGGTGGTCTTGATAGTCGATGACGAGCCGGATACCTGTACCTATTTCTCTACCATACTACAGGATAACGGTTATGAAACGGTTATTGCCTATGACGGTGCAGATGGAAGGGCGAAGTTGGAAGAGGCTGTCCCTGATCTCGTCACGCTTGACATCACCATGCCGGAGAAATCCGGGGTTCGACTATACCGTGAGATGAAAGAGAGCGATCAGTGGAAGAACGTCCCGGTGATAATAGTTACAGGCGTTTCCGGTGATTTTGAGAAGTTCATATCCACGCGCAGTCAGGTTCCTCCTCCGGAGGGCTACATGGCAAAGCCCATAGATCCCGATGAGTTTCTGAAGATAGCTAAGGAGCTGACTTCGTAGGTTTGTTTTAGCATTTTATAAAGTATAGTTAGGCTGTCATTCTCGCAAGTTCCGTTTTAGCGAGGGGTTGCATGCCCCTGGCTCGTAGAGACGGGGCATGCTATACAGAAAGACATGCTTCGTCCCAGATAAATCTGTGCCAGAAGCATGCCACCCACCGCTACTCGTGATAGTAAATGTCCGTGTGATTAATCATCTTCCTCTTCGCAGCATTCCCACTCTTCCATTTCCATCAGAGCACCCGTTCCCGCATCGATGTCTAATTCCATTATCGCTCTGGCTGGCGTAACCACAATGACCTCGTAGGTCAGATAACCATCATCTTCATCCAGAATTAGCGCCAGATTTAGCTCGGGTGACAAATATACGTCGATAATTCCATCCATAAAATCCTTGCCAGTGCAAGGTCTTTAGTGTATATTAATCTCAAATTACACCTTCTTGTAATAGCGACAATAGAAAATGCAGGTGAATAATTAGATGCAGAAACAACCGATCACTTTCCAACCCATCGGTGTAATCACAACTCCGCATAAAAAACAAAAGGGCACGCCGATTCAGCCGTATGCAGCACGGGACGTAGCCGGAGAAGTACACGTATTTCCGGAATATCGGGATGGATTAAAGGATCTGGGAGGATTCGAGCGCGTCTGGTTGATTTACCATTTGCATCGCGCCTCATCCGCGAAGTTATCGGTGATTCCATATCGGGATGTTGTGGAGAGGGGATTGTTTGCCACGCGTGCTCCCTGTCGGCCCAATGCCATCGGTCTTTCTGCCGTGCGAGTACTGGAGTTGGACGTTAAGTCTGGTATCCTCAAAATCTTAGATGTGGACATGCTGGATCAGACGCCTCTTTTAGATATCAAACCATACGTGCCGCGATTTGACAGCTATCAGAACTCTAAAGCAGGCTGGTTGGATGATTTAGGGGAAGATCGCGATATAGCGGATGACAGGTTTCCGATTAGATGAAAATGTGCTTGGTGATATGAGCATTCATGGTGGTTGGCAATAAAATTGACTTTTGCATATATTTACCCCCAACAATAAATCCCTAAAACCTAACAACTATTTCACCTGCACCAACTTACTCATTACCGTAGTCGGGGTCGCCCCTGACCCCGACATTTCCGGGGTGGCATGCCCCCGTCCCGCTCAGGCGGGACACCCCCCTTGGCAAGGGGGGACTAAGGGGGGATCACTATTCCTCTTCCACTACAACCCAACCCTAATCCCGACAATGAAAAAATATCTGCCCTCACCCTAAAAAACCACTTGACAAATGGAATTCTGTTTTGTATATTATTGTGTGAATTGTGCGTAGATGTAGACAAATTGGTAGACTGCGCTTCGGCTTCGCCTACACTTAGTCTACCCTACGATGCTGTCAGACGGGAGCGTCTGGCGGTACGTTAAATTTAAAAACATCTGAACCACGGATGGCCACAGATCCGTCGGTGGACGGGCTGATGACACGGATGTATCCGTGCAATCCGCGAGATCCGTACGTATCCGCGGTTCAGACAAGAAGGGTAGCAAATAAGCATATCCTAATTAACAGGAGGTTATCATGTTACGGAAGATGCTGGTTTTGGTGGGGGTGGTGGTTTTAGCATATATCCCATCACAGGCCCAGATCGAAATTTCGGGGCCGTTGAGTGGAGTACTGGAGGATACTACCTATATCGTAGTTGGAGATATTTCCGTTCTTGAGGGTGAATCACTCGTAATTGAGCCTGGAGCTGCCCTTCTCTTCAATGGCGGTTACGACATTGAGGTTTTTGGTTTACTCTCTGCAATTGGCAATGAAACGGATAGCATCTACTTTGTTCCGAATGCAGGATACGATGTTCGTGGGCCAATTGAATTTGAGAGCAGTTCAAGCAGTTCCTGTATAATGCAGTATTGCATGATCACGGATGGTAATTTTCAGGCAGGTATTAATATCTACAGTTCAAGTCCCACAATTACAAATTGCACCATACGTGACAATAGCGGACATGGGATTAAGTTACATACCTATGGTGGATCCCCAACACTCACTGATAACCTTTTATCTAATAATTCAAACGGGGGAATATACGTTCGTGAATTGACTAATCCGACGATAACTGGTAATATCATTACGGGGGGGAGGGACGGTATGGAAATACAGTTTGCTGTAACGCAAGCTTACTCAATTGAAGAGAATATTGTATCTGACACTTGGAGATATGGCATATACCATTATGGTGCAGGTGGGCCATTGGAAGTTATCAGATGTACAGTATACTCAAATAATCATGGGATTTATGTTGGTAATTTGATATTGACGAATAGTACAGTATCTGACAATAGTCATGGTGTGGAAGGAACAAATGCAGTCATAATCAATTCGATTTTCAAGAATAATGATATTTCTGAGAATGTTAACCTCACACTCTCATATTGCTCCTTTTATAACAGTGATACAACAGGATTACTTCCTGGTTTAGGTGAACTGGTTACCGTAAACAACAACGGTGATTCCTGCGATATTTACTATAATATATTTGAAGATCCGCTGTTTGTTGATCCGAACAATGGAGATTACCATCTGCAAGCAGGATCAACTTGCATAGATGCAGGCACTGGGATTGATCCAGACTACACTCTCGCTGATATGGGTGCATGGTATTTCCCCCAAGCTAATCTGGTCGTATCGGCAGATAGTCTCCTGTTTCCTGTTACCAGTATTGGCTACATGAGTATTCTTCCCCTTAACCTGTATAACATCGGCACTGTGGATCTGATCATAGCAGAAGTGGAATCTTCAAATCCTACATTCACAACCAACTACACACCAGATGATAGCCTGGTAGCAGTTGGAGATAGTCTTGAATTGACCGTCAGCTTTTCACCAGATTCAGTTACCTTATATGAAGGATTTCTTACTATAAATTCAACTGGGGGTACTACACAAGTTTCCCTTTCCGGAGAAGGAATTCCAATCGCTGAGGTTGAATTCAATCCACTTTATGAGCCAATATATATTCTGCCCTGGGGTGGGGAGTTTGCGTACTATATTATGCTTACAAACAATACAGTAGATATTCAGTCTTTCGACCTCTGGATAGACATTTTAATGCCGGATTCAAGCCTCTACGGACCGGTACTTCTGCGTGAAGACTTGATATTGGAGCCTTTATCTCACCTGTCCCGCTTAATGATCCAGGAAGTTCCAGCCGGTGCACCGGAAGGAAGATACATCAATCAAGGGCATATCGGGGATTATGCTATGCAGGAAATATGGGATGAGGATGCCTTTGCATTTACCAAGGTAGGGTACGACCAGAGTGGAAGTGGAGAAGTGGTTGATAATTGGAATCTTTCCGGGTGGGATGATCAAATTAAAACCGTCGGATTCGGGGAATCCAACCTACCCTGTGAATTCACCGTTCAACCTCCCCACCCCAACCCTTTCAACCCCACCACCACCATTTCGTTCTCGTTGCCTGAAGCTGGGCTGGTCAGGTTGGATGTTTTTGATATTCGTGGGCGGGAGGTCGGGTCGGCGCAAGATCGACCCCTACGCGAAAGTTGGATGGAGGCCGGGTGGCATCAGATCACCTTTGACGGATCGGGTCTGGCGTCGGGTATATATCTTTATAGGTTAGAATTGTCGGGGTCAGGGACGACCCCGACTACGGAAATAGGGAAGATGGTGTTGATGAAGTAGAACAGGAGTCATGTCATTCTGAGCCCGCCGAAGGCGAGGCGAAGAATCTCTGGTTTACTTCAATCATAATAACCTTGAGACTCTTCGCTTCGCTCTCCATGGGAGTCCTTCGGACAGAGTGACACGTTCCACCCCACCCTCCCCCTCTTCCCGCTTGCCTTTCTCTCGTTTCCTGCTTATATTTTGAATTAGTTACTTACTTACCGGACACTTGAGGTATTCAATGTCTGGGGCTTTCCCCAGGGGGAAGGGGAAAGCCCCAGACCCGGATTCACCTGATAAAAAGGTGGCATGATTGCCTCAAATAAATT
>NJBN01000014.1 GCA_005223185.1 candidate division LCP-89 bacterium B3_LCP
CCCTCATCTGGGATATCGAAATAACGGCAAAACACCATTATTATCGTTTAACGAATTCAAAGAACAAAACGAGAAAAAGGTCGCTTAATCTGATAAAAAACTGTCCGGTAAGCTATTGACTTTTACATATATTTACACCTAAACAACTAATCCCTAAACCCTAATCCCTGAAACCATCTTCTTGACAACGACACATCTGTCAAAGGCGACAATTATGACTGACAACCTAAACCACCTGAAAATCAATCACATAACCCCCCAAAACGACAGATTTGACGCAATTTCAGATTTCGTGCGTGGGAGTCAAAAATTTTGTCGCTTTCGTGCTGTAGAATCAAATCACCTGCGACGCATCTGTCGCCAACCGGAAATGTAAAAAAAGCGCCCCCGTAAGGGAGCGCTTTGCCAGTTTCTTGCATCTTGCATCATGCAACTTGCACCTACTTCATCAGCACCATTTTCCCCGATGAAGTAAATTCACCAGCTTCCATTCTATACAAATAGATGCCCGATGCCAGGTGCGATGCATCGAAAGTGACGTCGTGAATACCTGCATCGCGGCTGCCATTCACCAGTGTACTAACTAAGCGACCGCTTATATCATAAACGTTCAAGATTACCCTGCTCGCTTCAGGCAGAGCAAAGCTGATCGTAGTTAGTGGGTTGAAGGGATTTGGGTAAGTACCCAATACTTCAAACTGTGCTGGCATACTGTTGTCAACCTGAGTCATAGCAATGTCTTCGAATGGATTGGGCGCATTTAGCGGCAGGTTGGCTTCGAAGTCAAAGTCCAGATTGACCGGGCCGTCTTTCACCCAGGAGAAAGCGTCGGTATGCCAGACATCGTATTCGGGGTGCCAGCCTGAGTAAATGCGGAAGTCGTAGTTACCGCCGGGCCAGCTATCGGGCACCGGGTACCAAGCGTCCGGGCGATTGATCTGCCAGCCGGGCTGGTAGTTGGTGATCTCACGCAGGATCAATGTGGTGGTATCGGTACTTTCGTAGATTTTGTCGATCCAGATGTCGTAATCCAGCGCTACCGGTTCCTGGTTTTCACCCCAGATGCCGTAGAACAGATCCCCTCCCGATGCAGGTATAGGAGAACCTGACACATAGTTGACTTCTACTATCATCGCAGGTGTGCTGGTGGCAGTGGTGAACAGCACGGCGATACCGGGTTCCAGCGGCGGTACGTGGGAGTCCAAATCACCATCGTAGAGCAATTGCAGACCGATAGTTTCCTCCAGATTCTCTATTCCGACTGTAATTACGTTCGGATCGGAGATCTGGTTGTACTGGAAGAGAATCTGTCCGTCACCGGTCGTTGTGGGGTAATACGCCGGATCGAAGAAGATGACTTCGAAGGTTTCCAGAGCATTAGTAGGCAGGTACTGTCTGACGCTGTCAAATTCGACGATGAAGTAGTTTTCAGCGCTGTCATAGTAGTATGCCACTTGACCAACGTCCTGCGGAGACAGGTCTTCCCAGAAGGGTGCTATCATTGCTGGGGGACCATCAGCATCGGGGATAGCCGAATTTGAGTAATCGGTATCGGTAGTCATCCCCATAGCGATCCAGCCATTGCCACAGACTGAGATCTCATTATATGTCTGACCATAGTACTGGAAAGTGAAAGGCAGTGATACCGGTATGGTCTGATCGTCCTGGGTATAATTTATGAGCGTTCCAGGACCACCATAGGTGGGATCAACCTCAACCCAGTTGAATTCCGGTCCCGCTTCGTCAAAGTTGTCGTACGCCATGTAACCGTACGCATCCGGTCCCATGGGCTGGTACAGAGGATCACCTACCATCAACGTGAATTGAGCCGTATCGGAGAAACCTTCGTTACAGGTCCATATCAAGCCGAAGTTTACGCTGTGTTCCAGCGGACAGCTTGCAGAAACGGACATTTCATAAGGCATAGTCGATGACGCTGCCACACCGGGATCCATGTTCGGGTAGGATGCATTACCAACGGTGATATTGATGTAGGGATCGACGGCGATTAATTCGGCGGATATGCCGGTGCCTGTTTCCCAGCCGTTATTGCGCAATGTCGGAGTGAACAGTACTGATTCACCTGGATCCAATCCAGCGTTACCGTTGCCGCCTATTGTATCGTCAATTATACCATCAAGGTAGGCTAAATTGACTGCCGTAGGCATGTAATTCTCAACCTGTTCGATCAGGAACAAGCAGGCAGGCATATTCTCCCCGACCAGAAATGGAATCTGAGATGGATCTGGCCAGAAACTCGAACCGATCTCAAACACCCATGCTAACGATTTCGGTTTCTCCACCTGCTCACCGTATTGCCAGTCATTAGCGTCACCGTTGACCTGATAGAGTATCTCCCAGCATGTGCCATAAGTGTACCCATTCCACTGCTGCATGGTCTGAGAAAGCGCCTGGAAGGTGGCGTTATCTGGAGTATAACCCCATGGTGCATCGGGAATAGACCATGAATACAGCATCAGGTTTGAATAGGAATGGAAGTTCAGCACAATGCCAAATTGATGCGCATTACAGAACTGCCTCACGACTTCTGTTTCAGGTTCTGAAAAAGGAGCCGTCCCTCGGTAAGTTTCAGAACCGGGACTCCCTGATGAACCGATGTTGTTATAACCCCAGTTGAATCCCCAGTTTCGGTTTAAATCTACGCCATAACTGCCACCGCCATTATCGCGGCGGTTCTTGCGCCACATTCCCCCTCCTCCGGGGCTCTGCTGTTCGTTATAGACGTACCCATCAGGATTGAAGATCGGCATAACCCATATTTCACGCGTATCCACCAAATCGGTGATATAGGGATCGATCCCGTAATCATCGGTAAGGCGGTCTATAATTCCTAAAGCCATTTCAACGGTGATGGCTTCCCTCGCATGAATCATGGAGTTGAAGAAGATTTCAGGCTCATCTTCATCGATCTCCGGATTGTCTGATATTTTGATGACGTGCATCTCCCGTCCTTCGATTGTCGTACCAATCGAAAACGGTTCAGTGGTGATATTCGGATGATCAGCGTGAATCTGAACCAGTTCTTGGATCGCTTCCGACCAGGTGTGATATCCTCCCATCGGATCAGCCTGGAGACGCGCTGAGTAATAGCGCTCCAAATCACTATTTAGAACTTCAGCTCTATATCCTAAAGCACGAATCTTCGCCAAATCCTGAGGATGACAGACCACATCCACGTATTGACCCTTTACTCCGTCAGCGATGTCAAGCCCTAATTTTAACAGGGGAATGACCTTCACATCAGCATTGACGTCAACTCGCACCAACATATAAGGGGCTTCTTCCGCGAACAACCCATTTGCAGATATGCCCAGTGCGATGATGCTGATTATAAACAGTACCGTTAAACGTCTCATAGCAACTCCTTCATTGTTTTTATGACGTGATTATCCAATTTAGTTTGATTACTTTAATATAATAAATTTTTAGCAGAAAGTCAAGAGGAGTTTTTTTCTTGGGCAAAGTGGGATGAGAATGAAGAAGCGTCATTCTGGCGTTGCCTGTTCCGCTCCTGTGGGATGACCTGACGTTAAAATGTATACAATTAGAACTGTCAGGTCACATCCGTCGGTTGGCGGACCGACAATACCCCGAAGGCAAAGCCTGACAACCCCTTTTTTGTACCCCCGCCGGGACTCGAACCCGGGCAACTGGCTCCGGAGGCCAGTGCACTTATGCGGAAATTTGCCCTAAAACGTACCATGTGCAAGGTTTTTGCAAGGTAGTTAAAACAAGAGGCTGGATTCAATAATATAAGTCCGGCTTTTTATTTTTAAGCGATAGATATTCCAAGGCTAATTATTTAATTGAATTCTTTTTACACGCGAAGGGGGTCAATTGGCCCACCCGCGGGGGTATTTTATATGCATAGTAACGATAATTGGTGCCTCTTAGTTTCACCATGAATACAGAAAAAGATCAATTGGAAATTATATACAAAAGGGGTGAGCCGGAGGGGGCAAATCTGTTTAAGTTTGAAAAAAAGTGCTGAACACAAGATAATATATTTGCTCGTTGGGCTCATAATCCAAAGGTCGAAGGTTCAAATCCTTCCCCCGCTACTATAAAATAAACAGGGACTTAGAAGCAATTCTGAGTCCCTGTTTTAATGCCCTAAAAACATTTTTCAACCCTATTTCCAACCTCCAGAGGTGATTTTCCGCAAGAAAAATACCTGAATGTCTCTCAAATTACCAGTGTTGACCTTGGCTATTGATTAATCTATCCCAATCTATTTTGCATGATTTCGACATAGAACAGTTTCATCTCTTATCATTTACATCGGGTGTGACAAAATCGGGAATCCTCCTGGCAGTGTCGTCCTGAGCGTTCAGGATGAACTGTTGAATCAGGAACGCTAGAGATAGTATTTATCAAGTAAAATTTCATCAGCGCTCTGCCGGAGAAAATTTTCCTACATCTATTCTTGATATGATACGAAGATAGGCTATCTCGGGCGATCCAATGACACTTATTATACCACATGACCCCCAGTAGGTAGACCTTATGCGTGGATATGACGATTTTCAGGGGAAATGCGTTGTTTTTGCGCATGTAAAGAATTTGTAATGAGAGACTATTTTCAGCAGGTCGGGATCAGCAAATAATAAATGAAGAGGATTAAAAGTGCAGTCTGACTTGTTACTGGGATAAAGGATTTCCCTCACTAATTTTCGATAGAAAATACTATAATTTAATTCCAATTAGGAGAGATTTGGGTACGATTCTACTGAACGAAGGAATCGCGATCGTTCGCGTATTGAAAGGGTGGCAGATAATTTTCCTGATTTTCAGCCTGTTTCATGTAGCATTACCTCAATCCAGGGTTGGCGAGAACAACAATCAGCCAATCGAAATCCTGGCAGTTTCACTGAAGGTTCTGCAATCCAAACTCCAGCAACAGGAGCTCATCCGGCATCTTCCTGAAGATCTGGTGAAAGTTGCAGGACTAAACCGTCTTGTGGGTTATGTTGTGGACGAAGGGAATCACGATCTGATCATCATCGGCCTGAGGCGGTCAGGGTGGTCGCCGGTTTACCTTGAGGATTTCGTGGTTTCCCTGAGGAACGCTGAGATGAAATATGCCGAACAGCAGGGTCATATCTATTACTATTCGCACCCCGGTTGTTCCATTGATCCGAACCCGGACACTCTTCGGAGACTCAAGGAAATTGCTCAACAAATCAACGATACTCAGACCACCGAAGGAATCAACCAGTTCATCGAAAAATGGTTCAGTGTAAGTAAGGAATTACAAACCGTTCGCGTGCTAGGTATACCCTTCCATACTCGATTTGCCAAGGTAATGTTGCAAGCAGATTATGACATGAAGAGCCTTGTGAACGGAACTGATTGCCCGGGTGTGCCGGGATTTAAGAGCTTAATCAATATCAGATTCGACGAGATTCAACAGGCAGTCAGGAACAGTCAGCCCATCCAGGTATCTTTTGTAGGTATGAACCGCTTCTGGTTTTACCCCGGTGAAAACCACTATCTTGCAGGGGATGGCGTCTGTTTAATCCAGAGTTGCCCGGTAACCTTACTGACCGAGGCAGCATACATCGCTGCGAGCGGTCAGGTGACCTATACCGGCAGTAAGGATTCCGCCGCACTCGAATTCACAGAGTCCTTCACCCGATGCTATGATCAGATCGCGGAATGTCTCCCGATTTACCGCGAGTTGGAAAACCTATTTCGCTGGGTTGCCCTGGCTAACATGATCGAACATAAAAAGTCGCGCCGGGAAGCAGGATTGGATCTGGATTTTCTGCTGAATGATTTCCCGGTGATGGAAACGCGGGTTGCCGAAAGACCGGAAGGTCAGCCTGCAGTGAAAGAGTTCAAATATAAACGTGAAGTTCCCGGAGGCTATGAGATAGTTCAGTTCTGGTCGCCGAGTTGTGGGGGAGTTGGCATTGACATCAGAGGGAACGATGAGGATTTCAGCCGACTTCCAGCCGAAAGTAGCCATCGGATCAGGCAGTCTGTTGTGATGGATCGGCCTTCACGGAAGTATCTCACCTGGCCGGTGCAAATTCCCGCCTCAGACTGGCCTTTACTGAAGCAATGACCGACTGAATAAGCCGCATGGCAATTTCACAAATAATCACTTGACTTTTAATCGTACGGCTTTAATTTATGGCTATATTCAAGGGTCTAATAATATGTTGACAATATCCCCTGCGCGTAGTTAGAACCGTATCATTAACCGGAGTTACGAAATGAATGCCATAAAATTTACGTTTGTCACTATAATCATTATTTCTATTATACTTACCGGTTGTGATGGACCGCAGGGGCCCACCGGCGAGGTCGGTCCCCAGGGAGCTCAAGGACCCTCCGATATTTTTATAACGGGGACCATAAAGACAGCCACCAATTGGAATGCAGTTGGAAACGTGTTTATTACCACCAGTAATACGCAGTCGGTGCCGGAGGTCAGTCTCAATGGTATCTCTATACCGATGCAGTTGGGCGAAATCGGATTTCTCTTCACGCACGATGATTTCCCTGTGACCGCGGGAGATACGGTACAACTGGTTGTAGATTACATTGATATGAATAGCAACCCCAGCATAGCCGGCACAGAGGCAATACTTCCAGACTCTTTCGGCATTGCCTTACCAAATCCTGCTAATGAGGTCATCCTGGTAGTGGGTGACAGTCTCACAATAAACTGGAGTCCTTCTCCAGGAGTTGACACTTATTCGCTCGAATTCATGTTGGAATACAGCTACTTAGACACCTTGGGATCACAGGAATATTTCCAGTACGGTCTGGATACAACCCTAATTGATACGGTGATTAATTTTACTTCGGATATACTCTTTCCCGATGCGGCTAGCATTGATTCCGTGTTGGTGAGCAGCGGCCACTTCGACGTATGGGCGGTGGCAGGACCAGTCCTTGAAGGGGACGAGAGCAACATCACCGGCGAGGGTGAAGGCTTCTTCTACGCATGGACCTTCGGGAGCCACCTCGAGCTCACCGTTCAGGATCCCCCGTAGATACAACTGAAAAACACAACACAGATAACCCCAAAGTCCGGAGATGACTTTGGGGTTATCCTTTAGATACGCGCTTAGGCCAGAATAAAATCTCTAAGGGGCCTCCGTGTGAACATTCCCATTAGCATCGGTTTTGATCAGTAAAATGTCGCTCTTTCCAGCTCCATAGGAATGTGTGAATCCCACGATGATATACCCACCGTCGCTGGTCTGCTGAACACTCCAGCCATCTTCTGCTTCGTCTCCACCGAAGGTTTTACACCACTGCTCATTACCTGAAATGTCGGTACTGATCAAATAAATATCACCAATTAAGGTACCATAAGACTTGGTATTACCCACGATGATATACCCACCGTTGCTGGTCTGCTGAACACTGTAGCCCTCTTCTTCCATGTCCCAACCGAAGGTTTTGCACCATTGCTCATTTCCTGAAACGTCGGTACTGATCAAATAAATATCACCATTAATAGTATCATAAGACCTAGTATTACCCACTATTATATAACCGCCATCACTGGTCTGTTGAACGCAGTTACTCTCATCCCTTTCGCTTCCACCAAAGGTTCGATGCCATAGTACGATACCTGAGATGTCGGTCCTTATTAAGTAAGCGTCTGTATCACCCGCGCCAAAAGATTCGGTATGTCCTGCGATAATATACCCGCCGTCACTGGTTTGCTGAACGCTTAAGCCCATATCATCACTACTTCCACCAAAGGTTCGACTCCATTGCTCTGTTCCTGAACAGTTGGTCTTGATAAGATAAACGTCAGATCCTCCATCGCCATAAGACCAGGTAGTCCCCGTTATAATATACCCGCCATCGCTGGTCTGCTGAACGCTATTGCCCATATCATAACTGCTTCCTCCGAAAGCACGGCTCCATTGTTCAGTACCTGATGCATCGGTTTTGATTAAATATACGTCTTTATCACCTGCGCCATAAGATGCGGTACGTCCAACAATGATATATCCGCCATCGCTGGTCTGCTGAACACAGAAACCAAAATCCCTACAATTTCCACCGAAAGTTCGGCTCCATTGCACTGTGCCTGAAGCATTAGTTTTGATTAAATAGACATCACCACTTCGCGATCCAGTGACAATATACCCTCTATCGCTGGTTTGTTTAACACACCAGCCCGCATCATTACCACTCCCCCCAAAAGTTTTAATCCACGTATTCGATTTGTTTATTTCTGGTTCTGCAATCTGTTCTTGTTCCTCATTCCCCACCTCCACATCAAATCCAATCGTCCTTACAACATCGCCGGTTCCTTTCAGTCTCGGTTTCCTCATGTCCCCAGAAACAACACCTCCGGGTATAACCTCAATATCGCGAATCTCCAAATTCATGTTCAATTGGGCGAACATTCGGTTTACTCCTGCTTCCTTAAAAGTTACTTCCATTTCGATGGCATGTGCGGTCGCTTCTGAGTGGACACCGTGTTCCAAGCCTGCGGCAACGGGGTTTTCCAGGAGGTTGTAGGGTCCCTTGATCTGATAGGTGTGAGTGTCATATTCTTTGCCGAGCATCTTTCCCGGGTGAGAGGCGCTCTGCAACTCCCCGGCGAGCTTCTGTAAACCGGAGACAAGGTTACTGGTAGGATGATCCAAAGAGAGACTTTCCAACCATTGGTAACGGATGGCATCTGTTTCAAATGGTGTGGTATCCCGCCATTGAGGTGATTCAACCGGGAAATAGGTTTTCCACCGGACGCTCACTGGATCGGGGACAATCGAATTCTGCGGGGTGATCAAACAAATAGAGGGATAAAAAGACCAGGTGCGGCTGCTCTTATCGCCGATTCGAATGTGAGGATAAGGGCGGGAACTCGGCCATTTGGCACCAAATGGCCCCTGTTCATGATAAGCCTGATAGACCTTCTGGGCTGCCTCAGCATCATCGTATCCCTCCGGCAAGAAGCGAAACTCGAATCGGGCAGGCTCATTGGGCTTGATAAATGCTGGAGCAATAACTTCAACAGTTAAGATCTTATCTTCGACAAATTTGCCATTTTTGTCATACAGCTTAACGCGATGGGATCCAGAATAATAAATACGTTGATCTTGTGGTGTTTGCATAGTCTCTAGGGCAGCAGGATCAATCAGATGGACGAATTCTATATGATCTATATTTTCCGTTAGTTGATATGTGACTGATTGCCCTGTGATTTGGTCTATTCCCTCTATGCATATATCACTGGCGCCACCATCTGAAAACCTATCCTGAACCAGGATAAAACCCTGCATCTGATTGCCATCTACCGATGTGATCGTACCTGACCGATATTTCCGATCATTTGATGTAATCGGTTGAGTTCGAAATTCAATCGAGCTTAAATTGGACAATGGAACAGTCTGTTCCCCCATCGGATTGGCTGGAGGGAAGAAAGTCAATCCGGTGGTGTTACTGCCGACATTAATAGAAAGATCACCAAGAATTACTGCTTTCTTTTCCGCGGTGATGATGATGGCGGTTTGGGAAAAAGCGTTTATGCTTATGAGCAAACCCAGATTCAACCAGACTGTTATTTTCATTATTACATTCATATATCATTTAAACGTTTAACTAATCTAAAATATTAATGCTGGTAACCCTTGGGGAACCATCAACTATTTCCACGATCACGTCTGTTCCATAAAAGCCGGTCCATCCTGGGCTATGCCCGAATTCTATTAGTATTTTGTCGCCTAAAATGGTAATGTCTTTCTTGTCTCCATCAGGCTTCCAATAATAAAATACAGAATTCCAAATATATTCATATTCAAACCTGGTATAGAAAGCATAGGCTTCACTATAACTATTCAAACTGATTTCTCCTTCATAACTATTTCCATGCGTCTCTATTCCTACACATGGATAGGAAATACTAGCAAGTGCAGCAATTTCCTTATTTTTGAATAGATTGAAAATTTCATTTGCAATCAAGTTCAAGTCTATCTCAGGACAAAGTGTCGAATTACTACCGACATCCACCTTTAACTCCTCAAACATCACCGCCACACGCGAGGTAGTGTAGGTAAAATCTATGTTGTAGAACGCGCCCATTCCAACTAAATTAATAGTCCCTTCGGCCGTACCCAGATCGGCATTGAACGGTATCTTTACCTGTAGCGCATGCGCCTGAATCACCGTCCCCAGCTTGTAGATGGTATCCCAGGATTGGGCTAAGGCTTCATAGAAAGTTGAAGTGGAGGCGAACACGCCTCCGGGAATGATTTCCTCTAACTTCCCAACGCCGATCTCCTCGAAAATAGCCTCGGTGATATCTGCCATACCTATCGGACCAATTGAAGGTACGAACTGGCTGGCGATAAGCTGAACCAGGTCTTCGAAATTTGGAAAGGAAGCCCCTTGGATTTCCTCCATGTCCTGGTCTAAAAAGCGGATATCCATCTCGTCAGTTAAAGGTTGCACAGCCTCCGGGATTACCAGGAATACCGATCCTCGCTGGCCATCGATGGTGTACAACTCGTTCTTCGATTGTAGATCGAAGATCAGGTAGTTCGTTGTTCCTTGGGTTTCCAGCCTCACAACCAGTTCAAAATTGGCGCTAATAACCTCCTTAGGGGTCTGTTTATCGATCCAGAGAAGGGGCACTGAGATCTGCTCGGGAGAAATACTGTAAGTTTGTGATTGTGCATGAAGGTTGTTGACGAGAAGGAGGAATATGAGCGAAGAGTAAATAACTTGTTTCGAATTCATGATATCCCGTTATTGGGTGTAAGTGTAATTTCTACGGACTGAGTTATGGTTTTGGAGATATGTCAAAACCTTTGAGGTAAACTCCTTCTTTTGTGAATCTAATCGTAGCTCCAGAATACTTTGACCTGAATCGTCGATTACCCACCTTAAAGGTAATACCAGGCTTGGTAAAAATCCAGGTGGCATTAACGGCATCGATTATATCATTTGTGCTCTCATCATCAGCAGCGAGTGAACACCTGGGCATGAAGGGGCAAGATCCATCTAATTCTATAATGGAAATATATAAATTCTCGCTTAATCCTGCAAGAGGCATACTTAGCAGTACCGGTATTTCACTTCCCTTCCCTGCCATAAATAAATACCCTTGCGCCCCTTTGGCAACCTGACCGTATTTTGAAATCGTCGTACTTTCACTTTTAATTTCGGTAATTTCAGATAAAGGTCGAACATTTTCAATATAAATCATGTTGTCTTCTTCCAAAATGAGGTAATCTGTATATGGAAATCCTTCGGTGATTAATACCTCCTCATCGTCTCCTCCTACACCATGTAATGGAAGGTCATAATTTTCATCCGCTTCCACGGGCAATCCTATTTTCAATATACACTGTCGATCAATGTCGTAGAATTCCCATTGTTCAGTCTGGGAGTTCCATTCTGTGGATCCTAGGAAATTCCCCGAACGATCATGATATTCCCAACATGTCTTCTTTTGATTCCAGATGCCGGTCCCGTCAAAATATCCTTCCGCATCTGTATATTCCCATAGTTTCGTGTTGTAGTCCCATTTCGCAATTCCCAGGGCCTTGTCTGAAAGATCTAAAAACTTAATCACATCTTCATCGGAACCCGTTGAGTACGACTGAATTAGATTATACATCACTCTATCGAACGCGTATCTTCCGGTCAAAGGCGCTTCTTTCCAATTTACATCGACACCTTCATTCCCAGCATATATTCTTCGTGCAAGCACTGTTTTTTTCCTGATAGCCTCATCATCATTGGGATGATCAGCGATCCAATCCTCCAGCAACTTATAAGCAGCCTCGTGCTTCCTCAATTTCTCATAGGTCATCAGAAGCCCCCCGATCACCGCCCCGTCTCCTGGTGCTCGAAGCTTTAAGCTTTCAAATACCCCTTCAGCTTTATTGTTACAGTCCATATTTAGATATAACACGCCAATTTTGATCAATAATTGTGTATCCAAGGTTTGATTTTCCAAATCATTTAGTAGTCTCAGAACTGTTTCCGTGTCATTTATCTCAGTGAATGCTGAGGCAACTTCGAACTTCATCTCTGGACTGGCATCTTTCTCCAGTATCTTCTGGAAGATTGAGGTCGCTTTTAAGGTGTCGCTTACCCACTTCAGGTAAACTGCACCATATCGCATAAGCTGTTCGGCTGTCACATCTGGTTTTATGCACAACCTGTTCAACCGACTCACAAGTTCATCCAGCCTGCCTAAATCGCAATATAATTGACCGATATGTAATACAATTTCATCGTTTGTCAGAGGAATCTGATTCTCTGGAATAACCTTTTCCATCGTATCCATAAGGAACAATACCTTATCCTTATCACTTATTTCATCGAACTTACCTAGATTTAGGTCGTATGGATCGGAAACTTGGTAATGACCTGTCCCTTGCTCATCTCTGTTAAGATAATAAGTAGCAAGCTGAAGAAAAGCGCTACGATAGTTTTGTGTAATGCGTTTCTCACTTTCAATGGGAGGATAGCGGACACCTCGATACCAGGGATCAAAAGTCTGGTGCGTAATGTCCTGAAAATTTCTGCAGGTATCATAGCGATATTTTTCAAGGAGATTAGCTTTCATGCTCTCTGGGTCAATTCTTCCCTTTGGTTGGGGCACTAGCCTGAAAGCCAAACCCTCCATAACTAAATGATTTTGTAGACCAAGCATATTGCTGTTGGACACTGTCACAGCAAAATAAATCGGCCTGTGCCATTTGTTGGTACGGATGATATCGATAAGCATGATGTCCTGCACTCGCAGGAAGTTCGGTTCACCGGTATCTCCATCGCCTGTAGGAAGATGCATCGTCGCAGGGACGTCCCAGGTGAAGCTATCCCCATCAGGTGTTTCGATTTGAAGGATAGTTGATCTTTCAGGGTCATTTTTCGGCCAGTATCGAGACTTGAGCGCTGCTAAATCATGTTTATCAAGATACTCATCGATATAGTCATCACTGAAGCTCATTGACAGCCGCGGTTCATTATGCTTGAGAATATTAATATAAGACGCTGTGTTCAATAAACTTAGGTTGACAATCGAGACATCCTTTCGATAATTCCTAACATATTGCCAATACCAAGCCGGATAAGTGTCATTATCTCCATTTGTAAAAAGAATAGCATTCGGTGACAGAGTGGTTAACATATTGTAGTTATATTCTTCTAAAAAATCCCCCATGCCGTTTTTTTCGTGGAGGGCTTTTAGGTGTTTTTTCAAGCCCTGTTTATCATTCAGCGTCCAGCAGCAGTTGATCAGTAATTCTTCTATCTGAACATATTCGGGATATAGATTTAGAGCTTTCTTCAGGTAGGTTACCGCCTCTGTGTAATTCTCGTTGAGTTGTAAAAGATCTCCTACTCTGCGATAATATTCCGGCTCATTGGGATCCTCTTTGATTTTCGTTTTTAAGAGCTGAATACTCTCTTCAAAATCCAATACTTCGAGTGTATCTTTTAACGCTTGGAACTTTGGGGAATTAGGATTGGGAATTGCCGCCAATAAGCTGGATGCTATGATGAAACTTAATGAGGTGTAAACGGTTCGAAAGTTAAACATGGTGAATTCCATTTGGGAGAGTTATCATAATTCAATTTCTAGCAGTAGTGTCCCATTATAAATTAAACAAAGACAGTTGTTTATCATTGGCAAGGGGATTTTCTGAATAATACTGCTTCGTAAATGCTTATAAAATAGGAATTTTTTCGAAGAGGGTTAAACTTAGAATCTGCAACTATTAGTATAAGAACTCTATATAACCCACTCATTTTTTCGATCCTTATTGTTGTATTCCTTGTAAATAATACATGGATTCGGATTAATTCTACAAACTTACTGAGTTCGCTATGTTCCTTCTAATAGAGTAATCCAATAGCATACACCAAAATGAGTATTTCATGGACCGATTACAACCCTAAAACCACACATGGTTGAAGCTACATCTCGAATTCCATTTCCTCGATATGCGATGTGGCACAGGAATGGGTGATCATCCCAGGATCCTCCTTTGAAAATCCTTGTTTTATTATACTGACCATCATCTGAGACTGCGCACCATTCGCTTACATTACCCGTCATATCAAATAGGCCGAACTCGTTTGGGCTGAAGCTTGCCACAGGTGCAGCATACACATAGCCGTCAGAATAACCCTTAAAGCGCTTTCGTCCTTTAAAAACGCTATGTAGGGTCTCATCACAAACATTTCCGCCATCCCTACCTATCGGATTTCCATTTCCCCAACTGTAATCAGTATGCTTGATACCATTACCTGCTGCATATTCCCATTCTTCTTCCGTGGGCAAGCGACATGGAGGCACTTGACCCTTCCGGTTCAGCCACCGAATAAATTCCTGTGTATCATCCCAGGTTACACAGACAACAGGGTGATTATCAGACTGGTCGAATCCAGGACTCTTCCAATTTAAACCTTTTCCCTTTTTCGGATAACCATCACTGCCAAGCGTATAAGCCCAGCCATTCCTTTCTGCATCTGTCCGATATCCGGTTTCCCTGACAAACTGCCGAAACTGCTCGACCGTGACTTCTGTCTCCTGCATTGAGAAAGAATCGAGAGTTACTTTATGTTTTAAACCGTCGTTTAGCACCTTGCCCTGTTTGTAAGAAATCTCGTCTCTTAGATAGGATCCTTCCGGAATACCAACGAAAACCATGACAGGTAATACGTCCGACGGTGGTACTTTCAGTACACCTCCCTCTAATATTCGTATCACCTCTTCGATCGCGCGGATCAAGCCGCCAGCATAATTTCCCCCTTTAAACTCGGGAATAATATCCTGGTCCAGGATAGTTCGACAAACTTCATCGGTCAATATTGCCTCCATGCCGTATCCCACCCGGAGTACCGTGTAACGGGGCTCTGACACGATCAGAAAGAGGATTCCGTTGTCTTTTCCCTCCACGCCGATACCCCAGTCGTCGAAGAGATCCGTGGCATAGGCATCCACATCGGTATAGGGACTCACCGATTGCAGAGTCAAAACAGCCATCTGGACGGTGGTCTTCCTCTCGTAATCGGCGATCATCAGATAGATCCGCTGTTCCTCCTCCTGGTCGAGAAGCCCGGAGAAATCGTTGACATAACCCACGGGTCGAGGAAAATCTACTTTGGGAGGGTCTTCAGGAGAATTCCGGTTTCTCTCTTCCCGCTCACAGTCGGGCAGAAACGTAATCGCCATGTCGAGCCGCCCGGAGCCCTTCGCTTCGAGGTTATTCCCTATGTCATCTGCCGGTGGAAGATACTTCACGACCTGATCCACGAGAAAGGCGAGTGGCTCCGATTTATCGATCTTTTGAAGTGGCTCTATGGTAAAGGATACTTTCTGCGCGGATGGACCCCATTTCGGGTCGATGGGGTGGAAGGGAAGCCAGACATAATCGTAGCTTACCTGTTCGGCAAATGCCTGAGATTGCGATTCGTGATAATAGTCTGCTATTTTATTGGTAAATTGGAATGTCGTACTGAGCAGAGTCATCTGGGGAATTCGCTTCGAAAGAAATCCGATAAGAGCCTCCGCTCCAATCCCGAAAAACAGACCTCCGAATGTACCGGGTTGTTGAACCTCATGCCAGTTACCGGAGGATTGATCGAAAATCAGGTGTTCGCTATCCAGAACCCGCAGACTACCTCGAAGAAAAGCCAACCCAATCCCGCAGCGCCGGGCGGTGCCGCCCAGCGAGGTCAATTGCGGGAAGCGGACTCGGGTGGCATTCTGATCAGTAAGACTATACCCTTCAGGCAAAATCGTGAGAATCAGATTTGTCTGTTTGATACCATCAGAACTTATCGGAAGATCCTCTTTCTCGATGACAATACTGACTCGTGCTATATCCTTAATATCTACACCGATATCCCATGTTTCATCGTAGATAATTTCTGCGCGCAGAAAGTATGCACAAACGAGTGAGACAGTTATTAATCCTGTCATCCGTCTCATATGAATCTCCCCTGACCTCTATAAAATCATTTTACGATAAGGAAATGGAGGGAATCAGCCGGACAACTATTATTTCTTTGGCTGTTTCGCCGATATATCTTTCGACAGATCGAGTACCTCCTTTATGCCTCCGATAGCGCCGAAGAGTCCGGCCAGGTCGTTCG
Organism: candidate division LCP-89 bacterium B3_LCP; assembly: GCA_005223185.1. Taxonomy (GTDB): domain Bacteria; phylum Electryoneota; class B3-LCP; order B3-LCP; family B3-LCP; genus B3-LCP. The sequence goes on from NJBN01000014.1 coordinate 16,117, forward strand.
GCAAGAAGAACTTCGAATTTTCACCGGAGGCCAGAGCCTTAGCGATTTCCTGCTGTGCTTTGAGTGTTTCAATCAAGACGACACCCTGGATCCCTTCCGCCTTGCCCAGGACAACGCGCACAGCATCTAAACCCTTTGCTGTAGCTTCTTGAACCATCTGAATGGATTTTGATTGACCCTCTGCTTCGAGAATCTTTTTCTTCCTCTCCGCTTCAGCCTTCAAAATCACTGCCTGATTTTCACCTTCAGCTTCCAGTATCTGCTTTTGCCGTTGTCCTTCAGCTGTGAGAATTCTTTCCTGCTTTTCAGCTTCAGCGAGGGTCACTTTGGCCCTACGCTCCCTCTCTGCAATCATCTGCTTCTGCATCGCTTCCTTCAACTCGATGGGGGGTATGATATCCTGAATTTCAACTCGTAGCACTTTTATACCCCACTTATCGGTTGCTTCGTCAAGTATGGAACGCAGACGGTCGTTAATAGATTCTCTCGCCGACAGGCTGGTATCTAGATCCATTTCGCCGAAAATATTCCGGATCGTAGTTTGAGATAATTGCTGGATACCCTTGACCGGCGAGCTGATTTCATAAACCGCTTTGTATGGTTCGACGATCTGGAAAAATACGAGTGTATCCACTTGCATGCGAATATTGTCCTTGGAAATGACCTCCTGTTCTGGGATATCCATGATCTGTTCTCTCAGGTCAATGCGGTTGTTTGCGAGTTCATGGGGTCTGGCATTGACATTCCGAACGAATTTTTGCCGGTCAAAGAATGGTATGATGAAACTTAATCCGGCTTCCAGAGTCTTGTGGTATTTTCCAAGCCGTTCGATTACTGCTGCTTGCCCCTGCTGAATCTGCTTTATCCCTGATAAGGCGATAATGATAACTAATATAGCGATTGCTATATTAATGATTAAAACTGGATCCAACGTCATTTCAATTCTCCCTGGTTACGATGAGTTTGACCCCTGCTGCTTTGATAACTTTCACTCTTTCTCCTTTCGAAATCGGATCTTTATCATCTGATATTGCAGACCAGACCTCCTTTCCGACCTTTACTTTACCGGTCGATAGGATTACGTTGATGTCCTCGGTGACAATGGCCACTTGGCTGACTAATGAACCGACATTTGTCTTAATGTCACTGCTTCCTCTGGAAAACCAATCCATGGTAATCTTTCTAACGAAAGTTGTGAGTATTAAAAGCGAAGCAGCATAGGTTATGATAATTATCTCAGTCGATGCCTCGAAATAAACCGGAATGGCAGTAATGATCGAGGCAATACCGAACCACATTACAATGAAGTTTGTGGTCGCAATCTCAATGACGATCAAGAGGATGCCGACCACAACCCACACCCACCAGAGATTTTCAAGCATATCGGTTGCTCCTCTTTAGTTATAATTACTTTGCTGTTTTACCTCTACAGAGTAGATTGCTTCGCGTTAATATGGATCTAAGTCCACTATTTATGGCTCCAGCCGATAAACTAGCAGGTCCTTTGGTATCTCATATCCTCGCATCATACGTAACGGCAGTCCGGCATAATTTTCCATCTTCGCTGTACTGGTATTCCTTCACATAAATAGGGTCCCACAGGCCCTCCTTCATGACGCGTAACGCATGGATAGTGGGTTTATCCGTACGGAAGTCATAATCGAATTCCGCGGTATATATACCATGACTGACGGATTTTAACCCCCAAATTCCCATTTTTTCAAATCGACCCGCTGCATCAAAGTAGATCCGTTTCGTCTCTTTTTTATCGGTCAGCACATATGATGCATCGGACATCAAGGCAATCATCTTGTAGGCGCTCTTAAGCTCGTTTGTCGGGACGTAACCGGCATAATCGTACTTATCGGTGTTGAAAACGAAGAATTCCTTTTCTCCCGTCTTTTGATTCACCAACTTGATCCTCTTTGACAGATTAACGTTGAGAAAATCGACGCGCTCTGATCCAAACGGCTCGAGTACATAGGAATTCAAGTCACTCTTCGATCCACATTCTTCAATCAGATCGTAACTGAACTTATAATGATGGTTTTCAGAGAGAATCATATCGGTCATCAGACCCGACTGGTCGAACCAGAATTCATTGCCTAATTTGTCGGCGAGTCGGTATGAGGCGTCGGTCATCAGGAAGAGACCTACTACCTGACTCGACTCAAGCACCTGGGGTACCCAACCCATCACGGTGTATTTGTCCTTATCGAATGTGAGTACCTCTCGATCACCACTTAGCAGATTGACCACTGCCATTCTCTCCGGAACCAGTGAGCCATGTAATTCCCTGGTAGCGTCACCTACCCGTTCAACACGGTAAGGAATCAGGAGATGCCACCCTTCACCGAACTCACCTTCTCCTTTCTGTTTCGGATTGAAGTACCGTACAATTTCAAGATTCGTCTGATAATGAGCTTTCTTTAACAGGTGGGGGCTCAGCTCGTCAGCTCGTTCTGTCCCCAGGTGAACCTTCAAAGCATCTTTAAAAGCCGGGGCATTTTTATATTCCTTGTTCACGATGGATCTCAGGTCCTGCACCACGGTTTCCAGTTTCTCTTCGGCCTTGACGCGACAACCTTCGGAGAGAATTTCAAGCTGTTCCTCGTTATACGGTGGTTCCAATCCCAATGCATCCATGTTCGATTTCAGCAGTTTCATCGTTTCGTCATAGAGCATCTCGTGGTAGAGGTTGTCCAGCGATTGTTCGGTCAACAGATATCCTTCACCCCGCAGAGCCAGATCGGTTTGATAGCGAATGCCGCGGTGGTCCTTGCCTGAAGTTAGAGAATTCTGGGGAACCACACTATAGCTCTTCTCACCTAAATTGAACCACATCTTCTCCGGTGCGGTATCTACAATCTTGCGATCATAAGATACAGACGTAGCTTCCTCCTTCGGAGATCTCGCCCAGGCTTCTGCAACGGCCTTCATGGCTGCCTCGTCATAGACATATTGTCCCTCGGAAGTGAGGTCAACCCCGCCTTCGATTTGAATGCCCTTGAAGTAATCCGAACCTTTGGCGAGCGCTTTCACCGTGCCGGGAGAGTCTTCTGTGAGGACAAGATCTTTGTGAGCTAAAAGGAACCACATCAATGGGACACCCTGCTCTTTCAGGTACTTTGTCAGGCTGACGATCTTGGCATATTCGAACAGGTCGTCGTAAACGGGGTATTTCTCAGCCAGTTCCAGGTAATGGTCGGTCAAGAAATCTGCGAATTTCTGATTGGAGGGATCGCCCCCCATAGTTTTGTCATCCTGAAACATATATTCTGTTTTGACCGTCATCCGGCCCTCATCGAAGAGCAGTAAATTGCCTCCACGCTTGAATCGCATGTTCTCCGGGATGAACCAGAACCGACTCCAGGCACCGTAGTACAATTTCCCCACTTCTGCTGCGTAATCATCCGGATTCTTGAATCCCGGAACATCGGCTCGTTCGGTCCCCACCGACCACTTTTTCATGATATAATCGGCGTCGCGCATCACTCGGCCCAGATCAGTGTTGACGACCCGCCCGATGTAGCGGACTAAATGCTTATCGGAACCAGGGGCGATGGGGTCAATTGATATCCCTGGATCCTGGTTCGTGTAATAGGTCGCCCACAACGCCGTAACGAATTTCCGGAAGGTCTTGGGATCCAGCCGGGCATTTTCGCCCTCGACGACGAACGAGAATCCGTCGCTCAAATCGACCTGTGCCTTCCCCGCTCCCGCTATCTGAGCAGTCGATTGTAGCATAACCCCACCAATGTCGGGAATGTATGATATTGGATTCAGGGTGCTCGAATAGTTGAAATTTGATCGGCCATATGATGTAGTAGGTGAGGTATAGTTTTTACTGATATCTAAAACAGTTGATGGTTTATTGACTGAAACGATATATCTCCCAATTGAACAGCCGATTTTTTCAGCCTCTTCTAGAATGCTATCTTTATCATACATTCGATTATAGGAGCTTTCTGCAGTAATTCCAGGTACGTGCCACCCCTCTAAAGGTACTTCCCAGATTAGAGAGTTCCCATCTGGTCTTGATTGCAAGACTATTTCTTTTAATGCTGTTACTGAACCATCCAGCAAATCAGATTTTAAAACCCTGAGTCTGATTCCACCATTTAGGATTTGTTTTTTCGAAATATTGTGACGTTCTAATTGAGCTTCAGTTTGTAGAAGTGGGAATGTATTCGGTGTTTCAATTATTTTTGTTTCATACTTTTGTAACCAATAATCTAAGCTAGGTTTAAATGATGGATCTTGGCTCAATAGATTTTGAACACCTTCAGCTATTCCTACTAGCTTGAATAGTGCACTAAGCCGTTTAAGTTGTTGATATTGAACACTGATATCACTATAATTCGCCGTTAGAGCAGCAGCAAATTGGTCGCCGATTGGATCACTTAAACGGTTTCCGACAGTGTTCACACTCATTACTTCAGTTTTTGCTTGAATTTTTAGCTCCTTTACTACTGCTACCCCCTGATGCGTAGTAACATTCGATTCTTTTGAAGGCACAAACCAGAATCGACTCTCAACACTATTCTCCTGACCTGTTTCCCTCCAGTTATTTGCGTACATATCAAAATAAGATTTAATTCCCCATATATCAGCATGGACCTTGCCTAGTCCAATATTTTTCAGGAGAATGTCGGCATCGAGGAGATCCTTTCCAAACTTTGTATGAGCGATACCGCCTTCAAAACGGACTTTTTGCATTTTTGTTTTCATGCTTTCCGGTGTTTTATCTATGCTTACCTCAGGACATGTTTTATGAACCAGAATCGCACGCAGAGCGACCACAAAATCATCCAGAGTAATTTTCTGTTCGCCTTCCACCACACTACCCACGATAATAACATCATTATTCTCGTTATCGTAGACCATCCCTATAGGGTGCGTTATTCCACCGATTTCCATTACTTCTATTTCCGAATGACCAGTAGAAATGTAACGCTTTTCCGCAGTATTGAGAGAGTACGCTATGAACGAGTTGGCAAGTGCAGTCTGAACGGAAATCAGGAGGAGGATAATTGAAAAGATCAGTTTTATTCTTTGTCTCATTTTTCTCTCCTTTATTTTCAAAGCAGATATTAGCTATCTCGAAGAATACATCAATCCATAGAATGGCTGGAAAGGCCAGTCCCCCTTATCTGATATGCTCCCACTAAAATCTATGGCGACTCCTCCCGGACTATAAGTGGGAAGACTAGTTAAGTTCTGATCAATTTTATTGCTAAAATCGAGATTATAATCTTTCCAACTGTTCATATTGTTTGTCACTGCGCCAGTTATAGCAGCGGTACCGGCCGCTGTACCACCAATTGCCAAAGGATTTCCACCCGACGCAACTCCAGCTCCAAACGTTGCAGCAGCACCTAAACCTGCCAATCCAGCGCCAATCCCATTGATCCAAGCACCTGCCCCTGTTCGATTCCAGTCGTTAACTACATCATTGAAATTACTTGTCATGCCGGTGAGTGAGGAACTCTTTGTCAAATCCGGGGTAATATTGTTATCCCATAGCTGATTAAAATCCGACGCAGAGAGAGTATTAGATTTATTACAAAAATTATTGTAGTTCGTCTGATTCGGACTTAGTACATAATTATCCCATGCTTTCGTAGCACCAGTATAGTCCAATCCAAAGTAAGTTCCAGCATCTTCATCTGCTGTTAAAAGGGCAGCCATCTCTTCGAGCTCAAGACCGCTCATATATGCCTCGATATTTAATTGATTCAATCCAAAAAGCATGCTGGCTTCTGGTAATTCTTCTAAGGCAAGATTTAGATCCTCTATGGCTTTAGCCCGATCGGTCAAGATCTCAATGCAACCTTTACCGTGAACTGCAAGAGAGAAATTTCCTGAGTACTCCAATGCTTTATTGAAAGCATCCAATGCACCCTCTGCGCCGTCTTTCATTTGGATGAACCTGAATCCCAAATTTGAGTATGGGTCAGCGAAATTAGGTAAAACATCAATGGCTTTTTCCAAATAATATCGTGCTAGACCCAGTTCTTTCTGGACTGCATACACAACACCTAGCGCGTTCAGCGCTAATACATGTTTATCATCCAGCGCCAATGCCTGATCGAACGCTTCCTGCGCTTCATCCCATTTTTCCAGACGAGCTTTGGCGTCACCTTTGAAGTAGTGAGTGATCGGTTCCTGTGGATGTTTCCGGGCGTAGGCTTCAGCCCATTTCTCCCATTCAAGAAGATCCCGTTCCAGGTAAACGCTCAAAAACAGCGCCAGCGATTCGTTGTTGCGGTTCAAAGCCAGGCAGGCGTGCCCTTTGATCATACGCAACACCGGATAAGGTGAATTTGGATCGATATCATCGTAGGTTTTCGCCACCTTTTTCCATTTTTCTTTGAGAATATAGTTTCCGATCCGATCGGGATCGAGGGCGGTGGGAATGGGCTGCGGGGGTGGGGGTGAGGGGATTACGGCTTTATAAAGGGTATCTCCAACTTTCCCCCTATCTTCTACAATGCCGGATTTTTTCTTTTCCGTCTCTATGCCTTTACCAACCAGAGCGGCAAGATGAGCTCCCACCTGGTAAGCGCGCTCTGCAACTTTCGTCAATGCTTCCTCTTTGGATAATCCTCCGCATTCAACGACCTCGATAATATATCCGGCTTCCTCTAATTCCCTTTTGACCTCTTGAACTTCCGGATCATTCGAATCCCCACCGATGACAATAACCGAACCTTCCACCAGGTTAATCTCTCTGGCTTTTCTCACTACCTCAGTGACCACTTTTTCTGCCGGTTTTTGAGTGCCGTCAAAGACGAGTATCGTTTCTTGTTTGCCAATTTTATGTACTCCATACCAGGTGTCTTTAAGTTCGAGAATGATATACTCTCCAAATGCCCTGGATTCCTTTAAATCTCCTGGTCCCAGCCATATGGTAATTCCATTGACTTTCATAAACACTGGCAAAAGGTTACACCCTCTCACTTCTCTCGGGGTCATGAAACGGCTCCCTGTCCACTCCTTCGCCAGGAATCTTTCGTAATAACCTTTCATCCCGGCAATATGACCACTTTTAAAGTAATCCAATCTCTCCAACGGATCAAGCCAGATACAGGTCAGGTTTGGGAATAGTTCCTTCAACTTCTTGACAACTTCGAGATTGCCTATGGATTCTTTGATAAACCACCCTGCAGGTGCATCCCCTGCGGTGTTAAAAATCGTTACTTTGTCCGCCCCGACTTCTTGGACGGCTTTTATGGCATCTTTCTTTAAGGCACGCCCGTCATACATAAAAACGCCGACAATATGTTCTTTGTAAAATTTCCAGACGTCAGAGCATTTCGAAAAGACAACTGTGCCGTTGCTCCCTAAGATGGCATAGAGGGCAGTGTCAACGCCCTCGCCTGCCAAGGACTTGATGACTCTTCCGATCGCTGCATAAGCACATCTACCGAAGCGTGCGACCATCGCTTGTCTTTTTTTATTGCCATAACCAGCAAGGTTGATATTCTGTACTAATTGTACTTCGAATCCTTCAACACCGGTCGCCTGTCCCTCAGTGACGCCCTCAGTAATGGTTTCATATATGTTCTGGATCAATTCTTCATCAGACATGTTAAATTCTTCATCCGGCGGCATCACGACCAATATCTGCCCTTCACTGGGCATATTAGGATAGACACCCGGCTTATTCGAAAAATCACTGCCTGTATTTAGATTAGCATTCCAGTCTCCAATACCGAAATCGGTAACGTAGAAGGTGACTTGTTTTCCTGCACAGACTGTCGTGGTGAGGATGAGGAAAATGGTCACCATTGCATAGCTGAGACGAGTGCGTTTTATCAAATCGGTGTAAGTGTGGCTTTTCATTTTTCTGCCCTCCTAATTGGAAAAGGTCATATTGTTTATTTGTACAGTCTGCTACTATGATCTGATGTGATACCTTCTAGTATATTCTATTCTGGATGAGTTCGAATTTCCGCTAATAATTACCTCTGGCTCTGAATCCATATCGATCCGTAGCCACAATTACCCCCCGCCTGTTCTGCCTCTACCACCACCTCCAGGACCGGCCATAAGTGGATCATCGTTTGGCCACCAGCCCACGACAAATTTCTTTTTCCAGGCGATATCCCGCGCTTTAATATAAAGATCAAAAGAGTTTTTTCTGACGATGAACTTCAGCCAGTGCTCATTGGGATTCAGCTTATTAAGCTCCTGTCTGAAGACACAATCGGGATTATCTAATTCATCAAATGAGTCACCTTTTACATGAGGCTTTTTTGTGAGTTGCTGGAAATGATCATTCAGATTTCGATATTCATAGTTATTTTCATTAACGCGATAAAGCTTGTTATTAACCGCCTCAAAACCAATCAGCTTCTTACCCTCAACGGCATCGGGATCGTCAGGATTGAGCTTGTTAGTCAGGTCCTTTAACTTCGTTTTTAGTTCGTCCTTTTCGGCGGCAATATTATCGGTGTCTTCTTTATAAAGGCTTATCTCACGCTCCAACAGAGTAGTATGGTTTACCTGCTCGCTTAATTGCTGTTGCAGCAGAGAATCATTCTGGGCAATTTCCTCTTCGATGCTTTCCAGTAGCACCTCCTTCTGCGTGATAGTCTCTTCTAATTCGGTTATGCGATTACCGAGCTCCCGAGCTTGGTCGGCACTCTGTGCTTCTGTTTTCTTCTCTTGCAGTTCTGACTTCAACCGGTTGATATCATCTCGTAATTTGGTTGTTTCACGATCTATGGAATTCAGCTGTTCGTCATCTCGAATTCGCGCCTGTGTTGTCTCCAACACCCTTCGTAGCCTCTCTATTTCTCTTTCTAAATTCGTGATCTTTTGATCCAATTCTTCCAGTAATTCTGTTTTATCCGCATCTTTAACCGCTTTCTCCAGCTCTATCTTCAAGCGATTCAGTTCAGCGATTTTACTTTGCACTACATAGTATAATCTTCGCTTCTCTCCTTCAAGCCTATCTGCAACCTCTTTTTCAGCTTCCTGGCTTGCTGCTGTGACTTTGACTTCCGCTTCCAAAATTTGCAGATTCATTTCAAACGTCCTGATCTCATTCTCCAGGTTACGTATCGTGCTTTCTATGTTAGCGATATCTCCTCTGAATCGCTCTCTGTCCTCCTCAGACTGCACCAGTCCGTCCACATCTGTGGATTTTGTTCCTGTTGTGGGAATGATAACCCAGATCGTTCCCAGTAGAATCAGGGCAATAATGGTCAGCAGGGGATCCTGAAATATATCTAATACGGAAGTTTCTTCCTTCAAGGTGTGCTCCTTTTTAAGAAGTCTAACTTCTGCTTTTTTGCGAGAGGTTCCGTACAATATTCAGATGTAATCTCTGTAACCCCATCGTGCACCGCTTCAAATGTTTCAACTCCTTCCGGCCGCACGAAAAGGACCACAAAGTCATAGTCGTGACAGAGGTTTTTCCAAAAGCTCTTTTCCGCAAACTGTGACGAGGAAATCAGCCGCCCTGCGGGGTACGTAATGATAGCTTCCCGTTGACAATCTATATAAAGTGGATTCTGGTAGGCGGTTCCCCCGCCGGTTCTCGACTGTATTCTCAAAATGTCAATTTCCTCCTGAAGAGCCGCCTTCAAATTCTTGAGCCGCGCTAATTCTTCCTCGAGGTCTGACTGCGTCAGTTGTAAGGAATCTCCTATTGCCTTGCCGTGCTCAGGGGAAAGCTGCTTAGATAATTCCGCAATAAGATCTATGTAATCTTGGAGCTCCTGTTTGAGTTGAATCAACTGATCTTCTTTTTCTGCAAGACTACCGGGGTCAACGCCTGCATCAAGTATGGCCTGTATCAGTCTATCAATTTCTTGGTGCAGTCTTTTATGTTTATCCCGCAATCTATCCAATTCCTTTTGTTTACCCTTTAATTGTTGCTGATTAACCGGATGCTTGGATACAGTCCGATTCAATTCATTAAGATCACGCTTCAGTTTTTCAAGTTCTTCGCGCAGTTTCTCTATCTCCACCTGTTTGTTGATCACTTCATCTGGGTCGGGAAGATCCTGGAGATGCTCAAGCTCCCGTTTCAGTTTGGCGATCTGTTGGATCAAGAAGTCATATTCTGCATCCAAACGGCTGACTTCCGATTGTTTCTGGTATTCTCTGTTTTCTGCGACACTTTCCGAGTCAGGGTGAAGAGACTCAAACTCTGCCCTCTTCCTTTCTAATATATTGAAGATATTATCTTTAAGCTTCTCGAATTCTTCAAGTTGTGCCTCTTTGTCGGAGCGCTCTTTCAGCAACTGTAATGCAACTGTTATGGCGCGATCCGATTCTTCCGGTGATTCAATATATGCGCTGGTTACAGCTAAACTCAGAGCGAAGAATGCCACCACGCCAACAATGCAACATAAAAGTAGCAATATTTCAATGTTGCCTTCCCGATTCCTCACTTCCTATCTCCAGAATTTTTGGATTTGTTATTCTGTGACCTACGCGATTGTGTAGTTTTGGTGTTTTGGTTCTTGGTTAATTTATCGATAGATAAACTCAGTCTCGAAACCGATTTCTCGATTCCCTCAATTAACTGGTGGTTTTGATCGTGTATTTTTTCGAAGACTCCAGTTATGGTAGAGGATAATTCTGCCTGAATTCCGGATAAAGTGTTTTCAACGTCCGCCGGAGCTGGTCTCGCGTGAGCATCTGCTGGAAACGGTTGCGGACTACCGTCCGCCTTTATCTGTCCGACGAGCACCCGCGCTCTCTCATCGACTCGGCTGACAAGCAGTTCTTCGCGATGTCGCAAGAAAGAAGTCATTAGGATAAGGGCCACTGTATAACCCAGAGCCAACAGTGTTGTGTCAAATGCAAAACTCATTGAGGCAGCAAATCCTTTCAGAGCAGCGCGAAGTGCGAATATATCAGTAACTTCCGGAAACTTGAGCATACCCGTTGACAATCCTATAACAGTGCCGAGAAAACCGATAACGGGGACTATACTACGAAGGCTATTCAAGATTAAATGTCCCCGTTCTACCTCAGCCATGTCGCGCTGGGAGAGCTCCTCATTGAGCCGGATGATGTCTTCGCGGTAAATGAAAGCCTGCAGGAGTTCCCGAATACGCCTCAATGTCAGGCTTCTACCGTGCTCTGTTGGCATAGATCTGATGATCTTGCTGGCATCCTCATGGGAAATCAAGTACTCCGGTAATTTGACCTTTTCAAAAGCCTTTTCCTCTTTTCTGAACAAGGAATAGCGTTGGAACCAGAATAGGATAGCGATTGAAAAAAGCCATGTATTTAGTAATTGAATAGGCCATGCCCGGATTAAGAAACTATAAAAGTAGTTGTCTTCAGGAAGTAGGTATTTTACAGCAAGGGCTACAATCCCCACCTCCAATCCCAGCACGATATATAAAAGCATAGAGTTTGAACCGCTCTGTGATCTCATCTTGAATCTCCTTTTATTGGTAAGCTTCAGATTAACCGTTATAAGAAAAATCTTTCTGAGCCATACCGTACGTTGAGTTCGATCGTGCTCCACACTACATAAGAGCGATAATTTTTCATCAGTATCTTTTAGAACGAGGATTACAGTAGATCTCCGATTTAAATCGGAGATGCAGGATTATTGTCGTGTACTTTCAGAGATACCGTGTAAAGGTGATGATATATTAGACTCCAGAACGGAGCTATATCTCGTGAGTGAGGATAGTAAACCGTGTGTACAAACTAACAAAGCAAATCATATCTTCCCTGCAGATGCGGGATATAGCTATCTTTAGATATTTATCAAATCTGGTTAGTTTGTTAGGTTATTAAACTTCGTATTTCAAATAGGTCGTGGTTATTTTATTATTATTGGAAAGGGCATTTGCGCTACTTGGGCACGCAGACGAGACGGAATCCAGTGATCGATTCCCTGGCGCTTTGAATTCGTCTGGTTCGTTTCGTGCAGGTCAAGTACTTGGGATCTGTGGTTTCGTAACTGCCGCCGCGGACGATCTTCTCCTGGCCAAACATCGGTCCTTTGGGATCGGTGACCTGCGACGATGGGTAATAGTCGTACCAATCCTGACACCATTCCTGGACATTACCGTGCATATCGTAGAGGTTCCAGCCGTTAGGTTGTTTTTGGGCGACAGGATGAGTTGTCCTTCCCGCATTAGCACCATACCAAGCATAATCACCTAACATAGCGGGATTATCTCCAAAGGAGAACCGCGTATTGTTTCCGGCTTTGCAGGCATGTTCCCATTCGGCTTCTGTAGGAAGGCGATAAGTATTGTTCGGATCTAAACCGTTCAGCTTTATAAGAAAGTGCTGGATCTCCTCTTGGGACACATTTTCAACCGGATTCTGCTGATTCCCCTGGAAAAATGAGGGATTCGATCCCATGACTTCAATCCATTTTGACTGTGTAATTTCGTGGTTTCCCATCCATATCATTCTAGTAAATTTAACTTGATGTTTCGGCCTTTCATCCAGATTCAAACCCTTCACGTTTGATTCGTATCCCATTTCAAGACTGACAGAAGGCACCCAGACAAACTCCATCCCAGAAAAGGTTCTTTTAATACCTGCTTTCATCCACTGGTAGGATTCTTCGCGGTAATTCAGAGCATCCGGATAGTTCGCTGGTTTCTTATCGATTTGCTTCCCAAGCTCAATAACTTCACCCCATTTTTTATAGGCTTCTTCGTAGTTTTTTACTGAAAACAGTTCTTGAGCTTTGTTATATTCCTGCTTGAAGAGACTAAACAACTCGAGTTGCGCGATAGCATGGGTACGCTGTTGCCTGGCTTTTGAGAGACTGGTTGGAAGGGGTTTTACTTTTTCCCCTGTTGCAATGGCAGATTTAAAAGCTGCAATAGCTTCATCATAACGAGCGGCTTTCAGAAGCTGTTTAGCTCTGCTGAAGGTTGTCTCATATTCCTGCTTGAGGCGTTCATTCTCCTGGATCTTGTGAACAACTTCATCTTTTAGATCCTTAGCGTTTTGCAGGTCTGTGGGTATAGGATCCATTCTCTCTGCGGTTCCAATTGCCTCGGTTAATTTATCCACAGCCTTTTGCCAGCTCAGTGGATCTTCCGCACGTGCCAGTGGTATGGCTTCGTCGTAAAGGCGCTTGTACTTCCAGTATCTCACAATCTGAGTGTCGAGATGTTCTTTCAGCGCACTGGTTTGGGCGAGGTCGGTCGGTTGGGGATTCATTTTGTTCGCGATAGTGAGTGCAGAATCCACTTTTGTCCTGGCAACTTCCCAATCATCCGGATCGGTCGAGTTGCGAAGCGGTTTAGCTTCTGCCACCAGTTCTGTATATAACTGATAATTGGCAATCTGTATTTCTACTACTTGCTTCAGGATCAGAATTTCCGATAAGTTCGGTGGCATGGGATTCATCTGGTGGGCGATATCGATCGCGGAGGTGAATTCTTGCGCGGCCGCCTTCCAAACTTCGACGTCTTTTGATTCACGCCAGTGCTGCGCTTCCTCGACAAGCTTTGTGTATTCCTCAAACCGGCTGATTTGTATTTCTACTTTCTCTTTCAACTCTTCCAGGTAAGCGTACTCAGAAAAGCTGACTTTCATCTCTTTCGCGGTTTGGATAGCGCTATCCAACTTTACAATAGCCAGCGACCAGTTCTTTGGATTAGGCGACATTTGTAGAGATTTGGCCTCCTCAATAAAATGTTCGAACGCGTGATAGGATATAATGCGGGTCTCTAACTTCTGCTTTAAATCTTCCACCTTGGAATAATCGGAAGGTGCTGGATCCATTTGAGTGGCAAAATTCAGTGCTTCGTCACACAGTACTACTGCCTGCTCCCAGTCCAGAAGCTCTAGCGATTGCTCGAAATCTTCCGCCCGTGAGACGATTTCCTGGTACTGTCTGTACACCCTAAGTTGGCTCAGCAGACTCTGTCTGATTTCGATAATTTCAGTTAAATCCCTGGGTCTTTTCTTCAGGCTATCAGATAAAATGATAGCCTCATCGTACTTAGTGACAGCTTTCTCCCAATCTTCATAATTTTTTGACTTTATCAAACGGCTGGCATTTTTTACAAGTTGTTCATAACGATCTATTAGATCTTTTGAGCTCGAAGCGACTTGAACCTGAGGGGAGGGAGGTGCGGGTATGACTTGCATGATAATAGTTATTATGCTTACAAGCAGAATAAGCGCTAGAACTATCAATACTATGGTAGCTGAAGATAGCTTCTTAGATTTACTCTCCTCACCTGGATCGACAACAGGTGGGATTTTACCGCTTGAAGTTTCCGGTCTTTGCCCTAACCGTGGTTTGTATCCCTCGTCCTCCAAGAACTGCTGGACCTCCTCTAACGTCGCTCGTTGGTTTGGATCTTTCCGTAGCATGGAAGAAATAATACGGTGGTATTTTTCCTGTAGCTTTGCTTGAATCTTCCGCTCCGGATCCTCGTTCATCTTTTTCTGCAAGATTTCCGCATCGGTTTTCCCTTTGAAAAGACTTTCCCCGGTAAGCATTTCAAACCATATCAATCCAAGCGAATAAATATCCATTTGGGGAGTAGGACAATCACCTGAGTGATGTTCTGGAGACATGTAGGGAAAAGTGCCGTAAGCACCGATAGTTGTGCTGTTCGATGACAATTCCTTCGCAACCCCGAAATCGCAAACGACGACTTGCATATAGTCCCCGTCCCGGAATAATATATTTTTTGGTTTTAGATCGCGATGAATCACTCCTTTCTTATGAGCTGCCTCCAAAGCTTGGCAAACCTGTGCTATAATCGTGGTGGCAACCGATTGCTCGGGTTTTTTCTTCTTCTCCAGATAGTCCGATAAATCGGTATTGCCTTGAACGTACTCCAGCTCGATAAAGGGGATGTCTATGACACCCATATGCAGGTCGTCGGCTTGGTAAATTTTAACGATGGGTGACTCGGGATAATCGCCCTTGATCGCCTTGAGGATTTCAGCTTCGCGATTGAATTTATTTATAATTTCAGTTTCCGCGAGTCGTTCTTTATGTAGAATTTTGAGTATGCATTCACGTTCTTCTTTGGTGTTATAAGCGTAGTATATTGCGCACATACCACCTACCTTGGGCTTTCCATTTTTACCTAGGAGCGGCCTGACATTTCGGTAAGTGCCAATATCGGTGCTTACATCATCTTCCCTTCGTCGCCGAAATAAAATGGTTCCCATTATCGCTAACACTACTAGGAGCAATAGTACCAGGATAACGACTAAGAGAGTATTCACGTACATCGCTACGTCCTCACGATCTTGGTTGTTGACTTCGCAATGGAAAGCTGAAATTAAAGGATATCAACAGCCAGGTTGATATGTTTTACTCGGTTGTATTTATTTTCTCAATATTGCTCTGGTATTCTTTATCTCCCATACGTACGATCAATTGCAGTTCCCATTGAGCATCTGACAAATTCGAAGTACCGATCGGTATTCGGGTCACAAGTAGAATCACATTTGTGCTTCCGGGCCAGGCATCTCCAAGTTTGAAAACGATAGTATCCTGAGCGCTTTCGACACTATTGAGGTTATCAGCCTCGCTCGGTTTAACCGCCGAAGACAGTTCTGCGCCATCTACTCTATCAGGTTCTTCATCATGGGTAGATTCTGTCTTACTGATCAGGATTCCGTCAGTTCCTGTATCAGCGCTTACCGGCGATTCAGTGGCAAGCATGTCATTCGCCGGCTCTCGCTGAGGAAAAATATTTTCGCGATCTATAACAATAACTATGGCAGCGATTAATATTACCGCCACAATTAGATTGAGGATCAGAAAGGTGTTGGATCTCCTTTTTAAACGTCTTTTTGCAGGGATAACTGTTGTGAAGTCCCTTGAGCGCATTACATCAATGTCCGTCTCATCGGGCAATAAAATGCTTCTACGCGGGAGATTACCGATCTCAATTAAAACTATCGTGATATTGTCAGTAGAGCCTCTTTGATAGGCAATGCTAATCAGGTTATCAGTAGCTGTTTCGAGATCGGTGGTGCCGAAAATGTGATTTTCCATATCATGGTCGAAAACCAGTGGATTGACCATACTTCCAACCAGTCCATCGCTGCAAAGTAGATAAACCTGGGAATAGGAAAGAGGGATTTCGATGATGTCGGGTTGAGAATTACCCCCCTCGCCCAGATTCCTCACCAGCGCGGTAGCGAGACTGCGTAATTCGGCACTGGAACTAACATTCTCGAGTGTGTAAATGCCCCGATCAATCCCGTCCTGAATCGCGGTGTGATCAACCGTCAGTTGGGTGGTGCTTAACTCATCGATTTGGTAGGCTCTGCTATCACCAATATTTGCGATCCAGACGGATTCTTCAGACACCGCAGCCAAGACCAGAGTAGTTCCCATATCTGACAGCTCCGGGTGTGTCACACAGTAAGCAATTAAGCGCTTTTGAATTGATTCAGTTGTATGTGTAATCCAACTGCGGATGGCTTTGTTATTTAGGGGAGGAGACTTCACGGCCTTGTCAATTTCATCGATAGCCAGGCGGCTGGCTATACTGCCTCCGCTCTGACCACCCATTCCATCGCAAATAGCAACAACAGCGTGGAGGCAGCCCCGAGAACGTTTAAAAACCTTATGAAGATAAGCATCCTCATTCTCCGGTCTGCGTCCCGCTGTGCTGAATCCGTAACTTCGTATCTCCATTGATCAGATTAACGCTCCCTATAAATCAAACTGACGTTTCCCATCTTAATTCTGTCTCCTTCATTTAACTCTCGCTCCTCGTTGACTTTCATCTCTACGTCGTTGAAAATCGTTGCATTGCGGTCTGGATCATTTGGATCAGGGATGTTAATGAGGGTGTATTTCCCCTTATTGTATTTCATCCGAGCCTGCCGTTTAGATACCGTTTGATCCTCGAGTTGAATGTGAGACATGACGGAACCTTTAAGTCGCCCAAAGGTATACTCCAGTTTGTGATCCTGAATCCCACGCGGGCGAAAGATGGGAATCTCCTTAATCTCTTGACCACCCTCTACCTCAAAGCGGCCAGGCATCAGTTTGACGGTTTCGTTTTCAATGGCCTCTTTCGTCGGTAGGGGAACTCTGATCTTTTGCGTTTTATCGAAGGCGGTGATAACCGACTCTTCGTCAGTGGCACTCAATTTCATTCGTTCTCGGATCAGAACAAAGATCAAGACCGCTAATACGATGATCAATGCACCGATCAGTAAAATCAGCAGCCAGTTGGTTTCAATCTTTTTACCAGCTTCTCCAAGCTTGGCAGAGGCGTTGCTCAAATTGTGCGGGGGTGAATCAAGTTGATTTCCCAATACCATGACCTCCTTCCATTTGGCCACTACTTTTTCCCAATCCCCGCGACTACGTGCGGCCGCATGCAGCACTTCTGCATCCGCAAAGCTACGCTGGTACTCAATATCCTTCTCTGAATGGGATTGTGCTTCTTTAAGCTTCGCCTTGGCGATGTGCAGGTTTTCCGGTGAAGGTTTGATTTCTTCCCCTAGACGGACAACCTCATTCCATTTTGCTGTAACTTCCTTCCAATCTTGGAAATCAGTTACCGTAGAGTGTAGTTTTTCAGTCTCTTCAAAGAGGCGCCAATAATTAAGCTGGGATTCAATTTCCTGGAGGTAAGATTCAGCCTCTTTTACTTTGGCCTGGGCGATGTGACCTGTAGCCGGTTTAGGATCCAATCGATTCCCCAATGTAAGAACGTCATTCCACTTCCTAATTACATCCCGTAGTGAAATCGCAACGTCTTCAAAATCATCAAGATGTTGATACTTCTTGGCGGTATTGCATTGTTTTAATACTTCGGCATGCACTTTTTCAATATCATCGAATGAGGCGCGGTACTTACGCTCGTCACTCTCGGAAATGAGTTCTCGTGACACTTCCACAATCCAGCGTTCACCGGTCATCTCATCAACAGAAACGACCCCTTCTACCTTAAACTCCTTGCTGATTTCAGGATAAGAATCCCTGGTCACAACTTTAACAGTATCTGTCCAGTTATCCCGCAAGATATAAGCCCTCATGTTGGCCCCCATCGGTGCGCTGCTGTAGTGAGTAACTACCCCATAGACCGTAACAGGGGAATGATCTAAAGCACCAATGTAGATACTGTTGACCACGCGCACATTGGATTGAGATTGCACGTTTGATGCTACTGTGAAGGTAATTAAAAGCACCAGTGAAAAGCATGTAGTGATTTTCATTATAGCCTCCTATTTATCTGAAAACATGTCCTTACACTCGCCATGGTACACAATGGTTCGGACCGCACTGCTTGCTGTCTGGATCTTCTCGTTATCGCTGTTTGTCCATATGAAATGGGGCAGATTGTTTCAGAGTGATTCTGAACTCTTGAAACGCTTAAAAATCGACGCTAAAACGTAATCCTACTCCGTTTTGGATTGGTACGATGCCCCATTGGGGTTTAAATTTGGGTAATGCCAGTTTACCTCTGTTTGGTACTCTTTGATCATTGGCAAATAGCGTTTCCGTTTCCGGATTCCAGAGGATCAATCTATAACCGGCGTGAAGCACAAATATCGCCGAGAGACCGAGTAATATATTCTTTTCCACCTCCAGGCGGTTTTCAATTTTTGGGTAATCAGAGTAATCATCCAGAAAAGCCATATAACCATAAGTTCCCGCGCACGCTAATGCGACTCCAAAACTGGTCCAGGTCACCAGTGAATTTTCCCGATATTCGTATTGCCTGAATTGAGCCTTGCGCTCCAACAGGTTGTATAATCCACCCGCAAGCAGATACCCCGCGAAGAATACCCCAGCGCGAGTATACTTATTTTTCGCCTCTAGGTAATAATCATCGGGCCATACCAGCTTTTCAAAGCCTGCCAGGCAGCAATAGAGTGATGCACCATGGAGAACTTCCTTGATGCCGTCATATACATCAGAAAAAGGGGGCGGAACCTGATTTTTATATACCTCATATATCTCTTTCAATTGTACATCGTCTAGACTGAAATATTCCTTGTGTGTGCTATAGGCAAACGCTGTCTCAGCTAACCACTTTTTCTGTGAATAATTACTCCTGTCAGTGAAAGTCTCATAAAACCTTTCACCGGCTTTCTCTTCAATTGATTTATGAAAGAAGAGAATGTTGTTACGTCCTGCTTGCGAGTTTTCTTCCATCTTGTTGATATAAATCTTAAAATTTGGCCGGCTTTGGAAAATCGTCTCCGCACCTTCCCAGAACCAGTAGTTCTTTTGAAAAAGATATATAAGTCGATCTGAGTCTTCAAAGGCATTTATGTAATATCCCGCGGCTAAATCCCGATAAATTGTGGAGAAAAAATCTTTATCAGGTTTACTGCTTGGCTCAAGGTAGGATTGGACTTTAGCCAAGCCGCTGTACGCCTTCTTCCATTGATCAACTTTTCTCTTGAGTGTCGTGTATTTCAGCTTCCAGTAGGGTTGCAGTTCCTCTTCTTCCATCAAGATAGCGCCGAGCTCTCGTTGAAGATCAGTGTATATCTGATGCTCTGCTTTAACTTTGTCGATAGTCTTCCTGGAGAAGACTTGCCTTCCTGAAAGAACCTGATACTCATATTTCCGGAATTGGTTGCTGAAACCTTCGACTCGGATTGCGTTCTGATCTGCGAGAGCGATGAGTTCTTCTGCTTTGCTAATATCATCAGACTTTTTCGTCAAAGCACTTCGATATTCCTGAAAGGTTGTACTGGTATTATAATAAACATCGTACAAACGGTTATAGACTATCGGATTTGTTTGCTTATAAGCCCTTTTCGCTTCCAATGCACTGCTTTTAATAGAATTGAAGTTAGGTTCGTTAGTGGCATCAGACCAAGCCGCCTCTGCTCGGTGCAAGAACGAATCCCCCCTCTTTTTGTTGCTGCAGACTTTTAAAATGAGGGATCTGTTATTCTGAACGCTATTATAAATATCCTGACTTACCAGGTCTTGGTATTCCCGGTCTTGGTATTCGCGATCTTTGGAATTAAGATAGTCTTTTGCAGCATCAATTTTATCAAGTTGTTGTTCAACAAACTCATGGTCGAGAAAAATATCTGTTTCAGGTTGCACAACCATTTCTGCCAACTGCGCTTTCAAGTTCTGATATTTATCTTCCAGAAGATCGAGCACCTCAAATTTCCGTGTGGTATTTCCGGTTATCTCCACCATGCTAACCGCTTCCCTGTGATTCCTCAAACTCAACTCTACAAGAACCAAAGCCAGTTTATAGGGAATGTACATATCCGTCGGATTCTGCTTTCGCGCTTCTAGCAATTCAATCCTAGCCTGTTCGAATTCACCCAATTCTATATAACATAATCCAACCATCTTAGATATGTTATCCGAGCCTGTGTACCCCCCATCCCTCGCTGCCATAAAGTAAGCAAGCGCTTCAGGAAACAATTTCTGATCAAAGTATTCCTTACCGATTCTTAGCGATTTCTCGGTGTTCTGTGCAAAAGCAGACCCTGAAAATCCTGATAGTAATAGGATCAAACATTGTAGTAACCAAAGCTTAAGACTCGCTTGCTTCATCACTTCTCCTCCTTTTGCCCTTTTGTAAGGTAGTTGTTGAGATCAACACTATTGCAAGGGTTAACATTTACCCTGACTATTCCTCTGTAATAATCGCAATCCTCCTCTGATAGCCCTCAAAGCTCCTTATCCTATTTTTTCTAAAAGTTGTTCGAGTTCGTGCTGCAAACGTATTAATTCCACTTTCCTGTGCATCCGGGCTACCAGAGTTTTTAGATATTCTTCGGCTAGTTTTTCCAACTTTGATCGAAAGTTATTCCGGGATTTCTCTTCAGAGAGATCAGCGGCAACTATTTTATTTTTTAGCTTGGTTAGTTTCTTTTCGAACTTGCCGATGGATTTTTTTTCTTTCTCGGTTAATATATACCAGCCCTGAATCGCTGTTATCATTTCATCCAGATTATTTTCCGGTTGACAGAATTCAAGAGGTTGTTTGGTGTTTGAGGTAATCTGCATTGCCTGGTTATTCAGTTCGGCGATTGTGGATGTTTTAGGGTGCTCATCGAGTCTGTTTTCTCCGTAATAAAGAGTAGGAATTATACTTTGGTAAACGTTGACAAACTGGTTCATAACCTCTAACGAAGGATGTCTGAAACCTCGGGACGTTTCCCTGCTGATTAAAAACCTTTCGGCACTCCTTTCATTCGGATCTCTATCGCCAATGTTGACCAGTAATTGATCGAACATGTACCTATCAGGCAGGGCAACACCCTGCCTTTCATCGAATTTTATAATCCTCATGCGTAAGGGGATCAAGTCCGCTTCTCGGTTCACCTCCTGGTACAGTTTGTCGAGTTGCGTTTTAAGCTTCTCCAATTCTTTGGTATATTTTTTCTGGATCTTTTGAGTAAATTGTATCTGAGACGGGAAATTCTCTTCAAATTTGCCAAACTTCTTCCAAAGCTTCTCGATCGATTTCCGGTCCCCAGGTACTGAATAGGTTTCTTCTGACCTCGGCAGGCATTGCCAGAATTTTAACTTAAAAGAGAGGATTCCGGCGCGAAGGGTCGCAAAGAGAATAGCGTCATCCTTGGTGAGATTCACCTTTTTATATACAGACATGGTTACATTTCTAATTCTCGCGTCTGTATCCTCTAATAACCAGGTCCAAATATCGAAAGCGCACGCGTAGGCAGCAGCTCTTTCAGCCGGATGCGTGTCACCATATTCTTCCATAGCACGGGCGATCATGGAGCCCAGGATAAAACAATCGTTGCGGTTGTCCCTTTTGCCTTCCTGGTCGAAGAGCTTGTAAGCTGAAACATAACTTCCAAAATCTCTTCCCGAATAGTAAACAAAATTCTTGACCGGCTCCAGAATATTTTTCTGAAAGGGATAGTTCTCCAATTTGATGACCAGAGTATTGTCCTTGGGTACCATATCATCAATGAGCCGTTCATCATAGGTTGGATCGTGATTGCCGAACTGATCCAGGCGTTGCAGTTGAATCCTTGGACGTAGACTACCTAATTCATACCTCTTATAGTATCGATGCATCTGACCTTCGATATAGACCGTATCTGAGGGGAAATCGACTACAGTGAAGGTTCCTAAGCTTTCACCGTCAATGATCACCGAAACGGAGAATGTAATGTCCTTCAAACCCTTGTAATCAAAGTAAATGTACATTGAAGGGCGATTGTAGTAAATAGGTGATCCTGATATCATACGATCTCGGACTACTTCCATATTGTAAACGGTATCGGGAAGATGTAACTCAAAAGGTTTCCCTGCGGGTATTTTGAACTCAAGCTGTCCAAAGATCGCATTGGATTCAGCAATCTTCCGATCCAATTCCAGTGAGATGACCTCCCCGGTCCCGTTATAATCATGAAGATCAGAGTAGACTACCTTGACTTTAATGACTTCCTGTTGAGGTGGCGGCATGTTGTTAACGGTCGAAGCATATCCCCAGATAGATTCGGCAAATTGTTCTATGACCCGGCTGTAATTGCTGTCATCGATTTGTTTAATGACCTCAGAATCTCCGATAATGCCGTCTCGAATTTTCAGGCATCTAAGCCACGAGTTTGAGGCTTGCCCACCCGAGAAGAAGGGCCATAATTCCAGCACATAAACATTGAGGTCGTTTATATGCTCTCGATGGTAAAAATCCTTAATTCTGGTGATCAGATTCCCGCTGGTATAGGTACCCCAATCTGAAAAACTCGCGGATTCATTACAGAAATATAAAGGTATGATATCCATATGGCTATAACCGTATTCATCTCTGAGACGGTTGAATATTTCTTCCTGCTGGGATTCTGGAGCGGCAATAATAATATCACTATTGCCGCGCCGGTCCTTACAATCAATGATCCATCTAATTTTTGGCAACATGGCAAAAATCGAACGATCATAATCTCCGGTTATCTGGTAGTTACGTGGATTCATTAGGATGATATCGCCAAGGCCTTGATCGATCCGAATGATTTTCCGTAACGGAAACCAGCTCTTGTCATGGTTTAAGTCTACATCCTCAAAAGTCACAAATGTGATAAAAGTATTCTTTAATTTGTTCTTGATCAGAGTCTCAAAACGGTTCCGGTAGTCTTTTTGATTTCTGTAAATACCCCTCGGAGGATGCGCGTAACTGGCAGTAATCACAATGATGTAATCTTTGTCCAGACTGCTGCCCATGCCTAACAAATTCGCTGCTTTTTCTATTGCTAAATAAGGATCCGAATCCCTCCCGTTATATCGAATGTGCTCAACTACAGCATTCATCATATCGGGTGTTTCCTTAATCTCCTTCGCAGCCACAAGATGATCTTCACCTATGATCGCTCTGGCAGTCCTGTCGTAAGTGATCAGTCCAAATTGATCATTGGGTTCCAGATAGTTTTTTATGAAATATTGAACACAGCGCAGAATCCTCCTGTCAGGATCGTGATACGACGAAGTCATAGCCTCGCTATTATCCACGATCATGACAATGCTGCGGCCTTGAACATCCTTATAGTGGAAGCCAATAATCGATAGAACAATTATAATCAGCAAAGTTGATGGAATAGTTCTCTGTTGCATTGGTGTACTCCTTTTATCTCACTATCCAACTTATCAAGGCTTCAGAATTGCTGATTCCTGGATAAGTATGTTGATTCAGTGACAAGTCGCTTCAGGGGATTCCGGTGAACTCTGTCCTAACCAATCCTTCACCGCGACTACTTTACTCTTGTGGAGATCGTGGTTCCGTTCGTCGGGATATAACTTTAAAATTCGATCACAGAGTAAAGCAATCATTGATTCACGGTGACTCACGATGATATAACTCATTCTGGTGCGAGCCTGTATCTCATACAACAACGAGAGTAGACCGTTCTCAACAAGGATATCCAAACCCTCCGTCACTTCATCGATCATGAGGATTCGCCACTCCGGTTCAGGGATATTCAATCCCGACCATTCATGAAGAAGACCTAAAGTAATAAATGTCTGCAGGATAAAAGCTCGCTTTTTCTGCCCACCGCTTAACTTATAAGGAAATTTCTGTAGAATATTTTCCCCTAGATTCAATTTGAAAAGCAGCTCATGCAAACCCTCGGTCACCTCTCTCTCTTCAAATGCATAAGAAAGTCCATAAATATCATTGTACAACTGGAAGAGCTCTTTATATTGGTGATTAAGTCGCAAGCTTGGATTCAGAGATCCAGAACAGTTCTGGAAAATGTACTGACAACGGGTAATCCATTGCCGATGATCAATTAAAGTTAGGTCGGTGAGATGACCTCCCTGGTCCGCCAGGGCTGAACCGCGATATGTCCTTAAACCGAGCAACGCCTTCAGCAGACTCGTCTTACCACACCCGTTTTCTCCCTGTACGCCCAGGTTTTCTCCCTTCTTCATTTCAAAATCAATGGGATTGGAAAAAGTACAATATCGATATGGCCAAACTGCTTCGATTCGAACCTGCAACAGAGGTTGATCTACGACTTGAATGGAATACCTCTGGTCTGAATCCTTAGATTGCATGTCGCTGAAGTGTCGATCGCAAATGCGGTAGTGGTCCATCAATTCTCCGGAAGGAAGCTCTCCCTTCATAACGCAATCTTCGTGTCCGGGTCTGGGTTTGATCCTCTCGCATAGCCCACATCCTTTTAATGTATGTTTTTCGAGGGGTGGCCCCGGTATGGTCGGTAAATGAGATCTTTCCTTGAGGCCTTTACCATTCCCAATATTCTTTACGGCTATGTCTCGTTTATGCCAAGCATCAAAGAGGATCTCCGTATAAGCATGCCGCATGCTGTTCTCACCGAAAAAGTCGGCTTTGGGGCCCCATTGCACAATACGCCCCAGGTACATAATACCTATAAAATCACTGAACTCTTCGATTATTTTCAAATTGTGGCCGACATATATGACGGTAGCACCCGCCTTAGATAGATTTCGAAGAAACGTCTTGAACGTCTCGATGCCCTTTTTGTCGAGATCGGAGATGGGCTCATCCAGGGCTATAATGGGAAAAGAACCGTCCTTGTATGGCAAAAGAAGTGTGCTTAAGTCAGCCAGAGCGAATCGCTGAATATTTCCTCCTGATAACTCAGTGATTCGGGCTGCATTGACACGTTTGGATATTTTGGTGAGTTCGAACTGTGTCAACCAGTCGAGCGTTCTCTGTTCCGGACCGTCATGGTTCCTCACAATACCCCAGGGGGAATTCTGTTCTTTCACCCGCGATAGTTTCGGAGCGATAATCTCCTGCAAGGTCTGAAAATGATTAAAAAAATCGATTGTGTTCTGGAACATGGCTAAAAACCTACGTTTGCGCCGTGCGAAAAGCTCAAATCGACGTTTTGACCACCATGATCTGTTGAAACGCCCAAAATCAAAAGAATCGTTCCTACTGAATTTTAAGTGGCCCGCGATAGGGACAACATTATCGTCCAAAACTCCGAGCAGACATTTTAATAGAGTGGTTTTCCCAGAGCCACTTTCTCCGACAATAGATACCATCTTTCCGGGCTCCAGGTAAAGGGCGATATTTTTTAATATGGCTTCATCCGCTTCCGGTGCGTGAATGTGAAGGTTGGTTACGCTCAAAAGCAAATCTTGATTCATTTTGTCCCATATTTATGGATGAACCGATCCTCAAACGTTAAAGATACCATTCTCAAACCGGCGATGTTTAAAATGATGATGAACATGGGAAAAAGGTAAGCCCACGATAGAGGTTTATCCGATTCCAAATGAATGAGATGTCCCCAATTCGTGATGACTGCTTGTCCACGGCCTAAAAAGCTGATGATTACCTCAAATAGGAAAGCCATGGCGGCGAGATAACAAGCGTCAATGAAATAACGGGCACGAATATAGTTGCGTAGAAACACATCTATAAAATAAATACGCGTCATGGAGAATCCAGATGCCCTGCGAGCACTTAGGAATTCTCGTTGTGATAGAATGTTCATGAGTGCCTTGAAGTTCTCCACCATAACCGGAGAGAGCAGGATTCCCATCAATAGAAATATATAAATCTGGTAATGTGGATTAGGCTCCTCTATACCATGGTCGTTAGGGATAAGGCGGGAGATAGCGGACAAAGCAATCGGTATGAAGATAAGAATTGGAATGCTCGAAAATGTAGTAAAGAGCTGGTTTATTAGTTTTGCCAGCAACCGCCAGGTCTTAGCGGTATGCATAATACCCATAAACAAGATAAATCCAGTTAAAATGAGAATGACTAAAGCAGTCACCTCACAGATAAATAAAGGAACCAGGTAGGACCGAAAACCTGATAGTGTATATGAAAATATGGGATATTTTTCACCATATGCAAAGATACCGAGATCAAACCGCAAAGGCACCCATCCGAAATAACTCTGTAAAATTCCAAACAAAAGAAGCAGGGACCACAGTGATAGAATTACATGTCTCGGATTGATGAGATGTTCAATTTTTAATTTGACGAGGTTCTTTATTCTTAGCTTAATGTTCTGAGAGCAACCAAACCAGAAAGTCGAGTAGAAATGTGATAATCGGTGCAGGTTCCCTCGAAGTAGATTGAAATTGATTTTCGTTTTAACCTGCTCACCAACAGATGCGAGTGGAAATTCAAACTGATTTCCGTTCCCTTTTCTGGCTTCATCCAGCTGCCTGGAAAGCAAAGGTGGATTAAGTACTCTCATCGTCCACGCAAGCAAAAGTTCAAAAATCCAGATCAGTAGAAATGAGATGAATACAACCCATATGAGAACATGAAAATGACGAGGATCAGCTATTCCCTGCCAGGCAAAAGTCGCCAATCCTTCCAAAGCAAATAGATTTTCTATGATAAGAGATAAACTTAACATGAGAACGAACTGCCCTTTAAGTGTAGTCAGGGTTTTTATCACAATAGCTCGCAAAATAATCCTGAATTCCTGGAACCGGATCACGAAAAGGGATGAAGACGGTTTCATTTCATTAACTTTGAAGCGCCTTAGATAATCTGTAGCTAATTCTTCGGAAACTGATCGATTTGTGAATTCAAACAGAAGGAAGAGAACCATATTAGTTACAGCTAGAATGACAACAGCGAGAATATAGCGTGTCCCAAACGAACTCATCGTAAAAACCCACCTCGCGAGTGCTACAGACGGAATAGAGGAAATAAGCAGTATACTGATGCGAGCAATTCCTGTCAGCCTGTTTATATTCCACCAACCAAGAAGAAAACTGATAGAAAGAGATAATAGATAAGATAAAATGAGAGCGGGCACGACAAGTTTTAAGGTAACCAATAGATATGGCCGTAACTTGTTGCCCTTGAATTTCTGATTCGGCGAAAGCTTGCCCTCAGCTATAAACGTCTCCTCCCGATCAACCCGCCTCTTATGGGCGTCGAGGAGTAAATAGTAAAAAGGTTTGTAAGTGGGGAATAGAGGTTTCAAATCAGGGGCATAAAACAATAGCTTCCAACCCTCCTCGGTATCTATCATGGTTTCAATGACAGGAGGGATGTCTTTTATATACTCTTGATTGCTTGGCATGACTATGTACCACATCACCAGGATTAAGAGAAAAATAATAACCCGGACGAATAAATTCGAAAATGTCTTTAGAGCAGTGATAACAAAATCTGTGAACAATTTCATTCTTACAAATTCCTGATAAGGTTTTACATGTTGAGAAGTTTCTACGGCACAATCATCAAATCTTTGATATCCCTGAAAAAGTAGACCGGATCAGGGTCATCGCGCAGCTGCCGCCAGAATGGGTTGTCTGTTTCGAATCGCTGGCTACGTATCAAGGCAGACTTGGGAAGGTTCCAGAGGAAAATTGCCGCGGCATCTTCGTTGAGCAAGCGGTGGATGGTGCGTAGAATGCCTCGCTTATTTATCAAATCCGTTTCGTTGAGCAGAAAATTGACTTGCTGATTGACCAAATGATTTCGATACCGGAGAAAATTTGAACCTTCGTCATGTTCCTCGAAGTAAAACATTTTCAGCACTCGTTCATATCCCTGATGGTATACAAATTCATCGAAAATTAGGTCAAAATTGCGTTTGTTATAAGCCCGATCATACCACTGGTTCGCAGGAATCGTCTCAATGTGAATGATAAGACCAATCTGTTCCATCCGGCCCTTAAATGATGACGCCACCCGAATCATATCCAGACGTTCAGCCGGAACGATCAGTACAAACTGTTGGACAACACCGAGATACTCCAATTTCCCGCTGTTGGTACCGTACCTCAATTCGTTTGGTGCAGCCTCACCGATATCAAGCATGATTTCTGCAGCAGAAATATCAGGGGATACAATCACATTATCATTGTAAGCCAGGTCGCTATTTCGAAAGGGGCCTGTTACGATATTCCCGCTTGGATAAACCTCCTTGAGCATGAGGCGAATGTTGGTATACCGATACATCGCTTTGCGGAGTTCGCGTACTTCTGCAAAAACTCGCGAAGAGTTGCGCTTTGGATTGCAATTAAAGCCGATATAATAAAACGCATCGATCGCATAATCCAGAAATACGTACCCTTCCATTCCAAAAAAATCGTTCATTTTTTCTGGCGGAATCTCGAGGATCATATCTAGCGCTTGAGGATGGCTGAGCGGCAACTGAAAATTGTCTAACAATGGTTCATAGTTGTTGTATTGTCGAAATTTTACCTGTTGAATGTTGCCGGTTCCACCCGCTACCTCTTGCAAGCGCGTGAGGACTCTTTCATTAGTGCCACCTTCCGTAGCAATATCGTAGTAAAATCCTGTTCCGGAATAGGGCAATTGCGGTAGAGGACGTCTGCGATCCCTGATGCCATGCTTATATTGATCGCTGAATACAATTCCGAAGTTCAGCATCCTTTCAAAATCAGTGGCCCCACGGTTAAATTCGATTTCGAGTTGCAATGGATCGGGACAACCCCTCACATCTTTGATATAGTTTTTCAAAACCATCAAATTGGGATAGGTTCTGGGATTGCGTATAATCCCGAGAGTATGAATCACATCATCAGCTAAAATAGGAAAAATGTCCAGAGAGGGAGTGATCCAGTTGTTGCCCTCTGCTACCTGGCATTTCATCAGGCTGGCATTGTGGACATCGTCTGTTGGGATAAGGTTGCCCGCCTTTTCGGCGAGAAACTCAACTTGGCTTAAAATCCCGGGTTTATAGACCAAAAGGACCCGTTGACCGATTATCTCCAGCCCGGAGTACTGGTATAGTTTCGGATACATTAGACCGTTGAAAAGCACCTCAACGGGATTGATACATGTGATCGGATCCATAGTTCCGATATACTGAATATGACCGATACGCAGTTCTTGAGCGAGCGTAGTAGATCCCCTGAAGAGAAGCAAAATCAAAGCCAGAACAGTAAATAGCTGCGCTGTTTCCTTCAGCACCTTGGCATTTCTGTAGGGTGTGGGATAGTGATGACAACAAGAGGTTATTTCTCGATTCCTGCCCAGTAGTTCTGGTTCAGTTGTCCTTACGTTGCCTTCCTGGTTCATATTGCACCTAGTTTGGCTTGGTAGTAAAAGAAGTTGATACTAGCGGTCTTTGATGAAATATCTAAGAGCCCACGTGCAATTATAAAGATCACAGAATTCCTGAGATGCCTGATATACTGCATTTGTGTTGAAGATCAGGTGTATCGCTTTAGTCGGATAGACCCAGCCTAGAAATTTACCAAATCTGATTAGAAAGAGTAACTCATCGGTTTTCATTGTAGTGACCTGCTTGTTGATAGGTATGGTCCGTGATGCAATATTGATCTGATTCAAGGTATCCCCTCGCATCCACTCAAACTCACTCTCCATACGGTAAACCCAGGCATAGTTCCGGTAATCAAGCATTGAGTGATGTTCCTTCTCCAAAACCTCGGAACAGGAGGGAATGGATCGAATTTTCTGTTGCAGGTCCTGGCCATACTGCTTCAGAGCATAAAGGACAAATAGGCTCTGGTTTACAGCGGCTAGATGATTACATTCAATGATGTACTCTAAGGCTTGGGCAGCTTCAACCGTTTTATTTTGGGAGATGGCGTACGCATAAGTCAACCCCCACCATCGAGCGTGGAGCTCTTCGTCTTTTAGAGGTAGACCCAGCTTCTTAATTCGGTTGATGAGAATCACTACGTCATCCCATTTTGCCCGTGTCCCGTATAAAATAGCGAGATCAATCAGATCCCCTGCTGATTGGTTCTCCATTCGATCGTCTATAAAACGTCGAACCAGGAGATCACAATACAAGGTGAGATCGATCAGGTCATAGAATCTAACCTCGAATGCAAAGTTGCCGGAGGTTTTTCGATAAACTTCCGCAACTTCAAATTTTCGGAAACTGAAAGAACCGGGGTAAGTCAGGCCGTAATGAACTGCTCCATCGAGAGTCTTAAGGTGATCGAAATCCCTCGCTTTCAGAGTATCATATCCCAGTTTATAGGTTTTGATGATGCGTGTTGGATGGTGAAGATCTGTCGCTAAAGGGGAAGCAAGGGTACTCATATTCTCCTGAAAAAGCTGCGCAATTCGGAGCAAAGCTTCCGACTGATTCGATGGTGGATTTGTTTGAATTATACAGGAAGCTACACTCTTCTCAAGGACTTCGATGCAACCGGCATTAGGCAGGTAATAGGGATGCCGGTGGGCAATGGCCAGTGTCTCGGCGGGCGAGGAAAAGAGGCGAGACCACGTTTGAATGTCATACTCTACCAGTTCAATAGAAGCTTTTCTGCTACGATACAGTTCTAAGTTTGATCTGGCAACTTTCAGATCATTCATGAGATATCGAGCTTCGGCAGCCCATAGATGAGCCAAAATCGATCCCTCCTCAGCCTTAGTTTCGTAAAAAAGTGCGAATTCCTCGGGCAAAATGCGGCCTAATTCATCGTAAAAAAGAGCCTGTCCCAGCATAACCTCAGCTGCGAGGCAGGGTGGTGTAATTAAATACAGCAAGCAGATAAACACTGCACACTTCATCTTAAAATCCTTTCATAGGCGCCAGGAGGACAACGTCATGCTGGCCCAAATAGCCAAAATAGTACCGGGATGTCATCAACATGAAGCGGTTGTCTCCTGAAATTGCAAGGTTCACGTTTGAATAGACTTTTATAGAAGGCTCCCAGAATATACCTTTTTCTTCAAGTAACTTGGATTTAGCTTCGTATTCCTGTGCTTTCTGAGTATCTCCACTCTTTTGTGCCTTCTGTATATCAACACTGTATCGCTTGATGGTAGAATTGCGGTAACCCTGATCAGGTAGACTCCATGACCTTACCGACTCTGCGGCATTTACCTGACGGGGAGATCCCCCTGTCACATCACAGATGAAGATAGGCTGGAATTCTCCCGGATTGTTCGTCAACCTAATGTAAATCAGAGAATGTTCCCATTTCCCATGTAACCAGCGAATGCTGCTATAACCTCTGTAGTTCAACTCCAGGGCCTGCACCGGTGCCGGATCAATAAGCTGCAGCTTGCCGGCTTTAAAATCATACGCATATAGGCGGTAGGATACGCTCGAGCTCATTTCTGAATTCGAATAAAAAGCTAGATATCTTCCGTCATCTGACCAGGTGGGATTGACATTCCCGAAGACTATTGAGGTATCGCAAGGTGGCAGATCAGCACCGATTTCTTTCAGTTCCTTTCGACCTTCCCAGATAAAAATCCGCCGCTCGCCTCCTCGATTGGCCAGTTGCACCTCTATAGCAATGGTTTTAGGATCCCCGGGTCGATAATGCGGATTCCATTTCGTGCCCGGGATAGGTACATCCAAAGCTTTCCCGTCTTCAAACAGCTCGCCATCCTGCGAATAAACAGTTTTTCCGTCAGTACCGATGTCAGGATGGCGGCCAGCGGTTTCACCTTTGAAATAAGTCTTGGCACTGATGACGGACTTTTTTCCTTTATACAAATGAGAACGGCCCTGGTGAGAACTGCGTACAATAAACCAGGGGGTATTTTTCTTTGGGCTCCAACAGAAATCATATTCGAAGCTATTTGACCGATGGTCGGTGAATTCCATAGGCGTGTTGTCCAGATAATCGCGAGGATCCAGCATTCTATCCGCTAAATCGTTTAAATCGTCTGCCTGGGATAGAGTCAGTAAATGGTAATTGCCTCTGCTTTCCAGGGGATCCTCTGCCCGCTGGTAAACGTAGTAGCTGGCCATCGGTGTTTCACGGTTATCTAAGAAGAACTCCGGCAATCCGAAATCCCTGTCTTGCTTCTCTATGCCCTCTCTATTGTAAAAGAGGACATATTCGCCGATTTCTTCCCCTGCGTAGGACGAACAGACTGTCAGGCATACTAATGCAATGGGGGCAAGCCGAGCATATTTCTCGTATCGGTTCTTATATGTTGACATTGACGATAACTCCACATTTGTGAGCGATGAATAACCTGTTGCCATTATGGCCTATCCCGATTACACTCCAGTCCTTCAATTGAAGTCGGTCTCCATATCGTGAAGATATCCCTGATCCAGTATAAATAGTCCGAGCTTTTCCTGTCGATATATCGACTTGGTAAACGTTCCCTTTATCGGTGCCGCAGAAGAACATATTGCTATACAGATGAGGTGCAGTATGAATGGTTGATCCGTCTATGTCTTGTTCCAGTGATCCTGAATGGATGCGCTGAGATTGGTCGAAAGCATTACCTCTGGGAATCACATACCATGTGCCTCCTTCAGACATCAGGAGGATATTTGACTCATCGGCGGTTTGCCAGGACCTTAAAGGCAGGAAAGCATCTTCATATAAACTCAATGGAATTTGACGCGTTTTTTGCATGTTGCGAAGATCAATCCAATGTCCGTAGGCATTACCTGTAACCACCCAGGTATAGTCCTGGTCTGCGAGATGATAGACGAAACGTACGTCACTGTCTAATTCCACTTCTCTGATTGTATCCAATGTAATGGAACGTAATTCCTGATTATAAGCAATCGAGATTTCTATCAGTTGATCACCCGAGAGGATGTGCATAATATCAGGTGAACTTGCACAGGGGTAAATCTCATTGATTTGTGAGTAAATCCCTTTAAGAGAACTTTCTTTAGGCATTCGGTAAGATACTCCACTTCCTTCCGAACTGCTTCCACCAAGTTCCAAATAAGACTGACCGTCAAAATGTTGCGCAGAATACAGTAGCCCCACTCTGTTATTTAGAGGATCAAAGCCGAAGTTTACTATACTAAGACCATTGAAAGCTGGAATATTGATCGTATTTCCATCCGTGTTTAATAAGAACTTCCCCACCTCTCCCTCCATAACGGCGACCCATAATTGATTGTCATAAAGCACCGGTTCGTCCAGGAATATAGCTCCCGGGGCACTTATTTTAACGGCATTGTCTAATTTGGGGAAATAGGGTATTCGAAAAATGGACTGGTTCATATCCAGCAGGAGAATTTCGTCATGCGTGAAAGCAACAGATTTTGCACTATTAACAGGCTCTATACCAAACCGGTTCAGTTCCTTCTGCTCGAGGAAATCATAGCAGACCAGCTCGCTCTTTGGACTCGGGATGGTCTGATAAAGAAAAAATAGATGTTTATGAGGACTCACCGTGGTTAAAATGGGTTTGAAGGCATTGATTTTTTCAAATTGTGCTAAACTATCCTCTCGCCATTCTTCATGTGTATAGGGATCCGGTTGGCGGAATACGTATATTTTGAGCAAATCGCCGAATAAGAAGAAGTGGTCCGGCCTGGACCATTCTTTGTAAGCTTGGTATAAATCAATATGAAGATTAGAGGTTTTCTGCTGGTTTATGATTTTTTCAGGTAGATTTTTCAGCTTAGTGGTCCCTTCATTAGGATCATAGTGCAACAGATGTATCGTGAATGTTACTTCATCAGTTTCTTCATCCACTCTGTTGACCATGGTATCGACAACAGCGATCGTAGTTTCCTGGGTATATTGAAGCGGAAAAACCTTCTCAACAATCGAGCGCGGTATAATCCTGACGCGAGCCAAACTCAGGTTACTGAGAGTATGTTGTGATAGACTGTGAACATGCTGAGGTTTGAAGGCAGTATTAGCTGAAAAATCCCAGATCAAGGTCGAATCCTGTCTCCCTAATTGGATTAAATCAACAAAAAGAAAAATCCTGTGGCTGTTCGGTTCATAATGCGGTTGCATATGAATTTCCATCTCGGAAAAAGGGATCTGCCTCAATTCTCTGATAATTTTTTCGATTTCACACAGATCCCAGGTAGGCTCAGCGCAATTGAGCCAGTTAGCCAGGAGTGCACATTGACCAGTTTGATCTTTAGCTCCCATCAGGATTTTACTTTGAACTACTGGTGTGTTTTTAGGGTAACTGTAGAACAGAAGCGGTGGAGAGGTGGCAGTACAATTTTCAGGCAGAGTCAGTTCTTTTGTGATAGTTTCGACGAATGATTCACTACTGGGAAGGTGGTTAAAAGAACTGTAATGCAGTTTACTCCCTCCGTTTGTAATATAGATGAGATCGTATCGCTGGTGGAGATCTCTCTCATAATTGAGAAAAATGAAATTGCGTTCGACTGAAATTTCTTCCCAAAGTTCATTGGCCGGAAATAGATGTTTACCATTTAATTTTGACACGACCATCATTCGATCCGGCTTTTTACCGGTTTCATCCAGCATGAAGAGAAAAACGGCCTGGGCGCGTTGCAACATATGGAATTCTCTAGCTAATCCGGTCAATGGGATGGACAGTGTCCACAATGATCCAGTTTTTCCGAACTGCTGGTCCAGATTGACTGCGGCGATCAAGACCTGGTTCTGGATGTAATCAATGTCGTGGTACAAACAGATGTGATCAGGATCCGACTGCTCTAACAGCCCCGTCATTTGTGTGGATTCATTTAGATCGTACCAAAAATCCAGTGCAGAAGCATTGACTTCAGGTTGTTGAGCCGACACCTGCGGGATAGGGAAACTCCGTAGCCAGGACAACACAACAATCGTCAAGGCACACTTTAGAGCGAATTGATTTTTTGTACTTAATAGAAGGCGCATTTTCCGCACTCATCTGATATTAGCTTCGACGATATTCTTTCGATTGGTATATTAAACTATTTTCTCACCTGTTACATCAGGCAGTCAAATTATAGAGTGACATGCTGTTCACTTTCCAGTGTAAACAGGAGAAAACACTATTGCTTTTTAGGAATGTCTTTTTGTGGGTGACTCTGTGGGAAATCTGGGATTGAAGATTATCCATTTTAACTGCACAAAGTGGGCTTTAAATCGTGCAGTGGATTAATCGCTGCTATTTTCCTACATGAACCTGAAGCAAGGTAAGCCACCTTCTGAAGTATCGATAATCGCACAAGTAGATTGGTTGTTGACGTCTCTTCACAGCGTCAACGCCATAATTTATTTTTCCAGAACACAAAACATCGTTTGTGAATTGTCGTATTTCGTGCCGAATCAACATGTGAAGTCCAGCCTGATAGTTTATGAGTCTTTAGTAGATGGTATTCTTCAGGGGATAATCTCACTTGAACGAATTCATCGAGGAGAGGCAGTGGCCGTAAGGCAATGCTTTTCAGAAATTTGTGGAATTGTAAATGGAAAACCATTGGGAAGAGGAACGATTTAAGGTAGGGTATCTGGACCATCATGGAGAGCTCTTGATTAACGCCAGAAAAACTGGGGAATATAGTGAAAGTTAAATTTAAGTTATTATTATGAAAAGTCAAGGGGAGAAATCATTTATTTTTTATGGCAGTGATCAATATTTAGTACTGCTGGAGGTATGGCGCCAGATGTCTCTGACCAAAGCCTGAGTTAACAAACTCGATATGGAACTTGACGCTTAGAATTGTATCCAACATGCGACAGGGAGGATTTAGGGTGCAGCGACCTCGACTGCGAGTACAAAGAGCTGCGATACGAATTAAAGATCCGCATGGTCCGCCCATAAAAATACCCCAACGACGCTAAGTCGACAATTGGGGTATCCTCTGTTTATCCTACTATTTAATTGTCGGGGCGACTGGATTTGAATCAGCGACCACCTCAAGAAGATATACATTTATTTGTTTGTTCTTCCAACACCGATTCCTCCCAATATCAATCAGGTGCTGTTCAGTCTTTCCCTACTTTACTTTTAACACACAATTCCCATACTCCCCCAATATTTCACAAAGAACACTATCGGAATAAGTTGAATGAATCGGATTCAGGTTCTTTATCTCTTAGTGGTATTTCTGGTTTTGTATGTATAAATGACCAGATCACCGAGTACCAGCTGGTTGGAGTAGGTGTTGATAGTCTTTCAATAGCTTTTGAGAATGGAGTTGCAAGGGGGTTTCGAAGCGCCTTTGAGAAGTGGAGATGGTTTAAGAGGAAAGGTAAGGGTAAGAGCACTCATACCATATGGCTAGGTCCTAAACTACCTAAAGGACTCAGTGTCGAGTATAAGAAATTCCATTTTGTCCCCTATGAAGCACTTTATATTCTCATCCAGCCGGACCATCTTTTAGGGCAAGATCTAGAGCCAGCGCGTGGTGAGCTTCTAATCAAAGCCTTAGAGACCGCCTCAAAGGAGCTTTCTAGGTGGTTCGGTCCCATCACTCTGGAAATGCTGCTTCATGCAAGATTGAAATCTCTGGAAATCTGCTGGGACTTCCGCGATCTCTGGTTTCACTACCTCATCGATCTCCCCCTGAAATTCAAACGCAACGGAGAATATAAAAGTGGCTTAGAGAGTAGTAGCTCAGAGAGACTCAAATCGAACAGCCAGCAGGAATGCGATGTGGGATTGAAACAGTACACCCGCGACTGTGGATGGCGGATGTGCGATGTATTATATGAAAATTAAAGAAATGCTGTATAGGTCGCATAGAGTTCAGGTATAAAAATACTGAATCGGTTAAAGCTTTGTTGAATGCTGATGGTGAGCATCAGAACCTACTGAACTTCATGCTTAAGGAGGATGTGGTTTACAAGAAGATTGCATATAGAATTAAAGACGTGCTTCGTTTAACTCCCGGCTGCTTGGTAGTATCCAATGCCTATGCCTTCAAACTCCTCAAGGCTGATAATCCCAGAAACTTCATTCGCCTGATGAAAGCGCTTCGGATTCCGCGTGTGATGGTACCACTGCAGAAGCACCTAAAGAAGGAATTTGAGCTCATCCGGAAGTATCTTTGGAAGTATCATAATTGCATAGTGGGCTCCTATTCCGTTGAAGAGTCCTCCTCATACTGGCGGCATACCCACCTCATACTCCAAACCAAAACCGTTTAATTACGGTCCATACTGGATAACGAATTTATTCAGGCGATACCGAGAGGTTGCGGGCCTTAATAAAAGATTCCATTTACACTGCCTGAGACATACGGCAGCAAGCGATCTGGTTCGACAAGGTATACATATGAAAAAAATCTAAAAATTCCTGGGACACTCATCTGTAACGACAACTGAGATCTACACACACGTCTTACCGGAGGATCTGCGAGAGGTTGCTGATGCCCTAACCTGCGTCGGATAATCTCGTGCAAGGTTTTTGCAAGGTTTCATACCCTGAAATCCACCAACATCCACTAAAATCCCCACTCATAAAGTATAATAACGACACCGTTAGATGCCGTTATTTCAATGCTTTGTACTTGTACCCCCGCCGGGACTCGAACCCGGGCAACTGGCTCCGGAGGCCAGTGCTCTATCCAACTGAGCTACAGGGGCTTCAGGCTAAAAGGTACGAAAGAAATGCCCTGAAGTCAAGAAGTTTGGGATTACGTCTGCTTAAGTAAACTAATACACTGCGAGCGTTTTATCGTTCTGAATGTAAATATGAGGCAGGACAATGGGGTAGAGGTTACTTCAGCAATACCATCTTTTCTGTCGCTGTGTAGGTTTTAGTTTTCAACCGGGCGAAATACAGACCGGAGGGCAGATTAGCGGCATTGAATTTGAAGCTATGTTTCCCGGCTGTGAGTTCCGCATTGACCAGCTCAGCCACTTGCTGGCCACCAACGTTGTAAACGTCAAGATCAACAATGGTTCGATACGGCAAGGTAAAAGTTATTGAGGTAGCGGGGTTAAACGGATTAGGATAGGGTGTTTCAAGCTCAAATTCTTCCACCAGGTGCAAGGTATTATCAGTCTGTAAACCGGTCGTCAGATCAGATTCATACAATCCCAGGCAATAGGTGTCAGCCAGAATGATCTTATCATCCATAAGCGCCATGTCAACAGCCGAACCGGGGGTTTCAGCCCAGGCGCTTAAAATCGGTGATTCTGGATTGGATATATCTACAACCGCTATCCCTTGATCGTGCAGCGCGACGAAAGCCATGCTGCCCGCAACGATAATTCTCTCCGCATGACCGGGAAGATCCAGATGTGCCACTTCCAGCGCATTAACCGGATCAGCAATATCAATAATGCGGAGTCCAGCTTCGGAAGCGGCAATTAGAGCGTATTGATCGACTACGGCAACGTCATAAGCGGAAGCAGTATCAGCAGGGATAACATTACCGATAATAGTGGGTATGTTCAGATTGGCAATATCATATATCGTCACACCATTATTCCCCTCAGCAACAAAAAGCAGATCGCCGTCTTTGGCGAGACTTAATGCCTCATTGACGGTAATCACGTTGGTGATATATTCCGGCACTTGTGGATCGGTGACGTCAATGACCGCAATACCCATTGCTCCATCAGCAACCCAGGCGGTATCACTATCAATCAGGGTGCGCAAGGCATATCCCGGTGTATCGACCGTATCCAACAGAATTGGAGCGTAGGCGATATTAAGATCATACAAGGCTAGTCCAGAGGCCCCGCAGGCTGTGATTGCCAATTCGTCCTTTAAAGTGATCGAACGCGCAGAATCGGGCGTCTGTGCATAGCCTCTCCATTCCAAAGCAGAATCCACAACTTCGAAAACCTGTATGTCGTCCTGCAACGCTGCGGCATACACGACATTATCACTACTGGCAATGCCGATAATATTTCCAAAAGGCTGATAATGCCCCAATTCGATGGGCTCATTTCCGTAGTTGGTGTGAAACGAAATCAAGCCACCTGGTCCATCAGCAACGAACAGGGTCTGTTCCTGTATGAAAGTTCCCCATACTTCGCCATCTGTGTTGATTGAATACAACGGAATTGGGATTGTAGGGATGGTTATGTCGTAGATTTTGAGACCGTCCAGACCAGCGCAGACATATAACCTGTTGCCGAACGTTTTCAGGTTAAAGTAGTCAAACGTGGTGGAAGAAGCACCCACCTGATCAAAGTTTCCGGCAGCATCAATATAGAGAACTTCCAAACCATATCCTTCTTCAGCCAGATAGAGGAAACCGTTAGAATAGGCAATTCCACGAACGATACCGGGGTTGGACGTATAGGAATCTATCGATTCGGGATCGGTGGGATCGGTAATATCGGTGGAAAAAACTCCTGTGTCCCAACCAGCAGTAATCACCTGATCGTTTACTACCACAACATCCACAGCAAAGCCGTTGATTCCAAAACTGCCTGAGATTGCCGGTATTTCAGGATTTGATATATCTAAGAGACACACACCTTCCGGTCCACAAGCAACAGCAGCGATTGATTCAGCAAAATCTATCGACCATACTTCACCGGGGAGATCTAATTGAAAGATTATTTCAGGTGAGAGAGGATTGGCAACATTTATCACTAAGAGCTCATCCTGCCAATTGGTCAGGTAGATGAGGTTATCGGTAGATTCCAGACTATAAGCATATCCCTGCCCGGCTTCATGACTCAACGGGTACATATTTTCGGGGTTATCGACGTCTAAAGCAACCAGTCCGTAAACGCTGGCGATGAAGGCATTGTCTCCGATAACAACAGGCTCTTCATAAAAACCCGAAACGTAGAAGTCACCTGTATGAGTAATCGTTCCAGCAATGGAGCAGCATACGCTCAATGTAATCAGAATAACAGCGTTGAGAACTTTCATCACTACCTCAGGTTGTAAGTGTAATAACTTAACATTTTCTTCAGCTTAACGCAAATGCTTTTTAACAGCTGGGGAGGGTAGCGATATGTTTAAGCTTCAACAGGGTAAATATGCTTG
This sequence comes from candidate division LCP-89 bacterium B3_LCP, assembly GCA_005223185.1. Classification (GTDB taxonomy): domain Bacteria; phylum Electryoneota; class B3-LCP; order B3-LCP; family B3-LCP; genus B3-LCP. The sequence continues at coordinate 56,091 of NJBN01000014.1, forward strand.
CTTTTTTGGCTTTAGTAGCTTATATTTGCACAACCTTTAAGAATTTTCTGATGAACAGTAACCGCAACATAGCTGAAACAGCCAGGCAAGCAGGCATAGTGGGCGCCGGAGGCGCCGGATTTCCCACTCACGTCAAATTGCAAGCCAACGTCGAGGCCGTCATAGTGAATGGGGCTGAATGTGAACCCTTGTTAGCCAATGACAAAGCCTTAATGACCAACAGAACCCAGGATCTGCTGCACGGTTTGGAATTGGCTGTTAAAGCAACTGGCGCCCAGCGGTCTATCATAGCCGTAAAAGCGAAGAACAAAGACGTTATAAACCACCTGCGTTCCCGGACAGGATCGCAAGCTGTGGAAATATTCGAATTAAGCGATTATTATCCTGCAGGAGATGAACAGGAGATCGTTCGCGATGCGTTGGGTAGAACAGTTCCGGAAGCTGGTTTACCACTGGAAGTGGGCGCTTTAGTACAGAATGTGGAGACCCTGGTAAATCTGGCGAAAGCAGACGAAGGTGAGGTCGTCACGAAACGGGTATTAACCGTTGTTGGTGAGGTAGGTAAACCAGCAGTGGTGGAGGCACCCATTGGTATGTCCGCTGGAGAGGTCATCGAACAGTGCGGAGGGATCACATGTGATGATCCCATTCTTTACATCGGTGGACCCATGATGGGCGAAGTTACCCCATCACTGGATCAGCCCATTACAAAGACTTTGAGCGGTTTGTTTATCTTGCCGAAAGATAACTTTCTCATTCAGAAGCGCTCCATTTCCATGCGGCATATTCTGCGGCAGGCACAGGCAGCCTGCACCACCTGCATGCAGTGTACAGAAGCCTGTCCAAGATATCTGTTAGGCCACAGAATCCATCCACACAAGATCATGGGTGCGGTGTCTTTAGGTTTGACTGATCAGAGTGATACTTTCTTAGAATCGTTCCTGTGCATGTTCTGCGGGATGTGTGAATATGCCTGTCCCATGTGGCTCTCTCCGAAACGAGTCTATGCAGAAGTCCGGGCGGAACTATCAAAGAAGGGCAGCAAATATCCGAGACGCGAGAGAGACTACCGGGATCACCCCATGCGCGAAGCACGACGAATTCCTGTATCGCGCTTGATTCGCCGCTACGGATTAACGAAGTATGACAGGAAGTTACCAGTAGAAATCAAACCACTGGAAACTCAGAAGGTACACATTCCATTGAGACAACACTTAGGCATACCGGCATCACCGATTGTTAGTGAGGGAGAGTACGTTAAAGCAGGGCAACTTTTGGGTGAGATCCCGGATGAGAAGTTAGGAGCCAGGATTCACGCTTCGATAGAAGGGAGGGTAATCCAGGTGGGACCTGAAGAGGTAATAATAGAGAGATAATTACCCGAACCATTCGGGTAAAAAAAGACTAAAACCTCAGAAGACAAATTACGGGTAAACAATAGGGAATGTCAACATCCATTCCCTATTGTTATTATTCTGTTCCCCATTCGTGCTTGGCATCAGCGTCAACAAGTTGGTAAATCATCTTTTCTTCGCTTCGCTCGAATCCCATATGCTCCAGTAGTATGCGCGTTCGTTCATTTTTCGATTCGACATTCGCCCATATACGGTGCACACCGAGGTCATGAAGCTCGTCAAGCGTTTCTTTTAGCAGTCCACGTCCGACACCTTTATGCCTTATCGTCGGATCTACGAAGAGATCAAATATAATGCCGATGCGATAGTCGAAAATGCGCAAGGCAACCGCCCAGATATAGCCGCGTACCTCTTCGTTCTCTTCATCTTCAGCCACCAGGGTAATGTCCAACACTTTACTGGAGAGGGTGGAGAGTTTCCAACCACGAAAGACTTCCGTGGATTCTTTGAAAACCTCGATATCCTGAGCAACATGGAGTGAGGTCAAAACGGCACGATCTTTATCTTCTGCTTTTCTTATTTTCATAAGCATCTCCTCTTCCTATTAGATTATTTTTCTTGATAATATACTATACCAATTATTTCGACCGAATTCAAGTCAAATATGATCATTCTGCGATTAAAAAGGGAACGGATTTAGGTCCATTCCCCTGATTTATACCGAATTCAGCCGGTTTCGTAATCGACTATTCAAACTTAATCAGATACGTTTGGCAACACGAATCCTGTTGATGGATCGCATCAATGCGCCTTCAGCTCTATCTAAATCTGTATCGGGCTGTTTCGATTGCACCCGTTCTGCAGCTCGTTTGCGGGCTTCCTCAGCGCGCTCTATGTCAATGTCTTCGGCGAATTCCGCAGTCTGAACCAGTATCACAGTCCGGTCAGGATTGACTTCAACGAATCCTCCTGAAGTCGCCAGAATCCTCACTTTCCCGCTTTGAGTAACGTCCACCTCGCCAACGTCCAGAGGCGTCATAAAAGGTGTATGACCGACCAAGACTCCGAAAGAACCTTCCACGCCTGGTGCGCGCAGGTGTTCAATCGGTTCAGAAAACACCAGACCGTCAGGTGTAACTATATCTAACTGAAAAGTATCCGCCATGTTACTGCAACCGGGGTATCCCCCAGCCTCCTGATTCCTTTTTATCAGGCAACAGCCTGCTTTTCGTGCCTTTCCAACACCTCGTTTATATCACCAGCCATGTAGAAGGATTGTTCTGGAATGTGGTCGTATTCACCTTCCACGAGCCCCTGGAAGCCCTTGATGGTGTCCTTGATGGGTACGTATTTCCCGGGACGGCCGGTGAATGCTTCTGCGACGAAGAAGGGCTGTGAGAGGAATTTCTGGATTCTTCTTGCACGAGTAACTGTAACCTTATCTTCATCGGAAAGCTCGTCCATACCTAAGATGGCGATGATATCCTGAAGATCCTTATAACGCTGCAGGACTTCCTGTACATTCTTGGCTACCTGGTAATGTTCATTACCGACAATGGCTGGATCCATGATCCGTGAAGTGGAATCCAGTGGATCTACAGCGGGATAAATACCTAACTCCACGATCTGTCTCGACAATACTGTGGTGGCGTCCAGGTGCGCAAAGGTGGTTGCCGGAGCGGGGTCAGTTAAGTCGTCAGCAGGCACGTAGATAGCTTGCACCGAAGTAACAGATCCCTTGATAGTCGAAGTGATGCGTTCCTGCATGGCGCCCATTTCAGTAGCCAGCGTAGGTTGGTAGCCCACCGCTGAAGGCATACGTCCCAGCAACGCTGAAACCTCGCTCCCTGCTTGTGTGAAACGGAAGATATTGTCGATGAACAGCAGAACGTCCTTACCTTCATCGCGGAAGTATTCTGCCAGAGTTAGTCCAGTTAAACTCACACGCAAGCGGCATCCGGGAGGTTCGTTCATCTGCCCGAAAGCCATGGCGACTTTGGAACTCTTCACGGATTCCAGATCGACGTCTTTCAGATCGAACTTCTCTACATCGAATTTATCACCGTAGTTCATGACCTTGGATTCGATCATCTCTCTCAGCAGGTCGTTCCCTTCGCGGGTTCGCTCACCCACGCCTGAGAAGACGCTGATTCCACCGTGTGCCTTGGCGATATTATTTATCAGCTCCATCACGATGACGGTCTTGCCGACACCTGCGCCACCGAACAAACCGATCTTACCACCCTTGGAGAAGGGCTGAATCAGGTCGATGACTTTAATGCCCGTTTCTAAAATTTCTGATTTGGTTTCAAGGTCAACCAGTTTCGGTGCGGGGCGATGGATGGGATAATGCGTGTCGGATTTTATTTCACCCAGGCCATCGATAGGTTTACCGACTACGTTTATAAGCCGTCCTAAAGTGGCAGGTCCCACAGGAATGGTGATAGGACTGCCTGTATCCAGCACTTCCTGTCCGCGCTTCATGCCATCCATGCTGTCCATGGATACGGCGCGCACCATGCTGTCGCCGAGATGCTGCTGCACCTCTAAGATCAAATCATCCATCCCCTCACGCGGGATTTTTAATGCTTGATAAATTGGTGGTAGATCACCTTCGGGGAAAGCGATATCGACGACCACGCCTATGATTTGACGGATATACCCTTTGTTCATGTCTTCTCCAGGTATTACTTCCTAAGATATAATGAAGAGATTTTACTCTTTATTGTATATTCTTTAACTTCATTTATGGAGTTAAACTTATTAAACTTGCTAAGTATCGGCGTCGCCCCTGACGCCGACAAATGTTAATCTACTTCAACCCTTCCGCACCCGATACTACTTCCAGCAATTCCTTGGTGATAGCTGCCTGACGAGCCTTGTTATAGGTCAACGTCAGCGTATCGATCAGTTCGTTGGCATTGTTGGTGGCGTTCTCCATGGCGGTCATGCGAGCACCGTGTTCAGCGGCGTTGGATTCCAAGAAAACCCGCCACATCTGCACGTTGACATACAGTGGCAATACTCCTGACAGCACCTGCAGTGGATCAGGTTCGTAGATAAAATCCACCTGCGAAGTAGTGGTTTCTTCAGGTTCATCAGGAATAATGGGCAGCAGTTGTTCGACTATCAAATTCTGCTGTATCGCCGACTTGAATTCGTTGTAAATCAGATATACGCGGTCTAACTTTTCCTGTTTATAGAAATCGATCAGCGACTCGCCCACTGAGGCAGCAACGCCGAAATGCAGATCCTGGAATAGTTGATCGTGACGCTGCAGAACGTTGTAGTCATTCTTGGCGAAATAGTCGGAACCTTTCTTCCCTATGGTCATCATCTGGATGGTGGGATCAATCGTTTCGAAGGACTCGATTTCCTTTACCGCTCGCTTGATGATGTTGGTATTGAAACCACCGCAGAAACCGCGGTCAGCGGTTATCACAACAACGCCTATCTCTTTCGGTTCCCTGACAGCCAGCAACGGATGCTGACTACGGTCGCAGCGACCGGAAAGGTCCTTGATGACCTCACGCAGCTTGTGCGAATAGGGTCGTGCCTTTATGATATTTTCCTGCGCTCGGCGCAGCTTAGCCGCAGCCACCATCTTCATCGCCCGCGTGATCTGCTGGGTGTTCTTAATGGATGAAATGCGGCGTTTTATCTGTTTTAGTGATGGCATGGAGATCGATTAAGATTAAGTCGTTCCAGATCTTACTAAATTGACTTTAGAGACTGCCTTTCAAGCAGCTTCTTCTACCGCGAATCCCTTGCCGAATTCCTCGATAGCACTCTTAAGTTTGCCTTCGAGTTCTTCGGAAATCTTACCTTCGTCCAGGATGCTCTTCAGGAGGTCTTGATGAGAGGCACGCATATATTTAATCAGCTCATCCTGATAGCGCTTGATTTCAGCGGTGGGGATTTTGTCCATGAACCCATTAACAGCGGAGAAAATTACCGCCACCTGTTCTTCCATGGGAATGGGCGCATACTGTCCCTGTTTCAGTACTTCAACTAAACGTTCACCGCGATTAAGCTGTGCTAAAGTTGCTTTGTCCAAATCAGAACCGAACTGAGCGAAAGCTGCCAGCTCACGATACTGGGCTAAATCCAACCTCAGGGTTCCGGCAACCTGACGCATAGCCTTGGTCTGGGCGTTACCACCGACACGAGAAACGGAAATACCGACGTTAATAGCCGGACGAACGCCAGCATAAAAGAGATCGGGTTCTAAGAAGATCTGACCGTCGGTAATGGAAATCACGTTGGTGGGAATGTAGGCGGATACGTCACCTGCTTGAGTTTCAATTATGGGCAGTGCTGTCAACGAACCACCAGGCGCCGAACAGCCCGCTCCAGCTGCGACTTCCGGGTCTCCAGACATTTTCGCGGCGCGTTCCAACAACCTTGAATGCAGGTTAAAAATGTCGCCGGGGTAGGCTTCACGTCCGGGGGGACGGCGCAGCAGCAGCGACAACTGGCGGTAAGCCCAGGCGTGCTTGGTCAGATCATCATATACGATGAGAGCATGTCTGCCTGAATCCCGGAAATACTCGCCGATAGCAGCACCGGAGAAGGGAGCGATGTACTGAATCGGCGCTGTCTCATCAGCAGTGGACGAAACTACGATAGTGTGATCCATGGCGCCGTTTTCTTCCAGGACTTTTACCACCTTGGCGATGGTGGATCCCTTCTGACCAATAGCCACGTAGATACAGATTACATCCTTGCCCTTCTGGTTTATTATGGCATCTATAACCAGAGCTGTTTTCCCGGTCTGGCGGTCACCAATGATGAGCTCACGCTGACCTCTGCCGACGGGAACCATAGCGTCGATAGCCATAATTCCGGTATCCAGAGGCTCCTTAACCGGCTGACGGTAAATCACGCCGGGCGCCTTTTTTTCAGCAGGGCGGTAAGTATCGGTTTCTATAGGTCCTTTTCCGTCAAGCGGGATTCCGATAGGGTTGATGACTCGACCTAAGAGCGCATCTCCAACCGGCACTTCCACGATGCGGTTGGTGCGGCGTACGATATCGCCTTCCTTGATCTTGGTGTAGTCACCGAAAATAGCGATACCGACATTATCCTCTTCAAGGTTCAATGTCATACCATAGGCATCACCGGGAAACTGTACTAACTCAGAAGCCATGACATTTTCCAGACCGTAAACGCGAGCGATACCATCGCCAACCTGGATGACTTCGCCCACCTCATCGACTTCGGTTTTTGCGTCGAAGCCAGCGATCTGTTTTTTAATTATCGAAGTTATTTCTTCGGGTTTAATTTGCATTGTTAAAGTCCCTTATGCCATTCGATTTATTTCGAATGCTGGTTACATACCAGATCACTAATTTTACTGTATTACTATCGAATCGTCAGCGAGTACTCATTAATTCTTCGCGTAATGAGGCTAATCTGCCAATGATGGTAGCATCTAAAAGCTGATGTCCGATCTGCAGGCGGATTCCACCCAACAGGGTTTCATCCAATTCGCATTTGAGAATGACGTTCTTGCCGGTGCGCTTCGCCAGTTTATCCGAGATAGCGTCTTTTTGATCACCTGTAAGTTCAACGGCAGAGATGACTTTAACGTCAATCCGTGAACGGTAGTCATCCCAGTACTTGTTGAAAGCTGCGGCAGCATACGGCAGAACTTCCTGCCTTCTTTTGCGCATCACCAGATCCAGGAAATTTCCGAAATACTTCGACCACGGCTTCGCATAGGCTTTCTTGAGCAGATCCAGCTTGACCGAACCCCGGACGTTAGGGCTGTCTAAGTACTCTCTTAGAACCTGAACCTCTTCATAGAGTTTAGCCAGTACGTCAAGTTCGGCAGCAATGGATTCGATGCTTTTATTTTCCACTGCCAGATCGAATAATGGGCGTGTGTAAATACGGACTAAAGCGTCGTTTTTCATTGATTAGTTCCCAATTCCGCAAAGTGCTCTTAAGGGTGACCGCACCTCTGATGCACGAAAACCAACCAGCACCAGCGAGGCGCTGCAGCGCGTAAGTTAATTCAATCCATCAATTTCACGCTGAATCAGATCGCGATGATCTTCCGCGCGAAGTGCCTGACCGATAACTTTTCCTGCTGCGGTGATAGCGATTTCCACCACTTCCTGCCGGAGTTCCTGGGCGGCTTTCTGCCTCTCCAGTTCGATATCAGCCTTGGCTTTCTCCAGGATGGACTGTGCTTCAGCTTCCACCTGAGCTTTTTTCTCTTCATGAAGAGCTTCGGCGCGGGTGGTCGCTTCGCTGATCAGCTTCTGCGATTCTTTACGAGCATCGTCCAGTTGTTTCTGATACTTTTTGAGGAGTTCTTCTGCTTCGTTGTGCGCATTTTTGGCGTCCTCGATGTCTTTCTTAATACCATCTTCACGAGCTTGCAGACCCTGGACGATTGGTCCCCAAGCCCACTTTTTTAAGACGAATATTAACACCAGAAAGACGGCTGCGGTCCAGATAATGGACCCGGGTTGAGGCATTATAATGTCCTGCATTCTTGCTTCCTATTTCAGAGCGATGAGCATACAGATGACGGCGTTAAAGAAGGCAACACCTTCGATCAACGCTGCCGAAATCAGCATGGCTGTTTGGATCTTTCCTGCGGCTTCTGGTTGACGGGCGATACCGTCCATAGCTTGTCCTGCGATACGACCGATACCCAGGCCAGCACCTAAGGTTACTATACCGGCGCCCAGACCAGCGCCCATGAATCCAAATGCGAGGTTTTCCATTGGTACCTTTCTCCGTTTGTGAATTTATTTACTGTTGTGGTTATTTAAAATCTTGAAAAGTGACGTTTCTGAACAGACAACCCCTAATGTTCACCTGACACTGCTGCTCCGATGAAGAGCGAAGACAGCATGGTAAAGATATACGCCTGCAGAAAAGCCACGAACAGTTCCAGCAAGGATATCGCCACCGCACCTACGATAGCCACCGGAGCGATGAAGTAACTCGATATCAACCCTAAGAAGACCGTTATGACTGCATGACCCGCCAGCATGTTAGCGAACAGCCGGATGCACAAGGCGAAATGCTTCACCAAAATTCCGGCAATTTCAATCGGGAACAGGATCGGTATCACGAAAGCAGGTATGCCGTGCGGAATAAAGGAGCCCATATATTTTAACGGTCCGTGTATAATCATCCCCGAACCGACCATCACTATTAAGGATACACTCGCCAGAGCGCCGGTCACCGCAATATTGCCGGTGGATGAAGACCCATAAGGGATCATCCCTAATAGATTGGAAAATAGAACGAAGAAGAAAGCGGTCAGGAAAAATGAGAGGTATTTTCTGCCGTATTTCGATCCTAAGTTAGGATAAACAACCTCATCACGGATGAATACGATCAGCACTTCGATGAAATTAGACCATCCGTGAGGTACACCTGAACCGACTTTCCTGCGGGGAAATACTAAGACAATGAGTAGAATAGCTGCCGTGATCAACATGATGGTATGCTTGGTGATCGGCAAGTGATAACCACCGATGGATAGTACCGGCAGATGGAAATCCATCCCGAAGAATTCGTAGTGATTGGAATCCATCAGGTGGTGCGTGAGAAGCCCCAGGACGCCAGTATCTTCCTCACCATGTTCACCATGACCACCAGCTTCAGCGGAAGCTGCTTCGCCATGAGTCTCAGCGTCTGTTCCGTGCTCAGCTTCAACCGTTTCTTGATGACTATCGCCTGTTGAAGCGGCACCGGAATGATCTGCGTGTTCATCAGCCTGAAGTTGTCCACCAAATAAAATCAGTGGAAGGATTATCAGAACCAACCCAACTAAACGACTCATTGAGAATCTATCGTACATCGGCGTATTTTCCAGATACATGGGATGATTTCCAGAAACATAGAAATGAAATAACCGGCAAAAAAGCCATATACCAGCGGTTTTGGACTTAATGCTGAGTACTTAATCGCTAAATATAATCCAACTATCGCTAATAACAATTTGACCAGTACCGACACGACGAAGCGAATCAACAATGCCTGCACACCGCGTGAGCAGCCCGGCCATAAAATAAATAAACCTATCAGTCCCAGAGCCGATCCACAGATCATCCCCAAGACCCAGTCGGGAATTCCCAACACTATTATTGTCCCACCATAAAGAAACCTTTGCAACAGGGCAGGATTGGAATCAGTCTGGTTGAATCAAAGTGTGTTTTCCTTTTTCTCGGAACCGCTCTCTGATTCCTCGTCTTCTTGTATTTTCTTCAACTGGAGAAAGAGACTGTAGAAACTGCCACCCAATCCCCAGAAAACACCTATTAAAAGAAATAAAGGGGACGATCCTAACTTTGAATCAACCCAACGCCCTATGAAGAGCCCAACCAGAACTGACACAGCTAAGGTCAGTGCCCAGCGTAAAGCCAAATCGAACGATTGGGGAAGTCTTCCGAATCCCATGCCGAAAGGCGAGCGATTCTTTTCCCCCGGTGATTTATCCTCCGGAGGCATTGATAATCACCTATTCAGCAGGTTCGGTTTCCGGTTCAGGAGACAGCTGAATGCGGTGCGGTGTTTCTTCAACCCTCGTGCGTTCGGTTGTCCCCATGGCTGATCGTCCACTGAATGTGGCGCCATCAATGATGACCAACCGAGCCGCTTCTAAATCTCCGGTAAGGCGACTACCAGCTTCAAGTGTAATCAAACCACCTGATTTTAAAGAGCCCTCAACCTGGCCGCCCACCACGATATTTTCACCTATCAAAGTCCCTTCGATTCTTCCGGTTGAACCGACAGTGATGGTGTCAGAGCTTTCTAATTCCCCGTTCAAGCGCCCGTCAATTCTAACCGCGTGCTTGACTGTCAGCTTTCCTTCGACGATCGCTTCATGGCCAATGATGGTTCCCAATTCCGAACCATTCCTGCTTCGAGCACTCGATGATTTCATACTTAGCATTACAGCATCCCCCGATTTAAGTTTACAAAGCGGTCAGGAATCCAATAGGATCTAAGGGCTGACTACCCAGCCAGATTTCAAAATGCAGGTGCGGCGCACTGGACTGTCCAGTATTACCCAGCAAAGCAATAGGAGTTCCTCGATCGATAAACTGCCTGGGTTTCACCAGATTGACCTGATTGTGACCATATACGCTGAAATAGCCCGAAGAGTGAGCCAGAACAATCAAATTACCGAAGACGTCAGACCAGCCACACCAGGTTACAATACCGCCAGCAGTGGCTTTTACGACTTCTCCCTCCTTCCCGACGATATCGATTCCACAGTGCGATAAGCCGGGGACGACAGGGTTATACTCAAAACCTCTGCTGATAAAACCTTCAACAGGCCACAATGAAGGCACTTCAAAATCTTGTAGAAATACCGGCGCTGTTGATTCCTTAGCATTCCCTGAGACGTGGAAAGGCGTATGGTCTTTGCGCCTTAATCTACCATCGGGGATTGCCAGTTCAGAGTAGGAAAAGTTGCTATCCGATGGAATGTAAGTGGTTCCTGTAACTTCTAATTCCAGGTCTGCGCCCAGTGCACGCCTTATCTGGTTCTCGAAGATCTTTAGATTCTTGACCCGATCCTCTAATTCGGCGACGCGCTGATGTTCTGCGCGGTACTGTTGATTTTCAAGCGCTAAGAATTCCGCCTGGTTAGCGCGCTGATATAGTTCACTCCAGGTGAATAAAATAACAAGAAAGAGCACAAATCCCAAGATTATGACAACAGAAGCAATCTTCAGAACGAGATAAGAAACCTTGAAAGTGTGAGGCGTACCCTCTAAATCGGGCACGATCAGAATTGTTGCCTTCTGACCTTTCATCTGTTGTTAGCGAGGAAATTTGAATTGAAAAAGTTAATTAATCTTTTCTACCAAGTCAATTCTTTTTTAATATTTTTACTTTAAAGCCCATTTCAATAAACGGAATTCAATGATTGTAAATGAATCGTTCAATACGGGAGAAAAAGAGAGCGAATTTTCTATATATATTGTTTGCTAATGAGATATTCCAGTATCTGCACTGCATTGGTTGCCGCACCCTTGCGCAGGTTGTCAGTGACGATCCAGACATCCAAAGAATGAGACTGTCCGGGAGTCTGTCTGATCCTGCCAACAAAGACATTGTCATCACCGACACATTCAGAGGGAAGAGGGTACTTATCCACACCCGGCTCATCAATGACGGTTATTCCTGGCGAAGCTTGCAGAATAGATCTCGCCTCTTCAGGGTGAACTTCCCTGTCAAAAAACAAGTGCACCGATTCCCCATGACAATGAGTTACCGGAACGCGAACGGCAGTAGGAAAAACATCCAGGCCAGGTAATCGAAGAATCTTGCGGGTTTCACAAATAAGTTTGGTCTCTTCTGAGAAGTAACCATTATCATCCAGTTCTCCGATTCCGGGGATCAGATTATCAGCCAAGATGTGAGGGAACGGATCTGTACCTGACATATCCCCAGATTGCTGAGCAAGCAACCTCGATTTTCCCTTGTTCCCAGCTCCGGAAGCTGACTGATAGGTGCAAACGACTACTTCCTTCAGTCGGTAAGCCTGATGTAAAGGAGCAAGTGCCATAACCAACTGTATGGTCGAACAGTTGGGATTGGCTATAATCTTATGCTGTTCAGAAATCGTATCGGCATTAACTTCAGGCACAACAAGTGGAACATTTTCATTTTGCCGGAACGCCGAACTATTGTCAATGCACGTAATGCCAGCTTCAATTAGCCTGGGAATCCATCCCTTCGCCACATCTGATCCGGCAGATAGGAGGGCAACATCCGTCTGTCGCCAAATCTGATCTTTTAGACCCGTAATTTTACACTCGGCGTTGTGGAAAGGGAAACTTTTTCCACGGGATTTATCAGTAGCTACCGGGAATAACTGCCTGATGGGGCTCTCTCTATCTTCCAGCACCTTAGCCATAGTGCGTCCCACCAGACCCGTGGCACCGATGATCGCCAGCTTTACGCCGTTATCTTTCATCCATCTTTCTTATGGGAAATCGAATTGTAAGGGATGCCAAAGCCCTAATAATATCAGATCAGGGAATATTATTCAGGCGAATCTTGATCTCTTTTTCCCACCAGCGTTTGGCTTCATCCCCTTTGAGGAGATCCTCCAATTCATCCTGGGCATCGGCTGGATCTATCAATAAAATCCAGCCGACGCCGTAAGGATCATCCCGAATGATTTCCGGATCCTGGTGGAGTTCTAAATTCACATCCAGTATTTCGCCGGACAACGGAGCATAAAGAAGTTTCTTCTTCTGTTCACCACGGATTACACCGCAGATCTCATCCTGTGCGATCTCGTCCCCTTCGTTGGGAAAGTCCAGTCGGACGATCTTATCCACATCGCGGAGGAAGACGTCATCCAGACCTACGCGATAGCGATCTCCCAATTCATGCTCTTCTCTACGAACCCAAGTATGTTCCGGATGGAAATAGAGGTCCTTGGGAAAAGGCAGCTTGGATATGTCCTTCTTTTCAGGCATTTTTTTTTACTACCAGATAGACCTTCTATATTCCTGTTATCATCAGAGCTAATTTAGACAACACCCTGCTCGATCATGCTGTCAGCAACCTTCTCGAAACCGGCGATGTTAGCGAGGATATATATATATTGGGTCGCCTCATAGGCTGTGCTTTAACTGGTCGTTTACTTCCTCTTAGATTTTTTCGCGGCTTTGCCGTTTGATTGATCGAGAATCTCGATTGCCCGGTCTTTATCGAGGTCCATCATGTACGGCAATCCGGTGATCTCAGAAGCCTCACGAGTCAAACAGGCAAGATCATCCCTGGTCATGTAACCCAGGTTGAATTTGCGGCTACCACACATCAGTTGCCGTAACCCCTGTGCTAAGCGTTCGTAATAGGTGTAGAGACCTATTGCGCCCGTCGGGAGCTTCTCGAATTCTTTATTGCCCAGGTCTTTGCGCAGGTCTGCTGCTGTCACGAAAATTTCGTCCTTCGAATTACCAAAGCGTTCGACATAGACCGGAACCTCGTTATTATCAATGGTGCGACCAAGGGTTTTTCCTACCATGGTGGCAGCCAATGGGGACCTTGCCATTCCGATTAACTTCACGAACGGCGCACCCAGGGCTAATCCCTTAAACATCTGGTCTTCGAAGGTGAATCCGCCAGCCAGACAGAGCGCCGGTACATGTTCACCACGATCCGCCAGACGTTTGGTATATTGATACAGCATCGAATGCAGCTCAACTGTCGGAACACCCCATTCATTCATCATGCGCCAGGGGCTCATACCGGTTCCGCCACCAGCACCATCAACAGTGAGCAGATCGATATTATACTTGGAAGCGAACAAAACAGCGCGTGCCAGGTCAGCAGGGCGATAGGCGCCTGTCTTCAAGAAGATGTACTTTGCGCCGGCGGCGCGTAGTTCTTCAGTACGTTTAGCAAATGCCTCTTCGGTCACCATACCGACGCGTGAATGCCTCTCGAATTCCTTGAACGAGCCATTTTCAAAAGCTTTGATAACGTTCGGATCGGTCGGATTGGGCAGTACCACATACCCGCGGTCATATAATAACTGGGCTTTTTTAAGATCGGTAACTTTTACTTCACCACCGATGTCCTTGGCGCCTTGACCCCACTTGAGTTCGACGATTTCGACACCCAGTTTTTCAATAGCGTATTCCTGGACACCTAAACGGGTATCTTCGACATTAGCCTGAACAATAGTAGCGCCCCAGCCATCGATCTGGTGATCTTTAAACAAGTTGACGCGACGCTTCAGATCGACAGTATCAATGATCCTGCCCTTTTTAATAACCGCTTGCGGATCCATCCCAACAACGTTTTCGCCGATGGTTAGACCAGTTCCAGCCAATGCAGTTCCAATTGCCAATCCATCCCAATTATTCTTGGCAACGTTAGTAGAACCGATACCCGGAATCATGATGGGAAGCTTGAACTTCAGACCCTTATCGTGCCCGAAGTGGGCTTCAAGGTTGACTGCCGGAAAGATCGCTTTGTCACTGTCGGCTTCAACTCCCAGAGCACCTACACAGGTGCCCATGATATTGATATGAGAATAGTCAACAGGGTAAACTTTTTCCGATGCTGTAGTGATTACTCCAAAAGGTTGTGGATAGATAACTTCGTGTCCGCGATAAGCGGATTTACCGATTTCACACATACCAACACAGCCATCAACACAGGTTACGCACATACCGGATATGGGAGTAACCGAATCTTCTGTTCTGTTTTTGGTTAATGTAGCAGCCGATGCATTTATTCTCGAGAGAGTCGATGCCATTGTAAACTCCTTATTCCTCTTTATAATTATTATTTTTCAATTTCACAAGCGACACAGGGATCCATGTAACACATCAAATCCCCGAATTTATCTTTATCAAGGCATGGAGCGGCTATATTGGCGCAGGCTCCACATATTGCTTTATCTGGTTCACTAAAGGTACACCGCAGCGAGCAAGCTGGACATACATACATACAACCACCGCATAACCTGCAAACATCAGATTTAATGTCGAAAGGTGTGCCAATACTGCGGGTTTCACCGCGCCCTCTGAAACCGATGGCTTTGGCAACCATCTGCTCTTCACACATACGGACACACAGCCCGCAGAGGATGCAGTCTTCGTGTTCCTGTCTGAAGCGCTGCTGACGCACGTTATACTTCGATGCAATATCCTGAATTATTTTGGACTGCGGGCAAGATGCCAGATGCAGCTCAATGATCATTCTTCTGGCACGATCAACTCTTTTTGAGGTAGTCCTGACCTTCAGCCCTTCCTGCACTGGATAGGTGCATGAGGTGACCAGCTTGGCTCTATCTCCCTCACCGATCTCAACCAGGCATAGTCTACAGGCACCATAAGGTGATAATCCCTCCTTACTGCAAAGGGTTGGAATTGGAAATCCGAGGAATTGGGCAGCTTCAAGGATCGTCATTCCCTCTTCCATGGAAACATTCAAGCCGTTTATGGTCAGGTTTATCATAATACCTTTTCCTCGTCAATCAGTGATTCAATCTTTTCTTCTTTCGGCTGTGTGAACTCAAGATCGCAACGCAGGCAACGCATAGCCTCTAATTTAGCATCGGCTTCAGATAGTGTCTTTTCCACCTCAATAAAACTGTTTTTACGTTGATCTACCGGTGCCCGCGGAGGTTCAATACGACTCAACTGGTCTAATTTCTCATCGCTCAACATACATGGAGCGACATAGACTTCAGGCGCTCTGGGTTTTTCAGGTTGGTTGAGGTCTTCACCTTTCAGATAACGGTCAATCATCACAGCCGCCTTACGTCCTGCGGCAATAGCGTCTATTACGGTATTTGGTCCAGTTACGACGTCACCACCAGCAAATACACCCGCACGACTACAGCAAAGTGTATCTTTGTCTACTTCTAAAGTGCCATCATCCCGAATTTTAAGCTCTGATTCTCCCTTGGGTGATATAGAATCAACATCCGGTTGCTCACTAATAGCGACAATCAGTGTATCCAGAGGAAGAATAAATTCGCTTTTAGGTATAGGCACTGGTTTACGTCTGCCGCTGCTATCAACTTCGCCCAAGCTATTACGTATGCATTTAATACCGATTAAACGACCATCTTCCTTTATTATCTTAACCGGAGTTACCAGCGTATCAAGATTAATCCCCTCCTCGATTGCTGCATCAATTTCCTCGTAAAATGCAGGCATCTCTTCACGTGTACGACGATATAGGATAGTTACATCATCAACTCCCTTCTGTCGCAGAGCAGTTCGCGCAGCGTCAACGGCTGAATTTCCGCCACCTACAACAGCCACATGACCCTTAGCTAGTTGTTCATTTCTCTGGCTAAAGGCTTTTAAAAATTCGATAGAAGGATATATCCCTTCACCTTCTTCTCCTTCTAAACGGAGCCGCCTGCCTTTTTGAGCTCCTATTCCAATGAATACGGCCTTGAAGCCATCATTTAATAGGTTCTCGATAGTTATATCCTTACCCAATACAGAATTGCACTTTAAGGTGACGTTCTCATCGAGAATGGCATCAATCTCTTTAGTTAATACTTCACGGGGTAAACGATACTCCGGAATACAACTGAGCATCATGCCACCAGGCTCTGAATCCGCTTCGAAGATAGTAACAGGATAGCCCATTAGTGAAAGATTATGCGCACCGGTTAGACCGGCTGGCCCTGCCCCAATTATGGCTACTTTATCTTTCTTCTTTTGCGAAGATCTTTGCGGCTGGTAGATCGAAGGATCTATATTATCGGTTATGAAGCGTTTTAGTGCCCGGATGGCGACGGGGCGGTTACCTACCTGTCCCAGTTTGCATCTTTCTTCACACTTATGGTCACAAACCCGGGAGCAAATTGACGGGAAAGGATTAGTCTCCCGTATAGCCAAATAAGCTTGCTCATAATCACCGTTGGCGATATGAGCGGTATAACGCCAGGCTTCGGTGCCAATCGGGCATGCAGCCTGACAAGAAGCTCCAACGAGATCCCTGCATACGCCTGCCGGGCAGCGTTTGTGTACAATATGTTCTATATATTCTTCGCTGAAATAGCGCAGCGTGGAAAGCACAGGATTTGGAGCTGTCTGCCCCAAACCACACATAGTAGCATCTTTAACTACATTTGCCAACTCTTCGAGGAGATCAATATGCTTTAAAGTAGCTTGCCCTTTTGTTATATCATCCAGGATTTCATACATGCGTTGTGTTCCCTTACGACAGGGATAACACTTACCACAAGATTCTTCCTTCAGGAATTTCATGTAATATTTGGCGATATCCACCATGCATGTATTCTCATCCATGACGATCATACCGCCTGACCCCATAATTGACCCTACTTTAGCCAGACTGTCATAATCAATAGGGATGTCGAACATATCAGAAGGAATGCATCCACCCGAAGGACCACCTGTCTGAACCGCCTTTATCTTCACTTTGCCTACCGGACCGCCGCCTATATCATAGATTACCTCCTTCATCTTCATTCCTAAAGGAACTTCAACGAGTCCGGTATTCCTGATTTTACCAACCAGAGAAAATATCTTCGTTCCGGTATTACCGGGCACTCCAACCTTAGCGTACTCTTTAGCTCCCTTGCTAATTATCACCGGAACGTTAGCTAGAGTTTCAACATTATTTATACATGTTGGATGACCCCAAATTCCTTTTTCGATGGGATATGGTGGTCTCTGCCGGGGTTCACCCAGGCGACCTTCAATCGATTTAATTAGCGCTGTTTCTTCTCCACATACGAATGCACCAGCTCCTCGTACAATTTCGATATCGAAATTAATACCAGTTCCTGCAATATCTTCCCCCAACAAACCTAACTCATGGGCTTGTCTGATGGCAATCACACTATGTTTGATAGCCAGTGGATATTCAGTTCGTACGTAGATATATCCTTTGTTTGCTCCAATAGCAATACCAGCTATTATCATACCTTCCAAGATAGCGTGCGGATTACCTTCCAAGAGACTTCGGTCCATATAAGCTCCTGGATCTCCTTCATCGGCATTGCAGACGATATATTTCTGTCCTGAATGATCTTCTGAATTATGTGCTAACTCCCACTTGTTTCCTGTGGGAAATCCTGCACCACCTCGACCTCTCAAACCTGATTGTTGAACTTCCTTTATGATCCAATCAGGTTGGGGATTTTCAAGCACCTTTTCAAGTGCAGAGTAGCCGTTGCGCTCAAGATAATCCATGATCCGAATTGGATCAATCTTTTCATTATCACCAAGGATAGTACGTGTCTGTTTCTTGAAAAAGGGAATATCTTCCTGGTTGTCATAATGCACATTCTTACCAGGTTCATTATATAGAAGATCTTCAACTACTTCACCTGCTATCGCGGCATTTATGACTCTGGGAACATCCTCCATTTTAAGCTTGGGGTAGAGATTATGTCCAGGTTCCACTAATATAAATGGATCCATTTCACAGAAGCCTTGACAACCAGTAATTCGTATAGAGATTTTTTCCTGGAGGCTTCGTTCCAGAATATAGCGCTTCATGATGCGCAATATATCGTTTGATCCACTGGCTTGTCCGCCCGTTCCTGCACAAATTACCAGACAGGGTCTGGTATCCTCTATTCTCTTTTCCTCTAAAATGCGCTGGCGGAAATTCTTGAAATCCTCTACAGATGATATTCTATTCATAAAGCCAGACTCCAAGCTTTCAGTTATTAAATTATTTGGAAATGGTTTTATTCACCGAGATCGAGTAGGTGACCCTTACATCCACGGCGCAGGCAGACTTGCACAACGCCTCCACCACGCACAATCATTGGTACCATTGGAGCGCCGCATTCCGAGCAATTCGATCCGCTAATCAGCTCAGCGTGGCAATGCGGGCAGAAAAGATTCAAGACAGTATCTATGGGGATCACATGTTCGGAAGATACGTTATAACTCCCATAAAGACATGACAAACTGAGCCACCCATGCTTGCTTCCGAATGAAGCTGTTACTGTGATGGAGGGATGACCATCAACCAGATTATTACGATCCATCAAGCTGTGATTGCAGCGCGGGCAGCTAACTTCAATGGGGAAGATCCGTTGATCAGTTTTAATCTCGATTTTATCAAAACCAGCTAAAGCTTCATTAATGATTTCCTTAACCTTAACGGTTTTAACCTTGGAGAAATAGTGCCCGTCCACCACGGCGATCGGACCAAGCGCGCAGGCACCCAGACAGTTCACAGTTTCCAATGTGAATTCTCGGTCAGGTGTGGTCTCACCTGCTCTGATTCCCAGTTGTTTCTCAAATTCCTTAACTATAAACGGTGCATTACGGACGTGACAGGCGGTGCCCAAACAGACGGACATCAGATGTTTTCCTCTTGGTTTTAGACTGAAGGATTTATAGAACGTAGCAACACCATAGATGTCCACGAGAGCCTGCCCGGACTTATCGGCGACAATCTGCAGAGCTTCTTGCGGAAGATAGCCAAAGTGATTTTGTATATCCTCCAAGATTGATATCAGACCGTCCTGACCCTCGTTGTGCTTCTCCAGGATGTTCTGTACTACTTCAGGATTCATCGGTAATTCCCTAAGATTTTATACTTAATGTTAACAGTATTCTTCACAGTGCTATATACCATATTGGGTATTGCGATTCATAATCACTCATGTGATTACCTTCACAATTAAATCAGATCCGGACAGGTTTTTACGTTCTTCTTTTTTTTAAGATTAGGCTGATAGTTTCTGCTATCAGCCTTACATTTTATATCTTAATTGAATTACTTTATTTATTCGTCTAAACTAATCTCAAGCTGTACCATCTGTCCCTGTTTAAAGCCTACAGTCCCGAAGAATTCGCGGCTTGATTTATCCTCGCTGTCGAACATGGTGTAAACACATTTGACATTGAGTGTGGCAAACTGAACTAATAGTTCCCGAATCAGTTCGGCAGCAACCCTTTTGCGTCGGTACTCCTGATCGACACCTATCAGTTCAACCCATCCTGTACCAGCGCTGACGCCAAACTCCCAACCGGATATATTTCCCATTACGCAACCTACGATATGGTTGTCCATTGTGGCAACCAGAGATAAGTTAGGATGCCGCATCCGGAAGACAGCAAATTTTTTCTCCCAATACTCATGGCGGCGTTCACCACCCAGCAACCTGCTGTCCAATTGCACCACTGAGTCAAAATCATCCGCCTTGAGAGGTCTGATGGCTAATTCTGAATCTTTAGATCTATCCATCTATCTGTCTGTGAAATTAGTACTTTGGATCATTTTGTATATTTCAGAGAGCGATTCGCCTATATCTCGCGATTTAATCTCAACAATTTAATTTAAAAAAAATAGGAAATCAAGAAAAATCCGTCAGATCGGTTATGAAAAAATAGCGGATTTTTCATATCCTACATTGAAGAGGAAAACTATTCCCTCCTGTTAAGGGAATACGACGCAACATCAACCTTCTATTCAGTTGCTCGTTTACACCAACCTTTATCATCTATAGCAGGCGAAAAGCCTTTAGTAGATTCTAAACGCTTCAGCAGCGAAATCTGTTTCCGGTTCAACTCATTTGGTATCGCCAGGCTGTATTTGACTACCAAATCA
This sequence comes from candidate division LCP-89 bacterium B3_LCP, assembly GCA_005223185.1. Taxonomy (GTDB): domain Bacteria; phylum Electryoneota; class B3-LCP; order B3-LCP; family B3-LCP; genus B3-LCP. The sequence goes on from NJBN01000014.1 coordinate 76,517, forward strand.
CCTTTGCCGCCATCTTTATCAGGCATTCCCCGCCCCGGGACTTTCAGTACGCCTTCAGGTATTTTGCGGGGTTCCAACTTCAAAGCAATCGGTCCGTTCAAACTGGGCGCCTGAAGTTCGCACCCCTGCAGCCACTGGGTGAAGGTTACATTACAGTGATAAATCAAATCGCCATTCTTGCGTTCGAAATAGGGATGTTCCTTTTGAACGATTACAACTTTGAGATCACCCGACTTCCCCCCCATAAATCCCTGATGCCCCTGGGATTTCACCACTATCTTCTCTTTGTCATCACTGCCGGGTGGCACACCAACAGTAATAGTTATGTCCGCCAGGATCTGTCCTCTGCCCTCGCAGTTTTGACAAGCTTTCATCGCCTGCAAGCCGGAACCACCGCATTTTCGACAAGGGATGGAATCTCTGCGACTGCCGCTGCGATGAGTAAAATCAGGAACGTCACCGGAACCTTTGCACACCGGACAGATTCCTCCTGCGGCGCCACCGGCTATGCCGGTACTTTCGCACTCTGCACAAGGCTGCCTGCGCCTGATTTTGACTTTTCTCATCACTCCTTCAGCTAACTCTTCAAGAGTAACGTAAAGCCGGACTAAAATATCCTTACCTTCTCGGGGTCCCTGCCTGGATGTTTCCTTGGGAGTATCTTTCCGGTAGGTTCGTGTACTTTGATGACGATGCGTTTCAGCACGCAAATGGGGATTTAAATCTTCGTAGGATTTCCTCCGTGCAGGATCAGAAAGTACCCAATAGGCGTGCGCTATTTCCTTGAAACGTTCAGCTGTATGGGGATTATCAGGATTTAAATCCGGGTGGTATTTTTTAGCGAGTTGGCGATAAGCTTCACGAACTTTCCGTTGCGGCGCGCCAAGGCTCAGGCCCAGTAAATTGAATAGGTTCTTGTCAGGCATCTGGAAATAATGAAAATAATAATATATTATAGCGGTTATCGAAAGAAAAATCAAGTATTATTGTAAACTTTTTAAGGCAGGGCTTTAAGATTAAGGGGACAAAGCGAATCTTTTCCGCTCAAATCAGACGAAACAGCCACTTCACAACCGGTTTTGCAGCACTGGCTATTAAGCGCCATTTTGACAACGATACACGACCATCGTACACTCTGTAATTGCGGCGCTTGATTTCCTCAAGTGTGCTGCGATACACCGCTTTCATAATTTCCGCAGGCAGCAATTTTCGCGATTGGTCGCCGATTATTTCCAGGTCCGCGGAATTGAAATATTGCTGGGCGCGCTCGTATTGAAATTCCATCAAAGCGATGAACCGGTCATCGTAAACCTGGTTGTGGATATCCTCTTCTTCTAAAGAGAATCTGTGTAAATCTTCAAGAGGAATATAGAGCCTTCCCCTATGGGAATCTTCTGAAATATCTCGAATGATATTGGTTAACTGGAGACCAATGCCCAGTTTTTCGGCGTATTCGTCAGCGGCGTTTGTGTCACAGCCGAATATCCGAACTGAAATGAGACCCACCGATGAAGCAACATACTTGCAATATGTTTCCAGTTCGCTGAAAGTCGAAAAACGTGCAGGAGTGAAATCTATTCGGATTCCTTTAAGCAGGTCTTCAAAGGGACTGATGGGAAGATTGTATTTGGTTATGGCATCCCCCAGCGCCAGAAAGAGAAAGGAATCTGCTTCCCCTTTAAAACAGCGGTTGAGTGATTCTTCCCAGGCATTCAACCTATTCTGTTTCTCTTCCAGAGAAGCGCCGGATTCATCATCAGCAATATCGTCTGAATGGCTGCAAAATACGTAGAAAGTTGAAAGTGCCAACCGTCGGGATGAGGGTAGAAATCGAAAGGCAGGATAGAAGTTGCGGGCACGTTGGCGAGCGATCCGGTCACAGTGATGGTACGCATCCTGTAGATCACCCTGAAAAGTCATGAATATCTCATTGTTTCTGAGTTGATACGGGCTGAGGTTTGACTGAATCAGCCGAGTAGGTGCGTGATAACGGTCTAAGCGAGGTCAACACCGCTTTCATTTTCTGTTTTGGGCTAAGTTTCATCCGCCGGTACAGCGCGGCTAAGGGATCTCTCTCGAGGATTTCCAAGATTTGTAGCCCACCCAGCGTAAACAATCTAACGGAGATCTTCAACCTGCCCTTTAAACGTTCTGCTAAGGGCAACCCCGCCAATAAGAACCGGTAAGCCCGCACAATTTGAAAGCGCAGCAATCCTTCCAGCTTGGGACTGGACTTTCGATCTAAGATGTCCACAATGTCAACGCCGAACCTGCGGCATTCGTCCAAGGGGATGTAAATGCGGTCTCGAAGCGCATCTTCTCCGATGTCCTGGCAGAAATTAGCCAGTTGGAGTCCAGTGCAAATATTATCCGAAAGTTCGGACAGCTCAGGATCATCAGCGCCATAGATTTTAAGCATCAAACGACCCACCGGATCAGCAGAACGCCTGGTATAATCCCGCACCAGATCAAAGGTTTCGAAGCGCGTTACGGACAGGTCCTGTTTGAAGGCAATCAGCAGATCGTACAGTAATTTATCAGGTAGCTGATATTTTTGCACCGAATTACACAAGGCAAGTATTATAGGATGGTGGGGATCGCCTTGTAAGCCATCTTTAAGGTCCTGCTGCCAGACGTCAAGCTCATGCAGCGCGTTTTTAGGATCATCGGATTCATCAGCCAGATCATCGGCATATCGGGCGTAAGCGTAGAGTGAAGCTATATGCGGAACCAGTCGCGGCGGCGTCAGCGGTCCCAATACGAAGAAGTTCTCGTAGTGTTTTAAAGCTGTTCTTATGCAGTGAAGTTGTGCTCTTCTGATCTTAAATTTTACAAAACCCATAACTCGTTTAATCTTCCACGGCAGCAGGAGAACGTTCACGCTTGGATTCGTTGTTATCTGCGCTTACATTTGAAATACTAGCAATGCTGACCTCAACGGGCATTCTGCTTCTGCAAGCTTCGACAAAACAGTTCCAGTGGTATTCTCCTTCCATTCCTGCCTGTTTACTTATATACGGTTTTTCTGCAAGTTCAAATTCCCCCTGGCAGTACTTACATACCATATTTTAACCCCCCTATTGTATTATCAAGCTCTTAAGTTCTTCTAACTTAGCCTCCATTAAGGATTTAATTTCCGCCAGCCGTTCAGGACTGTTGGCTTCAAATCGCATGACAATTACCGGCTGCGTGTTCGATGCTCTGATCAGACCCCATCCGTCATCAAATATTACGCGCACGCCATCGACGTCAACGACTTCGTAGTTTGATTTGAAGAATTCCTGGGCTTTTTCCACAAGAGAGAACTTCTCTTCGTCAGGACAGTCTATACGTATTTCCGGCGTGGCGAAAACCTGCGGAAGTCCCCACAACAACTGCGATAATGGTCTGGCTTCTTCACAGAGAAGTTCCAGCAGACGTCCAGTAGCATAGATGGCGTCATCGAACCCGAAGTAGCGGTCGTTGAAGAAGATGTGACCGCTCATTTCCCCCGCTAACAGAGCCTTCTCCTCTCGCATCTTCTTCTTTATCAGCGAATGCCCGGTCTTCCACATGATAGGATTACCACCCTTTTCTCTGATATCGTTGTAGAGGTTCTGCGAACACTTGACTTCTCCGATGATAGATGCGCCGGGATTATTTTTGAGAATTGATCTGCTGAAGATGGTCAATAGCTGATCACCCCAGAGGATATTCCCCATGTCATCGATAACTCCGATGCGGTCGGCATCACCATCGTAAGCGATACCTAAATCATAGCCCAAAGATTTCGTGCGGTGTATCAGGTCATCTAAGTTTTCCGCAACGGTGGGATCAGGATGATGATTGGGAAAATTGCCATCAGGTTCGCCGTAGAGAACGTCCACGAGACAACCCATTTCCTGGAAGAGTTCAGGAGCCACCAACCCACCACAGCCGTTACCGCAGTCAATGACCATTTTGATGGGCAGATCAATCTTAAGATTTTCTTTCAGATAATCTTTATAAGCTGGAAAAATATCATGCGACTTGACCGACCCTTGACCTGATTCAAAACTGCCGCTCTTAATCTGAAGGTACAGTTCCTGTATCTCTTCACCGTATATGGAATCTTTACCGACGCACATTTTAAACCCGTTGAATTCTGGCGGGTTGTGGCTGCCGGTGATCATAACGCCGCCGTCGGTCTTCAGGTGCGCTATTCCAAAGTACAGCAGAGGCGTAGGAACGATTCCAAGATCGATCACTTGCAGTCCTGTTGACAGAAGCCCATCAAGTAGAGCATCCTTGATGCGGGGTGATGAAAGCCTCACGTCCCTACCCAGGGATATGGTCTTTCCACCAAGGCGAATCAGCTTACTGCCGAAGCCTCTCCCCAGAGCCTTTACGGTGTCATCATCGAGGTCCTTATCTGCGACGCCTCGAATGTCGTATTCGCGAAATATTAGTGGGTTCATTTTATTCTATTTCAGGATTTGTTTTTCAGGATACTCTCTACTTCCAGCGGTAGTTCCTGTTAGATGAGCATTTATTTTCAATCCCCATCAGGGGCGTAAAGTTAATTATACGATTTGACTTTTTCAACATAAAAGTTTAAAATTTTAGCCGGACAGTACCTGGTGATAAATATCAAGATACAAATTGACTATGCGGGCAGCGTTAAATACCTCCCGAGCCCTTTTCCTGCCAGCTTTATCCATTTTCCTGCGAAGTTCATCATCATTGATAATCATCAGCGCTTTATCAGCCATAGCATCCACGTCCCCAACTGGCAGCAGAAAGCCGGTTTCGCCGTCAACTATAACCTCAGGCAGCCCACCAACGTTGGAACATATAACCGGCGTGCAACAGGCATTAGCTTCTAAGGGAGTTAACCCAAAGCTTTCAGTTTCGCTGGGCTGCAGAAGTACGTCCGCCAGCCTTAAAATATCGGAAATCTCAAGCTGCATACCTAAGAAGTAAACGTCATCCTGAACTTTCAACTCCCTCGCCATCCTCTCAGCCGGAGCTCGTTCGGGACCATCACCAACCATGAGAAGCTTAGCCGGTTTTTCTTTCCGAATTCGGGAAAAGATCTGCATCACGTCACTGATACGCTTCACCGGGCGGAAATTGGAAATGTGTACGATGATGGCTTCATTATCGGAAGCTATCGTGGAACGGCGAATATTGACATTGCTGCAATCGTCTAAATCCGATCTTATGAAATTAGGAATTACGGCAATATCGCGATCGACCTTGAAGAAGTTGAGGGTCTCCTGCTTCAGGAAATTGCTAACTGCGGTAACGGCATCTGACTTCTCTAAGACGAACTTGGTGATAGGCATAAACGAAGGCGCATTGCCCACTAAGGTAATATCGGTTCCATGCAGGGTCGTAACGAAGGGAATGCTGTTATCGCCCAGCATTTCTTGAGCTAAGTAGGCGGAAACTGCATGTGGTATGGCATAGTGCACGTGAAGCAGATCAAGTTTTTCAGTTTGCGCCACTTCAACCATGCTGGAAGCCAGAGACAGGCTGTAAGGAGGATATTCGAAAAGGGGATAATCTGTAACTTCGACTTTGTGGAAATGTAGATTGGGGTGATATAATTTTATTCGTGCGGGGGGAGCATAAGAGATAATATGCACTTTATGTCCGAGCGCAGCTAGCTCCATACCGAGCGCCGAAGCAACCACTCCCGATCCGCCGAAGGTGGGGTAACAAGATATGCCTATGCGAAGTTTGTTATTCAAGAGTTCTTTTGAGATTAGTATATATTCAGCGCAATGTTGCCCATTCGGAATCAATCCCGGTCAAGAATTTGACCGGATCGTCAACGCGCAGTGTTTCCTGTGATTTGAAGGGTTCGCCATAGGCAGCTTCAATCTTTGATCCGTAGTATTTAGCCCTGGCTATGATGCCCTCTAAAAATTGCGGGCGGCTGATGAAAGTCTTAGGACCTTCTGTTTTCGGATCGAACTGAGAGCTGTACGCTTTAATCGCCTCGATGCGGGTTTCAAAAGTATCGGAAACATCAACCACAAATGAGGGTTGATCTTCCCAGCGCAGGAAGTAGTTCAATGTCCAGGTGGGACGAAAGGGTTCCTGCCCGGTATCTACTTTCCGCAATCCTGCTAAGAAAGCTGCAGCCTGCGCAGCTTGACCCGTCGCAGCATGGTCTGGATGTCTATCTCTTGGCAGAGGAATTATCCATAATTTCGGTCGATATTTACGTAAAATCTTTATGAGCGTCAGCTTGGTCTCCCAATCAGGCTGCAAGTGTCCATCCGGCAAACCCGCATTCTCACGAACTGTCAATCCCATGATTTCAGCGGCGTTCTGTGCTTCCAGATGACGCTCTTCTTCGCTGCCGCGGGTTCCCATTTCACCTTCGGTGAGATCCAGTATGCCGACGCGGTATCCCATCCGGGCAAGTTTAATTAGAGTCCCTGCGCAGGATAGTTCAATGTCATCCGGGTGGGATCCTACCGCCAAAACATCCAAACCTGCAGGATGGTTATTTTTCTTTTTCATTTGTGCCACAGAATATCAACATTCATGGATATATAACGAACTAAACGATAAAATTGTGGGATTTAAGGAGCCTTTTGTTGTAAAGGTCAATTCACCGAGTCCCGGCTTCATGGACAGCATCGCAGAGACCCGCCAGGAAACTGAAATCCTCATTCTCTTCAATTGCTGTTCCAACTACAATAAAATCGGCTCCAGCATTGACCTTTTGGGCAGCATCCTGAGTCGAACGAATTCCCCCACCCACCATCAGGGGAATATCCACCCAGCTACGAACGGCTGTGATGAGATTTTCAGGAACTGAATTATCAGCTCCGGAACCCGCTTCCAGATAAATCAGCTTCATCCCCAGATACTGTGCCGCTAAAGCATGAGCAGCGGCTAATTTGGGTTTATCTCTGGGTATGGGTTTGCTATTCGATATGAATTCCACAGTTGTGGAGTTACCTGAAGAAACCAGCATATAACCGGTTGGGATTGCCTCTAAACCTAAACGTTTCACGAGTGGCGCAGCGGTGACTTGATCACCAATTAGATGCTGCGGGTTCCTCCCGGATATCAGGGATAGGAAGAGGACGGCATCGGCTTCTCCGGTGAGTTGTCCCGGCCCGCCGGGAAAGATGATAACCGGTATCGAACAGTTGCGTTTAACGGCTGCAACTGCCTCCGAAAAACTATTTTCAAGCAGGAAACTCCCCCCGATAAGCAGAGCATCCGCTCCAGCTTGTTGGCATTTACCGGCTCTTTTTGCCAGAACAGCAGGTTTTTCGTTATCAGGATCGAGCAGAACGAAGAAACCGGCGCCTCTGTTCTGCCTGATATCCAGTAATGTTTGATATATAGTCATGGCTATTCTCGTGTCTTGACAGAATTATGCAATATACCGATCCCCTGCAATTCAACTTCGACGATGTCGCCATTTTTAAGCGGTCCGACGCCTTCAGGGGTTCCGGTAAGGATTAAATCACCGGGATATAACGTCATTATTTCAGATATAAACTTTACGATTTTCACGGGAGGAAAAATCATATTAGACAGGGACGCTCGCTGGCGTTCTTCACCATTTACCCGCGTTATTATTGTCGGATTTTCCGGCAAATAGGTCGTCAGCAGCGGACCAACCGGACAAAATGTGTCAAAGCCTTTCCCTCTGGTGAATTGCACGTCCTTCCGTTGTAAATCGCGGGCGGTGACGTCGTTAGCCAGTGTATAGCCGAATATAGCTTCCCGGGATTGTTCATCACTTCCCCGGGAGAGCCGTTTACCGATAACCACCGCCATTTCCCCCTCATAATCAACACGTTCACTCTGCGGCGGCAACAGAATAGTACCGTTAGGCTTAAGCAAGGCTGATGGCGGTTTCATGAACAGAAGCGGCTCTTCCGGAAGGTTTTCACCAGGGTGCAGTTCCTGAATGTGCGCCGAATAATTCTTACCAACGCATATTATCTTGGTGGGTTCGCAAGGCGGTAGCAGATGTGTATCATCACCCAGAATGAAGCGGCGCATTTCTTCTGATTTCTCGTCCCATGGAGGAGCGGATAGTTCAACAATATGGTCGCCTCCTAAGCGTCCCCAGCGGGATTTATCACCGAAACGATAGCGAATGAATTGCATGAATATTCTTGTTATTATTGATACGAATAATTTAATACCTGATGATAGGGAAAGTCAAGACGATTCTGGTCTTAGTAAGGAAGATCAGTTGCACAAAAAAAAGAGGCTGACCTATAAAAGTCAGCCTCGTGTAGTGCGAAGTGTAAAAATTACTTCATCAGGATCATCTTGCCTGTGTAGTTGTATTCGCCAGCTTCCAGACGATACAGATAGACGCCTGAA
>NJBN01000006.1 GCA_005223185.1 candidate division LCP-89 bacterium B3_LCP
AATTTATTTGAGGCAATCATGCCACCTTTTTATCAGGTGAATCCGGGTCTGGGGCTTTCCCCTTCCCCCTGGGGAAAGCCCCAGACATTGAATACCTCAAGTGTCCGGTAAGTAAGTAACTAATTCAGTCTGACACCACTTTCAACCCTTCCACGAATCCCCAATCCCAAACCCCTAAAACCTATTTCTTGACATCCGACAAATATGTCAACCCGACAAATCTGTCCTACACCTTAACCCACTGTAATCCAGGCAATTATCCCCTAAAAACGACAGAAATGACGGAATTTGAAAATCCCAGCACAGCCACCGACACAAATTGTCACTTTCCCGCACGAAAGGCGAAAATTCACGCCGCCCCCACCGTCAAATCTGACGGCATCCCAAAATGTAAAAAACCCGCTCAAAAAGAACGGGTTTCGTTGTAGCGGGGAGAGGATTTGAACCTCTGACCTTTGGGTTATGAGCCCAACGAGCTACCAGACTGCTCCACCCTGCGATGTGAACCGAAATTTAACATATTATTAAGCATAAATCAAGGGATTTAAGCCTAATTTGCTTTCGATTACGGGGGGGTCATATCACTTCTTTATTGATTCAACTTCATGGTTGATTTCCACTTCATCACCCACGACTAAACTTCCTATTTCAAACACTTTACTCCCTACTTCATAAGTACCATTTTACCCGTTTTCATAGTCGGGATTGCCTGCCCCAATGGGGCCTCTGACCCTGACGTCTCCAGCCTGTAAATATATATTCCAGACGCCAACCCCGATCCATCGAAAGTGATCTGGTGTGTACCGGGGAGATAATGATCCCGTAGATCGGATTCCCCGAATCCGACGTTACGCCCATTGATATCAAATACATCCAGTTTCACCAAACTTGCAACCGGCAGAGAGAAACTAATAACTGTAATCGGGTTGAACGGGTTGGGATGATTATTCAGTTGAACGTAATCATCAGGTTTAGAAGGCGAATCTCTATCTTCCTGTATAGCTTCATCCCAGCCATTCAGTTGCCATTTTGCTGAAGGCGAACTGCTAGATAGAGTTCCCAATTTTTCAAACTCGAAGGATGGATCGTTGCATACAATCAGCGGAAGATAGGAACCTACATGAGCAGTGTAGGAGTATGTACCTGCAGGCGCCAACCCCGGAACGTATTGATTCAGATCGCGAGCTATAATTTCGGAAGGAGGGAGGATCAAGCGTTCCCGTTTCAGTAATGGATCAGTAACACTTCCATTTGGCAACGTAGCGTCGATCCAGAAATCGAATGAAATAGTATCAGATTCCAGGTTCTCCAATTCGACATGAAAGTCGAAAGAACCGCCCGATGCAGGGATTGTTACAGGTGGATTAAACGGTTCAAAGACAAGATTGACATCGACCTGGTAATCCCAATCATGATTGGGGACGCCGATTGTCGTGCAGTGGATAGCTCCACCCAGCCAGGAGATCCAATAACAATCAACACCGATGACATCCCAATTGGGTCCCAATGCTGCCTGATAGGTGGCTAAAGCTTGATCATCCAATCCGGGGAATCCATAGATTGGAACCAGCGCCAGACCATTGAAAAGCAGACCGTTGAGATAGGTGTACCACCAGGGATCGGGAAGTTGGCATCGGATAACGTTAAAAGGAGTTCCATAGACTGTAGGAATCTGTGCCATGGCTACGGCATGATTTTCAACCAGTTGGTAATTAGGATCACTGGTAACAAATTGAGCCACCATGATGGTCGTGTCATTCATGAACTTTGCCCAGCCGTCAATGTGATTCCATTCATCCCCCTCCAAGCCTTCGAAGATGTAAACAGTATCCTGACCGAAATAATCCTGATAGATCTGGTTGATCTCTTCAATAGTCATATGAGGATTCACATCCAGAACATGGTCGGTCATGATCATGGTGCCATGGCCATCAGTCATCATATTGCCACCCTCGTTCTTGATGTCTGCGCCGTAGTATTCCATGTCCCACAGCTCCTCCAGGAAATCAGGGAAGTCGTCACAAACCTGCTGACCGTCGAAATACCTCTGGTCAGCAATGGATAGAGTACTGTCATCTTCCCAGACGAACCAGGGTCCATAATCTCTTGTCCATTCATTATCCGGTGCGGAAAGATAGTAGATAAACTCTATGTTCTCCCAGGGTACTCCGAAGTTGATCAGATCATTGTAACAATCATCCGCTTGATTTTCATCAGCCACGCGGATATAGACTACACCATATTCCTGTATGGCATCGATCATCCCTGCCAATGTGGGGAATAGAGGCCCAAATGGAAACCAGGGATACCAGGGGTAACTGACAATGATGCCTTCTCGAGGTTCCCATTCGGCATCAAGTGTAACCGGATCGGGTGGCGGTGGAGTAATCCTCGCTGATAGAGCGCTGGCTAATATCAACAACAGGAGAATCGCAATTGTTATTTGTTTCATCTTCTCTCTTCCTTGTGGTGGTTGTTTCATATAATTTAGGCATATTATATCATGAAGTCAAGCACTCGTGAAGAAATATTATTCTTGACAAAACATGAACTATAGAAGTGAGAACCTTAACTTCCTGATAACAGGAACTTTAAAGTTATTGATATTACAGGTTGAGTTGATTAAGGGTGGTGAGATTTGATAGCAATCCGTCCGAAGGATGCGGATAATTGAAACTGCTGTGGTGGTCGGCAAAGCGGGGAAAAATCCCCGCCCTACCGCTGAACCTGGTGATGTCTCGAAGCAAGATCCATTGATTACTAAAATAGTAACCGACTTAATTATGAGGAACCTTTTACCATTACAGCTACCTGCCTGGCTACATTCTGATTATAATCGAATGCCAGATGCCGGTAGTTGACCAGGTCGATGATGGTGCCGATCAAGCACAGTCCTCCGGTGAAGAAATACAGCAAACCCATACCTATGTGTCCCAGTAGAAATCTCTGCACTCCCGCGATGACTACCAATCCCAGGCATGCGGTGAGAAGTATCAGCATGGGATCCCGGCGACGGGGGCGGTAGGCATTGGCGAACATGTGAGCTTGTTGTTCGTCCATGTCCTGTACAAGTTGTTGGATTAACACCATCTCTTCACCATCGAGATCCGGCATAATTTCAATTACTTTTGCCATGATGTGCTCCTGTATAACTGGTTGATTTATTGAATGATACTGATTTTCGTCTTGAGTTCTTAAACAGAGTGAACACACGCCAGAGTAAAACCGTCAGGGCAAACGTTCCCAAAGGGTGTGCCTGAAATGAGCTTACTATATCTCCGTGAAGAAGATATGAAATGGAGTGCCCTAAACCGCAGCCGGGACAATGTTCGAAACCGAACAGCCGGAAGATGCAGAAACTGTAATGACCGGCGTCCGGATTTGATAAACCTAAATACAACAGTGCTGTAATCCAAAGCCCAGCTTCGGTGGGGATGTTCAGTAAACGGTTTATAAAGTTAGCGGGAAACCGATTAAGTTCTTTCATTTTAATCAGCCGATACTTCCAGTACAATTACCCGTATTTTAGTGCGTGTAGCCTTAATTATTATGAAGCTATTTTCTTCTATTTTGATCGTCTCGCCTTCTTTAGGGATTCGACCCAGAGTTTCCACCAGATATCCACCCAGGGTTTCGTAGTCACCTTCAGGAATTTGAAGATTCAGGCGGTGGTTAATCTCTTCGACCTCCATGCGGGCGGATATTACCCAGCGATTTTTGCTAAGATGTTGAATACTGAACTTAGTTTGATCGTATTCATCTTCAATTTCGCCGGTCAGTTCTTCGATGAAATCTTCTATAGTGACTATTCCGGACGTTCCACCCCATTCATCTAATATTATTGCGATTGACTGTCGGGCAGACCGCAAATCACGGAAAATTCTCCAAGCCCTCTTCTGATCGGGAAAGAACGCTACAGGACGAATAATGGAACTGAGATCAGCAGGCTTTTCGAAAAGATCTCGAGCATATACTACACCGATAATATGATCAACGTCCTTTAGGTAAATAGGGATCTTTGAGAAACCGGAGGAGATTGCAGTCTGGCGTAAATCATCCAGTGTGGCGGACTCATCAAGAGCTATCATTTCGGTTCTGGGGGTCATAACTTCATGAGCGCTAAGCGAGTGGAATTGCAGTATTCTAGTGATATGCGTTTCCTGTTGTGCTTTCAGCATTCCATCCTTGGCTCCTTCTCTTATCAGGATTTCCAGATCGCGACGGGTAAAAAGTTGGCGGATTTCGGATCGATCCATACCGAATATCGTTAGGATCATAGAGCTTATCCAGCCGTAAAAGACAATTAAGGGGAATAGGATAATTCTGAAGACTACTAATAATGGTGCCACCCTACGGGAAGCGGGGTCAGCCAGATCCCGCCCCATTGATTTGGGCACTATTTCACCAAAGATCAGAATGGTTATTGTAGCAATTGGCGTTATCCAGACAGAGGGAACCCCACGTTCGATTAAATAAACAGCCAGCACTGATGAGAACGCAATATTCACCAGATTATTTCCTACCAATGTGGTTAATACAAAACGGGTCGGTTTTATCAGGAACCACTGAGCCGATTTTGCACCAGTCAGTCCCCTGTGGGCAAAGCCTTCAAGCCTAATGCGATTGACCGACAAAAAGACAGTTTCTGTACCGGCGAAAAAGCCTGATAAAATCAGGAAGATTATAATCAGCCAGAGATCCATCAGGAATAATCCGAAAATATCGATGATCCAAAACGGTTCAGAAGAGCTTCCCGACAGGATTGATAGTGACTCATGCCGATGGATAAACTGATCCGGGCTTTCAGGTCGTATGAAATGGAAGCAACTTCCGCGCCGAATTTTGCGGCGATAGTTTTAGCTGTGTTCACCTGTTCAACTGCCAGAATCAGGTCGAGATTGGAACAGTTCTGTTTGGTTTGCACGCCTGCTTGTTCAAGGGTCAGGTGAGCGCATTGGGAAAAAGCACGCGCCAAGCCACCCTTTCCTAACTTGGTTCCGCCGAAATAGCGGACGATAACCACCTGCACGTCGTAAAGATCAGCAGCTTGGATTTCTTTAAGGATAGAGATGCCGGAAGTGCCTCGTGGTTCTCCGTCATCGGATGAACGTTCTAAACCATTAGCCAACCGAAAGGCGAAGGGCTGGTGAGTAGCGTCATGACGCTCTTTCTTAAGTTCAGCTCTCCTAAGATCCGCTTCGTCCTTAGTACTCACAGCATGAACAAAACCGATGAAGCGGCTGCCTTTTACTCTGGTAGAGGCGTGTCCTTGACGGGCGATGGTTAGATATTTGTCGGGAGTGGGCATGAGGATTAAAACGCTTTCTCGTTTACCTGAGCATTCCCACACCTGGCGGAAACTTACACTTCTGATATTTCTCCACGTTGCTGTCGTCTTCTGTGCAGATTAAACCGCCAAACTTATAGCACTGTTCTTTGGGATCAGGAAAGCGCGCCTTAGCACAGTGCATGCAGACTAAACCGGGGTTATCGGACTGCAGATCGGTGCTTGTTTGATGATGATCCATTGTTCCCTCTTGCAACTAAGTGTACATTTCCCTGGCCCACCAGCTTTTCCAGTGAATCTATGAGGTGATCTCCAAGTTTCAATTGGAAGTTTTCTGCTAAGTACTGTCTATCTCCGTTCTCTCCGCCGGTCAAGCGGATGTATAGAGGCAGATTTCCTGGATGCTGCGTACACAATCTCTCTATCCTTTCGGCTAAATCCGGACCGTTTTCGTTGCGATCTAATTGAATTTCAATGCCCTTCGCCAGACGTGAACGCGCGGTTTCCAATGGAAAAGCATCTTCAGCGATGACCTTGACGGCTTCGTTTTCCCGGGTGGAGCAACGTCCCGTTACCACAAGCGTAGCGTCTTTGACCACAATGCTGTTCAGTTTCTCCAGCGCATCAGAGAAGAAAATTAATTCCAGCGAACCAGTGAAATCCACCAGAGTGACAAAAGCCATGGGACGGCCGTTTTTATCAGTTAATCTGCGTATATCACTGATATAACCGATCAGACGCACCGGTTGAGAATCAGCGGCTTGATCCATTTCACTGAAAGGCAGGTGAGAGAAACTGGCGACTTCCAATCGGTAAGGTTCCAGCGGATGGGTTGACAGGAAGAACCCCAGAGCGTCTTTCTCTAAAATCTGCATTTCGGTACTAGACCAGGGTTCGACTTCGGGCAGGGCTAAAGGTGATGGAGGTTGAAAGTCTGCACTGTCCACATCGAAAAGAGATTCCTGGCCGCGCGATTTTTCTTCCCGCATCTGCTGACCATAACGCAAAACGTCATCTAAGGCAGCTTTCATTTGGGCGCGATGCCCTTCTAAAGAATCACAAGCGCCTGCTTGAATAAGGCTTTCCAGAACTTTACGGTTGACCTTCTGTCCGTCCACTCGTTCTACAATATCGTACAGCGAGCGAAACGCACCCTGATCTTCCCGTGCTTCGACAATCATATTGACTGCAGCCACGCTGGAATGTTTAATAGCTCCCAGTCCAAAGCGGATACCGTCATCCTCAACTGTAAACTTTGAATAACTGCGGTTGACGTCCGGCGGATAAACAGGAATATCTAAACGCTGGCATTCATCCACTAAAAGGAGGATGCGGTCGGAATCGTTCATCTCCGAAGTCAAGCAGGCAGCTAAAAATTCTGCGGTGTGATGGGCTTTCAAGTAAGCAGTCTGATAAGCAACCAGCGCATATCCTGCTGAATGGCTTTTGTTGAAGCCGTAGGAAGCAAATCTTTCGATGTAATCGTAGATTTCGCTTGAGATTTTCTCATTGATGCCCTTATCCTTCGCACCTTGAATGAATTCACCCTTCAAGCGCTGCATTTCAGCGATCTTTTTCTTACCCATAGCACGTCGGAGTATATCCGACTTACCCAAAGAGAAACCTGCGACGTCAGATGCGATGCGGATGACCTGTTCCTGATAGACAATGATCCCGTAAGTCTCTTCCAAGATCGGTTTTAGCAAGGGGTGGAGGTAACTGATCTCTTCCTGACCGTGCCGGCGAGCGATGTAGGTGCTGATCATCTCCATGGGGCCCGGGCGGTACAGGGCATTCATAGCGATCAATCCGTGAAGGCGCTGCGGTTGCAGTCTCGCTAAATTTTCCTTCATACCGGAACTTTCAAACTGGAAAATGCCGACCGTGCCTTTTTCGGCGAAAAGTTTGAATGTATCAGGATCATTCAGGGGGACGTCATCGATATTTAGGTCTATACCCTTATTCCGCAGTGCTGTCAGAGTGTCATCAATTACAGTAAGGGTGCGCAGCCCCAGGAAGTCCATCTTTAACAGACCGATGGTGTCCAGCCACTTCATGTCCCACTGAGTGGTGGTTTCACCAGTTTCAGCAGCTTTAAACAGGGGCACATAATCCTGTAGATCCCCCGGAGCAATAACTACACCTGCGGCATGTGTAGAGGCGTTACGATGAACGCCTTCAAGTACTTTGCTGATACTGATGAGCTTGCCGTAATCGGGATTGGATTCGACCAGGGAACGGAATTCGGGCGCTTCATCCAGAGTGCGTTCTAAGGTTATACCCAGAATTGGGGGGATTAATTTTGCCAGCCGATCAACCTCGCTGTAGGGAATTCCCATGACCCGCCCCACGTCACGCACAACGGCGCGCGCCAGCATCTTGCCGAAAGTAATGATCTGGGTGACAGAATCGTCTCCATACTTACTGCGGACGTAATCTATAACTTCACCGCGCCTGTTATCAGCGAAGTCTATGTCTATGTCTGGCGGGGAGACTCGTTCGGGGTTCAGAAACCGTTCGAAGAGGAGATCATACTTGAGGGGATCTATGTTGGTGATACGCAGACTGTAAGCAACCAGGCTACCCGCGGCTGAACCTCTTCCCGGTCCCACGGGGATTTTATGTTCCCTGGCGAAATCAACAAAATCCTTTACAACCAAGAAATAACCGGAGAAGCCTAACTGCCGGATGATTGCGATCTCATGCTTGAGTCTGTCAACCGCTTCTTGTGAGGGCTCAGGGTAACGTTGCTTTAATCCCGCCCAGCTTATCTTTTCAAAATACTCATCGGCGCTGGATCCTTCTTCGGATGGAATGGGAAAAGCGGGGAAATGTTGTTTGCCGAAGCTGAGTTCTAAGTTGCACTTTTCAGCGACTTCTAAAGTAATTTCCAGAGTTTCGGGCATGTCCCTAAAGAGCGCTTCCATCTCTTGAGGGCTGCGCAGGTGATATCCGGCACCGGAGAATTTCAACCTCTGTGGATCAGCCAGGGTTTTTCCTGACTGGATGCACAGCAGGGCATCATGAGCTTCGTCGTGTTCTTTACGGAGATAATGGACGTCGTTGGTGGCAACCAGTTTGAGGTCCAATTTCTTTCCCAGTTCAATTAGAGCGTTCAGGGCAATAGCTTCATCATTTATACCGTGGTTCTGTACTTCAAGGTAGAAATCTCCGTTAAACAATTCTTTCATTCGGGCTGTGGTTGCTTCAGCCTCTTTCACTCTATTCTGCAGCAGCAGTTGGGGAATCTGCCCCTTAAGACAAGCGGTAAGGCATATCAACCCTTCGTGATATTTTTCCAACAGCTCCCAATCAATTCGGGGACGGTAATAAAAACCTTCTAAATAAGCTAGCGAGCTCAGTTTGATCAGGTTATGATAACCAGCCTCATCCTTTGCCAGAAGTACCAGGTGATATGAAGTATCCTTGATACCGGCAGAAACATTCCGGTCCTGGCGTTTACCGGGCGCCATATATATTTCGATACCGATGATTGGTTTAATCCCGGCTTTTAAGGCTTCCTGATAGAATTCTATCGCTCCGAACATGTTGCCGTGGTCGGTTAACGCTAGAGCAGGCATTTCCATTTCCCTGGATAGTCGCACCAGATCTCTGACCTTGGCGGCGCCATCCAAAAGCGAATAATCGGAGTGGGTGTGCAGATGAACGAAACTCATGGAAGGAATGTGTTAGGGTTGTGAGCGTAACTGTATGGTTATCAGTATAATGCGATTATGTGTGAATTGCTGTAGATAATATAGAAAGGATAGGGACAATAGTCAAGTTAAAAGTTGGTGGGAGTTGAGAGGGAGCTGTCCAAAACGGTAAATCCACATAGTTCCTCTCAAATACTCATTTTTATCAACGCATCCACAGCAGTCAACTGGTCACCGCTGGCTAACATGGGATTGATATCTAATTCGACTACTTCGGGATTAGCCAACATGAAATCGGATATGGAGGTTATCACCTTTATTAGAATATTTTCATTGATTCCGGGTTGACCGCGATATCCTTCCAAAAGTGGTTTCGCCTGCAATGAAGCTAACATATGGCGGGCTTGATCCGCCATTACCGGACAGATACCCAGGGAAATATCCTGGAATATTTCCACGAAGACACCTCCTAAGCCCACTGTCACCACAGGTCCAAAAGCAGGATCTCTCTTAGCGCCTAAAATCAGTTCCAGGCTGGGGGGCATCATGCGTTGCACCAACAAATCATCAGAAGGGAATCGGTGGTTCAATTCTTTCCAGGCACGGAGTAAGCCCTCTTCATCAGCTATGTCCAATATTATGCCATCGGTCTCAGTCTTATGGATTATGTCCACGGAATGAACTTTCAGCGCCAGTGGATAGCCTATATCCTGCGCAGCACGCACAGTGGAACTGTAAATCTTAACTATTTGTTCGTCAACTGTGGGGATACCGTATTCGGAAAGCGCTTTCTTGGCATAGGCTTCAGGCACCAGATCGCATTTGGGATTATCATGTCGGTAGGCCCGCAAAGTTTCTGAGGGTGATTTCGTCCTGATTTTTTTGTCATATTTACGGTAAGATGGGCGAGCTGCGAAGGTTGTGAGTGCTCGATATGCTTTCACAGCCCGTTCCGGTGTAGGGTATATGGGCACACCGGCTTCTTTGAAAAGTCTGGTAAGTTCGGGAGTATCGATTGTGAAGGAAGTAATCGGTTTGTTGTACTTTTGGGTCGCTTTAATGAAGGCGTTGGCGAATTCCGGACGATCCAAGCCGACGTTAATAGCGATGACTCCATCTAAGTTACTGCGTCCCACAACCAGATCCACACAAGCTTCGTAATTGGCAGGATTCATTTGCGGTGTCATGTCCACCGGATTGCTGGGTGCGGCGAAAGGCGGGGTTAAATTCAACACCTGCTTCTGAACCGTTTTGGGCAGTGCCGGGACGTCTATTCCGGTTTCTTCACACAGGTCGCCAGCAACTACGCTGGGGCCTCCAGAGATGGTCATAATGGCGACACGATTATTTTTTGGTGGTCTCTGGGATGACAGCGCCATCAATGCATCGAAGAATTCTTCCGATTCCTCTACGATGATGGCTCCGGCTTCCTGCAGTGCAGTTTTATAAACGTCATAGCTGCCAGCTAATGATCCTGTATGGGAAGAGGCGGCACGCATTCCCGCATCCGATCTACCACCCTTGAATGCCACTACCGGACGGTCTTTGGTGATCTGTGCAAGTGCGCGCAGGAAACGATCACCGTCTTTTACCGCTTCGATAAACAGACCGACCACGCCCGTGTCTTCATCATCCACTAATGCTTCCAATAGATCGGCGTGGGAAATGTCAACCTGGTTGCCGATGGAGAAGAACTTGGATACTCCCATTTCCCGGGCGCGGATTTCATTGAACATCACCCCCCCGAAGGCACCGGATTGACTGATGAAGGAGACGGATCCTTTCACCCGGGGCAGTTCCCAGAAATAGGTGCCGTTAAGGTCGTCCGTATTATTGTAAACTCCCATGCAGTTGGGACCCAGGACGCGCAGGCCGGTGGTTTCGCTAACTGTGCTGATAATTTTCTGAGCGGCTGCGCCTTCACCGCCCATTTCCCCGAAACCGGAAGACAGGATGACGGCGTTTTTGCATTGGCACCTGCCCGCCTCTTCGATAACGCCAGGAACTGCGGGTGCAGGTATGCTGATTAAAACCAGGTCTGCGGGCTTGCTTAAGTCTGAAAGAGATTTAAATGACGCATGCCTGAGAATCTTACCACCGGCAGGATTGATGGGATATATCTCTCCTTTGAAGCCGTAATCAATGACGTTTTTCAGTAGAACGTAGCCCAGTTTATCGGGATTGGCAGAAGCGCCCACTACGGCAATAGATTGGGGTTTGTAAAGGGATTGTAGAGTATGAGGCATGGTATTCTTTTAAGATTGTGGCGTTAGTATCAAGCGCTAAACAGGCAGTTCTCCGTTCTCGTGATCCATATTATGTGAATGAAAGCTCGATGGTAAAGATAATAACAGGAAGGGGGTAGAAACAAGTATAAAGAGGGAAAAGGGGTGATGGGGCAACGGATAATGGAATAAAACCCCAAATCGCTTCGTCTTATAAATAATATGAAATGCAGCAGATATTTAGAAACTTTTAATGATTCAGCTTCGTTAAAAATCCGTATGTGAAGGAATTCAATCTCTCGAGGAATCTGAATGAAATTATGGTGTAAGTGTCTCATAGTATTAGTTCTGTTATCCGGCACATCGGTATCAGCTCAGATTAAAAACCCCATTCGCGGTTTCGTTGTGGACGCCACCAGTTCGGAGACTCTACCGGCTGCTAACGTGGTTATCGAAGGCACTCAGCGCGGAGCTTCCACCAACCTGGATGGTTATTTCGTTCTGAGCAATATGTATCCGGGGACTTATTACCTGGTGACGAGTTACTTAGGATACCATCCCAAGACCACGGCGATTGAGGTCACCGAAGACTTGATGGAGCCGATTCGCGTGGAGTTAGTGCCTTTATCCATGCAATTGGAAGAGGTGGTCTACGCGCTTGAGAATGTTAAAGAAAAGGAAGCACGCTTAAGCCCCAAAGTTTCGGTTATACCAGTGGATGTAGGTACCATCCGCAAGATGCCATCACTGGGTGGAGAGATGGACGTTCTGCGGACTCTGCAGATGCTACCCGGCGTAAAAGCGTCGTCTGACATAAGCAGCGCTTTGTACGTTCGCGGAGGCAGCCCTGATCAGACTCTGATACTGATGGATCACAACGTGGTTTACAACCCATCGCACATGTTCGGTCTGTTCAGCACTTTCAACGCTGATGCCGTCAAGCACATCGAGCTTATGAAGGGCGGATTTCCAGCAGAATATGGAGGGCGTTCCGGCAGTGTTTTAGACGTGATCACCAACGAGGGCAACCGCAAGGAGACCGAAGGGATGTTCTCCATCGGCTTGATATCATCCAAGGCGGCCCTTGAGGGTCCCCTTCCGGGGAATAAGGGTTCTTACGCTGTATCAGGGCGGCGTACCTATATGGAACCGATTCTGGATCTGATGCGCTCGATGGATGAAGACCTCGATCTGCCGAATTACTACTTTTATGATGCTAACGGTAAAGTGAATCTGGACTTGACTAAGAAAACCACTCTTTCGATGGCGGGGTATTTCGGTGAAGACAATTTTATAATGAATACCGGTCCCAAGGATAGCCCAATTAACTTCGGTTTGAATTGGGGAAACCGCACATTCAGTACACGGTTGCGGCATGTGTTAAGCAGGGACATGTTCTTCTCACTTGGTGCGGCAGTGAGCAGGTATCGTTCAGAATGGCTCTTTGAAAATGATGGCGTGGTATTGGAAGAGGCGTATGACAGGCTGTACGATTATTCCCTGAAATCTGATCTGGAATATTACGGTTTGGATAATCATAAGATCAAGACCGGATTATGGCTCAGTTACTATGATTTTGAGCTGGATATATTCAACGAAGAGCAGACCTGGGTGGACATACATGACGGAACGTACAATCTGTCCCTATACCTTCAGGATAGCTGGCGAGTGCATCCCATGTTCGAGATACAACCGGGCTTAAGAAGTTATTACCACCAGGGACGGGATGAACACCGGTTCGATCCCAGACTGGCGCTGGTACTGCATTACGACACAAACATGCGCTTCAAATTAGCCGGAGGACGTTATACCCAGTGGATTAATCTGATCACTTTCGGTGAAGGGATGAGCAGTTTTGATATCTGGTCACCGGTGGATGAAACCATGGATCCCACATACTGTGACCAGATAGTGTTGGGATATGAGTGGGAACCTGCAGAAGACTTAGAGTTCACCGCTGAAACATACTACACGGACATGAACAACGTGCAGAGTTTCAATATGCTGACGTCTGATCCTTCCTACGATGGTTCCACCGCTTTTATCGAGGGTGAAGGCAACGCCTACGGAGCGGAATGGATGCTGCGGCGAAAGACCGGTAACTTAACCGGTTGGATCGGATATTCGCTTTCGTGGACCAAGCGGCGTTATCCGGATACTTACCAGAATAACGGTGAGTGGTATTATCCCAAGTGGGACCGGCGGCACGATTTTTTAGCCACAGCCATGTATGAACTTAACCACAGATGGGATTTTTCCTGTTCCTGGAGATACAATACGGGTCAGGGATTTACCCAACCGATTGGGATAACTACAACCCAGATGGCGGGAATCGATCCTGATTATATGACGGGATCGGGCAGGATGGTGATCAACGGGTCAATGAACAATTACCGCTTCCCGGCAGATCACAGGATGGACCTCACCGCAACCTGGAAACACCGCATTTTCGGTCAACCGGCTAAGCTAATTTTGAGCGTTTACAACCTGTACAATCGCCGCAGTTACTGGATGCGGGTTACCAATACCAATGAGAACCCGGTGGAGATAACCGATATAAAACTGCTCCCAATACTACCGCTTATTAGCTACGAAGTGAGGTTTTAATAATGATACAGGCAATATTTAAGAGTAAAATGCAAGCTGCAGCAATTCCTGCGCTTCTGCTGCTTATGTTGATGTTTGGATGTGATAGAGTACCGACCGAAGTTGAGGATTACGTTGCAGAGCCGATGCTGACTGCGTTCTTGTACAACGGCGAACCGGCAGACACGGTGATGCTGGAAAGGGTGGCGCCTCTGTATGGGTATTACGATCCCGCTGATCACGTCATCCCAGGCGCTGATATCAAGATTATCCGTCAGAACGATCAGGCGGAATTCATCTTCACCGATCCCGACAGCGACGGCGTGTACACTCCGGACGGCAATGTGTTGGTTCCTGCTGGTGGGGAACAATTCAGCATCGAAGCCAGAAAGGATGATGAAGGGTTGTTCCTCTGGGCGGAAACCATGATCCCGGATACCTTCGCCATGGCAATTACGCCTGCGCCGATAGATACAGTGGATGGCTTTCCCATCTTAGATACGCTGACACGCGCGGACCCCAATATTGTACTCAACTGGACAGATCCCGGAAATTATGCGGGCTATGTGCTGAACGTCATCTGCGAAGATAGCACATTTGTCCCTTTAGACCCTGATTTCTCCTTTCATGGTGATGAGGATTCCAGCAGGGTGTCCTTCGATGTGATAATGGAAGGGTTCAACATGGATATCATCCCCTGGATACACTTCAACTGGGCGGGCTGGCACCGCGTGGAATTACTGGCAGTTGACGATGGCTATTTCAATTACTTCTTCTCCGTATTCAGAATGATGATGGGACAGGTGACGGAATTAGAGTACAACGTACAGGGTGGATTGGGCATATTCGCTGGTTTATCGGAGAGAAGCTTCCGGGTTTACATAGAGCCGGTGGAATAACCGTTGACTATGAGCCGTGAACCGAGGACTGTAGCGCGGGGGCTTGCCCCCGCTTTTTTTATAAACTTTCCCCAAAAAAACAAATCACTTGACAAAATCGAAAATATTGTGTATATTAATATGAAGCATTGTCCCAGCAGCAAGGAAGTCTGTCATTCCGGCAAGCCCTTCAGGGCGCAAGCCGGTGCGTAGCACTCCTACGGAGAATCCAGTGACTAAGCCCAAAGAAACATTTTGGAGGATATCATGAAACGTTCACATGTAATTCTCATATTGATAATTCTACTTTGGAGCAGCAACACCTTTGCCGAAACCATAACCGTCTCAGGGAACGTATCCGGCACCTGGTCAGCGGATACGGTGCTGGTAGTGGGGGAAGTGCGCGTGCCGCAAGAGCAGACGCTTGTGATTGAACCGGGTGTGAAGGTGTTGTTTCAGGTTTACTGTTCAATAATTGTCGAGAGTAATGCAACTTTGCAAGCAATAGGAACGGTAGTAGATTCCATCTCATTTGATGAACTCACTTCGGGCAACAGTTGGAGTGGTATCAGGTTCATGAGTGCTTCTGATTCATGTATGTTGATGTATTGTTATATAGCAAATGCTACTAATGGTGCAAATGGTGGGGGAGTTTACTTCGGGCATACGAATGCTTATATTGAAAACTGTTTAATAGAACACTGTACGGCAGAGGGACAAGGTGGGGGCATATGTGGCTATTATTCAACTCTTATAGTGCGATCTAACACGATAAAAGAATGTTGTGCAGGCGGTAGTGGCGCGATAGATTTAGATTTTTGTCGATACTCAAAAATATTAGATAATATCTTGTCTCAAAATGCAGCATATTACTCTGACGGTGGTTTGAATTTATATGATTCTGATAATGTGCTGGTAAGGAACAATGTTATAATGGGGAATTCCACAGTACGTTATGGTAACGGTGCTTTTAGCTGTGTCTATTGCAATGATCTAATCTTAGAAAGAAATATAATCTTAGCAAACACTACAAATACTGGACCAGGGGCGTTCGAGATTTTCGATCATAATGCTGTGATAAGAAATAATTTGATAATAGGGAATACTTCAGAGATTGGATTCGGAAGCATACTGTTATATTCATTAAATTCCTGCTTATTCACTCATAATATCGTTAGCGGTAACTATGGACGAGGATTACATGTCTCTGGATGCACCTACAATTTTTCAATTTCTTACAATATTATCAGTAATAATGCGGGAGGCATATATAGTAACGATAACCTAGATTCAATTGTAGGAAATACAATTTACCGTAATTCGCCTGGCAGCGGAATCTACTGCACCGATTATGCAAATCCACTAATCAAGGACAATACTCTTTTCCAGAATACTTCCGAAATAGGTGGAGCGATATACTGTTTCAATTCTTCCCCCACATTAACACAGGACATTTTTTGGGAGAATAACCCACAGTCTTTTCAATTTGAGGTTAATCCACTCCCACTTATTGAATATTGCGACATTGGAGACACCCTCTGGCCCGGCATAGGCAACATCAACGAAGATCCTCTGTTCGTCAATCCCGATCTTAATGATTACCGTTTGCAATGGGGTTCACCATGTATTGACTCAGGCGATCCTAATCCGCAGTACAACGATCCTGACAGCACCCGCGCTGACATGGGCGCTTTCTACTTCGATCAGAGTGTACCAGTGCGCATCTTACTTTCCCCCCACGAAATCCCCTACCTGATCGAGCCCGAAGGTGGAACCATGGATTACACCATCCAGGGCACTAATATCTACCAGAATCCTCATGATGTCACTATATGGTGCGATGTGGAACTGCCGGATAGTACCATATACGGGCCGGTTCTTGGTCCGGTTACCATCACCATCGAACCCGGGCAGACTGTCGAACGCATCCGCACGCAAACTGTCCCTGCCGTAGCTCCGATGGGCGTGTATCATTACAACGCTTACGCAGTCGTGGATCAGGATACCTCTAAAGACAGCTTCATGTTCGGTAAGTTGGGAACGGTAGTTGGCGGATCGGATGGCTGGGGAAATGCAGGGGAAATGTTCCCGTATAGTGGTGAATTCGAGCCAGCTCAGATTCATAATTCATCATTCATAATTCATAATTTATTCCCCAACCCCTTCAATCCGACCACCACCATCACCTTCACCCTGCCGGTTGCGAGTATGGTGAAGTTGGAGGTGTTCGACATCTCCGGCTCGCGCGTAGGGGGCGACCTTGCGTCGACCCGCCAATATCACCCCGGCACCCACCAGATCACCTTCGATGGATCCGGTTTGTCTTCCGGTATCTACATCTACCGCTTGACTGCGGGAGAATTTACAGCAAACGGAAAAATGATCCTGATGAAATAACAACATAATGATAGCTAATGGTTGTAGGGGCGGACCTGTGTGTCCGCCCTTCTTCATTTCAATCCCGCTGCAGCGGGACTGCTTTTTTTATCCATACATAATTTTTCACCAAATAGTTGCACTATCCTTACCCCTGAAATTTATCTCTTTTTCATTGATTATTAAAAATTTGTATGATATTTTGCGGGAAATTCCGCATTACCTGTTTTAAGTTGTCGTTTTCATGGTATCTATGGAAGTGGTGCGCAGTTCAAAAAAACGCATCGCACAGTCGAATGCTGAAAAAGCGCTAAAGGAAAGCGAAGAACAGTTCCGCACCCTTTTTGAGAGTTCTTCTGATGCGATCATGCTGTTAGATGAATATTCCTTCATCGACTGCAACAGCGCGACTCTGAAAATTTTCGGGTTGCAGAACAAAGAGGACTTCTTTGGGATACGCCCGTCAACGCTTTCGCCGCAGCAGCAGCCCAACGGAGAAGAATCCAAGATAGAAGCCAATAGAAGGATAAAATCAGCCTTAGAGAACGGCAGTGAGCAGTTTGAATGGGTTCATCGTAGGCAGAACGGCGAGGATTTCCACGCTGAGGTCCTGCTGACTGCTTTTCAATGTGGTGATAAGCGGCTGCTTCAGGCTTCAGTCAGGGATATTACTGAACGAAAGAATGCGGAGAAAGAGCGCGAGAACCTCATAACGGAATTACAGGAGGCTTTGCAGAGGATCAAGACTTTGCGAGGTTTAATACCTATATGCGCGAAGTGCAAGAAAATTCGCGATGACCAGGGCTTTTGGAATCAGGTGGAAAGCTACATAGAGGAACATTCCAGTGCTGAATTTTCGCATGGGATATGTCCTGATTGCATGAAAGTGCTGTATCCCAAGTACCATGCCAAAAGACACGGAACTCATCTTAAGGAAGACAAGAAGGAAGTTCAGATAGATTTGGAAAAGCAGACGTAGAAATTTTCTTTTAAAACCATCTTAAATACGAAGAGACCCGCCCCATCAAGCGGGTTTTGTATTGTGTTGTAATTAGGATTTTGTCAGGTTTTTTTATTTTTTGCTTGATATTTGATGTTAATTTCACTACTTTACTTGTAATCTGTGTGCAATGAGTAATGCGGAAATACAGGTTTTTATGCGAATTCTTTTCATTCAATCTTACCTGGGACGCAGGGAGCCGCCGGTTGCTCCCTTAGGGTTGGCTTCTTTAGCGGCTAATCTTCCGAATCACGATTGCAGGATTTTTGATCCCAATGTCGCCACAGATCCTCATGAAGAGACAAGAGCCATAATAAAAGCTTACACACCGGATATAGTGGCGCTATCTCTTCGCAACATAGATACTACCAAGTACAGCGATCAATTCCTCTATTTTGAGTATTTCCGGCGGTATGTCGAATTCGTGAAGGAAGTCGATAAGAACCCCTTGATAGTTGTGGGTGGCAGCGGTTTTTCCCTGTTTCCCCGCCGTATCATGGAAATGGTAACTGAGATCGACGTCGGATTTACGCTGGAAGCCGAGGTATCCTTTCAAAACTTTTTAGATAACAACGGGCGACCGGATAATATCAAGGGCGTAGTTTACAGAAATGAGGGATCAGTCGTTTCTACAGGTTTCCCGGACCTCGTTGACGTTAAGGAAATAGCGCCTCCCGCCTGGGATATGGTAGATCTTACTGCATATCTTCCATATACAACCAGAGCATCGATCGGTCTGGAGACCAAGCGGGGATGTGCGCTGGCTTGTTCGTACTGTACCTATCCGGTAATAAGCGGATCAGAGGTCAAGCAAAAGAGACCTGCCGCAGTTGTCGATGAGCTGGTCAAGTTGAAGGAAAAGCATGGCGTTGACCGGATTTTCTTCTGCGATCCGGTTTTTAATTACCCCTTAGACCATTCAAAGAGTATCTGTCGGGAGATACTGGACAGAGGCTTACAAATCAAGTGGGGTGCTTACCATCAGGACCGGTTTATCGATGAAGAATACATCGATTTAGCCTTAGCTGCTGGTTGTGATGATTTCTACTTTTCTCCCGATGCAGCTTCCTCGGAAGGCCTGCAGGTGCTGAACAAAGCATCAAGCGTGGATTCGCTGAAGCGGTCGGTTGAGATAATAAAATCGCGCGGACAAGCTAAGGCGTCTTACAACTTCTTCGCAGCAGTACCGGGTATCGGATGGAAGAATTTCGGAGCTGCATTACAATTTCTTATCAGTACACGTTGGAAGTTGGGTTCACGATTGGTTAGATGGAAGTTAAGTTACATAAGGATAGAACCAGAGACTGAGATCACTAAGTTAGTGTTGGGCGCTGATCACATACGTAACGAGGAACTACTGCTTCCTGTAAGTAAAAAACAACTACGCCAGCTTTTTGTCAGAAAGACCTCTTCTAAATTGTTAAATATATTACTCTTCTTCCATTTTTACACAGGTGCGTTATTCGGCAGGAAAAATGTCATCAGACAGGATTGAAACGGTGAAGCGGGACGATTTTACATGGAAAGATGGGGACCTTCAGGTTACCAGGTCTATTTGCTGGTCACCACCGGGTTGTCACGGGGGCTGCGGTCTGCTGTTGTTTCACCGGGACGGGAAGCTGATACGCGTTGAAGGTGATATAAAGAACAGGTACAACGACGGCAGACTCTGTGTGCGCGGGTTATCTGTTGGTGAGATGATCGAGCATCCGCTGAGACTGAAAAAACCTCTATTGCGTACGGGTAATAGAGGTGAGGATAAATGGCAGGAGGTCACCTTTGATGAGGCAATCAGCGTCATTTCTGAACGTTTGACGGCTATTCGGAATGAGCATGGATCTGAATCGGTGATATTCTGCAAGGGTACAGCCAGAGACATTGGAGCGTGGCTGCCGCGTTTATGTTACGGTTTCGGAAGTCCCAATTATTTCGGTTTCGGTCCCGGCAGCGGTAATGCCTGTTTCAGACCCCGAGTAACTGGCGCCACGGCAATGATGGGTGGAATGCCAGTGCCGGATTTAGGACAGTTCGATTATTCCGGAAGCGGCGGCAATTTTCAGCAGCCGCGCTGCATCCTGATATGGGGGGCAAATCCCATAATTTCCAATCCGGACGGGCTCTTCGGAGGATGGGTGATTGACGCTCTAAAAAATGGCAGTGAACTGATTGTTGTCGATCCCCAAAAAACCTGGCTGGCGTCAAAAGCTAAGCACTGGCTAAAGCTGAAACCCGGCACCGATGGCGCATTGGCGATGGGGATGATCAGGCAGATATTTGCAGATAACCTGATTGATGCAGATTTCTGTGATGAATGGGTGTCGGGCATTACTGGTGTACAAAAAGTTTGTGATCCTTATACGCTTGATAGAACCAGCCGAATAACCGGAATTCCCCATGATGAGATAAAGCAAGCAGCACAGTTTTTCGCCCGGAGCAAACCAGCCAACCTGATCTGGGGCGTTTCGGTTGACATGAATCCGGGATGTTTGGGTACCATTTCCGGTTTGGTCAGCTTGATTACACTGACCGGAAACATCGAAATACCGGGCGGTATGATTTTACAGCCTGATCCTTTCGGAGTCCAGCGGCGCGGGGATGATATAGCTGAGTTTCCCGGTGTAAAAGTTCGGCGTATCGGCGCTGAAGAGTATCCGATTATTGAAATAGGGAACCCTTACGGTCAACCGGACGTACTGTTGGACCAGATGGAATCCGGGAAACCGTATCCTATTAAAGCTGCCTGGCTTCAGGGAACCAGCGTCATACCTTCTTCTTTCGCTGATCCGAAAAGAGTGATGAAACTGTTCGGATCGTTGGATTTCTGCGTGGTGGTGGATGTTTTTAAAACACCTGCTGGTGTCGCCTTCGCTGACGTAATACTCCCTGCCGCACTATATCCTGAAAAGGATAGTATCTTCGTTCAATATTCTCAGGTAGGTACTATAAATAAAGTGGTTGAACCTCCACCGGAATGCCGCAGCGATGCTGAGATCATTTTGGAAGTCGGCAGAAAAGTCGCACCAGAATATTTCCAGTGGGATTCGGTAGAGGAATGGATCGATCATCGTCTGCAACCGATGGGAATGGATTTCGAAGAGCTGCGTGATGTAGGATCGGTTTTCCCCACAGTAGAATACAACAAACAGACTAAAGGGAAGCTGCGTGCAGATGGACACCAGGGATTTGATACCCCTTCCGGTAAGATCGAATTGGATTGTTCGGTTTTTAGGAAGTTTGGACTCAACGGATTACCTCATTTTGAAGATTGTACGGCTGAATATTGGCAACGTTTTGGTAAAGAAGACTATCCCTTCATCTTAACCACAGGATCACGGCGATCCTATTACTTTGGTTCAGAACAACGCCAGGTGGAATCATTACGCAAACTGCAGACCGATCCTCAAGTTCAGATTCATCCTGAAGTGGCATACCAAAAAGGGATTTCACAGGGTGATGAAGTGCGGATCTTCAGTCCGTTCGGAAGCTGCACCATGAAAGCCGACATAAGCGACCTGTTCGATCCAGAAGTGATTCACTGCGATTATGGATGGTGGTATCCGGAAAGGAAGGGGCGGCTGCCAGAGCTATTCGGCGTTGGCGAATGCAACGTAAACGAGCTGCTTCCGTCCGGACTGCAGGGTCCGGGTGGGTTAGGTTATCCTTTCAGGTGTTTCATTTGCAGTATTGAAAAGGTATGAGTATTTTGAATAAGATCGGTTTCAGACTTTCCGGGTTCAGGCAGGTACCGCTTGCTGATGCTTTATTTTCACTGCCGGAAATCGGCTACGATGCGGTGGAAATATGCCTCGAACACCCGGATTTAAATCCCGATAACCCTTCAAGTGTGAAAACGGATGAATTAAAATCACTGCTGGAAGAGGCAAACCTGGACGTTTCGGCAGTCAGTTTTCACGGGAAGAAGGCTGATTGGGAAGAGAAGGTAAGAAAGTGCCGCATAGGCATAAAAATGGCTTCGGATTTGGGCACTGACTGCTTCATATCAGGGTCGAGAATTGAGGTTGACGATGACGAGTTCGACGGGATGTGCGCTTTCACCATTCAGATGTGCAAACAGACTTCAGATCACGGGATCTATTTTGCCGTAGAACCGGAACCGGGCACTCTGATAGATGGAACTGAGGAAATGGAAGCGTTGATCTCTAAAGTAGGATCAGAATATTTGAAGGTCAATTTAGACATCGGTCATTCGTTCTTGACGGAAGATGACGTTTGCGCGGATATCCAGCATTGGGGTGAAAGAATAGCGCACATTCATATAGAGGACATGAAAAGCGGTTTACACCGCCATCTAATCCCCGGAGAGGGCGATTTGGAATTCGGGGGAATATTTTCGGCTTTGGAAAGAATAGAATATAACGGTTATCTGACGATAGATCTCTTCGACATTATCGATCAACCTGCCAAACATGCGCGCAGTGCATTGACGGCTTTAAGGCGGTATATTGATGAATACAATGAAAAATAGCGAGAAAAGGTTCACAGTAGGAATAGGTCTGACCGACCGCTGCAACGTCAACTGTTCTCACTGCTATTCGAGACCGGAGAGCGGTTCCAGTGATCTGGATTTAGACCAGTTATACAAACTGTTGGACAGTGTCCCTATCAAGAGTGTCAATTTCGGAACGGGGGAGAGTATTCTGTATCCTTATTTCAGAAAGGTTATACGGGAATTGGCTGCACGAGATGTTGAAATGGCGGTTACCACCAATGGTACTACAGTCTTGGAGTTATCCGATGATGAACTGCGGTTATTCCACGATATTGATTTCTCGCTGGATTACCCCGATCCCGTTCAGAATGACCGCTGGCGTGGATCAGGATCGCACGATAATATCATGAGGGGCTTGGAACGCTGCCGCGATTTAGGTGTGGAAGCCAGCTTAGTGGCTTGCCTTATGAAGGGAAATTCGGGACAAATGGGTAAGTTGGCCCAACTGGCAGTCAAACTGGGGGTGAGTCTGCGCATCAATGTGTATAAATCAGTATTTACCAGAGAGTATCAGCCTGATTATAACGAATTCTGGGGGGCGATTAAGGATATGGCACAAGCTGCCTACTTTTGCGCCTGCAGTGAGCCTGTGGTCAGCGCCGCTGTAAATAACCGCAAGCAGAAGAGCGGCAATCCCTGTGGACAAATGAGTTTTAGAGTACATCCAGATGGCAATATTGTCCCCTGTGTGTACCTGCGAGACAGCGATATAAATATAGATGATACTGTAGATGATTTCAGCAAGCAGAAGCGTATGCTCACGGAAAGAGTTAATCTGCCTCTACCAGAGGTATGCGGGGAATGCTCTCAGGTGGATATCTGCAATGGAGGGTGTGCTGCACGGCGGCTATTAGGTGACCCCAACGACCCCGATGAATATTGCTATTTTATACGCGGCGATAATCCGGACATTCCAGTACGCTGGAAGGAAAGTAAAGGCTTGGTACATGAGGACTATTTATGCACGATGATTTTATCAGGATAGAGAACTTATTTCCCCATGTAACCGATTGGGCGGATTCATCTGACAAAGGTTACAAATGGTCTGAAAACCTGTGGGTATCCCAGAAGGACGGCTGGATAGCTCTTTATCGCCCGTTGAACTTAGGGTTAGTCTATTTCAAACAGGATTTCTTCGAAGAACTAATCAACGGAGTTCATACTATTACCAAAGATCGATTGACAAAGCTTATCGATGAGGGTATTTTAATTCCTGCAAATGATGATAGAGATAGAAGGGAGCACGAAAACCTGATATCGAAGGCGCGTTCGGGCGTATTTCGTTTCATCTGTATTTTACCCACAACTTCATGTGATCTGAACTGCCTCTATTGCCACCAGCGTCCCGATGCAGGGCAGGAACGATATATGACAACCGAAGAAGCGGATGCAGGGTTGGACAAATGTGCTGAAGTTTGTTCAGATAAAAGCAAGCCTGTGGACATTCTGATTTATGGTGGCGAACCATTGCAGGCTTTTCCGGTCTGTCAGCGGATTTTCGCAAGAGCTTGTGGCGATAAACCAATCTTTTCGCAGCCGGTGCGCTTATCCTTCACCACGTCGGGAATCGGTTTAACTGAGGAGCAAGTCGCTGTACTGGTGCGATATGACGTCTTCGTCATTATATCCATTGACGGTATGCCGGAAGTAAACGACAGGGTGCGCCGGTCTGGGGATGGAAGAAGTTCGTTTAGACATGCTTCGGAAGCATATAATCTGCTGAAGAAAGAGGGCGTTCGCGTCGGCTTGTCCGTCACTATAGGTAAGCACAATATCGATACCCTTTCAGAACAGGTAGAATTTCTACTAAACAATTTCGAACCGAACGACATAGGGTTGAACGCTTTTCTACACAGACGCGGCGAAGGAATTAATCCATTCCAGGTAAACAGCCGCAGCGCTTTCGATCAATTTATCGATGCTTTCGAGATAACGCGCGAACGGGGCGTGTATGCCGAACAGCCTTTCAGGCGGTTGAAGCCGTTTGTATTTCGTCAACCTCTGCTGAAAGATTGTTCCTCGCCGGGTGAACGTTTAGTGCTGGCGCCCGGTGGATTGATGGGATTTTGCGATTCCTGCTATCCTGATGGAGTTGATTTTTACACAGTAGAGGAATTCCCCGGACGGGACCAAGAGGAGTATCTTAAATGGGCATCTCTTTCATCGGTAGAAATGCCTCAATGTCGATCTTGTCCGGCGATGAGCGTTTGCGGCGGCGCCTGTCGTTATGATGCGCTTAAAGCTTCAGGACGGTACGATGGCGTTGAACCGGAACGCTGCTCATTTGAAAAAACCTTCCTGAACTGGACTATATGGGAACTTTTTGCTTTAAGAAAATCACGACTTTCTGACCCCTACTTTCCCCAGGATGAGGAGCGCAGGGCACTCTTTGGAAATGTCATGATGCACGAACAGAACCAGCCGTTCACTGCAGGCAGTTATTCAGAATGAATCAGGGCGAACAAAAAGTTCTAAACCTTCAGGAGAGGTATCATACCTTTCGCAGGAACGATGAAATCTGCCGCTATGGCATCTTTGGCATGAACCGGGAATATTTTGAGGTCGCGCATCCTCTGGACGAACCGGCGAAAAGGACTGTTACCCTTAGCATACCTGCACCTAAATTGCGGGTCATGCAGGCTGTGATTACCTCAAAGTGCAATCTGAAGTGTGCTTACTGTTCGTTCATGGCGAACGCACCGGTATCGTCAGCTCCCGAAATGAGCAGAGCTGAAATCGAAGATCTGTGCCGGAAGTTCAACCGGGAGATCGGATCTGATGGGCTGCTGTTGATCACCGGCGGGGAACCTGAACTGTATCCCGATGCGGTTGACTATTTTTTGGACAATATCGATGGAAAGGTCATCATCTTCACGAATGGGACGCTGAGTGATAGGGACAGGTTGTTATCCTACCAAAAACGCCGTGCAGGAGTACTGTTCTCTTTGGATGGGGATCTGTTTGCCCAGGATTCGGTGCGCAAGGGAAAACATGGATCGTACAATCGCGTAGCAGCAGCCTTGAAGACAGCACAGACAATCGGATTGGATTACGGCATATCGGCTGTTGTGGGTGATCATAATATTGAAAAACTGCCAGAGTTGATCGCCTATATTCACCAGGAATTCAAACCAGCCAGCCTGGGACTCAACCTGCCCCACCGTTTCGGTGATGGAGTTTGGACGCGGATCGAAGAGTACACCCAAGCCTTAAAGCAGGTCTTCAGGTACGCCAGGAGAAGGGATTTATTTATAGATCAACTAAACAGGAGGTTATCGCCTCTGGTTACAGGTCAGTTCCGTTTTCGGGATTGCGCTGCTCAGGGCGAAAAAATTGTGGCGTTTCCCGGAGGAGTTGCCCTATCCTGCGTAAACGAGGCGGCTTTAGAGGAACCAACATTTGATTGGGGTTACCGCATTCCGCTGCTGAATGAGCAGTGCAGTGATTGCTTTGCCATAGCTATCTGCGGCGGTGGGTGCATCTTTGACGGTGAGGCTATTTACGGCAGCAGAAAGTTCGATGAACGTAACTGCTATTTCACCAGAGAGATGTTGGAATATTTCATCTGGGATTTCAGGGATGAACTTGGGGAAAGCGCCAGCGATCCCGCTGCTTTGGCGAAAAAATACGGCGCGTTGATAAAACGTGCAAAAGGGACTAATTTTTCGGTGGGACATGAAGCTGTCTGAAGAAAGAGCGATGCGTTCTCATTGGGAAGATCAAGCGGATCAGTATAGCACAAGGAGAACACTCAGCGAAGTTGATAAACGGGTTGTCGCACTTTTAAAACCTGCAGGCAAGCAGAAGATTTTAGAAGTTGGATTTGGACCGGGTATAGTAGCGCGAGAAATCGGGCGAAGTTATCCTTCTTGTCAATATGTCGGTCTGGATGCCGCACCGGGTTTCTTCAAACATGCGCGGGAACGAATAGGGGATACAGCAAGGCTGGTTTTAGGCAGCGCTGCAGCTTTGCCATACAAGCAAGCGAGTTTTGACGTTATCTTTGAGATGGTCACTATTCATCATTTTCCTCGTGATGTGATACCATCAGTTGTGCAGCAGATATCAGATGTACTAAAAGATGGCGGCAGATTTATTTTAGCGGAGGATTGGAGTGTAGAGCCGAAGGGTGAAAAGGCTGTACAGGCGTGGAAACTGCAAAGTAAGCGGTTGACTGTGCAATCGGGGTTGGAGTATCATCCTTCGGAAGATGAGTGGGGGGAAATGATACACAAGGCCGGCTTGGAAACCGAATCGGTCGAACGCGTGCGCCGTCCGTTGAACTTTTCCCAATTCGACAGTTTACAAGGTTCGGAATATGAGGCAGAGATTGACCATTTACACAAACTCTGGGGTGAAGAACAACCTACTACAGAAATGTCCCTTTTTCAATGCAGGAAGAGGTAAATGCAGGCTATAATTTTAGCTGCTGGTGCAGGGAGGCGTTTAGGGGGTAGGGTCCCTAAACCGCTGATAGAAATAAACGGCGAACAACTCTTGATCAGGTCAATCAACCAGCTTAATGACCATAATGTGGTTGACATTATCGTGGTTACAGGGTACCAGAAGCATTTGGTAGAAGGTGCAGTCACCAGTTTAAATGTAAGGACTGTGTTCAACCCCTTCTATCCCATGTCAGATAATCTGGCTTCTTTCTGGGCGGGGAGGATGTATCTTGATGATACCTGCATTATGGCGCACGGAGACCTGATCCTCGAGGACGAACTGCTGGAACGATTGATACATGCAGAAGGCGATATAGTCTTACCCATGGATAGATCAAGTGTCGATGAAGAAGCCATGAAGATGAAGGTGGATGATGGAATGCTGATGGGTTTGAGTAAGTCCATTCCCGTTCACCAGGCAACCGGCGAGTCAATACCACTGATGAAGTTTTCGGCTGGCGTGCTTGAAGATCTGAAGATAGTTATCGAAGAAGCTCTAAATAAGGGAAATTTCAAGCAGTTGCTAGATGAGGCCGTCTTTAAGGTCGTGCAGAGAGCCAAATTCGTCACTACTATTTTGGATGTAACCGGATTGAAGTGGATCGAAATAGATACGAAAGATGATTTGAAAAGGGCTGTGGACATCTTTGGCGAAAACGCATGAATGCTTCAGACCCCCAAAATGCCCAAGAACAGAAGCTGATAACCGAGGCACAACTTAATTGGAATCAGCACTGGAAGAAGATAACACAATTGCCAGCGTCGCCTGCTACCACAGGATTTTCAGGAGCGGTGAAGAGAACCTTACGGCGGTCTGGCGGTCTGGAATTAGGTTACCGTATTGTCAAAAAGGAGATCCGGCGAAATAACGGGCAGGTTATAATGGAAGCTGGTTGCGGAACGGGTGAAATGTCTCTACGGATGGCATTAGAGGGTAAGAGCCTGTTCACGCTGGATACCTCCCGTTCTGCCTTGGATTACGTTAAAAGATGTGCTAAAAGGTCGGGTATTAAGGTAAATATCATCCAGGGTTCGGTTCTGCACCTGCCTTTCAGGGAAGCTGTCTTCGATGCAACTTTTAACGTTGGCGTTCTGGATCATTTAGGCCCGCAAAACCGCATTGAAGCTGCCCGAGAAATGGTTCGGACATTGAAGCCATTGGGTAGGACAGTGATACTGATCAATAGCTCACGAGCGTTTGTCCACCGGTTAGCTGTCAGGTGTGCTGAGAAGAAGGGATTATGGAAGTTCGGATTCAAGGATGCTGTGCATTCGTTGGCGAAGGAGGTTGCGGAGCGCTTACGAGGATGCAGAATCAGGGAATATGAAAGAGGTTTCTTAAGTCAGTTTGAATTTCTGCATTATTGTATTCCTCAAGCTGCTGTAATAAAACGGTTAT
The DNA here is from genome assembly GCA_005223185.1 of candidate division LCP-89 bacterium B3_LCP. Taxonomy (GTDB): domain Bacteria; phylum Electryoneota; class B3-LCP; order B3-LCP; family B3-LCP; genus B3-LCP. The sequence continues at coordinate 28,363 of NJBN01000006.1, forward strand.
TCTTCAGAACTTTCTACCTTCTCACTTTCCCGTTTGGCTTTTTGAATCGTTTTGCCGGTCAGTACCTGATAACAGTAATAGAAAAAAGTGAGGTTAAAGATCGCAGACACAGATGAGAACAAATCAGGAAATGAAGCGCCGCCGATATATGATAATTCCCTCTATCGCCGCTGGATCATAAGACCAATAGCTAAACGTATAGCACCCGGGCTGGTTTCGGCTGGTTTGACCGGTAACGGAGTCTGCTGGGTTAAACTGTGGTTCGGATTAGCGGGAGCTGTTTTATTAGCATCAAAGTCGGCGGAGGTCTGTTTCTTGGGGATGCTGCTGCTTCAGGCAAATTTCTTACTGGATGCCGCCGACGGAGAAGTGGCGCGTTTGCGCGGGGAAGCGGCTAAACTTTCCGGGGAATTCTTAGATAAGCTCTTCGATCATCTACCCAAGACAGCCATGTACTTTTTCTGGGGTTACGGCACTTACAGGTTAACTGGTATGCAGTTGCCCATATTCTGCGGAGTATTTTTAGCGGCATGGAATATATTCCCTCGCTTCTGCTGTGTGGAAACGCTCCTGGAAAGATTGGACAAAGCGCCGCATGTCGCCGAAAAACCGGATTTCCACAAGGCGGTTGGAGAGTCCTTCGTGGTAAAAAAGGAACGTGGTGGGACCGACTTTGTATTGACGCTGTTAGTGCACCCTGCCATGAACCTGCTTACCATCTTTTTTGTAATCGAGATTTTTTATTCTCGTATGACATGGGGTAATTTCGGTATAGAGACACGTTACGCGTTGTTAATAGTATATACAATCGTTGGCGCGTCAAATTTCATACGAAAGAGCGTAAAATTTTACCGGGTGCTGGATTTTTCATAAACGCGTCATTTTGCAGCATAATCAGCGGTTAGTTAGCCTGACTCTGCCGTCCTCCATACGGATACGCACCCGGGCATTTCCACCAGGAAGATCATAGAATGAAAAGTCGTCATCCTCCTCTGCTATTTCGAAATCACCGGATGCTTTTACGCGTCCATCTTCGTAGGATACCTTGAATTCTCCTCCTCCACCCAGAATGGTGAGATTGATTTCTCCATCTTCACATTCAATGTGGTAGGAGCCTTCATCGTTTAGGGTGGTGGCAATCTCCAGTTCCCCATCCTCCGCTTCGGCGTTAATCTCCTTGAAATCACCCTCGCTGACTGAAAAATATCCATCTTCAAGGAATACTTCCAGTGAGCCTCGACCACCCTCCATTTCTATGCTGCCGTCTTCCACTTCGAAATTGAAGTTATTTCCACGACAACCTTCGATCACGGCATCACCATCCTCGAAGTGCATGCTGATATCACCTTCAACATTACGGATATCATAATCATCATCCTCGCCACGGATCTTAAGGTTAGCCTCTTTGGGGACTTCGATCAAAATGTCGTATCGAGTCAGTCGTCGGTTGACAACCAGACCGACGGTGGTTACGTCGCGATCGACCTCTCTGATAATCAGATCGTCTCCTTCGCTGAAAACTTCCACACTGAAAGGTCTGTCTTCACTTGACCAGTAGATGCCGGAGGTGCGGGCTTCGTAATCAACTACCACATGTACATCGGAACGGTCGCTGCCTTTGATTTCAACGTCAGCATCATCTGAGTATAGTTCCACTCTACCGTCTGTGCCCAGGGGATAAACTTCATCCAGGTGGAAAGTATCCTTGTTTTTCTTCGCGTTAGTTACCTGCAGCGGAATTATCAGCGCTGGGATTAAGAGAAAGATGAAAACCGGAAACAGTTTCTTCATGAGTATCTCCTTAAGGATGAAACCTTTTTATTTGGACGGCTTAAACGGTGCAAAGGTTACTTGAAGGGAATATTTACTTCATCTACAAAATAGTCATTTTAAACAGTTTGCTCTTTCATTTGGAATTAACCAGCAGTATAAAAAAACATGTAGCTGTCCATTCAGCTTTGTTAAAGAGGACTTGACAGTTATAGGCAAAATAGTTATATTTTGGGGGATTATGGTGTTGTATGATAAAAAACACAGGGATATTGGTGATAACGCCATCTGCTAAACGGGCGAATGCGGTATTTGCCGCCATATTGATCCTCCTGGTGAGCGCATACTCCGCTTTTTCGGTTGAAGAAGTGAGTAATCTCTCAGTTGAACAACTCGTTGCGCGCGGGGATTCTCTTTATGACGAATTTCTGTTGGAAGAGGCATTCCTAACGTGGACAAAGGCAGTTGAATTGTACAGAACGCTGGGTAAACAGGCTTCAGAAGCGGAGATTCTCAAGAAAATCGGCTGGATATTCGATGACATAGCCGATTATCACAAGGCGATCGAATACTATCAACACAGCTTGCAGATCGCCAAAGACATATCTGATCATAAACTGCAGGGGCAGGTACTAAACAACTTAGGTATAGTGTACATGAATCTGTCTGAATATGATTCCGCCCTTGATTATCTTCAGCAGAGCCTGCAGGTCCGCCGAAACTTGGGTGATAAAAGAGGGGAAGGCAGAGTCTTAAACAATATGGGTATGGTTTATGACATACTTTCAGATCGGCGAGAAGCGCTGAAGTTATATAGTCAAAGTCTGGATATAAGCAGGGAGATTGATGACAGGCGTATGGAAGCACGAGTCTTGGGCAATATGGGGGTTATATATAAGAATATATCTGATTTTCCCCGGGCACTTGATTACTATGATAAAAGCTTAATGATGAAGAGAGAATTAGGTGATCGTTACGGGGAAAGCTCAACACTGACCAATATAGGTGTCGTTTACGACCTGCTGGGTGACCACAACCGGGCGCTGGAATATTACTTCAATAGCCTCAACATGTGCGAAGAATTAGGAGATAAATCCGGCGAATCTGAGAACATTGATAATATCGGAGCTGCTTATGAAGCTTCTGAGCGAAACGGGGAAGCCCTGGAATGGTACAGTAAGAGCCTCGTACTAAAAGAGGAACTGGGAGATCGCCGGGGCGCAGGTCAGGTGCATAATAATATTGGAATTATCTACTATCATCAGGGATTGTATAAAGAAGCATTGAATCATTGCCGCATTGATTTGGAAATCTGTAGAGAGATAGGTGACAGAAATGGCGAATGCGTGACTTTATCCAATATCGGCATGATCTACGTTAAGCTGGATAGGATTGAAGAAGCCGGGAAAGCTGTAGAAAATGCAATTGAAATGGCTGAAGAAAGTGATTTGGCAGTGAACATTCAGTTAGCCTGGCTGGCGCAGGGGAGAATTTACGCACACCGGAGATTGGATCTGCAGGCAGTAAAATGTTTTGAAAAGGTGATAAGTAGTATTGAATCAGTTCGCGGTGATCTGGAGATATTCGCTCAGAAGAGCAGCTATGCTTCTCGCATGCATAAGGCTTACAACGAGATAATTTCCGCCTTGATCCGCCTGGATAGAGACGATGATGCTTTTGAATACGTTGAACGCAGCCGGAGTCGAGCTTTTCTGGACATTTTGGAAGAGGGCGACGTTCAGGTTGTTGAGAGCCAACATGAAGATTTCCTGAAGAGGAACAGCAGAACGCCAGATGACAGGTCGTACGAGCCCGACCTTGCTTCCCTTTCTACTGCTGCGCCCCTGAAACTGATCGAAGTGCAAAGAATGTTACGGCCTCAAAGCGCACTTCTGGAATATTTTTTAACTGATACTACGGTGTACGTCTGGCGCATTACGCGGGAAGAAGCAGAGTTAAGTTCAATTAATATCGCCATCGATGACGTCATCGAGCAGGTAGAAGGCTTCAGAGATGCCATTACGGTCGGGGGAGCAGTTAGAAAGAGGTCTGATAATCTGTATAAAGCACTGCTTGAGCCTGTTATTGCTGCTGTCAAAGATGGTTCTTTAGTGATAGTTCCCCACGGAATCCTGCACTATCTGCCCTTTCATGCCTTGCTTGACAACGAAGGTAGATATTTAATTGAACGTTTCCCATTGACTTACCTGCCATCAGCATCGGTATTGAAGTATATAGATGAGAAGGAAAATGCCGAAACCAACAGGTTGTTAGCCTTTGGCAATCCTGAAGCTGCAGGACCGGATAAAGCAAAGCTCCCCCAGACAGAGGTCGAGGTGGAGAAAATTGGCAAGTTGTTCAGTATAAAGGACATATTTGTGGGAATGCAGGCGACTGAGGCGAAGTTTCATGAAATAGCATCGCAATACGATATCATACATTTAGCCTGCCATGGAGAACTCAATGCTGCGCATCCGTTGTTCTCTGGGCTTTATTTCACATCCGGAGGAGATTTCGATGGGAAGCTGGAGGTACATGAGATCTTTTCCCTTAAACTTGACGCGCAATTAGTTACGCTCTCAGCCTGTCAGACTGGTATGGGGAAATTGACCAATGGTGATGACCTGGTGGGACTTTCAAGAGCGTTTATCTTCGCCGGGACGACTTCAGTATTGGCGTCTATATGGATGGTAGCGGACGAATCCACAGCCTTTCTGATGGAAAAATTCTACCAATACCTGCGTCAAAATAGCAAGGAAAGGGCTTTACAGAAAGCCCAGTTGGATACGATGAAAGAATATCCAGAAGTGTACGCCTGGGCTCCTTTTATTCTGATTGGCAGTCCTTAATTTTGAGACTATTGAATAAGTATTTTTACGGTCATGGCTTCGCTTTCGGCTCAAAATGATTTTTGAGGGGTTTTACATTAGAAATAGGGTGAGAATTTGTCTAACGACAATCATAACAGTTGGAACGACCTGCTGGAACTGTCGAAAATTGGGGATGGTGAGGGACAGCGGCAACTTTTCGAAAAGTTAGCGGTAACGCTCCGCCCCATCCTTCAATGTAGATTAAGAGGATGGGCTCATGAAGATCAAGATGACATTCTTCAGGAAACACTCATAACGGTTGGTCAAAAGTTGCCCCAAATTGAATCAAATCCCCATAAGTACAGCATGATAATTCTGCGAAATAAGATCGGTGATGCGTTGCGGGCGCGTAAGCGTCGCATCCAGGTTTCCATAGATTCGCTGACAGATCCAGACTCAACTTCCCTGAAGAGTGCTATTGAGCAGGCTCTAAGCCAGAGCAGCCACGAAGAGGAAGTGTTGTCCGGGCTCGACAACCGCCGCCAGATTGACAGCATTAAAGAGGGGATTAAGAGACTCTCATCGTTCTGTCAGACCTTCTTCTTAGGGATATTAGAGGATCTGGATCCGCAGGAATTATGGGAGCTTTTCAAATCATCCGAACCAGGGTTGCAAAGAAATACATATAGAAAGCGGATATTTGACTGCCGCAGAAAACTGAAAGAGACTCTACTGGAATGTGAAGGACAATAGCATAACTATGAAACCTTGTACAGATGAGACAAAAGGTCATCTCATTACTTTCTACGAGATGAACGCATTGAGTGAAGAGGAAAATATCCTGTTTGAAGACCATCTGTTGGAGTGCGATTTCTGCCGTGGGGAATTGACTGCTTTAAATACTGCATATTCGGTTATTGCTGAAAATAAATCCCTGATAAGCAGAGAACTGAGTAAAGAAGGAGTGAGCTTTAGTGCCAACAAGCAGACACTTATTTCCAGCTTGAAAGACGCAATTGCAGAGGAGAAACTGCATTTATATGATAGAATAAGGTTTTTCTTGAAGGACGTCTTCACGACTAAAGGCATAGTGCCAGCTATGGCAGTGACCTGCGCCTTAATATTGCTATTGATTCTACCTAAAAACCCCCAACAAGCAAATCCCTATCTACCTGCATTGAGTTTTGAAAAATCGCTATATCGATCAGTTCAGGTGCGCACTGCTGAGGAACCGGAATTTCAGGATCTTTTCAACAGGGGGATGCAATGTTACCAGGAGGATGAGTTTGAAAGCGCTATCCCGCTTTTAGAAAAGGCGGTAACAGGTGATCCTGATAATGGTACGTACTTGCTCTATTTAGGTATCTGTAATTACCTGGATAGAAATCCATCTCCTGCCATTGAAGCACTGATTCGAGCTGAACTGCGCACACCGCCCGCTCAACGGAATAGAGCGCGCTGGTATTTGGCACAATCATACCTGCTGGCTGGGAATCACACCGAAGCTGTGAAAATTTTGGAATTGCTGACAGAACAGCAGTTGGAATACGCAGAAGAGGCTGAAACGCTCTTAATGAAAATAGATGATTTGAAACCGTAAAATGTAGTTTATACCTCTTTGAATTTGAAGAAATCCCGTAGTCGAGGTCGCCTGCGCCTATGGTGTCCCTGACCCCGACGAGATGCATATTACTGCTCCGCATCCTCAATATTGAGACTGCGGAGCTTTTTTTTATTAATAATTCTGATTTACCCGGTAACGCCATATACTTTGTGGCAATATAACTGGAAAGAGCGGACTGCAATTTATGCCCAATAATCAATGGTTTGGATAGAGTTAAGTATATCTATGCTGGTTTTCGTGGATGAAAGCAGGTGGCAGAAGCCTGAAAGAACGGACTTCTTTGCCACGGTCGCTGGTGTAGCGATAGATGAGAATTGTTACGACGATTTCTGCAAGAGGTTGCTGCGTTTGAAGGAGAAGTTCTTCAAATGTACCGATATAGGGAAATATCCTTTAAAGGGAAGATTACTCTTAAATCGCAGAGCGTGCGAAAGTTATCGTAAATGTGAATTCGTTCGAGAACTGTTCAGCCTCTGCAGACTGCAAAATATCACCACCTTTTCAGCTACCAAATATTTCACGGTGAGTAGTGAGGCTGAAGAAGCACAAGCAATCGGTTCAGGAATGGGTGGCAGTGGATTAACCTTACCCGGATCAAGCAGTCAGGGAAACGGGTTCGCTCAGCTTTTAGCAATTGTCCTTGAACGAGTGAATTCCTTCATGCTTGAGCAACATTCCGGAGACTTGGCAAAGCTTGTATTTAAGGTTCAATCCGACCAGCATACCAGTCTATTGAGTTCATCATTTATGCGCTTTATGTACCAGACTCCGCTGGGTGGAGGTTTCAAGTCAATAATGGGTAGTCCGCTTTTTGCTCCGGCTGAGGTTAACCATGGACTACAGTTTGCGGATCTGTCTGCATATATAATCAATCAACATCACGGCGGTCGTTACCAGATGCGCGAATACTTCGCCGAGCTGATAACGATGCAGTTCGTTTCATCATTTGAACGGGATGAATTTGAATTAAGAGGAATGAATCTGGTAGAATAGGATGCCATAAAACGCTGCATAGCGCGGGAGAATAAAATGCAAGATCTGTTTACAGCGATAGATACCTTAAAAGAAACTGTCAAGAATAATCCGGATAATGCCTGGGCTTACTGCTGTTTAGGTGTGTTTTACACTAAAATTAGTAAGCATGCCGAGGCGATAGAAGCGCTCAAGAAAGCTGTCTATATCGTACCGGACTTCAGTCTGGCACTGCGTAAATTAAGCGCACTTTACCATCAGATTGAGCGCCATGCAGAGGCGATCAAGCTGCAGAATCGCGCCGAAGAGATAGATGATGAGATCCGCAGGAAGGCAGAAAAATCGAGAGCGGTGAAGATCAACCGATATGAATTAATGCCCGAAGATGGCAGGATAAATATAATTAATCGGGGTTGAAGGACAGTTATGATGAGTCATAACTCAACAGAAAAGCAAGGCATATTTTAATCGAAAGGTCCCAAAATAGCAACGTGGTGGGTGGTTTGATTATGGTGGTCGATCGCATCTCTGATGGCGTCCCGGCGATCGGATCTTTTCGTTCCCATCCAGGCGTTCCCATCTTGATGAGCATGGTTTAGACAGACAGCGAAAAAGTATCGCTTCTGAGGTTTCTGGTGCGTTTCAATGGCATGCTTGATGAGTTTCGTCAAGCTCTTTTCTGTGAACTCAAACGTTGCATTTTCGCGCTGGTCGTGGGCGTGCTTATCTTCAGTAGCCATTTTTATTTTCCCTTTCTATAATTATTACAGGAAGATAGACGGCATAAATATAGGTGGGGTATAAATAAATATCAAGTATTATTTAAATATTTTTCTTTGGTGATGCCAAACTCATAATAATCAATACTAACTCCAAACCCAACGGTCAAGAGTCGGTTATCGAATAATTCTAATAGGTGCGGAACCACGTAATAATGACAGCGTTTGAATGTTCATATGACGTAGTTTCTAAGATTAGAATGTTGCCTACAATTCATGAAGGAAAATACCCGGAAAAAAGAAGATGTCGCATTACCTCCAGGTTTGGAACGTGCCAGCAGCTTCAGAATTCAGCCGTACCGGAAGATTATACAATACGGCTTCTTGGTAATAACGTTGCTGATCGGTTACCGGTTTACCCTGTTCGTAGGACAGTTGGAATCCAGCGGTCCGGTAATAACGAGCCGACCGCCGGGCGTTGAGGCTTTTCTCCCCATTAGCTCGCTGATAAGTTTAAAGTACTGGCTGTTGACGGGAATATTCAACAAGATACATCCGGCAGGATTGGTTCTTTTCTTGATAATTTTGGGCACTGGAATTCTGCTGAAGAAAGGTTTCTGCAGTTGGGTATGTCCCATTGGGCTGTTATCAGAAATACTGGCGAAGATTCCTAAGACGTTCTTTGGCAGGGGTTTAAATCTTCCCAAATGGTTGGATTACCCTCTGCGTAGCATAAAGTATTTCCTGCTTATATTTTTTCTTTGGGCTATATTAGCGCAGATGGATTTACCATCACTGGAAAAATTCGTATATAGTCCTTATAACAAGGTCGCAGACATAAAAATGCTGAAATTCTTCACGGAGATTTCGGCATTTGCACTTTGGGTGCTTGTGGGATTGGTGTTTTTTTCCGTAGGTATTCCCTACTTCTGGTGCCGGTACTTGTGCCCTTATGGAGCGCTGTTGGGTTCTATAAGCTGGTTGAGTATCATGAAAGTTAAGCGGAATGAGCCTACCTGCATCGACTGTCAACGGTGCACGGACGCCTGCCCAGCACGGATTAAGGTTCACGATTCTTCCACCATCCATTCCGATGAATGCCATTGCTGTATGAAATGTGTAGACGCCTGTCCGGTGAAGGACACGCTTAGTCTGCCGATCGTGGGGGTTAAGAAGAAAATGAGCAGGATGGTTTATGCGGTTTTAATTGTGCTACTTTTTCTTTTAGGAACGTCCATAGCCAGATGGACTGGATTTTGGCAGAATGAGATCTCAATTGAGGAGTATAATCTTCACATAGAACACCTGGATGAACCTTGGTTTGACCATAACAGGGGTGAAGTGGAGGATATATCGGAAGGCGTGAAACTTAGAGAGGATCAATGAGATAAAGAATCGGAGATTCAACTAAATGGCTGATTTTATATGATCAGAACGTTTCGCCCTTCTCCGTTCAGCGCTTCGCTACCATGACGAAACATGTCCTCAAATATCTCAGAGGTTTAAAGTTCACAAGATGGTAATAGAACAGAGACAGGAAGAAGAACGCGCCATAAGCCGTGTGGACGTCCTCTACGGTCTGGATTTTTATATCGTGAAATCCCGCCTCCTTGCACAGTTGCATAAGCCTGCCATAAGAATTAGCCCGGTAGTACGTCGGGAAAACGTCCTCCGACAGCACACCGAAAACCCAATAGATCAGCCGTTTCTTTAATTTTTCCGGGATCAAGCGACCGATCAGGATCAGCGGATGCAATACATTGGGAGTACGCACAATCACCCGCCCGTCCGGCTTCAAAACCCGCCGCATCTCTGCCAACGCACTTATCGGGCTTGATAGATGCTCGAATACGTCGTTGGCGCTGAGGAGGTCCAGGGATTTGTCGGCAAACGGCAGGTTGTTGACGTCTCCTATGACAAAGCGCAGTGGCGTACGGAGCAACTGCGGATGGGTCTGCCGGTCCAAACCGACGGCCGTCGCTCCAGAGTCGCTGAGTTCATCGATCAGCTCATTCCTGCCACAGCCCAGATCCACCCAGCGGACGCTTTCACCCAATCGTTCCTTGATAGCGTCTTCGTAAATGTCATTGCTGAAGCGGTAAGAAGGGATCAGGCGGTAGAGTCGGCGTTTCCAACGCTTCTCTTTTTCGAGGATAACCTGGTGGCGGGTGGACACGATTATTCTTTGGTTTTCACTATACTATACTTGCAGAAAACTCGCTATTTATACTTCTGTCCGACGTACAGCCTACAGTAGTGCTCTTCCTTCGTTTCCGGGTTGATGGAAGCGATAAACTCGAGCATCTTCAATTGCGTGAAGTCGTTTTCTTTCAGCAGTTTTTGAATGTAACTGTCAGAATGAAAGTAGATGCTGGTTCCCGATGCTTCATCAAGCTTCTGAATATATTCGTTCTCCTTTACCTGATCCTCTTCCACTTTCAAAGGGCCGACTGTAAATCCGAAAATACCGCCTTTCTTCAAGATTCTGGCGGTTTCGCCAAAGAAGGATCTCAAATCTCCGAAGAAATGAAACACTCCTCCGCAGATAGCATGATGACAGAATTCATCAGGATAAGGCAGGGGCGTTTTAAGCAGATCGTGCTGTTTTAATTCTGCAGCGATGTTCTTAGGCTTGCAGGCTTCTAACATTTCCGATGAGCCGTCCACTCCATAAATCTTCAACCCAGCCCTGTGAAAGGGAACCGAACATAAACCGGTACCAATGCCTATGTCCAGAAGCATTTCTCCGCTGTTGACATATTCATACATCAATCCGAAGATCACCTCCGGATTCCAACCCCAGTCTTGCGCTTGTTGATCGTATTCAGGAGCGGATTCTCGGTGAGCTTGGATGGAGTTCATTTATGACCTCCTCGCGAACCGGTTCGCCAATACTGAAATCAACATACCTAACATCATGAAGCCTAAAACAGATTCGAATATCATAAGGATAACGCCTAATGGATTGTTAGGATAGGTTGAGCGAATCCCTAAATTACTGAAAATGTCGAATGAGACATAGATCCATTTCCAGAAGGGTGTCAAGTTCTCGCTATATTTAAAGAAAGGTTCGGGATTGATAGGCTGCGAAGGGATAATGCCATAGAGGAGAGCGAACAGCCCAACAAACGCTAACGACCAGAAGAAGACAACGGATAGTTTGCCACCGCAGTCGGAAAAGAGTTTCCAGATCCCATAAATAATACAATGGCGTTTTTTAAACATATAGAGGAATTGTTGGTCATCAGCATATCTTTTTAAGTCCTTTGCCAAGACCATGTTGGCGTTGTCAAGCTCAGTTCCAATAAATTTTGTTAAGAACCACCTATGAAAATTGTGATTATAGAGATTAATCAGATTTATTCTAATTCCAAAATGTCTACAGTAATAATTTTTTGTTCCAAATACTTTTAACTCATCTCGTAGTCTAATTATTTTTTTTCCTTTTCTTTTTCTTCTAAATTTATAAAATGATATAACCAGTTTGATGTCCGTTAGTAAGTCTTTGAGAGGCGTCCCATAATAAAAGTGATTTCTCCACTTGGTCAGGAATTCATTCAATGAAAAATCCGTAATCCTACGTTCTCTAGAAAGTTTTTCCTTATCGTTATCGGATAAACTACATTCTTCATGAAAGAAATCATAACTTAGTGCTCCTGTTTTCATAAGCGATAAATCAGCACTTATAAAATTAGCTCCTTTAAAGTTAACACCATATGCCCATGTTTTGTTAATATATGAATTACTCATATTGGCTTTATAGAAATTAGCACCTGATAGAAAAGCGCCTTGAAGATTAGCATTTACTAGATTTGCTGCATAGAAATTTGTACCCTCTAAGTGCGATTTTCGAAAGATAGTCTTGTAACAGTTTGATCGTTCAAAGTCTGCCATTTCGAGATGGCATTTATAAAACTCAGCTCTCGTTAGATTTGCGTGATGTATTTTTGATTTTTCTAAAAAAGAATGCGATAACACACCATTTTCAAGATCAGTCTGAATAAGCTCGGCGCCCTCTAGATTGGCCCCTGCCAGTACAATATTTCTACAATCCTTATTTACCAAATGAATCCCTCTTAGATTCATCCTAGGAATAATTGGATTCGCAAGGGGGAAAGAAGGGCTAAATAACCTAAATTCTTTAGCGCCAGAAGTAAATCCGTTCTCGAATAATAGTTCATTTGCTTCCTCAATTCTATTGGTTAATTCCTCAATATTTTGTGGGAAACCCGAGCCTTTAAGTATCTTAATGATTCTCTCTACTAGTTGATCTTTACCATCCCAACGCCTCCAGAAATCGTATATTTCATCTTCAGTATAAGTAGCCATTCCTACCTCCAAATAATCTGAATCACAGATTCACGCTGATTATTAGATTTCACAGATAAAGTCAAACTGTTATCATTCTGCACGAAAATTCTCCATTCTGCATTCAAATTTAAATTTTGCAATTTCCATTTTGCAATCTGCAATGAGAAAAGGCGCTCACGCGCCCTTTCGACTACCCTATAGCCGCTTCAACCCACTGAGCCAGCGGTCCCCAGTAAACCCCCAGTACAAGCGTTGGTATGACGAATATCAGAGTCAACAGAGAAAGTCCGAAGGTCATAGGAATGGATTTGGCGTCCTCTTCCGGTTCGTAGATGAACATGTCCCGGATGACACGCACGTAGTAGATCAGTGATATTGCAGTGTTGGCAATACCGATCAAGGCTAAAGTCCACATGTTTTCTGCGATAAGCGCCTTGAATAAGTAGAACTTACCGATAAATCCCGCCAGCGGCGGCAAACCCACTAAGGAAAAGAGAAAGACCGCCAGGGCAACCGCTAATGCAGGGGAGGTTTTACCTAAACCCTTTACATGTGAAGTAGTCTCTCCACCTAAAAAACGTCCAGCCGCATCCACAACCAGGAAAGCGCCTAAATTCATGAACAGATAGACTACTAAGTAGAAGAGCACCGCTTGATAGGCATCGTGCGTCCCTGCAGCAAAGCCCATCAGAATGTAACCCGCATGGGCGATGGAACTGTAGGCCAACAAGCGTTTCAGGTTGATCTGGTGTAGTGCCCCTAAGTTACCGAAAGTCATCGTCAGTGCAGCGGCGATGGAGAAGAGGAAACGGGTATCCATACCTGCGAATTCGGCAGGTGCGCCGAAGATATCCATCAAGCGGAAGAGAGCGGCGAATCCGGCGGCTTTGGGCGCTACGGAAAAGAAAGCCGTAAATGGCGTGGGCGCTCCTTCATAAACGTCCGGGCACCAGAAATGGAAGGGCACCATGGCGATTTTGTATCCTATACCTGCTAATACCAGAACGATTGCCACCAGGAACAGACCGGAAGAGAAATCGGCGCTGGCGAAATAGGCAGCAATATCAGGGATGGAAGTGGCACCAGACATGCCGTACAGAAGGGAGAACCCGTAAAGCATCACTCCGGTAGAAACCGCTCCATAGAGGACGTACTTCAAGCCCGCTTCAGCGGAACGGGAATCTCCTCTGTGGTACGTCGCCAATATATACGATGGGATGCTTACCAACTCAATGGCAACAGCCAAAGTGACGATGTCCATTGATCCCGCCAGCAGGAACATGCCCAGAACGCTGGATAATAGCAGGATGTACGGTTCGCCCTGTTTCTTGAAGGTGAAGAGGGTCATGGCGATAGCCAGCAGTACTGCCGAAGCGAAGAACACCTTGAAGAACACCGCTACTCCATCGCCGATTAGGGCTCCGAAGAGGTAAGTGCCGGGACGCGCACCGATATTAAGCGCTAAAATGATCAGCGCACCTAAGAGCACCATACTGCCCCAGCCGATGCCTAAAGCGGATCTGTTCTTTCGCACTAAATCCCTGATGATCAGCACCAGCGTACCGATAACCAGCGTCAATTCAGGGATAAAGGAGGTTAGGTTTAGTTGTGATAAGTCGATCATGATCAGTCGTTATGTTAAACTCATTGCAAAGTGAAGATTGTAAATTGCAAATTTTTAATTTATTTATTCTTCTTTGCGGTGATAATTGATTTCGCTATGATATTCGTTAGTTCTTGTGCTTCGCTAAGAAGTGAATTCAGATTATTACTAACAGATGCGTTTAAATCGGCTTTTTCTATCAGACGAATCCAATACAGTGATTCTCTTAGCTCCTTTAGAACAATTTGCATTTTATGTAAAAAATCTTTACGACTCTCAGCTCCACAAGCTTCCTCATAGTTGGCACCTGCTGAAGTTGCCGATCTCATTAGCTGGCCTGAAACATGTCTGCCAGTATATGTCTTTTCGAGACTGGTCGTAAGTTTAATCGTACCTGCAGCTAAGTCTAAAAGACGCTCTGAAATAACAGTTTTATCAATTTTCATTTTGCAATTTTCAATCTTCAATTTGCAATTACAGATTTAGCCGCCAAGCCACCCCATCGCAAACAGCAGCGTGATAAACACCCCCATAAGACTTTCCCCGGCGATGATGCCGGATGCCGAAGCAATAGTGTACTTTTCGGCTATAGCGGGTTTTTTCTTCTCCAGGATTAAAGCGATCAAACCACCTAAAAACATGGACAGCGCATACCAGAAATGGAACGTCCAGGAAAGCCCCAAACCCATCGCTGAAGGGATGTACTTGCGCTTGTTTGGAAAAGCCTTCTCCAACAAAGGTATGATAATGCCAATTACTCCTCCGATCACCAGCGCCCAGCGAGCGCTCACGTGAAGCGAGGTAAATCCATTCGACAGCAGCTTTGCCACTGACGCCCAGACCTGTGCCGCCGGCGCCGGAAACTTATCCGATCCCAGCACATCTACGTTGGGGACGATCAGATAGAATGCGGGCACGATAACCGCCGTTCCTGCGAAAATGCCCATAAATTGAGCTAGAAACTGCAGTCTCGGATTAGCTCCCAGACGGTAGCCGGATTTCAAGTCAATTAAAAGATCGGAAGCGCTGTCAGCGACGCCTGCCGTTACACAAGCGGTCATCAGGTTGACGTTCATCTGCCTGGGAGCGATAGCTCCGTAGAAAAGCTGGGTAATCTTACCCATAGCGCCGATCGGAGTAGTGTCGGTTTCGCCGGTGGCACGGCAGGCTACCAGTGCCAGAAAGAAGGACATGATTATCGCCAGCACCGCCATCCATACAGCGACTCCGAAGTAAGCATTGATAATGTAAACGACTCCGATACCGCCCACGGTCATCCCGATCATGAACCAGGAACCTGGAACTTCAATGGCGTCCATTTTTTCCTGGATGGGGTCTCTGACTTTTTCCCGTTTGGAAAATATAGCGGATATGCCTGAGAAAGCCCGCAATGCCGTGCGCCACTGAAGCCCGAACGACAGCAAACCTGACGTAACCATACAAGCCGCCCCACCCCATAACGTCCAGGAAACCATGCTTTTATAGGTCAACTCTTCAATAATGCCGAGGCTGTGCATCCAGGGAGTGAAAACACCCCAGCATAGAACCGCTCCCAGCATGATAGACCAAGCTACCCTGAAGCCCATGATGGCTCCGGCAGCAACCAGCAGGACGCTGTTATCGAAAGCGATGGTGTACTGCCCCAGCCTTGATCCGAAGATATAGAGTTGAGCGGGAATCCATTCCAGCGCATCCCGCAGGATGGCGATAACGGCTCCCAAACTGCCAGCAGCAAATAAAGCTCTGGCGCTGTCCTTAGCGGCGTCAGCGGATGTTACTTCGGCGTGTTCTGACGAGACGTCAGCCATACCATGAAGACTCTTTAACGTTTCGGCTGCGGCTATACCGGACGGGAATTTCAGCTGTTCTACGTTGATCATCTGGCGTTTCATGGGTATCGCCAAACTGACGCCCAGTATCGCCAGGAAGAAAATCCACGCAGTCAGAAGTCCATAAGGTATGTGCACTCCGTTGACCAACAGGTAAGCGCTGATAGCTGAAACCAGAGTGCCGCCGGTGGAATAGCCCGCCGCGCTGGCGGTGGACTGCATGGCATTGTTTTCAAGGATCGTGAAATCGGTTTTAAGGAGGCGTGGAAACAGTTTGCGCAGTGATTTCCATATAGTGAAGGAAAGAATACAGGACGTAATTGCCACACCCAAACCCCAGCCTGTCTTCAAACCTATATATAGGTTGGAAAGCGACATGAACCCACCCAGAAACCACCCCATAACGATCGCCCGCCAGGTGAGCTGCACCATGGAATCACCACGTCCGGTATAGACGTTAAGGAACCATTCCTTTTCGATCTCTTCAGGGGTCTGGGGGAGGGGTTTGTCTGACAACTTAAAGCCTGCTTTTAGCACTCCGATTTTTAGTTACGTACAATTTTCACAAATTTGTCAAATATAGGCAATTGGAGGCGAAGATGCAAGCGGAATTTGGGGAAGAGGAGTTTGGGGTGACTCGGGATGCGGGAGTCAGGGGTGTACCATGCGTTAGACGAGGGGTTCTGACGCCACTCTAAAGTGACAGATGTGGCGGACAAAATCCAGTGTCGGACGATTATGGCGGTGATATCACGCACGATTGGGACCGTGCAGCGACATTTGAGTTGCTTATCCCCCACTCCCTGCAGCTCTATTTCATAATGAGCCAGGACTTGCGAGAACTTCACGCTTGATTTTATGTGCTTATAATCCACCCATGTCATATTATTACCTCCTCGATTAGTCAATATTTGTACAATGATCTAATCGATTTTAGCATCCCTTAAAGGGGCTGTCAAAAAAGGTAGTAAAAAATGGACTTAGAAACCTCTTGATTTTAATGGTTTTTCTCTCTATAATTTCTAGTGTCTAAAAGGTAATGATTATTGATAATCCTGATAAATAACTTTCTTGTACCACTTGCTCGAAAGAAGAAGCCTACACCGAGCGAGATGGATATTTGAATATTGGAGATTCTCCTAGTGCACTACCAATGGTTTTCTTCCTTCGACACCGTCTCCCGTCAAAAGGACGTCATGGTAAATCGTTTCTTAGTTATTGCTGGCCCTTCTGGTGTGGGTAAGAGTGTCCTAGCAACGGCTCTTAGCAAGATTAACACAGTATACATTATACTTCGTAACTATACGACGCGAGATTCGCGTCCCACCGACTCCCCTGGCCATTTTGCGTATCTTTCAGACCAAGACTTTATTCAGACGCATGATAAAAGGCAATTCTTCATGTGTCGTCTGGAACCACCTCCTATGTACGGATATAAAACAAAAGAACTATCGCTCATACTTGCCTCAGGTAAACGTCCGACACTTATGTTTAGACATAGTGGTATAAAGTATATCCTTGAATCCCTTGGCGGAGTACCTACAGTATTTATTGAGGGCGATCCGAAGGAAGTTGCTCGACATTCACGAAACAAGATATCCCCACCAACTGATAAAGACGTAATGAATACCATTAGTGCAAATAGACAACTTCAGGATTTAATGACACAAAGGCAATTCCGATGGCTACGAATCACCAACAATTACGGCGGGAATGCTGAGGTTCGTACATTGGCTAATACTGTTAATGAATTCCTATCCAACACAGATGAACCTTGAGGCTGTTACTAGACGCGAGCGGTCATTATCTGAGCCGCGTTATGGCATTTCACTTATTGCCGGAAGACCGCTAGATGGTCCTGTAGTCGAGGCTATATTGAATCTTCAATTGCAAATTGCTAACATAATTCAAAATGGCTTAATACTGATGGACCCAAAACTGGTGCACATTACCATCTTTAGAGGCCAATCATCTGTGAGTCCCTGCAACACCTCCATTCAACCTCCGCCGGTATTGTCTGCTACGTTCAATGATATTGCACCTGTGACTTTAGGATGGCGAGAGATTATGATTGATTTTGATGGTGCTATTCGTGCCTACACTTCCCCATCGGTGTGGCCCTTCCCATCGCAACGTCAGGCGCATGCAGTCACTAGGATTCTCTCAGATTCCTATGGCGTGCAGATTTCAGTTCAACAACGGCTTTGGGCTACTTTAGGCACACTACAGGGAATAGCATGTCAGCCAAGATTGATTAAAGAAACACGAGCGTTGATAGGTCACTACACTATACCAGAAATTACAATAAATTGTCTTAAATTGCTTTACTACCAAGACCTTCAGTTGGTATTAGCAGACACTATTGAGGTATATGATTTACAGTAATGAATCGAGTAGCATAGAACGTGTGATTGATGTTGGAATCATCACGATAGTTCCAACCGAGGTGGAGGCTCTTTTTAACACCTTGGCTATCGTTCGAAACGCGTACGAGCCTGTATCAAGTCCTTTGCAGTATTGGCGGACATCCTATCGAAGTACTTCCTCTGGTCGCGCTCTTTCTATTATAGTCTCAATCCTCGGGGGCGAGGCAGGCAACACCGAAGTCGCTATCGCCACGTCTTATTTTCTCCGAGATTGGTATCCGAAGCTAGTGTGTCTTGTTGGAATTGCAGCTGGAACCCCGGGTAAAACTCGCATTGCGGACGTAGTTATGCCGAACAAGGTGCATGATAGAACAATCAAGGTTTTTGAAAATGGGGTTTATAGAGTCAGAGGACGTACCTATGCCCGTAACGACACAATTGATAGAATGCTAAAGATTTTGCCATTAACTGGTGATCATTTTCTTCCTGCACTTAACCTTGCTGTAAAGGATGATATCGCCCATGCAGTTGAAATTGCTAGGGAAAGGTATTTACCGTCTAGTCAGTTTGATGGTCGACCACGTATTATAGATGGATCAATTGCATCGGACAACGTCTTAATCAGGGATCCAGCATACTTCAATGGTATCTTAGATTCTACGGACGAGAAATGCAGGGCAGGAGAAATGGAGTCAGCCGGTTTCGTACTTGCTTGTCAAAGAGAACGCATCGACTTCCCTTGGCTTGTCGTTCGCGGTATCTCTGACTTTGGCGATAGCGCGAAAGATGACTCATTCCAGTTACTCGCCGCTAAAGCTGCCTGTACTGCACTTAAGCTTTTTATTGAAAAAACACTCACAATAGACGCCCTTCCCCTTAATCCTCGAGCCCTGCGTTCTACAAGTACATTAGAGTTCAATCTCGTGCGTCAACTCAGAGATGCGTTTGCAGCAAAGCGATGGAAAGAAGTTTGTCGTATTGGCGCAGTGATTAGCCGACCGCTATGGCTATCGGGGAACACAATGCTACGTTATGAGATTGGTGAACTAGTTGAGAACGCAGCTGCGTTCTCCAACAACACTCCTCTTCGAGCTATGGCACTTATCGACGACCTTGGCTGGACTGCTATTAAGCTCGGAAAAGAAGCACAAGCCGAGAAGCACATTCTTGATGGAATCCGCCTGGCAAAAGAATCTGCAGATAACTACTTCGTTGCAAAAGGCTACCGTCACCTTGCCTCCTTATACCGCCAGAAGAGTAATATTACTGTTGCTGAATCATACCTAGCAAATGCTCGTGATGCTACCAGCCGTATAACTGACCAAGAGCAACGAGGCGAGATGGATTCTGCATTGCTGGTTTCCACAGCCAAACTTCAAATGGAGAGTTTACACTATCCAGAGGCTATTAATTTGTTGCAACAAGCACTTGATTCCTTCAAAAAATCTAATGATTTAGAGCGGGAGGTTAAGATATATGCTTTGCTTGCCCATTGTAGTGAAAAATTAGGAAAACCTAAAGAAGCTGAGAAGTTTTATTTGACTGGTCAGACTAAAGCGAGAGAAGCAGGTCGATTCGACGAATTCTCTCAAAATACCCAGGGTTTGATCCTTTTATTACCAAAAGGTGATCTTGCGCGCTGTAAGTCTCTTGCGCAAGAGGTTTATGATTTTGCTATAACAAATGGTCTTTGGGATGCGGCAAGAATATGGCGCGAAAAATACGATCTCTCAGATTCACCGAAAAAAGCATGATTATACAAGTTATAATAAGCTATCAGATTTCTATTAAGATAACAAATACACCCCATAATAAATACCTACAGATATAACTCAATTGGTAAACCTATGATTGATAAATTACTCGATCCGCTTGAACTAGCGTCTTTAGTTGCAGGATCAGAAAACGATGTTAGTAGTTCATCTGGCGAACTTCTTCGAGTATTCGCTGAAGATGGTAAATCTATAGGTCTGGCACCACGTCTTCTTTGCCATAGGCTTGGTCTTCTGCATAAAGTTGCTTTTTGTTTTTTTTCTGCCCCTGACTCACGTCTTCTTCTTCAGAAACGTAAAGGCGGTCGTTTAGATGTTGCAGTTGGAGGTCACCTTAATCGTCAAGACAATAGTGCTGAAGATGCGATTATCCGCGAGATTCATGAGGAAATCGGCATTCTTCTAAATCCAAATAGACTTACTAAAATAGCCGAGTATCAAAGGCATAGCAGCGACCGTCTTTCTAAGCCACGGGAGGTTAATAACGAGTTCCGCGTGTTATTCCTTCATGAATTTTCCAAGGCTGAAGTCCAGAACTTGGACCGCCATTTCAGTAACAGAAAGGATCAGAAAGCGGTACTCTCTATTCAGTGGTTTACTCTTAAAGAAGTCTTATCGGCATGTGATTCTGGTAAAACCGCAGATGGGCTTTTAGCATCTATCCCCTATTATCTTTTATGGCTAGTAAATCGTCGCCCTACCTAAATATCAACCACCTATCCCCCACTCCGCATAACCTATGACCAAAAGAGTTACAATTTATGCCCGGGTATCCACCAAGGACCAGCACCCGGAAACCCAAGTCAAGCAACGCTCGCCGTTTACAGCATCTTAGGCGCTAAAGTTACTACCCTCACTTCCGGTATCCAACCACCCGGCACCCACACCCACATCTGGGATGCAGCGGAGTATTCCAGTGGGGTGTATATTATTCGGTTGGAGACGCCACAGTTGACCTCATCGCAGAGGATTACGGTGGTGAAGTAAATCTGTTAACCGTTGACAGGTAGCCGTTTTATGTTGCGCCAGGTTGAATCAGTTAATCACTTACCGGATACATTTAAGGTTGTCTGTATTTATGAACAATTTCCCTGTAGATTTTGACTAAACGTGCCGATATAAACAATGAACAACCACGTTTAAATCTATCGGTCGGTGAAATGTATAATGCCTGGGTGGAAGCCTGGAACAATTTCAAAATATCCGGTACCGAGTTATTTTTGTGCTTGCTATTCCTTGCTGTGTTCGTTCTGCTCTTTGCCTGGAGTGGATATTGGGTATGGTCGAAGAATCGGCGCCAGCGCGTATTGAGCATTCTGCACCTGTTCAGGTTAGCATGCAGGAAAAAGGGGCTTGCTGCTGAAGAGGTCAACACAATGCGCAAGCATGCTAAATCTGTCGGGCATAACCTGGAATCTGCATTGCTGGAATCCAATATTGCCTTCGATAAATTTATATCGAAAGTAGTGGATTCAGGGAAAACGGAAAGGGGGCAAGAGTTCAACGAATTCTATGCCCAAATGCGCCACAAGCTGGGATTCAGACCGCCTGCTCGCGGTCTGGCTCTGAATTCTACGCGCGAATTGCCAGCAGGTCAGAATTTATATGTAGTGCTTTCAGAAGATTTGTTTCTGGAAGGGTACATCGAGAGTATAGATGAGATAAACCTGGCGGTGAAATTGCTGGCAGTGGTTCCGGCGTATATCAATCTTACCATAGGTCAAGCGGTGCAGGTATTCTTCAACCGCAGCGGCGATGCCAGATATTCCGGTTCCTGTGATATTGACAGCGGATATTCCGATGCCCGGGGGGAGCATATCATTTTAAGTCACTGCACCGAGCTGCGGCGCGACCAACGGCGCCAGGATTTTCGTGTAGAAGAGGGGCGTTCGGTGTCGGTCTGGGTGATGGACGATGCGTTGGAACAGGCAGCCGATCCCATGCTTATCATAGCAGACCGAGTGCCCATCAGAGCCCGGTTGGATGATATTTCCGGTGGTGGCGCTTCAATTATCTTCCACCGAAATCTACAACCAAATCAAGGCTTGATGGTTAACCTGGATCCCGCCGGTGTTTATGGATTACCCATTGTCAAGGCTGTTGTCGTTCGTTCCAGTGACCGCAGCAGAACCGACCGCTGGGTGCTGTCAGTTCGGTTTGAAGATCTGCGACCTTCGGAACATCAGAGATTGATCAATTATATATTCCAGAAGGAACGCGAAAACCTGCAGATCGCGTAGTATGGCACTAAAGAATTGCCAGAAAGTTCTACACATCAACCTGATACTTTCTTTACCCTTATAAACATTGAAAAAAGATTGGCTAAACTACGCAGGTTAGGTATATTTAGAATTGGAACTCTGCACACAAGGCGCAATAAACATCCATCAATTGATCCTGTGTCTTTATGAGTTATAAGGATCCAAAAAAACAAAAGCTCCCAACTGAACATCTGCCTGAATCAGAACGCACACGCGCCATAATAAATATGATGCGTGAAGGAGTAATTTGCACTGATGCTGGCGGTGTTATTACTGAGATCAACACTACTGCTGAAAATTTCTTAAGCGTCTGCCGCGATGAAGTAGTCAGCAGAACTGTTTACGAATTCCATCCCCCTGACATTCAGCATAAGATTCGAACGCTGCTGGAAGGTTTCAATTCCGGAACAGCTACCGTACCGGTAAATATCCGCCGGGAACTTGATGGTCACTGGCTGCAAATCAGCTTGATTCCCGTCCATGATGAGAATGGAAAGTTCCAGGGAGTTGTTACAACTTTAGTCGATGAGACCGAACAGAAGAGACTCGAGGAGGTTAAACATTCCTTAGAACTGAAACTCTTGCAGGAACATAAGTTATCAGTTATCGGCGTCTTAGCTTCCGGGATAGCCCATAATTTGAACGGTCCTCTATCAATAATAGTCGGTTATCTTGATCTTTTATACAGCCGCATCGGTGATCTCGACGAAATACCAATCATTCTGTCTCAAACTGAACGGATGAAAGAGATCATCAACAACATGATGTACAAAAGCCGTCAGGAACAGGATGACCGCAAGCGGATGATAAACCTGAACACGCTGTTGAAGAATGAATTGGCTTTCTTAGATGCGAACCTCGATTTCAAGCATAAAATCGACAAACAGTACGAATTTGCCGTTGGATTACCGGACATTTTCGCTGTCTATAGTGACTTTTCACAGAGTTTTTTAAATATTATCAATAATTCCATTGACGCCATGTTCGATTCTCCTGTTAAGAACCTATTTGTTAAAACAAGCTATGATTCGGAGAATATCACCATTGAATTCCAGGATACCGGTTGTGGCTTGGATCCCGCAGATGCTGAAAAGATATTTGATCCCTTCTATACCACCAAGCCTTTGGTGGGAGAAGCTCCTGCAGGTCATCCTACCGGTACGGGTCTGGGACTATCCAGTACTCACAAACTAGTGCAGGAATATGGTGGTGAGATAAGTGTCAATGGGCATCCCGGAAAAGGTGCGCATTTCATAATTACCATTCCCATCAAAGCCAACCTCACAACAGAAGAATCTGACTACAAAGCTTTAACAACCCCGGAACTGGAATTGGCGAACACCTGATTCTGGACCTTACTCTCCCTGATTGCTTAAATTACTTCATTACATAATGTTATCTCTGAAGTGAAATTTTAACTAATTTTAAAGGATCACTTGACATTTAAGTAAATAATTTGTATATTATTGTAGCAGTTCTCTAAATTTGGGATTAAATCCTTATAATCCAAATACCTCACTTCATACAAAAAACAACGCAACCATAATCTGTTAGGAGGCAATTATGAAACATGGTAAAGTGGTTTTCGTAGGATTAGCCTTGTTGGTGATGGGTCTATGGGTAGGAAATGCGTTCGCCAATTCTGCAGGCCCGCCTGATAATCATGCAGCCAATCCGCCTGGCTATAATAACTGTACTTTATGCCATGGCACCTTTCCTGTTAATTCAGGGATGGGAGCGGTCTTCATGGTATTTCCACCAATATCTTATGTCTCAGGAGCTACAATTCCGGTTGACATCAGCGTTTCAGATCCAACGGCGACAAGATGGGGATTTGAAATGACCTGCACGGATGGCATGGGCAATCCGACCGGTCAGTTCATCGTGATTGACCCAGCACATTCCCAGTTGTCTGGTAATTACATGAAGCAAACCAGCTTCGGCACTTTTCCAGGCTCTGGATTTGGCGTCGCCTGGCCTATCCTGTGGACGGCACCTGTAAGTGCTTTTCCGGTTACTTTCTACCTTGCTGGCTGTGCTGCTGATAACGATGGCACAAATAATGGTGATTACATCTACACTGACTCCTTGGTGGTTAACGCAGCTTCCCCGGTGTACATTGATTTGACAGCAATCGGGACGACAACCTTTCCTGATTCGGGTGGCATTCTGACTTATGACATAGAGGCAACGAGCTGGTCAGGTCTGCCTGCCGATACAATTGATATCTGGGTTGATGTAACCTTGCCGTACGGAACAATCTTTGGTCCGGTACTGGGACCGGTACTGGATTTCCCCATGCCCGGAATACCTCCACCGCAATCCGTAAGCCGTACTCGTACTCTAACCGTCCCGCTCGGGGCGCCAGCGGGGAATTACACGCTCAATGCATACATAGGGCAATACAGCCCGCCCAACAATTTGATAATGGCGGAAGATCACTTCCCCTTTGACAAAACCGCTCTGGATGGAGATCTCACCTCTGAAGAAGCAGTAAACTTTGTTGATTCAGGGGAGGAGTTCGAGGAACTCATACCGCTGTTCAGCACTCCCGACGAGCATTTACTACTGAAGAATCATCCCAACCCGTTCAATCCCACCACAGTTATCAGTTTCTCTCTGCCGGTTGCAAGTTTGGTGAAACTGGATGTGTTTGATATAAACGGGCGGAATGTCGGATTCAGGGAATCCGACCTACGGGGTCATTATCTCCCCGGCACACACCAGATCACTTTCGATGGCTCTGATCTTGCTTCTGGCATCTACATTTACCGCTTAACTGCTGGTGACTTCACCGCCAGCGGTAAGATGGTGCTGATGAAATAGCAGCATAATGATAACTAATGGTTGTAGGGGCAGACCTGCGTGTCTGCCCTTTTTCTATTACAATTCCCCCCCGAAAAAACAAATTACTTGACAAATTCGAAAATAATGTGTATATTAATATGAATCATTGTATCAACCGAAAGGCAAACTGTCATTCCGGCAAGCCCTTCAGGGCGCAAGCCGGTGCGTAGCACTCCTACGGAGAATCCAGTAACTAAGCCCAAAGAAACATTTGGGAGGATGCCATGAAACGTTCATTTTCGATTCTCGCATTGATAATTCTACTTAGCTGCAGCAACATTTTCGCCGAAACCATAACCGTCTCCGGGGATGTCTCCGGCACCTGGTCTGCGGATACGGTGTTGGTGGTGGGAGAAGTGCGCGTCCCACAAGAGCAGACGCTAACCATTGAACCGGGGGTGGAGATCATTTTCCAGGGGCATTACAAACTGATTGTGGATACTTTGGCAACACTGCTGGCTGTAGGTACAGAGCAGGATTCGATACTTTTCACGGCGGCGGATACGAGTGTTGGGTGGCATGGGGTGAGGTTTTATGCCTCTGGTGATACAAGTGTTTTTGCCTATTGCTTAATAAAGAATGGATCCGCATTTGAAAATTATATCCCATATGAGGACTCGCACGGTGGTGCAATCTATCTGCGAAGCACGGACATTCACCTACATAATTGTTATTTAACTCAAAACCGCGCTGAAAGATGGGGGGGGGGAATCTATGCAAACGATCAATCATCGATAACCATTCAAGATTGTATTTTTACGGAAAACACATGTGTAAATAACAGCTACACAGTCAGGGGTGGTGCAATATTCGCAGATGAAACCATGCTAAACATACACGGTAGTGATTTTATCGAAAATCTTCTCAGTGGGCACGGTGGAACAACCAGTGGTGGAGCTATCGATTGTATTGAAGTGGAGCTAGTAGTCGACAATTGTATATTTCTGAATAACGATGCTATAACGGTCTATGCTAATCCCAATGGTGGTGCTATTGCAACGAGCACATCTGTAGCAAGAATTAATAACTGCTATTTTGAAGGAAACTCAGCACCAGACGGTAGCGGCGGCGCGATTAAATGTTATGGTGAAACTGTTATTAATAACTGTATGTTCTTTGAAAACAGCACTTGGCGAGGAGGTGGAATCAGTTGTGCTGGAAATACGGCTATCGAGGGATGTATATTCAGCGATAACACAACTGAAAGTTGGGGAGGTGCCATTCGCTCTGAATACCAGGCAAATACTTCAATTCTTAACTGCACCGTAAGCAGGAACACAACAGGGGGAAATGATCCAGGGGCAATATGTACGGGCAATTATTCATCCTTGGATGTAAAAAACGCAATTGTGGAAGGCAACGTAAATGGCGGAATTAGAATCAACGGATTAGCTACAATCAATATCGATTTTTGTGATATTTACAACAACACTGGGGGTAATATTAGTGGAAATCCCCCACCTATGACAACAGTGTTTTTTGAAGATCCGCTATTCATTGATCCAGACAACAGAAATTTTAATATACAGGCTGGTTCCCCCTGCATAGATAGAGGCGATCCAAGATTATTCGATCCTGATAGCACACGTTCAGACATTGGCGTCCATTATTTCGATTATACCGACCGAGTAAGAATTACTGGTAATTGCTTCCTGCAGAACCAAATTCAACACCAGGGAACTAGAATTCTGTTTCAAGCTAACTCAGGTGGTGCCATTACCGATTCCAGCTTCACAACATCGAACAGTTCTTACCAAGTTTTCATATTTCCAGGTATTTATGATATTTTCTTTACTCATATAGGCTATGAAGACTCTTCTATTCTCAATTATAATTGTGGTGAACCAATTGTTATACCGGAGGTTAGACTACGTTACTTGCCAGGTTCCATTCATATATCCGGTCCAATAAGTGGATTGATGGAAACTCAAACCTACTTTGTTGACGGGGACATTTCCGTACAGGAGGGAGACTCGCTCACTATAGAGTCTGGCTCTATTCTTATTTTTTGCGGTGCCTACGAATTCGATGTAGACGGATATTTATTAGCTGCTGGAACGATGCAGGACAGTATAAAATTCATACCTCATGAAGTTGTCTATGGGTGGGAGGGCATTGATTTTAATAATTCTGCTTCAGATAACTGCAAATTAGAATATTGCTTTATAGAAGGAAGTCTCTCATCGGGTATCCATTGCGAAGATGCCTCTCCTACTATTGCACATTGCAGCATCGCGAATAATCTTTCGGATGGGTATGGGGCAGGAATACGCTGTGATTATGCTGATCCATATATCTATGAGTGCTTGATATACCAGAACTCTGCTATCATTGGAGATGGAAGGGGAGGAGGTATCTCTTGTTATTATTCCTATCCATTGATTGAAAATTGTATTCTCATTGGCAATAATGCAAATTCGCAAGGTGGTGGAATTTACTGCGGTTTCTCAGACCCCGATATTAATGGATGTATCCTTAGTAATAACGAAAGTCTTATCATGTATGGGGGTGGAATTAGTTGTGAATTTGGATCTGCAAGCATTAATAATTCAATATTTTATGGCAATAATGCAGATTTGCGAGGAGGTGGAATCAACACGTTCCACAATGATTTGACTATGAATGATTGTGCAATTAGCAACAATTATGTGAGAGGGACGAATGATTGGTCAGGTGGGGGAGGTTTATACTTATTTCAAAATGAAATTACGATTAGTAATTGTATAATTAGTATGAATTCAGCGGGTACCTATGGTGGTGGAATCAGTTGTCGACAAACCGATATTCTGGTGATAGATAATTGTTTAGTTTGTTTTAATTCCGCTGAGGGGGCAGGAAGCGGAATAAGGTGCAACGCTAATTGCAGATTTCATTTGAACAATAGCAATGTCGTAGATAATCTTGGACAAGGAAGTGGTCTATCTTTCGGTAGTACTAGCATCACTGCTAATAATGTCTCTTCTATTTTCTGGGGAAATGAACCTGAACAAATTAGCCAGAATATTTATATGCCAGTTAATCCTCTAGTAACCTATTCCGATGTCCAAGACACCCTCTGGCCCGGCATTGGCAACATCAACGAAGATCCTCTGTTCGTCAATCCTGCGTTGAACGACTACCGCTTGCAGTGGGGTTCGCCGTGTATCGATTCCGGCGATCCTAGTCAGTATTATAACGATCCTGATAGCACCAGAGCCGATATGGGTGCTTTCTACTACGATCAGAGTGTGCCGGTACGCATCTTACTTTCCCCGCATGAAATTCCCTACCTGATCGAACCCGAAGGTGGAACTATGGATTACACCATCCAGGGCACTAATATTTACCAGAGTTCGCACGATGTTACCATCTGGTGCGATGTGGAGTTGCCGGACAGCGCGATATATGGACCGGTTTTAGGTCCGGTTACCATCACCATCGAACCCGGACAGACGGTCGAGCGCTTCCGCACGCAAACCGTTCCCGCAGCAGCACCGATGGGCGTGTATCATTACAACGCCTACGCAGTCGTGGATCAGGATACATCCAAGGACAGCTTTATGTTCGGCAAGTTGGGTACGATAGCGGGCGGCTCCGATAGTTGGGGAAATGCTGGTGATCCGTTGATCGAGATTGGCGGGGGAAACACCCCCGCCCTACAAGAGACGCATGTGGTAGTGGAGAACTACCCCAATCCATTCAACGTCACCACGGTTATTAGTTTCTCCCTGCCGGTTGCGAGTTTGGTGAAGTTGGAGGTGTTTGATATCAATGGGCGTAACGTCGGATTCGGGGAATCCGACCTACAATGGTACCTCCCCGGTACTCACCAGATCACATTCGATGGATCGGGGTTGGCTTCCGGTATTTACATCTACCACTTGACTGCTGGAGAATTCAGCGCTAGTGGTAAGATGGTGTTGATGAAGTGAGAGAGTAAAACCTACACTGACGCTGATATAAAGAGCGAATGGCGATCTGCGAGGATCGCCATTCTTACTATCTATGGATGTAAATCGCTTGAAATGTTTAAAACGAATGGTTATATTAGTTGTCATGTTGAATTTGAAATCACTGGCGGTAGCCTTCAAAATTTAATTCAACATCAAGATAAAGTGGTTAAGGATATGAATTTTTCAAACCGGTACAACAATTTGCCTTCATACCTGTTCGCAGGGCTGGAAAAGAAGGCTGCGCAGATGCGTGCCCAGGGAATCGACCTGATCGACTTAGGGATAGGAGACCCGGATCTTCTGCCTCCCAACTTCTTCATCGAGTCAATGCGAAGACATCTAAATGATCCTGACACTCACCTCTACCCCACCAGTCAGGGTGATCCCCAAGTTCGACAGAAAATAGGGCGTTGGTTTTTAGGGCGCTTCGGTGTGGATCTAAATCCTGATGAAGAAATTTGCGTCACCATCGGCGCTAAGGAGGGTTTGGCGAATTTCTCAAGGTTAATCGTGAACCCCGGAGATAAAGTTGCCGTTCCCGACCCGGCCTATCCGGTATATGCTCAGGGTGGCGCAATTTTAAACGATGCCGTGCCGGTCAAGCTGCCACTGAACCCTGAGAATGGGTTCATCCCTGATATAGCTCCTGCGGGGGAATGTAAGCTCTTATATCTCAACTATCCTAATAATCCTACCGGCGCTGAAGCACCTGCAGGATTTTTCAGCGAAGTCGCTAATTTTATAGAAAGTCACCCGGGGACGACAGTCGTTCACGATGCGGCGTATTCCGAAATGACATTCGGGGGTTACCGATCACCATCGCTGCTGCAGTTCACCAGAAAAGCGGTGGAATTTCATTCAATGTCCAAGCTGTTCAATGCTACGGGTTTCAGAGTTGGATTTGTAGTGGGCGATTCCCGCTTGATAAAGGGATTTGCGGCTTTGAAGGCTCAACTGGACAGCGGCGTTCCGGTTTTCATTCAGCGGGCTATGGCGGATGGATTGGATATGTACGATGGCGGGAAACCACCCGAAGAGGTTCAAGCCAACCTGCAAGAATACGCACAACGCCGCAACCTGGTCGAAGATAGACTTGATAAATTAGATTGGGAAGTCCTGAAATCCAGAGCGACTTTCTATGTCTGGGCTAAAGTTGGTGAAGATGAAGCAGCTACTATCGATGGTGCTTTGCGAAAAGGTGTGATATTAACGCCGGGAAGTGGATTCGGAATATCAGGGAAGGGTTACGTGCGTCTGGCATTGTGCCAGCCATTGGCGCGCATTGAAGAGGCGATGGACAGATTGTCAGAATCCGCTTGACGTCCTGATGGAAAGAAACAACGAAAGCCCGGTCATTCAATCCGGGCTTTCTATCTATGTGAACTCTTGTCAATCCTCCTCAAACATGACAATCAGTCGCATACTTTTTCAATAAGGGAAATTGAGGTGTACGGCGTCAGTGGTAGATCGTCGGTGGTAGTTTCCCATGTTGCCAGTGTTCCCAAGACCAGACTACTGATCATCAGAATTGTTATTGTCAGCAAGGTTAGATCCTTCATGTTATCCCCCTGGTACTCATACTTCTGCCCTTCACTTCTATGCTGATGCAACAGACGTGCCACTTTGTTATTCAATATATTACAACATGTTATAGACAAAGCTGAGGATTGGGGGATAATGAATAATCACGGAACGGTACACTATCGGGGCTAAGCTATCGGAATGCTACTCTGTCCAGTCAGGATTAGAAGCATAGAGGTCGTGGTCTGAAGGGAGATTTTCAGGGAGGTGGCATTTATTGCAGGTTTCCGGAGTTGGAAGAGGCATGTTGAGTAGTTCAGATTTCACCGCATGGTCGTAGCCGGCGCCATGACAGGCTTCGCAGGAAACCTGAAGAAGATCAGGGCGTTCCCAGGGCAGGATGAATCCGCCAGGATCGTCAAAACCGGTGCTATGGCAGCCCAAACAACGCTCATATACAGGGTAATTCCTGAGTGCTCTTGAATACGTGGACAGATGCTTTTGGGCTAGATCATCCTTATGAGTCAAATCGTGGCATTGGAGGCACAACTCAGATCCAGCGTAGGCGTTGGGTGTTTCCCGATGCAAGTCTTTCAGATCAGACAGTTGACGTAGCAATTCGTCCGTCTGCTGCATCTGCAGGGAAGTCTCTTTATGGGGGGAAACATATTCAGGAACCGCCCACAAAAAGGCTCGCAGGTGCGGTTTTTTTCTCCAGAATGCCCATCTGGACAGGATTCTTTGTCTCAAGGGGTGATGTTCCTGCGGTTTTCGATCCAGCCAGCCGGAAAGGTCACAACTCTGAAGATTTTCTATACCTTCATCAATATCAGATAATTCTATTCTACCCAGGTTGCTGCCAGCAGAACCCGTTCCAAGCACTAACACATCATTCATTACTGCGACAATAGGCTCACCCTCGTTTCTCCAGATCACTAAACTAACGTCAACAAACTGACTTAAGAATTGCGTTAGGGATTCCTTGTCGGTATCAGTAATAAGGATAGTGAATTCAGGCTGGTCCGGAATATTTATCTTCGATCGTGATGGCGGCCATGCATAACCGCTAAAGGCTATTATGCGAATTATTCTCCCGTAAGTTTGAGTATGTTCGATGGAAGATACTATCAACGGCTCATCAACACCGATATAGCAGCTTGTCGCTGGCAAGTCGTGTTCATTAGCATTTGCAGCAAATTCCGGGGGCCAGGGCATTACATCGGAGCGGCTGGCATTTATGGCGGTGTAGTTCATGCGCGCCATCGCTTTTAAGAATCCATCAGCATGAATACGCCAGGTTCGCTGTGATCCATCTGTTCCTTTCAGGTGGCGGAAGTTCCCCAGATCAACCAGAATATCGTCGGGCTGGCGGTACAGTTCCAGGGCTCGGGCGGTGCGCAGTAGTCCGCCATGCTTAGCATCTCCCGGTTTCCCACGTGGCAGCCACTCGGCTTCTAAATCAGCAGTAACCCAAATAACCAAGCTTGGGTCAGGAGAGGATCTCTGACAACCCATTAAAAGGAGCAAAACTGCGATAGACAATATACTTCTATTCATCATATTCGTTTAATGCCTCTTCTAACTTTCCAATAGAAGGCAATCTACCTTCTTCGAATACATGGCGGACAGTATCACCTTCAAGGTATAACAATAATGGGGTTCGGTTGACATTTTCCTCAAATAGCATCGCATTAGCGGAAAAGACGGGGATACTTAGGTTCTCTTCATTCCTATAGCGATCCAATTTTGTCTGCGATTGGGGCGCATACCCCACAAGAACAGGAAGATTCTTTCTCTGTGAAATAGATTGGGCAACAGGCAGCCACAGTTGGCAGGTCTGGCAATCGGGAGATAACAGGAGTACTAACTTTTTATCACTGCCCGGACTTTGAGACTGCTTTTCATGGATAAAATAATCCGGCAATGTGGCGCCAGATTTGAAAATTGTTTTCGATGTAGAAGGTGTCGCTGGATAAAGTAGATAAAAGCCAGTTATCATCAGCACGAGAATGGAGATAACAATTGGTTGTAGCTTATGACCAGGTGCTTGGATTACCAGAATAAGATAGTATAAACACGCTGCGAAAGGCAAAATCAGCAGAGTGATCTGAAGGTGGTGAAATATTATGCCCAGTATCAACCCACCAATTAATGACAGGATATGCTTCTGCTTGCATTTTGAAATAATGATGACTGGCGCTATTAATAGCGCCAATAAGTAAAGGTTACCTCCAAGAACGCCGCCAAGGATAAATGTAAATGCGCCCCAGGGATTTCGACGTTCAGGGATATTCTTTCGAAATGTAACTGCAAGGATTAGTAAAAGAATCAGGATCAGATTCTTAACCAGCGCAAATGCGGGACTTAATTCTTCAGATCCCAGACATCCACAGCGCTCTAGATAGCCAAGGGGCAAACCCAGAAATATACTTAACGAAAATGTCAGGAGCAATACTATTAACAACACCGGAGCGAAATAGGATTTTTTCAGGCAAAGGGAGAGCCCCAAAAACATCTCCACTGCAGGAATGATCAGGACAACCACAGCCTTTATGTCCAGGGATTTAATGAGGCTATAATTGTCAAATTCAGAGAGGAAAACAAAGGGATGGACCGCTTTGGAGAGCGCTGCTGTGATGAAGAAGAGCGCGGGGAGGACTGCCAATAAATCAATCCAATTGTGCGTAAAAGCTGTCCTTTCTGATTTCATTATTTTCTAATCGCAAAATCGGGTTCAGCGTGTATCAGTACATCATGCAATTCCCTGATCTCTTTCCGGAGTTCCTCTTCCAGTTCCGTTGTCTGTATATGAACTTCATGAACTGTCATTTCTACCGGGAACAGACAGTGCATGGCAACGCTTATCTTACCACTCAGTTGCCCGAGGACCACCGAATGGCACTTATCTTTCCCCAAACGCTTGTCGCAAATTATCCCGATCTGTTCGACTATATCAGGACATCGATTATTTAAAGGCACTTCCACTTCAGCGGCTTTGCAGATGTCTTCGATGTGAATCTGGATATCGCATATTTCGGGAAAATGAGACAGGATTAGTTTTTCCAGTTCGTCGGTAGTCCGGTGGGCTTCGCCAATGGTCAGTTCACCACTGAACTCTAAATGAAGTTCCGCGACGAATTTTTCTTCTCTGCGGCGGAGTGTCAAATTGTGAGCTTGCAGGCCTTGCGTTTTTATAAAGTTCAGGATACCAAGTTCCAAAGATTCTCCCGGCACTGTTTTTGGATTGGCATGAATTACTGCATCAAGTCCGGGGATGTGAGATGCCAGTTTTTCCAGTAGAATTTTCTTGGTATTGTGAGCTTCTGCCAGCGAGAAAGATCGATCCAGACCGATACGTAAATCCGCAAAAACAGCAGAACCGGATCTACGCAGTCGTAACTGATCGACACTCAGAACGCCGTCAGTACCAAGCGTCAGAGTTGCTATTTTTTCAGCATATCCTTCGGGTACGCGATCTGCCAGAACGTCCACATTTCTTTTTCCTAAACGAACGGCTAAGATCCCCACCCAGATTATCACCAATATGGCTGCCAATGCATCAGCCCAGATATATCCCAGAGACACTGCAGCCAAACCCAGCAGAACAAAGCTGGAACTGATAATGTCAGAATAGAAGTGAAGGGCGTCCGCTTCAAGAGCCTGAGAACGGTGTTTTCTGGCGGTTTTAATTAAAGCGCGATACCGGTACCAGTCAATTACAATAGCTGTTAGAACCACAGCAAAACTGTACACGTTCACCTGCGGCGGGCTCCCTGGATCACTGAACCGGTGAATCGCCTCTTTTAAGATCCACAGGCATGTTATAATGAGTAGCAGAGATTCGAAGAGAGCTGATAGACTTTCGATTTTGCCGTGACCGTAATGGTGGGTCTTATCCGGGGGGCGGTCAGCAGCACGTACAGCAAACATGGTAATTATGGAAGCGAACAGATCCAGACCGGAATGCGCAGCTTCGGAGATCAGAGCAAGCGATCCTGTCCATACACCCACAATTAGCTTGGCGCCGGTTAAAAAGAGAGCCGCCCCGACGGAAATCAGGGCGACCCGAAACTTTTCGACCGCAGCAAGTGTGTTCTTCTTATCGGTTCTGGTATCGATCACAAGAAGTTCTCTTCCCATTCTGAATCTTCTAAGATCAATTCTTCACCATCAGTTTCATCCCCCATTGGCAGCGGATTTACGTACGATATCCAGTCCATAAAATCCTGCTTCCCTGAGAACTGATCTAAGAACTGATAAACTTCACACTCTTCGGCTTCGACAGTTTCACTGGCTTGTCTGCTGCCGCGGATCAGGTAGGAATCAACTTCACAGCCGTTTTCATCAGCCCAATCAGCTATCATCCTCTTCAGCGTCCACCAGTACATGCCAAAGTTCACATAGGCTTCGGGGTTCAGCATCAACCCTTCGAAAATGACACTGAAGTCGAGTTGGGAATGATCGTCTAAGCTATTCATCGATGATGATTATGGGGTTTGGCTTTTTCCCCTTAATTTAATCATCAACCATATTCATGTCAAGTAATTTTTTTCAGCAATATGGGTAAGGAGAGTACTGAATTATGAATTATGAAAAAAGGGGAGGTCGCACTCTGTAGGTTCAAGGGACTCCTATTGACAGAATGACATTTCTAACATCCGTAGGGTGTATCCGGTAGGCGCTATTACAGAGGAGAGTCGACAGATGTAGAAAAAAGGCTAACCTCACGGTCAGCCTTTTTTTTATCATGCAATTATCTATTAGCAGTTACAACCCCGACCGCATAGCCATGCCAAGGTAGAAGATGGGCAGATAGAGCGCGATGATGATGACCAAAACCACAGAACCGATCAACACAATCAGGAGTGGTTCGATCAGAGAAGTCAGGCGGTCAACTATGGCGTCCAATTGCTTTTCATAAAATTCTGCCGCTTTATCCAGCAGGGCGTCAATTTCGCCGGTCTCTTCACCGGTGGCGGTTAGCTGTACCAAAGTCGGCGGAAACACCTGTGATTTCTTCATCGCTACGGAGATAGCAAAGCCGTCCTTTATCAGTACCTTCGATTCCCTAATGCCCTTTTCGATCACCTTGTTACCAACTACCTTCTGGATCTGGGACAGGGAATCCAAGACCGGCACGCCAGCGCCCAATAGAACGCCGAACGTCTTGGAAAATTTGTTCATCACCGAATTGGTCAGAAGAGATCCGAAGACCGGGAAGCGGAGCTTAATGGAATCCATGATAAGTCCGCCCCTTTCAGTCATGGAGATCAACCAAATAACAACTATAAAAAGAAAGACAATTCCTACGGTTAAAGGGAAATTATTCGATATGACCTTCGAAACCGCAATTAAGGTGCGGGTAGCAATGGGTAACTGCGCACCGAATTTCTCATAAACATCCTGAAAC
This sequence comes from candidate division LCP-89 bacterium B3_LCP, assembly GCA_005223185.1. Lineage (GTDB taxonomy): Bacteria > Electryoneota > B3-LCP > B3-LCP > B3-LCP > B3-LCP. The sequence goes on from NJBN01000006.1 coordinate 64,110, forward strand.
AGCGGTACGATGTAAACTAAAAGCACGGTCAGGATCAGTATCAGGAAGCAAAGCGAAAAAACCGGATATGCCATTGCTGAGATCACCTTGCGGCGGGTTTCAGCGATAGATTCCAGGTAGTTGGAGAGATGCTCAAGCGTCACGTGAAGCGACCCTGAAATTTCACCAGCCCTCACCAAAGCGACGTATAGATTAGAGAAGACACCGGGATGATTAGCCATAGAATCGGACAGAGCCATACCTTTTTTCAGATCATTCCCTACTTGAGCTAATACCTTGCGGAACTTCTTGTTCCTCTCTTCAAACATCAGATTAGCGATTGATTTTTCAATCGTTAGACCGGCGGAGAACATTGTGGCTAATTGCCTGGTAAAGAAAACCAGAATGCTCAAAGGTACGTGAGTGCGTAATTTAAAGAAGAATAGATTAATCTGTTCAGCGATAGTCAACCTTTCAGCCTGGAATTCTGATTTAACCTCACGAATGGAGATGATTTCGGCGCCTTTGCGGCGGAGGCTCTCCATAGCTGCTTCAACGTTGGCAGCCCGGATATAATCCTCAAGCTTGTTGCCGGCGGTGTCTTTTATTACATAGGCGAAATTAGGCATTCAGCACTCCCCTAAGCTTATACTTCTGTCACGGTGGAACGCAGAACTTCTTGAATAGTGGTGATTCCCTGTTCAATCTTCATTATACCCGCTTCACGAAGTGAGACCATTCCTTGCTTTAGAGCCGCTTCTCGAATATCCTCCTGGTTGGCGTTATCGAAGACCAGTCGGCGGATATTCTGGCGCATTTCCAGCATCTCAAAGATACCGATCCTGCCATGATACCCAGTATCGCGACAATGGACACATCCTTTTCCACTAAAATACTTGATCGCTCTGCCCCGTTCGTTATTGAGTTCCAGAGCTTCCAATTGTTCATCTGTAGGTTCGTAAGGTTCTTTGCATTTCAAGCAGATACGCCGAACCAGGCGTTGAGCCATAATCAGGTTCAAACACGATCCTACCAGGTAAGGGGGAACCCCAATATCAATTAAGCGGGTTATGGTTGAAGGTGCATCGTTGGCATGCAACGTGGTGAAAACGAGATGTCCTGTGAGGGAAAATTTTACTGCAATATCGGCAGTCTCTTCATCCCTGATCTCCCCGATAAGCAGCTTATCCGGGTCCTGGCGAAGGATGTGCCGTAGAGCAGTACTAAAGGTCAATCCGATATTTGGCTTTACCTGCACCTGGTTAACGCCATCCAGATGATACTCGACCGGATCCTCAACAGTAGTAATATTATCATCCGGGCTCTTGATCTCTTTTAATGAAGCGTAGAGTGTGGTAGATTTACCTGAACCTGTCGGACCCGAAATGATCAACATACCATAAGGCTGTACAATCCAACGGCGAAAGATCCTGAGCATTTCCGGCTCGAAACCTAACGTTTCCAGATTCATGGCAAAGCCGGTCTTATCCAACAGGCGAAGTACCGCTTTTTCGCCGTTGACCGCGGGTAGAATGCTGACCCGGACGTCAACCTCTTTGCCTGGGGCTCTTATGGTGAAACGACCATCCTGAGGAAGTCGTTTTTCGGCAATGTTTAAGCGTGACAGGATTTTGATACGGGATATAATACCCGGATGAGCAGTTTTTGGCGGGGTCATGGCTTCCTGCAGAACCCCATCAATTCTATAACGTACGGATACGTTATAGTCCTGCATTTCTATATGAATATCGGTGGAACGTTCTTTGATAGATTCAGCGAACATCATGTTGCACAGCTTGACGATGGGAGCATCTTCGATGCCGGTTTCCACCTTGGACATATCGACCAAGCCCTCTTCATCTTCATCCGATTCAGTAAAAAACTGCAGGTCGCCGTATACTTCTGTGACCTCGTCTTCTTTGCGAATGCGAACGTAAAGCTGATCAATAGCGGCGATAATACCGTTCTTGGAAGCGAAGACAGTATCTATTTGACGTCCGGTGAGTTTCTGCAGTGAATCAACGGCGACGATATCATCAGGATCAGCCATGGCGACCTGAAGGGTGTTATCATCCGCACCAACCGGGATTAAGTTATGCTCCTTGGCAAACGGTTCGGGGACTAACCCAACAATAGATTCATGGGCGCTTAAAAGTTTCTCATTGGAAAGAAAAGGGATCCCCATCTGCCTGGAAAGTGCAAAAGCAATACTCTCTTCCACAATATACCCTAAGCCGACCATAATTCGGCCGAGTCTGCCCTTTTTCTCCTTCTGTTCAGCAAGGCTTTTTTCGAGTTGTTTATCGTTTATCAGCCCCTCATTTAGAAGAATCTCGCCGATCTTCTCGTATTGGGCTGTAGTGCTATCTTCAAACATGAGCCGTCTATCTTCTCTAAGCTGTGGCAGGCGCACACATCTACTTCGTCGCCTGTGTAATTACCAGATATATAGTTGCCGATTGTGTGAGGATCAAGAGAACGTCCTTGACGACATCCCATGTGTTTACATAGGGTTTTTCAGGTACAAATACCGTGTCGCCTTCTTCAATTAAAGTTTTACCGGGTTTTAGCCATTTGCCTGAATTCGCCTTTATAACACGAACCTTGCCCTTTCGTGCATTCCAGGCATAACCGCCAGCTCTATTTACGTAATATTTGCTGGATTCCCCGGATATGTAAGAGATAAAACCGGGGTGATTAACCTGACCAATTACTTTCACTGACCTCGATACGGGTGGAACGTAGAGTAGATCTCCATTTCGCAGGAAGATGTTCTGCGTAGAATCACCTTCGAGGAACAAAGCATAAAGATCAGCAGCCACCTGCCCTTGCAGTTCACGGGTTTTCAAAAGGAAATACTGATATTCCAACGGGGTCATATCCCGAACCTGAGTCAGCAGCAGCCGTTCAAATTCCGGATCATCCTCGTCGAAACCTGTATCTCTTGTCAGTACAGCTTCAGTAAGGCTGGCTCTGGGTGTAAAACCACCGGCTTTCATGACCACATCCAGCAGGGTAGTACTATCTTCCGTAATGGGATAGAACCCGGGCTTTAAGAATTCACCGCGCAGTTCGACCTGGTGAACCAGGTGATAGTTCTGCTTCTGTCTCACAAATATGCGGTCGTCCGGCTCAAGCTGAAAGCCTTTAACCCTAAGATCATTAAGGTTGACAAAGATCGTATTATATTCACTGGTTTCACCGGTAAAGCGGGTGATTTCAACAGAATCTAACCGAGCTAGATCAGCAAGTCCCCCTGCTAAAGCGAGGGCACGCTCGATATTATCGCCTTCCACGAATTCCACCAGACACTGCTGATTTACGGCTCCAAAGACACCCAGTACACCTGACCTGGGGTTTAAAGGCGGAATCAGAAGAAAATCACCATCCGAAACGTAGGGATTCCCTTCAGGAAGACCCGCCCTTAAGAAGAGCAACAGATCGACATTCTCCCTGCTGCCGTCCCGGTGAATCAGCTGCAAGCGCCGCGTGGAATAGGGGGGCAGTTTCAGATCTTGAGCTTCTTCTCCCCTTCTCTCGATAACCAGCTCCGCTTCAATTGGCGCCGACTCCTCGAGAATCCTTTCCGGGTTGAGGAAACCGCCAGCTTGTTCCAGCAAAGCAGCGACTCTATCTGCTGCTGTTAATTCGTAGGTTCCGGGAGCAGGCACCATTCCACCAACAGAAGCTTTGAAGGAGCGCAATTCGATTAGCGATACTTCGATAACTCCGCTACGATACCGCTTCTCTGCTGCAGATAAGATCTCTTCTCTTAATTCTTTGAAAGAACGGTTTCTGGTATCAAATACGCCCAGAGAACTTATTCTGATCAAACCATCAGCAGAAATCCGCGCTAAAAGTTGATCTTCAATATCACCAAGCACGTAAACCGCCAAGAGGTCTCCGGGGCCCAGGCGATAGCTTTCAGGATCGATAGGTCCTTCAAGAGGCTGTCCTTCTCTGGGTATGCTTTCACGCAGCTTATCATCCAACGGGCCTTCCATTGGCGTTACGTTTCTCGCCGATGAGGACTCTAATGGGCTGAATAAGTCCCTAGATTTTTGTTGCGCGAAAACTGAACCGTGCCCGGTATATAAATTACAAGTGAAAATCCCCTGCAGCGCAGCGCCGATTAGGGGATGAATCACCAGACAAGCTAAGATGATCCCTAAAAACCACCCTGCCCGCTGAAATCGGTTAATCCCTGTCATGCCACTTATTCTTGAATGCTCCTTCCCTTTCTATATACTTACATAAAGGAGAGCGTTTCGGTTCCGGGCTGGCGGATCATTGCTCTTCTGGATTTTCCTCTTCTATGAGAACTAATTTCGGTGTAGTGCGTCCTTCCTCTTCAGTTTCCTGCGCCCTACCTGATAGTAATCTCTCTTGAGTCTCTTTGATGATATCAGGCATTTCGTTGTGTGGATCATCCGCTGAGATAATTCTTGGTGTAACTTGAATGATAAGATCAGTCTTCTTAATATACTCAGATTTGTGCCTGAAAAGAGCACCGATCAGTGGTATATCTCCTAAGAATGGAAATTTATGCTGTGTGATCTTCCTATCAATGCCAAGTAAGCCGGCTATAATTATGGATTGACCGTCTTTTACGCGGATAGTTGTGGTGGACCTCCTCCTCACGACCCAGGGGATATTACTTTCCGGTCCGATCAACTGGAATACGGACGATACTTCCGGCGTTATTTCCGTGGTTATATATCCATCTGTATTAACATTGGGCTTAATAAGCAACTTAATGCCGACTTCTTCCTTCTGCACCTGCACCTGTCCGCCGACTCCACCCGCAGTAAGTATGTACGGGATAACGTCAATCACTTCGAGGGAGGCGGTGCGGTTGTTCATGGTGGCTAATTTGGAATTTGTCAGAATTTCAGCCCGGTTATTTTTAAGAAGCCAGTCCAGCACAACCTGGAAGATTGCAGGCTGCCGCGCCATATATCCGGCATCTAAAAATCCATCAACGGGGTAAAAGTTCAACTCATCGGGAAACTCCTTATAGCGTGTGGCTTCCGGCACCAGGGTGGGAGCGCCCCACTGATCCACCCCCGCTTCGCTGACCAACAAACTCAATTCGGAAAGCTTGCCCCAGTCGATACCCAATTGTTCCTCATCTTCGACTGCGACCTCGATCAACTGAGCTTCCAGCATAATCTGAAGGGCTGGCTTATCTATATCTTTTATAACTTTGTTGATTTCATCTATGACCTTGGGGCTGGTGATGAGCAGCAATTTGTTGCCAGATACGTCCACCTGGATTTGAGCATTGAAATCCGCCAGGAGTTCCTTGACTTCGGTCGCCACTGCATATTGAAGTTCAATGACATAGGACGCCAGGCCGACTTCCTCTTTTAGTTTTTTGGCAGAAGCAACTAAGAAGGAATTCCCCAGTATTTCGTAGGAAAGACCCGCAGCTCGAACGACCAAATTCATGGCTTGTTCTATCGGCGTGTTTTTCAGGTGTACGGAGACTCTCTCTTCCTTGTTCACTCCGGGTCCGGTGACGATGTTATAGCCACTTTCTGCAGCTAACACTGCCAATATTGACGGTAGAAAGGCATCTTCAGCGTCAATTGTGACTAACTTTTGCAAGTTAGGGTCAGTCTCAGACGTAGCGGATTGTCCTTCAGTCTCAAGATCCTGTGCGAAAGCCAGACAGGTTGTTAGAGTAAAGATAACTACGAAGATCGCAATCATTCGATGCATTATTTTCTCCCAGGCATTAGTCATTTCGCTGTTGCGGAATGAAGAATGTTGCTTTAAATGCTTTAATAATTTCCACGATTTATAGTTGTATCAGGTTTTTCTATGGTGATAATACCTTCGCTTAGAAGTTTCTCTCTCTCTAAAGTTTCTGGAGCTTTCTGAGTTATTAAGTTCAGTGTTTCTCCAAAACCTCTAAGCTTAGCGCGCCCTTTACCGATCTCAACAATTTCGTATCCGTCAATGACGTCGCCAACGCGCAGGATTCTGGATTTCCCGTGATACTTGATAACTGCGGCCGGTTCTTCGGCTATTACTGTGCATGACAAGCGCATGATATTCTGGGATTCTAACGATTCGGTGAAGCCTAAATTTGCTAAGAAACGCCTTCCCTGAACGACTTGTGTCAAGTCCAAAGGATCTTGCTCTATGGTGAAGGAATAATCCAGCCTGTTGCGCAGGTTGGTCTCCAAGTCTTCGACTGTTTGACGAAGTTGGGGATCTTCAGAACCCAGAGTTTCCTGCTTCATCGCTTCTTTATATTCACGCACCTGGCGTCCCATACGGTAGGCATTGTACCCCACATATCCAGCAATGATGAGGAGCAGAATAATCATAACACTCCATAACAACCGTTCCCGTTCTTTCATGAATACTCCAGGCTTACATCCTCTTTATTAATGTGAGGGTCGATATCTGCATTTCGAAAATGTGGTCTTCAGGATCACGAAAATCTCTAGTGGCAGTTGCCTGCCGAAATCCGTTATCTACAGCGAAAGACTCAAGCGTAATTAACCTCTCAGATTTTTCCAGCAGTGCAACCAACTTCCCGAATTCATAGTAGGTACATTCGATGGTCATGAAATAGGGAGTTTTTATGTAATCAACCTGTGCCCTTCGTTTTTTGGGTTCCAGGACAATCAGCTTGATTTCCAAATCCTGAAGCATGTTTGTTACGAAATTCAGGAAAGGCATAGAAGCGTCTTCAGCCAGAGAATCCTTCGTCGATAAAGCCAGATTCCGTTCAATGAGCCTGGCCACTAAATCCATTTCCTGAGCTAATATCTCAGCAGATATCAATTCTTCATTCTTGATATTAATCTCCCGATCAAGGTTGGCAATATCTTGCGGGTACTTGGGGAATAAGAAATTATGGTACAGCCAGAATCCACCGCCAAACACAACTGCAATTAAAACTAAGATGAGTACTTTTCGCATAAAATCCTCACTTAAAATCAGAAAGCTGCTATTGCCCTAACGACCTTTCTAATCTGGTATTTCTTGTGCCCCTTTTCCTGCTCACAGCGGTCTTCGGTTTATCTATAGTACAGGTGATTGTGATCGCCAATATTGCCTGTTTCTCAACAGTTATACGATGTGATTCGCTAAAGCGGATATTGGTAAATTCTCGATAGAAAAAAGGCGTGGATTTGAGCATGTTCATAAATTCCGACACCTTATCAAATTCTCTCTCGTCATACATGATCTTACTGATAGCCTTAATACGGAGTTCACGGTTGCGGTATTCTAAAAACGTCAGTACTACGTCTTCAGGTAAAATGTCCGCAAGAACTTTCAGCTTACTTGCCCATAGAAAGCGCTCTTTTTCCATTTGCGCTAAGGTAAGTACGTCGTCTTTGGAGATGTTCTTGCCGACACTTTGAAGCTCATCAAGCCGTTCCTGGATCTCGGATATTTTATCCTCCTTATCCGAAATGATACTACCCAAAGCCTGATGATTTCGCAGTGTATAGAGAGACAAAATTATGAAAATTACCAGAAAGAGACCGATAACGATGGCTTCCCGTCTCTTGCGCCAGCGCGCCTCTTTTTCAGCGTGCCCTTCTGATTTGTTGAGATTGATACTAAAAACTTTAACCATGAGGATTACTCCACGCGAAGAGCTAAACCGATTGCGACAGCTAACTGTGTACCTTCCGGAATTTCACTATCGACACCTTCCAAACCGGCACATGGATTGTACAAAGTCGCGGAGATATTGAATTTTTTCTCCAGATATTCGTCCAAGCCGGGAAGCCTGGCAGAACCGCCGGTAAGCTTGATACTGTTGAAGAATGCCTGCCCTGTTTCTTTTACATAATATCTCAGCGAACGATTGATCTCGTCCCCTAAGCGTTCTAATGAACTTTTTTCAGCAAGCCGCAGCCCCTGATCGCCATTTTCAGATTCCGCCAAGGGGAGATCGGGTTGTAAACCTTCAGTCCGTTTCACTTTTTCAGCGTCATCGTAACTCAACCCGTACTTTTTCATCAATTCCTGCGTAAAGGCAAATCCGGCAATGGGGATATCACGGGTGAAGAAAAGACTTTTACGGCCCACAACCGAAAGGGTAGTTTGGCGACAGCCGATGTTTACGAACAGATCCACTCCATCATCGGGGAGGTCATTAAGAGACATATAGGAATTCAAGAGTGCCAAAGGATCGATGTCCACAATACCTGGTTTTAATTCTATGTCGCGCAATATCTCCAGGTGATTTTGGAACTGCTTGCGGGTGGCAGCCACCAAGAGAACGCGCACTTTATCAGATTCTTGTGGGTCATCGCCTAAAATCTGGTAATCGACGATAGTTTCACTCCCATCCAAGGGCAGGTGCTTGCGAGCTTCCAACAGCAAGGAAGAATCCATCTCATCGTCCGTCATCTGAACCGATTTGATCTCCTTGGCTGCGACAGCCTGTCCGCCTATGGAAGAAGTTAAAAACTTGATCCGACGCGGCACCTGTCCCATATCGTTAAAGGCACTCATAAGTCTGGGAACAGTTATCGACCTCTTAGGTCCGTCGGGATCGAAGGTTTCACCTTCAGAATAGATCGGAACTATGAGATACTTGGCTAACCGATAATGCGCACCGGATTTTTCCAGCGCGGCAATTTTTATACTGTGCGTGCCAATGTCCAGACCTATGCGTTGCTGGCTTCCGAATTTGATCATTTTACCTGATCTTAAGAATTATAATTAGAACTTGGCGTTTTTTTAGGATAATTATGCGGTCAGGAATCCTAAAGTAGCTGTTTTTCAAATTACTGTCGGAGCGTCCTCGATTATGAAGTAAATCCGTCGGGGACTGTTAACGTCACCGCAGATCCCAACTGATTACTTCGAATAGGGCGTGACCTTCCGAGTCGGTGGCTTCGATGAAATACGGGGGTGACATCTGACTTAAACGTTTATCGAAATTATAATGCTTGCCGTAGCCAGTGCCTCCTTGATTGGATCGGTGTACGTAACCTCGTCTTTTCTGGGTTATTGCGCCATGCATAAAAATATCCCCGCGCTCATCGCGTGCTGGATTACCATTTATCATGAAATTATAAGTGCCATTCCAGAATTCCCAGGGGGTGCAGGTACCGGGGTCTTCATTCTGATCCTCGAAGGAAAAGCTCTCGCCCAGCGCCACCATGGCTGCAGTTATGACAATATGGCAGCTATCCGGGTTGAAGTTGGTCCTGAATTTCCCATCCTGGCGCCCGTTCGCCCAGGTATCGCCAATGGTGATATTCTGTTCGGATACGATGCCCAGGATATCAGCCGGCGCATTGGCAGTGCTGTCGTTAAACGCCCCGGTGTTGGGGTTGGCAAAGTAATAGCGAATGTCATCCACTAATCTTATACAATGGTAGCCCAAGAAAGTTGGGTTATAATGTCCATGAGCTCCCACTGTTACCTGTCCCCGCACTACACCTTGAAGTTCAAGGTATCCATCCACCCAGATCGCTTGCCATGCGGGAGGACTTCCCGTGGCAACCACGGCGGAACTGTCAAAAGGTGTACCGAAAGGCCATTGATACAGTCTCCAACCGCTCCTATCAAGGAATACCAAACGACTGGCCCAGTAACCGTTGGCATCCCCGAAGTAGGTGCCTCCCGCAGAAGCGGCATTGCGGATTTCCGTGGCTTCTTCGGGGAGATATATTTCCCTGTATTCAAAAATAGGATCATAATTAACAAATTGAGGATTAAACCCGATAGCTTCGAAAAAGATCGGTGCGGTGGTAGTGACTCGATCGTAGAAGACCGGATTGTTCATAATGGCGATGGTATCGTTGGAATGTACCCAGCCATCCAAAGTATCTTCCTGCCAGAACTTTATGACCTCGCCGAAAATAGTTGTTTCTATGTCTGTGAGATACAAGAAATTAGCTAAGCCCATGAGTTGTATCTTCATCTTAGAAGTATCATAGACGGTGTAACTCTTTCCATCATATCCTTTAATTTCCACACGCCCCACGGAGATGATATCCAGATAGTTATAATCAGCCATAGCCGTCCCCATCACGTTGACGTCCGGGGCGCGGATCACCTCGTGGACATAAGAAGTGGTATTTCCTTCATAATCGGTGATTATCCCTCCGCCCAGAATAACCGGTTCCGGTGGGATGGCGTTTGGTGAAAGGGATCTGAGGTCAGTGAAACCTATGTCAAAGACACCTCCGTGCGCAGCATAATAAGCCTGGAGTTGAGCGCGTTCGTAAGCAACTTCCAAACCTTCATCGGAACCCCATTTCATGTATCCAAAACCTGTGAAGACAAGCAAACCGATCATAATGATAGCGAGAATTGGAAAGCTGCCATCTTCCCCCATGATCTTTTTGAAAGTTTCCATGATCACCTCGTGCGCTAAACCTGATTATTCACGACTCATCAAGGTATTCTTCATATATGCAGAAACTCGGTATTCTTTTTTCAGAATGTACTCGATTGATTCCTTTTTGACGTTTTTCTTTCGAGAATATTCTATATTAAGGATGACCTGTGGCATAGCATCGTTAAAGGATGGTGATAACATGGGATTATTCCAATCAACGAATTTAAATCCGGTAATCTTGAAATTGTGATCCTCACCCCAGCCATCCGGTGGAAAGTGTTCCTTATGATTTGTACGAAAACTGTAAAATTCTTCAGGCGCTGTATTCCCTATACCCACGAAAACACCCTGTTCAGGATGGGCAGAGAAGTTATAAGCGGTGGAATCCGCAACGCGGATGGGATAATCTGTGAGGTTCATTGTGTAAATCGTGAAGCTGCGCAGTTCACTCTGAGAAGGAATCTCAGTTATCCTGCCACCCACCCGTAGTTGATCCTCTATGAATGCCAATACGTCATTGGCATACTGATCAACCAATCGGATTCCCCAGGAACGGAACATCCATTCGCGAAAGGCTAATATTGTAATAGTAAACCCCAGGAAAACAACCGTCAGCAGCACTACAGAATATACAGCTTCAATGAAGGTCCAACCTTCATCGGCAGATACAGGCTTCAAAGAGAGACTTTGCCTGATTTTCTGAAGCATGGTTTAGCTCGGTTTCTGAGAATAGGTTGTCAATGAGATTTCATTACCTAAGTCTTTGCAAAATCTCTGCACAGATTTTCCGTGAGGTTCCACCCATTCAGCCCACACCGTAATTGCATAATAAGCGACTTTCAATTCACCTAATTCGTTAATATAGGTCGGATCGGTCTTTCTTTCCTGTATAGGTCCGTAGAACAGGTTTACCATTATGGGTGAACCGGGTTCTAAAGGTACGACTTTATAAGGATATTCAGTGCTGCCTTTCATCGTCTGGTCTATGGGCCAGGGTTCGTTCTGGTTATCCCGGGTATGGGTGTACATCTGCCCGATCCAGTATTCAAGTTCCACCTGCACAATTCGCAGAACCTGCTGTTTATGCATGTTAACGTCGAGGAAGCGGTTTCCGAAAAACATTGTTTGAGCCGTGATTACAGCAGCAGCGACCAGCATAACAAAGGTGACTAAAACTTCTATAAAGGTTACGCCGTCATCTTTTTTTAGCAGTCGTCTGCAATCAAACCATCTCAATGTAATCGTATTTCGGGATGAGAAATTCATTGTTTAACCCGCTAAGTTCACATCAAAAAGCTTGGGATTTTCTGCTATGTGCTTGGCAACCTCGCGGTCAATCGTACCCTTATGCAGCAATCTCATCAGATCCTGATCCAAAGACTGCATCCCTTCTTTTCCGCCCGCTTGAATTACTGAGGGGATCTGATAAATCTTATCTTCCCGAATCAGGTTGCGTACCGCAATATTAGCGACCATGACCTCCATGGCGGCTACCCGTCCGCTGGCATTTTTAAGAGGCAACAGTTTCTGGGCAATAACCGCTTCTAAAGATTCAGCCAGCATGGAACGCACCTGCGTCTTCTGCGATGAAGGGAAGATGTCGATAATCCGGTCAATGGTCTTCGCGGCGCTGGAAGTATGCAGCGTAGCCAAGACTAAATGACCCGTTTCCGCGGCCGTTAATGCTAAAGCTATGGTCTCCAGATCACGCATTTCACCCACCAGTATCACATCCGGATCTTCACGTAATGCAGCTCGCAAGGCATTGGCAAATGAATGGGTGCTGGCGCCCAATTCTCGCTGGTTGATCAGGCAATTTCGGCTTTCATGGAAAAATTCTACCGGATCTTCAATGGTTATGATGTGCAGTTCCTTGTACTCATTGATGTGATCCACCATTGTCGCCAGCGTAGTGGATTTCCCGCTGCCAGTGGGACCTGTAAGGAGAACCAAACCCCGATCCCGAAGCGCCAGTTCCTTCATGATTTGAGGCAATCCCAATTCCTCGAAGGACTTGATCTCGGCAGGTATAGTTCTGAAAACAGCAGCCATACCCTGGATCTGCTGGAAGACATTGACTCGGAACCGGGCAATTTTCTCTAACTTATAGGAGAAGTCAATCTCTTTAACCTCTTCCAAGCGCTCGCGCTGAGATTGTTCCAGAATAGGGAAGACTAATCTCTCCAACACTTCCTGAGTCATCAGGGGCAACTTCATTTTCCGCATGGTGCCGTGAACACGGATCATGGGAATCGAACCGGTAGAAATGTGAAGATCTGATGCATCCTGTTCGACGGAGAAGTTCAGCAGTTGGTTGATATCATTGATTTCCAAAGCATTCGCCCTTAACTGTTAACTATCAATCGAATCCCTGGTCAGAAGGCAGACCGTAACCGGTAAATCTGCCTGTACGAACTTCAAAGATAATCACGTGTCCCGCACCACCCTTCATCTTTTCGGTTGAAGTGGCCATAATTTGATCTAACTGATCGCCAGCGCCCACAATCTGGAATTCCCACTGGTTAAGAGTAGCCAGGTCAATTTCCAGATATTCAAAGTTTTCTAACTCATCTACATCAGTGGGGTATTCACTGTTATCCTGATAGTACATTTTGCAGGAATTGTAGATAGCTCCGATTGTAGCCTGCGGATCAGCAGCCCGTGCTCCTTCCACATATTGCACATAAATAGGCACTGATATCGCCGCCAGGATAGCTACGATGACCACCACAATCAAGACTTCGATCAACGTGAAGCCTTCATCAGCTCTGAAGAACTTTTTCAGCATGTCAACTACCTCTTTTCTCTATAGTTCCATTTATCATATCTTATATAATATAACGAATTTTTCTTAAGATGCAACAACTGAATTAAAAAAAATACGCATTTTATCGGAAAATATGGTAGATATGAATACAGTTTGCATCTGAATGTAAAATGCAAGATACATACCAAACAAAAAGAACCGCTTAAACGGTTCTTTTATTGAATTTACAAAATGCTTGCCTGCAAGTGGTGAATCAGTTGCGCATATGTTGCACTTATCCCTTAAACGCTTTGACCATCTGCCATAAGCCCCAGCAGAAAATTACGCCTGCTATAAACAGATTCAGTGCCATTATTTCGTTGCCACTGAGTATTTCCAACGCTCCACCTGATTTTGAGAATATCTCGATTTCTTTAAAACTGCCTAAAACGTCCTTATCGGATCCAAACTTGCTAAGTTTCAACAAAACATCTTTAAGGAACGGGGTTGCCCATTTACCTAAAGAGAATCCGGCAAAAACTATGATCAATCCCAGTGCTAAAGCCTGCAACCAATCAGGCAGAGATCGCTGTGACGTTACGGGTGTCAACTTGGGGGTAAGTCGCGCTATGAAGCCCGCTGGCGCTCTTTGGAGAGTATGTAATTGAAAAAGTTCATCGATCCTGTTCTCACGCTCCAATACAGTGCGACAGGACTGGCACGACCCGATATGCTCCTCAAAATCAGTCCGCTGAGTGATTTTTAGTTCACCGTGAAGATAATCTTCAAATATTTCTATCGCCGGACATTCCATATTCAGCAATCTCACACATTCAGCAAAGATTCAGCCACAATACGCATTCTGGCTCTGGCACGATGCAGATAAGCTTTTACCGTTCCCACCGGATGCCCTAAGATCGTTGAAATCTCCTTGCAATCCAAGCCTTCAAGGTAGAACAGCACCACTATCCCCTGATAAACTGGAGGTAACTCGTTTATCAATCTATTTACCAGATCGCGTTTTTCAAAGTTCGATTCGATGGACTTCTTGAACCATCCGGGTATTTTCAAGGCATCGAAATCTTCTTCTGGCAGGAGGTCTTCAGACCTGCCCCGTTTTCGTAATTCGCTATAGCAAACGTTTACAGTTATCCGATAAAGCCAACTGGAGAATTGTGATTTTTCTTTAAAGGAAGAGATCGCTTTCCAGGCGCGCACGAAGGCATCTTGCGCCATATCTTCTGCACGCACAGGATCGCTGAGGGTTCTGCATGCCAGCGTATATACCATATCCTGGTAACGTTCAACCAGCAAGCTGAATGCTTTTACGTCTCCCCTCTTGGCGCGAGCAACCAGTTCCTGGTCAGAAACTGGGTCATTCTCTATGGCCATCTGTATAATAAGACTCCGGACAGTCAGCGAAGGTTGCAGGGAATAAAGAATATTTTGATAATAAGCAGCTATAGGGAATATAACGAATTAGTTTGACGTATTGGACTGTTTTTTGCAGAAATTCTTCACGATTTCACAATGTACTTGACTTTTAGTAAAAAAATGCTTATCTTGAGTTATTATCAAAAGCTGCAACCAATCGTAATTCAATAGAAAGTTAAATAATAACCACAGAAAAACGGAGATGCCATGAGAAGGTTTACAGAAATTTTATCCATTTTACTGCTGCTGACATGTGTGATATATCTATCACCGGCTCTGGCTGCGCAGGTAAGGAGTTCGGATACAGCAGTTTCGATCATTGAAACCAGACTTCTGGACGGAAAAAGCGATGATGTAGTAATCCAGGTTTGGGGTCCAGTGGGGCCCAATACCGAAGTGCGCTCTACACAGAAATTAATAATGAGAACGCCGGAAGCAGGTTACGTCATCTACATAGATGACTTCCCCACTGCGAACTTGTTTCATCCCGTGCGATATGCATTTGTAAGTGAAACTGATGGCGAGGTTACGGTTAAGAACGCCCAGAGCTCACCGCTAAACTTCAGGGATTTCCATCAAGTCAAGACTGCTATTGGTGATGTGTTAGGTGCTGCTGAGAATCGCAGAGCGCCGCTGCCCAGTGGTTCACCTGATCCGACAAGGTCAGATCGTTGGGCTGTTCTGATGAATGGCGGTCATAATCAGGGAAACAATCACGTGCGTTACTGGAATGATCTATCCAACATCTACATTGCACTCAACTGGACGTACGGTTTTGCGGATGATCACATTATCGTTCTCTGTTCTGATGGTCTAAATCCTGCACCGGATCAATCCAACGGATTAAATTCCGATCCGGATCTGGACGGTGATGGTGATGATGACATCATGTATTCCTGCACGCTATCTGACGTGGACTTCGTCTTCGGAGAACTGGTTAACATGCTGGCGGCAGATGACAAACTCTTCATCTTCGCTACAGACCACGGCAGCAGCGTCAGCGGTTGGAGTACTCTGTTTAACCTGTGGAACATGGAATCGCTCTATGATTACCATTTCGCCTCACTGTTGGATGCCCTACCCCAGTGTGAAATCATCTGCACCTTCGAACCTTGTTATTCTGGCGGATTTTTAGATGACATAGCAGTACCTCCGGGACCTCGCGTGGCGTCTTCTGCCTGCAGTTACGACCAGGTATCCTATGCAATGCCGCCGGATTACATGTACGACACTTACGTATTCCACTGGACTGCGGCGGTTAAAGGCGAAGACGCTTATGGCGTACCGGTTGATGCAGACTATAATAGTGATGGTATGGTGACCATGGATGAGGCGTTTTATTACGCGGAAACGCACGATCAGTCAAATGAAGATCCGCAGTACGCAGAGTATCCGGTGGGCATAGGAGCAGGAATTTCATTGTGGCCCACTGGTTCAGGACCGTTCCTGGTTGTAGCCGACAAGGAAATTGACGATATTGGCGGTAACAACAACGGAGCAGCCGATCCTGGTGAAACGATTTCCATGGTGCTGACTCTAAGTAATGCAGGTAGTGGCACCGCCAGCAACATCGTCGGTACGCTCTCAACTACAGATCCCTATCTCACAGTAACTCAGAATACAGCAACCTTCCCGGATCTGGCGCATTTTGAACAGGGTCAGGGGACTCCCCCATATCAGATCGATATAAGCAGTTCCTGCCCTCAGGGACAATCGGTAAGCTGTGATCTGCACATTGAAGCCGATAGCGCTTATACAAATGACCTGATCGTGTCCTTCATCGTGGGTGATCCGATGTACGCTCCTGTAGGACCAGATGCATACGGTTACTATGCTTACGACATTTTAGACGTTCCTCTGGGACCAACCTACGACTGGGTGGAGATCAGTGCGGATTCTGGCGGACCGGGAACTATGGTTAACTTCACTGCGGATGATCAGGTTTTCCATTTTGCACTGCCGTTTGGTTTCCAGTTTTACGGGGCTACCTATGACAGTTTCACTGTGGCTGCCAATGGTTGGATCGGAATGGGAACCATCACCGAAGATGATTATTCCAATTCCGGAATTCCTGACGCAGACGGTCCCCCGTCCATGATAGCAATATATTGGGAAGATCTTTCTCCTCAGCGGGCAAATTCCGGGAAGGTGTGGAGTTGGTACGATGAAACCAATCACCGCCAGATCGTGGAATACAATCACATCGAACAGTTCGCTCCGACGGGATCCTTTGAAACTTTCCAGGTAATACTACTGGATGCGGTTTATTATCCCACAGCAACGGGTGACGGCCAAATCCTCTTCCAATATAAGGAACCTTCACCAACAGTACAGGCAGAAGGCACTATTGGAATCGAGAATTCTGCAGAGACTATCGGACTGCAGTACGTATATGATGGAGCATACGATGAACATGCTGCTCCGATAGACAGAGGGATGGCTATCCTATTCACGGCATTAGAAGCAAATCCATTTGTGGTTGTTGAGCTATATCCAGTAAACCCACCAATACAGATACCGGCAACTGGAGGAATATTCGGCTACAGCATCATGGTGGCAAACAATGAGGGTACCAGCCAGAATGTGGACTTGTGGATCGATGTCACCCTGCCGTCAGGTTCACCTTATGGACCGGTAGTGGGACCGTTGAACTTAACTCTCCCAGCCGGTTTTGCAAACGACAGGGATCGTGAACAGGCTGTACCGATTAATGCTCCTGCGGGCACATATCAATACAACGCCTATTTAGGTTTGTATCCCACGCCGATATATTCGACTTCCAGCTTCGATTTTGAGAAGTTGGCTACGGGAGATGGCGAACCAGTGTCAGGATGGGCTAATTGGGGTGAGTCTTTTGAGCTGCTATCGGCAAATGAGACTGAACTACCTGATAAATTCGCCCTGCTCGGCTGCTATCCCAACCCCTTCAATCCCACGACAGTTCTCAGATTCCAGATGCCAGATGCAAGCCTGGTTAATCTGACGATTTTCGATATTTCTGGCCGAAAAGTCGCAGAATTAATCAGCGGCTGGCGGGATGCTGGGGTGCATGAAGTAACCTTTGACGGTACTGGATTGGCTTCAGGGATATATATCTACCAACTTGATATCGGCAGCCATTCTGCTTCCAGTAAAATGGTAATGATGAAGTAATAAAATAAGGGGCGGCTGAAAGGTCGCCCCATTTTAATTTCAAAAGGAGGTTATTATGTACAGGATACTCGTATTGCTACTATTTGTAGGATTGTCAGTTGCAACGTCAATTCATGCTCAGCCGCCGGATACGCTGTGGACGAATACATTCGGAGGAAGCAATGGAGATTATGGAAGAAGCGTTCAGCAGACCGTAGATGGCGGATATATCATCGCAGGATGGACTTATTCCTACGGCGCTGGCAATGCTGATGTTTATCTGATCAAGACGGACATGGCGGGCAGCGAAGTGTGGAGTCAAACCTTCGGAGGAAGTGAAGAAGATTATGGCTACAGTGTTCAGCAGACAACCGACGGCGGCTATATCATCGTCGGAGAGACTTATACCTACAGCGCTGGTGGTAATGATGTTTATCTTATCAAGACGAACGCAGCGGGTACCGAAGAGTGGTATAAAACCTTCGGCGGAAGCTCTAATGATTATGGCTACAGCGTTCGCCAGACCATTGACGGCGGCTATATCATCGCAGGATATACTTGGTCCTACGGCGCCGGTAATACTGATGTTTATCTGATCAAGACGAACGCGGCGGGAAACGAGGTTTGGTATCAAACCTTCGGCGGAAGCTCTCATTATTATGGCCACAGCGTTCAGCAGACCACTGACGGCGGCTATATCATCGCAGGATATACTTGGTCCTACGGCGCCGGTAATACTGATGTTTATCTGATCAAGACGAACGCGGCGGGCAGCGAAGTGTGGTATCAAACCTTTGGGGAAAGCAGCAATGAAATTGGTTACAGCGTTCAGCAAACCACCGATGGTGGCTATATCATCGCAGGATTTACTTCTTCCTACGATCCCTACGACGCTAATGTTTATCTGATCAAGACGAATGCTGCGGGCAGCGAAGTGTGGAGTCAAACCTTCGGAGGAAGCGGCGAAGATATTGGCAAAAGCATTCAGCAGACCACCGACGGTGGCTATATCATCGCAGGATATACTTATTCCTACGGCGCCGGTGAAAGAGATGTATATCTGCTCAAGACGGACGCGGCGGGCAGTGAAGTGTGGAGTCAAACCTTCGGTGGAGGCGCCTATGAACATGGCTACAGTGTTCAGCAGACTGCCGACGGCGGCTATATCATCGCAGGAAATACTATTTCCTACGGCGCCGGTGGATATGATGTTTGGTTGATTCGTGTTGATAGTGAAGGCACCTATGTTGAAAGTTCAATGCCTAATCAGCCTCTCAGTTTCAGCCTGCTAGGCTGTTATCCAAACCCCTTCAACCCCACGACAGTTCTCAGATTCCAGTTGCAAGATGCAAGTAAGGTGAATCTGGCGATTTTCGATATTTCGGGACGGAAAGTGGTAGAACTTATAAACGGCTGGCGGGATGCTGGGGTGCATGAGGTTACCTTTAATGGATCAGGATTAGCTTCAGGAATATATATCTACCAGCTTCATGCTGGAGGCTTCACAGCTTCTGGTAAAATGGTACTGATGAAGTGACAAATTAAGGGGCGGCTGAAAGGTCGCCCCTGTTCGTTAATCAGGGGAGGAAAAAATGTTCAGAAATATCTTGATTGTTCTTACTCAAGGATTGCTGGTAGCTTCAATCGCTTCAGCTCAGACAATTATTCCCGGAGGGCATGTCTCCGGCATCTGGGATACTGCAGGTTCTCCTTACATGATCGAAGGAAATATCACTATTCCTAGTAGTGAAACTCTTATTGTTGACCCCGGCGTTGAAGTCTATTTTCAGGGACGGTATGAGTGGATGGTCAATGGCTGGCTGGAAGCCATTGGAACAGTAACCGATTCAATTCTCATAACAGCTCAGGATACCAGCAATCGCTGGTTAGGAATTACCTTCGATAGTGCACCCGATAGCAGTTATCTTGAATATTGCATCATTGAATATACAACCTATATCTACCCTACAGCACAGTGCGGCGGCATAGTCTGTGGCCAGTCTACGGTCATCTCCCACTGCACCATCAGGTTCAATATCGGCTTTGAAGGCGCTGCGATCGGTTGCGGGGGCAGTTCGAGAATTACCCACAATGACATTATTTACAACGGGAGTGAAGCGCAAACGAAGCAGGGTGGCGGTATCCTCATAGGGGGTGGTTCACCCATTATTATGTTCAACAACATAAGTGAAAATATTGCTTACTGTGAGGGCGGAGGAATCTGGATGGATAAGGGCTGTGATGCCATGATTAAAGGAAACTACATCACTGGTAACACTGTGAGCTCCAGCCATGCTCATGGAGGTGGTATCTATTGTTCAGGCTATTCTTCTCCTACTATGATAATAAGTGAGAACATTATTGTCGGTAATACAGCAATAGCTAACTGCTTTGCCAGGGGGGGAGGACTTTGCGGTGGTGACATGAATATCGGTAAAAACACTATCTATAATAATTCCGCTAGGGGCTACGACACCGTTTATGGGGGAGGAATTTGCACTTATGTAATGGGCAATACTGTCACCAGTTCGATCTTTTGGAGTAATTCTCCAGATCAAATTTATAGCTATGGCTCTACTAGTGGAGTAACCTATTCTGACATTCAAGATGGTTGGCCTGGGATCGGCAACATTGCTGAAAACCCCATGTTCATCAATCCTGAATTGTACGACTTTCGCCTCCAATGGGGCTCCCCCTGCATCGATGCGGGCGATCCTGATCCTCAGTATAACGATGCGGACGGCACAAGAGCAGATATGGGGGCATTTTACTATGATCAGAGCATCCCGGTGCGGGTACTGTCAACGCGGCACGATTGGTCGATTGTCATCCCTCCCGAGGGTGACAGTTTCGAATACACACTCACTTTTACCTGTATAGATCCGCAAGCACCGCGGTTTACTACCTGGATGGATGTAACTCTGCCGAATGGCACTATCTTCGGACCAGTTATGGGTCCGGTCGAAGCGGAACTGGATTCGGGTGTAACGGTCCGTCGCGAGAGGACGCAAGTGGTACCGGCAGGCGCCGAAAGGGGTCTTTATTCTTATAACTCCTACGCTGTCGTTGAGTCGGACACTTCCTTCGACAGTTTCGAATTCTTCAAACTCGGTTCGGACGGATCGGATGGGAAATCAGGTTGGACGAATACAGGTGAACCATTAGATTTCTCGATTTATGATGAACATCAAAGTTCCATACTACCTGAAGAGTACAAGTTATTTAGTGTGTTTCCCAACCCCTTCAATCCAAATACAGTTATTAGTTTCGAGTTGCGAGTTTCGAGTTTAGTAAACCTCGCAATCTACGACATCTCCGGCCGTCTGGTAGCCGAACTTGTCAACGGCTGGCGTGATGCGGGAACCCACGAAGTAACTTTCGATGGATCAAACCTGGCTTCTGGAATATATATCTACCAGCTTGATGCTGGAGGCTTCACAGCTTCTGGTAAAATGGTGATGATGAAGTAAAGAATATAATAGGGGGCGGCTTTCAGTTCGCCCCTGTTAATTCAATACAAGTACGGAGGTTATCATGAGAAAGCTACTATCTACTTTAGTCTGCTTAATTGTACTATATCCAGCAGTTGTTTTTGCAGACTTCATATTTGTCTCAGGTGAGACAACCGGTATCTGGTCAGCAGATACCATCTTAGTGGTAGGAGACGTTCGTGTACCGCAAGAGGATTCTCTGCTCATCGAACCGGGTGTGAAGGTACTGTTCGCAATGGATTGTTGTATACTTGTGGATACCAATGCTACACTAACGGCGATTGGCACAGAAACCGAGCCCATCCTCTTCGATCAATACCAACCACTGGTTCACATGAAAGGGCTAAGGCTCTGGTATGCGTCATCCCGCACTCAATTACAATACTGTACGTTTAAGCGGGGTCATGCTACCGGTGGAGGTTCAGATAACAACGGCGGCGCTATTTACTGCTATCACACCAATCCCACCATTACCAACTGCATAATCGACAGTTGCGTTGCGAGTAGCTCAGGAGGGGCGATATACTGTGATAATGCCAGCCCAACCATCAGCTATAATGAAATAATAAGAAATTCAGCTAACGACGGCGGTGCTATTTATTGTTATTATTCATCGCCGGTGATCTCGGAGAACGTCATCATAGAGAATGGATGTAGTAGTCTTGCTGCCGGAATATACTGTAATAATTCAGATGCAACCATTTTGGGAAATACTATTCAGGATAATATTTCCGGGAATGACGTCGGTGGAATATACTGCACTAATAGTGACGGTACAGTAATCAATGGCAACAATATCAGCGGTAACTCAGCTCAGGATGATTGCGGTGGGGTATATTTCTATAATTCCGATGTAACCCTGAGTGAAAATATCATCCAAGGCAATTCCGCGTGGGACCATTGTGGTGGTATTTACTGCGATGATAGTGAAGCCATTATCACCGGTAATTACATAAGTTCCAACACTTCTAATGACAACTCAGGCGGAATCTACATCGAAGGCTCCCCAAGCCCGATATTAACAAATAACACGATAACCTTAAATTATTCAGGTAATTACTGTGGCGGCATTTATTGTAATAGTGCTGCAAAGATATGCGGTAACATAATCAGTGAAAATTCCTCCCTCCGCAGCGGTGCAGGGATTTACCTTAACGGTCAGGAGGCTATAATAGAAAACAATGATATCACTACCAATTTCGTCGCCAATGCACTTGAATACGATGGTGGTGGCATCTATGTCAATGGCAATAACAACACGATTGTTGGCAATACAATCCGCTTTAATTTAGCCCGTTACGGCGGTGGTATCTACTTCAACAATAATGCTGATGGACTGGTTTTGACTGGAAATGAAGTCAGTTTGAATATCGCTTCCAGGGGTGGAGGTTTTTACTTCAATGATCTGGAAGACTGCCAAATTGAAAACAATACAGTCATTCAAAACGAGGCTGTGTACGGTGGGGCTTTCTACTTCACCAATTTCAATTCGTTCGTGTTCAATAACACCATCTACAGCAATACCGCCGACCGTGGCGCTGCCGTTTACAGCATCGATTCGGACCCCCAGTTGATCAACTGCATCATCTGGGATCATTACGATTACCAGATTTACCTGGTCTATTCACCGGGTTTCTCAATCACCTACTCTGACATTCAGGGAGGCTGGTTCGGCGTGGGCAATATCGATGCGGAACCCGCCTTCATCAATACTCAGCAGAATGATTTTCGGCTTCAGTGGGGATCACCCTGTATCGATGTTGGACATCCCCATGTCCGCTTGATAGATCCTGATAGCACCCAATCGGATATGGGAGCCTTTTTCTACGATCAGAGCCACCTCGTTCGCATTCTGTTGACGCCATATTCAGCCCCAATTCAGATACCCGCAGCAGGTGGCAATTTCACCTATGATATAATCCTCACCAACATTGGTGTTGACACACTGGAGGCTTCGGTTTCGTGCGAAGTAACCCTGCCAAACGGAAACCAGCATGGACCGGTTTACGGACCAGTTAATGAAGTAATTCCTCCCGGTGAGACCATCATCCAGAACCGAATTCAGGACGTTCCGGAATATGCTCCAATAGGATCATACTCATACCATGGTGCGGCAGCAGTTGGGGGAAATACCTCCTATGATAGATTCGGCTTTAAAAAGGCAGGTTCAGGCAACAGCATTACATCAGGTATAGGTGGATGGTCAAACTGGACGACGGACATCGGCAGCATTCAAGGCTACCAGGCTGATCAAACATCACCACTAACCTACGCACTCCATCAGAACTATCCCAACCCCTTCAATCCAAATACAGTTATTAGTTTCGAGTTGCGAGTTTCGAGTTTAGTAAACCTCGCAATCTACGACATCTCCGGCCGTCTGGTAGCCGAACTTGTCAACGGCTGGCGGGATGCGGGTGTGCATGAGGTGACGTTTGATGGGTCGGACTTGGCTTCGGGGATATATTTTGCACGACTTGAGGTGGGTGATATCAGCATGACTAAAAAGATGATGCTTATAAAATGAGTGCTGAATAAGAATTCTACGGGTTAATCACTATTAAATCGTAATAGCCGGGCTACCAGAAATAATAATGTGAGGTGTATTATGTCGAATACAACAGATCTGCAATACTTCTGGAAGAAAAGTCTTTCAATTACCACACTATTGGCTGCTTTATGCGTTTTCCTAATGGTGAAACAACCAGTATACGCAGATATCATCACATTCGAGGATAACTGGGCAGAAGGTGGAATTAACCTCGTCAGTCAGAATATGACAGGCGTGGACATCGTCTTTTCCATACCAAGAATGGAAGTTGTGGAGGTTGATATCAATGGGGAAAGGATGCAGACTGTGGCAATTCCCGGCGTTATTTTGCCAAATGAAGCAGGAGCGCCTGATCTTCCCTGCATTAGCCGCTTTATCGCCATTCCGCAAGGATCCCGGGTTCGATGTGAAATTGTTGAATCCCGTATCGAAGTGCTGCCAAACATGAACATCGCGCCGGCTTATGAGATTCCCCGCGATGACAGCCGATCTGTGTTGAAATATGAAAAAAATCCGGAAATCTACGACCAGAATGTGTTTTATCCTGAGGAAGTAGTCAGAATCAGTGGTAAGAAACAGATGCGTGGAGTGGATGTCGTCATCGTGAGCATCACTCCCTTCCAATTCAATCCCGTGAGCAAAGATTTACGCATCTACAAGGATATTAGGATGCGCATTGATTTCGTTGGTGGCAGCGGCTATTTCGGTGAAGACAGGCTGCGCAGCCGCTGGTGGGAACCGGTGTTGCAGCAAAATTTAATTAACTACGCTTCATTACCAAAAGTCGACTTTGATCGAAGGAACCAGATCGATGAGGATAATGTCGAATATATTATCATTGTGCCCGATCATCCCGTATACATTGCCTGGGCTGATACCCTAAAACGATGGCGCAATGAACAGGGCATTCTAACCGGAATTACAACTATTGGAGAAATCGGCGGCAACGATTCGGTGCTCATTGAGGATTACATTAACGACGCCTACACTAACTGGGAAATTCCGCCCGTAGCTGTGTTGTTATTCAGCGATTATAGCGATCCATATCTCTTTGGTATCTGCGCTCCGCATTATTTTTATGATGACAGCACGTTAGTCTGTGTATCCGATAATTTCTACGCCGACGTGGATAATGATAGCCTACCAGACCTCACAATCGCCCGTATTTGCACTCCCGGCGGCGATGATACGCTACCAGCAATAATTATTACGAAAATATTAGATTACGAACGCCAACCCTATACAAATCCATATTTTTACCAAAATCCGCTTTTATCCGGCGGCTGGCAAACCAGTCGCTGGTTTCTCCTCTTCACTGAAGTTCTCTATGGTTATTTTGCCAACCAACAGGGCAAAACTCCGGTTCGTGAATATGATGTATATATATATCCCGGGCCAGGTACAATCTGGTCAACTGCCACTAACACCAGCACGGTTGTTAATTATTTCGGACCGCTGCCGTGGGGTTTGAATTATATTTCGTCAACTCCGTCCTATCTGGCCAGCATGATGACGGGCACGACTGCCGGAATCACCAATGCGATAAACAACGGTGCTTTTTTCGCCTTACACCGAGATCACGGAATTGACACCTCGTGGGTGACACCCTGGTATCCCAAATCCATAGTCGCCGGATTGACCAATCCCATGCATCCTTATGTCTTTTCGCTGAATTGTTCTACCGGGCGCTTTGACGCCGGTTCTCCCGGTTTAGCTGAAGTGTTTCAGATGATTCCTAACGGAGGCGTGGGTATCATGGCGCCATCCGGAACTTCTTTCTCTTTCGTAAATGATACGTTCGGCTGGGGCGTTTTCGATTCGATGTGGCCTGACTTCGATCCTCTCTACGGGACGGATCCGGTCGGGGAACCCATTTTACGGCCTGCATTCGCCAATGTCAGCGGTAAATTCTACCTTGAAGCTTCTAGCTGGCCCAACAATCCAAACAGAAAAGCCGACACCTACTTTCTCTTCCATCATCTGGGTGATGCGTTCACTACTATTTATTCCGAAGTGCCTGAAAGTCTTACAGTAGCTCATGACAGCACGATTCCTTACGGCACAACCTCCTTCAATGTAACGGCAAATGCCAGTTCTCTGATTGGTCTAAGCCTCGATGGAGAAATGATCGGCAGTGCCAACGGAACAGGAGTACCTGTTAATTTCACACTTCCTGATCTTATACCGGGTGATACGGTCAGGGTTACGGTTACCAAGGCTAACTATTTTCGTTATATCACCGATGTGCCCGTGCCCGGTACCGCAATATTTGAAGGAGATGTAACCGGAGTATGGGCGGATTCCACTTCGCCGTATTATATTTTCGGTGAGATCACGGTGGCCAGTTCGAATGATACATTATGGATTGAACCGGGTGTAGAGGTTCTCTTCCAGGGGCACTATAAACTGAATGTGGAAGGTACTCTCTTCGCGATAGGAACGGAAACCGATTCGATTTTATTCACCGCCACGGATACTACCGAAGGCTGGCATGGTATACGGTTTATAGCTGGCTATCAAAGTAACCTTTCATACTGCATCATCCAGTATGGAAAGGCTTCAGGACCTTCGATGGATAGTTACGGAGGTGGTATTTACAGTAATGTTTATCCCGGTCCGAGTATTACTCACTGTACTATCCGGTGGAATTCGGCCAATAGCGGTGCAGGTGGTGGTATTTATTGCAGGGACACGGACGCCATAATAAGCTACAGCAGTATCATTGAGAATTCAGCTCTGGATGGTGGTGGTATCGGCTGTATGGGGGATCCAATCATCAGTCATTGCATGATTACAAGGAATTCGGTTCTTCCTACTTCTACCGGCGGCGGCGGTGGAATTTTCTGTGTGCTTGTTCCAGTCCCCTCGATCTCTAATTGCACAATTACTGGAAATTCAGCACCTGGGAATGGCGGTGGAATTAGTTGCTTTTCTACAGAACCCTTTAATATCGTGAATACAATCGTGGAAGGTAATTCAGGCGGTGGTATCCGTTTTATAAATTGCTACAATATTGGAGTGTCCTATGGTGATTTTTACAATAATGCGGGTGGCGATTTCACCGGCGAGGTACCGCCAGGTTTGGGTGTGATAAATGCTGTCAATACCAATGGTGATTCCTGCGACACATTCTCTAACATCTTCCTCGATCCGCGTTTCCTTTACCCTACCGCCGATAATTATAATTTAAGTTCGAATTCGCCTTGCATCGATGCCGGCAACCCAAATTCGCCCTCAGATCCGGACAGCACTGTAGCGGATATCGGTGCATTGTTCTACGACCAACTCTCGCCAGCACCCAATTGTTCAGTATCAACGGCCCTGGTGGATTTTGGAGAGGTAATCATCGGTAACCAGCTAAATTTACCTCTCACCATTTACAACCAAGGATCTGTAATGCTGGTTATATACGACATTGCCACAAGTGAACCTTCGTTTACTACTGACTTTAATCCGGCGGACAGTCTCATCAACCCAGGAAACTCATTGCTGGTTACGGTCTCGTTTTCTCCCGGAATAACTGCAATTTATGATGATGTTTTAGTGGTTTACAACAACGACAAACGGATGGATGTGCAACTGCAGGGCA
Organism: candidate division LCP-89 bacterium B3_LCP; assembly: GCA_005223185.1. Classification (GTDB taxonomy): domain Bacteria; phylum Electryoneota; class B3-LCP; order B3-LCP; family B3-LCP; genus B3-LCP. Next base: position 91,362 of record NJBN01000006.1, read on the forward strand.
CTGGTGTATCTCTGGTGCAGGTCATATTAATGCCGGAAAATCCGCCTATAACCGTCCCTTCCTCGGGGGGAAGTTTCGGCTTCGATATCAGCTGTGTCAATCACGCCACAAGTTCCATGAATTTCGATATCTGGACGGACATAACCAAGACCAATGGACAGCTTACGCCTCCTTTAATCGGCCCGCTGAACCTCACCTTCTCTGCGGGAGATTCCATCGGTCGGGGACGGACTCAAAACGTTCCCGGATTCGCTCCACCCGGACTCTATTCCTATAATGCCTATGTTGGCAACTATCCGGATTCAGTTGGGAGCAGTGATTCGTTCACGTTTGAAAAACTCGAGACTGGGGAAGGAGAACTTATTAACGATTGGAACAATACCGGCGAGAGCTTTGGCCAATGGTTATCCGAGTTGACTACTCCAATACCAGACAGATTCGCTTTGCATGTCGCCCACCCCAACCCCTTCAATCCCACGACAGTTCTCAGATTCCAGTTGCAAGATGCAAGTTTGGTGAAGCTGTCGGTTTACGATATTTCGGGACGGAAAGTGGTAGAACTTGTCAACGGCTGGCGGGATGCGGGTGTGCATGAGGTGACGTTTGATGGGTCGGACTTGGCTTCGGGGATATATTTGTATCGTCTGGAAGCGTCAGGGTCAGGGGCGCCCCCGACTACGGAATACATAGCATCAGGGAAGATGGTGATGGTCAAATAAAGTATAAATTCTAAAGTATAAGGGATAAAATATGGGCGTTCCGCAGTAACGGAACGCCCTTTTCATATTCAAAATTGTTCTACTCTAACTCCTAAGACTTTACCACTTCACAAAAAACGCTGGATTTATCTACTTCAGTTATCTGTGCAGTTAATCCCAATTGGGATGTTAAAGCGATGAAATCATCAGGAAGTACCGTGGTGGCGCGGAATCCGTCCTTGCATACGATCACGCCATCGCCGGTTGACCCCCAGTCGATCTCTCCCAATAGCCCTTCTTTAGCCTGCATATCGAACCACTCCAGGCGGACATCCCAGAATTTGGCAGAATAGCTGGAAAGCAAAACCTTCCCGCCGAGGCGCGTCGCGCGGATACTCTCGCGGATCAGTTCAAGTTGATCGACCTTGAAGGCGGACAGTCCGTTTTGCAGGCAGAGGGTAACGTCGAATGTACCATCCGGGAATGCTAGATGAGCGGCATCCATCTGTAAGAACAGGATATTGTCATCAGCATCCAGATAGGTCTGGGCCATTTTCAGACTGGCGGAAGATGTATCCATCCCCACCACTCTGCGGGCTTTACCGACAAGTTCTCGCAATATCCGCCCATATCCGCAGCCCAATTCCAGAATTGTATCGCCCGGATGTAACCGGCTTATTACATGCTGAATCTCCGCTTGAAGATACTGGTGTATTCGTGGAGACGCTATTTCGTAACAGCGCTGCAACTGCTCAGCGGATAACTTTTCGGAATAATAATCATTCATTCTTGCTGTATTTCGGTATATTTATCAAGTACACTGCAATCAGGGCTAAAATCCCACCGATGATGGTAGTCATTTTTATCCTCTCATCCAGTACTATCCAGCTTATCAGAACAGCACTGGTGGGAACCAGGAAGATGAACGAACCCGCCCTCTGTGAACCCAGACGGCTTGATGCAGCAAAATAGATAGTGGTGGCGATTGTCGTAGCACCGACAGACAGAAAAAGTAAGTTCGACCAGAATAACCAGCCTTCATTGAAAACGTCCCAGATTCCAAGAGGAAGCGCTAACACAAAATCGATCAAGGCAGCTAATCCGAAAACGTAGAAACTGAAAATTAGAGGCGAAGTGCTGCCCTTACATTTTTCGCTGGTAAGCGTTAAAAGCGCCCAGGACGTCGAAGCAAGGAGAAAATACGCATTACCGCTTGAAACCAGTCTCTCGAAGTTGATGGACCAGGCTTCCAAAAGAACAGCCCCACCTAAAAAGCCCATCACCAAGCCTATCAACGCCATTCGGCTAATATGATTCCAGAAGATGATAATGGAGAATAAATAGATCAAGATGGGATTCATGGTAGTGACCAGAACCCCGCCCACGTTTGCATAGCCATAGCGCAAGCCCAAAAAGAAGCATTTGTTATAAGAGACGATGAAGATTGATCCCAGAATAATCAGAAAAAGGGATTTTCTGTTTATGCGGATGGATCTCCTTAAGAAAAGCAATACAGGAATCATGGATAGAAATGTGAAGAAGAACCGCCAGAAGATTATAACTTCCGGCGCAGCCATGTAGGTTATCAACTTGGCGGAAGTCCAGGTTGCTCCCCAGATGATCATGGTGAGGAAAAGCAGTAATATCAGAATAGAATTTGAACCGGTCTTCATGAAATATTTCCAAATTACTCTCCAGCCAGTTTAATATACCATCAGCGGGAACTTTTCGCAATGCCAATCAGACGTTCTTTCAATCGGCTGGATTAAGTTTGAAATTAAGCGAATCACAAAAAAGCGCTTGCATTCGTTAAATGGAAATTGTATTATAATCGGCAAGAGATAGACTGAAACAGAGGTAGTTATGAAGAGTGAATACAAGCTATTGATCGATGGGAGCTGGGGTGATGGTTCCCAAATTAAGCCGGTGGTAAATCCTTACGATGGCAGTACGGTAGCGGATGTGCATAGGGCGGATGCAGCGCAGGTCGAAGAGGCGATAGTTGCCGCTCAGAAAGGCTTTGAGAAGTTCCGCAAAATGGCAGCTCACGAACGACAGACCATCCTGGAACAGGCTAGTCAACTTATCAAAGATAGAACCGAAGAGCTTGCGCTGACGATTGCTTCAGAAGCGGGTAAACCGATCAAGGATGCTCGCGTTGAAGTGGAACGAGCCGCCACTACATTTTCCCTGGCGGCAGGCGAATCCGTCCGCATTCATGGAGAAGTGCTGCCGTTGGACATCAACCGCTTGGCCGGAGACCGATTAGCCTTAGTGCAGCGTTTTCCTCTGGGCGTGGTATCGGCTATCAGTCCCTTTAATTTCCCACTGAATTTAGTGGCGCACAAAGTGGCACCGGCTCTGGCGGCGGGAAACAGCGTGGTACTAAAACCCTCATCAAGCACACCCATAACGGCGCTGATGCTGGGTGAGATATTACTGGATGCAGGTTTACCTGAAGGCGCTTTCCACGTAGTGCCGTGTTCACCGAAACATGCCCAACCGCTGTTGTCTCATCCTGCCGTGAAGATGGTTACCTTCACGGGCAGTCCCGTTGTGGGATGGGACATGAAATCCCGCTGTGGAAGAGCGCGCATCTGTCTGGAATTGGGCGGCAACTCCGGAGCAATTGTGGATGCAGACGCCGACATCGACCATGCTGTCACCAGATGCGTCATCGGTGGCTATTCGTATGCAGGACAGATCTGCATATCATTGCAAAGATTATACCTGCATGAAACCATTGCTGACCGATTTTTAGATGCTTTTATAAAAGGTGTGAAAGCGCTTGAGGTCGGCGATCCCCTTAAGGACGAGACCCAGATGGGACCGATGATAGATGAAGCGGCTGCAGTAAAAGCGGAAAGCTGGATCAACCAGGCGGTGGAAGCGGGTGGCAAGATTCTGTGCGGCGGAAAACGGCAGGGTAATATGTTAGAACCGACCATATTGATAGACGTTCCCCCGGATCAGCCGGTTTCCTGTGAGGAGGTATTTGCACCAGTAGTAGTGATCTACAGATATTCGGATTTTGAGGCAGCTGTAAACGCAGTCGATACGGGCGAATACGGTCTGCAGGCGGGCGTTTTCACCAAGGACATCAGCAAGATACTGATGGCTTTCAACCGCATCGAAGTGGGGGGATTGATCGTCAATGATATTCCCACCTATCGAGCTGATAACTATCCTTATGGAGGCGTTAAAGCTTCAGGATTGGGGCGGGAAGGCGTACGCTATGCGGTTGAAGAGATGACGGAGATGAGGACGCTGGTTATCAACAACAACCGCTAAAGGGATCATCCAAACACCAACCTGCAGAACCAAACCGCCGCTAACAGCCCGGCAACGTCAGCAATCAGTCCGGCGTACAGAGCATGCCTCACCTTGGTTACTCCCACCGATCCGAAGTAAACTGCCAGTACGTAGAAGGTCGTCTCGGTCGAACCCATCATGGTGGAAACCACTCGGCCTACGAAGGAATCCGCACCGTGAGTACTGATAGTGTCGGACATGACGCCCAGGGCGCCGCTACCGGAAAGGGGTCGTACCAGAGCCATTGGCAACGTTTCCGGGGGCATTCCTATCAGGTTGGTCAGCGGCGAAATGACCGTCATCAGAAGTTCCATGGCGCCCGAAGCGCGAAAGAATGCTATAGCGCAGAGGATTGCCACTAAGTAGGGGATAATGCGAACGCCCACATTGAAGCCCTCTTTTGCTCCTTCGATGAAAGCTTCATAAAGCGGCACGCGGCGGGTTAGAGCTAATAACACTATCCCACCTGCCAAAAGCGGAATCGCCCAGTTGGATATGGTTCCAATTAGACCGGAGAAAAGATCAGCCATTTTGTTCTCCTTCCGGTTTGACACGGAAAATCGTCAGCCTTTCCAGCAGTTTCACCGCAGTGATAGCTACAACCGTCGAAACAGCAGTAGTGAGGATAATTACTCCAATCACTTCAGCGGGATTCGCCGATCCCGCTGAAGCACGTATGGCGATGACCGTAGCTGGGATTATGGTAACCGATGAGGTGTTAATCGCCAGAAAAGTGCACATGGCGTTGCTGGCGGTTTTCTTGTCGGGATTCAATCGCTGCAGTTCGATCATGGCTTTTAAGCCCAACGCTGTAGCGGAATTGCCCAGACCCAACATGTTGGCAGCTAAGTTGGCTACGATATTGCCCAGCGCCGGATCGTCTGCAGGGATATCGGGAAAGAGGGGTTTAAGAACCGGCTTCAATAGCCTGGACAGATAGCGCACCAGACCAGCTTCTTCCGCCAGACGCATCAATCCCAGCCAGAACGCCATGATGCCAATCAAGCCGATAGCCAGTTCAACCGATCCTTTGGCAGCATCCATGACCGCCTGAGTGCATTCGGACATGCGCCCGTTGATGGCAGCTACAAATACTCCGCCCAAGATGAGAAAAGACCAGATGTAGTTCAAGATTCCTCCACTTCGCGTAATGCGGCGACTAAATCTTCGATAAGCTTCTGTAGATGGATGGCATCTATTTTAATTTCAGTAGGGATATCTATCATAACGTCTCCCGATGATTTCAGAGCAATCTTCACGGCAACTGGCTTGCCCTTATGTTTCACTAGTTTCACGGCAGGCGTTGCTGATGCCGCCCTTATCCTGGCAGTTCCCGACGTGATGATCTTACCCTTCATGGCATCCTGAACCAGTTTATCCACACGATTGTTATTAGGATCATCGGCGTGGCCACGTACCCAGTTCCATTTGATCTTATGAAGCTGGGAGAACTGCTGTAATTTCTGCCATATTTCCACGTTCTTAACAGGGGAACCGTCCTTCAGCTTCCAGCCTCGCTTGTACCAGCCGAAGATCCATTCCTTCATCCCGCGCACTAAGTACTGGCTGTCGCTGAAGAGTTCAACGTCAGTAGAGTTCTGCAGGCTCTCCAGAGCTTGCACAGCGGCCATGAGTTCCATGCGGTTGTTAGTGGTGCTTTCCACCCTGCCGCTTCGTTCGGTGATCTCATCACCGTCTATGATGCGGAACGCCCAACCGCCGGTTCCACCGGGGTTTTTATCGCATCCGCCGTCAGTGTAAATTTTAATCATTACTTCTTAAATGCAGCTCCGATTAGGTTGTTTTTCTCTATCGATTTCATTTATAAGACTATAATATTTAAATTCTTCACAGAAATTAAAGTAGATGATGAAAATTATTCAGAATATAGAATTGTTGTTAAATATCAATTGAAATCAAACTGAATCAAACCAAGGTTTCCTCATCATCTATTCTTCCCCCTCTTCTTCATCTCCGAATGTATGAACCGTCCGAAAGCTTTGTCCTTCTTGCGTTTTTCAGTATAGGACATTTCGTAGAATTCCGATTCTTTCTTCAACTTCAGGTAATTATGATAACTCTCTTTCTCCAGCTCCCCGTCTTCCACAGCCTTCAAAACCGCGCATCCCGGTTCATTCGTATGACCGCAATCGTCGAACCTGCATTTTGCGGAGCGCCTTTTGATCTCTGCGAAACAGTCGTCTATCCTTCCATCTACGCTCATTATTCCCAATTCGCGCATCCCTGGTGTATCAATCAGCATAGCGCCATTTCCCAGTGTAATAAGCTGTCGGCGAACGGTGGTGTGCTTCCCTTTACCGGTTTCACCTACGGGTTTGGTTTTATATTCGGGACGACCGAGCAGGGTATTTATCAGCGTGGTCTTCCCCACTCCCGAAGACCCGATGAGACAATGGGTTTTACCTGCTTTCAGGACGCGCCTGATTTGGTCGGTTCCGTCTCCGCTTATGTTGCTGAGAGGGATGATCTTGGAGCTTATCCCTGCGTTCCACACTTGCGAGATCATTTGTTCAAGTATATCGATCTTGATCATATCCGTCTTCGTCAGAATTATCATCGGTTCAATATTGCCTTCTTTTACCATCACCAGGTAGCGTTCCATCCTGCGCACGTTGAAGTTGTCATCGCATGACTGAACGATGAATGCGATATCTATGTTAGAAGCTATCATCTGAAATTCGATATCTTTACCTGGGGATTTCCGGCGAAGAAAGGATTTTCGCGGTATGATTTTATGAATAAAGGCAAAATCTTCCGAATCAAAGTCCTGTGTGAGAATCCAATCCCCGACACAAGGGAGTTCTTCAGACGATTCAGCAGCATATGAAAATTTTCCCGTGAGTTGGGCTGGAATCTCTCCCTTCTCATTCGTCACCATGTACCTTCCGCGATCTACAGCAGTAACACGGGCTATCTTCATTTCCGGACGGAACAACTCCCGCGTGTGATTTTCGAACCAACCGTCAAATCCTAATTCTTTCAGGTTCATTAACCGATTCTCTATTATACACTATCATTCATTTGACACTGCGTTCAAAAGAATTCCTGCTGCAACCGCTAGATTAAGAGATTCTGTTTTCCCTCTTCCTCCCACTCGAACTGTTTCAGTACAAATCGAGAGAATGTCATCAGGTATGCCTTTAGTTTCGTGTCCCATTACCAGACCACGCAGTCCGCTTTGCGGCAGTTCCCCAGGAAGAAGCTGTCCTCCAGTAGTGGCAGCATAGAGTTTTCTACCTGACTTAGTCTCTCGTTTTATTATTGCCTTTGTATCGTTAGCTGATTCAACCTTGAGACGAAAAATAGATCCGGCAGAAGCCCTGACTACTTTGGGAGCGAAAGGATCTGCAGAACCTTCCCCCAATATCACCCTTCCAATTCCAAACCAGTCTGCAGTACGCAGGATAGTCCCCAGGTTACCCGGATCCGATATGCAGGTGCAGATGACGATTATTTCGGGTTCTTCTTCTGAATTCACCCTTGATACCGGTTCCCTGTACCGGGCAAGCGCTATTGCACCCTGAGGTGTTTTCGTTTCCGATATTCTGCCCATATCGCTGTTGGAACAGAGGTAATAGGGAACGTCGGCAAGGTCAATCAGCTTTATTAATTCTTTCCCGGCATGGCTCTCTTCGACAAAAGAATGAGTGATCTGGACTTCTTCCAGGGGCCATCCTTCCCGCAGAGCTTCCTTAATCAGTTCCGGACCCTCAACCAGGAATAAACCTCTTTCGTCTCTGCCGCCAGCTTTATGTAAGCTTCTGTACAGTTTTATACGGTTCTTTTCCATAGGGTCAGGCTTTCTCCGTCCGAAAGGCGAAGGCTACAGCTATAATCAGCATCACAGCTCCTAAATAGAGAAATGAAGAAGGTTGCTCTTTAAATAGCAGCCAGGCCAGAAAGGTAGCTCCTATAGGTTCGACAGCTATGCTTATATTCACAGTGAACGCCTTCATGTAACGCAGAGCCCAATTATAGAGAGAATGTCCGATCAGTGTGGGAATCAGAGTCAGCATGAAGATCCAGAAATAAGCATTACTTGAAAGAGACAATAAGGGCGATTCAGCTATAATACAGAGGGGGAGCAGCGCCAGAGCCGCCACGCTATAAATCAGCGTAATATAGGGTAGAATATGAATTTTACCCCGCACACTTCTACCAGCCAGCAGATAAAAGGCAGCCATCAGAGCTCCACTGAAAGCTAAAAAATCACCCCAGAGATATTCTGAGCCCAGCTCAAGGTCTCCCCCACCCATTAAACCCGCTCCAAACAATGTAAATATTATAGCGTAAACCACAGATCGGTTTATCCTCTCTTTTAAGAAAAAATGCGCCAGCACTGCCAGCATAACTGGTTGTGTAATTATCAAGAAAGCTGCTGAAGCTATGGTGGTCTTGGTAACTGCGGTCACCCACAAGAACATGTGAATGCCTAAGAAGAATCCTGCAGCGATTACCCTCCAGCGCTCACCCGGGGTTAATGCCCGCCATGCAGGGGGTACTTTTGTACCGGCAATCGGCCAGAGGATCAATGATGCTAGAAACAAGCGGAGAAAAGCGATGGACAGCCCATCAGCCTGGGCGTAGCGAATGAAAATTGCCGGGAAGGATAGGGCAGTTACCGCAATAATCAATCCGATCTTCGGCGGAAATAGAGGATTGTTCATCTGATGCAATCTCTCATGACGTCAAGGTAACGAGGCACGATTTTCGACCAGTCATGTTCTTCAGCCCAAATACGCCCCCGCTTCCCCAGCTTTCTACGAAGAGCTTCATCAGCATATAGTTTCTCTATTGCCGATGCGATAGCCGCCGGATCTTCCGGATCAACCAGGAATCCGGTTTCACCATCTTTTACAGCATCCGGAACGCCACCAGTGTTGCCCGCAATGACAGGAAGACCACAGGCGTTGGCTTCTAAGAAAACTATGCCGAAGCCTTCGCCCGGTTTCGACCGACAGTTGAGAATGAACAGGTCTGAAACTCGCAGAAGATCAGGAACATCAGAATGTTCGAGGTGTCCCAAAAAGGCGACTTGCTCGGATACATGGTGCATTTTCACCAGCGACTTCAATTTATTTTCCTCGGGCCCTGAACCAGCTATCAGATAGACCAAATTTGAGACGCGTTTTGTCAATTGAGCGAACGCTCTAATAACATTAGCGTGCCCCTTATGTGAATATAATGATGATACCGAACATATAACAAACTTATCTCTTAGTTCGATCCCGGCACGCTTTGACCACTTTTCAAGGTCGCTAACTCCCATCGAGAACAAGTTTACATCTACTCCGTTGGGTACAATGGTTGGTGGGATCGCAGAAGGCGCTACTCGTTTAACCTGTTCTGCAATATAGCCGCTGACGCTGAAAATGGCTTGTGAGCCTTCAAGCGTCTTTCTGCCGATCCACCGTCCCAGTTTATTTTTTCCATTAGAATCGACTAACCTGTTGATATCGGATCCATGACTTCCTACCACATAGGGAATTCCATGTTTGCGAGCAGCATTCTCTACGAAAATCCCGTAAGGATGAACCGAAGCTAAAAAGATAACGTCTGGCTTCCATTCTAATAGAATTTTAGCAAGTGGTTTTTTAATTGCTACTCTTCTCAATTTTCCTAATAGAGTATATTCTCTGGAATATATCACATCGAATTCGGAAGATCGCGGGGTAGGATCCGATCTATTAGTCAATACCTTTACGTCAGTCCCGTGGCACATGAAATTACGGCAGAGCTCCTGAGAAAACACAGATATTCCTCCCTGAACCGGAGGGAAATTATGGGTAACGAATAGCAGACGTTTTATGTCAGACATGTCACTCAGCTCCCAAATCGGGCGGTCTATCTGAAATCGTACTCTTGCGTAACTTCTCTATGATGAATTCCAATGCGGGTACGCGCAATAAATGTAGAATTAGCAGGTAGATAAAAACAGCTATCGCAGATAACAACACCAATCCCAGTATTTGACTGAAGAAACTGTCAACCCAACGTTGGGTTTCTACAAACTTCCAGATTCTACTGAGACCCCACCCTAATGATAGTGCCAGAAAAATCCCGATAAAGAGCATCTTGAGGTTCATAAAGGAAAGTCCTTGAGGAAGTTTGCGTGTGAATAATACGTACACCAACACCAAATTCAGAAGGTAGCCGATTGCCGTCGCCAGCGCTAATCCATGAATTCCCATCGGTCCAATCAGCATGAAATCAGCGATGATCATTACAATTACCGAAATGACGGTTGTGATAACCGGTGTGCGGGTGTTGCCCAACGCGTGGAAGCCGCGTATCATTACAACCAACAGAGCTTGGGCGAAAAAGGCAACAGTATAATAGACGACCAGACTGGCTGTGAGTTGCGATGCTTCCTCTGTGAAGGCTCCCCGTTCCAGTAGTATTTTCACCATGGGGAGCGAAAAACATATTATCAGTGATCCGGCAATGGATAACATGAGAACCACGCTCTGTACAGCCATGGAAAAATTCCGAAAGAATTCACTTTTATCCCGTCGAACTGCCAGCGAAGAGAACACCGGGAATATGACGGTACCAACGGTTCCAATCAAAAAGTCAGAGAACATCCGTACCAACCGGTAGGCATAACCCTGCGCGGAGAGTGCTCCTTCAGGCAGCCCGGATGCCAGCGCTCGATCAACGAAAAGCTGCACCTGTTCAAATGAAACTGCAATAAACAGCGGTATCAGAAGCGCACTATAACGGGATACTCCGGGATCATCCTTGCCACATTCAAGGCGCGTGGTATCACTTCTATGGGGAAGTAGAAAATACAAGACAATGACATAAGCCAAAAAACCTAAGGATATACCGGAAGCCAGTGAAACAATCCCTGCCCTGGAGGCAAAAATAACCAGGACTGCGATGGTTATGACATTTAACAATAAGGGTGCAAAAGCTATTGCAGTATAGCGAAAAAAGCAGGTGTGAAGTCCCACATAGTACCTGTGCAATATTATTCCAAACCCGCCCACGGCAAACCAACGCAGCATCGTAGCCGAGAGATCCACTTTTTCAGCGCTGAAACCCGGTGCTACCAATGAAACCAAAGAGTGCGCCCAGATGAACACAGCGATGCAGATGAGAATGGTAAAGACGTTCAGTCTTGTAGTGATAACACGGATGGATCTTAAGGCAGCTTCCATCCCGTTTTCCTTCTTCTGTTGAAAATAGGTTGGGACTATGGGCGTATGAAACTGTTCGGCGAAAAGCTGGCGCATCGAAGTAACAAACGTGAAGGAGAGGTTGAAGCAATCCATCCCTCTACCAGCACCGAAGAAGGAGGCAGCCAGCACTTCACGCCCTAAACCCAAAATACGACTTAGAATACGTCCCAAGAACAACAGAGCTGTGCCACGTAGAGCGGACTGAGGTTCAACAGATTTCATTATGAATCGGTAAGATATTGTGCACTCAATTGATCCTGAATGCCTAACAGAGTGATAAAGATGAGATTTTCGAACAGGTAACCATGAGGAATGGCGAAGTCAACTTCAAAGATACTGCGTACAAATCCCGCTAACATAAGCGCACAAATCGCAGCAAGAACAGGGAAAGCAGAAGTATTGCGCAACCTTCTCCATAAAATGGCACTTCTGCGGAGAAAGAGGCAATACATGGATAACAGCAATAATGGACCTAAAATTCCCAGATCTACGCCTATCTGAAAGAGAGAGTTGTGAAAACCTATTTGGTTGGCTATCTTAGATATGCCTCCTTCGGTAAAAGCCGAAAGAAAGAAGAAACGACTGGTAAATCCGCCAGGTCCTGTTCCAAGGATGGGATTCTCTGCTATCATCTGGCTGGCGATGTACCACAATTCTTCCCGCCCCGCCAAGCCTGATTCCGGGCGTATTATTGGTTCTGAAAAGAGAAGCACCGAAGGCAGATAGAGTATCAATAAGACTGCTACGGCAATTCCACTCCACAGAAGTATCCGCCTGCTGACATGATGAGTCAGCATCAGGAATAGGACGCTTACTAAGATTGCCAACAGGGCGCTGCGTGACATATTTAACAGTGCAGTGCTCAGTAATAACACTAATGTTGGTATCATCCATAGCAGGTGGGTTTTCTTCTTATTATACTGTATTAATACCAACAAGAGTGGAATCCCCATCATGGGATATAACGCCCATGAGTTGGCGTTAAAACCTTTAACAGCAGGTCGAAGACTGCTTATAAGCAATCCTGCCATCGAAAGAATGCCACGCATGGAATAGAGGTATATTACAGAGCATAGAATAGCACCTAAGATCAAGGTAATCAGTAAACGTTGGAGATTTTGATGTGATAATGCCTGAGTCAGCATCCAGTAAATAAATATAAGTGCAATACATTGAGTCAAGCTTGACATTGAAGCAGAAGAGATGTTTCCGCTTGCGATAACCGACAGAATAACGAGAAGCGCATAGAGAATAAGTGGCAGACTATAATGGGTTTTTACCTTTGCCCCGGTCCATCCTTCTGAACAAAATTGAATGAATGTGATCATAAATAGACCGATCAACCACATCATTGTTACCGCTATTACAGAAATTCCCGAGAAGGCAGGCGCAACGACGAAGACAAACGGAAGAAGGAAAAAGTGGATCTCAAGCATATCAGGGCGAAACAGAATCAGAATAATCAAAACCGCCGCCGTTAACAAAAAACCGAACCCTAAATAGACGTTTATGTTGCATATAACCGCAATTAAAGTCGAAATCACGGTAACGATCAACGCGACAACGAAGAACAAGGTTTTTGTAGATTTTGTGTTTATCCCTGAAATTGTATCCGGCATGAATTATTTAAAGTGGGTTATTTTATACGCAATCCCAACAACCGCCTCAGCCAATTCAGATCAGCTTTTAATCGCTTCGTGGATTCCTCAATCCAGTGATAGTCTTCAGTACCTTTACTGCGCTCAACGTAGTCAACGAAGTACAACAACAACAGAACAATAAATATAGCACTGAAGGAAGCGATGACCATGAGGATGAGTCTTTTAGGTTTGTGTTTATAGATCGGCACTTTTCCCCAATCGACAACGCGCAAGGCTGGGGTGTCCTTCAGTTCCTGCATTTTTGCCTGTTCATACTGCTGCATCAAAATAGTCTGGATGGAACTTAACGTCGATACGCGCCTCTGCAGGCGGCTGTAGCGCATCCTGATCTCCGGCGCTATACCCAAGGGCAGCATAAGCGTGGTATCTTCTGTTGGTTGCTGAAATTGCAGGAGTTGCTTCTCAAGTTCGTTTAATTCTAAATGTGCCTTGCGCAATTCTGGATGATCAGGTTGAAAGAGCTTTTCTAGTACTCGAACGGTTATGCGCGCTTCTACGATTTTCTCTTCCAAGGCGATCGCGGCAGCTACCGTTCCTTTAATCTGAGTTCCTAACTCTGCTATCCCATACTGTTCCTGAAAACTACGCAGTGAATCTTCAATTTGAGCCAGTTCTTCCGTAGTCTGCTTGAGACTAATTTCGACATACTGTTTGCGCAATTCAGCACCACGCCTGCTGATTTCCGTGTAGATTTTATCCCACTCTCTGACGACCGTGTTTACCATTTCCGCGCAGAATTCCGGGTCTTTATCCAGAACAGACACAGCCATAGCGATTATCGTCACAGCGCCGAAACTGGCTTCACTCTCAAGCTCAACCCGCAGATGATCCTCAAAAGCCAAATAAGCTCTCTCCATATCAGGTTGTTCATAATGTTCCATAAGGTCAATCCGGTTGTGCACTGAATCTTTCAACCCCCTACTGCGAAGCAGGGTGATGAGTCCGGATGCGGGCACTTCATTTCCGCCGAAGATGTCTATCGATACGCCTTCTAAGAACGCCAACGGCGAACGGTTCTCATAAGGTGGGAGAACCAGTGCTGTTGACCTAAACGTCTTGGGAATTAACGATCCCACAATGAAGGTTAAAATCGCCGCGGCTAAAGGTATTCCAATTAGAATCCAGCGCCAGCGAATCCATAGTGATATGTGATCGGTCAATTTTTTGGGACTTTGAGCCATGAGAGAACCCCGATATTTGGGTAAAATTAAATCGCTTGCCATGCACCATCCTAAAAGAACAATTATTACCACTCACTTTTATGCGGTGATGGCTGTAACTGTAATTTTACTAATAATTTCTCTAAAAGTCAACCTCTTTTACTACTGCAATGCCTTGAAATTTCCCGCCTTCGGCAAATATTCTGCTTGACTAACGTGTTTATAATTGGTAAATTTGCTTTATCACCGTAACGGAGCATAAAATTATGGATCTTTTTGCCGACCCAAACCATATCACTGACAACCCCAGACCGTTAGCCGAACGCATGCGCCCGCAAACCTTGAACCGAATATTGGGACAGCAGCATCTGCTGGGTGAGAACGGTACACTCACGCGTGCGTTATCTGAAAAAATCCTGCCGTCAAGCATATTCTGGGGTCCACCGGGCACGGGTAAAACCACATGCGCCCGGCTTCTGGCGGAAGCTCTGGAAACTAACTTCCAGACGCTTTCTGCAGTAACTTCCGGTGTTAAGGAGCTGAAATTGATGTTAGCCCAAGCAAAACATCATCGCCAGAGCGGCGTTCAGACACTCCTCTTCATCGATGAAATACATAGATATAATAAAGCCCAACAGGATGCACTCCTGCACGCTGTGGAAGATGGGACCGTCACCTTTGTGGGTGCGACCACCGAGAATCCTTCCTTTGAAGTAGTGGGACCGCTGCTTTCACGGTGTCTCGTCCTGCGCTTCGATCCTCTTTCAGCTACGGAACTTTCTCTGCTTCTGGATAGAGCGCTTTCGGAAGATGAAGAGCTTGGAGAGCTCCAGCTCACTTTGGAGGAAAGGGCTAAAGACCGGTTATGTGCACATTCTGGTGGTGATGCGAGGCGACTGTTAAACGCACTGGAACTCGCCGGACACACAACCCATCCGGATAGTAACGGCGCCAGGACAATCAAACCGGAGGATGTGGATCAGGCTCTGGAAGGGCGCAGCTATCTATACGACAAGCAGGGTGATGCTCACTACGACACCATATCCGCTTTCATCAAGAGCGTGCGTGCTTCTGATCCTGATGCTGCTGTCTATTATCTGGCGCGCATGCTGGAAGCGGGCGAAGATCCCAAGTTCATTGCCCGGCGGCTGGTGATACTGGCTTCAGAGGATATCGGCAACGCCTCGCCGATGGGTTTGGTTATCGCTACATCAGCATTTGATGCCGTCCATCAGATAGGCATGCCAGAAGCTCGGATTGTCTTGTCTCAGGCTACGACATATCTGGCATCCTGCCCCAAGTCGAATGCCTCCTATATGGCGATAACTGAGGCGATGAACGATCTCAAGAAAATGGGACCACAGCCGGTGCCGTTGAAACTGCGCAATCCCGTTACTAAGCTGATGAAAGATGAGAAGTACGGTGATGGTTACGAATATGCTCACGACCACGAAGGCGGCTTTTCCGGAATGGAATGCCTGCCGGATGCTCTGAAAGACCGCATATACTACAAACCCACTGATCATGGACACGAGAAGGGGATCAAGGAGAGGCTGGAAGGTTGGTGGGAGAAGAGGAGGGGGAAGGATACCACCTCAGAATATCCAAAGGACTCCTAAGGAGAATTCTGAGGTTGAAACCAATCAAGATCACTGAAGTGATCGTCTTGGAAAGAAACACGTTTCGTCTCATTTGCAGCGATCCAGAAACATACTACACTTATATCGCTACATCAGATCTTGGCTCCCTTTATAGAAAGTGTGATCTGACTTTCAAATTGTAAAAACAAACGGTCGACTGTAGGGAGTTGACCGAATGTGTAAACTCTTCTTTCATAATAACCGTCATAACCTACCGTGTTAGAGCGCAGCTTTGGTCTCGTTGGTGCGAATAGCGTTGTTAGCCCATTTAATACGTTTTTCGATGAATTCCGTCATACATTCCGCACCTTTGGATACGGGGGAATCATAACCATTTTCCATCAACAGATCAAATGAAGAAACAACTAAATCTTTACATCTTGAAATGTATTTATTTTGTAATTTCATCTCCATGATTCTTCTTATCTGCTCATCGTTATTCATGAGATGTCTCCTATAAATCCGCTGTTCCAGAATATCTGAATCTGCATTAATCAGTATTGTTAAAGGGATACGATTATAATCTAACAACACTTTCCTTTTTATTTCTAGCATATTTTCAAATCTTCCATATATACATGCCAGATGTCGTGCAGTTTCACTCTCGCTTTTTAAGTGCTTTGAAGAAAATGCGTATGAGCAGTCGTAAAGCGAATATCCAAGAGCGCAATCAGCGCTTTGCTCCATTTCTTCAATACTTTCAAAATATTTGTAATTGCCACTCGGCTCAAAATTTCGACTTTGTTCATTTTGCCCTTCATATCCACGTCTAGGTCTTGTTGTATATTTCTGGCAATATACAAGATTTAGTCCTTTGAGATAGAGATCTTGTTTTGCATATGACGCCAATGTATCTTTTCCAGATGCACTTGGTCCGCAAATCATGAATAAGGTGCGACCTTTGGTTAAAAAATAAATTGCACTGGTGAGTATATCCTTTTGAGCTGCAGAAAAGGCAGAACAGGATTCTGGATCAAGAAAAGGAACTATGCCCGGGAGCAAGTCGTCCTTAGAAACAATCTCAAATAAGCTCTTCTCAGCAATGTCCTTGCCAGTGAGAGCAGAAACAATAGCTGATGCCTTTGCATCATTTTTTACATAGGCATTAATTGAAAGCTTTATTCTCTTAAGTATATCCATCGAAACTCCACTCCTTACCGAATTCGTTGTTCTATTCATCTTCCCTTCTATTCAAAGATGTACTTTAGAATCCTATAAACCTGACTAAACGCAGAGCAGTTTGGTGTCCGTGCCGAGCACAATCTATAGAAGCGTCGTCATTCTGACAAACGTAGTGCGTCCAGAATCTGACGGCGTACTAGTGCTACCGACTCCTCGCAGTCGGCAGTTGCACTCCAGAATAAATTCTGGAGCTCAAACTTCCTAAGATCACTGAAGTGATCGTTTTTCCGTTGCGCCAAACTCAGCTTCAGGGTACATCCCGCTTGAGCGGGATAGACATTAAGAAGCCCGGGAATTCTCCGCAGGAGTCCTTCGGACATTCCCGGGACATTTCCCTAATCCCCCCCCAAAAAATCCACCTCTTCTGAAGGCGGGACGACTATAGTTTCAAAAGCGGATGTGCCTCCATCCTTCCAAACCACCTGCAGACGAACCGTACCCCACTTCAGGTTGGAAAAGCGGTAAAAACCATATTCGCCTGAAACTACTCTTAGCGTTTCCTCTTCTCCGAACAGTTGAAGTTTGATACCTCCCATACCTATCCCGTCCGAATCGGTGATCCAACCGGAAATGGAAGGATAGTGAATGGCTTCTTCTAAGTTGATTAATCCCCAACCCCAGTCGTTGTCAGGGCGTTCAGCATGCGATGCAGTTTCACGCGTGGCTTCGTAAATCTGTGCTGGTGTCCAATCAGGGTGGTCAGCTAAAAGCAACGCCATACACCCCGCTACAACTGGACAGGAGAGGGAGGTTCCATTCCAGAAAGCGTAACGATCCCAACTTCCCGGACGCACAGCAGCAACGCGCACTCCCTGCCCGCAGACGTCCGGCTTAATGCGACCATCGGCGGTGGGACCGCGTGAGGAGAAGCCTGCCAGATCCCCATTAGGACGTACAGCACCGATTGATAGAACGCCTTCAGCATCGGTGGGCGCTCCGATGGTCATAGCGCCCGGACCTTCATTGCCCGCGCTAGTGCAGAGAATCATCCCAAGCTCGTAAGCGATCTGAGCTGCCCTGCTGGTTATGGGAATTTCGCCATCATAATCTGAAAGCTCATACCATTTCTGGTAGGATAGGGAACTGGAAAGCACGTCCGCACCCAGGCTTTCAGCCCATTCAACCGCCCGCACCCAGTTGTCCTCTTCCACTACAGTTTCATTGGAAGTGTCCTCAGTTTTACAGAGTATGAAACTGGCTTCATGCGCCAGCCCAATCAAATTGCCGGGCATATAACCACCGATAACGGACATGCAACCCGTTCCGTGTGCTGGCTGCCCGCGACGATCCTGAGTTGGATCATAATCACAGTCATCGTCATCATTGATAAAATCGTACTGTGCAATAACATCCAGGTGCCGGAAAGCTTCATGCCCTAACTGATAGCCGCCGTCCAACACCACTATACGAATGCCGTGTCCATGATTCCCGCGGTAGTGCGCTTCTAAGGCGTTTGTCTGACGAACCTGGTTCAATGAAGGCCCGTACCAGGCACGATCCGAGCGCCAGTAGGGTGCGTCCGGGTCAGGCTGTGTTCCTTTTAATTGATCATATTCACCCCAGCGTTCGTTCACAGTAGCGCGTCTGTATTCTGTCATGGATTCGATATCATCCAACCTGGAAGTTGTCTTCATACGGGCGACAGGCTGGGTTGAGTGAACGAAAGGAAACGCGGTAATCGTTTGTAGAGCAGCAGAATCAGCCTTGATGCTAAGTGCATTCAACCATCGGCTTTCACCGCGAAGGGACACACCGGGAATTGCCAGGATAGCCTCTTTATAACGATCCGCGACCGGTAGATCGAATTGGCTCCCATCACCGTGGATGCCTCTAACAAGGCGGCGTTCTATAGCATAAGGATCAAGATGGGATATATCCGTTACTGCCCCGTCGTGATCGCGAAGAAAGACCCAGTAGGGATGCGATTCTTCCGAAGAGAAGGCAGGATTAGTCGTGAATACTAAACAGCATATTGTCAGGAATACCAATAATGAGATTCCTGGTCTTTGCTTCATATTGACCATTCGTTCAAAGTAAGAGGATTTTAACATTATAGATACACCAACCAGATGCTATCGTTGAAGGAGTAAACCAACAGTGATCCATCGGGAGAGATGTCCGGTTGCGATCCGTTGGCGCTGCGGTTAGTGGCAATGCCCCCGTATAAACTCACTGTATATACACCCAGCGATTCCGTACCGCTCATCCCGTGAAATGCCAGGATGCCGGTTGAAGACAGTGATGGTTCGGCAGCGCCTGTTAGAAGCGTGACTGGAACCCCACCGGAAGCTGACACAGAACAGATAGTCATACCCATACTGTAGCTCATGTAATCATATACCAGAGTAGTACCATCGCTGGTCCACTTGAAGTGGAGACAATTATCAGCGAGGGTTATCTCTAAACCACCGGAAGCGGACACCGATTTCAGATCATAAGCTTGACTGGAACCCGGATTGCGAAAAGCGATGCGGGTGCCAGTAGAATTAAATTGGGATTCGATCCCGCTTCCAGTCAGTTGAACTAAACTGGTATCTACAAAGTTAAGTTGAAACAGCCCATAAGTAGCCGACTGATTATCCTCTTCGGCGAAAACGATACCAGTGCCATCCGGAATCCAGCATGGTGAATGCCCGGTGGAATGCCACCAGACCGGTTGCGAACCGTCCAAGGCGACTGTAAAAATCCCAGCCTGAATAGTACTGGTAGGGCCGGCGCCGCCAAAAGCTATCTGATCACTCTGCGGCGACCATTTGTAATCCCAGCGGTGGGGATGGGTATCATCGGTTATCTGTTCCGTGTTGCCGCTCAGTCGGTAGTAAACCCAAAGTCCAACATTTACTCCCTGCCCGCCGAACAGAACCTTATCCCCATCAGGAGACCAACGGGGAAGGCTTCCAAAACTGGATATCTGAACGCCCGAAATTGATGAAGTAGCGAAAGTCCAGGTGGGACCTTCGGTTACCTCTCCAGTACCGTCTTTAGCGTCAACCTTCCAATAGTATATAGTGTTGGGAGACAAACTCAAGGGACTGTACAAAGCACTCCCAACGTTTTCCACAACAAGCGGCGGCGGATTCGCATCCCCCAGATAGACATCATATATCAGCGAATCACCATCGGGATCGACAGCGGTCCAGGACAGTACCGGAAACATGGAAACGTTTGCTAATCCGTCATACGGCGTTGGGTTGGAAGGTGCTCCCGGAGGGTTATTGATGATTTCCGGCTCTACTGGTGTTTTGGTAGCGCAGGATATCACCAGAATAACAGTCGCCAGAATGAAATAACTAAAAAATCTATCCGCTTTCATCGGATTATCTACTCTTTGAATAGTGCTAGTAAATATAGGTAGAAACTCTAAATCGTCACCAGCCAGATTCCATCAACGCGCGCATAAGCTATTAACATACCGTCAGATGTTATGCTAGGATGTGATCCAGAACCACTGACAATGACGTTATCTGATCCGTCCAAATTGACGATATATATTCCGGCTGTGAGATCACCGTTAACGCCATGATAGGCGATCCGTCCATTGACAGACACCGATGGTTGGCCTGCGTTCATCACGATCTTGAAGGGGATTCCTCCTCCTGAGGAAACCGAACAGATACGGTAACCGGCATCGCCGCCCTGATAGGACATGTAGTCATACACTAAGTCTATTCCATCGGCAGTCCAGGCAAAGGTCAGGCAGGTATCAGCAATGACAACAGGCACGCCGCCCACGATGGAAATTACCCTCAACTCATACGCCAGCGTACTCCCCGGTTCACGGTAGGCAACTGTGGTTCCCAATGAATTGTACTGAGGAGCTATACCGCTGTTGGTGAGTATAGTCAAAGAGGTATCAGACAGCGAAAGCAGGCGGATTCCGTACGAACCGGACTGGTCATTATCAGCAAAGACCAGACTCTGACCGTCTGGTGACCAGCAGGGAGATTCCCCAGTCGGATACCAGCGCACTGGATCGGAACCATCCAGAACAACCGTATAGATGCCGGAAGTGCTGTCAATGATAGCTCCAGCGCCGCCGAAAGCCAATTGGTCACTGAATGGCGACCAGTTATAGTCGTACAAATGAGGGTGGTCAGCATCGGTAACCTGAGTGAAATTTCCATTAGACCGGTCATATACCCATATCCCCATCTGCGTTCCATCAGCTCCGAAAGCTAACTTCTGCCCATCCGGAGACCAGCGCGGTTGGCTGCCGTAGTTTATCAGTTGTTCAGAAGGAGAAGGTCCCGGAGGTCCAGCGCTGCCTCCCCCACAACCGATCCAGATAGCGGTTGTCAGAGATAAACACGCCAACAAACTGAGGTACTTAAATTTTTGTTTCATGATGGCTGACGATTGATGAACTTTTCTAATTACTTGCTTTTAAGGGATACTTTAATACCCATACTCTACAACGTAGCGAAGAGTTTTGGATTCTCCAGGCGATATCTCCAGATCGAATTCCACCTTGTTGGAATGTACGGTTCTGAATGACGCCGGATCATCTCCCCATGCCGATTCCATAATCTCCCAGAATCCGTATAACCTCTCCCGCACGGTAATTTTGGAATTGCTATCACGGGAACTGACGAAGGTTATCTCGATGGTATCACGAGTGCGATTGCGGGATATACGCTGGTGCGAAACGCGCTTACGGTCAACCCGCAGGTCGAAAGCCTTTCCGATAATCAGCTCAACTTCATCCCCCGGGGATGAGGCTTCCAGATGATCTTCACCCAAGAACTGCACCCTGTCATCATCGAACTGGTACAGCAGCAGGTCACCTTCGGGCAGCCCGATTCCCAGACCGGAAGATTCCAGGTTCTCAAAGGTCAAGCGCACCAGTACTTCCTCTTCGCTGGAAGATCCGTCGTAAAAGAATGCTTTTTCGCAGGACACATCAGCAACCGTGATGAACGGAACTCCCTTGGTTTGTGAGGCATGCAGATCTGTGCGTTCCGGCAGGCTGTAGCGGCGGTATTCGAAGAATCTGGTTTCCTTCTCCGAGGGAATTACGCCCGGAACGCCAAACTCATCTTCCCCGCCTAAAGGTCTGCGGTCATAGGACCGATGGGGATCGCCGGCTATCATGTCCAGGGAAACATCCTGAAAATCCATATCCAGGGAATTCGTCAAGGTGATGTTGCCTTCCAGTTGAATCCTGTCAGAGTTTCTAAGGTAGGCTGTGTAATCAGCCTGCCAGGTCATGCCGTCTGCAAGATAGGATATCTCTACTTCGACATTGGACCGTTTCCGGCTGGAATTGACCGTCCAAACAACCTCAGGGTGAAGTACCAAACCTTCCGGCAGAGATTCGAAGGTCATGTCTTCTATGCCTGAACGACTGACCAAAGCAACAGATCCCGGTTGGTCTTCAAGTTCCAGATATATGCGGTCATCATCGAAGTTAAGCAGGATACCGGAATACAGACTATCATCTTTGGTGAATTCGAAATGCTTGCCTAAGAATTTCTTCCAGATGCGATCTCGATCGGCAAGGTCATATTCATAACTCTGTTCAACCGTGCTGATCCCTTTTGTGTTCTTTGTGGGATTAATACGTAGGGTGCTCTCATATATTGCCGGCGCAATATCAGTAAAACTGATCTTGTTTATGCCTCTGGAGAGATCCACTTCACGTGTATCACGAATCAACACCAAATCGCGCTGATAAACGGTGAGAGACACTTCTGCACAAACTGCCGATGCGAACAGAATTATCCCCAAACAAGAAATGATTAAGTGCTTCGCTTTCAAAACAGCCTCATATGGTTGTTATTTATTTTGGAATTTTTTCCTTGATATGTATTAAGATTGTACCTCGCCGGGACATCCTGACTTCGTCAGCCCCTTCGGGGAAGCTGTCCCGGCCACCCGGGGGATTGCTTTATTCGGATTGGTATCTTAAGATCGATTGAAAGATAACTAATTTACATAACCCAACGCGCGGATCTGTTCGCGTACCTGGGCGTCGGCATCTGAGCGGGTGATGGATGAAACCCGGCGCCCCGTTTCGTAAGTCTTGATTTGCTGTGGTGGATAAATATCCAAGAAGTCCGCATCTATGACGTCAGTTAGAACCTGGCCATCCATGTCTTCCGCCACCGGAAGTCCGTAGAGATGCAGTAATGTCGGGGTAATGTCCAGAACGTTAATTTCATCCAGTTCCAGCCCATTCTGAAAATGAGGCCCGGATGCCACAAATATTCCATGTAGGCGGTGTTCACCGGTTCTGAATGACACTCTAGGATTAAGATCAAAACCGAAACCATGATCGGATAGAATTAGCACGTCCGTACCTGGTTCTAAAACATTTAAAAATTCTCCTAAGATTTCGTCCATGTAGCGATAGGTTTCAGGAAGCACGTTACCGAAACGAGCAACGTCATTTTCCGGCACCGAAACGAATTCATCCGGTCTATGATACTGCCAGAAGAAATGCGAAATCATATCCACAGCCTGGAAATAGACGGTGAAAAACGCGGGGCGGTACTTCTGGTAGAGATACAATCCAGCGCCCCGATAAGATTCTGCGGCAGTATAAGCCAACTCAAACTGATAGAGCGGATTCCAGTCTTCGTACTGGTCCTCGTCCCAGTCATCCGGGTAAGCTTGTTTACCGCCGGTGGCTGGCATAAAACGAGAACGTTCTTCATCAGTGATGCTATCGGGCAGTCGGCAGAAAGCGCTCAGTTCGTTCAGCAGTTCCGAGGGATATGTCTGCCCCTGCTTGAGTGATTTGATGGATGACCGGGGATTGAAAAGAGTGTAGGTAAAGCGATCGGACACTACAAACCCGTTGACTGCTTCAGCAGGCCAGGAAGCCCAGTATCCGATCAATCCCACGGATAGATTCGCTTCGGAAAGTATATTCCAGATAGCTTTGCAGCGTCGCGTGGTACTGGTTACGGGCAAATCAGCCTGACTCATGAAGCGGCTGATCAAGCGATAAAGCCCCAGACCATCAGGATATTCGGCGAAATTGTTCACCATTCCGGGAAACTGGAATGAACCGAAATCTTCAATTCCGTGCTTACTGGGAAGCTTTCCGGTGGCTATGCTGGTCCAGACCAAAGGCGACTTGGTAGAAGGCAAGCTTTTGAACGGTGCGGATACTCCTTCTTCGATCAAGCTGCGCAAATTAGGAAGATCCCCCTTGGCTAATAAATCCTGAACGATAGACCATTCTGCGCCATCCCAGCCGACGATAGCGATGCGCATATCATCGTTGACATTCTTCATTGAAGCCTTTATCTCTTCCGGGTCTCCATAGTCCACATCACTATCAGACACAGAAGCCGTAAAAAGCGTATAACTGAAAATAACTACGAAATAAAGCGCTGTAATACCAAAGAATTTAGGTAGAGTGACGTTTCGCCGACGGTTGCCGGTTAGATGTGTTTTCGGTTGTAAGCTGCGTATGAGAAGCCACCCAAAAGCAATTATACTCAGGTAATACCCGATAAGGATGAAATTATCGAAATTACCGGAGCGCAGATCTTGGCGAGTCAGTGCAAGATATATGAAGATGAGACCCGAAAGCACACAGTAGAGAACAATCCAGGGTTTGACAAATTTCCTCCCTGCGAAGTCCTTGCCAAGTATCCGGGATAATATAAAAAACAACACCCAGAAAAGTATGCCCACAATGAGCCCTAAAATTGCATAGAGATACGACGTTGAGAGGAGAAGAAAGAAGGTACTCTGGAGGTTGGTGGTAAGATCTGGGTTCCAGTTGAGGATTCGCAATCCCAGCAGGAATCCCAACAAGGAACAGAAACCGATCCCGAGTAAAATCGAAAGGGGAAGGTCCTTTAATCTGGTTCTGGATGTATCTGACATTTTGTTAAGCTATCCCTCTAATTTGTATACCCCAGCGCCCTCAGTCTCTCTTTATAATTATCATCGATATCCGACTCTATCAATCGTCTGGAGGCTCTGCGACCGGTTTCATACGTGGGTATGTTGGATACCGGTATATCTTCGGTGAAAATCTCTTCCAGCACTCGACCGTCAAAGTCATCAGCAACAGGCATTCCTAAGACATGTAGAATGGTAGGAGTAATATCATAGACATGAGCATCGTTCACCTTTGTATTCTGATGTATGCCTGGGCCTGCTGCGATAAAGACGCCTGCAGGTGATGCCATATGGTTGTAATGTCCTGTCGGCAGCATAATTTCATCGAATCCGTGATCGCTGACCACCATGAAAATGGTATTGGGATCAGCCACTTCCATTAAGGAACCGATAACTTCATCTATGTAAACGTAATAATTGTCTATGAGGTCGCGGTATCTCTCAACGTTCTCCGGAATTAATTTATCACTATGTAGTTCTTCGAAGTAGTATTTTAAGTACTGGTGTTCCATTGAATCGGTGCCTTTTAAATAAACGCTGAAATATTCCGGCTGTCTGGTCTGAATCAGGTAGCGTGCTGCAGAAGCGAAAGTGACGTCTTCCGGATAGCTGTATTTCAGCATAGACGCTTCATAAGCGATATCTAAATAATCATAAGTGTCAATCGCTTTGAACTCATCGATGAAGGTGGAATCTTCTACATTAAGAAAACGCCTAATCTCACTTTCGGTTACATCCTCAGGACCGTGAGCGAATTGTATCAATTCCTCTAACAGTTCGAATGGATAAATATCACCCGCGGTGATGCCTTCTCGATCCCTGTAGTTCTGCATGATATAAGATTTGTTGTACAAGCAATGATCGGTAACGACGAAGCCGTTTACTTCGTGCGCGGGCCATGATACCCACCAGTTAACGGTGCCGACCTTTACGTTCTGGTCAGAAAGCATCAGCCAGATGGGAGTAGCATCCAAGAACTGGTTAGTTATGGGCGCTTCTATTACTAAATCCGACCGCATCCAGTTCATTTCAGCGGTGATTTTCGGAGTTACAAAACAGGGAACGGTGAAACCGGACCAGGGGAATTTCCAGACAAGAAAGGCGGTAACGCCGTGTTTTTCAGGACTCTTGCCGGTTGTCATGCTGGTCCATATTGCTGCGGAGAACGTGGGGAAAAGTGTTTCCAGGAAACCAGAAGTGCCGCTTTCTATTAAATTTTGCAAATTGGGGAGGCGATCCTGTTCCAGCAAAGGATCGATTATCTTCCACCACATGCCGTCTATACCAATCAGGACGACCTTCACATCGGTGGAGCGGCGTTCTATCTGCAAATCAGTAACGGTTTCGGCTTGTCCAGGCTGGGGTGCCAGTAGATAGTATGCGCCTCCGACAACCGTCAGAACGATCAGAAAAACCACGCCAATGGAATAGAATACCTTCACAGGGAGTTTGAAAAATGCCTTCATGAAGATGCGGAAAGCGGCTAAAATGAGCAGTCCCCAGAAGATGGTAAATACTATGTCCATAGTGTTTGAATTGGAGAGGGGCAGGAGTGGATTGACGATAAAATGCTGCCTGACCCACTGCCAGGAATAATTGAATAGCACCGAGGTGAAAAAGACCGCGAAATAGAGGCGGGCTAAAGGTGGACGAAGACCGTGAACCGCGATGAAGACCAACGTCGCCAAGAACATCCCGGCAGCCACTCCTACAGGTTCACCAATTATTAGATACACCAGCAGAAAAGTCAGCGCGCTGATTCCATAAGATGCCATTATCCCTAATTTGCGGTTTACCGAACCGCTACGGATGATAATCCCCCCGATAACTCCGAGCACCAATCCGAATATAAGTCCCAGAATAAGGTACATGGGGATGAAGTTGAGAGTAAACGGGTAAGCATATCGGAAGGTATGTAGTCCCTCATTTATGCCGATCATCTTCAGATTGAAGATGAATCCCACAGCGAGACTGAACAAAAGTCCAGCTATCAGCGATGCACCGATGTGCTTAGAGAATGTATATTGTGAATCAGCCATGGTATTTCCGGATTAGCACTTTACGTGATTGCCGTGAAAATGTTAATATAACATATTTTACGTAAAAAACCAAGATATTTTTGGATTGCTGAGGTGTTTGATCATACCAGAATGAATTTGAGAGTTATCACCCGGCCGCCAATCGATGTTGGTTCAGCAACGTCTTGTCGGTAAGAATGCCATTAATATCGCCTGATGCAATCTGCTTCCCGGATGATATCAATATACATTTGGAACAGACATGGCGCGCCAATTCCAAATCATGGGTGGCTATTATCCGTGCCTCTGTATAGGCAGAAAGATAGTCCATCAGTTCCTGCCGGGAAGCGGGATCTAAATTGCTGGTGGGCTCATCCAGCAGTAAAATACGGGCTCTCTGAGCGATGGCAGTCGCCAGAGCCGCGCGCCGCTTCTCACCGAAGCTTAAATGGTGCGGAGGACGCTTCCGTTTTTCCCATAGACGCATCAGAGTCAAAGCGTTCTTCACACGCGCCTGGACTTCCTCTTCATTCAATCCCATGTTAGCGGGCCCGAAAGCAACATCCTCATCAAGGGTAGGCATAAAAAGCTGATCGTCGGGATCCTGAAAGACCAAAGCCAACTTCCTGCGCAGAGTCCTCTCGTTATCAGTTGTCATCTCCTCACCTTCGATCAACACCTGACCGCTGCCGTGAAGAAGTCCGGCTAAACAGAGCAGCAGAGTGCTCTTGCCAGCTCCATTGGGTCCTATTACCGCTAAAGCTTCACCCGCCTTCACACTGAAATTAATGTCCGCCAGAGCTTCAGTGCCGTCCGAATACCTAAAGGCGAAATTCTTCACTTCCAGAGCGGGAACTTCTAAAATGTTCTCAGCAGCCATAAACCAACCAAACAGATTATCATCGAAAGTAATACCATGAGGTCCCTTCTCTGCAGGGGAAAAGCGGGCAGCAACTTTATTTCACCGTTCCAGCCGCGTGCTATCATAGCAAACTGAACCATCTCAGCACGCTGAAAGGATCTCAGGAACAGAGAACTTATCATACTACCCATTATACCAACCTGCCGCTTCCAATATCCACCATAATAGCGCATATTGCGAGCTCGCTGCATGCGTTCAACTTCGTCCCAGAGTAGATATAAAAAGCGATAGAAGAACGAAAGCAGCATGATGAACAGAGCTGGCACTTTCAGTCGGCGCATTCCTTTTAGCAGGCTGTCAAAGGGAGTGGTGTTCACTAAGAGTATCATTGCGGAAACTGCAATCCACGAACGTAAAAGCAGGATCAATGCGTTTGACATACCTTCTGAGGAGAGACGTAAAGGTCCCCACTGCCATAGAATATCGTCAGAGGAGGAACTGAATGCATAAGACAGCGCCGCAAAACCAGCGAATGGGATAATTATCAACGACCTTATCAGAAGATATGAAATAGGGATGCGACCGATGAAGCAGAGAAAAAGAGGAATTGATGCACCGACAGTGAGAAAAACACTCCCCGGCGATGGGGTCACCGCGATCAGTACGACAAACAGAATGCTGGAGATGATCTTGGTGCGCGCATCGAGCCGGTGCAGAGGACTGTTATGACGGGCGTATTTATCGATGTAGGAATGGTGCAAGGGATCACTTTCTCTGGAAGAAGTACAGTATGAATGGAACCCCGAAACAGATTAATGTACCTACCAGTCCGGCGATTCCTGTTGACCAGCGTGATTGTCCCAGAGCCGGTACGGAATAATCAGGGAATGGAGAGTCAACGCAAGGCTCGACTTCTAAAGAATCACAATGGTGGTCACCTGCCACTCTCTCTAAACCATCTGGGAACGATGAAGCGAAGGGAGAAATCAGTCCAGCTATAGCCAAGGCTATTACTAAGAAAGGCAGTACTCGTTTCATTCTACATCAAAACTTCTGCATGGTCATGAATTCCGGTTTTACACGCCATATTGCAGCCAATGCGCTCGCCGTTATGAAAGCTTCACCCAGACCGATCAAAGCGTGCGAACCTAACATAGCAGGTAATCCCAGCGACAATTTGATTGTCCCCGAAATTGATAGCTCAACTGCTGCAAAAGCTGCCGCCAGCATGACGCTCGTCCAGGACGCGAAGGCATAAGCTACAGGCCGGGTGCGGTCGCCCCAGAACAGTAAGCGGAAGAAAAAGTACAAATAAAAACCGCCTACCGATCCGATTAATCCCATATTGAATATATTAGCACCTAAAGCTGTCAAGCCTCCATCTTGAAACAATAAACACTGAATTGTCAATACCAGGGACATGGTGATGAATCCAGTCCAGGGACCTAACAAAATACAACAGAAGACTCCACCCATAAAATGCCCCGAAGTCCCACCAGCTACCGGAAAATTGAGCATTTGCGCGGCGAAAACGAAGGCAGCAGTCATGCCGATCACGGGAATGCGCTGCAGAAGTGGGTCGCGCTTTAAGCCTCTTAACGCTCCGGCTAAAATTCCACCGGAGATCAGAGACATGCTGACCCATGTCTTAGTATCTAATAAACCATCAGGTATGTGCATACGAATCTCGCACTTTAACCTTTATTTAAATGTATCAGGCACAACGTATCCGCTGGCGCGCAGCAGCGCCAATATTTCCGATCTTGTGTCGCGGAAATCAGGCATGAAAATGTCTCTACAAGCTGCGATTGAAGCATTCTCAGATGCTAACAGAGCTGCGAAAGATAAACAGGTCTGTTGACCGCACTTCTTGCAATTGGTTCCTGGAAGCAATCTGACAATATCCAGAACCGTCAAACGGTCTCTGCGATCGTAATTTGGATTGATGGTCGATTGCTTGAGGTGGCAGTCGTTTATCAGTTTAACCAGCCAGTTGACGGTCTCTTGCGCATCCTCCAGACCATTTATCTTGGCTGCAGAAACATGCTTGGAATGCAGCGTGATTAACCGCCCATCCTTGCGAATTGTTAGAGTCCTTCCGGCATGGTTGTATATGGCAGACTTCACCACGGTATTCAGATAAGGAAAGACGTCGGACACATCCTGCTGGAAATCTGCGGTGAAGCGTATTTTTTTCGGATCAGCCAGACAGGGAATTACTTGAGTAATCTCAATATTTTGCAGGAGAGGCTGATCAGATTGTTTTATCACCTTTTATCTGCTTTCCACCGGATTAATCTTGAAACTTAAATGTGCGAAAAAGAGAACCAAAAGTCAAGTGAAAAGGAGGGGGGATTGGGTGGGGGGATGGAAGGAAGTATCAACGAACAACTGGAGAAATTTGGATTTGTTGAGGTAAGCTCAGTTTGGATAATCGGGAAGGGCGTCTCTTAGAGCGTCATATCTTCCCACAAAACCAGAATCGTGGAGAATTTTGTGACATGATTCAATTATCGCCTCAAATCCCCCGCAATATTCTTTATTATCTGAATGCATACACTTTATATTATTTCTTATATCCACTACCCTGTCAACAAAAGACTTATGTTGATAGAATTCAATACCCATCCTCTCCTTATCTAACCGATCTAAACTCGCTTTAAGTTCATTGAGGTAGTCTTCAACATTTCCTCTGATTTCTGCATTGGTTTCACCACGTAATTTCCAACTACCGTGATATGTGAGTGTTAGGTAGCCTTCAATTGCAGAGCTAGCAGTGATAGTTGTGACGAACTTCTTGGTAGTTCTCGCCATTTTCTCTGCATTCCTTAAGTTCTTTTGAGATTGAGTGAGAAGATAAATTCCAGCAGACACCAATATGAACGTGAATAATTGAAACAGAAAAGCAATTGTACTTGAATCCAGTAAACCTTTGGTATTACATTCAAGACGATGAAGGGAATTTTCGATAAACGTTGAATCCGCGGATGTCAATTTGCCACCAGTCACATCTGCAGTTTTATTAATTATATCTGATATTTGAAGGCAAGTTTGTTCTACCATGTCATTAGCCAGGCGAAGACTACCATATCCAGAAAGTATCGCTAAGGTACTAATAAACAAGACAATAACGAAACTTATTATCAACAGGGTATACCCTAATCCTTCCATAATATATTTGAACTTGGGTATCTTCTTTGTTTCTAAAATGAGCATGTCTTTGAATTTCATTTTATCAGCCATTTCTCTTCCTTTCTAACATATTATCAATTGCCTGTATATGTCTAATAATCTGTTCTGCAGTACTTGCGGAATCACTCTTAGGGACAAGACGAATACCTTCCAATTTTTCGTCTCCCACATCTTCTCTGAGATCATTTATGTACCTTGAATAAATTATAGTACGCTTTCTCATGGTTGCATCCTTTGTAAGAACGTAATCACTCAGCCAAACCCAACCGGCCAAGAGACCATCTTGGGATCGTTTTTTTTGTTCTGTACTAAAACCAACTGGAATTACATTTAGGTCAACTATCATACAGTCAATCCTGTAATTATCCGATTCCCATATACTCTGTGCATCTCCCGTATTGTAAGCATCAAAAACCTCATGGCCCTCTTTCTGCAGATAATCAGTCATATAGAATGAGACTGATCCGCGATTTTCCAGTGTTAGAATGTTCATTTTTTCTCCTTCATCTTGGCGGGGATAGTAACCGTAAATGTTACTTTATAAGTTGGTTCATTTATGGATGATTTCAAAGTACCAATAGTAGGTTTTGAATACCTTATTGTTTTCGTTTTGAAATATTTGGCAACTACTTCGTCATACTCATTAAATTTATTAAGTTCATTATAGTTTTTTATCAAAAGATCTGCCAATTCGCCATCATTTCCATCAAATTCCTCATCTATATAAGCTCTAATCAAAGGGACATTATATGGTGATATCTCTGTACAAGAGTGTCCAATTGATCCACCATGAGAGGTAGCAATTTGTTTAGCAAGGTAAAGGCCTATACCTTGACCTTCCTCTCCTGAAACGTCGCTACTACGGTAATAAAGTCTATAGGGTGCTTCTCCTTCCTCGATTTTTATGCCAAAATTTGTTACTGTAAGAATGTGTGGACTAGATGGATGAGTGGCCTGTTTCCTACAATCGATCAGAATATTAGTTCCTCTATGACAATATTTAACCGCATTATTCAGCAGGTTATATACTAATTGTTCCAGCAGGATGGGATCGGCATAGACAGGTGGTCGTTCAGGATCATCCGCTTCAGGATAATTCAGATCAAACCAGAGGCTCTTCTTTTCTGCCTCCATACGATAAGTATGTTTCCATTTGAATAAGAATTCACCGAATGCGTGGAATTCAGTTTTACTGGGCTTGGGAATTTCGAGACTCATCCTCGCTTGTGTTGACAGGAAATGTGTCTGCTTGAGGTATCCATCAACATCACGGTTGATTACTTGTAACTTATCGGCTGACAACTTTTGCATTTTCTCCACACTGGATAGATACGTTAATCTAAGCCAGTCAAGACCAGCGGTCAACTGTCCCAATTCATGACCAAAAATACGTAATGCCCTCTCTAAGTTGTTCTTCGCAGTTGCAGCTAAAATTGACGAATGAGTAGTGGCCACCAGAGAATAAAGGATCTGCATATTTCGATCAATTTCCCACCCTCTATATTTATCCTCTGGATTATTTGGATTCCATATTTTAGTATCAAATCCTATCCAAATCACTATCGTACTTAAAGGTGAAGGTGAAGCGGGCAGAATTCGAATGAAATTATTACATTTATCATCTGTGCTAAGCCCTGGGATACCTTCAAGAATCATAGGATACTTTACGCTATGCAAGCGATCAGCAGACATGTCCTCGGGGATTTTATCAAGATTATAATTAATCTCCTCAATTGAATTTCTCAGTTTATTCGGTAAAACACCCGCTGATGCAGCTATTGGAAGTTTTGTGGGCATGTCTTTCTGGTCAGTTATTGTTCCGAAAATATGAATATTTCTTACTTGAAAACCACTCCTTATTTTTTCAATACGTTCACTAACAATCGCCCAAAGATTCTTTAGACCTTCATCACCAGTACGATTTTCTGCTTTTAAACTCAATATACCCTGATGAAAGTCACGTATACTCCTTCTGACAACAAATGTAATATATTCCTGGATTTGTTTCTCATTTTCTTTCTCTAGAATATCCTCCATTTTTTTTACATCATTTACTGCAATTCGCTTTAACCTGTTAAATAAAGCACCACTGAGAACAGGCCTATTATTTTTTACCCATTTCTTATGTAGTGAGAGGATGTCTGGAATTTCATTTCCGTATTTTTTAATAGCTTTTTTTTGAATTCTCTCGATAGCTTCTAATCTGTAATCAGGGCATAATTGCCCTACATAAATTATACCTATAACTCTTTTCTGAAAAAATACAGGAAAGACAAGGACTGAGTATCCCAATATTGGACAATTAGTAATACCAATGATGCGACTTTCATATCTTGTAATCACGAATTGGAAATCCTTATCTTCATAAAACTTATCTAATTCTTTACTTTGTTTTATCCTTTCATGTATTTGCACATTGAACTTTGATTCACTTAGATTTCGGAACAGATTTGCTATTTTATTTTCTACCCGACTACAGTGAACTCCATCGGTTTCATAACGAAACTTCATACATGCTGCGCTTTCCTGATAATCATGGGTTGTTATCCGCGTCCGAAATGGCATCTCCTTCGAATTAACAGGGAATTCCATCATTGAAACTGGCTTTTCTATTTGGTTGGCAAGCGGAGTCAGAATTCCTTTCAGATGATTACTGGAGATGATCCCAGTTCCCTTTAATATATCCTCTCTATCATTAGTAATATGATCTGGCTTAAATGGCCAGGGATTATCACTCATCTGTCAGATTGTCCTTTCTAAGTAATCTTGTGTAAATGTGGGCTGATATGAAACCTGAATAAATATAAGAAAAACTATATTCAAAGTCAACAGGAATATCAAAAAAACTTCTTTTAATAAAAATAGGGCACACGGAGTGCCCCATCAATGTAAAAGGTTGTAGATCTAGTTCTTACCCTTACTTCGCCTTCAACGCCGCCTGCGCTGCAGCTAACCGGGCGATAGGTATCCGGAATGGTGAACAGGAAACATAATCCAGCTTCACTTCATGGCAGAATTCCACCGATGAGGGTTCACCGCCGTGTTCACCACAGATTCCGACCTTAAGCTTCGGTCTCGTCTGCCTCCCCTTCTTCACTCCTATCTTAATCAACTGCCCCACTCCCTTTCTATCCAACACCTGGAAGGGATCATGCCTGAGAATCTTCTTATCTATGTATTCAGGCAGGAACTTACCCGCGTCATCACGGGAAAAACCGAAGGTGGTCTGGGTCAAGTCGTTCGTACCGTAGCTGAAGAATTCCGCCACGTCGGCGATCTGATCGGCGGTCAGAGCAGCGCGGGGCAGCTCTATCATAGTTCCAACCAGATAGCTAATTTTAACATTCGTCTCCTTCATTATCTGATCAGCGATTTTTCTGGTTATATCAGCCTGAATCTTTAGTTCATTGACATGACCGACCAGCGGTATCATAATTTCAGGGACTGGCTTTATCCCTCTCTTCATGACGTTAGCCGCCGCCTCGAAGATAGCTCGCACCTGCATTTCAGTAATTTCCGGATAGACAATTCCCAAACGGCAACCACGATGCCCTAACATCGGGTTCATCTCGTGAAGGTTATGAACTTTCACTTTGAGGGTTTCAGCAGATATTCCCGATTTGGCTGCAAGTTCCGCAATTTCCCTGTCGTCCTGAGGCAGAAATTCATGCAGGGGAGGATCAAGTGTCCTGATGGTAACCGGCAGACCGTCCATAGCTTCGAAGATGCCTTCGAAATCACTACGCTGCATGGGTAATAACTTATTTAAAGCAATGCGGCGACCGGTTTCGTCTTCAGCCAGAATCATCTCGCGCACGGCATTTATGCGATCTCCCTCGAAGAACATGTGTTCGGTGCGGCATAATCCTATACCCTGTGCACCGTAATTCCTGGCAATAACAGAGTCCTTCGGTGTATCCGCATTAGTTCTCACCTTAAGCCTGGCCGAACGGTCCGCCCAGGACATCAACTCTTCAAATTCCTTCGAAAGCGAAGGTTTTTCTGTCTTCACTTTTCCCAGTATCACGCGACCTGTAGAACCATCAAGGGTGATCCAATCGCCTTCCTTTATGACAGTGTCCTTTATTTTAAACTGCCGTTTCTCGTAATTAACCATGACAGCTCCAGCGCCTGCAACGCAGCATTTACCCATGCCTCGAGCTACTACGGCAGCGTGAGAGGTCATTCCACCGCGAGCTGTCAAAATCCCCTTCGCCACGTTCATTCCGTGGATATCTTCGGGGCTGGTCTCATTCCTGACTAATATCACCGCCTTCTTATCATCGTTAGGTGATTCAGACCAGGTGACGGCATCATCGGCAGAAAAAACTACGCGTCCGGTGGCAGCACCCGGCGATGCAGGTAACCCCCGCGTCAGATCCTTAACGGGCGCTTTACGGTCAATGGTGGGATGAAGTAACTGATCTAAAGAAGTAGGGTCGATGCGCAGGATAGCTTCTTCCTTAGTGATCAGACCCTCTTTTACCATGTCAACGGCGATTTTGATGGCTGCTGTCGCTGTGCGTTTCCCGACGCGTGTTTGCAGCATCCATAGTTTCTCATTCTGGATGGTGAATTCTATGTCCAGCATATCCCGGTAATGGATTTCCAGTTTCTTATAGACTTCAACGAGCTCATCAAAGGCTTGCGGCATGACTTCCTGAAGAGGTGGATAATGACCTGCTGTTTTCTTCCCCGCCTTATGATTCTTACTGGCTTTCTCCTTGGATC
This sequence comes from candidate division LCP-89 bacterium B3_LCP, assembly GCA_005223185.1. GTDB lineage: Bacteria > Electryoneota > B3-LCP > B3-LCP > B3-LCP > B3-LCP. The sequence continues at coordinate 126,883 of NJBN01000006.1, forward strand.
CTTCAATGGTTAACCTACAGGGCGTACGAATTCCGGCGACAACGTCCTCTCCTTGAGCATTTATCAGGTATTCCCCGAAAAACTTCTTCTCACCGGTAGCCGGGTTACGAGTGAAGGCGACGCCTGTAGCAGAATCGTCTCCCATGTTGCCGAAGACCATGCTTTGTATGTTTACAGCCGTTCCCCATTCCCCCGGGATATCGTGTATCTGGCGATATGAGATGGCGCGTTTTCCTTCCCAGGACGTAAAGACTGCTCCGATAGCTCCCCAGAGCTGTTCCTGTGGATTATCAGGAAAAGGTATCCCCAATACTGCATGGACGATAGCCTTGAACCGTACTACCAATTCTTTCATATCAGTGGTGGTCAGGTCAGTATCCGATGAGTAACCCCGTTTCTGTTTGAGGATAGCCAACGAGCGTTCCATTTTCTCCCGCACACCCTGACCTTCCTCAGGTTCGAAGCCGTTGGCTTTCTCCATGACCACGTCGGCATACATCTGGATCAATCTGCGGTAGGCATCATAGACGAACCGTTCGTTGCCGGTTTTCTTTATTAGACCTGGGATGGTTTTTTCTGTAAGTCCTATATTCAGTACAGTTTCCATCATGCCAGGCATGGATACCTTAGCTCCTGAACGAACGGAAATTAGAAGGGGATTTTGGGAATTTCCGAAGCCCATCTTCAAGATTTTCTCGACTCGTTCAAGTGCTTTGCCGACGTCTTCCTTTAATCCGGCAGGGTATTTCCAGCTATGTTCATAGTAGTAAGTACATACATCTGTTGTGATGGTAAAACCAGGAGGTACAGGCAAACCCAGATTCGACATTTCAGCTAAACCTGCGCCTTTGCCACCTAAGAGGTCTTTCATACCAGCAGAACCTTCCGCTTTGCCATCGCCAAAGTTGTAGATGAATTTTTGCGCCATATATTGCTCCGTGATTTTCCTGATGTGGAAGAATGAAAAAAAACTCGCTGAAAAATGCAAGCTTTATATTAAGTATTCTGCCCCTCTTGCTTAATTATACGGTGGTTATACCTGGATTGTTGAGTCAAAAAAATCTTTCTATCGACGTAGAAATTTAAAATGAGGCAGAAGGACCGATCGAAAGTTAATTATCAGAGGACAGTGATGAGAAAAACGCCTGATAAATTTCCCCCAGCGGAACGCCTGCCTTCTCACTGATCTCCTTACAAGATTCAAATTCGGGAGTACGGCGAATTTTGCCTTTCCAGACGGCTTCTTTACCTTTAATATCTCCGAAAGGCGTTTTTACCACTATCGCCTTTCGGGCGAGTTTCAACCTCTCAACTGAAGAAATTCGTATGCCCAAGGTACTCGTCTCCGAATATATTATATCAACGATTGTCTCCTTCTCTTCAGGATCACATAAAACGGAAAGAACTAAACCCGGACGACCCTTCTTCATTATGACAGGAATTAAGAAAGCATCCATCGCGCCTGCTCCTAAAAGCTTTTCTATGACATACGGATACATTTCCGGATTCATGTCATCTATGTTGGTTTCTATCAGGAGCGCTCGGTCTATTTCCCCCTTGCCGACTGATTGAAGCAACAGTGATCGCAGAACATTGGGAATCTGAGCTATCTTTTTAGACCCTGCACCATAACCGGTTCCGGACAGAGACAAAGCCTCCGGCAGTGTATCGAAAACAGCTAAAGCTTTGATAATAGCTGAACCGGTGGGTGTAGCTAATTCACCCTCTATATCGTGAAACTTTAGCGGGCACGATTCTAAAATCTTCAGCGTAGCGGGAGGAGGTAGCGCCATGGGACCGTGTGCGCTCTTGGAAAGCCCCTTCCCCACTCCGACAGGGCTAGAATAGATGCGTTTTACCTTCAGCATTTCCAGCGCTATACAGGTTCCCACAATATCCACAATGGCATCGACGGCGCCCACTTCGTGGAAATGAACTTCTTCAACACCGCAGCCGTGAACCTCAGCTTCAGCATGCGCTAATATTTCAAAGATGTTCAGCGCATTTTCCTTCACATAATCAGAAAGGTCACTTGAAGTGATAATCTTCTGCACGTCTGCGAGATGCCGTTTCGGTTGCTTTTCGGTTACCTTGATAATAACCTGCCGGGCTTTAATGGAATGGCGCTTGGTATTCTTAATATTGACTTTGTAACCGCCAACCGAGAGACCGGATAACTTCTGCTGCCACTGCTTGAAGTCAACCCCTAGGTCAAATAGGGAGGCCAATATCATGTCTCCAGCTACGCCGGAGTAAGCGTCAAAGTACAGTACTTTCATGAGGCTCCCACCTGGTTCTGTAAAGTACTCACCACATATCGAACGATCTTATCGGTGGCTCCCAAACCAGCTCTGGTGATTCTATCCGAAATATCCGCTGCCCTCTGCCATGATGACTTATCTTCCAAGAATACGCGAAGTTGTCTTTCCATTTCATCAGGTGAATTAACCACAGACGCAGCTCCATCCTGCACTAAGGATTCGGCTTCGTAAGACATATAGTACCGCGGACCAAAAAACAGGGGAAGACCGTACACCGCTGGTTCGAGCACTGAATGAACGCCTTCACCAAAAGCGCCGCCCACGTAAGCCACCCAGGCAATTCGATAGAGCGCTGCTAAAATGCCAACTTTATCCACGATGAGAACGTCTGATGAAGACAGGTTTCCGTTCATTTGTGAATACCGCACCGGTCGCAATCCAAATCCGTGAAGGTAGTATTCGGTGTCTGCTAAAAAATCCTGATTAGGTTCGTGGGGCACTAAAACTAAATAGAGATCCGCATATTCTTTCTTGAGAGTAGCATAAGCCGGTATGAGCATCCGTTGATCCGGACCCCAGGTGCTACCACCTATGATCACCCTCTTATTTTCTGTCCAGGATAGTGATAGTCCCTTATCCGCATCGGATTGCGCCTGCTGCATGCGCTCGGAAGTGCGGTCATAACGCGAATCACCGATAACTTCGATATTTTCAGGGCTGACCAATGTAGCCAACCTACAGGCATGAGCATCCCCAACTGTCAGGATGCCGGTTATGCCACTTAAAAAACTGCGGTTCAATCCACGCGCCAATAATCCCAACCGCTTGCTTCTTTCATGCAGGTTGGCATTGATCCAGACGACAGGCACGTTCTGTTTAGAAGCAGCCCAGACCATATTGGGCCAGACGTCATGCTTGACGATGAGAAAAGCCACAGGCTTTAATATGCTGAAAAAACGTTTGGCGGACAGCATATCATCAAAGGGAAGATAGCTGCTGGAATCCACTTCATCAGCTTGGGAAATCGGTTTTCCACCGGATGGAGAAAAATAAGTTACGTGGAGATGGACATCGGTAAGTTCCTCGCGCAGTTTCTTTAATACCGGACGAGCAGCCTCGAATTCTCCCGCTGAAGCGCAGTGCATTACCACAACCCGGCGTCCTGAATCGATTTCGTTCTTAATATCAGCTAACTTCTTAAAAAGCCCTTTATGCTCCTGTATCCCTTTCCTGACCTTGGCGTTAAAGGGACGGGTGACCTGAATTGCCACATAGAGTAGCGGGATGACTACTATATTGTAAAAGATGAACCAGAATGGATTAGTCCGCATGAGTCAATCTGATGTTACATAGAAATGTATCTGTTGTAAAGCGCTCGAGCCCGGGCTGGATCTGACGTCCCTTTGACGAAGGCGCGTCCGTCCCTGAAGAGGAAGATTTCGCCTTCCGGGATGTTCAACTTCAGCAAATCATCCGATACTGCAACGGTATAAGACGACTGCAAGCGTTCGGCAATTGCGAGTAGGTTCAGGTTTTCGTCCTGCTGAGATTCAATATGAACGACATCCCGCCCGCATAGTGAAGTCGCCTTATTCTGGATGTGTCCATCCAGGAAGCTGAAATCGTGATTTCCACAAGCAGGGCAATCAGGATTTTTATTTACCCTTATCTTCGTCCATTTACCAGTGTCGAGATCAAGTTCCTGCAAAGTGCTGTCAACTTCCCTTTCGGTAGTCAGCTTTACCGCTTCAGTAAGTCCCACGCCAGCTATTACCTCTGCAGCAGCAATCCAGACACCTTCGGTTTCGCAGGTGGGAAGCTCCCCGGTTTCAGGCGGCTCTTCCATCATACAACGCAGGCAAGCGGAACGATCCGGCTGGATAAGCATTGTTACACCACGGTAACCGACAACTCCGGTATAGATCCAGGGAATTCCGTACTTCAGGGAAAAATCGTTTATTAAAAAGCGAGTCTCAAAGTTATCGGTAGCATCGAAGATCAAATCAACATTACCTAACAGTGTTTCCGCATTCTTATATGTCAAGTCAGAAGGGCAGGCTTCTACCTCGCAATACGGGTTTATCGATTCCAGTCTCTTTTTTGCGATGATCGCTTTCGGCGAAATAACATCCAAATCATCTTCTTGAAAGAGCAGCTGTGTGGACAGATTATGCTCCTCCACAATATCCCGATCTATCAAGCGAACAAATCCAACGCCCAAACGGACTACACTCAGAGAATATATGCTGCCCAAAGTACCACAACCGACAATCGCTATGCGGGTCTGTTTCAGCTTCTCCAATCCCTCATGACTGATCCCTTCAAGCTGGATCAACCGGTTGTAACGTTCCGTTTTCACGGCAGATCAAAACCCAACTGAAAAGCTTTGAGATTATGTTTGTGGGCTTTCTCTGGTAAGCAGCGTTTCATGGCGTTGACCATATCTTTTTGTGAAATAACGCCGGTTATTTTCACCAGTGCACCAATTCCGATGATCGTAGCAGCTTCTCGATTGTTGAATTCCTTAAGCGCCATTTTCAGAAAGTGAAATGGCTGTTTTTTCCCTGGTGAATTTATCTCTTCAGTAACGGTTCCCGGGTCAAAGATTACCAATGTATCCGCATGCACGCCGTTCAGATTTGCCTTCAATCCTTTTTCAGCCATAATGAGTAACACGTCAGGTTTGCGTACCTCAGGGAAATGTATAGTATCTTTGTCGATAATCACATCAGACGTTGACATACCTCCACGGGATTCCACTCCGTATGAGGTGGTCATAGCAGCGTGCAACCCGGATTCAATCGCTGCTTCGCCTAAAATCCGTCCGGCAAAACCCAATCCCTGCCCGCCAACTCCGCATAATTTAATCTCCATCAAAACCTCCCGCTTTGCGGATCACATCGTCATAAGCACGGCAATATTCCTGCATGTCTCTTTCACATAAAATGCCGATGGGAGATTTATCGGATCCGGGCTTCCATCTGGATACCGGGACGACCTCATCACGTATCTGTTGTACCATATCACCAGCAGAGCCCAATTGATTGAATTTGCCGTACATGGTAGGACACGGTTCCATGACTTCAACAAAGGCAAAACCGCCCTTATTTATACCCTTCTTCAGATACTTTACCAGATTTTTATAATGAAAAACGGTAGTCCTGGCGACGAAGGAAGCTCCTGCTGCCTGTACAAGAGCACTTAAGTCAAATGAAGATTCCGGCAGACCGTACCGCGAAGTCGAACTGCGATCTCCGAATTGGGAAGTGGGTGAATACTGTCCGCCGGTCATGCCGTAATTGCGGTTGTTGGCGCACAATGCCAGAATGCCTAAATTCCGGCGGGCGGCATGGATCAGGTGGTTGCCGCCAATGGAAGCGGCGTCTCCATCACCCATCAAGGCTACTACTGTCAATTCAGGATTGGCTAACTTGACGCCGGTAGCGTAGGCAATGGCGCGACCATGCAAGGTATGCAGCGCGTTGGTCATGAAATAATCATCTGACCTGCCGAAACAGCCGATTCCGGTAACCACCACTATCTCATTCAGCGCTAACTCTAACTGGTCGAAAGCATCCGCCAGCGCTTTGATTATCACCCCGTGCCCGCAGCCGGAACACCAGAAGGTTGGCAATTTAGCTTCGTTTATGTAGTTGAAGATAGACATAGCATTACTTAGTTCAAATCAGTTTATGAAGCAGCCGCATCATTCAAGACTTGGATTATCTCTTCAGGGCATATAATGGTTCCATCGGTCTTATTAACGCGGATCACATTGACGTCAGCCCCCAGAACTCGTTCCACTTCCAGTGCTACCTGTCCCCAGTTCAATTCTGGAACGACAACTTTGTTAACCCCTCGCGCCGCTTCTGAGATCGCTTCTTCAGGAAAGGGCCAGAGTGTTAGAATTTTCAGGAAATTGACCTTCATCCCGCTCGCTCTGGCTTCCACAACTGCCTGTTTCCCACTGCGAGCGGATATTCCAAAAGATACCACAAGACTATCCGCGCCGGGCATTAGGTCCGCTTCCCAGCGGCAGATCTCACCTGCTTTATCCTGAATTTTATGGTACAGACGTGAATTTTTAAAGGTTATCTTTTCCGGATCGGGAGTGGGCACGCCTCGCTGATCATGCGTGGTCGATGAGGCGCGCACAACATGAAGCCCTCCATAAGGCGACATGGGCGGAACGTCCGTGAGGTTTTCCGCTCGGTAAGGCAGGAACTCACCATCCGGTGGCGCTACTTTTCTGTTGATTATGGGATAGCCGGCAAAGGATTCAAGATCCACGTCCTCGCGCATGTGACCTATCACTTTGTCGGTCATGAGGAATACGGGCACACGGTACTTCTCTGCTAAGTTGAAAGCTTCGATGGTCATCTCAACCGTTTCGGCTATGGTCGAAGGAGCTAACGCTATGACCGGATAACCACCGTGCGAACCCCAGCGCACCTGGAACACGTCTCCCTGTCCGACTTTGGTGGCGAGTCCCGTGGAAGGACCACCCCGCTGGACGTCCACAATAACGCAGGGTACTTCCGCCATGATAGCCATGCCTACGTTTTCCAGCATCAAGGATAAACCGGGACCGGAAGTGGCAGTCATTACTTTCTCACCGCACAGAGAAGCCCCGATGCACGCTGCAAGAGAGCCGATCTCATCTTCCATCTGAATGTATTTACCTCCAATCTGCGGCAAGCGCGTGGACAGATGGCCGGCGATTTCGGATGACGGCGTTATGGGGTAACCACCGAAGAAACGGCAGCCTGCTATCAAGGCGCCTTCAACTACCGCCTCATTTCCCGATATGAATTTACGCATATATTTATAATACTTTCTGTGTTCTATATATTTATATTCAGTCGCTGACCACCTGAATTATGCAGGAATTCCAGGCCAATGTATCGCCAAGATCTGTAGCAACGTGAGCGTAAATTATAACGTCCAGAGTGTCCGGGGGATTGGGCCCAGCGTAGAAAAACCATGGTTGAGGGTCCAAATACCCCTGTCCGTTAGCCGCGATATCAACATGCACATTTGCAAATGGCGTGAAGCCACCGTATTGTGAGTCTGAACTGAACAACGCCCACTTGTTATCAAGTTGTTGAAAATCAAGTGGCAGGGTTTGTATCAGTGATAAAACGGCATTTGTGCTGGGAGTGATAATCGGTGGACTGACATCCAGATCAAAGGGTGGAATACCCGTGTCAGGACCCACTGTTTCCCTCGCGCCGGTGCACCCTGAAAGCATTACCGTCATAAGGAACAGAACTATCGGAACTACTGCTTTAGACATAGACTAAGGATGAATTATGTTAACAACTGTTGAAGTCCATATAAGGGTATCACCACCTAAGAAATCCGAAAAAGCAGCGGCGAAAATGGTATCCGTATCCCCGACATAATCGTTGGGATGATAGAAGACGTTCCCTTGCAGACCGTTGGCATTTGAGAACAACGAAACTGATGACGAAGTTAAAGTAGAATTTGACGTTGGTTCTGACGCAGCTCGAAATTCTATCGGTTTGCCGTCAAGCGCAAGTCCATCGCTGGTGAGGAAACAGGAAACCATACCGGTGCCGGTATCTGCGTAAACCGAAGTCGGCGAAATTGACAGGTTAAGACTGTACTGTACGCCTCCTATAGGTCCTCCGGAAGACCCTTTGGAACAGCCGATAGCCCAGGTCAATGCGAAGGCAGACAATACAATATAGACTGCTACCAATATCACCGAAGGGCTTTCAGCGACCTCGTGTGATTCCGGCGCCCTCTTCATGGAAACTATTCCTTAAGTTTGCTAAGGACATTGACAAAGCGCTAATAGCCGAGTGAGATTCCGAACTGTGAAAACAACCCTACTCTTGTGGTTTACCCAAAACAGCCTCGAAGAGTTCCTCGTCCACAGGATGACCTTCAGCCAGCAACTGCCGATACTTGATGAAATCTATAGTACCCTGACCGGTGATCTTCTTGGTGTTAAACGCATGGAAGCCTAAGTATGCTTCGCCCTGCATGTTGGCAGCCAACCAGTGCCGGTTCGCCAATTTGGTCTGATCCCAGAAGAATTTCTTCTTCATGCGGATACCATCTACGGATTTGATCAGGCAGCCGGGGAAGAGATTGGTGAAGGTCCAGCATATTTTGTTTACTTCCTTATCAAGCAAAGTAAAATCAATGTTAGCGCTTTTTAGAAATTCACGCGCCGCTTTAGCTTCTTCATCACGCTTGAAATCGCCATAAACAATCTCACCATCATCCACATATTTATCGATGATGACCGAGGGGTTGGGTAGAAACTTATCACCATCCTTAATTACGCGCGCTACCTTGCTGATCAACCCTAAGCGCTTCATCTTATATGCGGACCACATTTCGCATGATATGCAATTCCACATGGCGTCCTCAATGGTGAGAAACCAGGGGAGAAAATCGGTTGATCCGCCATCAGGTGCACTTCCATGGCGCGGTCCAGCCTGACCGAAAATGGCTGTGTCAGCCGCCACAGCTAAGTCGCAAGCCATGCCAATCTCCTGTCCGCCCGCGACGCGCATACCATTTACGCGACATATCGTCGGCTTCTTGCAGTTCAAAATAGCGTCCACCATGCCGTTGAACAGATCCATATAAGCACCGTATTCAGCGTTGCGGCTGCTGTAATATTCGGCGTATTCCTTGGTGTTACCGCCGGTGCAGAAAGCCTTGTCTCCGGCCGCGGTGAAAACCGCCGCAACAACCCTGCGATCCATAGACGCCTTGTGGAAGCCCGCGATTACCCCTTTGACCATATCGGTAGTATAGGAATTATACTGTTTGGGGTTATTGAGGATAATCCAGGCGTTGTAAAGCCCTTCAACTTCATTACCCTTGGGATCGACAACAGGGCGCAATTCGTAGAGAATGCAGGGCGGCTCCGTCCCAAACCATTCTTCTCCCCACAACTCATGATCTTTCAGCCCACCTTCGCGAGGCAGCCATGATAATGACATGATTCCTCCGTGTATTTTAGATTATTTGTTTCCATCTTCAAACTTCGGTTTGAATAGCCCCTCATTCATCAGTCTTCCTATCGTAGAAGCTAACTCAACCAGCCTTAGTTCTGATATGCCTAACTGACGATACTCACGGTAGTAAGCTTCAGTAACGTTGGCAAAACTGTCGGACCTGGTGCGTTTCTGCCGCGCATCTTTAACAAAAAGCGCCACCGCCTCAATCAGTTCCTGATTAAGTTCTACACCATCTCTCTCCAATCCCTCCCGGTAGATGGTTTTTTCGAGCACCGCCTTTACGGCAGCAACGCCACTGTGTTTTCCGAATACGTAACGTATTTGAGCTCCCACCAGTTCAGGATCGATCACCTGGTAAATCGACTTGTCAATGAGCATCCCGGCAGTATGGATACCCGATTCATGCGTGAAAACTCCCTCACCAATGATGGGCGCATGAGCGGATACGGGAATCCCGGAATTCACTTCCACCAGGCGGCGAAGTTCGCGTAGTTTTCCGTATTTAAAATGTGGCAAATCAACGCCGTACAGCAGTTTGAGTCCAACCACCACTTCATGCAGAGGTGCATTGCCAGCCCTCTCCCCCATACCGTTCACCGTACATGTGGGCACGTTAATCCCGTGGCTCATGGCACGTATGGTGTTGATACCAGCTAAGCCAAAATCGTTATGGAAATGAACCACCAGGTCTTTCCCGGGGAATTCCTTGACCATACGCGGAATGTAATAGTCAACGCCTTCGGGAGTAAAACAACCGACAGTATCGGGAAAACTGTAGCGCGTTCCACCTGCCGCATAACCCGCTTTGGCAAGTTCTATGGTGTAGTCAAGATTTGCGCGAGAGCCGTCTTCTCCACCAAATTCGATGGATTTTACACCTTTGTCGCAGGCGTACTTGATGGCATCGGTCATCAATTTCAGATTAGCTTCGCGGTAGAATTCTACCGGCTGATCCAGCCATTCCGATTCATCCTTGCCCATAAGTTTCAGCAGGGTCTTCCCAACCTTATATTTCAGATGAAGGTCGGAACCGGAGGTAAATATAAAGAAGGTAATATCATTTATATCAATGTCGATTTCTTCCAGCGTCTGGATGGTCACATCGATGTCTTTGGGATTGGAACGACACATGACCAGGAGTTCCAGGTCTTCCCGGATTTCACCATCGCGTTTTCCCCGGGCAATGAGTTGGAGGGCGCGCCTGTCGGACAATGCGGCCATGGGAAATCCAAGATCCATTATGTCCACGCCGATGTCAGACATGGCTACAGCGAGTTCGTATTTCTGTCCGGGAGAGAAAGCCACGCCGGGCATCTGTTCACCGTCACGCAGCGTGGAATCGTAGATTTTTATGCGTTCGGGAGCAGGGAAATTCTTCTTCTTGGTGAAATATGACGCCTGATGAATCAACTTGTCAATTGGTTCGCGGAATTTCATGATACTATTCCCTTTAGATTAAAACACAGGAAACTTGATGCCCGTATAAGTTCAAATCCTCTATTACCCGGTCTGCTCTTTAATTCTACCTCGAACGTACTCCTCCAAACCCCCAACGTCTATTATCCGCCGGATGCTTTCCGGAAATGGCGAAGCAGTGAAAACTCCACCTTTGGTCAGATTCTCAATCTCCCCTTTCTCCAGGTCGATGGATAGCACATCACCATCATCAGTTGATTCCACCGCCTGCGGACATTCAAGAATAGGCAGACCCACGTTGATGGAATTACGGTAGAATATCCTGGCGAACGATTGGGCGACCACCGCTCCCACTCCAGCACCCAGAATAGCTAAAGGCGCATTCTCCCTCGACGAACCGCAGCCGAAATTCCTCCCTGCGACGATTATGTCACCGGATTTGACACGAGACGCGAAAGTCTCATCCAGATCTTCCAAGCAGTGAGGAGCCAGTTCATCTTTATGAAAAGATGTGCAATAGCGCGCCGGTATGATGACGTCAGTGTCAACGTTATCGCCGTATTTAAAGACTGTGCCTTTCATAGTTTACCTTGATAAATTTCCGATTTGTTTTTTTTATTCATCATTTAAGTAGGAGTACAGTACTATAAAATTTATATCTCTATTGAGATTTGCTTTGTACTTTTCTCTCCGTTCTTAAGCTTCATATCTGCGACAGGCCATACTGCGTCTAGATTTTTTGTATGTCGATAATCTTTCCTGAATTTTGAAATGAGATCAGCGTTACGTACATTTGTCAATCTCCTCTTAATGAACTCAACGTTTTCTGGATCGACTTCAATTCCTATCGCTCTACGATGCAGTTGATTGGCTGCAACCAACGTGGTACCAGTTCCCACAAATGGATCAAATACTAAATCATTCACCTTTGACGAAGAAATGATTATTCTTGTTAATAATTTAACAGGTGATTGTTGTTTATGAACTCTTTCGCCATTTCTGTGCCTCAATGGTTCATCACCAGCATAATAGCCAGATGTCAGTTCACGAATATCGTCCCAAACATCGGTTACAAAAACTCCATTGGGACGAGCTTCCCGTTGCGTCACTAACAAAGGCTTGTCTATACGAAGTTTATTAAATATTCTGGGCTTTTTCCCTTTGGTATAGAAGGCGATAACCTGATAATGTTTCCCATATCGCTTAGTTCCAGGCACTGCAGACGTCTTTTTTTGCCAAATAATTAAGTTCTGAAAAGTCCATCCGCTTTTATCTAAGATACTCAAAATATGTTTTGTGTTTTTCTCTCTTTGCATGAAGTAAATAGCACCACCATCTGATGTGTGCTTATAAATCAATTTACATATTCTCTCCATCCAAGACCAATATTCACTGGACAACATATCGTCATTATGTAAGGAATATTCCTTCTTCTGATTAAAGGGCGGATCTAGAAAAGAGAGGTCGAACAGTGATCCGCTATATGAATCTAGAAAATTATCGCACTTATTACAGTAAACTTTCGGGTCCATTTGCAATTCCTGCTAAGGTTTAATTGGTGGGAATAATCCGACTTTCTCTTCTAAGTCAAATGGTGATTTCTCTGGTTTCTTCTTAGTTTGAATGACAACAAAAAAACTGTACGCATAAATTGGCCTTGAATGATGAGTTTTAGCTCGAAGGCGTGCCATTAATACAGGACAAAATTGTGGGACCTGCAAATTAGCAACATCCCTAGCAAGATAAAAAAATCCAAGACCTTCTACCTGGATGTAGTAACACTCTTTTCGCGCATAATATTCATATAAAATATCCAGGTCGCCTAATTTTATTCCGCCTTTTTCAAATTGTTTTTGATTGTAGATTTTATCTTTTAAAGTAATTTCTTCCTCTAGAATCGAATGCCTCTTCGGTATAAATTTTGGATTGATGTCGTTGAGAATTTTATACCTATCATAGAGTCCTGTTACAATATCTTCCTTTGCCCAATACCATCCTTCTTCTTCATTCCACTTAAGTCTTTTTTGACCGAAATCGGGTGCTGTCTTATTTTTCACTTCCAAATAGTACGCTTCACCATGATGAATAAATCCAGCGTCATTCCCACCAACTTCCTGTGGTAGCAACTTTCTTCTTTTAAGTATTTTTCGGATATAGTCTTCGTAGATCATACCCTTATTAATATTAGACATAACTTTAAGTTATTGTAAGATTATTAGATGGATGATTTAGTTCAATAAATGATTCCTACTCTATATCAGCCCCATTCAAATTATCAATAATCATCCCCAGCAATTTCAGCAGGCTTCTCTTCTCTACAGGAGAGATGGACTTGGAAGCGTGTTGATTGATCTTTCTGCCGATGGTGTTCCAGACTTTATAGGCTTCGTGCCCTTTCTCCGTCAGAGAAACATGCTGCGCTCGCCGGTCATCTTTGTCCTGATTGCGGACGATCAGGCTCATCTCCTGGAGTTTGTCCAGACTGCGCGTAATGGTGGCATTGTCAATATTGACGATCTTGCCTAATTCAGTCTGCATCAGATGTTCGTTTTCACCCAACGCCATTATGAGCATCCACTGTGAAGGCGTGATGCCCTCATCGGTCAGTTCCTTTTCAAGAGCGGAACGCATCCAGCGGGCAGCTAAATTAATCTGGGTTCCTAAGCTTTCTGAAAATTTTTCCATATCCTGCAATTTTCCCTCTCCTCGCCAGATCTAATCTTTAAATTAAATATCATCAGGATGCGCAATTTCACCCGCTATTGCGGTAGCACCCGCTACGGCGGGACCAGCTAAGTACACTTCGCTGGTCTGATGACCATTCCTGCCCACGAAATTGCGGTTGGTAGTATATAAACCCACTTCGTTTTCGGCTAAAACCCCCATGTGTCCACCGATGCAGGGTCCGCAAGTGGGTGGACCTACCACGGCGCCTGCCTCAATGAAAGTCGTAACTAAACCGGCGTCAATCATTTCAAGATATACATCATTCGATGAGGGAATGACTATCAGCTTGGTATCCTTATGTACAGCATTTCCCTTCATAGCTTCAGCAGCCAATTTGAAGTCGCTCAAGCGTCCGTTGGTGCAGGAACCCAGCACAACCTGATGAACTTTTTTTCCCTTCACTTCATCGACCGGTGCGGCATTGGAGGGTAGGTACGGCTTGGCTACCTGCAGCGGGAGATCCGAAACATCGAAGTTGTAAACGGCGCTGTACTCAGCATTATCATCGGGAACCATAGGTTCGTAAATCAACTCCGGGAAGCTTTGCATAAATTCACCGGTTTTGTCATCCGGAGGGACAATGCCAGCCTTTGCTCCAGCTTCGATAGCCATGTTGCACAGCGTAAAGCGTCCGTCCATGGACAGATTATCTATAGTTGATCCGGAAAATTCCATGGCTTTGTAAAGAGCACCTTCAACTCCCAATTTCCCTATAATATATATGGCAATATCCTTCCCGCCAACCCATTTTGGCGGATTTCCATTAACCTTTAACTTAATGGTATCCGGAACCCGGAACCAGAGTTCGCCCAATGTCCAGGCTGCCGCCATGTCGGTGCTGCCTATGCCGGTGGAAAAAGCGCCTAACGCTCCGTAAGTGCAGGTATGGCTATCAGCGCCCACAATCAGATCACCAGGCTTGACCAGGCCCTCATCAGGGAGCAGAACGTGACAAATCCCCGATCTGCCCACTTCGAAATAGTTGAAGATGCCCATTTCCTGAGCAAATTCGCGCATGGTTTTGGACAGTTCCGCCGCTTTCAGATCCTTGGCGGGGACAAAATGATCGTTGACCAGTACTATTTTCCGAGGATCGAAGACCTCTTTCGCTCCCATCCTCCGGAACACTTCCACCGAGAGTGGGACAGTGACGTCAGTACCCAGTATCATATCGACTTTAGCGAAGACCAGTTCGCCAGTTTCTACTGTATCTTTACCCGCATGCCGAGCGAATATTTTTTGTGCAATTGTTTGACTCAAAGGAATAACCGTTGTTTATCTTTATTTACGATGTTTTTCAAATTCAACTTTCCAACAGAGATACAATATAATCACCTGATGCACTGGTTCCCAACGAGCCCCCTAAATCTCGCGGCACGTTGTTGGTTTTCACGGCTTCGATGACGGCATTTTCAATGCGTGTATTCCAATCAGGATAACCCAAATGCTCCAGCATGATGCCCACAGTCAAAATAGCAGCCAGAGGATTGGCTATATCTTTGCCGTGGTACTTGGGAGCGCTGCCATGAACCGGCTCAAAGAGGGAAGTTCTACCCGGGTGAATGTTGCCCGATCCAGCCAAGCCCATTCCTCCTGCTAATTGAGCTCCTAAGTCGGTGATAATATCACCGAACATGTTGCAACTTACTATGACTTCAAACTGTTCCGGGCGCTTAACCATCTGCATCAGCAAAGCGTCTATGTACCAGTGCTGCTTTTCAATATCAGGGTATTCTTCCCCAACTTCCGCGAAGGCACGCTGCCAGAGATCGCCCTCAAAACGCATGGCATTGGATTTATCGGACATGGTCACGCGCGGGCGTCCGCTCATCTTAGCATATTCAAAGGCATGGCGTATTATCCGTTCGACTCCCTTGCGCGTATTAATGGACGTCTGGATGGCTACTTCATCAGGCGTTCCCTGCTTTATGATTCCCCCTGTTCCCGCATATAAACCTTCGGTATTCTCTCGAAATACCACGAAGTCTATATCGTCCATCGTCTTGTTTTTTAAGGGACATAAAGATTCCTGATAGAGCTTCACCGGACGATAATTGACGTAGAGATCCAGCTTGAAGCGCAAACCCAAGAGAATCTCCTTGGCGTGATGCATATCCGGGACGCGTGGGTCTCCCACTGCGCCGATGTAAATGGCGTCGTAGTTCTCCCGGAAGTTTTCCACCTCTTCATCGGGTAGAGTTATCCCCGTTTCCAGATACTTATCGGCGCCGTAATCGAAAGTGTCCCAGTTGATATCCACGCCTGCGGATTTAACCGCTTCCAATACCTTTATAGCTTCTTCAGTAACGTCAATTCCTATCCCGTCACCGGGAATGACTGCGATTTTTTTCATTTTGATATTATTTCGTTTTATTTAATGTTGAGATTAAGTTCTGTGATATGGGATTGATAGTCGTTAATTAATTTTGTTATCAGGTAGCGCGGGGGCTTGCCCCCGCTAGTAGCAGGCGGCAGCAAGCTGCCGCGCTACCTCTCTGGCCCTCATAGAAACGTTCAGTTGATTTAATTATTTATTCACCTTACCTGCTTTACGTAGAGCAGTTCTGATTCTTTCCGGCGTCACTGGAAGTTCATTAATCCGTACGCCGGTGGCATCATATATAGCATTTAGAATAGCGGGAATGGTGGGCATAATTCCGCCCTCACCCACTTCTTTAGCGCCGAAAGGACCGTTCGGTTCATGGCTCTCTATGATGATGGATTCCAAAGGCGGCATATCCAACGAAGTGGGGATTTTATATTCGGCTAAGTTAGCGTTAATCACTCTGCCGCATTCGTCGTATTTGATCTCCTCCATCAGAGCTTCACCCATGCCCATCATCATGGAACCTTGCATCTGTCCTTCGACCTGGGTGCGGTTAATGGCGAAACCACAATCGTGAGCACCCGTTATCTTTTCGACCGTAACTTCACCGGTATCCAGATTCACGTCAACTTCGGCAATTTGTGCGCTGCAGCCGAAAGCGGGACTGGTACCCACAGCAGCTCCCTTGAAGGACCCACCAAGTTTAGGTGGACTGTACTTTCCTGTCCCCACGATGCTGCCCTTATCTATAAAGGCGACGCGGGCTGCTTCGTTGAAGGTGAGGTTGCCGCTCTTTACGATTCCCCGGAAACCGCGATGCTCCATGCGGAAATCGTGGCGAAGTTCTTCTATATTTAAATCGCCTTTAGAATTGATAACTTCCCCATCTATAACATCAAGATCGTCAATCGATGCGCCAGTTTTGTCAGCAATAACTTCTAGAATCTGTGCTTTAACTGATTCAGCCGCCTCTTTAGCAGCAGTACCGGTCATCAACGTGGTGCGGGATGAATAAGCGCCCAAATCTACCGCAAGATCCGAATCGCCGGACATTACTCTGACGTCAGAAAGAGGGATTCCCAGCACTTCTGCGGTGATCATCGCCAGCATGGTGTCGCTGCCCTGCCCGATATCCGCCGCACCGGATTCCACAATCACACCACCACCAACTTCGTTAAGCTTAGTAACGACCGTACAGTGAGGCGTCTTGGAATAATAGATGGGATAACCCGCACCCGAAACGAAAAATCCACAGGCGGCACCAATGCCCTTGCCATCAGGTTGATCATCACGCTTATTCTTCCAGGCAGCGCTGTCGCGGACGGCTTCAAGAGCTTCTTTCATCCCGAAACTGGACAGGTATAGTTCATTGCAGGTGGTTTCACCGGCTTCGCGGACGTTTTTCAAGCGCAGTTCGACCGGATCCATATTCAGCTCTTCAGCGATTCTGTCAAGCTGTATTTCAAAACAGGCGCGAGCTATGACAGCTCCATGACCACGCTGTGCACCACAGGCGGGTTTGTTTGTTACCACCCGGTAGCCATCGTACTTCATATTTTCGAGGCGGTAGGGCCCACCCAGTAGCGAACCGGCGTAATAGACAGTAGCAATTCCAAAACTGCAATAAGCGCCTCCGTCTAAGAGAGCCTCATGTTCTAAAAAGCAGATAGTGCCGTCTTTTCTTACGCCGGTGGTCATTTTATGAAAGAACTGGTGGCGCGCCCGAGAATGCAGAAAAACTTGCTCACGATCGAAAGTGATCTTCACTGGTTTGCCGGTTTTCATAGCTAACAGACAGGTGGCCAATTCCATAGAAGAACAGGCGGCTTTGGGACCGAATCCTCCTCCAACGGCGGGCTTTACCACCCTGACTTTATGCAGGGGCAAGCTCAAAGCCATCGCCAGAGTGCGTTGGATGTAGTGGGGCGCCTGGGTGGAGCTGTACATGGTCAAATAGCCCTGGTCGTATGTTGCCAGTGCAGATTGTGGTTCCAGAAAAGCAGCATCCTGCATTTTCGAGGTCAGTTCATCGGTGCGAATGACGTCTGCTTCCTTTTGGGCAGCTTCCACGTCTCCGAAATCCCAATGCACCTGTTGGACGATGTTGTTCTTGTAGCGTTCATGCAACTGTTCTGCCTCATCATCCATCGCCAGATGGGCATCCAGAACTGATGGCAGTTCTTCAAATTCGACTTTGATCAGATCTAAAGCCTGACGGGCAATTTCGGGAGTTACCGCTGCCACTGCCGCGATTTCATCACCGACATAGCGGACTCTTTCCGAAGCAAATATCTGTTCATCGTACCTTGCGGGACTGACACCGAAAGCGATTCCTTCTGTATCTTCACTGGTAATGACGGCTTTTACACCGGGGAGTTTTTTCGCTTCAGTAGTATCTACCTTGACAATCCTGGCATGTGCTTGTGGACTATGCAGGATAGCTCCGAAAAGCATCTCCGGCATAGATAGGTCATCGGTATACTTCGCCTTGCCGGTTACCTTATCGAAGGCGTCCACCCGGGGTGCGCGAGTATTCAGGATTCGGTAGTCGCTCATTTCGCTTCCTCCGGTTGGGCTTCTTCCTTCATCATATCCTTAGCGGCGGTCAATACAGCTTCCACTATCTTCTGATATCCGGTGCACCTGCAAAGGTTACCGGAGAGCGCCAAGCGCACGTCCGCTTCGGAAGGATCCGGGTTTTTATCCAGAAGCGCTAAAGCATTCAGCACCATTCCGGGTGTGCAGAAGCCGCATTGTATGGCGCCAACTTCAACGAAGGCTTTTTGTACGGGGTGAAGTTCACTGCCTTCGGCGACGCCTTCTATGGTCAAAATGTCAAACCCTTGAGCCTCAACCGCCAACACCAGACAGGAGAAGACGGGCACTCCGTCCATGAGCACAGTACAGGCTCCGCAGTCACCGATTCCGCACCCTTTCTTGGTGCCGGTCAAACCTAACTGGTAGCGCAGGACGTCCGCCAGCGATACATTCGCTTCAACTGCCAGTTCGTGTTCAAGACTGTTAACTGATAGGGTGATTAGTTTTTTCATTTATAGCAGTTAGTTATTAGCTGTTAGCTATCCCTGTGCTGTCGACTCTCCGCAGTCGATGATCTAGAGTGCCGCTGACTCCCCGTAGTTGGTACACATTGTGCCATCGACTCCCTGTAGTCGATGGTTTTTCTATTCCAACCAAGCAAAATCCCTTGTTAAATTTTCATTTGCCTCATTCAGCTCCCAAAAACCATAACTGGAATAAATCCAATCCTCAGGTTTCTCTACCAGATTAGCTTTGACTGGATTATAGTGAATATAATTAAGTTTTATTCTGAATTGTTCCTCAGATGTGATAACCAAATCATCAAATCCTCTTTCCCAAAACCTCTGGTCCCCAACTATCTTCTTTCTAACTATACCCTTGAATGAGTGAATGAATTTCGATATTCCATGACCACCAACTTTTGAGCCCAACAATAAATGTATATGATTGGGCATGATTACATAAGCCATTAAAATACATGATTTAAGTCTAACTGTTTTGTACAGTTCTTGTTGGACAATTATTAATCTTTCTTCATTATTAAAGTAGTTCACTCTGCCCAAGGTCGAAGTTGTTACAAAGAACAGATTAGGCCCGAATATACTATTTCTATATTTTAAACCCATAATAGACTTGCTATGCGCTGAGTACAGGGACTCAGCGGCACACCTTATTCGCAGCAGAACGTGCCATCGACTCCTTGAAGTCGATGATCTAGAGTGCCGCCGACTCCCTGCAGTCGGCGGAACAACCTCTGCAGGCGCTGAGTACAGGGACTCAGCGGCACAAACGCACTAACGCGCTCTTTCCAATGCTTTCTGCAATGCGTTTTTCACCAATATCCCTACCATATCCACCCGGTACAGCGCCGACCCGCGGTGGTCGGTGATCGGTTTACACTCACCGGCGGCGGTTTTGCCTGCTTCCTTGAACAAATCATCCGATGGTTTCTCACCAATCAGAGAAGCAGCGGCTTTTTCTGCCAGGACCGGCGTGGGTGCAACAGACCCCAACGCTACCTTAGCCTGGGATATTTTCCCCGCCTTATCCAGAGTCAAAACTGCAGCGACATTAACTACTGAAATCTCCAGTGCTTTGCGGTTGGCCAGCTTGATGCAGGAACTACCTGACATTTCAGGCAGCGCCGGAAAGATTACCTTCGATAGCACTTCATCCGCTTTTCGGATTGTTCTTCCCGGGCCGGTTACGAAATCAGATACAGAGACTATTCGCGTTTCATTTACTGATTGAAGTTCGAGCTGAGCCCCTAACGCCACCGAAGGCACCAGCGCATCAGCCGCCGGGCGAGCATTGCAGATGTTGCCGCCAAGGGTTCCACGATTGCGCACCAGGGGAGAGCCTAAATTATCTCCCCCTTCTGCTAATGCAGTCAGCTTTTCCCGCACCAATTGCGATTCGCATATCTGCGTAATGGTGGTCATGGAACCGATGCTTATATCGCCGTTTTTCGCTTCAGAGATACCACTAAGATCGGGTATGCGTGAAAGCGCTACCATATAAGCAGGTGGTTTCTCGACTGCTTTCCGGGGCATAAGGGTTTTGGGGTCGCAACCGCTGCAACGAGGTAAGTGTTCCGGAATTATGGGGCGGCGGATATCTACTAATATATCCGTCCCACCCGCCAGGACGGCTGCTCCTTCAGAAGAATGCTTACCCAACAGTTCGCAGGCTTCCTGCAGAGATTCTGGTTGTAGAACTTCAAATGGCGGTATTGACATTTATAATATTCTCAAATTGTTTTTCCGTCAGACGAGGGCGTCTTACGGCACGTTCCCTGAGGTAAATTGTGTGGTGTCAAACGCCCTCGTTTGACACTTAAGTCCATTTATCATTCTGTTAATACTATTTAATCAGTTCAATCAGTTCTGGCTATCACATCCCTCGCTATAACCAGCTTCTGGATTTCGCTCGTTCCCTCATATAACCTGGTGATGCGAGCATCACGATAGAATCTCTCGATGGGGTATTCCCGCATATAGCCCATACCGCCGTGTATCTGCACGGCTTTGTCAACTATGCGATCCAACGCTTCGGAACAGTAGAGCTTGGTCATGGCTGCTTCGCGGGAAAACGGAATCCCGTTATCACACATCCAGGCAGTCCGGTAGAGGATGCTCTCCATATTGTAGGTTTCCGTAGCCATTTCCGCCAGCATCCACTGGATAGCCTGCAGTTTAGCTATCGGTTTACCGAACTGCACTCGCTGTTTGGAATGCTGCACGGATAGGCTGAGCACTTCTCTGGCGGCTCCCAAACACTGAGCGCCGATTCCTATCCTGCCGACGTCCAGTGTCTTCATGGCAACTCTGAAGCCTCTGTTGACTTCACCAAGTAGGTTCTCTTCCGGTACTTCCATGTCTTCGAAGAACAGGTCTGTGGTATGCGATCCCCTGATGCCCATCTTCTCTTCCGGCTTGCCAGCGGAAAACCCTGCCATGGTCTTATCCACTAAAAAGGCTGATATTCCCCTGATTCCAGCTTCGGGATTGGTCAACGCAAAGATGGAATAGACGTCCGCTACGCCGCCGTTGGTGATGAAGGTCTTCTGCCCGTTGATGATGTAGCGGTCGCCTTTCTTCACTGCCATTGTACGCATGGCAGCAGCATCAGAACCAGCCTGAGGTTCGGTCAGCGCAAAGGCAGCCAGTTTCTCGCCAGCACACATATCGGGGAGCAGTTTCTTCTTCTGCTCTTCAGTGCCGCCCAAATAAACAGCCATAGCGCCGATGGATATATGTCCTCCCAAAGCCGCCGCAGTGGACATGCAGGCGCGAGAGACCTCTCCCAGCATTATGCAGTAGCCGGTCTCCCCCATATCTCCGCCGCCGTATTCTTCGGGAAAGGGGATTCCTAAAAATCCCAGTTCAGCGGCTTTGTCTATTATCTCCCGGGGTACGTCGGCGTTTTTGTCTATATCTTCGGCATGCGGGCGGACTTCTTTGTCCGCATATTTGCGCGCTAATTCGCGCAGCATTTCGTGTTCTTCACTAAAGGTGAAATCCATGTTTATCGCTCTGAATTTTATATTTAAGGAGTTATAATCGAACGTAACGCATTGGGATCGTTCTTTCGCAGCAGATCGAAAGCGTCATTTATCTTTTCTAACGGAAATTTGCCGGTAACCAGCTCTTTAAGTTTAATCTTGCCGGTGCGCGCCATTTCTATGATTTTTGGGTAATCGACGGGACGACATCCTAAAGAACCGATGATTTCCTGTTCGAAGAACATGATCTTGGACGCAGGTAGTTCCACGTTTTTATGAGTGTACCCTACCACCACCGTTCTGCCACCCTTGCGAATGCAGGCGAAGGCATCCTGTATGGTTTTAGGATTACCGATGACTTCGAAGGAAACGTCGGCGCCACCGCCGGTCATCTTCTTAACTTCCTTATCGATACGTTCCACTTTGCTGGCGTCGATCACACTTTGAGCGCCCAACTTTTTTGCCATCTCCAGTTTTTCGGGGATGATATCGACGGCAATGACCGAAGCACCCACGGCTGCAGCCACCTGTACCGTATTGATTCCCACGCCGCCACAGCCGAATACGACCACATTATCACCAGCTTTGACCTCCCCGCGATTGACCACTGCATGATAGGGAGTTGAAATGGCATCGGCAATGATGGAACCTTCCTCTAAGGGGACGTCATCAGGCATGTGAAGTGCATCTTTTGCCGGAGCTAAGACATATTCTGCATAAGCGCCGTCCACATGATTGCCGAACATGACCATATTATCACAGATATTCTCCTTGCCCAAACGGCAATTAGGACAGTATCCACAGGTTAATACCGCTGGCAACAAAACCTTATCGCCCTCCTTGAAATTGCTGACGTCAGAACCAACTCCGGCGACAGTACCGGAAGGTTCATGCCCCAGGATCATGGGCGGTTCTTTAAACGTGGGAACGCCATGATCGATATAGTGAAGATCGGTATGACAGACGCCGCACGCCGCTACTTTGACCAATATCTGTCCACTTCCGGCTTCCGGAGTGGGGACTTCAGTTACCTCTAAGGGTTTGCCTGAACCGTGGAATATTGCTGCTTTCATTATGACTTCTCCTTTGGATTTAACAGGTGCCACACACCGTCTGGAATGAAGCCCCGCGTAATTTTACACACTTGGCGCACCAGTTTACGGAATCTACTATTCCGCTTCCTATGCAACTTTTTGATGAGATTATTCAGAATTTCCTCTGGGACTTCCACATCTAAATCCCTAATACGTACTCTAGCTTTCCGAAAATCATCATTCTGGCTGTGCTGGTGTCCATTCATTATTCCTCCAGATTTATCAAAGTGTGAAAGATTCACCATGCATCTATAATTCTGAATGAGATATATAATTTATTTCTCTTTTATGGTAATTCGCTCCTCTTTTTAGTATAAATGATGAAGTACTCTCCTGATGGATCGCCGTAACACGAATCGCAAGTTTCATCTGACGTTTCCGGCCCCGTAAAGCGATCCACCTTGACCGCATAGCCCAGAGATTCGTAAAGTTCAGTCAGTTCTTCAACTCTATCTTTGCCGACTGTGTTTCTCTGCTGCCAGGTCATTATGCAACTTTATTATGCTTTTAGGTAATACACGCATCGAGTACAGGGACTCGATGCCACAAAATGTCAGAACAAATCATCCAGATCGTCATCGCCACCTCCGCCGGGCATCTCACCGTACTGTTGTAAATGCAACTGGATCAGTTCGCTCTCCCGCTTGGAATACATCCTATCCTCCTCCCAGCAGAACAGAGTGCCTTGCGGTTGTGAATCGCATTCATCCAGCAGTCCGCCTTTCACATCCGCTGTCCCCACAATCTTGGTTACTTTCTTTGACGCATCCGCAATCTGATACACTCCTTCACAGACGGGAATATCAGCAACGTTGTCTTCTGTTAAAGGCTGCCATTTATCCGGCGGCAGAAAAGCAGGGGTGATATTAGCGCGCAGGTGGCAGCGCAGACAGTTCAGTGCAGCGGCTTCGGCATCAGCGGTGGATAGAGTCCCTTCGATCACTCCGAACGATTTAACCCGCTCTTGCGGTTCAGCCAGAATCGGCCGCACTGGTTTTCTACTGTGGAAATCCTCGTCTATACCCAGGAAAGGATCCAGATTCAATTCATCGGGGGCAGGCTCCTCTTCAATCCCTCTTCCGCCCAGTTTCCTGTCGATAGAATCAGCAGCCTGGCGACCTGCAGCTATGGCATCGATCACCGAAGTAGGTCCGGAAACGGCGTCTCCAGCAGCGAAGACTCCGGGGATATCGGTTTCCAAAGTTTCGGGATTAACTGCCAACATACCAGCAGGTAGTAATTTCAGATCATTCTGCGAATCCATACCTTCCGCTTCCACTTGTTGACCAATAGCGATGATGATGCGATCGGCTTCAAGCTCTATAGTGTCGTTTTCATCGTATTGAGGGCTGAACTGCCCCTGGTCATCGAAGACCTGAACGCAGCGTTTGAAAGTTGCTTTTATCGCGTTATCGCCAGATTCAGCAAATTCTTGCGGACCCCAGCCCGGCTTAATTTTTACACCTTCAGAAGTAGCCTGAGCAATCTCCCACTGGTGCGCGGGCATCTCATCGAGGGCTTCCAGGCAGACCATGGTGACGTCATCCGCACCTAAGCGTCTGGCACTCATAGCTGCATCGATGGCTACGTTACCGCCACCGATTACGATTATCTTTCCTGATAGCTTCCCACCCTCGCCATGACGAATAGCAGAGAGGAAATCGAGCGCTTGTACAATACCCGCTATGTCCTCACCCGGTACGTTCAGCCGCCTCGACCCTGAAGTGCCTATGCTCACGAGCACCGCATCGAATTTTTCATTCAGTAGATCTTTTAACTGAAAATCTTGGCCTAATTTTGCATTCAGCTTAAACGTCACACCCAGATCGTGAAGTGGCTGTAGCTCATCATCTAAAACCGATTCAGGCAGCCGGTATGTGGGGATGGCGTTACGGAGCATGCCGCCCAGTTTAGCAGTTGCTTCGAAGACTTCCACTCCGTGCCCAGCTCTGGCTAAGTAATAAGCCGCCGTCAGTCCCGCTGGACCTGATCCTACAATTGCCACTTTTTTACCTGTGGATGCGGCTTTTGTCGGTTTGTCTAAACTATCGCGCGGAGCGTTTTCATAGACGAAACGCTTCAGCGCACAAATCGCTAAGCTATCATCCAGATTGTCGCGCTTGCAGACATCTTCACAGGGGTGGAAACAGACATAGCCCAAAATCCCGGGGAAGGGAACGCGGTCGTAGATAACCTGCAGCGCTCCTGCATAATCATTAGCGGCGATTCTCCTGATATAAGCCGGTATATCTATCCCAGCAGGGCATGCTTCAATACAGGGAGCAGATCCACCATGCTGGACCGGCTTGGAGTCCGGTTTGTCCAGCAGAGCGCCGGTGGGACAGACTTCCACGCAGGCTCCGCAGAAGCGGCAGTACGATTCCTGCAGATTCCCTTCTTTAGTCGTTCCGATCCATATTCTACCATCTTTAAGCGTTGCCCCCAAAACGTCAACCCCTCGCACGTCCCGGCAGATGCGCACGCAGCGCAGGCAGCCGATGCAGAGATTATAGTCCCGTTCAAAGAAGGGATCGCTGGTGAATTTCGGTAACCCTTCCGGCTTGTACTTGGGTGTGCCGTCCGGCAGACCGATGAAATCTACAATCTTGCCCAGTTCACAGCGGTTCAGCAGGATACAGCAACGTTCGTCTTCAGGGACGTTGGAGGAACACTGGGTCAAGGAACAACCTTCACGCTGAGCGCAAGCCAGGCAGGCGTGCGGATGATGCGCTAATATTTTAGAAAGTGCTTCCTGGCGGGCTCGTTTTACCTCATCGCCCGTGGTGTGCACTATCATGCCTTCTTCTGCTTTAGTCTGACAGGCACGCACCAGCCCATCCATCCCTTCCACTGACACTAAGCAGAGGTTGCAGTTGCCATCGTCTCCGGTTTTTTCTTCAGAAAAGTCACCGATAATTATCTCTTCCCCTCGGTAAACCTGCTCTGACCACTGCACCTCTCGAGCTGGAGGTAGGTCGGGATGACCGCAGATACCGGGGACATAAATCCCGTTCTTCAGCGCTGCTTTACGGACTGGCAGCCCTTCAGGGACGGTCAGAGTTTTATCGTCTATTTGGATTTGGATGGTCACTTTAGTTTAGTGGTGAACTCAGAGCCTTTTCTCTGCTAATAGCCAAATTATCCTTTGCGCTAATCAAGTCAATTATATCTTCGTCAGCGTCTTTCCATAGTGAATCAACCAGAAAACTATAAGCTTTCTCCGCCTCTTCAAATTCGCTCAGTGCTAAATAGCAGTCACCTTTCAAGGCATAACTTATAGGATAGTAAATGGCACGCCAGGGGATACCAATACTGGCGTTGCTCTGGTTTAAAGCAGTCAGTGATTGAAGTTTTTCTAAACTGTTTATTGCTGACTCATAATCGCGTTTCCTGAATTGGCTTTCTGCCAACCAATACAATACAGCAGTCTTAACATCATTGTGAGTGGATTCCAGCTTTAGTATCGAATCGACCGCTTTCGTGGCTTCCAAAATATTCAATGAATCAGTGGACGATCTAACATCAACAAAGTATCCAATCCACGGGTGCTGCTCAGAAAGATCTCGATCAATAAAGTGCTTCGAATTGTCCGGTTCAGGCCCGAACATCCACATCTGAATCTTCAGCACCTTATTATCTGTCGAATTTTCTCCATTCACTATATGAATTTTAGCTTGTTCAAAATGATTATTTAAGAACTGATCGAATTGTATTTTCTCAATTATAAGGAACATTAATCCTATTCTCCCAAAGGTCCTAGCTATAGGATATTTCTCAGCAGTATTTTTAAAATAAAGGTTTTTAAGAGTATCAGCATATTGTTTGATAAGATCGAACTGCCCAATATAAGGAAGTATGTCAACCAGTCTATTATATCCATCACGTTTTACTATGTCCCTTCCTGATTCCCCCGCACTCGACGATAATTGCTCAGTAGCTTTCTTAAAGTCTCCTCCCTGAACATACAATATCGCAAGTGCGTGGTCTACGTGGTAGTTGTTTCTTGAGATAGAGTGCTGTTTCTCCATATAAAGTATTCCTTCCGCGACAGTGTTCGTAATGATATAAGCATGTGCAATTTCAAGATATAAACCGCCTGTTATGTGCTCTTCCTGTTTTTCGTTAACATATCTGGAAATACACTCTTCAGCTATACTTATAATTGCATTAAAATTTCCATTCTTACGGTAGAGTTTTAGCATCCCTTTTACAGCGGGCAAAAAGTCATGTTTAGAATCATTAAGTGAGATATCATTTGACCGCTGAAAGTACTCCTCAGCAGTAATAAAATCATCACATTGGACTGAATATTCTCCTACAAGATAATTATATAAATAATCATCAACCCATAAGGAAGTGTCCAGAAGCTGCAATTGCGATAGGCCAGCATCAAATCCATCTTCAACTCTCTTCTTAATGCTGTTTAACATATTCCAAACTATCGGAGCTTCTGCCGAATCACATTTATCTATTCCCTTTTTCGCTGCCCATAATGTGGAATCGTCAATAAGAGTCCACTGAAATGCTAATGCAAATTTCAAATATATTTCCGTCGAAACAATACCTTGTTCAATTTGCTCATGGAAGGATTTCCTCGCCAAATGCATTAGGCCGGCATTAAAATAATAATCATCAAATTCCACAGTTCCTATTTCCGGTTTGAGGAATTTTTCTATAGTTTCATTTATCCAATTTCGGAACTCCGGACTAACAATATAGAGAGAAATGATACAAATTATAACACCAATAACGATTTCCCTTAGGAATTTTTTTATCCACACTAACAATTTCTTTACCAGTTGCCAAAATATCCCAATTAATCGTTTCTGTGTTTGTTTGTTTGTTTGTTTGTTTGTTTTCCTTGCTTTGCTTTTTAACATTTCTCACTTCATCCGTTCTGGATTTATTTCTCACAGTAAGTCGTCTATTATTGCTTTTAGTCATGCTTTTACCCTCCTGTAAAATCGCATAGATGTTACTTAGAGTGATGGTATCTAGAGGAGATAATTTATTGATATACCTCCAGAGAGTAGTCACAACTTAGAAATGCAAATTAAACTGAAAGTCTAACCTACTTTGAAGTCAATCACTTCATAATCCTATATAATGATCGGTTTAATAACTTCGTTCTACCAACTATGCACAATCGCACCTGCCGTACACGCTTCTACGCAAGGAAGCGGCGGTCTGTCCGCGACCGGTTTGCAGTCGGCGCAGTCGTACTTGATTTTCTTGCGGAATTCTCCCTTGATTTCAGCGACCTCGTCATCGTAATCGTCCGTGATAATGGCGAACATACCTTTAGGGCAGCCTTCCAGACAGCCATGATCTGCACATTCGATGCACAAGTCTGTGTCGATGGTGATGTAGAATTCACCACTGCCATCCATGTAGCCGTAATTAGCTTTCATGATAGGGATTAAGTGTTAGGGATAAGGATTTAGTTATTTCTTTCTCGACTTTTCCAACAGTGCCTTACCGAATAATGCACCTCCCAAAGCCCCCGCTATCTGAGTATCGCTGTTAGTTTTCAACGCTTCGATGCCCAGTTCCCCCTCGATCCTCTTGACCACACCCATGTTCTTACCGATGCCTCCGGTGATGGCGAAATCCTTTTCAACGCCTATGCGTTCCAGCAACGAGACAACGCGATGTGCCATGGCGTTGCAATAAGCGGCGATCACCTTATTTTTGGGCCAACCCTTACGCAACAGTCCAGATGCTTCCGACTTAGCGAAAACCACGCAGGTAGATGAGACTGGCGGTGGCTCTTTTTCAACCTGAAAGGACAGATCACCGATATCTTCAATTGGCACCGATAGCAGGTCAGCGAAAACTTCCATGCCTCTGCCGGTACCAGCGGCACACTTGTCGTTCATCAAGAAGTTAGTCACCTTACCACGCTCATCGCAGTGGATGGCTTTACAATCCTGCCCGCCCATATCCAAAATGGTGCGAACGGAAGATCCGTACATATGGTTGCCGCCTCTGGCATGGCAAGCGATTTCGGTGATGGCGCGATCGGCAAAAGGGACGTTTACGCGCCCGTAACCCGTTCCCACCTTATAGTGAATATCGTCCAATGTCATACCCGTATCTTCCAACGCCCATTTCATCGCTTTGTGAGCGCTTTCGGGGCTGTCACTGCCGGTGCGCGTGCTGGCGAAAGCGTAAAGCTTGCCATCCACCATGATAACCGCTTGTGAACTTACGGAACCGACGTCCACACCAGCGGTAATAGTATCACACCCATTCCAGTCAGTGGATTCATCGTGCCAGTTATATTCTTTCCAGCGCCAGAATTCTTTCTCTGCCATTTATTTCTCCAGAATTACTATCTGCAAATTTCTAATATACACTACCCTTCCGCAGCCACCAGCGCAGCGCCTAAAGCGCCCACAAATTCAGCGTCATCAGGGATGATCACGTCTCTCTCTAACCCACGCTTAAGTGAATCAACGAAACCAACGTTGCGGGAAACAGCGCCCACCAGGGCAACTTCGGGTTCTATCCCCACGCGCCTGACCATGGAGACAATCCTGTCGGCGATGGCATCGTGAACGGCGCGGGCAATGTCCTGCTTGGGCGTCTTGGCGTGCAGCAGGGAAACCACTTCCGATTCCGCGAAGACGGCGCACTGAGCGTTCATAGGCGTGGTCTGCGATGATTTCAACGAGAGCGGTCCAAACTCTTCCAATTGCACTTCCAGCGCCCGCGACATCGCTTCAGTGAAGGATCCCGCTCCGGCGGCGCATTTTTCGTTTACAGCAAAATCCATGACTTTTCCTGCCGCATCGGTCTTTATCGCCCGCCCTTCTTCAGCGCCGACGTCAATTATAGTGCGCGCTTGCGGAATCAACCGGTTGCCGCCTTTGGCAGCAGCGCCCACATCGGTGACGGTTTCCTGCGCTAACGGAGCAGATTCTCTGCCAGCGCCTGTGGCGACAATTCTATCGATTTGATCTTTGTTTATACCAGCTTGTCCCAGCGCATTATTGAAGGCGATTTCTGCTGATTCGGCAGTATCGAAGCCAGCCATTTGTTCAGCTCTGGCGATAACTTCACCATCTTTTAGAATCAGCACCCGGATGTTCTTCGCCCCCATGTCAATTCCGGCTGTGGTCATTTATTTTCTCCAAAGTTGTTGGTTGATAGCAGTTGGCAGTTGGTTGTTAGCTGTTAGTATGCAAATGTATCGGGGTTGGGGATACCATGGGTACAGGCGACCCCGATTATGGTTAATTAACTTGGGCAAGCCCCCGCGCTACCTTTCCCACGCACATCCTAAGATATTTTCTTCAAATCCAACCGTTCCATGAAGGAATCGATGCGGTCCATGGTGCGGGCTTCGTCGAATTCGCGGGAATCGCCCATGTTGCCTTCGAAACTCATGACGGGAACGCCCATATCGGTCAAACCCCAGTGGTTCTCCATAATACCGCAGGACAGACCTTCGCAGCCTCGGTTCAGGTGTAGCATGATACCGTCTAAATCCCATTCATCATAGATGCGTTTCATCATTTTGGTCTTCAACGTGGGATCGTAGAAGTGCTGCCATTCCGGCTTGGACAGATTCCAGTCAGCTAAAATGCGTAGCGCTTGATCGCGCGTTTCGATCTTTATTCCCGCCTGTTCCGGGGTGGTTCGAGGACCCCAGGTGCCGTCAGGTTTGTCCTCCCAGATACCCACCAAGGAGAAGGTATATAGCGATCCCACCGAAACAGCGCCGAACTTTTCCAGATAGCGAAATACACTCAAGAACGCCCAGGGCGGCTGAGTGTCAGAAATCAAGCGGCACCTTTCGGTTGGCAGAGCTGCCACTCCCCGAGCTATGCGATCTTTCATCTCGTCGCGCACTTCTTCGTAAAAGTCGGCGTACTCCTTCTTCGCTTTGGAAAGAGTGCTGAAAACATAGAGCGAATACATGCTCTTTTCATCCAGCGGCGCGGGTTTATGCTTGTTCAAAACGCAGATTTCCGCCCAGGTGGAGGTCTGACGGCACTCATCATTGACAGCGGCGATCAGCTTCTCATCGTCATATTCCCTGCCGGTGGCTTTCTCCAGGAATTCGATGCCTTCATGCATCTGATCGACAACATATAGCAACTTGGGATCATCAAGATCCTTGTGCGGACCGACGGAGACGTCTATGCAGAAGTAGGGAATGTTCTCATATTCCGCCACATGCTGATCCCATTTACCGTGGCTGCAGCAAATGTGATCCTGCCAGGCGAAATCAGCTTTGGGAAATTCTCCACCAAAAGCCCACTTGTTCAGGTACATGGAACCCCAGTAATTACGCATATAAGCGCAGAGATCGCGCGCCCAGCCCTTGGCTTCGGTAGCTTCTAAGCATTCCAAGCTAAAATCCTTCATGAAGGCGATGGAAGCGGCATATGGTTCTCCAGTCAGCGGATATACGTCATCACCCAATCCGTAAGGAATCGCATCGAAAGACCAAGCACCACCAGTCCAGCGGATACCGCCCCTTTCATGAGCAGTCTGGTAATCCTTGTAGTATTTATCGCGAAGCTCCTTGGCTTTCTGCCAACATTTTAGGGGTTCGGATTTGTAGTTGGTCATTGTATTACCTCTAAAGTTTCGAGTTGCGAGTTGCGAGTTGCGAGTTAATCTTGCTTGAGCGATCTTGCTAGT
The DNA here is from genome assembly GCA_005223185.1 of candidate division LCP-89 bacterium B3_LCP. Lineage (GTDB taxonomy): Bacteria > Electryoneota > B3-LCP > B3-LCP > B3-LCP > B3-LCP. The sequence continues at coordinate 158,409 of NJBN01000006.1, forward strand.
CCTTCCAATAACTTGCCAACTTCATCGCATTCGAAACTTATTTGATTAAATGATTCCTTGTTTATGTATTTTAAGTCGAAAGATAGCTTTATCCAAACTTCCATTTCTGCCATAGACCCTTGAGCAATACGGATAAATCTGCGGAATTCCTTTTTTGAGCGACGCATACTTCCTTCAGCGATATTCACCGGTATGGAAGAAGCGGCACGGCGCATTTGTGAAACTAACCCAAACAGCTCTTCTTTTGGGTAATTCCTGGTTATCTCATATACACTTAAAGTGAAGGTATATGCTTTCTGCCAAGTAGTAAGATCTTTATAAGTACCCACTATGTATCTTATTGCGTCTTTTTAGTTCAAGTCTAATATTTTAAGTAACTCGAAACTAGAAACTAGAACAAATCCTCTGATCCGATCATTTCCAGGAATGCTTCCACCCGCACTTTGAACTGACCGATGGGTACTGTTACGTCGAACTCTAAGAAGAGGCTAGGTATGTCGCTCTTTACGAAAGCTTCCCGCAGAGGCATGATGTCGCATTCGTGCGGATCGCAGAACTTCTGCTGGATGATGACAGCGCCTTGTACGTCGAAGTTCTTGCAGAGTTCCAGAATATGCGGGAAGCGCCAGCGTTCCTCCCAATCCTTAGTGGGACAGGGCGGGCGCTTAACGTAACGATCCGCGATTGCCATCAAACGATCATCATCGGGTACTACGCTATTCCAGAAATATCTTGTGCCGGTACAGTGATCGTCAACAACGACCGTTGCGCCGACAGATTCGATCATGTCTATGAAGGATACGTCGTCATCTTCACTGCCCACCAGCATAAGTCTGGCTCCCGTATCGCGAGTAACCTGACGGTCGGGGAGCTGTTCTAACACTTTCTCTATTTCAGCGGAATGTTCTTCTTTGTCGATCCAGGTGGAACTGACAGTCATGTACATGGCTTCCAGACCCGTCAATTTGGGCGTATCCCCCTTACGGAATTCATAAACCTTATGCATCAGTTCACGGTTGCGATTGACCGCGGCGATGCCGGCATCCAGATCAGCATCAGTCAATTCCCGCCCGTTTATCTCTTCGATGTGCGCCTTATATTTGACTAATTCCGATTTCAGATAAGGAGTGGCTGCACGTGCCTGCACTTTGTTAGGCATATATAAATAATAGTCAAAGGGAACGCCCACGTGCTCCCGCCAGGCGACATAGGACTGGCGCAGGTGAATACACGATTGACTAAGCGTTATGCCGTCCAGATAATCATAGCGCCCTTTTAAGCCTTGAGCCAGAACGTCACGGCAGAAGGGGCAGTACATGCCGAAGATATACGGTTCGGTTACGTTCTGAGGTTCATGCGATCCTAAGATGCGGACGGGCAGGATGTTACCAGCCACCAGCATCTCTTCGGGGACATAGGAACAGAAGCAGCCCATGACCTTACCGCCAGTGCGCTGTTTCCAGTCTTTGGCATATTCGTGCCGTTTATCGTACCATTCTTGAAATTGTGTGAACATGGTTAGCCTTGTTTTCTATTTTTTCACTACAAACTTATTCTTCTACATATTCTTCCACACAGCTTTCCGCTTCTCTAAGAAAGCCGCCAATCCCTCATGAGCGTCATCGGTGGACATCAGTTCTTCCACGTAGCAGCGGTCCGCCTGGCGCAGTCCTTCCATCACCGGCAAGTACATGGACAGATCGAGACTCTTCTTGGTTAGAGAAATAGCCACTGCGCTGAGCGAGGTCAAACTCCCGATAAAGGAACTGACCTTTTCGTCGAATTCCCCCGCAGGAAACACGTGATTGATCAAGCCGATTCTTTCGGCTTCTACTGCGCCGATGATTTTGCCCGTGGTCAGCAGTTCAATAGCTCTGTTTCTACCGATCAGAATGGGGAAGGTTACCACCGCGACGGGTGGAAACACGCCCAACTGAATCTCCGGCTGACCGAATTTCGCCTGATCTGAAGCCAGAACTATATCGCAGAAAGTCGCCAGCTCACAGCCACCACCCAGCGCCGATCCCTGCACCACAGCGACAGTAACCGCCCCAACTTCAGATATCCTGCGGAACATCCTGCCGAAGGAGTTGATCATCTCGGCCACTTTATCTTCCTGATGTTCACCAACGTCAGCTCCAGCGGAAAAATGCTTGCCTTCGGCGCGAAACACTAAAGCGCACAGACTGGTGTCAGTCGCAGCATCATTGACGGCATCGGAGATCTCCTCCATCATGGCAATATTCAGGATATTGACCGGAGGACTGTTTAAGATTATGTCGAGACGACCCGGGGAAGATTCGACCTTTATCTGTTGATAATCGGACATAATTGTCACCTTTTAATATTGTCCGAACCACGGATACTCACGGATGTCGCGGATTGCACGGATATGTATCTGCGTTATCAGTTTAATCAGTGGTCATCTGTGATTCAGATTTTTTCTATCAACTCTCTCTCTTGATCACCATCGCCATGGTAACACCGCCGCCGCCACAGATACCCGCAACACCGATCTCTTTGTCGCGGTTCTTCAGGGCATGATACAGGGTTACGACGATACGCGCGCCAGAAATACCGGTGGGGTGACCTAAAGCGATAGCTCCGCCGTTGACGTTCACTTTATCCACATCCCAGTTCAACATTTTCTGGTTGGCGATCATCTGAGCGGCGAAGGCTTCATTGGCTTCGATCAAATCCATATCAGACAAAGTCAAACCAGCATTTTCGAGTGCAGCAGGTATGGACACACCGGGACCTTCACCCATGGTCTCATTATCTACCGCAACCTGGTTGTAAGCAACCAGTGAGAACAGCGGTGTGGCTCCTAACGCTTTAGCTTTTTCACGAGTTGTGAATATCAACGCGCAGGCACCATCGGACATGCCGCAGGAATTCCCCGCCGTTACCGAACCATCTTTCTTAAACGCCGCAGGCAGTTTCGCCATTTTTTCCAGGTTAACCGGGTAGCGGATGGTTTCATCCTTGGTGAATTCGATCGGTTCAGCTTTTTTGGATGCAGGTGGTACGGTAATGGGTACCACTTCGTCATTGAATAGTCCCTTTTCCCAGGCTGTATGGGCTTTTTCATGGGATTTGGCTGCGAATTCGTCCATCTCCTGGCGAGTGATATTGTACTTGTCAACCAGATTTTCAGCGGTTACCCCCATACCTTGACCAATAACGCGGTCAACGGAATCAGACCAACCGTCTTCCAGAACTTTGTTGCCCATCTTGAATCCACTCCAGCGCGCATTCTTAACCAGATAGGGAATGGTGGACATGGAATCAAAGCCGCCCACTAAGACGACTTCATGATCGCCCAGGCGAATCTGTTGAGAAGCCATAGCGATAGCTCGCATACCGGACGGGCATGCCATGTTTAAAGTAATCGCAGGGACGCTCTTGGGGATACCACCGTGAACTGACGCCGTCCTGGCCGGATTGACTCCATTTCCCGCCTGTCGGCAGGAACCCAGAATAACGTCCTGTACTGTATCGGAAGTAATACCCGCTCGTTCCACCGCAGCTTTGACAGCAACAGCGCCAATATCGTAAGCGTCCATATTACGCAGTGTGCCACCAAAATTGCCCATAGGAGTTCTGCAGGCGGAAATGGCGACGATGTCGGATAGGTTCATTGTGTCCTCATTTATTTGGATAATTCTGTATTCTTCGATAGGGTTTAGGGATTAGGGTTTAGGGATTAGTAATTTCTTCGTTAGCGACCGGATCTGTTTCGCTTCATCGTTAAGTAGACGAATGAACGCATCGAATTCATCTTCCTTTAAATACCCTAGTTCCTTTGAGATTATCATTTGTGTTTCCAATTCTGCGCAGGATCCCAAAGCGATTCGCAAGAATTGATTGAATTCTTTTCTGCTTGCACGAATATGTCCCTCAGCAATATTGGAAGGGATTGATACAGCAGCTCGTTGCATTTGACTGGATAGACCGTACACTTCATTTTTAGGGAAATTGCTGGTTAGTTTGTAGATAGATTTCACCAACTCGATTCCCAATTTCCATATCCGGAGATCGTGGTAACTTCTTACTTTTACATCCATTTGCCTATCACCAACCACCAACAACTAACCGCTAACTGCCAACAGCCAACTGCTATATATACTGTCCCCCATCCACCTTGATAACTTCACCGGTAATGTGGCGGGCGAGATCGCTGGCTAGAAAGGAGATCAGAGAGGCGACGTCATCTGGTTCGCCCAAACGTTTCAGAACGGTCTCGTTCAGTGATGCCTGTTTGGCTTCTTCGGGCATTTTAGCCATCATGTCGGTCATGATCAGACCGGGAGCTACGGCATTGACGGTAACGCCCTTGTTGCCGAGTTCCCTGGCAACGGTTTTGGTCAAACCGATGATGCCGGCTTTAGCCGCGCTGTAATTGGATTGCCCGAATTTACCGCGCATACCGTTAATCGAAGTCAGGTTGACGATGCGCCCCGATTTCTGTTCCCTGAAAAGCGGCGCAACGGCGCGGATGTAGTTAAAGTAGCCTTTCAGGTCGATGTTCTGCACGGTATCCCACTGCTCTTCGGTCATCTTCCAGATGACGCCGTCCCAGTTGATTCCAGCGTTGCAGACAAGAATGTCCACGTTGCCCCATTCGGCGACAACTTTGTCAACCATGCCTTGAGCATCAGCAAAACTGGATACATCAGCTTTGATAGCCATGGATTTCTGTCCCATCTCCTGAATTTGCTTGGCGATGGCTTCAGCTTCGTCGGCGTGCTTGCGGTAGTTCAAGGCGACATTTGCGCCGTTCTTCGCCAGGTCCAGACAGATCGCTGTACCAATTCCCAACGACCCGCCGGTGACTATTGCGTTTTTTGATTGTAGTAGCATTTCAATTATCCCCGTTTATTCAACAATTTTTGTTGTTCCTTAAATCCTTTATGAATGTATCTATTTCACTAATTATTTCTTCAGTAATTCTTAACACGTTATTACAAGCGTCTCGTTCAGTCTCAATGCTCCTCGTTAAATCAGGATTTATAAGATTATCCCAACGTCTGTTTATATGGTTATGCTCTTCATACGCATGAACGATACGACCTAATAGTTTTGTACTTTTCAACCTAAGCGATAAAACATTTACATTATTCTCAGTAAAAACATTTATTAACCTTGGAGATGGAACTAATATATATTCATCATTCGTGCTATTATCTATCCCTCCTAAGTATTCGGATAACCTGAAGGCATTTCTTTCAAATTGTGCATGGATTGTAGACAGTGCACCAATCAACTCTTCCCTCGCTTGTTGCCTTCTTTCTTTTTTCTGGTGCCGAACAGATAGTATGTATGGAAGTACTGCAGCAAAGACTATAATGAGACCAGAAATTAATTGCAAAATAAATTGCAATGAATCGTTATAATCTAGGCCTGTTATTTCTGCTATTAAATCGATCATTTCTTTTTAGATTTTGATCCCCTGCCCCCCTTACGTTCTGCTGTTTGAGGAACAGCTGGCCCTGGCTCAATCAGTTTGATAGTTTTTTCACCTAATTTATGGGCAAGGCTTGCAAATGTAACATTCTTATCTTTTGCTTCCTTCATCAGTTTCTCAACATCCTCCCATGCGATTCCCTCCTCACTGGATATTAGAGTCTGAATGTGTACAGTTCCTTTTTGGTCTTTATCTGATGGAACTGCTGTTCTTATCAACTCATCAGAGTCGGTTGAATCCAATAAGTCCTGCATTCCCTCACCAAAGCTAAACTTGTGTCCAATCACATCTGGGTTGTCCTCGATGATGTTAATCTTAAATAAGTCTTCATCACCAAAGGGAATGTGAAAATCACGATACTTTATGAAATGTTTATTGTCTACATACATCTGAAAATGATAATGCGGAACTGCTGAAAGACCTTGCCCGTGTCCTTTAAAATCCGTGTGTGAACATGAAAATGACCAGCGCAAATTACGAAATGAAATCGTAAGGTCAATCTTTTTCTTTCCTGAATGCTCCTCAACAAGATCGTTGATGTTCTGAAAATGTATCTCTGTATTTGCTACCCATCTAAGGAAAGCTTGTATTCGGTAAAAACCAAATCTGTTATAAACATCTTTAAAATGCTTTTTCCTAAAACCAACCGGCGCTAAAAGCCAGTGAACGCATGGAGAATCAGGTTGAAATTCTGATAACTCACTGTCACATATGTAGCATATTCCTTTCCCAAATTTTTCCTCGAATCCCTTATATTCATTTAATACAGCCTCATGCTGTTTTTTATGTATTTCATCTATTATTTCTTGATCTAGTGATCTGATCCAATCTAAAAAACTCTGTTGTGATGAATTCTGTGTATTCATTGTAATATTCTTCCTAATTCAGTTCACTCAGTAGGCTTAATTAAACACAGTGCATTCCAGTAGTTATGTATTCCGATCACTTCAGTGATCTTGGTCGAGTCTAAGCCCCACAATTGATTGTGTGGTTGCGGGGGCGAGCCCCCGCGCTACCTACTCACGGGTCGACGCAAGATCGACCCCTACGCGCACGATGTTCCTGTTGCGTTAGGTCTTGGACGCCGAAGGCGGGTGTGACCTGACGCTTTTCCCGCAAAGATTCGTCGGATTCGGGGAATCCGACCTACGTTCTCAATCCTCCCCCACCACCCTCTTCAAAACCATCAACACGCCGCCAAAATGCTCCCCAATAGCGCAGATCTGCCAGCCTTCAGTGGATTTCTCCTGGATGATCTCATCGACCTTGCTGCGGGTCTTCAACATAACCGGAACCACGTCATGTTCATAGCGATGAGAGCCTCTGGACATCACCAGGATATCACTACCGAATATCTCCCCCATAGCAGCAACACTCCAGCCTTCCTTTTCTTCCTCTTTAATCTGCTTAACCAACGCTTCCCTGGTCTTCCAGGTGGCGGAGATGGTTTTATGTTCCATTATAACCTCTATCCGATTTAATATATACAGCAGAGATTAGATTCTATCAGTTTGAAATTAGGAAAATAATTTGACAAAGTCAACTAAAAAGCGGGGTTAATTTCAAATGAAAATAGTGTGGTATGCAATGATAAGGGGTATTTCTTTGACGCTGCCCGGGAATGAATTCCCGAGTAATCCAGTTGTACCGATTAGGTCAGTTTACTGCTTAATCAGGAGTAATCAGAATGGAGAGAAGGTTAAGGCGAAGGTTCACCTTCACAGTACAGGGACAGTTGCTGTGTCTGTTAAAATCCGACCGTTTTGGGATAGTCACTCGTCTGTTTCGCTACGCTTCTTAGCTGTTCCACTCTGGATCAAGTAGAAGATCAGTCCCATTACTAAGCACACACCAAAAGACGACCAGAATGGAAAGCCGATTAACGCCGCAAAAAACGCTACGAGTATCAGCGCGGCAATCAGAATGATTTCTTTGGGTAGCATAATTACCTGATGGTTGATTATTTGGTTGGAAGGGGCAGAGTATTACCGCCCCCGTCCTCTATCAAATGCTTTTAAATTCAAGTCAATCGTAGCCTTGGGAACCCGGCGGCTGATGACCTCCTTCCAGAGGGATTCATCAATGTCCAGAGCGTTGGAAAGAGCGCCCAATAGCACAGTATTTGCCAACCGGGGATTGCCCAACTCTTCGCTTATTCCGGCTGCATCTATTACGTTAAGATTCTCAACCTTTCTCTTAAGTTCATCGATGGCTCCGTCGGGATAAACGTACTTGGGGTCCACAGCGATGGGCGGCATTATTATCTGATCGTTGACGACCATGTAGCCGCCAGGCTTAAGTTCGTGAACCCAACGCAGAGCTTCTGCGCGCTCGAACGCCAAAATCACGTCCGCCTGCCTGTTGGGAATCAGAGGCGAATACACCTTCTTACCGAAACGTATATGCGACGAGACCACACCGCCGCGCTGGGCCATTCCGTGCACTTCGCTCTTTTTAACGTCATTACCCACCTGTAAGTTCACATCCGATAGAATCTGTGATGCCAGCAGAACGCCTTGTCCACCCACACCCACGATGAGAACGTTCATAGTCTGATTGGTAGCTTTCGATTTACTCATGACGTCACCTCCTCTCCCTTCTGCAGTTCTGATACAGGGAAAATACAATCAACAGGACATATCTCAGCACACAGGTCACAACCGGTGCAGAGTGTTTCATCTATGACAGGAACCGCCAGATTCTTATCGGTTACATCTCCCGATTTGGAAATCGCCGGGCAGCCGATCTTAAAGCATACTCCACAGCCGTTGCAATCGGCAGCCAAAATCCGGTAAGATTCATCCTTTATTTTACCGGGGAAAAGCATGCAGGGCCGAGTGGTTATCAGGATCTTGACGCCTTCGCGCTTGGTAGCGCTTTTTAAGATTTCCTGGGTTTTGGGATAGTCGTACGGATCGAACTCTTCAACATATTCAACTCCCAGCGCCTTGGTAAGCGCCACAAAATCCACCGCTTTAGTGTCTTCACCCATCAGCGTTTTACCGGTTGCGGGATGCTGCTGTCCACCGGTCATGGCAGTAATGCGATTGTCCAAAATGAGAATGGTGACGTTAGCCTTGTTATAGACTGCATCCAAAACACCGGTGATGCCGGAATGTAGAAAGGTGGAATCTCCTATCACCGCAAACACGGGGCGCTTGGATCCCTGCACTTGCGAAATTCCGGTCGCCATACCGATGGAAGCGCCCATGCAGACGCAGGCGTGCAAAGCTTCAAGAGGCGGTAATGCAGCCATAGTATAGCAACCGATATCTCCGAAAACGTGTGCTCCCATGCGTTTCAGAGCGTAAAACACCGAACGATGGGAACAGCCCGGGCACAGTACCGGCGGTCGGGGCAGCACTTCCACAGGTTCTGCGCCATCATCGGGAATGGCGGTTAAGAATCCTGCTTCCATGAAGCCCTTTTCGGCTAAAGATGGATTGAGTTCGCCATAAATCGGGAAGTACTTCTTGCCTTCGCAGGGGATGCCAACGTTCTTCAGCGCATCTTCGATGAAAGGCTCCAACTCCTCAACCACGATTAACTTTTCCACTTTGTCAGTGAAACCGGCAATCTTTTTCAGAGGCATGGGATAGGAAAATCCCAACTTGAAGAAGCTGGCTTCGGGAAAAGCCTCACGAGCGTGCTGGTATGATACTCCGGAACTGATCACACCGATCTTCTTATCACCCCATTCGATGCGGTTCAATGAGGTTTCCTCGCTGAACTTTTGCAATCTTTCCAACCGTTTGAGGATAACCTGATGCCTCGGTCTGGCGAAATTGGGCATCATCACGTATTTATCGATGTCCTTCTCAAAGCCGGTAACTTCAACAGCCTGCCATTCCTTGATGTTCACGGCGGTCATCGAATGAGATATGCGCGTGGTCATGCGCAACAGGACGGGCGTATCGAACCGCTCGCTGATCTCCAGCGCTTCACCCATAAAATCGTAGCATTCCTGGCTGTCTGATGGTTCCAGCATGGGAATCTTGGCAAATTTAGCGTAGGTGCGATTATCCTGCTCGTTCTGAGATGAATGCATTTCCGGATCATCGGCAGATACCAATACGAAACCGCCTTTGATGCCCGTATAAGCCAGGGTCATCAGCGGGTCAGCGGCAACGTTCACACCGACATGCTTCATGCAGACGATGGTACGAGCGCCACCTAACGAGGCACCGATACCCACTTCGAAGGCGACCTTCTCATTGGGTGACCACTGGGCGTGGATGTCCGGCAGCTTGGCTATATTTTCCAATATCTCCGTCGAAGGAGTTCCCGGATAAGCTGAGGCAAAACCCACACCAGCAGCACGCGCTCCCTGAGCTACAGCCTCATTCCCGGAAAGTAGTATCTTTTGGTTCACTGGTTGCTCCTGTATTTTCAACTTTATAGACGGAATTGTATTAGATCCCGATGTATATTTCATACTTAATGTCGCCCCGCCCTGAAGAACGGGTCTACGAATTCCCCTGAACCCCCATAAATGGGGCTGAATTTAACTACAGCCCGCTTTAGCGGGGTTTTGTATATCCGTAGCCCAGTGCTTCAGCGCTGGGCATGATCACTGGATTCTGCATCAAGCCCGTAAGGGCTCTTAGTAGTGCGGAATAACAATTACCCAAACGCCCCAATCCCCGTCAGTTCCTGCCCCAAGATCAGGGTGTGTATATCGTGCGTCCCTTCGTAGGTATATACAGACTCCAGGTTATCCATGTGGCGCATCACGTGGTAGTCATCCACGATGCCGGCGGCGCCCAAGATATCCCGGCAAGTGCGCGCCACATTCAGCGCCATGTGCACGTTATTTCGCTTCGCCATGGAGATGGCAGCGGGTGTAGCTTTGCCCTGATCCATCAACTGCCCTAACCGGTAGCAGAGAAATTGCGCCTTGACAATCTCCGTCCACATCTGCGCGAACTTAGCTTGCACCAATTGAAAACTGGCTATCGGCTTGGAAAACTGAATGCGGGTTTTGGCATATTCCAGAGCTTCCTCGAAACAAGCCAGAGCGGCACCAATAACTCCCCAGGCGATGGAAAAGCGCGCCTGGTTCAGACACATCAAAGCCGCTTTTAAACCCTTAGCTCCAGGCAGGACATTTTCAGCCGAAATCCTGCAGTTATCGAAAAGCAGCTCGCTGGTTACCGACACACGCAGTGAAAGCTTGCCCTGAATTTCGGGCGCGGTGAATCCCGGCGTACCTTTTTCCACTAAAAATCCGTTTACCCCATCATCCGTTTTGGCGAAAACGATTGCTATGTCTGCGATGGACCCGTTGGTGATCCACATCTTGGTGCCGTTCAGGATGTATTCACTACCTTGCTTCTTCGCCGTGGTGATCATACCAGAAGGATCTGAACCAAAATCAGGTTCGGTCAGCCCAAAGCAGCCGATTTTTTTACCTCGCGCCATTGGGGGGAGCCACTTTTCCTTTTGCTCATCCGAACCAAAGGCGTTAATGGGATACATGCAGAGACCGTTCTGCACCGATACGAAACTGCGGAAGCCGGAATCACCTCGCTCCAGTTCCTGCATGGCGAAACCGTAGGCGTTATAGCTTATCCCTGGGCAACCGTAGCCGGTCAGATAGGCGCCCAGCAGACCCAAATCAGCGATCTCAGGAATGAGCTGTTTCGGGAAAACTGCTTCCCGGTTCCACTGCTTCACCTTAGGCAGAATCTTATCCTGCACGAACAGGCGCACCGAATCCCTCACCATCAGTTCATCTTCGGAAAAGAGGGACTCTATATTGTACAAATCTGGAATGGACATGTATTTTGGTTCCTATGTTTGTTAATTCCAACCTACAACCCCAACAACGGTATAGCCACCGCATAAGTAATCAATGTAATTATTACTATCCCCATAAAATTCAACCACACGCCAATACGAGCCATCTGAGGAATAGTCACCTGCCCGGAAGCGAAGATCAAAGCGTTAGGCGGCGTACCCACCGGCAGCATAAAAGCACAGGATGCCGCCATCGCCGCCGGAACCATCAACAGCAGGGGATCCTGACCGATGGTAACTGCCAGCGCTCCGCATACTGGCAGGATCATGGCGGTGGTAGCCGTGTTTGAGGTAACTTCCGTGAGGAAGATGACCAACGCCACCAGGACTATTATTATCAAAAGGATAGGGCAGTATTGAAACAGATCCAAACGACCGCCAATCCATAGGTCTAACTGCGTCAGTTTAAATCCTTCTGCCAGCGCCAAACCGCCCCCAAAGAGCAGTAGAATACCCCAGGGAATGTCCTTCGCTGACGACCAGTCCAGGAGTCTTTTTCCGCTTATTCCTTTGGCGGGTAGTATGAATAAAGCCAGAGCGCCACTCATGGCGATAGTGCTGTCGGTGATGCCGGGAAAGAGACTCTTCAGTCCCGGGATGGTGAAAGAACCGAAATTCTTAGCGTCGGATAAAACCCAGGCTAAGGCAGTCAGGAAGAACACCATAGCCACCCGCCTCTCCTGCACCGACATTTTGCCGATTTTCGATAATTCCTCACGGATTACACTGCTGCCCGAAAGTCCTCCACTGCCCCAAACCGGACAGGCGATGCGGGTCAGATAAAACCAGGCAATCGGCAGGAAGACTATCACCAGCGGTAGTCCCACCATCATCCAGCGGGTGAAGGATATTGATTGACCATGCATCTCTTCCAGCATGCCAGCTAAGATGATATTGGGCGGCGTACCGATCAGCGTGCCGATACCTCCGATGGAAGCCGCATAAGCGATCCCGAACATGAGTGCCGATCCGAAATTGCCAATTTTCTTATCCCTGCCATCAGAATCGTCACTCTGAAAATGCTTAACGACCGCCAAACCTATGGGAAGCATAATTACTGCAGTCGCGGTATTGGAAATCCACATGGACAGAAAAGCAGTGGCGATCATGAATCCCAACACCAGGCGAGGCGGTGAGAAGCCTAAGACAGAGATGGTTTTCAGCGCGATGCGTTTGTGAAGCTGCCATTTCTGCACGCCTAAAGCTATGAAGAATCCTCCTAAAAAGAGGAAGATCAGGTGATTGGCGTATGGTGTTGCAGCCGTCTTAGCGCTGGCGATGCCTAACAGAGGAAAGAGTACCAGTGGCAGTAGTGCAGTAGCCGGAATGGGGATCGCTTCGGTGATCCACCAGATTGCCATCCAGATCGTAACCGCAGCCATCCTTTGCGCAGTAGGCGTCATTCCCGCCAGTTCTGGCAGGATCAGCAATATGACAAAGAACAGTGGACCCAGAACGAAGCCGACGCGGCGGTACATGCTTATTTCTTCTACCTGATCCAAATCGTTATCTCTGGACATTCATTAAGAAACAGGTAAAGGTAGCGCGGGGGCTTGCCCCCGCTTTAAAAAAGGATAATTGTTCCTTATTAATATGCGCTATAACCTTCTTTCTAGTAGTTTTCTCTGGGTTTCTTCTAAGGCAGTTGTTGGTACATCCATCCAGCTGAATCTATTAAAAAACCATACTACTGTTTCAAGAGCTAACCTTGATGAATTAGCTATCAGTTCTTGACTAGTATATTGACGGGGTTCTCCAAGTTTATTCGATGTAGCAGGGTAGAATCCGGTGAAAAACCTATGAGGATCAAGTGTAGCTAAAAAATGGTCTTTAATTCCGTTGAGTTCTATTGATATTTTAATACCGCTCTTAAATAGCCCTTTATTGGCTAAACGTGCAGCGAATTCAAATATCTCAGTAACTCGATATAATGTTAAAGTAACATCTAAAAATCCTGAAGGTTTAAAATCATTTGGAATTTCTGTATATGGACGATTTTTTATCTCATTCAGATACTCCGGATATGAATTTTCCCTGAATTCATTAATGTCAATGAATTGACCACTTTGATAAAAACGCCAGTGTTCCCTATCACTACGACTAGTAATATTAGCCCCAATCCAATCATTACCGTTAATTCGCTTAGCTATACGGTTATCAACCATTGGAAAAGTCCAACCGCGTAAATAGACGCTACAGGCTTCCATAATTTGCCACAGCTCTGGAAGTTTAGATATCAGATTTGGATTAAAACTAACGGGCCTTATCAATACTCGCCAGTGCGGAGAAGACTTAATCAATTCAACGAATTTTTCCTTATCAACCACTTTATAGACCATCCAATTGTTGGTTAAATTTATCCTCATCTGTTTCTATCTTTCCACCTTCCATTTCAATACCAGCACGACGAGCTCTCTGTAGAAATTTCCTCAATCCCTTCTCCGCCGCTAAATCAAGTATTTCTCTCATTTCTGTTTGTGAAGGAACTTCACACGTTTCAGGCATACGGTGTGACCTTGTATACATTGCTCCTTTTCGCAATTCTTTATTTCCTTTATTCCCTTTACAAACAACGGGAATATCATCAAACTCGTGAATGACGATAGCAATAAAATTCATTTGATCATCTTCAAACAGAATCACCTCGAGTCGAATATAAGGATCAGCATAGTTATTAATATAGGCCAACATTTCATCGCTGTTGTAAGCCTTTAAGTGCTCTTCAAGAACACCCTTGCGGACAAACTTATTTCTTTCTACTTCTTCTACACCAACTATAATAATTCCACCATCTCTGATATTTGCCATCCCAAGTGCAGTTTTTGCATACTTCTTTTGGTAGTCTTTCCAAGAAACCGATTCCTTATAGTCTAGTGAACGGCTTTCTTGTCCAAGCTTTGACAATTCAATTAATTCTCTCTTTTCCATAATACTGAATTCTCCCTAACGAGGTAGCGCGGGGGCTTGCCCCCGCTGTTGCTGCTGTGAACAATTCCACCATAGCGGGGGCAAGCCCCCGCGCTACATTTAATCATCTTTTAAAATCGAAAACTTCAGAGCCTGAGAATGAATATTCAGCCATCGATTTAACAATACCTTTTCTAACTGGATTTTCTAAAATATACCTGGTATGTTTTTCAATATCTTCATCCTTTCGTAGGAAATGATCGTAGAAACTGGTTTGATAGATCTTGCCTGATAGACCAAATTCTCTGCTTTGAATGGTACTCTTACTTTTAAATTCCCTAATCAGATCGATAATCGAATAAGTCCCGTTTCCCTGTAACAGTAGATGAATATGATCAGGCATAAAACAGTAAGCAAATAGCCTGAATGACCTTTTAATGCTAAGCTCTTTAATCAATTCGATACAATAGGTAGCAAATGACTTATCATTGAAAATCCTCCTCCTGTTTTGAGTACATATTGTGATGGAACAGGGATTGTTGGACTCTGAATACGCATCTCTTTCTAAGCGGATTTTTCTATGTAATTTTGTCATTCCCATAATTATGGGGCGGGGGCAAGCCCCCGCGCTACTTTCTTTGGAGTCTCACCAACAGGGGCAAGCCCCTGCGTTATCTTCTTTGATATTTCGCCAGCGGAGGCAAGCCTCCGCGCTACCTCAATTTGGTGTGTCAGCAGCGGACCCCCACTACCTCTCCGCCAACAACACCGCCAACGCAATCGAATTCACCTTGGCATCTGCGGATTCTGACCGGGATGACATGATGATGGGCTGCCTGGCGCCTACCACTAATCCTGCCGATCGCGCTCTACCGAAGATGAATACCGACTTACACAGCGTGTTGCCAACTTCGATCTTGTTGACGACCAGAATATCCGCACGCCCGGCGACGTCTCCGGTAACTTTTTTCTCCCGAGCCGCATCCGGCGAAAGTGCAACATCTAACGATAGTGGACCATCCACCAGAGCGTTCTTTATCTGCCCGCGATCAGCCATCTTGGAAATGACGGCACCACCCATAGCCACCGGCATGCTGGGATAGACCGTTTCCACGGCGGCTAATAGCGCTACCCGTGGTTGTTCAATACCCAGAACACCCGCCACCTGAACAGCATTACTGATTATATGCGGAATCGTTTCCAGATCAGGATCTATAACCACACCGCCATCGGTGATCATTATGAAACGGGAGAGCCATTGCGGCCAGTATATACCGATATGAGACCATAAACGCTTATCTTTCTTCAAACCGACGCTACTGTGCAGCGCAGCTTGCAGAAACTCGATAGCTCCGACCTTCCCCTTCATCAGAAGTTCCACCTGACCGGAAGCCACCATGTTAGCAGCTTCAGCAGCAGCCCGGTGCGGCTGTTTCTCTTCGACTATTTCAAAGGGTGAGATATCTATATTATGTTCAGATGCGATCCTTTCGATTTCTGCAGTATCCCCTACCAGGATCGGTACAATCAGCTTCATATCAGCAGCTTTGCATAGGGCGCTTAAACCATACGGATCATCAGCGCAGGCTAATGCCAGTTTCAATGGCTCGTGCTGTTTTGCCTTTTCCACAGCTTTGAGGCACAGTTCATCGAAATCCTTGATCCTGTTCACGATTGTGCTTCCTGTGCCTGTAAATACTCAGAAAGCACAACTGCAATTGCTACGGAAGCCAGTTTATTGCGCGGAGGATCGCTGCGGCTGACCAATGATACCGGCACAGCCGCGCCCACTATCACGCCGCAGAAAACAGCGCCCCCGAAGAGTATTAGAGACTTGGAGATAATATTACCTTCTTCAATGGAATTGGCAACCAAAACGTCAGCATAACCCGCTACCGGACTCTCAATGTCATAGAGGTCGGCTACCTTGGGGAGAGTCGCAGCATCGATGGTCAGGGGTCCGTCAACAATGGCATCGCGTATTTGACCTCGATCAGCCATCTTGGCGATGATGGCATCTTCAACCGCCCGGGGCATTTCCGGATGAACCACGTCGGTGGCTGCCAACAAAGCGATGCGCGGCTTGGTAATCCCCAGCGCCCGGGAAACCGTAACCGCATTCTCGATTATCTTCACCTTCTGCTTGAAATCAGGGCTGACAACCATACCGCCATCGGTGACGTTTAGCAACCGGGGGTAATCTGGTGGCGAAAGCACCGCACAATGCGACAGAACATCCGACCGCCGCAGTCCCTTATCTTTGGCTAATACCGCTTTCAGTAGTGTTGAAGTGGGTAAAAACCCCTTCATGATTATGTCCGCATCACCTGAGGCAGCCATATCGGCAGCTCTTGCAGCAACCGTTTCGACTTCGGATACCGGTTCTATGTGCAATACCGACAGATCCAAATCCGCCTCATCCGCCCGTTTTTTTATCTCATCGCTGTCACCAATCAATACCGCATCAGCGATACCTTGTAAGCGCGCTTCAACCACCGCTTGCAGTACGGCCCCATCGGCAGCGGCGGCGACAGCTACGCGGCGCATCCGTTTGCTGCTGTATTCCTGCGCCCGATTGACAATTCCCTGCCAATCCGTGATTGGTTCTGTAGTTGTTGTGTTCATTTTAATAAATCTTCGCTTCTTCTTTTCCCTGTAAAACTCGAAAAGTGCCCTGTGCCAATGCCTCCATCTCCATCTCACCCGGAAATGTGAAGATTCTACCTAAGAACGATACGTAACTCTTGATTATCTCCACTAAACGCGGGGAATTAACCATCCCGCCGGTCAGGATAACGCCGTCTAAATTACCTCTTAATACTGCAGCCATAGCACCGATCTCCTTAGCGACCTGGTACAGCATAGCTTCATAATAAAGCTTGGCTTTTTCGTCACCTTCATCAATGCGCTTTTCGATCTCCACCAAATCAGACTCCCCCAAATACGCTTTTAAACCCGATTCATGAGATAGACGATGTATAATCTGTTCTTTCGTATATTCTCCGGAATAGCATAACTCCACTAAACCGCCAATTGGCATTGCTCCGGCGCGTTCCGGGGAAAATGGACCCATCCCTAAGAGGGCGTCATTGACATCCACAATTTTGCCACCTTTCAACGCGCAGATCGAAAGTCCCCCACCCATGTGAGCCACCGCGAAATTGGTCTCTTCCAGAGACTTATTCAGCATGACAGCGGCACGGCGTGAAACAGCTTTGATGTTCAAGGCGTGAGAGCGGCATTTGCGTTCAATCTCAGGAAGACCGGAAACGCGCGCTAGAGGCGTGAATTCGTCAACCGTCACCGGGTCAACAACGAAACAGGGAATCTCAAGTTCGGATGCTAAGTGATGGGAGATGATCGCTCCCAGATTAGACGCATGATTCGAATACCGGGCGTTGCGCAGGTCTTCCAGCATCTTATCGTTGATCAGGTAAGTGCCGCCTTCCAACGGACGCAAGGGTCCTCCTCTGCCCACTACGGCAGCAAGTTTATCAACAGTCAGCCATTTCCCCACAGTTTCTCTAACGGCGCCAAGGCGAAGATCGAACTGATCCACAATCAGGGGAAATTTAGCCAGTTGGTCAGAAAGATGGCGGATTGTCCTCTGGAAAACAACGCCGTCCGGAGTCCAGACGGCAGTTTTCGTGGATGTTGATCCGGGATTTACAACGAGTACAGCTTCATTCATAGGTTATGCAGATTTAGTTCACCTGTGCACAGCTTCCGGTCCAAGAGATTATTTTCCCGTAAATTTAGCCTCTCTCTTTTCCATAAATGCTGCTGTCCCTTCTTTCATATCATCCGTAGCGCAGACCAGACCGAAGAGGTGAGCTTCCAGTCTCAGTGCATCCGCCAGCGGCATCTCCATTCCGCGGTTCACAGCATGCAGAACAAAGCTGACCGCCTTGGGTCCTTTGGACATCACGGTTTTGCAGAACTCTTTGGTCTTGGGCAACAGTTCTTCAGGCGAATACAACTGGTTGACCAGACCGATCCGGTAAGCTTCCTGCGCATTGATCATATTGCCGCTGATGCACAGCTCCAGAGCTCTGCCAGCGCCGACCAACCGAGCCAGTCTTTGCGTTCCGCCATATCCGGGGATTATCCCCAAGTTCACTTCCGGCTGTCCAAAGCGCGCTTTTTCCGAAGCGAAGCGGAGGTGACAGGCCATAGCTATTTCACAACCCCCACCCAGAGCAAAGCCGTTGACCGCCGCGATGATCGGTTTGCCGCAGTGCTGTATTTGATTTGATACTGACTGACCGTTCAGAGCAAATTCAACTCCGGTTACGGCATTCTTGGTAGATATTTCATTGATATCTGCTCCGGCAACAAAAGATTTCTCCCCCGATCCTGTAAGAATAGCGCATTTGATATTGGGATCGTCAGCCACTCTTTTGAAGGTGGCACGCAGTTCGGTAAGGGTGGCACCATTTAAGGCATTCAATACCTTGGGACGATTGATGGTGACGATTGCAATACCATCGTCAATCTCAAAAAGCAGGTTTTCGTAATCCATGAGGACCCTCATTTATTGAACTATTTTGATGGCGACGTAAGCAGCGATAATCATCATCGTCAGGATGAAAGCGATGGATATGACTTCGGTATAGGGAAAGCTCTTCGATTTGGCTCCCCTTTTCTTACTCCGTTTTTTTCTATTAAAGTCCGTTCGGGTCATTACTTTGGTATTACCCTTACGATCTTTTACCTTTATCAGATCTTCACCGGAATTCGGTTCTTCCGATCCGGTGGGTTCGTTCGACATATCTGTATCCACGTATTTTAATCCGACGACAGGTGTTTACTCGCGCCCGATGCAGTAGCTAAGTTTCCGTTCTATACGGCGGTATAGAAGCGTGGCTCTGCGGGTATCTCCTCATCCAATTTGAATTGGCGATTGACCAGGAAAGAGCCATTTTCTTCATCGACGCACAACTCGAAGCCGGGAATTTCTTCATCCCAAACCTGAGCGGCAATTCTAACCAAGTCGTACATCAGTTCCTGATCATCTCTTTTTTCCGGTGAAACCCAAATTCCTAAGCGCCAGTAATCCTCCAGGTCGCCTAAAGTCCAAATCCACAAGACAGCATTAATAGACTGACCTGATTTTTCGATAGTTACCTTGCGTACCTGGCTGCGCTGCATAGATCCCCTCATCTCCGGTATCTGTTCAAATTCTTCCCAGAGGGAAGCCCAAAGATATGACGGAACGAACGACTGATCCAATGATAACAAATCCCCCATAGGTAAATCAGAATGCGGAATGTCCGTTACACTATGCGGTAATTCTGATGGAGATAATTCCGATCTGGATATCCTGTATTTACGGTTTAATGCCAACAACTCCCAACGGCTATCATCTAAGTTGGCGGCGAGTGCTCTGGAACTGAACGGACAAATTGCCAATGTGGAAAAGCCACGCGATCTGACCTCTTTCTTGGCGAATGCGTACAGCTTGGGGATAGGATCCTCGGTAAACGTGGTGTCAGCTTGAATTATCGTTACCGATCCGGTTTTACCGATAGGAGATGGCTCTTCGGCACACCAGATTTCGCAAAATGCAACCAACCTCTTCATGACGCCTTCGGTCTCTTCAGCGCCTAAAACGAACCCGCCATTTCTGGTGAGCCAGTTGAAGTGGTTTTTGTACATCGAAGGATCACACCAAACGCCTCCGTTGAGGTACTTCTGGTACATGGTCAGCCTTTCCCATGGCAGCATTTTGGTCTTCTTGACCGGATCGGTGGGCCATTCATCGACTCCAGTGTGTTGCTGCCATAAGCGGCGGTTTGAAAGGGAAACAATAGCGTTAATGTCCGATGTTCTTACTGGTCTTAATGTTATCACTTTTACCTCTATTTATCTTCTTTTATTTACTTTTAAATATATTCAAAATCACCGATTGTTGGAGCGTCCGCGCTTGATCTGATCAGTGATGAAATCACCAACCTGACTGCAGTTTAACCGCCCTTTCAGATCGCTGGTGGTGTTGTCCGTTTCCAGAGCGTACTTCAGAGCTTTGTCAACCCAGCTCGCTTCCTGCTCAAAACCGAAATTATTGAGCATCATCACAGTCGCTGCAATGGAGCCTAACGGATTGGCAACATCATGCTGAAGACCGCCCGCACAGGAACCGTACGCTGGCATGTAGAGGGACAATTTACCCGGATTCAGATGACCCTCAAAAGCCAATCCCATACCACCCTGAACCTCAATGCCTAAGTCGGCAATCACGTTGCCAAACATGCTGCAGGGGACCACCACATCCATCTCTTCCGGTCGAGTTAAAACCTGGTGTACGAGATCTTCCAGAAGTATATTTGTCTTTTCAATATCAGCGTACTCTTGCCCTACTTCATCGAAGATATGGCTCCAGATATTGGTGCCCAGACGCATGTTGCAGCGTCCACTGCAAATAGTAACCCTCTTTCGTCCCTGTTTGCGCGCATATTCGAACGCATATTGAATGATCTGACGTATCCCTTTACGAGTGATCATACTGTGTTGAAGATGCTCTTCATCGGGCGTTCCCTTCTTGAAGACGACGTTCAGATCGGGATTCGGTCCTTCTAAGTTGTGCCTGACAACTACGAAATTGACGTCCTCTGGTCTCTTATCCTTCAGAGGGCAATGCTTGACGTCGTATAAAATCACAGGCATCAAATTTACGTATAGATTCAGTTTTAAACGTAAATTTGACAGAACCTTGCGGGTATAGAGGTCATCAGGTACACGCGGATCACCTAATGCCCCGATCAAAATACCATCGAAATTCTGCCTCAAATCTTCGATCTGTTCATCGGTAATGGAAACTCCGGAGTTGAGAAACTTCTCAGCGCTCAGTTCAAATTCCACTAAACCTAAATCGAGACCGGAACGATCGATAACGGCATTCAGAACCTTCACCGCTTCAGCGGTAACCTCAACGCCTATACCGTCTCCCGGGATGATTGCTATTTTTCGCATGATGGGTTTTCGCTATTTATTGAGCTCCACTGACTTTTAATCTGATACTTCAAGTCGTTCTAGCACTTCCCCCAGCGCCCCGAACAACTTCTCATGCTCATCCGGCATACCCACACTGACACGACAGCAGGTAGGCAGCTCGTAAGGTCCCATGGGACGGATGATTACTCCCCGCTTGAGCAATTCCACGAATATTTCATCGCATGAATGATTGAAATTGGCCAATACGAAATTGGTGATTGAAGGTACAACCTCCAGCCCTAACTTCGTCAGACCAGTTTCCAACTGATTCAATCCCTGCCGGTTGTTGCGCATGGTATCCGCTAAATAGTTAACGTCATCCAAAGCTGCTTCCGCAGCCACCTGCGCTAAGGCATTACAGTTAAAGGCTTCGCGCACCTTATGCATGGAAGCGATAAGATCAGGATGAGCGAAAGCGTAGCCGCAACGAATGCCGGCTAACCCGTATGCCTTGGAAAACGTACGCAGGACAATCACCCGTTTCCCCGCCTTGACGTATTCTAACCCATCCGGATAGTTTTGTAGATCTACGAACTCATAATAAGCTTCATCGAGAACCAGGATAGCTTCAGGTGGCAACGCTTCTAAAAGGCGATCAACAGCACTTTTATCCAAATAGGTTCCCGTGGGATTATTGGGATTGGCGATGAAGACCAAGCGCGTTTGGGGATTAATATGGCTGATAATAGCTTCTATATCGTAGGCATAATCGGGCATGGCAACCATGACAGGTTGAACACCCATTATCTGACAGGCTATGCGGTACTTGAAAAACGCCTGCGGACCGGTAATGGCTTCCCCACCGGGTTCTAAGAACGCTTCACAGATGAGTTCGACAATTTCGGTAGAGCCGTTACCCAGAATGATCCCCCGCGGATCAGCATCGTGATGATCGGATAGCTTATGCACTAATGAGTATCCGCCAGCATCAGGATAAAGGTGAAGTGAAGCGACCGCTTCCTTCATAGCTTTTATCGCCGATGGCGCTGGTCCCAAAGGGTTCTCATTGGACGCTAACTTGACAATATCCGTAACACCATATTCACGGGCTACTTCCGAAATCGGCTTTCCTGGAATATAAGGATGAATTTCTGACAGAATAGGGCGCGCTAAATCCATGTGCGTATATCTTTTTTTTAGTTCGATTGAATATATAAAAACACCTCGCGAAAGGAAAAATTCGCAAGGTGATAAATTACTAAAAAAATGCCATTATTGCAAACTGTTTTTATGCCATTGTCCTTCAAGGTCACCGCAGTATGGCAGTCGTCCAACCTTCTGTTGTCATATACTGCTTGGCGACTCTCTTTACGTCTTCAAGCGTTACTTCTTTCAACTCATTGATCCAGTTCTGGTGGCGATCCACGCCCTCTCCGTGAAATTCACCCAGCCCCATCAGATAAGCCTGGTTTACGCGAGTGAGCCCCCGCAGTAACAACCTGCCTAAATAAGCATTGCGCGCCTTGTCTATATCATAAGCGGTTAATTTCGATTTTATTACCTTCTTGAATTCCTGCATAATACCCTCTTCAGCGCGCTCTAAGTTCTGAGGACCGGTGCCCATACTGGCTGCCCATACCGCCCAGTCATCGTTAAACCCTATGGAACTACCGATTGAATAAGCCAAACCCTCTCTTTCCCGCAACTGAAATTGGATGCGTTCTGAGATTATGGAATTCAGAATGGTGAGCGGAGCGCGGTCTTTCGGATCGTCAATGCTGAACCTATATCCTAATGCCAGATAAGACTGTTCCTTGCCCCCGACCTCATCGACTCTGACCGGCTGTGTGTTCGGTGGAATAGTGCTGATATCAGGTATAGCATCGCCGTTGTCCCATCCGGAAAATGTAGCTTCAATAACCGAAGCTACCTCCTCAGCATCATGGCCGCTGACTACGGTCAATATCAGATTCTGCGGGCTGAAGTAAAGCGATGCGAAACCCTGCAGATCCTCCAACGATGTTGACTCAATGTCAGCAGTTGTGCCAGTGATACTGGCGGCGAGAGGATAATCCCCGTAGAGAGTTCTTCTGAAGAGCGCCCGCCCCTTCTTACTGACTGAAGCTTGACCCCTGGAAGCCAGCCCAATCATCCTGCCCCGCACCGGTTCGACCACTACCGGAGTGAGATTCGGATTCATCAAGGTCTTCGCCACCAGATCGAAAACCGGGCGGTAATCATCATCCATCGCTTCAATGCGAATGTAGGAGAAACCCGGCCTGGTGTAATAGTCATCGAAGGGGATGAAGGACATGTCGAAGAATTTTACGCGGGCGCCATGTTTCTGCAGTTCAGCCTTAAATTCATCCTTATTCATCCCTCTGGGACCGTGTTCCAGCACATGATGGAGAAAATCCACTGCGCCGTTGTATACCCCCGCTTCTGATTCTAAGAACGACCTGTGTTTAAACAGGAAATGAGCGGCGAATATGGGTCTCTCGCTATTCTCCTTAACGATAATCGTCATTCCGTTGGGCAACTCACGGCGAACGATCTTCTGAGCAGAAACCTCCGCCGATTTAGCTTTATCGATGTCCACAGCTTGAAAGATGGCAGTAACGGCGCGGTGTGGATGAAGCATGCGGGAACTTTCGGCAACCTCTTCTGTAGTCACTGCTTCCAATTTATCCTGATAGGTAGCAAGGAAGCGAGCTCCGCCAGCGGCGATGTCAGCACTCTTCAGCATCCCGAAGAAATGGGGACGTTCGGAGTTGTAAATATCTTCAGACAGAAGGGAGGTTATTATCGCTGCCACCTGCGCTGAATCAGGCACTTCTTCACGGAATTGCTCCAGAGAGTGCCGCAAAGCATTCAAGGCAGGTTCGTGATCTTCACCGGGATTGACCGTCGCGGAAACGTTCAGCCGGGCGAAGTTCCGATCAGAAAACTCTGAAACTGACACACCCGATACCACCAGGACGGGATTATCAATCAGTTCGCTTTCTAAATATTCCTGCAGCAATTGCTGCATCACAAGTTGAGCAAACCAGGTTTTGTTATGACGTGATGCACATGAAAAGGAGAGACGGATTTCGTGGTGGGAAGCTTTACCCTGCCGGATGATTGTCCTACCGTGGCTGATCCAGTACGGTTTCTTTGGAAAACGGCCGGGACGCTGGTCGCGTTGCAAATCGGATGGCAGCGCTCTGGGTGGTTCCTGTCCGTATGTCTCTTGGATCAACTTTAGCATATCGGGCGTGTGGAAATCACCTACAATCAGTGCGGTCATGTTATTGGGTACGTAGCAGGTTTTATAATAATCCCACACCTGATCGCGAGTCATCTGGTTAATGCTGCGGCGGCTGCCCAGGACGGGTCTTTCATAGGGCGTATCCTCATAAATCACCTGATCGAAAAACAGGTCCATCCGGTAGGATTCGCGGTCTTCATCCATGCCGATCTCTTCGATTATTATGCCCTTCTCCTTCTCGAACTTTTCCGGTGGCAAGGTGGAATGAAACAGCATATCCCGTTGGATATCCAAACCCTTGACAAAGTTATCCTTACTGATTAAGATCATGAAGTTGGTATGATCGTAGCGCGTGCTGGCGTTGTTGTAGCCGCCCAGGAAATCCATTTCGTCGTACAATTGCTGCTGAGTGCGCGTTTGGGTGCCGTTGAAGAGCAGGTGTTCCAGATAGTGTGAGGCGCCGTTTAATTCTATGGTTTCATTGCGCGCGCCAGCTCTGACAACCACGATTGAGGCGATCACCGGACTGGCATGGTTTTCAATGAACATGACTTCCATGCCGTTATCCAGGGTAACTATCAGCGGTTGATCGGGGGGGGGTAATTCAACGTCAGTTTTATGCTCCTTCATCATACCCGGAGGCATGTGGGGCATTTGGGCGGAAGCGGTAGAGACAATCACTATGAGATTGACTAATAGCGTAAAGAAGATTATTGATTTTTTTTTCATAATTGCTCCATACTAGAATTTATCTCTTTCAAGCAGATATTTCTCATGGTCCTTTTTAGTGCCTTCAATTAATTTTGACCACTCATACCTTTTTAGTTTTCCTTTTCTCTCTAAACTATCTATGGCTTCACTGATAGTAAAATCTACGTTTACAGAATCTGCAATAATAATTGCCATATAACCATTTGGGAAATTCTCAAGAAAAACAGGGTTTTCGACTAAAAACATTTGAAGTGCTTCAAGATATTTGTTGAATCTATCCCAATCTGTTTTATTGAAAGTATGTTTTGGAGGTTTTATCTCCACAATTACTATGGCACTCTCTACATCTAACATTATAAAGTCAGGTTTTTTAGTCTTATAAATAATAGATGCAGAAGTCACAATATCCTTATGATATTTTTTATGAAACCAGGACTCAAAAGCCTCCTGGAAATTTTTTAAATTTCTATTAGCAGTAACTGGTTCCCAGCGTGAATTTATGAGCCAGGGAGCATCCTCTAAAATTTTTTGTAACTCCCTTTCGTCAGTTCCAACCTGCCCTATTGCTTCCTGAAGTACATCAATAGTCTTGAGTTTTTCAGTAACTATCTGGCCGAATGAAGCTAATTGCGCTATTTTAGTGCTTTTTATTAGCTTTAATAAAGCTTTTATGTCTATCTTACCATCAGCTGAAATATTTCCAATTGATCTAAAGGCATCCACTAAAAGCTTATGTGGTGCAACTGACAAGATTAATTCAGCTAGATCATTAACATAATCATCATTAAATCTTAACTCCTCTTCAGAAGCAAACCCACCCAATTTTTCGCCAACATCAATAGCAGCCTTTACAATTTCCGAATCAGAAAACCTTTCTTCTGCTTTTTCTTTTAATTTCGAAATTTGTAAAAACAGTAGCTTCGTTTTTTCGCTCCGGGGCTTTCTGCCCCGTTTAGCGACTTCTTTAACAAGTGACTGTCCCCATTTCTCGAAATCTTTTCCTAAATCTGAACTCCATAAAATGTCCTGTCTATGGGTTTGAATTAAATCTTCTTCATCGTCTAGCCAATCGGCGTGTATAGCACCAACTAAATAAGATCTCATAACATATTCACCTTCAAAACCAGATGGTATTCCAAAATCACGTGTCCATGAAACTATTTTACCTCTAGCATATATTCGTATTCCAGCAAAAGGTTCATCCTTATGAGGATCTTTTGCCATTCCTATCCAACCATTAACAGGTAATTCCAAGCCGCTTTCAGTTTTAACTGGTCTATCGGATACATCTACTCTAGTCGCATCCATAGTAGGAATGTCAATTAGTTGTATTGTAAAAGCGGGATCTGGTTCCTCTTCCTTGGTATCTACAACATTTACTTCAAAGTCGTGATCTGTTAATCCAAATCTTGAGGCTAGCTGTCTTTTCAGTATCTCTCTATCGGGTATTTTTTTAAAAGCAAAATTTCTCAGTATAATTCTAGTCCCTCTGGTTTCATCCCAACTATAATCATCATCAAGTGTATTTGGACGATAATTCGTATCTTCATTACCTTCAGTTTGTTCAATAATTTTATCGTAATCTAATTCGAAATGAGTTACTCTATATCCATCCTCCGTTTTGGGTCCTCCTGCGGACCTGATCTCAATAGTTTTACAGATACCGAATGGCGCAAGTTTACCAATTCCCTTACGCCCCATCACTTTTCTTCCCTTTTCTCTTGAGGTTGAACCCTGATGAGGATTTTTTCTTCTATCTGCACCAACTCGCAAGTAAAGATCATCTGCTTCGTTTGGTGTCATGCCGTGACCATTGTCTTCAACTTCAATAACATATCCTCTTTGCTCGATAATACCACTTTTTTTTACAGCAAGGAATTTTCCAATGGGTAGTTTAACTGTAACCCTTTCTGCATCAGCATCATAAGCATTCGCTATTATTTCAGCAACCACTGCGGATGCCTTATCATACATCTGAAGACCCAGCTTATCGACAATAGTTCTTTCGATCCTTAGAGTATATTGGACCTGTTCTGAGTTATCCTTCGATTCATTCATAATTACACCTGTTTTTGTGAACAAACTTATGACTTAAAACACCGCTTGGCCAGAGTAAAAGCAAATTGTGGTGGCAAGCCATTCCCTACTAAATCAGTCGCTACATCCAAACTATTCGTTTCAAACCTGTAGGAAGATGGAAAAGTTTGGATTTTTGCGGCCTCGAGAACTGATAACGTTCTAATTTCATCTGGGTGGCCGAACCTGCCTTTGCATGGAGTAGCGAATCCAGTTGTCATTGTGGGTGGCGTTTGATCCCAGCTAATTCGCCCATAGACGTTGCGGAAACCAGAATTATTCCCCTTATGGCAATTTGGTCTTAGCGTATCCGGCAGATCAAACCTGTTGCACCCTGGTTTAAGTGATCTATAGCGCTTTCTACTTAACTCAGTTATGTCCCTCACGACGTGCCAGTTGAACTTTTGAGGGCCGCCTTTAGCGTTTGCTTCTGAAATTGTGACTGCTTGTCCCATTTTCCCAATAATGTCTGAGAGTGTCGGCCAGGGTTTTAATTGTGAGTTCATTTTGTTTGAATGTGTCTTCGGTGGTAAAGGAACACTGAATCCCTTACCTGCAAGAAGAACGAACCTTCTCCTCGATTGTGGAACTCCATAGTCCGCAAGTTGGAGAACGTCCATATTAATGACGTAATCAAGTTCCTCAAGACGAAGGATAAATTCATCTAATATCTCTTTCCCACGCGTTACTATTCCTGAAACATTCTCAAACATGACCATTTTGGGTTGTATTTCTTCGATTAACCTTGCCATCTCCAATACGAGGTCATTTCGGGGATCGTTTCTGTGGTATTTATCTGTTAGCTTGGAGAATCCTTGGCATGGAGGACAACCTGCAACCAAATCAATAGTGGAAGTTGGCACTAATTTTAAAAAATCCTTCCCCGAAAGGTTTCGAATATCATCTATAAAAAGCTCCACTTCAGGATGATTGGTTGAATACGTATGGGCTATCTCCGACTTAAATTCAACACCTGCGATCACGTTGAATCCCGCTCTTTTCAGACCGAGAGTCAACCCACCTGCTCCACAGCATAGATCAATCGCTACCGGTTTTACTTTCTTATTGCGCATCGATTATCCGTAATAATCGGCTTTTTACCTTTACCTGGTTCTTATTAATGTCAGTGTCCCAAAATCTCCAGACTGACCAGCCATCTCTGCGTAACTTACTTCTGATTCTCTCGTCCCGTTTCTTATTATTTTTTAATTTATTCACCCAGTATTCACGATTTTTCCTAAAAGCCTTACCGGTGATTTCTTTCTCCCTTCTTCCATGCCAAAAGGAGCTATCGCAAAATATCAGGACGTTTGTACCCTTAATTCTGAAGTCAGGATTACCTTCTAATTTCGGTTGTCTATGATATTTTATCTTCAATCCCTTTAATAATTTCTCCATTTCTTTTTCGATGCTAGTACCTCGACTCTTAACTTTCCGCATCCTTTCTGTCGTCTCTATGGTTGGTTTAACGTAGCTCTGCTTCATGATGTTTCAAAACCTATATCACCGCGCCATCCGGGATGACGGCGTCCTTTTCGATTACAGTTATGCCGTCCTTTACCATATAGCCGTGCCCGGCGTAGTTTTCGTGGGGTTTCTTCGGTGTAATCTTCACGCCTCTGCCTATACGGGCATTCTTGTCAACAATCGCGCCGGAAATGTCGGTGTCTTCTCCGATGCCGACTGGAGGTAAATCACCTCTGTTTTTTACAGAAGAGGATTCGGGGTCGAACTCGTAGTAATCAGCGCCCATAACGTACGAATTTTCTATGGATGTGCCCTTTTTGATTATGGTGCGCACACCCAGGATAGCGCTACGAATCTTCACCTTTTCAACGATGCAGCCTTCGCTTATCTGCGCCGATTGAGCATCGACCGACAGGAGCTTCGAAGGTGGTAAAAAACGAGCGTGCGTATATATGAAGTTCGTCTCTGTGAAGAAATGAAATTTAGGGTCAGGTGAAATAAAATCCATATTCGCATTGAAGAAAGAACCAATAGTCCCCACATCCTTCCAATAACCATCGAAGACGTGTATTTGAACTTTACCCGATTCGATGGCAGAGGGAATGATATGTTTGCCAAAATCCTGGTGCTCGAGATTCTTCAGTGAGGACTTTAGCGCTCCGACTTTGAATAGGTAAACGCCCATACTTCCCAGCAGGCACTTTTCCTCATCAAAGAACTTGTATTTATCCCGGATCTTATCGTTAATTTGAAATTTTGTCAGTATGCTGGAATCCTGAGGTTTTTCCAAAAAATTAGTGACTAACCCTTTAGTACCAACGCTCAAAATACCAAATCCCTTAGCTTCCTGGGTGGTTATGGGAGAAACCGCAACGGTAACATCGGCATTTGATTTTCGGTGCGTTTCCAGCATGCTGCGGTAATCCATCTGGTAGATGTGATCGCCTGCTAAAATCAGATAATCATCCGCATGGAAACGCTGAAAATGCCGCCATGTCTTGCGGACGGCATCAGCAGTTCCCTGGAACCAGTCCATGCTATCGGTGGTCTGTTCCGCCGCCAAGACATTGACGAATCCCTCATGGAAGGCATCGAATTTATAGCTCAGATTGACGTGCCGGTTGAGCGAAGCTGAGTTAAACTGCGTGAGCACGAAAATCCGTTCGATGTGGGAATTGATGCAGTTGGATACGGGAATATCTATCAGGCGGTATTTCCCGGCAATGGGAACAGCAGGCTTGGAACGGAATTTCGTCAACGGGTAGAGGCGCTGCCCCTGACCACCGCCTAAGATTATGCAAAGTACTGATGACATGTGATATTCTTACTTCTTTAATATGGAAAGTAGTGCCTTACGTAAACAGCTGCAGATCGCAATTGCCTCTTCTGCTTCCTCCCTATCTGCAGATTCGCCGGGATAGCGGAAATCCACAGCAGCACGGGTCAAATAACGTAAATCCTTTATGTCCGGTCTAAAATCAACGCAAAGTGGCTCAAGCAAAATATAAAGTTGATAAAGATCATGCGTTTTAGGTGGAGTTGAACTGAACTTTATAAGAGCTGCTTTCATCAGTTTTTCAATACATTGTTGAGCATGAAAACAGGCGGCATCGTAATTCGGTGATTTTAATGCTTCTGCTTCCCGTTTCGCTGTTACATAATCACCTTCAGCTTTGGTCAACCACTCTTTAAGCAGGTCGCTCATACAACACCTTCCCTTTATCTATAGCCTCTCTGATTAATGGATCACCTTGTTCATAGCGCCAGCGTGTATCTTCCGGTCGTCGTGCGATGAGATCTACACCAAACTGAGGATTTACCGCAATTAGGATTTCCAACGATTTCCGGAAGTTCTTCCCTTCAAACGGCAACACAACTAACAGATCCACATCCGAATCGGGGCCTGGTGTTCCGTATGCATAAGAGCCAAACAGCAGGACGCGTTCAGGTTGAAACTGATGTACAATCTGATCTGCAAGTTGCTTAATTTTCGTGAATGGAACCATGGTGATTCTATCGATTGCGTATCTATCCCACCGCAAGCGGTGGGGCACTTCAGAAAGACCTATTTGACATCTTTATAAAGAAGTAGTAACTCTTTATAAATAACCTTCTCACAAATTTCCTGTAGATGATACATTAGATATTTTGCCTTCAAATCCAGTCTATTCTCTCCTCCATGTACTATTTTTGATCTGGTGGTGTATATTTCTCTGAATTTTTCGAGGATTAGTTTTCTTTTTTTGTGGCTATCCCCTATTAAATAGGCAGATCTATTACCGATAAGTTCCCCTAATCCAACCTCATTGTGTTGTGAACCTTTACCGAGTAGTATTTCTAATACCACAACTGCTTGTACGAATGATAGAATCTCGTTCTTACCAATTTGGCTTTCAAAATACCATTGGCAAGCTTTTTTAATCCTCTTTGATTGATCATCTTCTGTAAACGCATGCTTTATCAGTTCAAGACGAATTAATTGTTCCTTCTTAAGGTTTTCAATTCCTTGAGGAATCCGTAATCCTTGAATATAATCTGATAAGTTCTCATCAAAAATAAATAGTCTCTGAAATACTAACTGTTCATTTGATCCTTTATGAACAGTAAAATAAGAATTAGACTTTTCGAATGATAAACGCAAAGGAGGAAAATTCTGAAATAGCCCTGTTGCCAAGGAAACCCCACAGAAAGACTTTAATATCATAATAGTTTCCTCAATCGGTCTAGTAATTATATTCTCAGAAATAAAACCTTTCATATCTATCTGGATATATACCGAATTTGCATCCCATTCAGTAGGCCACTTAATCTGGTCTATAAAAGCGTATCTAAGATGATCAAGGTGGTTTACGTTCTCTGGTATTGGAAAACGATCGATTGTTTTCGAGCTTGGTTTAAACAGTTTTACTGTATTGGAAACTTGGTATTCTTCCCCTTCTTCTAGCATACACCCAATATTATTCTCCAATTTTATTGTGAAAAAATAATCTTTTGGGAGTGAATCCAATTGACTAATATATCTTTCTGCCACTTGTTGAACATCTTTAAAAAGTGGAAAACTTGTAATATTAATGCCCTTAGTGTCGTCGTATTCATTACTTTGTGCTAATTCAGTTGAAACTAGTCCATAGATATAATCACGAACTGGTTGATCACTGATGTATTGGTTCAGTAGTTCTCTTTTTTGTCTTAGCTTTTGTTCCTTTTTTTGTTCGCTTTTCTTTTGTATTATATTGTCAAGTTCGTACAACTCCATTGATGAATTGACATCTATATAGAGTCCATTATTCACTTTTAATTTCTGCAGAATTTCGGCTAATTTAGCTATTAGCTGTTTCTTGCAGTTATCAGGTAGATTGATACTCATTATTTGTGTAAATCTTCTTTTATCGCTATTGGAATTCAGTCCCGTAGGTTGGGTTAAGCGTAGCGAACCCAACAACCTGTTTCACCAGAATGAATTCTGGTTCTCAATTTTCTCCTACAAAGTCGTTGAAACGACTGGTGCATTCCCCCGTATTTATTGGTTTTAACCAATTTGTACTTGAAAATTGAGTATGGGATTTCAATCCCGTACCTCTGGATTCCGGATAAGCTTCGCTTTCCGGAATGACAGCCAACCCCTGAACCCCTGAACCCCGACTACCGACCCCTAACTAACAATCGCCACTGAAGCCGAAGCTCCAATGCGAGTAGCGCCTGCTTCCACCATCTGCAGGACGTCACCCAAATCCTTGACGCCGCCAGCAGCTTTAACGCCTACTGCGGGGCCGACCACCCGGCGCATCAACGCAACATCACCCAAAGTTGCTCCACCGGTGCTGAAACCGGTCGAAGTTTTCACAAAGGCAGCTCCAGCCCTCTTAGCAACCAGGCATGATTTGACCTTTTCATCATCGCTAAGCAAGCATGCCTCTATAATAACCTTCACGTGAACGCCGTTGGCAGCTTTGACAACCTCCCAGATGTCCCTCTCAACTTCCTCGTATCGGTTGGACTTGATAAAGCCGATGTTCGCCACCATGTCCAGTTCGGTAGCACCGTCGTTCACAGCCCTAGTTGCTTCAGCAGCTTTGATTGAACTGTGGCTAGCCCCCAGCGGAAAACCGACAACCGAGCAGATCTTGACTCTGGTATCCTCCAACAATTTCGCACATAGTGAAATCCAGCATGGATTTACGCACACAGAGGCGAAGTTGTAGCGACGGGCTTCTTCACATAACTGTTTCACCTGGGCTTCGGATGCATCCGGTTTCAGCAGAGTGTGATCTATCAATCCAGCAATACCAGATTTCAGGGACTCCACGCTGCCCGGAGTTAAACTGATTCGGTCTGCACCCGCTGATGTGATGCGGTCAACTGATTCAGAGCGTTCCACAACGCAGCGACCGCAGGCAGAACAATCATCCGAACTATCACCGCAGACAGCAGCATCCACCTGCCCGGGCACCATAACTTCGGATACAATTCTGGAAATTAAATCATCTGGCATAACACATACTTCTGAAGAGTCTTGAAGTTAGGGGTCTATAACCCTTTCACTCCCCGAAAACGTCCAGATCATCGACAACCGCCACTATGACAGCCTGCAAAGGTATATCGGGATTTTCGAAAATAATACGAGCGCTTCCGCCCTCTTTGTTCACCAGGACCACGTCATCCACACCAGCATCCACGCGATCCAAAGCTAACAGTGTATCACCCTTGGGTGATAAGTCAGTATCTAGCGGCTGAACGATCAGAATCTTACTCCCCTCGAAATGAGGGCTCTTAACCGTAGAATACAGATCACCTATCACCTTAGCTAAGATCATTCGTCGCTTCCTGCTTGGGGAAACAGTTTTTCCAGAGCTTCGGTGCCTTCCCTGATAAAAGCATCAGCGCTATGTTGATCTTCACCTTCTGCATAGATACGTATCACAGGTTCTGTATTGGAAGGTCTCATCTGGAACCAGCCATTCTGACGGATGATTTTCAAGCCGTCAGTACGATCCTGCTCATCATTCTTGAAATGAGAATGAAGCGCAGCCAACAGTTCATCACGATGGTAGTCTTCTATGGATATCTTGGTTTTCGCCATTGTATAGTCAGGCATGGATTTCATAAATTCTGAAAGCGAACAGTCCGCTTCTATCAACGCCTGCAAAACCATGGCAGTCCCCACAGCAGAATCACGCCCTAAATGCACTCCGGGATATATCACGCCGCCATTGCCTTCTCCACCAATAGCAGCTTTAACATCCTGCATTTTTTTAACCACGTGGATTTCTCCAACCTTGGTGCGATGAATGGGCACTCCCGCGTCCTTAGCTATATCATCTAATGCACGAGTTGACGAGACATTGGTAACTAACGGTCCGGGTTTATGTTTTAACACTAACCGAGCGGCGATAACCAGGGTGTTCTCCTCACCGATCGGTTCACCCTTATCGTCAATTATTGCCAACCGGTCAGCATCAGGATCGAGCGCCAGACCTAAGTCGCAGGATTCTTCCTTTACTTTATTGCAAAGATCGCCTAAGTATTCCGGTAGTGGTTCAGGATTGCGGGGAAATCGCCCTTTGATCTCACAGTTGACTTTGACCACTTCACAACCGAGTTCAGCTAAAAATTGCGGAAGAAGATAGCAACCCGCCCCACATACGGCGTCAACTGCAACACGGAAATTGCGCTTGCGTATAACCGGCAGATCAAACATGGTATCTTGTAACACTGCGGAAATATGGTCGTCAACTGCACCTTGATAAAGGGAGACATGACCGATTTTACTCCAGGGCACGTAATCAACCTTCCAGTCATCCTTGATGGCGTTCAACTCCCTTGCCTGCACTTCATCTAAGAAGATTCCGTCAGCGGAAAAGAACTTCAGAGCATTCCATTCATCTGAGTTATGAGAAGCGGTAAAAGCGATCCCGCCGGAAGCATCACTCTTTGCTACCGCCAATTCTATTGTCGGAGTGGGCACTATACCTAAATCCACCACGTCACAACCGACCGCTAAAAGACCTGCTAAAGCTGCATGACGCACCATTTCACCGGTCGTGCGGGTATCGCGCCCCACTATCACCTTTCCTCCACCGCAGTACGAACCGAAAGCAGCAGCATACGCAGTGGTTACCTCCGGCGTCAGCCCTTCGCCAACTATCCCGCGAATGCCGGACACCGATATCATCAGACGCTTCACATTATACCTTAAAATTATCCAATAGTAGCTGTTATCTAGTCAGGTTGAGAATTTATCCTTTTTACGGGGGAAAGTCAAGTGGTTTTTTGGGATTCGGGATTCAGAGGGTGGAGTTGGGGGTTGGAGGGAAACAAACTTCTCTTGGCTTGCAGCGAATCGAAAGCGTGTCACGCCGTATCTAACACAGAATTGGGAGGATAGGCATTCCTGCCTGTCAGACACGAATGTCTAACCTCCCCAAGAAGGAAGCGCGGGGGCTCGTCCCCCGCCGGTTCACAATCAACGGTCAACGGTTGGGTGGCATGCTTCTGGCTCCGCTTTAGCGGGGACGAAGCATGTCTGTTGAATGTTGCATCAGGTCACACCCCTTAAGGGCCAAGACCTGCCGCAACTGAGAAAGGTAACTGGTCAACGGTTCACGGTCAACGGACTTACCCGGCTTCAGTTTTGGATAGCTTTCGCATCCAGAACCAGTGCGTGGAAAAGAGAATGAGACATACCAGGATAATCATAATATCCACCGTGATATCACGCTTCGCTCTGAAGGAGACATTCTGGATAATATCGTTCTTGGCGGATTCATACATGATTTTCAGCGTCTGATCGTCCGGTAGTTGTTGACCCTCTTTCAGCGAGATCATGAGATCCATCTTGTAGTTGTCAAACGATGCCAGGCTGGGACCCGATGAACGGCTGTAACTACTGCGGCTCTGGAAGGGATTGCTAAGGTCGATGATGGCGCTGACCATGGCAGTCATGGCTATGAGAAAAGTAATGATGGATACCAGACAGATCATGTACCCGTAGAGTTGGGTTATTTTGTGCCGCTTCTCCATGGCTTCCTCCAAAGTATTTTAAGGAGTTTTACTCTTCATCCCATAACAGATGAGGCAATATAGGGATTTGGGTGTATAAAGGCAAGGGAGATTTTGGGGGATCGGTTGTTGGGATACGGTAATATCCACCCCATTGTCATTCCTGCGGACGCAGGAATCCAGAGGCTATACTAAAATAAGGGTTGGGGATTGGGATTTGGGGTTCGGTAGTTGGGATGCAGGATTTGGTAAGGGAGACCTGCCCTCACCGTCGCACGAGGGTGCTCGGTAGCACTTTATTCAGACTATTAATACTACTATTATTAGTGTCTGCGTAATTTTCATTTTCCGTACTTACAAATACCGCTACACTACAACATTTAAAAGAAAGCATCACAACAACTTTATAAACCTCAATTCTTATCAATTATCTTAAAATTACCATTTAATTCGAACCAAGAACCCTTGGGACGTTTTTCGGAATACTTAACGATCTCAGGCCATTTTTTAATGGTTCGCCATGATTGTTCAAAAATATCCAACTGTGAAAACTTTTTAGGGAAGAAGAAAGTGGTAAGGCCTGAATCCTGTAAAACGGTCTTCGTTGTACGATTCTTTGCTATGCGTAAATCTGATGTGAGCACCACCCAATTACCATCTTTTGACAAATCCCTTATCCATTCCTCATCCTGAACATTCTGTGAAAACATATCTTGGAGGTGTTTTATAGTTTGGTTTTTCTCTATCCCAAGTTCAGCAAGGAATTTCGTTAATTTTTTTGAAAAACAATTATCGAAGAAATATTTCATGCAGCTAAACGTTTCGTATGATTCACTTCATAATCGTAGGCAATTTGTACAGCTTCAGGATGTACTTCATACCAGTGGGCTACCTTTTCAATTGATTGTTCTGCTCTCACAGCACTTGCCAATACAATTGTCGGAACCCCTTCATTTGATACAATTGGTTGGCCGTAGCAGCGTCCAGGGTCGATTACAATTGGATTTTCTTTATCCAAAGGCCACCAGCATTTTGCAACATCATCAGCAGTAACCTCAATCGCTTTATTGAACATCAAGGTTACATTTCTAAGCTCAAACTGGTTTCGTTTTAAATTAAGCAAAGAAGGATCTTTAGTTTCGGTTTCAATATCTGCTAATATCTGCCGCCCATCCGTCCAATATCTACTTAATGCAAAAGGATGTTTCGTCTCAAATATTTTCTTTGCCTCAGAGTGGACTCTACGTACGAGGTGAATGCTGACTCCTTCCTTAAGGAATTGATCAATCATTAGGACCTCAATCATATCAAGAAAGCTTAATAGATATATGCCATCGACCTTGCCGAAGTCCAAATCAATTATCGGTTCGTTACGATTTCTATTACCTACATCGGTGCGCAGATCTCCACGTATCCAATGACGTACTTTTGCCCATGAAACCCCTGTGAGGATTGAGGCTTCGTTCATCGAATACATGCCTTTGCCCAGGTATTTATAGTCCTGCATTGTCATAAGAGATCTCTAACTTATCTCATTCTACATGATAAAATTAACAAAAGCAAGAGAATTTTGTCCCAATTTGATGTTTAATCATTTTATTTCTCTGTCCCAAATCCCAAAAACCTCAATTACCCCTTGACAAGTGCACATTTGTTTAGTATATTATAGGTGAACAAATTTGTAGTAGTTACACAATAAAGCTCCTTAAGGCTGTCATTCTCGCAAGCGAAGCGCGTCGGGAATCTGACAGCCGGCAATGTCTGATTCTGGACAAGCCCGTAAGGGCTCTTAGCAGCTGGAATGACGGCTATGGCTCATGTCGGGGTCAGGGGCGACCCCGACTACGGAGTAGTTTTCAACTGTCATTCCGGACAAGTCCGCCTTTTAGGACTTGATCCGGAATCCAGGCATCAATTCGTTAGCTAAGTTACTAGATACCAGCTTTCGCTGGTATGACAGAATAGTGAGTAGATCAAGGTCAGGGGCGACCCCGACTACGGGATTATGCAGACATGCTTCGTTCCCGCTGAAGCGGAACCAGAAGCATGCCACTCTTTGTAATGCCAAAAGCGTCAGGTCACACCCACCTTCGGTGTCCAAGACCTGACGCAACAGAAAAGGGGCAGGCAACCCCGATTACAGGATTTTCATATATAGCATCCAATGCCACTCAACCGTTCTATAGTCTTCATGCGGATACCAGCGTTTGGTATCGCAGTAGAGAGAGCCTGCCGGTCAGGTCTGGTTGAGCGCCCTCTGGTGGTGGCTCCACCGGATTCCGCGCGCGCCCTGGTGCAGTTGGTTTCAGATGAAGCCCGAGCGGCGGGAATACGCAGAGGCATGCGGTTAAATGAAGCCAGAAGAATCTGCCGGGACGTTATCACGCTCTATCCCAATCCGCCGCTCTACGCCCGCGCCGAAGCTGCCATCCTGCGCATCCTGGAACAGTACAGCCCCTGCATCGAACCTGATAATATACACTCCACTGGAATACTCTGCCGCATTCCAGATGTGGGTATGGGGGCCGGGGGGCTGTATGCCGGTGGTGAGGGTAGTGACTTTGGCGCCTAAGATGTTGTAAACGGCAAGTGTAGCTTCTTGCGGGGAAGGAAGAGTAAACGAGATCCAGGTAATAGGATTAGCAGGATTGGGACCGATACTGAAATCTACACTCACGTTTTGCCGGAAGATTTACGGGAAGTTGCGGTGGCTTTGACATGCGTGGGATAGATTATGCAATTATTTTGCAATTACAAATACCAAAAATCCCCACATTCTCCCACCTAAAGCAACATGGTAGAATGCAGGGAAATGTCGTTTTTACAGTACTTTGTACTGTGGGGCTATTGGATTCTTCCATGGGAATGCCTACGGCAGAACCAACGACTTCCTGTGGGCGATATTGGATTCGAACCAACGACCTCCTGCTTGTAAGGCAGGCGCTCTAAACCAGCTGAGCTAATCGCCCTGAGTACCCTTCGACCGCTTGAGAATAGCCAGAGGGATCAGAACACAGTAACCGATTACCAGAAGCACTGGAGCTAAGTGCAATGACAGGAACGAATCATGAGGACCCTGCATCATAGCTAAGTAGCCTGCTATAAGAACCACTATTCCAGCCCCAAAAAAGCGATAGTTCACCGCATCAAAAAGCTTCCACCCCGAACCTTTATGCCCCTGTCTGCGTTTTTTCTGTTCTTTCATCAGTATATTCTGCGTTTTGTATTTAATTTGGACTCAGCCGGTCGCATCAATTTATCATAATGACACGGCTGAAGCAAGCAGAAAAGTTTTTTTCTCTTTAGGCAAATAGGGAAATCCGCTTATCCAATACATCCCATTCGTAATCTACGCGTTGCTGCATTTGCTTGAGATCTTCTTCTGTGAGATGCTTGAAGCGACCCTGTAAACGGGTATATTCCTGAACCGGTATGCCTTTTGGTTTGTGATTTAAGGTATATTTCAGTCCATTTTCTATCTCATATAGAGGAAAAACCTTAGTTTCAACCGCCAACCGGCTGATTTTGATGGAATCGCTTTCCAATGACTTATGTCCGGGAGGGCAGGGACTGAAGATATGCAGAAGGCGGGTACCTTCCATATCCCGGATTCTCTTCAGTTTACGTGTCAAATCGTCCATGAAAGCGACGGTTGCTGTGGCAACGTAGGGGATGCGGTGGGCAGCCATTATTTCGACCAAGTTCTTTTTAGGCTCCTCTTTGGGATGTTCTCCCGGAGTAGTCGAAGTCCAGGCTCCAATCGGCGTCGCGGAAGAACGCTGAATACCGGTGTTCATGTAGGCTTCGTTGTCATAGCAGACATAAGCGATGTTTTCATTGCGCTCGACTGTTGCAGACAGCGCTCCGAAACCGATATCGAAAGTCCCCCCATCACCAGCCCAGGCGACGACGGTGCAGTCTTTTATGCCGCGTATATCCAAACCATGGCGAACTCCTGTGGCAGTGATAGCAGCAGTTTCAAAGGCGCAGTGCACTACCGGGACGCCAGCGGCTGAATAAGGAAAAGGACCATCTATTACCGCCCAGCAGCACGCCGGTACGCAGAGTACCGTACGGGGTCCGAATATCTTCAGGGCGATCCTCATACAGAGGGAAGCTCCGCAACCGGGACAGGCGAGATGTCCGGATGACATGATCTCCTGTTGAGGAATATCGTAAGTGATCTGGCCGGGAATCTGTGGTGACATATCTATCTCCGTGAATATTTTACATTTACTTTACTTAATCTCTCAATGCAATCCAATTCAGATGTTTTTCCGTCTTTTCCGGGTGAATGGTCTTCTCGAGTATCTCATTGATAGTATCCGGTGTGATATCGCGGCCACCTAAACCAGCAATAAAACCGTAAATATCAGGACGGAATTTCTCTTCCATGTCATACATAGAAGCTTTTATCTCCTGAGCGAAAATTCCACCGA
Organism: candidate division LCP-89 bacterium B3_LCP; assembly: GCA_005223185.1. GTDB lineage: Bacteria > Electryoneota > B3-LCP > B3-LCP > B3-LCP > B3-LCP. Next base: position 198,457 of record NJBN01000006.1, read on the forward strand.
AACCGGGGCATATATTACGGTCAAGGATACCCACTTTAGGGACGCCGCGCAACGCTTCCCGCACCAGTTCTGTGGGGAAGGGACGGAAAGTGCGGATCTTCAACAGACCTACCGATTCACCGCGATCGCGCCACTGGTCTATGACTTCCCGTGCTGTGGAAGTAGCAGTTGCGGTAGTTACGATGATGGCTTCAGCATCTTCACAACGGTACGGTTCCACCAACCCATACGTGCGACCGAATTGCTTACCGTATTCCTGATCGACTTTTTCGGTTACGGTAAGAGCCTCATTCATGGCTTCATGCTGCAGATAGCGGAATTCCTGGTATATATCCACACCGGTCATGCCACTGAAAGCCCGTGGGTTATCGAAATCAACCTTAAGGTCAGCTTCGTATGGTGGGAGGAACTTATCTACCTCTTCCGGTTCGGGGATATCTACCGCTTCAGCGGTATGCGAGAGGAAAAAGGCATCCAGCACCAGCATGACCGGCAATTTCACTATTTCGGCTATCTTGAATGCTTGAATTGCCGTATCCATAACCTCCTGGTTGGATTCGCAGTAAAACTGCAACCAGCCGGTATCCCGTTGTGAAAGCGAATCGTTCTGGTCGGTCCAGATGGTCCAGCCGGGAGCCATAGCGCGGTTGACGTCAGCCAACACGATGGGCAGGCGACCCAGCGAAGCCCAGTGGATGAGTTCATGCATCAGCGCCAGACCCTGTGCAGACGTTGCAGTAAACGTGCGTGCCCCTGCCTGCGCTGCTCCGATGCAGCCCGCCAGCGCAGAATGTTCGGATTCCACTTTGATGAAGCTGGCTTCCAGTTTGCCTTCGTCAACCAAGTTGGCTAACTCTTCGATGATGGTGGTCTGCGGAGTGATGGGATAAGCGGCGATAACTTGCGCTCTGGCCCGCATCACACCCCAGGATACTGTCTGATTACCGGTTAAGACTTTTTGCATGGTGGATTATTTCTGTTATTGAAGAATCACAATTTTTATTTATAATCTCAAGTTATCAACGTAATTTCAACCTCCACACCCCTCTGCCCGTCTTACCTCTACGGATGGCAACCTCAAAGCCTGCCTCTTCGAAGATCGGTTCCATGCCGGTCCAGGCGAAGGCATCGGGTGTGCGTTCTTTCTTCCGGGGAAGGGGATAACCTTCTATTGTATCGGCACCCTTTGTACGGGAATGTTTGACTGCGGCTTCCAACAGAGCTTTCGATACTCCCTGCCGTCTGTGCCCTTTAGCAATGAAGAAACATACTACAGACCAGACCGGTTCATCGTCCACTCTAGCCAGTACTCGCGATCTTTCCAGCGCCGGGAATCTCCCTCGGGGACCTACACAAATCCAGCCGACAGGTTCGCCATCCGAATAGGCAATCAGACCCGGTTCTTCCCCACTCCGGATAATTTCAAAGAATGCCTTGCGGTTGGCTTCTCCTTTGTTCCTCTCAAATTCGGAACGGCTCTGCCGCCACCACATGCACCAGCATCCCCCGCAAGCGCCCTTCGAACCGAACAATTTTTCAATATCACCCCATCGATCCGGGGTTAAAGACAGTATTTCAAGAGCAGTATTCAAGGTATCCTACTACAACACCTTAATGGAAATGGCACTGCGCGGGCATTCCGCCACACAGATACCGCAGCCTTTGCAGAACTCATAATTTATGGTGTAACCACCGTCAGGGTTTTTGGTAACAGCCGAATCGGGACAGAACACCAGGCAGTTATCGCATTCGGGACAGTTCCCACAGGACATACAACGGCTGGTTTCATGAAGTACTTCCTCCTCAGTAAACCCGGAATATACCTCTTCGAAGTTCTTGACTCTATGCGGTATTTCGAGACCCTTTGGCTTCAATCGTTCCGCTGGTTCAAAGTAAACAGGATTGATCTCCTCCCATTCCACCTGATGCATACTGCGACCTTCGACAGAATGTTCAATAACTTCACAGTCAGGTGGATCTTCGCCTTTGAGGAAGGCATCTATAGCCAAAGCTGTCTGGCGGCCGTGCCCAACAGCATGCGTTACAGTTCCGTCACCTGTAGCAGAATCGCCTCCGGCAAAAACATCCGGAAGGTTGGTGCGCCCGTAGCCGTCAACCAGGACACCCCAGCTTTCGGCTTTAACATCTGAAGTCAGATAGGACAGATCGGGTTGTTCACCGATGGCGGTGATGACCATATCGGCTTCGACGTTGAAGTTCGATCCCTCTATTTCCACCGGACGGCGGCGACCTGAATCATCCGGTTCACCCAATTCCATGCGCACGCATTCTACCTTGACGATCTTGCCATTATCATTCCCGTAAACTCTCTTCGGCAGGGTCAAGAAATCTATGGGGATGCCTTCCTCTATGAGATCCTCAATTTCCTCCGCAATAGCGGGCATCTCTTCCCGCGAACGGCGATAGACAATCCTGGGTTTACAGCCCATTCGCAGTACCGATCGTGCTGCGTCCAGGGCGGTGTTACCGCCGCCAACGACCAGTATCTCATCTCCCAGACTGATTTCATCTTTAAAGGCAATTTTGCGCAGCACTTCAATCCCTGGGATGACGTCTTCCAGTTCCTGCCCTTCGGCGCCCAAATTGCGGGAAAGATGGAGACCTGTAGCAACGTAAACCGCATCGTGTTCAGCACGGATGTCTTCGAAGGTGATTTCTTTTCCTATGCGCGTATTGAGCTTCAGTTTCACACCGTGATCCAAGATGAAATCTATCTCCCTTGTGAGGATCTCCTTGGGCAGACGGTAATCAGGGATACCGACACGCATCATGCCACCAGGTTCAGATAGAGCTTCATAAACGGTTACACCGTAACCTCGGCGAGCCATCTGGTAGGCACAGGAAAGACCAGCAGGACCAGCTCCTACTACTCCAATTGATTTGTCTTTCTTATCCTCTAAAAATTCGGGTTCCAGTTTTTTATCGAAATTAACGTCCCCTAAGAACCTCTCGATCATGTGAATGTTCAGCCTGCCGCCAAGGTTTTCCCTGTTACAGTTGACTTCACAAGGGTGAGGACAAACGCGACCGCAAGTCGCGGGGAATGGATTGGTATTGAGTATAGTCTTCCAGCCCTCCTCATATTTGCCCTGAGTAGCAAGATGCAGGTATTTCACCACATCGGTGCCTGCGGGGCAGCCTAAGTTGCAAGGGGCTGATTTCTCCTCGTAATAGGGCTCAGCGTTACGCCAGGAGGCTGTTTTGTTAACACTCATCTTCCCCAGGGATGCTGCGGCTATGGGGATGTCACGGTAGCTTTTTATGTTGACTTTTTCATCGTTCATGATGATCTATAAGGTTTAAACCGAATTCTCCTTGTTATAAATATTCAGACTCAGATGGCTACTGCTTCAACTGAGTTATACGCTTCGATGGCAGCGGCGGCATTGGCTTCAGGCTTGACCGGCGCTTCCTCCTTCACAGCCGCCACGACTGAATCCAGGCTTACTATTCCGGTAATCTTCGCCAGGGCGCCCAGTATGGCAGTATTCACTATTGGCTGAGTGATAGATCCTAACTTGTGATTTATGGCAATGCGGGCAGCATTGACAGCTACTGGATGGAAATCAGACGGGAAATTAAACTCGGAAACGTCCTTATCAGTATTGATGATGATAATCCCGTCTTTTTTCAACCCTTGAGTAACGTCGAAATGCTGTATGAGGGAAGGATCTAAGATCACTATGTGATCCGGTTCATACACCTGGTTGCGAAGCCGTATGGGTTCATCAGATATGCGCACGAAGGTCATCACCGGTGCTCCCCTGCGTTCCACTCCGAAAGTCGGGAAAGTCTGCACATGCTTTCCTTCTTTAAATAGAGAGACTGCCATGAGCTTACCTGCGACAACGCCTCCTTGTCCACCTCGACTGTGAAATCGAAATTCGACCATGATATAAGTACGTTTTTTATGTTATGTTGTTGCTTCTAATCTATAATTCACGCTACGGGTTACAATGGAATTTCTTCCATGTCATCAGTTACCTGAATTACCCTTGAACGACCGTGCGGGTTATAATCGTGATCTATGCTGCCGAATTTGTACATGACGTTGGAATCACGGCGTAAAACGTTCTTCCAGGAAATACCGGTTATCGGTGTACGGGTAGGAAGAAAATGCAGGAGATCCACTCCAATTTTTCGAGCATGATTTACGGTAGCACGTAGAGATTTATCTGAATCATTCCAGCGGAAATATAGATACTGCCACACTATATAAGGATGTGCTAAACCTTTAGTCTGACGCTTATTCACCAGACGTTCCATCGCGGATAATGCTCGTTTCAGATCCCCACCTTTTCGGTACTTAACGTATTCTTCCTGGGTGATTCCATCCACTGAGAACAGAACGATATCCAATGGAGTATTCAGCAGCTTTTCTACATTATTTTCATTATCCAGAGGAATTCCGTTGGTAGAGATTGATACGATAACTTCAGGAAAACGTTCCTTCAGGTAGCTAACATAGTCGTAAATATTTTTATCCAGAAATGGTTCTCCAAAACCGAAGAAAAGAACGAATTTATTTGTCTTATGCTTTATTATTTCATCGAGCATGCGGTAAACCGTATCTGGCGACAGCCTGGCGTTACCGCGATGCTTCTCCACTTCATCGCGACGACAGATGGCACATTCGAGATTACAAACGGGGGTGGTCTCAATATGAGTATTCCAGAAAAAAGGAGTAATATCGTAAATATCATCTGAGGGCTTTTTAATCTTTTCAAAAGCAAAGCAAACCGCACAGTGCCTCAAAGGCAATCTATTATTTCGGAAGCTTTTGCGTAAATCTTCAAATCCTTTGCCTTTCCAGATATCTTCAACAGACGAATCATTCACGTTACCTAAATTGATCAGTCCGTGATCGGCACATACACAGGTAACTTCTCCATTGGCAAAGATCAGAGCGTTTCGTCCCTCAAAGATATTCCTGCAATGAAAGCGCACGGACGGTCGTAAAGGACGATAGACAAAATGGTAGAAAGCTCGTAGAAGTTCCTTCGCAACTATACGGAATAAGACGTTAAATCGGTAAGTTATCCCAGGGTTTGGATTATTTTTCATTTTACCATGATATGTCGGTCGGTGCGGCTTTCTAAGATAAAGAATAATTGCCCGCTTTTCAAGGAAAAATTGGAAAAGATGGTGAACCGGGCGGAGCTGAAGTATCATCGTGCAGGTTTTCGGTCAATATTGCAGCCTGCACAAAGGACTTGCATTCGATGTAAGAAAAGCGTATTTTACGCTCAGGTATGTTTTATAACCAGGGATTCCGACAACAAAACAATTAGATTTATGCCTAATTTCCTACAGGTGGCATTACCGCTACCTATAGACAAGACCTTCGTTTACCGATTCCCCCCGGAATTACAGAGCCACGTTCAACCCGGCTGCCGCGCAGTAGTACCGTTCGGCAGAAGAGTTTTGACGGGAATAATAGTTGACGATCCTGTCGAAGATCTTCCCGATAAACAGATTCGTGACGTCCTGGATCTACCGGATATTGATCCTCTGCTGCCGGAAGACATACTGCAACTAGCTCATTGGATTAAAGATTATTACCTGTGTTCCTGGGGTGAAGCCTTAAAGGCGGCGTTACCTTCCGGTCATCTAAAAAAAGGAAAAGGGACGGCAATTCTCATCGAAGAGCGAATTTCTGCGGCAGATGGATTGATTCCCGATAACCTGCTTAAGAGAGCTGGTGAACTTGATGGTCGAGCGCCACGCCAGGCGGAGATGCTGCGTGTTGTAGTCGAGTCGGTAGTGAGTTTACCTGCAGGGGAACTATTACAGCGGTCAGGCGGACAGCGTTCCGCACTTAAATCACTGTTATCGGCGGGATTACTTCAATCACAGAGAACTCAGGTTAAGCGTTATCCCACATTAGAAGCCTTATCGATAAGAGATGAAGCTCCCCTTCCCACGCCAAACGAAGATCAGCAGAAAGCCATCGAAACAATCAGCAGAAGCATCGAAGCAGGTGCGAATCAAACGTTTCTCCTTTACGGCGTTACCGGATCAGGCAAAACACTGGTTTATCAAAAGGCAATCGAGGAGGTTATCGAGCAGGGCGGCACTGCGTTGGTGCTGATCCCTGAAATATCCTTAACACCGCAACTGGTGGGGAGATTCCGATCACATTTCGGTGACAGGATCGCGCTGCAGCACTCCGCCATGCCAGCGGGTGAACGCCTGGACGTATGGAATGGCATCCGCAGTGGAGAGTTCCCTGTAGTTATAGGTGCACGTTCAGCACTGTTCGCTCCGTTGAAGAATCTAAAGTTGATAGTGGTGGATGAAGAAGGAGATTCCAGCTTTAAGCAGAATGAACCTAATCCTCGATACAACGCCAGGGACGCAGCGTTGGTACGAGCCAAAATGAACAACGCCGTGGCAATCTTAGGCAGCGCTACTCCCAGTCTGGAATCATTTTATAATGCCGAAGGGAGCAGATATACCTTATTGGAACTTCCCACGCGTGTGGATAACGCTTCCATACCCGAAATAAATTTTACGCTGCCATCCAACAGCCGCACCGGTGTTTTAGGCAAGGTGCTTAAAAAGGCGATTTCAGAAAAAATAGCAAATGGGGAACAGGTAATTCTCCTCCACAATCGACGTGGTTTTTTCACCTTTGTTTTCTGCCCATTCTGTGACCATATTCTGCAGTGCCGTCATTGTGAAATATCACTAACGTATCACCATACGGACAGGATGCTACGCTGCCATGTCTGCGGATATGATGCTCCGCCGCCGAGATTGTGTCCCGAATGCAGTGGCGCGCTACGTTATACCGGTAGCGGCACACAACGGCTTGAAGATGACTTAAAGGGGATACTACCTCTGGAAGAAACCGTAAGGTTAGATGCCGATACCACCCAGCGGAAGGGCTCGCATCATAGCATCCTCAAGATGTTCGCTGCCGGTGAGAAATCGGTGCTGTTAGGAACGAAAATGGTAGCCAGAGGACACGATTACCCCAGGGTTACGTTAGTAGGAATAGTAGCAGCGGATGCTGAACTCTTCTTCCCTGATTTCCGTAGCGATGAAAGGTCCTATGCCATGTTCCTGCAAGCTGCGGGGCGTGCCGGCAGGTCCGCAGAAAATGCCAATCCAGCGCAGGTTTTGGTGCAGACCTGGATGCCGGAAAACCGGGTTCTGCAATTGGTTAAATCGGGTGATTACCGTACCTTTTACGAAGGGGAGATAAAGCTGCGGCGCAGTTTAGGTTATCCTCCTTGTGGGGGGATGATTCTCTTCGTATTTTCTGCAAAAAGTGAAGAGAAAGCAAAAAAATCGGCCAAAGATTTTATACTTAAGGCTAAGCAGGATATTCCCAGGGGTAACTGGCTTGGTCCAGCACCGGCATTCCGCTTGCGCGTGAGGGATCGTTACCGATACCAGGTTTTCCTGAAATTCGACTTGAAACAGAGGTCTCCGAAATCATCCCTGCGCGTGAAACTACGGGAGATGCTTAACAAATTCAAGGCAGAAATCGGGAAGGACGTTAATATGACGATTGATGTGGATCCAATCCAGCTTCTCTGAAGTTACATAATACAGTGTAAGATTGTATAGAAAAGGGAGAAGGAAAAACGGAAACCAAAATTAAGAAACCCGTCACCCTCCGCATGGTTCAAAGCCATCCTAAAGTCAAGATGCTGATGGATAAGGCAAATGAATTCTTAGGAGTGATCGGGTACACAGAACACGGCAATCGCCATGGCAAGGTGGTGGCAAAGACCGCCGGAAATATTTTAGAATCTTTAGGTGACGACGAACGCATCCGGGAATTGACTACCATAGCGGGGTATCTGCATGATATCGGCAACGTTATAAACCGCGACCATCACGCTCAATCTGGAGCTTTAATCGCCGGTCAGATACTGGAAGAGTTGGAAATGCCTTTTGAGGAGTCCATCGAAGTTATAGGCGCCATAGGCAACCATCACGAAGAGGACGGCACTCCGGTCAGCCGCATCACTGCCGCATTGATCCTAGCGGATAAAGCGGACGTGCATCGTTCCCGTGTGAGAACCACGCGCACGCTGAAAACCGACATACACGACCGCGTTAACTATGCTGCCACTAAGTCCATAGTTAAAGTGGATTCAGGTAACGGGATTACCCTGGAAGTAAAAGTTGACAACCGCATCGCTTCGGTGATGGAATACTTTGAAATCTTCATGGAGAGAATGCTGATATCCAAAAAAGCCGCCAATTTCTTGGGACGGGAATTCCATCTCGATATCAACGGAAACCACTTGCTTTAATATGTCTAAATTCAGATGGGTTCTCGTAATCATATTACTGCTTCAGAGTGCTGCGGCATCTTTGACAACCCGTGATTGGAAAGAGGAGAGCAACGCTCATTTCCAGGTCTATCACCACGATACCGACGCCAGCAACGTTACCGCTCTGTTAAAAGCATTGATACCGATTAAGATTGATCTTGAGGAACAACTGCAAATCAAGTTAGCTTTCCCGGCACGGATCTTTCTCACTTCAAACCAGGAAGAATTTGATCGTATAACCGGAGGACGGTTACCTGTCTGGTCTCAGGGAGTGTCCTTCCCTACAACCGGAGTAATTGTGCTCAAGTCACCGGGATTTTCTCATGACATGAGCACCTTTCATAAAACTGCAGCACATGAACTGGTTCATCTAATAATCGGGGTTAGAACGGGCAATAACATTCCCCGCTGGTTAAATGAGGGTTTGGCGCAGATGCTTTCAGGAGAAGGTCCGGGCAAGCCCATGGCGCGTCTTTCCCGAGCGCTCTGGTCGGGTACGCTCATCTCTCTTAAATCGATTGAACACGTTGATTCTTTCTCTCACAGTCAAGCGGACCTGGCTTACCTACAGAGCTATCATGCAGCGGAGTTTCTCATAAAACAGTACGGCTGGGAAGCATTGCATGAAATAATGGGCTACCTGAATCAGAATCTACCGTTCGATGATGCGCTTTACCGGACATTGGAGATGGATTCTACAGGTTTTGAAGCTGCCTGGCTGGCGAGTCTGAATAGATCTTACCGCTGGGTTATTTTATTAGATCTTCATCTTTACCTTTTCTTAGGCGCCACCATCCTGGTAATTGCGGCGGGTATCAGCGTCATCAGGCGCCGCAAGAAGATTTACCGGAAGTGGGAAGCTGAGGATGGACCGCAGGAGGATATATTTTAAAGAAATATCTTGTTTTTTTACCATTTTTCGATAATTTGTATAGGACATTCATCTCGTAAAAAGGTACATTATGCCGATTCGCCGTAAACATGTCTATCTCTCAGTTTTATCAATAATTACGTGGATGCTGATCTGTGCGCAGGTATCCGCACAGGGAACCACCGGTTTCGAGATCCTGCGTCTGCAAACGCATCCGCGCGGAAGTGCCCTGGCAGGGGCTGTCATAGCCGATGCGGGAAACATAGAAAGTCTGTACTATAATCCTGCTGGATTGGGAACCGTAGATAAAAGAGCCGCTTCTGCAGGGTACATGAATTATGTACTGGACATCGGATCCGGTTACATGTCCTACATTCAGCCGGATCCTCATTGGGGTGGCGTTTGGGGAGTGGGTTTAACTTACACCAATTACGGAGATTTTGACGGGAGGAGCGCTACGGGTGAAAATCTTCCCACTTTTTCAGCAACTGACATAGTTTTGAACGTTGCATACGCGATACACTACCGCGAGAAGTTCAATATTGGTTTAGGAGGAAAATTTGCCTATTCTGAGATTGAATCGTACACCGGGTCGGCGCTGGCGTTTGATCTGGGCGCACAATATACGTTAATCGCAGATCGGATGGGTTTAGGTGCGGGCATATTCAACATAGGATGGACGACGAAAGCCTTCGTGGATACCAAGGATAGCCTGCCACTTTATTACCGAATCGGTATCTGGGGAACGCCTGAGGGTTTGCCCGCTAAACTGTTCTTTTCGATGACACTGTACGAAGAATACGCCGATAATTATTCGATTGGCAACCTGAGTGGGTCGGGTTTCTTAGATCTGCTTGGGGAAATATACTACAGCGCTGGCGCTGAATTTCACCCGCAGGATGCGGTTTTTCTAAGGATTGGATACGATACGCGCGGTTTAGATCAAAAGGTAGGTACCCGTAAGGATGCATTAGCCGGTATCTGCGGCGGGTTCGGGCTGGACGTTGGATTTATAAGGATGGATTATGGTCTTGCTTCTTACGGTGAATTGGGACTGGTGCAGAGATTGTCTCTATCGAGAAGCTTTTAGTGCGGAGTATATTTAGCTATTGGAAACCCGATCTGCTCTTGCACGGATCGGGTTTTTTATTACCTCATTAAACCTTTCTGAAGATTATGGGTCTAAATGAGTAGAATCGAAAGAGAAAGAAACCCGGCTTTGGACGATCAACGACTGGTAAAGCAATTCCTGAATGGTGACAAAGGAGCGTTCAATGAATTAGTGCGGAAATATCAAAAGCCGGTCTATCAGATAGCCAGAAAACTGCTTAATTCGCATGAAGAAGCGCAAGACATAGCTCAGGAAGTGTTCATAAAAGTTTACCATAAATTAGAGCATTACAGAGGTGAAGCCTCTTTCTTCACCTGGATTTACCAGATAACCAAGAACCTGAGCTTCAATCACCTGCGCAAGAGAAAGATGCACCAGATATTGAGCTTAGAACATGTAGGTATGTCAATAGCAAGTTCCCAACCCTCAGCATCAAGTCTGGTCGAAGGGAAGGAAACGGAAATACTGCTAAATAAAGCCATCGAGCGTTTACCAAAAAAACAGAAGTTAGTATTCTACTTACGGTATTACCAGAAACTCCCGCATGCGGAAATAGCCCGAATTATGAACCGTGAAATCGGTACGGTAAAGGCAAATTATCATCAAGCTGTGCGAAAACTGCGCGAGGCGATTGGAAAATGAAGCAGAACCGAAAAGATCTAAACTGTGAAGAAACCAGCAATAATCTGGTGGAACTGTTTGATAAAGGAGCTATCGGAAAAATTCCTCAGCATCTTCAAGCACACCTGAATGAATGCGAGAGATGTTCAGAAGAACTGCGAACATTAGAGTTATTATCCGATAATCTTGCCAGTCAGAAGGAAGAAGACCCCGGTGAGTTGTTCTGGGTTAACTTCGTTCCCAACTTGCGCAAGCGTCTGGAATACACTCAGATTACCAAACGCAGCAAGGATTTCACCTGGGCACCGGCATTGGGACTGGCTCTTCTGTTGGTAGCGGTATTGATAAATTCACCTTCTGAGATCGCTCCGCCAAAGTGGTATAGCGACGGTATTGCAGCTCAAAACATCAGCGTGAGTTCAGCCTACACTTATGTCGAAACTGATGAACTGTACGATGACCGATCCTTCACTATGGATGAAGCGGTAACAGATTTCATCGATAGTCTCTGCGAGCCTTATTCTGATTCGTCATCAGACCATATAGACAAGTTAGTGCAGTTTGATGATGAATCCAGAACAGAATTCTTCAAGAAATTGAAGCAGATAAATATAATTCGATCATGACAAAAAGACACCAATAAGCAAAATACAAACGGGAGGAAATGATGTTATCAAGAAGCCACATCTTCATACTGACCTGGGCGATATTACTGCCAGCGGTGGTATATGCACAGGGACCTCCACCAGTGCCGGGACCGGCGCAACGCCATCGCGCCAAAATGGAGGCTAAAATCAAAACGATGAAAATATGGAAGATGACCGAAGAACTGGAACTTACAGAAGAACAGGCTACGCGCTTTTTCCCTCTGCTTAATGAAATGGAAAAACGGATGGAAGAGGTCGAAGAGAACCGCCGCGAAGTTTTACGGAAGATGGGCGATTTAGTATGGAGTAACGATGGAGACGATGACAAAATTGACGAATTCTTAAATATACTGGAAGAACTTGGAGCTAAACAACTTGAAATTCGCAAGCAATTCCGCCAGGACGCTGAACAAATTCTCCAGTCGAAACAGATTGGCAGGATGGTTCTCTTCAATCACCGATTCCCTGAAATTGTCCGGGAATTGATACGCGATATGGAAGTTCCAAGATCACACGATAGACGACCGGGACCGCCTGATCCGGGTTGGTAAAAACCACTTAAATCCCTATCCGTAACCTTTGCATTCCGCTTGACTCCAAGCGGAATTTTTATTATATTATAGAGTTATATTTCATGAGATAACAGATTAACGGAAGAAAGTCTTTGCGAAACACAGCATGGTATCATCACTGGTTCGGAGCTGACTATTTGCAGTTGTACCAGCATCGCTCAGCGGGTGAAGCTGAAAGGACAATTGCATGGCTTGTAGGGGCGATAGGATTATCTCCTCCGGCAAAAGTCCTGGATTTAGCCTGTGGGAACGGCCGACACAGCGTAGAGTTGGAAAAATGGGGATTTACAACTTACGGGTTGGATCTATCCTGGCCACTACTCATCAACGCCGATTCACCTGGAAATTCTTCAGGTATAGTGCGCACACGCGGCGATATGAGGTGTCTGCCGTTTGCCGATGGGTCTTTTAATCTTATACTTTCGCTATTCACAAGTTTTGGTTATTTCAGCCTTCCGGAAGAGGACAATAAAGTGCTGGGCGAGGTCTCTCGTTGTCTTTCCGGCGGTGGTTTCTACGTTCTGGATTTCCTGAATGCAACTGTGGTCAGGGAAGAGATCATTCCGTCTGAAGAAGCGGAAATTGATGGAAAAAAGGTTGATATTCTGCGCTGGGTGGATGACCGGAACGAACGTATTGAAAAGCGGATATTAATTCATGAAAGGGATGGCGCTTTGCGTGAGTATAGAGAATCTGTGAGGTTGTATTCACGTGATAAGCTTATTGACATGATGAATGCTGCAGGGATTTCAGTAAAATCAGTTTACGGAGATTACACTGGATCAGCGTTTGAAGATAACTCGCCACGCTTGATAATAATCGGTCGTAAAAATGCCTAAGAGTATCTCATTTCGCCGTCTGCCCGCCCCCAACCCGATCTTCTGGGACTATGTCGATAATTTCGACAAATTAAGACGATTTTACAATATAGATTACCAACAACCAATTGAGAAGTGGGTTTCCACGGCAGAACTAACCAATTCCGTTAAAGAAGATTTAGTCAAAGGGTTGCTCGCAAGCGCGGAAAGGTGGGGCAGCGGTGCGCATGTAATAGATAACATACACAAACTATCCCAACCTGAAACCCTCGCAGTGGTAACCGGACAGCAAGCGGGGCTTTTCGGTGGTCCTCTTTTCACTTACTATAAAGCTACCGGTGCTGTGTTGTGGGCGAAGGAGATTGAGCGGGTTACCGGTCGTCCTACAGTTCCGGTTTTCTGGATGGAAACTTCCGACCATGACTTCTATGAGATAAATCACATTCGGTTGTTAGATAAAGAAGGCGAGGAAATTACTCTCTCCCTGACTACTCCACCAAAAGAGAAACGCCGGGTGGTGGGAAGTATTGCCTTCAACGGCGAGATAGAACAACTGGTTCACAGGTTGTGGAACCTGCTGCCTGCCAATACCAATCGCGGCCCTCTATTAGAGGAGATCGGATCCATATATAAACCCGGGGAGACGGTAGGTGACGCTTTCGCTCGCTTATTGAACGCCCAGTTTGCCGATGATGGGTTAATAGTGTTCGATGCAGAGTGTGCGCAGTGTAAAAAAGCTGCAATTCCTTTAATTGATAAGATTCTAGCTACTTCAACGGATCTCAATAAAAAACTCACAGAGATAACTGAAGGGGTCCAAGCCTGTGGGTATCCACCACAGATCCAGCCGCAGGAAGACCGATTGCAGCTATTTGCCAAGGTTGGTGACGTCAGAATCCCCATTGACGAACGAGGTACACTCCTCTTCGAAGACCAGCAACCGGACAAGGTGGGCATAGAGGAATTACGCAGGCGTGCTCAGGAGCACCCTGAACAATTTCTGCCGAAAGTCAGTTTACGCCCCATCATGCAGGATTACCTCTTCCCCACTGCAGCTTACATAGCCGGACCATCAGAAATCGCATATTTCGCCCAGCTTAAGCCGCTATACGAGAGTTTGGACGTAACAATGCCAGCAATTATCCCCAGAATATCGATCACTTTAATTGAAACCAGGATAAAACGAATTCTCGATAAATACCACTTCACGCCTGAAGAACTTAAAGATGGCTCCCAAAAACTGATCAGAGATCACCTGGAAAACGATCCAACCAATGATTTGGTAAGCCTCTTTGCTCAAGCTAGAAAGAAATGGGAAGAGATAGATAACGACCTGTCATTGGGGCTCATGCGCATCGATCCAACTTTGCAGCATCCGTTGGAAAAAGCTGTACAACGTTGGCAACAGGGTTTAAATGTCTTAGAAGAAAAAGCTCGAGATGCGTTAAACAGGAAGAACATAACAACCGTCAATCAGATCAAAAAATGCTGTATGCACCTCCTCCCCGGCGGACATTTTCAGGAAAGGCGCTTCAGCCTCTTGTATTATCTGGTTCATCATGGTTCCGGACTGGCTGAGCAAATCCGTTCACAAGTTGACATAAAACTATACCGCCATCAACTGGTTTATCTCGAAAAAGGCGCAGGACAAGTAAGTAGATAACTAACCAATTATATGGGGAAAACATGAAAGCACAAGCTCACATACTAATTTCCGTTACAGTTGGAAAGGCTCGCCAGGTATATGAAAAGATGCGGGACATTCCAGAAATTACGTCTGTTGACGCCATTTCGGGACCTTATGACATCATCGCTAAAGTGGAAGCATACGATTTCTCAATCATAGGGACAGTAGTCCTCGATAAAATCCAAGCGATTGAAGGGGTTGTGGACACTATCACCTGTCACGTTGTTCCTCTGGAAAATTAGCTGCTATTCAATCAATTTTCGCCTGCCGAACCAAGATATTAGTGCACCTGTGTGTTGCAAAACACAGACGGCCCGCATTTTGCTTGTTATCCTATAGTCTGATGATTAATATCTACTTCACTTCAAGTAGTGCAAAAACCTGTTTTACAGCGAAAAAAACGCCAAGTCATTGATGCGACTGCAACGGAAGGTTAGAGAAGTGCATAATATGCGGCGCTGGGTGTATTCATTTGGAATGGTAATAGCCGTTCTTGCTACACTAATTCCTGCATACGCTCAAAATCCATTTACATCGTCGTATCAATATATTACCGTACACGAAACGACCGTCTTCGGTGAGACGATCAAGTTCTGGAGTGAGGATACTCTCTGGGGACCCGTTCACAGCAACGATAAGATCGCCATTATGCAGTCCCCGGTATTTTTCGATACAGTATCCACCAGTTCATCTTGCTTCTGGCAGGGATCAGGTTATCATCCGCAGTTCTCTATTGAACCGATCTTTAACGCACCGCGCGTTGCGCTTCCGGATAGTGCTATTGCCATTCGAGAAATGGCTGCACAGCAAGGCTTGTTCTTTATATCCGCGAACGGTTATTATGCCAGCAGGCTTTGTTTTAACGATAATCTTGGGTGGACGCTCTACCAGTGGCCCATGGGGACCCACTTTGACAGTACCGCAATTATAGCTACCGGAGCGCCTCCTGATGATCGGGTGTTCTACATTGATGGCTATTTGGAATTAAAAGGCATTTTTCGGGGAACGGCTACTGTCGGAGCCACGGGACATCCTGATCCGGATAATTACTTAGGGTATCATAGCATCCGGCTCTTAGATGATATACGCTACTGGTTTGCCGATCCGGCGACGGGTGCATTTAATGATACAACCGGTGGTTATACGGACATGCTGGGTATAGTGTCCGAAACCAACATAACCGTCGCCAACACCTGGGAAAACGGCCGCGAAAACATGGCACAGGGATCTGATATAATCATTAATGCAGCAATAGTGGCATTAAATGAGAGTTTCTCGTTTGAAGATCAGAATGAAGATCCCGCTACAGCTACTCCCTGGGAACTCTGGACTGGTCACTATAACTGTCCCTCACCGCCTTATAACGACGAACGTGGTGATATTTTCCTCTACGGATCGGTAGCTCAGAAAAGACGGGGCTATGTTCATCGTTCAAATCACAACGGCACTGGCTACGGGAAAAAGTATCATTTCGATGCCAGATTGAGAGAACAATCACCTTTTTTAGGAATTCTGGCGAGGCACCAACCCGTACTTGATCCTGAATCGCTGGATTTCGGCGGTACACCACTGAATCAGCCGATAGTGTCAGAGCTGGCACTCTACAATGAAGGGGGCACATTCATAGACGTGGAAAGCATAGCACTGGCAAACCCGACATTCAGCTTCAGCGTGCTGGGTCCGCAAGATTATTCTGAGATCGCACCCGGGGACAGCATCATCTTTTCAGTGTCATTTCAACCGGCTGAACCGATGACATATGAGGATACACTGACGATCACTCTGTTCTATGGGGATGATATACTGGTACCGCTATGCGGAACTGGATCAGCACTGGGAATCAAGGATAACGTAGAGGTACCGGAAGATTATGAAATATCAGTTTTCCCCAATCCATTCAATGATGAATTGAAGATCGCCTGGAACTTCGATGCGCAGACTGTACGTGTTGCGATATACAACATTCACGGTCAGCAGATTGAAGCAGTTGATACGAATGGCGCCCACCAATCGGGAGGGCATTATATGTGGAAACCAGGAAATATGACGGGAGGAATCTATTTTGTTTCGGTTACAGCTCCGCAATGGCGTCACGTTCAGAAGGTGATATATTTGAAATGACGGGTATGTAAGCGAATTAACTTGAATATAAGATTAATTACGACTATAGATGTCATGTGTATCGAAATGAAAGTGCTAAATAGAGGATTATTTAGAAAGGGAACAGTATGAAAAACTTGTCAATTCTTATGTGCGGCTTACTGATGATAGCAGCCGCAGCGCAAATCTCCTACGCTAATGAAGAAATACCTGAAACGTTATCATGGCCTGAGGGCTTGCCCCTGCCGGCCTGGGAAACGCCCCAGGAAAAACTGGTACCGCCCGAACCGACCGACGACGTTACCCCGCCTCCAACAGAACCGGTAACTGCCGTTCCCGAATTTGGGTTGCAGGAAGCCGTGCAGGTGGTTTATCCTTACAGTTTTGATCAAAACATTCTCATTGAGATGGTGCGTGCCTGCGAAGAGGTGGGTGTGGTCTATATTGTCGTCCCCAACACGGCATCTATGAGTAACTGTAACAGCTTGCTCATAGCCAACGGTGTACCTGTGGACAATGTGGAATACTATATCCACGCCGTCGATGGTCAGTGGTCCCGCGATTATGGTCCACACTTCATCTGGGGAGACGTCTCCGGCGAAATCGCCATGCTCGACTGGCAGTACTACGACAGCCGCCCCAATGATGACGAGATACCGGACTACATGGCTGATCTCTGGCACATGAATTTCTACGAAACGCCCATTTACCACGAAGGGGGTAACTACATGTCAGATGGGCACGGTACGGTCATGTGCAGTACCGTTCTCTACAATAACAATCCATCCTGGACACCAGCCCAGTGCCGGCAGGAAATAATGGATTACTTCGGCGCATCGTCGGTGCACGTCTATGAGCGTATCCCCAATTCTCATGATGCTACCGGGCATATAGATTTGTGGGCTAAGATGCTGAACGATACCACAATTATGGTGGCCCAATTACAGCCGACCGATCCCAATTATAACATGATCGAGCAGCATGCTGCTGCAATGGCGACTGTGCCTACGGTTTACGGCACCCCCTTCAACATAGTACGCTGTCCCATGCCGCGACCTTATCAGTACTATATCTGGTACTACTACAAGAGTTTCCTGAACAGCCTGATCTTCAACGGCAAAGTTCTTGTACCGATTTATGCAACTGAACCCGTGCTGACTCAACAGGCGCTAGACGCTTATCAGGCTGCTATGCCAGATTATGAGGTTGTCGGTATTTACTGCGACAATATCGCCTTTGCTGGTGGAGCAATCCACTGCACCACCATAGGTATCGCCGATCATATAGATGATTACTACCATGATGCCACCGTAACCGCCGATCCCGTTTCACCGCCCATTACCATACCGGCTGGTGGTGGCACCTTCGATTTCACCGCTTCGGTGACCAACAACGAAGCCGACAGCATCTACACGCAAGTTTGGTCGGAAGTTATCCTCCCCAGCAGCACAGTCTTTGGACCGCTTCTGGAGAGAAACCTGCTTCTGGCCAGCAGTGGAAGCGTTAGCCGCACGCTCACGCAGAACGTGCCTGCTGGAGCTCCGGCTGGGACCTACACCTACACCATGTATACCGGAAGCCGCCTTCCACGTGTGGTTAACGATGAGAGTTCCTTCACCTTCACCAAGACTGCATCTGACGGCGGTATTTCCGAAGATATGACCGGTTGGTGGGCAGAAGGATGGGAAGATGTTGCAGAAACAGTTTCACCAGTTACGCCGATGGACCACAATTTGATAACGGCACATCCCAATCCCTTCAATCCAACGACAGCACTCAGTTTCGAGTTGCGAGATGCCGGTTTAGTGGGACTTACTGTGTACGACATTTCCGGTCGTCAGGTTGCCGAACTGGTAAATGGCTGGCGGGATGCTGGTCTGCATGAGGTCAACTTTGATGGATCATCGTTAACCTCAGGAATATATTTTGCCAAACTGGCTCACGCTGGCAACACCAGTACCATTAAGATGGTGTTGATGAAGTAGATACAGAAAACAGAAGACAGAGAACAGAAGACAAAAGCCTCGCATTGCGGGGCTTTTTATTTCAGTGCTTGATTTTAATGCCAAAATGTATTATATTTAGAGTCAGCCGAAAAATTTCGATCATTTAAAGCGGAGATCCGTTATGAAGTACTCACACACTTTGCTGATATTGATAATACTACTGCTGACATTGGCAGTTGTAAACGCTGAAGAACCCCCCTACATGTTAGTTCGCGTTGACGTCGAAGCTGAAATGCAGGTTATTCCCCTTTTAAGGATGGGATTGGACATTGTGGACGGAGTGAAAGGTGAATACGTTGAACTGGTCTGCCATCCTGAAGAATATACTCAGATATTAGCGCAGGGATATGCGGCAGAGATCCTGATAGAGGACATGGAACAGTTCTATGCGGATAGAGCCGCCACCGATGACATGGGCGGATATCACACCTGGTCTGAAGCAATTGATGAGATCTATCAGATTCATCTGGATCACCCTGACATAACCACCGAACCGTTTTCTATAGGTCAGACCATCGAAGGACGGGAAATGTATGTCATCAAGATTTCCGATAATCCGGAGATTGATGAAGACGAAGGGGAAGCATTCTTCAACGCGCTTATTCACGCTCGAGAGCCAATAGGTGTTGAACTGGCTTTAGGATTAGTAAACCATCTGACTGATCAATACGGATCTGATCCGTACATCACCGATCTCGTGGACAACAGGGAAATATTCGTTCTACCGGTTTTCAATGTGGACGGTTACGTTTACAATGAGACCACAAACCCGTCCGGCGGCGGTATGTGGCGCAAGAACCGGCGTGATAACGGCGGCGGTATATACGGCGTTGACTTAAACCGCAACTTCAGCTTCGATTGGGGCTATAATAACATCGGCTCATCGCCCAGTCCCGGGTCAGCAACCTATCGAGGAACCGGACCTTTTTCCGAACCTGAAACTGAGAATGTCAGGCAGTTCTGCAACGAACACAACTTCGCTATAAACCTGAACATTCACTCATACTCCAACCTGATGATGTACGCATGGTCAGGTCCACACCGGGGATTTACTCCTGAAGATGCGCTCTTTGCCGCCATCTCCACGACAATGATCCAATGGAACGGTTATCCCTTTGGTACCGGATGGCAGGTCCTATATGAGATGAACGGCGAAGCCAACGACTGGATGTACGGTGAACAGTCTGAAAAGCCGAGGATCTTATCGTGGTTATTTGAAGTTGGTTCGAGTTTCTGGCCGGCGCCTTCACAGATTCCTGGCCTAGTGGCTGAAAACTTGCAGCCCTGCCTCTATCTGATCGAACAGGCGCAGTATCACATGTCGCCACGCCTCACCTTGACGCCTTATAATCCACCGATACAGATTCCCGCAGCAGGTGGAAGTTTCGATTTCAACATCGCCAGTGCGTACATCGGCGCAGAACCGGTTACGGTCAATCTATGGATTGACGTTACCCTGCCTTCAGGAACGGTCTTTGGTCCCTTGTTAGGGCCAGCACAACTGACTATGCCTTCGGGTTTCACCTTTGATCGCGATAGAACGCAGGACGTTCCAGGTAATGCACCAGAAGGGACGTACATTTACAGCGTTCATGCAGGTATCTACCCTGATATTAACTGGCATACTGCCAGCTTCGAATTTGAGAAGCTAAGTACGGGAGATGGTGAAGGTGCTTCATCCTGGTGGAATTATGTTGATGCTCTGGATGAGTTCAGCGGGGATACCATTGGCATGGCTTCGCCGCAAGCCTCCGCGCTACCGGCTGGGCATGAGATTATGGGAAATTACCCCAATCCTTTCAATCCTCTGACAGTTATTAGTTTCGAGTTGCGAGTTTCGAGTTTAGTGAAACTGTCAATTTACGATATTACCGGCCGTCTGGTTGTTGAACTGGTCAACGGTTGGCGAGATGCGGGTGCGTATGAGGTTAACTTCGATGGATCAGCACTGGTGTCCGGAATATACATCGCCAAGTTGATTCATGGTAGTAATACCAGTACTGCCAAGCTGGTATTGATGAAGTAACCTTTAACCAAATCCTGAATCCCGAAAGGGCGAACCTCGCGTTCGCCCTTTCCTTTTCCCCGCCATCCTTCGAACTCAAGTGAACAAAGCTCTTGAATTCAATAGATGGATTTCGTATATTCCGGTATTATGGATCCGACGCAGATAGCCGTTAGTCATCGTGAAGATGATAGTTTTAAACAGGCAGCCCAGGTTGTGTCCAACCTGCAGAAAGGCGGCTGGCGGGCTTACTTCGTGGGTGGTTGTGTGCGGGACCTGATGTTGGATTTGAAACCCCAGGACTACGACATTGCCACCGATGCCAAGCCTGAGGACGTGAAAAAGATCTTTCCGGATGCAAAAGGAGTCGGCAAGCGTTTCGGGGTCTCCATCATAGATACGCCTTCCGGCAAATTTGAGATCGCAGCATTTCGGGAGGATGGCGTTTATTACGATCACCGGCGTCCTGCGTGGGTGAAATACGCGGGCATGGCTGAGGACGCCACGCGGCGGGATTTTTCCATCAATGCGCTTTATTACGATCCTGTTGCCGGTGAAACGATTGATTTAGTTGACGGCATTCAAGACCTGAATAACCGCCTGCTCCGCATGATTGATGACCCTTTCGAGCGGTTGGACGAGGACTGGCTGCGGCTGTTACGCGTGGTGCGTTTTGCGGCGCGTTATTCCCTGCTAATCGAAAGACGCACCTGGGACGCTTTGCGGACATTAGCGCCAATGATCCCAGGTCTGTCAGCGGAAAGATGTACTGAAGAGATGCGGTTGATGTTGCAGGATAAGAATGCTGGCAGAGCAATTGGGCTACTCAAATCCAGTGGATTGTGGCGCGCAATGTGGCCAGATCTGCCCTTTGCGAGACACAGAATCCGAAAAGTCATCAGGCTTCTTGAGAAGACCGGATCAAAATCTGCCATCTGGAAATGTTTTTTTACCGATCTACCCGAAGAAACAGTCGTCAAGACTTGTGAAAACTTAAGGCTTACTCGAGCTGAAAAAAGATCATTGGGAATAAAATAATGGGATTAAGTATTTAACATGTCATGATGAGTGTAGTTTTTTACAAAACAGATGCAAGGAAGGAATTATTGTACTAATTCAGTACTATCAGTAGTTATCAGTAAGCAAAGGAAATAACATGAATCACAATAGAAGAATCCTATGAAAAACAGCAATTTTATCGGTCTACCATTTTCAGGGCAGATATCACTTTTCAAAGATGTTGATAAGGATAACTACAACAAACAGATTTTAATACCTGAAGGTTATAAAGGATTTTCTGCTTTTCACAAATACTGGGGTAAGAAGCCCGTTGAATATTTAGTGTTTCTAATAGAGATTCTAACTGTACCAGGTGA
Source organism: candidate division LCP-89 bacterium B3_LCP (assembly GCA_005223185.1). Lineage (GTDB taxonomy): Bacteria > Electryoneota > B3-LCP > B3-LCP > B3-LCP > B3-LCP. The sequence goes on from NJBN01000006.1 coordinate 220,586, forward strand.
GATAATTCTTGATCCATTCTTAGGATCTGGTTTAATAGTGAGAGAGGCAGTATCTCGAGGAAGGAACTTCATTGGAATAGATATAAATCCCATTTCTGTTGAAATGGCCGTTTTGTCTTTAGATTTGCCTTTATTGTCTTCATTTAAAGAAGCAATTGAGCAAATGCATATTGAAGTAAGGCCTGAAATCGAAAAGACATATAAAATGAAAGACAGTAGAATTGCGACCCATTATCTATGGGAAGGTGATTCTTTGAAATCTGTCTGGATAGCAGGTAGGGGGAAGGGTAAACGTCAAGAAATAAAACCTGATAATCATGATTTGGACAATCTTGCGAAGCATTATAACTATCAATCTGAGTTCATACGAGAAATAAAACTCTTTCAAAACTCTCGTATTAATACGTTTAAAGGCATGACAACAAGAGAAATTTTTACTGGGAGAGCATTATTTAATATTGATCTTCTTCTTGAATATATCAACAGCCAACCGGAACAATTAAGACGCGCTTTGTTGCTGTCTCTAACAGCGGCCTCTGGCCAAATGTCCAAAATGGTATTTGCAATTACCGGTAGAGGGAAGACCAACGGCGTGCGGTCTGACAAGATTGAAGTCGGTAGTTGGGTGATCGGATACTGGCGTCCGAAGCTACATTTCGAGATTAACGTTTGGAATTGTTTTATAAATCGAGCTTTAAAATTACAGAAACTTCTATCTGATCTTAAAAAACCTCCGCACATCCGAATAGTTAATGACTTAGATCCATTGATCGGTAATTGTGAAACAACTGCTTGTATAATTGGTTCAGATGCAAGGGTGAAAATGAATGAAATTAAGGATGAAAGTGTATCTTTAGTGCTAACTGATCCTCCACATAGTGATAGGATTCCCTATTTAGAACTTAGTGAACTATGGAACTCTATAATTGGAAGTGAGTCAGATTTTACAAAGGAGATAGTTGTTTCTAATGCTAAAGGGCGAAATAAAACAAAATCAGTTTACTCTAATGAAATGAAGAATTTCTTTTCAGAGGCAATTAGGGTAACAAAAAAGGGTGGCTTTATAGCTTTTTTATTCAATGCCCGCGATGAATTGAGTTGGAGTTACCTGAAAGATTTTAAAGAGCTATCAGAAGGAATTGAATATGTAGGCTATTTCCCAATGGCATATTCAGCAAATTCTGTTGTCCAGGACAATAGGAAGGGTGGGTTGAAGAATGATTACATCCTAATATACCAGAAGAACACTTCAACTTGTAGCAGTACTAATCATCTTTCTATACTAAATCACTTACCTGGTTGGTCAATTTCTTTTCCAACCTTAAAGGGAGACTAATTTATGCCTTTTACTTATGATCAAGCAGTAAGGTCCTTCAACGAGAATAAAATTAGAGAGTTATCTGAAGATTCTGAAGGATTACGTTTTCTGCTTCTTAGGTCCTTATCTAGACGCGAACAAATGGAACGTCTTATAAAGGAAACTGGCATTAAAATAGAAGCGTCTGGGGCACGGCAGCTTCTTCCTGCTATCTATCAATCGGAAGTTGCAATTGAGGACATAAAAAAGATTATCAGAGCCATTTATTCTGAGGAAAGAAAACAGCGACAACAGTCAGAAGACGAGCTGATCAGCGAACTCTATAAAATTAAAGTCTTCGATTGGGGAGGACTACATCAAAACAGCTTAGAAAAAACGATTGTGAATAATTACGTTAAGAAGATACGTTCTTTTAACACACTATCGGAAAAAATTGAGGATGAGTTACACCACAGTATGCGAGCTTATGTGCAATGCTCATGGTATAACCATTGGACCTCCATAATAATCGAGGATGTTTTTAGAGATCATCATCGTGTTTTACCCGCAGTTGGTCAAATTAAACAGATAGACTTCTTCATTGATGATACACCTTTCGATTTAAAAGTCACTTATTTGCCAGAAGGATACATAAAAGAAAAGAGAAGAGATGATGGATTACGACCAGAGACAACACTTTTAAAACAAATTTCGCGCTCGCTTGGAATTCATATTGATGCAAGTCTGCCGGAGGCTCGACTTTTAGAGGATCTTTGGAATAAAATATATGATCACCCATCCGGGGACGCACGTAGTTTAATTGATGAACTAAAATCTAAGCGATTTGAGATACTTAGGGCTTGTGTATCGAATCCTGAAGAGTTAATTCGCTGGCTTTATGAAAATCAAGGAGTTAGGAGATTTGATGCATCCAACCGATTATTCCTGGTTTTGATTAATCGCAATGACTTCTTTTCATCCTGGAAATTAAAAAGAGCTAAGCCACTTCTTGTTAACCAGATTCATAACCATCTTAATCAATTAGGAAAGCATCCAGGGCAAGAGATCACGTTCAAGTGGGACGGAGATCACTATAAAGCAGTTTCTGAATCAATTTTTATAGTTCCATCTGAAGAATAAAAGGGTTATCATCGATAGTGCTAATTCTAAAATAACCCATACATGATAAATACCTAGAACCTAAATCACTTTATCCGCAGAAAACAGAAAATGCCTTTAATACTGCTTTCAAAGCTGACCCAGTAATGGTAGAGGTGAAAACTTAAGTCGAAAGGTATAAAGCAGGGTTGGTAGGGTTTTATTCCAGAGATAAGTATATATAAATTCACGGTTTGTTAAAGAAGTAATTCTGTAAAATACGACTAAAACATCATGCCTTCCAAAGATGAAGAGATCGCCTTCCTGATTAAAGCGGCTAAGGTAGCTAAGAAATTTGCCCGCGCCAAATACTCAAAATTCGAAGTTGGAGCCGCCTTGCAGACCAAGGATGGTCAAGTGTTCGTGGGATGCAATGTAGAGTCATCTTCGTACGGTTTGACCGTATGTGCAGAACGGGTAGCGCTCTTCAAGGCGTTATCAGAAGGTGCTGACGATTTCCTACGGCTTGCAATCGTAACCAATTCGAAAACCCCGACGTCGCCCTGCGGAGCCTGCCGACAGTTGCTCTTCGATTATGCTCCGGGAATAGAGATCATTCTGGCTGGAAATGACGGGGAACCCATAATCATCAATTCAGAAGAATTATACCCAAGACCTTTCGGCGATCATGACTTGTGACCGCATTCAACTGGGAATCATAAACATCAGCAGATTTAACAATGTATAGTGCGAATATAAATCCGAATAAAAAAGGCATCCTGATTGGTATTGCAGGCGGCACCGGGTCGGGGAAGACTACGGCAGCGAAGAACATCCTGCGCGGCTTGGGGTCCAAAGATGTAGCGATCGTGACTCAGGATTCCTACTATTTCGATCTATCGGATCTGCCGCAGAGCAATCTGCGCCACCACAATTTTGACCACCCAGACGCAATTGATCGAACGCTACTCTTCGACCACATGAGGACGCTGCTATCCGGCGGAATGGTGGATCAGCATATTTACGATTATTCCGAACACTGCCGCACCGGTGAATTCAGGTCAGTCGGACCGCATACCATCATCGTCCTGGAGGGCATTCTGGTTCTGTACTATCCTGAACTGCGCGAAATGATGGACATCAAAGTCTTCGTCGATACTGATGACGACATCCGCTTGATGCGGCGGCTACGCAGGGACATTCAGGAACGGGGGCGTACCATGGAAATGGTTTTAGAACAGTACATGGAAACCGTGCGCCTCATGCACGAACAGTTCGTCATACCCACCAAACGATATGCCGATATAATCATTCCTGAAGGTGGTAAGAAATTAGTAGCTATCGATCTTCTACGAACAAAAATCAAGCAGTTACTCCAGGAAAGAGGATTATAATGAATGAGGCTACTCATCCCGCTTCAACAGATATCGACCGTTCTCACTATCCCCACCGAAGTGGATGGATAGAAGTAATTTGCGGCCCCATGTTCTCCGGCAAGACGGAGGAACTCATTCGCCGCTTAAGGCGTGCTCAGATTGCCAAACAGGAAGTAGCAATCTTCAAGCCGCAGATAGATGACCGCTTCAGCGCTGACCATCTGGTATCCCACAGTGACAGCAGCCTGCCTTCGACGTCGGTCAGATCCGCACGGGAAATAATGGAAAAACTAGGCAATGCAACGGTGTTGGGGATAGATGAAGCGCAATTCTTCGGAAATGAATTGGTTGAGATTTGCAGGAAATTAGCCGCGCAAGGCTGCCGTGTTATCGTGGCGGGATTGGATCAGGATTACCGATGTGATCCGTTCGAACCGGTGCCCCAGTTGCTGGCTGAGGCTGAATACATCACTAAAACGCTGGCTATATGCGTCAAGTGTGGAGCGCCCGGCAGCCGCACTCAACGCCTTTCAACAGAATCCGAACGCGTTATAGTAGGCGCCCAAGACCGCTACGAAGCCCGCTGCCGGTATTGTCATGAGATATTGGCAGATGACCAATCATAGAATGCACTACCCCCTATGAAATCCCTGAAAAAAACCGTCGCAACAGGATATCTTAAGGCTAAGGACTGGGAAGGTCTACTCTGCTGGTCTGAGAACGAGAGAGCAGCTATCAGAATATTATCTTCATTAGCGCTCGACTTGGATCCTCTAATTCACTGGCGCGCCATTGAAGGGTTGGGTAAACTGTTCGCTGGGTTGGCTGTAAATGATATGGGCAAGGTGAAGCAGTACATCCGCCGCCAGTTGTGGGGTATGAATGACGAATCGGGGAGTGTTATCTGGAGTGCACCGGAAACCATCGCGGAGATAATCACTAACGTGCCTTCACTTATTGAAAAATACGGCATTATCTTAGCTTCATCGATCGATCTGGAACCATTCCCCCGAGGCGTGCACTGGGGGATAGCCCGCATTTCATCGGTAAATCCGGCTATTTATTCGGAGACGGTTCCAGTCTTGCGGCAATCGCTAAGTAGTAGTGACCCAGTTATAAGGGGTTGCAGCGTTATCGCTTTGAACAATATCGATCCCAGAGGATCATATGCACATATCGACAACCTCAAGACTGATGAGGTAGTATTCGAGATGTACGATATGGAACTATCAGACTTCCGCAGCACCAGCCCGGCGGCCATGGTGCGTGATAAAGCATAGAATATTATCTATTTGATACCTATTCGTTTATCCGTTTTAATGCCTCTGCAGCCTGTCTCCCCCAGGGACTTCCCGGATTCCTCTGTACGGCTCTGTTGTAATGCATGACTGCCGCTCCACTGTTTCCCAACGCCTCTTCTACCATACCGAAGATGCAGTGAAACTGTTCGTTCTGTTTGCGAGTCTGCTTCATACCTGCTAACAGCATCTTCTTGGCTTCTTCCGGTTTGTCTCTACCCAGGTATATGTTTGCCAGCATGGAATAATGGTTGCCATCTGTGGATCCCAGTTGGATCGCTCGGGATAGAGCAGGTCCAGCCTGAGGCATCTTGCTCTGAAAAAAGAGAGTATAGCCGTAAAGCCCGTGCGCATGGAAATCGTCGGGCAGTTTTAGTGCTGCTTCACGCGCTAACGGTTCTGCTTTATCATAACTCCCGCGGGCGATTTCTATCTGTGCCAGACGCATGAAGTAGCGCCCGTTAGGTGAATGCCTGATGGCTTCCTGCAAGATGGATTCTTCCCTTCCGGTATCGCCTTTATCGCGGAAATAGACGCTCAATACCTCCCAGCCATATCCCGACCTTATGGGATCTAATTTCAGATGCTTAACATGCCTGTTCACAGTGCGGTCTTCATCGTGCTGCAAGACAACCTGAGCGCCTACGGTTATCAAGCCAATGAAGAGAACGGCTGATACCAATCCGGCATTTACAGGTATTTTCCTATGATGAAAACGCCATAAAAACCACAGCGTCATAGGTATCGCGAACAAGCAGAGGAGATCCGCATCCCTCGCCACACCCAGATCAGGAGAGAAGAATAACACAAAAGCCAGCGTTCCAGCCAGTGCTGCAAGAAGGAATTTATCGACAGGGTCATCGATCTTTTGCAGTTTGATCTTGGAACCTAAAGAAATAGCTAATACTAAGAGAATCGGCGCAGCCCAGACCAACAAATTCAACAGGTCAATAAAATGCCGCATACTCCACAGCGTATAGGCATCTTCCGGCATGGGACCCAAGGGATAGAGAAGGTTGATCCTCGCCACCATCAGGGCGGCAGAAAACCCCAGAATAGAAAGAACCGCAAAGGATATAATTGCCCCGCGTTTTCCTAAAAGCGGCCTGGAAGCCAGTGCGAAAGCGGGCAGCAAAACCACCGCTTTGAAATGGAAACCAACAGCGATAAAAGCTGCTAATAAACCTAACCAGGGAAATCGTTCCTTTTCGATGGCACCTACCGCGAGAACCAGGGACAGCATCATGAATGCCTGGGTCAACGGATAATATTCCACCAATCCACTTAAAACAAGCAAGGAACCGGTGAAAATCCCCGAAACCATGACGAAGGCTTTAGCTGGAGCGCTGGAGAAACGGCTGCTGAATTTCATCAGTGCTAAAATATAAATCAATGCCGCGATACTGTCAATTATGCGGAAAGCGACGGCAGGTTGAAATCCTAGTTGACGCACCATGGTCATCATTAGAGCGTTGTAGAAAAAGGTGCGTTCGTACACAATTTCATATTTCGCCAGCGTACTGATCAGAAGTTGACCGTCTCCTCGCAAGAATGTACTGGCTGGAAGTAGTATGGTTACCAGGAAAGCTGACAATCCAATCACAGGTACCAATAGAGAGATTCGGCTGGTTTTAAAGCACGCCCTGATCAATACTTTAAACAGAAACGCCAGCGCAAGAGCGCTGGCAACCCAAACGATTTGGGTTGTCAAATCCAGACCCGACAGCCCGTCCAAACCCCATATCCGCCAATCTTGCGGAGCATTTGAAGCCAACATAACTAAGGCAGCTAACAATCCCGCGCCTATCCAAGTCTTAGCGATAGAGCAGGGATCATCTGTTAACAGCTCATCAGGCTGGCGACTCTTCGGCTTTTTCTTTCGTTTAGCCATGTTTTATAGCAGTTATTGGCAAACCAGGCGAATATTACCTTCTGTACTTTTTTTCAAGTGAAACAGAAAAGGGGCTGTTCCAGAAGCCAGGAAATGTCATTGCTCCATTGGAGTCCCTACGGGACGAGTTCCAATTTATTGGGGCGAAGCAATCTCGTAACCTATAAAACAGTTGAGATTGCTTCGTCATCCGTCGGTTGACGGATTCCTCGTTCCAAAGGAACCCCTACGGGGCAATGACCATCAGAGACACATTTGGGACAGTCCCGTACACTGTGCGAAGATATCTGGCGCACACCTTAGAAAGTTACTGCTTCCTGTAATCGCGATAGAATGTTGATATATCTGTTAAAGTAGATGCGTGCAACTCTATTTATTATATCTAACCCGGCTGGACAATTCTCGCGAAGCAGATCCCTGAATGGTTTCGCTTCGATTGAGAGAACTTTTGTTGGTTTGTAACATTTTGCAGTAGCCGTATATCTGGGTGAATCGAGCAATGGCGACAGACCGAACAGTTCGCCCTGCTCAACTTTCAGTACAGCAAAGCTGAATTCGCTGGTTTTGCCCGGAAGTTGAAGATAAACCCCACCTTCCAAGAGCACATAGAAATGGGAGCTCGCCTGGTTGTAATCAAAGATAATCTCATCCGCCTCGAATTCCTTCACTGAGGAAAAAGTACTGGTGAGGTAAACTTCATCCACACTCAGCGATGCAAACAACTCCTGACCTTTCAGCATCTTATCGATAATCATGATTCTTTCCTCCATATTAGGATTAGGCTTAGCCCTAAATCTGCAAGGATAAAATTCTACATTGATCAAATCGAAAGAGCTAAGCAGGGCAAATCACATGCTAGTCTTATAGTAGGTATTGGCGCTTTTTCTGGTCTTGTGAGCAGCGCGAGTCGGTTTTTTGGTAACTTACTTGATGCTTGCGGCAATTTCCTGGATGTCTTTCAGGTAACTGGTACTCAAATTTTCAAACATCGAGAGGACTTTTTTCAAAATATCGTCCTTCTCAGTATTATTGGGTTCGCGATCGTTGTTAAGACAGAAGCTGACCTTGGCGGCGTAGTATGAAGATAGAATGTTAGATACCACGACCATAGTTAGAAGGCGTTTTTCGTCCATTTCTTCCTCCAATTTTGAAGTGATTGACCAGCAGTTTTCAGGTAAAGTAATTTATCCTATCCCTAAAGTCAACGGGTTTTATGGACAATTCGTGTTCACTATATCTGCAGAATACCACAGATTTAGTTGATTTTATGCCGGTTTTGCAGCTTTCTAAATGGACGCCGGAACCGTTTTTTATTCTAAATATCAAACCATAGCTTAAGCATAATCACCTATGTTTCTATTTCAATTTTACCGTTTTGTTAGCATATTATAGTATAACGTATGGGAATTTATATTGATGACAAAAAGTTCAAGTAAATTGAAAGAAACCTGCCGGATATATCTCAGATCGGAAGAGAGAACAATCAAGGCTACTGTAGGAGCAAATCTAAGGTCAGCTTTGATGGACGCCAGCTATTATTTCCCTCAGAACTGTGGCGGTAAGGGTCAATGCGGGCATTGCCGCGTGGAAATTCACGGGTATCCGCCCAAAATGCGCCATCGTGAACGTGAGTTGTTGGGGAAATCGAGTAGCCAACGTATGGCGTGTCTGTATAAGGTTACCGAGGATATTGAAATCTCCCTTCCTGATGTCCAGGAATGGCTGATAGAAAAGAGCATCACTGATTTTGATTTCGCCGGTATAGTCGGAGACAGGTACGGAATTGCTGTGGATCTAGGCACCACTGTAGTAGCACTTTATCTGGTGAGCTTTAACTGCGGGGAAATTGTTACTCAATACAGTTTCCTGAACCCCCAGGTTCATTTAGGTGGGGACGTTATGACCCGCCTCGATATGGCTAAGAAGGAAGGACAGCGAAGGGATCTGACCAAAGCAATCCGCCAGGGATTTAAGGTTGGCGTTAAAAAATTATTAATCCGCCAGGGATTATCAGAAAGAGACATTGCCAAACTTTTTCTGGCAGGAAATACTGCCATGTTGCACCTGCTGTTGGGAAGAGGCGGTGAGGGTTTAGAAGTTGCTCCGTTTCGCAGTCCTTTAGAGGAACTCGATAAAATTCACCTACAACCTGACTGGTTCGATTTAACCGATGATTGCACCTGTGCTGCTTGTCCGGTTATTCGAGGTTTCATCGGGGGAGACACCATTTCTGCTATTGTTGCCACAGACCTTGACCGAGGTGAAGGCAACCGGCTTTTAATAGATTTAGGAACAAACGGGGAGATTGTTTTAGCAGTAAAGGGAACTTTACAGGCGGTATCCACGGCTGCCGGACCTGCCTTTGAGGGAGTGGGGCTTCATAATGGTATGCCTGCTGTCAAGGGAGCTGTGGAAGGGTTTGATGATCAGGGCAATCCTTTCGTAATTGGAGGTGGTCAACCGGTTGGTTTCTGCGGTTCGGGTTACATTGCTGCCATTGCCCGATTGCTTAAGTCCGGTAAGCTGGATAATACCGGTTTATTGGACAAAGATGAAAATGAGATAAGACGATGGGTATTGGAACAGCCGGAAGGTAGACACATCTCTGTAATTCAGGATGACATTCGTAAGTTTCAATTAGCCAAAGGTGCCATTGCCGCTGGTATAACGATTTTATGTAAGGAAACTGGAATTAACCCCTTAGAAGTTGACCAAGTCATTATCACCGGATCTTTCGGCAACCGCATAGATATACCGGCAGCCATGAAGGTTGGTTTAATTCCGGCAGTAGGGATAGAGAAGGTTACGTTTTTGGATAATGCAGCTGGCAGGGGAGCGTTACTATGTCTGGGTAATGCTCATTTTGAGAGGCGAGCCGAAAACTTACACAGATTGGTGCGGATTATCAACTTGGGTGAGCATCCCGATTTCCAGGATGCCTACATAGCCAACATGTCCTTCAAGTGATACAACATGGCTGATGATAGTTAATGAATCATCAAGTTCGCGATAATTAACAGTAGTTGTGCAATGAAGATCTTACCCACCATTGCCACCGGATAGGTCGTGGCATAAGCAATATAGGTATCATCCGAATTCGACATTTCGTACGCTCGAGCCAGAGTAGCAGGTTGCGTCTGCATGCCGCTGGTGGCGCCGATGGTTTCGATAATGGTAGCCTTTCCAAAATACCTCAATAGAAGCAGAGTTATCCCGGTAGTAACAGTCGTCGTTAACAGCCCCAGGAGAAACAGTTGCCCGCCTGTGCCGGATAGCGCCTGAAAGAAGCGTCCTCCCGCCATCACACCTACTGCTGCAAGGAAGAACAGGAGTCCTATATGCCGTAACGCATTGTTCGATTCCGCTGGCAGTGACCAGACTAAAGGACCGGTGCGACCTAACTTACCAAGAATCAATCCCGCCACTAAAGGTCCTCCGGCAAAACCCAAAGAAACAGCCGCCCCGCCAGGGATGGGTATGGGAATCATACCCACCAACACACCGATGAAAATCCCCAGAGTCAGTGCAGTGTAGTCAAGTTCAGAAATACTTCTTTCTGAGTCACCAAAAAATTCGGCAACTTCAGCAGATCTTTCCGATGGCATAACCACGCGCACTCTGTCGCCCAGTTCTATCCTGGTGTGATAATCAGGAACTATATCCACGTCTGCTCGCCGCAATCTGGTGATCTGAGCGTTAAAATAGTGGTCTAATTCCAGTTGCTGAATTGTTTTTCCGGCAAGTTCTTTACGTGAAACGAGGATACGCCGCATAGTTATGGCGCCCCCAACTTCATCTAAATTTGCGTTTGATTCGACCCCAAAATAACCTTCAGCTTTCCGCAAATCCGCTTCAACCCCGACAACTTTGACAATATCACCTTCATACAGGACGGTATATTTGGTAGGAACTGTTGTATTCTGCGAATGCCGATAGCGGGAGATAATCAATCCCATCTTCTCCTGAATGCGCAATTCACCGATGGCTTTATCGATGATTTCCGGATTTGTTACTCCGAAACAGGCTGACTTCAAATCTGCCCTTTCTTTCGAGCGGGTTTCCGCCGCAATGCGCTCTCTATGGGCAGGTTTCCGGTAAACCCAGGCGAATAATTGAAAGGCAAGCATCCCTCCGACAATGCCGAAAGGATAAGTCATGGAATAGCCGACAATAGGATCACGGGGATCACCTACGCCGCTGTTTGATATAAGTTCGGTAACTGCGGCAAGCGCTGGAGTATTGGTGAGACTTCCACAGAAGACACCGGCAATCTGGCCAGCTTGAAGGTGCATCAAGTAACCAAACATAAGGGTGAGGGCACCACCACAGAAAAGAGCAATAACCAGCGCCAGATTGAACCGAAGACCCTGCCTTTTTAGAGAAGCGAAGAAACCCGCGCCACTGGTCAATCCTACAGTATAGACGAACAGGATCAAACCTATTTGCATAACCTGATGCGCTATTTTGAATGACTGCTCGCCTTCAGGACACCAGGCGCCAAAGATCAAGCCAGCGAAGAGGACCCCAGCGACCCCTAACTTAAAACTGCCGATCTTAACCTGACCCAGGAGAAAGCCGCAACCGATCACTAAAAAGAGTAAAAGCGGTTCACTCTGCAGCAGGATGTCTCTTATAGATTCCATAGTGGAGTATTTATTTACCAATCAGAACCACAACAGATCGGGGACCTACATTATACTCAATCTGGGATTCAGTAATAATCTCGTTGTCATTCTCTAAGATATCATCCGGGTTCTTTAACATCGTATCGATCTTCCGATACCACTTCCGTTCATCCGATAATACAGGTAATTGAAAATTAGATGGCTCCCAATGAGCGTTGGTGGCAAGATAGATATCAATAATTCCACCAGAAAAATCAAGACACTTTTCGGTTATCTGCATGGCTAAGCAGTGTGATTCATAATTCCAATCAGGTTGGCGGAGTTTCTCACCATGCCAGACAACAGCAGAACCAGTGGTTTCATCGGGGACCGCGAATTCATCATGGCGAAACACCGAGTGATCCTTGCGGAATTTTATCAATAATTTGAAAAACCGCAACAAGCCAGCATTTTTTTCTATTAAATCCCAATCAATCCAACTGATCTCGTTATCTTGACAATAGGCGTTGTTGTTCCCCTTCTGGGTTCTGCCGAATTCATCTCCAGCCAATATCATGGGGACACCGCGCGAAAGCATCAATAGCGTCGCAAAATTACGTACTTGGCGGTCGCGCAAGAACGCGATTTCAGCAGGGATAACAATGTCAGGAGAATTGAGCAATTTCAATCCGAAAGGATCTTCAACACCGCAGTTCCAACTGTCGTTCTGGTTAGATCCATCCCGCCCATCCTCACCGTTGTCCTCGTTGTGTTTTTCATTATAGGAAACTAGGTCGTTTAAGGTAAATCCATCGTGGCAGGTGATGAAGTTTACGCTGTGATAGGAAGACCTGTTCTCATCTTTGTACAGATCCGGGCTGCCCATCAGTCTCTTCGCCAGCAAGGGCACCATCCCGGGATCACTCTTGACGAATTTTCTGACGTCATCGCGGTATTTCCCGTTCCATTCAGCCCAACGGTGCCCCGAAGGGAACATGCCCACTTGATAAATACCAGCAGCATCCCAGGGTTCAGCAATTAGTTTGGTGTTTCTCAGAACCGGATCTGCTGCGATTCTCTCTATAATAGGCGGATTGTCCAAGATTTCACCGTCTCGCCCCCTACCCAATATGGAGGCCAGATCAAATCGAAATCCATCAACGTGCATTTCTATCACCCAATAACGGAGACATTCTAAGATCATATCTCGCACAACGGGGTGGTTGCAATTGAATGTATTACCGCAACCGGTGAAGTTCTTGTATTCCCCGGAAACTGGATCAATTATGTAGTAAACACTATTATCCAATCCCCGAAAGGAGTGAGTCTTCCCACGCTCGTCACCTTCGGAAGTGTGATTGAACACGACGTCAACAATCACTTCAATGTTAGCTTCATGGAGGGCTTTTACCAGTGACTTGAATTCATTTACCTGAGATCCCAAATTGGGGTTGGACGCATAGGACGCCTTTGGTGCGAAATAGTTGATGGAGTTGTATCCCCAATAATTGAGCAGCCTTTCACCGGTAAAAGGATTGATCATATTGGAATCGGTCTCTTCGAATTCATTGATAGGGAGCAGTTCCACAGCCGTAATTCCCAATTCCTGCAGATGAGGTATCTTCTCCTTTACACCGGCGAAAGTTCCAGGCTGTTTTGCACAGGATGAAGGGTGTCGGGTGAATCCACGGACGTGTACTTCATATATGATGCTTTCCAAAAAAGGCAGGTTCAAAGGGGTATCAGACCCCCAATCGAACTGCTGGTCTGTGATCAATGAACGGCGTGATTTCCCCTTTGGCTGCGATTGCTGCCCTTTATTCAATTCACCCCAGGTTTCACCACCGGTGAGAGTTTTAGCATAGGGATCAACCAGGATAACAGAAGGGTCGTAACTGTGGATATGTTTACTAACGTTGGGCTGCATATCCACGCGATAGCCGTATTCAATCTTGGGATTGATACCTATAAGGAGGGTGTGCCAGACGTCACCGGTTTTATTCAGCAAAGGGTCGAGATGAAATTCAGCGTAGGGATTGTCTTCGCCCGGCAGGAATAGTATCAATGTAACCGAAGTCGCATGTCTGGAAAAGAGGGCGAAATTGATCCCATCTCGCTCTATGGTAGGACCCAGGGGAAGAGGCTTTCCCCTGGTGATCGTAATATCTTGTTCCAAGAATAGCTGATGGTTGCTTATTAGTGAACGTTACACTAAGTTTCTTTTGACTCCATTCAGAAGGGTCATGATACGAATTCTTCGGAGGGAACTTTCAAAGCTTCAGCAGTATGATGAGACCTTCCCCCTTGAAATTCTCCTATCCAGTGCATCATTTCCAAACCGAAATGATCGATCATATCAGGATGATCGGGAAGCACTCTGACGGAATAACCAAATTGCCCGCTTTCATTGCAGGGTATATGTCCTTCATACCTATAGTTGGCATCCTCAAGTGTTTCCACGCATTTCATATTCTCAATTACACTCTCAACTATGTTATAATCCCCATCCAACGGTCCACTGTAGATTTGTACTACAACGTCCTCCGGTTTTAGAGCGCCTAAGTGCACTTCGGCGTCCACCTTCATGGACATACCCACTTTAGCTTTGCCTTTCTCCTGGAAGGTCTTGACAATTTTTACATCATGCCAGTTGTCCCGAATAATTTGTTTCCACTGTACCAAGGTTTTCGTTTTGGCAAAATTATCAGCGGAAAGTTTCTGCCAGTTGTCAATTGCCCTCAGGTAGAATTTCTCCGTGTATTCCTGGACCATCCTGTTGGTACTGAATACGGGACTTAATTTAGTCATGGATGCCTTCATTTTGGCAATCCAGCCGCGTGGAAGACCGTCGCTGCCTAAATCGTAAAACAGCGGCATGATCTCATTTTCCAAGACGTCGTAAAGGTCCTTGCTTTCGACCTCATCCTGGTATTCTGGATCGTGGTACTGTTCTCCGGCGCCGATAGCCCAACCGGTATCTGTGTCATAACCTTCGCACCACCACCCATCCAGAACGCTAAAATTCAAACCACCATTGGGGATAACTTTCATGCCACTGGTGCCGCTAGCTTCCATAGGACGCTGAGGATTGTTCAGCCATACATCAACGCCTTGCACTAAGTAGCGCGCAATGCTGATATCATAGTTTTCCAAGAAGACAAAATGCTTGCGCACATCATTCTGGCGAGCGAAATGGATCAACTCCTTGATGAATTCTTTGCCCGCATTATCCTTGGGGTGCGCCTTCCCTGCGAAGATAAACTGCACTGGCATCATATGATTGCCAAGTATTTTCTTCAGTCTATTTAAGTCTTTCAGTAAAAGTGTGGCGCGCTTGTAAGTCGCAAACCTGCGGGCGAATCCTATGGTTAAGGCTTCAGGATTTAAGGTTTCCATAGCGTCGTCAAGTTCCTTGGCGCTGGCGCCGCGGCGCTTTAATTGTTCCACAAGCCTCCGGCGCGTGAAAGCAACCAGCCTCTCCCGCCTGCGTTCGTGCACTCGCCATAATTCCACATCCGGTATTCTTTCAACCCGGTCCCAGATGGATTGATCCGCCGGTTTCCTATGCCAGTCCGGTCCTAGATAACGCAGCAGCAATTCGGACATCTCTTTGGATATCCATGAATTTGTATGAATACCGTTGGTAACATAGCCGATGGGCACTTCTTCTTCAGGAATGTTTGGCCAGATGAAATGCCACATTTTTTTCGACACTTCACCATGAAGCCGGCTGACACCGTTGGCGTAGGCAGTAGTACGGAGCGCCATTAGCGCCATATTCAACGGCTCCCGGTGGTCATTGGGGTTTTCCCTGCCGAACGAAACGAAAAATTCATTATCGATATCGGAGAGCTGGGACAGATTGTGGATGTACTTATTTACTGTTGACAATTGGAAAATATCAATACCGGCAGGCACCGGAGTATGAGTGGTGAAGATTGTTCCGCTCTTGACGATTTCGGTCGCCTCTTCGGTCGAGAGCCCATCTTTTTCCTTTCTATGCCTGATCCGTTCAAACGACATGAAGCCTGCATGTCCTTCGTTCATGTGACAGACTTTAACGTGATATCCAAGCTTCCTCAATGCCAGCATCCCGCCTATCCCTAAGATCAACTCCTGTTGAATGCGGGTCTCTTGATTCCCACCGTAAAGCTGGTAGGTGATTTTACGATCATCATAGCTGTTTTCAGGAGTGTTTGTATCTAAGAGGAGCAGGGCGACGCGTCCAACCTGCACTCGCCAGACATAACAAGAAACCACACGTCCCGGGAATTGAACTTGCACCACTATGGGTGATCCTTCCTGATCGACTTCCAATTTGATGGGCAGGTTATAGAAATCGTTGTCAGGATAGGTTTCCTGCTGCCAACCGTCGGCATTCAGATACTGCTGGAAATAGCCCTGCTGGTACATTAACCCTATACCCACCAGCGGAAGGCCTAATTCACTGGCGGATTTCATGTGGTCGCCCGCCAGAATTCCCAGACCGCCGGAATAGATCGGCAGACATTCAGAAAGACCGTATTCCATAGAAAAATAGGCGATTGCAGGTGCGTCAACCTTTCCGTATTTACTTGCAAACCAGGTCGAACCGTTCATGTACTGCTGAAGCTGATTATAAGCTCGGTCTAGATGAGCCATAAAACCGTCATCCTGAATGATCTGATTGAACCTCTCCTGCTTTATCTTCCCCAGCATTTTTATCGGATTGTGATTGGTCAAATCCCAAAGATCCCGATCCAGCCTATGGAATAGTTCAATAGCTTCGTGATTCCAGGTCCAGTACAGGTTGAAAGCCAGGTCTGTCAATCTATTCAGTTCTTCTGGTAGAGTGGCTTTGACCTGAAAGGTGTTAAACGCTTTTGGCATGATCTACTCCCGTAGCTACGTGCAATTAAATTAAGAGGATGAGGTTATTGAATAGGGCTCTGTTTCTACGCCCTCAACAGACACACGGTTGGCGCTTCCCAACACTTCCATTTTCCCTTTTATTATGGTTTTAACCGCTTGACGCGCGTACCCCAGAATCTTTCTCGGATCGAAGACACCGGGATCAGAGCTTAAGAGTTCCCGAATGGCAGCAGTAAACGCCAGACGCAGATCCGTATCTATGTTTATCTTATTTATGCCTCTATCGATGGCCTGGTGATAAGCTTCATCAGGAACACCTTTGGCGCCGGGAATATCCCCGCCGTATTGGGAAATTTTACTGATGAGATCTTCAGGAACGCCGCTGGCTCCGTGCAATACCAGCGGGATGCCTGTCATCTGTTTGATCGTTTCTATCCTGTCGAAATCTAATTTTGCTTCACCCTTAAACTTATGGGCGCCGTGGCTGGTGCCTACTGCAATCGCCAGAGCATCACATCCACTTTCCTGCACAAACTTTACAGCTTCATCAGGGTCGGTGTAACAGGAATCTTTGGCTTCAACTTTGACTTCATCCTCCATCCCACTCAGCCTGCCCAGTTCAGCCTCAACGGTGACGTTAAACATGTGAGCATAATCAACAACCTCTTGCGTGAGGTGTATGTTCTCCTCCAGGGGGTGCTGCGATCCATCGATCATGACAGACGTAAATCCCGCATCCACGCACTGCCTGACGATTTCAACATCCGCGCCATGATCCAGGTGCAGAGCGATGGGGACGTCCAGATTCCCAACAGCAGTTCTGACTATGGCAACCAGATTTTCCAGCCCGGCATATTTGATGGCACTGGAAGATGCTGCGATGATAGCAGGTGAATTCATCTCTTCAGCGGCTTCCAACACAGCCTGGACGAATTCCAGGTTGCTGACATTGAACTGACCGATTGCGTAGCGGTTGGCAACAGCGTCCTGGTACATTTCATGTAAGGGAACCAGCGGCATGAGATACCCTCCTATTTATTTGGTTCAATCAAAGTAAACTAAATTCATGAATTTAGCAATACCATTATGGAAAAAATCAAGGTGTCAGGACAATTTTAATTTTACTCGATTATTTTTCCAGCACACTGCCGGGACATCCTGACTTTGTTAGCCCGCATATTATTTCAAAAATTACACCTTATTAAACGCAGTTGGTACGAAATTTGACTTATTATTCTTATGCACATGATAATCAACAGTATGGAGGTATCAATCATGCAGTATCGTAATTTATCGAGGTTTTTCATGCACAAATTTCATACTTCTCTGCTAATAATTCTGTTCTGGCTCACCAGTGGTAATGCTCAACCTACTATCTTCTGGTCGCAAAATATCGGAGGTACTTTAGATGAACAAGGTAATTGTGTCCGACAGACAGATGATGGCGGATTCATTGTTACGGGGAAATCTGGACCTCCAGGTACAGGCGCGCCCGATTTAGTCCTGATTAAAACTGACTATCAGGGAACGACCGAATGGACTCAAATGTACGGCGGCCACCAAGGCGATTGCGGCTACTGGGTTGAACAAACAAACGATGGCGGGTACATAATTGTTGGATCAGCAGATGAAGGGATGTATGAACTCTACGGTGATTTGTACGTACTCAGAACAGACGCGCTGGGAGACACGATCTGGACGCGCAAGTATAACTGGGGTGAAATTGACCGCGGATTTGGCGTCGTGGAAACAGAAGAAGGAGATTTCGTTATTGCTGGCATCTATGATGGCGCATTTACCGCGCCTAATGGGGATGTTTTCCTGATGAAATTAGATAGTGATGGCGGAACTCTTTGGTTACAAACTTATAACTATCACGGACGTGATTGTGGATACGCTCTAGCTCAAACAGATGACGGCGGATTCATCATCTCAGGAGCCACGAATGAGGATCCATACGCTCCCTACGGTACCATCTTCATCATAAAAACTGACGGTGATGGGAATACCCTCTGGATGAACGAATACGGAAACGGTCTGGGTTTGAGCGTTTTACAGGCGTCTGACGGTAATTACGTTGTCGGCGGTTGGACGGGAGGACCTGTATATGGTTCAGAAGACCTCTTCATGCTGAAGGTTGATCCCGATGGTTTAGAGATATGGAAGGACTTTTGGGGTACACCCAATTCGGACAGTGGACATGGAGTTGTTGAATCAACCGATGGTGGATATTTGTTGGTTGGTAGAGCCTTTGATGCATGGGTCATTTGTCATGAATTGTATATGGTGAGGACAGACACTGAAGGAAACACCATCGGCACCTGGACATATTCCGGAGGTAGTTATGATCACGCAAGCTGCGTAACCCGGACCCAGGATGGAAACTATGTCCTTACCGGTAGTACTGTAGGTCTGGGATATGGTGACATACTTCTATTACATCTGGATGATAACTTGGGTTCAGTGGTGGTGAAACTGACGCCACACGAACAACCGATCCAGATACCTGCGAGTGGCGGTTCCTTTGATTACGATTTCGAACTGGCCAATAACAGTGACACCAACTACACCGTTGACGTTTTGCTCTATGCTGTTCGGGATTGGTACTTAGGTTCGTACAATGCTGCTTTCAGAACGGGGATAAGTTTGCCTTCGGGTGAGACAATTACTAGAAATGATTTAAGTCAACGCATACCTTCCAGTCTTCCCGGTGATGGATATAATTACTGCGCCTGGATAACGGACTCCAACACTCAGCAACTGCTGTCCCTGGATTGTTTCCCCTTTGAGAAAATGGAAACCGGGGGTGATGGTTTGGCTGAAGCTGACTGGCTACTGATGGGATGGGATATAAAAACTGAGTCTGTAGCTGGTTCGAATTTAGTCGAGCTTAATTCAGCTTCTCCCAATCCCTTCAATCCTTCGACACTCATCAGTTACAAATTACCGGCTATGAGCTGCATATCCCTAAATGTATATGATATATCCGGCCGTCTGGTGTCAGAACTTGCCAACGGCTGGCGGGATGCGGGTGTGCATGAGGTGACGTTCGATGCTTCTGGTTTGACATCTGGTATCTATATCTACCGGTTAAAATCCGGTGATCATACAGTATCTGGCAAGATGGTGCTGATGAAATAATAGATATACGCAAAGGAGATTACCATGGCTAAGAAAATGTTAATGACTTTGCTTGCGGGAATGATTGTAATTGCAGGGTTATGTCATGCTGACACCCTCCTCGTTCCTAGCCAATACCCAACCATTCAGGCGGGAATTAACGCTTCGAACGATGGGGATACAGTTCTGGTTTCATCCGGGACCTATACAGAAAATATCGATTTTCGGGGTAAGGAAATCGTCGTAAAGAGCGAACAGGGCGCTGATTTCACCGTTATCGATGGGGATCAGTACGGGAGCGTGGTGACATTCGAGAGTGGAGAGACTACGAACTCCGTACTGGATGGATTTACAGTGGAGAATGGAATGGGTGGGGGTAGTTATCCGAATTATAGGGGCGGAGGAATAAATTGCACCAATTCATCCTCTCCAACTATTACGAATAATATCTTTACCAGGAATATATCCCCCACAGCAGGTGGCGCAATCGCCTGTCTCAACTACTCTGACGCAATCATTACAAACAATATAATTTACGGGAATACCGCCTCCAATGGTGGTGGAATTTACGGCAAGGATTGCTTCATGACCATCATGAACAATACGATAACTGGGAATAGTGCCAGCAGTTTTGGTGGCGGGATCTATGGTTACTACGCAGGTGCAATAGTCAGTAACAATGTCATCGAAGGGAATACTGCTTCTTATAAAGGCGGTGGGATGGCAATCCTCGAAGCAACGCATACCCCCTACCCTATCTGGGAAATCAGTAACAACATAATCGCGAATAACTGGGGCCGCACTGCCGGTGGTGGAATATCCATCCAATGCTCCTTCCCTCCCCCAGGTCATAACATCATAAACAATACAATCACCGAGAACAGTGCTGATCAGGGTGGTGCGGTCGCCCTCTTTTTAAGTGCTTACCCGGTCATCACAAATTCGATCCTTTGGGACAACAGCGCACCGGAGATATACGAATCAACGGGAGGAGGATACGCGACGGTTAATTATAGCAACGTCACAGGTGGTTGGACAGGAACGGGAAATATCGATGACGATCCATTATTCATCTATCCAGACCAGAGCGACTACCGCCTACAGTGGGGTTCCCCCTGCATCGACAGGGGAGATCCGGTCTCACCTCTGGATCCAGATGGTACTATCTGCGACATGGGCTATTCGTTTTACGATCAGAGCATCCCTGTACGCATCTTGATGACTCCGCACGATGTGCCAATAAAAATCCCGGCAAGTGGAAGTAGCTTTAACTATACCATCTGGGCTACTAACATAGATCCTGTATCTCAACTGGTCAATCTCTGGTGTGATGCCACACTACCAGATGGGAGTATTTTCGGGCCCGTTTTGGGGCCAGTTTCGATAACGATGGATTCAGCTCTGACCATCAGCCGTGAGAGAACACAGATCGTTCCAGCAGGGGCGCCGATGGGTAACTACACATATAATGCTTATGCAACTGTGGGAGCTGATACTTCATCTGATGTGTTTACCTTCGTTAAGTTAGGATCGGTTGGGTTGGATGGATTAGCGGGATGGTTTAATACGGGGGAAGAGTTCGGTGAAGTTGGCGGGGGAAGCACCCCCGCTCTACAGGAAGATTTCGCCTTGTTAGGGGCATTTCCGAATCCATTCAATCCCATAACAGTTATCAGTTACAAGCTGCAAGATGCAAGTCTTGTAAAACTATCGGTTTATGATATTTCCGGCCGTCTGGTAACAAAACTTGCCAACGGTTGGCGGGATGCGGGTGTGCATGAGGTGACGTTCGATGCTTCTGGTTTGACATCTGGCATCTATATCTACCGATTAAAATCCGGTGATCATGTAGCATCCGGTAAGATGGTGTTGATGAAATAGGCGTTGATAATAAAATCAATGCGATCTAAAGAAGTGTTATAGAGAAGGAGACAATCATGTTTCAGATCAAATTATCAATTGTGGCTTCTGCATTGTTTGTAGTTTTAGCAGGGGCAATTTCCTACGCGCAGACGACAATCAGCGGCGTGCAGTCGGGCACGCTGGGACCTGGACAATATCTCGTGGTCGGTGAAGTTACCGTTGGCGGCCAAGATACCCTGACCATTATGCCGGGCACTGAGTTTCTGCATAATGGAAACCACCAATGGAAAATTTACGGACTCTTCATCGCCGAAGGCATGGAAAATGACAGTATCAGCTTTGTCCGACAGAATCCCGTTGAAAACCATCGATGGGGTGGACTTCGTTTCCAGTCCGGCGCCTCAGCCAACAGCACCATCGATTATGTAATAATCGACAACTGCAAGAATGAGTTCAATTTTAATTACGACCTCGGCGGCGGTATTTATACCGATGGTGTTCCGATTACAGTCACCAATTCCAGAATTTCGGAATGCGATAATTATTGGGGTGGCGGCGGAGTCTATGCAAGTTCAGCAAATATAATCATCGAAAATTGTATTATAGTGGACTGTGAAGCTTTCGACGACGGTGACGAAGGCGGTAACGGCGGCGGTATATACCTTTACAACTGCGGCGATGCACAGATTTTAAACAACATAATTGCCCGCAATATCGCAACAGGAGGTTGAGGCAGCTGTGGAGGCGGCGGGATCCGCTGCGAAAACTCAGTTGCTTTGATATCTCATAACCTGATTTATGACAATATTTCCGTACTTAACGGTGCTGGAATATTTGCTACTTATTCGTCAACTGTAACGATTATAAATAATACTGTTGTTAATAACGAATGTACCTCAACCTCAACTGAAGCAAAAGGTGGCGGTATTTGCGTTGGAACTGGAAATTCTTCCTTTTCTGGACAAAACAACATTATTTACTATAATTCATCTTATAATGATCCTGAAATTTACGGAACCGTGCAACTTACATATTCATGCGTTTCAACCGGCTTAGCTGGAACCGGCAATATTTCCAATAGTCCGGAGTTCCTCGATTTAATAGGCGGCGATTTGAATTTGCATGAAACATCACCCTGTATCGATGCAGGTGATCCGAATAGTCCGCTTGATCCTGATGGAACTACTGCAGATATGGGAGCACTCTTCTATGATCATGGTTTAGGTGTCAACAGCGACAATCCGCTAATCCAACCAAGTACTATGCGATTGAGCGCATACCCCAATCCCTTCAATCCTGTTGCGGTCATCAGATACCAATTACCGGTTATGAGCTACGTATCCCTAATTGTATATGACATTTCCGGTCGATTGGTAACAGAACTTGCCAACGGTTGGCAGGATACGGGGGAGCATGAAGCGATATTCGACGGATCGGATTTAGCATCCGGTATTTATATTTACAGGCTTTCGTCCGGTGATCAGGCAATATCAGGTAAGACGGTGCTGATGAAATAATAAATATACACAAAGGAGATTACCATGGCTAAGAAAATGTTAATGACTTTGCTTGCGGGAATGATTGTAATTGCAGGGTTATGTCATGCTGACACCCTCCTCGTTCCCAGCCAATACCCAACCATTCAGGCGGGAATTAACGCTTCGAACGATGGGGATACAGTTCTGGTTTCCCCCGAAACCTATATAGAAAATATCGATTTTCGGGGTAAGGAAATCGTCGTAAAGAGCGCATCCGGGCCGGTATCCACCGTCATAGACGGAAACCAGGCTGGAAGAGTGGTAACGTTTGAGAGTGGGGAGAGTGTGAACGCCGTATTGGAAGGATTTACGGTGATGAACGGTGCGGTAAACGGCAGCGGAGGCGGCATCAGATGTACCAACTCATCCAACCCGACCATCGCAAATAACATTATTACGAGGAACTCGTCCTCAGGGTTCAGTACTAAAGGAGGTGGGATCGGTTGCGACGATTACTCCGACCCGATCATTATAAACAATACAATTACCATGAATACGGCTAACGACGGAGGTGGAATCGGTTTCGAAGATTGCTTTGTAACCATCACGAATAACACCATCACCAGGAACACCGCCAGCCACGGCGGCGGGATCTACGGCTACTACGCCGGTGCGCATGTTACTGATAATGTAATCTCAGAGAATTCGGCTTCCAGCTGGGGAGGCGGGTTGGCTGTCCTCGAAGCAACGCACTATTCTCCGAACCCCATCTGGGAAATCTGTAACAACCTTATCGCGAATAATGATGGTAGCAGCGACGGCGGCGGGTTATCTATCCAATGCTCCTGGCCCGACGGCCATAACATCACGAACAACACAATCACCGGGAACACTGCCGACAACGGTGGCGCGATTGCTCTCTGGCTAACAGCAAACCCGGTTATTACAAATACGATCCTTTGGGGCAACACTGCACCGGAGATATATATCTCTTCGGGAGGAGGAAATCCCACCGTCAATTATAGCAACGTCATGGGCGGCTGGCCGGGAACAGGAAACATCGATGACGATCCCTTATTCGTCTATCCAGACCAGAGCGATTACCGCTTGCACTGGGGTTCCCCCTGTATCGATACGGGAGACCCGGTTTCACCTCTGGATCCGGATGCCACCATCTGCGATATGGGAGCATTTTTTTACGACCAGAGTATTCCCGTTCGCATCCTGCTGAATCCGCACGAGGCACCCATCGAAATTCCAGCTGGTGGCGGCAGCTTTGACTACACCATCCAGGCGACCTATATTGACCCAATATCCCAAATAATTAGCGCTTGGTGCGATGTTACACTTCCCACAGGAAGTATCTATGGTCCAGTTTTAGGACCGGTTTCCATCACGATGGATTCAGCTCAAACCATAAGCCGTGTAAGAACACAGACCGTTCCAGCAGGGGCGCCGATGGGTAACTACACATATAATGCTTATGCAACTGTGGGAGCTGATACTTCATCTGATGTGTTTACCTTCGTTAAGTTAGGATCGGTTGGATTGGATGGATTAGCGGGATGGTTTAATACGGGGGAAGAGTTCGGTGAAGTTGGCGAGGGAAGCACCCCTGCTCTACAGGAAAATTTCGCCTTGTTGGGCGCATTTCCGAATCCTTTCAATCCCACAACAGTTATTAGTTTCGATTTGCGAGTTGCGAGTTTGGTAAAGTTCACGGTTTATGACATTTCGGGACGAAGGGTTGCTGAATTAGTAGATGGTTGGCGGGATGTTGGGGTGCATGAGGTTACCTGGAATGCGTCAGAAATGGCATCGGGCATTTATGTTTACCGTCTGACGGCAGGTGAGTTTGCCGCATCTGGCAAGATGGTGTTGATTAAATGATTTAGAGCTTATAAGGCATGTGATCTAAATCAACGATGTTACGCCGATACTTGGATAGATTTACGGGGATAATTTGATAAACAACAAAAAGAAAGGAAGAGTTCTTATGAAACGACTTAGTACTGCTGTATGCGTTATTATGCTCCTGGCAATGGCGGCATACGGCGCTACAATCTTAGTTCCCGATCAGTACCCCACCATACAGGCAGGGATTAATGCTGCCAGTGCGGGAGATACCGTCTTAGTCTCAGATGGTGACTGGACCGGTCCCGGGAACAGAGGCCTGGACTTCGGTGGACGTGCCATTGTGGTCATGTCCGCAAACGGCCCTGAAAACTGCGTGATCGACTGCCAGAGCGGCGACCGCGGATTCTACTTCCGTTCAGGTGAAACCGCTTCATCGGTTTTATACGGATTCACAATCGTGAATGGATATATGACGCAGGGTGGCGGGATTCACATCGCCAACTCGAGTCCAACCATCGAGCGCTGCATCGTCTTCGATAATGGTGCTTCATACGGTGGCGGATTCTACATCGCCAACAGCAGCCCGGTTATCGAACACTGCACGATCATCGAGAATTCAGCCACTAACGGTGGAGCTGTCTATTCCACCAACTCCAATCCGGACATCAATAGCTGCGTAGTGGCGGATAATACCGCCTCTGGTTGAGGCAGCCTCTGCAGTGGGATCTACTGCGTATCAGGCAACCCGACCATTACTTACAATGACATCAGCAATTCCGGTGGTAACTTCTATGGTGGTGCAACACCTGCAGGAGCCGGGACTATTACCGGTACCAACTACAATGGAGATCCGTGCGATCAGTACAACAATATCTTCTTGGGTCCGCAATTCCCATACGGTGGTGGCTTTAACGTTAAACCCAGTTCACCTTGTATAGATGCCGGTGACCCAGCCCATCCCAACGATCCTGATGGAACAATCGCCGACCAAGGAGCTCTTCCGATTGATCAAAACAATCCCACTATGGCGGTTACCATCAATCTAACTCCAGCACAATCAACAATCTATGTACTTCCCGGTGGTAGTTCCTTCGATTTCTCAATTGCTATCGAGAACGTCACTACCAACACTCAGACCGTGGACGTCTGGACTATGGCGCAGCTTCCTAACGGTGCAATGCGCGGTCCCATTATTTTACGGGAAGATATTGAATTGCCAGCCGGTATGGTCATGAGCCGCGATTTGAATCAGTATGTCCCAGGGTCAGCGCCCGGTGGTTCATACACTTACTTTGGGTTTGTCGGCATCTATCCAGGCGGTGAGGATGACCTGGATGGATTTAACTTCCTCAAATTTGGGGACGGTGATGGCGCCGGTAACGCCATGCCCGGCTGGTCGTTTGATGGCTGGGATACTGAACCGGTATCATCCGTATTGCCGACAGAAGTAACCCTGTCGTCAGCCTATCCGAATCCCTTCAACCCACAGACGACCCTGTCTTTCTCTCTGCCAGAGGCAGGACAGGTTACTCTGATTGTCTATGACGTATCAGGACGCGAGGTTGCCAGACTATACGACGGTTGGTATGCTGCTGGTGAACATCAGGCAGTATTCAATGGCGGTTATCTTGCCAGCGGTCTTTACATAGCTAAATTGACTTCCGCAAACAGCCAATTGACTCAGAAGTTGATGTTGGTGAAGTGATATAAAGTACAACTACTATAAAAATAAGAGGCTGAACTCCGGTTCAGCCTCTTTGCCGTTTATTTCAGCGTGATATACATCCCTATAGCTTCTCCTTCACCCAGTTTTCCAGACCACCGGCGATGATTAATTCCTGCGCAGCTTCGCCGATGGGGCTAAGTCGATAGTCCTTATCGTCCAATACTAATCTGCTCTGACGGAAGTCAATCTTGGCTGTCAAACCGGTTCTGATGGTGAGCTTCTCCGAACCGAATTTCTCCTTAAAGTCGTTCACCAGTTCCGGCGCTTCGATCACCAAAAAGCCGTTATTCAAGGCGTTGCGCTTGTAGGTTTCGGAAAATGAACCTGCCAGAACCAGACGGATTCCGCGATATTTCAGCGCAGTTGCCGCTTGCTCCCTGGAACTCCCGCTGCCGAAGGTGAAACCACCCACCAAGACGTCTCCCTCTTTTACGATTTTACCGAAATCGGGATCGTAGTTTTCCATAACCACAGAAGCCTGTTGTTCCGGAGTGAAATCATCGATGTAGGTGTATTTCCCTGGGTAGATACCATCCGTATTCATGTTATCCTGGTGGCAGAATATCAGTTCACCTTCGATTTCTTCAGGGAAACCGTCTAAAATGTTTATCTCAACGGTAACCTTTACTGCCTTCGGTTTGACTTCAGTCTCCCCCTTGAGAGTACCGGATAATGCCATTTCTCCGGGAAGATCGATCTTGCCTGAAATTGCCGAAGCCGCCACGACGGCAGGTGAAGCTAAGTAAGCTTCTGCACTCTTGGCTCCCATCCTCCCCTTGAAATTTCGGTTGGTGGCGGAAATGCCAACCTCACCATCTTCTAAAAGACCCTTACCCAAGCCGATACAAGCTCCGCATCCCGGGGGTAAGGGAATGGCGCCAGCATCCAGCAGAACCTGCCAATTACCGCGCGCCTTGCTTTCAGCCTGAATCTCATCAGATGCTGCGGCAATGTACAGTTCAACTCCAGGAGCTACTTTTCTGCCACGCACTACATCAGCAGCATCCGCGAGGTCTTCAAGTCGGCCGTTCACACAGCTCAATACGTACGCCTTATTTATCTTGACGTCACGGTCACGCATTTCCATGGCAGGGGCCATCACTTTTACAGTATTAGGACCGGAAACATACGGCTGTACCGTATCCAGATCCAACACCAGTTCGCGGCCGTATTCAGCGTCGGGATCAGCTTGCAGGCCTTCAGATTGCAGCGCTTTTATTCTGACAGCGTTCATACGCGGATGAAGACCGTTTCCATCCGTATCTGATGGCACTCCAGCGAGCCCACGTTTTGTAACGGTTTTTACCCGCTCATGTAGCCAATTAATAAGCACATCGTCAATAGGAAAGATTCCCACTAACGCTCCCCATTCAGTGGTCATATTAGCGATTGTTAGCCGTTCGCTGATGGAGAGATGCCTTAAACCGCTTCCATGGAATTCTATAGCGTGATTCAGCACTTCGTCGTTGTTGAACAACCCGCATAGAGCCAGTATAGCGTCTTTACCTGAGACTCCGGCTGGCAACTTTCCATTAAGAACAACTCGCGCCACCGGAGGAACCTGCCACCAGGTGCGTCCCGTAGCCCAGATTGCGGCAGCATCGGTGCGCACTACAGGCGTCCCTAAACAACCTAAACCACCGTATGTGTTAGAATGACTATCGGATGCAACCACCATAGTCCCGGGCCAGGCGTAGCCCTCTTCGCACATAATCTGGTGTCCGATACCTCGTCCGGCGGGATAGAAATCGTTACCCATGTCCCGTGCGAAGGATTCGATATTAGCGTATTTTTTGACGTTGGCTTCCGAAGTGTCCTGCACGTTATGATCAAGCGCAAAGACGACCTGTCGCGGATCTGCCAATTTTGTCGCGCCGATTCCCTTGAACTTGGGAATTACAGCGCCGGTATTATCATGCGTCATCACGTGTGCGGGACGAATGCTGATATAATTGCCGCTGCGAACTTCATGATCGTTTTTTAGACCAACTGCATGCTTCTGGGCAATCTTTTCGATTAAAGTCTGAGGCATTTTATCTCCATGATAAGGGGTAATATTTAGTCGAAGGTACAATATATGAAGATTCTCCATAAAAAGCAAGTGGGAACATGGACGGTAATTTTTCCACAACTATGAAGAATTCGATTGCAGTTTTTTGTTGACATAGCTTGAGTAATAGAGTATATTATATACGTATCCTACCCCATCTCAAGTTATGTTTGCTACCCACAATATGATTACGGATTTGGCAGATCCGCAATCCAGCTTAAATTCGGAAATACACAAGAAAAATCAATCAATAAACACGAAGGAATAGCAATGAAAACAAAGAACATCTTCATCTTCTTTATCGCTGCTCTCTTTTTGGTGAGTATGCCTTTCACACTGACTGCTCTGGAACGCAGCGAAATCCCCGACAAGTACAAATGGCACCCGGACCATATCTATCCGAGCCTTGAGGAATGGGAAAAGGACTTCGAATATTTAGGGGAACAGATTGACGTCCTGGCCGCCTTCAAAGGGCGCTTCGCCGGTGAAAATGCAACTGATCCTGCCGGAGCATTAATTGAGTTCCAGGAAATCGGTGAAATTCTCGAACAGAAGTTAGAACGCCTCTGGGTGTACGTCATGTTCAACTACCACGTTGACATGGGGAACTCGGACTGGGCTGGAATGCAGCAGCGTATTCAGATGTTAGCCATTGGATTCAGTCAGAAGTTAGCCTGGGCTGAACCTGAACTGCTGGAAATCCCCCAGGAAACGATGAACAGGTACGTTGCAGAAAATCCCGAACTCGTCGATTATCAGAAGTCTTTCGATGATATGTACCTGCAGCAGGAACACGTGCTGTCTGAAGCGGAAGAGTCGGTTATAGCGGCTTCTTACAATATCACCGGGACCTCTCGCGACGTTTTTGGAAAATTAACTGACGTCGATATGAGTTTCGGTGAAATTAAGGACGAAGATAGTGAAACTATTGAAGTCACCGACTCAGGTTGGAACAGTTGGCGAGTGGATAAGAACCGCCGTATCAGAGAAGATTACTTTAAAAAGCTGTGGAACGGCTATGAAGGTTTTGGTAACACTCTGGCAGCTTTGATGAACGGTAATATCAAGAAGAACGTTTACTTCAGCACCGTTCGCAAGTATGACAATACCTTGCAAGCAGCTTTGGATGGCTCCTTCATTCCGGAAGACGTCTATGTCAACTTAATAGAGACGACCCGTGCAAATCTGGCGCCTCTGCACAAGTATAACGAGATTCGCAAGCGTCTGTTAGGTGTGGACCATTACCGCCACTGGGATTACTACGTTTCCCTGGTGGAAGCCGATGAAACTCGTTACACCTGGGAAGAAGGCGTAGATATGATAGTGAACGCCTTAAAACCATTGGGCAAACAGTATCGCAAGGATATCAAGATGGCGTTAAACCCTGAGAACGGCTGGTGTGACGCATTCGCCAATGAGAATAAAAGAGGCGGCGCCTATTCGAGTTCCTGCTATGGTGTGCATCCTTACATGCTGTACAACTTCGACTATACCAAAGGACTAACCTTAGAAGACGTCAGCACCATTGCGCACGAAGTAGGTCATGCCATGCATACCTACTACTCAGAGAATACCCAGCCATTCCCGAATAAGAGCTACGCCACCTTTAATGCGGAAGTGGCTTCAACGGTGAATGAAGCAATTATGGCGACCAAGCTATTGGCTGATGCACGCAAAGCTTACAAAAAGGCAAAGAAAGCAAACAAAGAAGCAGCTAAACAGCGTTTGATCTATCTGCTTGAAACTAACATCAACGCTGTGCGCACTACCTTCTACCGCCAGACCATGTTTGCCACCTGGGAATGGGAAGCTAACAAGATGGGCGAGGCGGGGCAACCGTTGACTAAAGACAGTATGAGCAAACTCTACTACGATACTCTGACTGAATTCCACGGACCTGCTGCAGAGTATGAAGAGTTGTCCAGCATCTCCTGGGCGCGCATACCGCACTTCTATCGAGGTTACTACGTCTATACCTATGCCACCAGTTATGCTGCTGCGGTTGCACTGGCAACTGACATTAACGGAAAGAAAAAAGGAGCAGTTAAGAAATATATCGCCTATCTGCAAAGTGGTAGTTCTAAACACCCGGTTGAACTCCTGCAGGATGCAGGTGTCGATATGGCAACGCCAGCTCCTGTCGAAGCGTTAGTAGCTTACTTCTCCAATATGGTTGAGGAACTTGACGAACTAACCAGGTAACGTCAATTTTCCATTTTCGCTGACATAGTGAACCGCATGATGAGGGATGGATTCCAATATCTGATGGATCTGTCCCTCATTCTTGTAAATAAGCATGATGAGTGAATAACATGCCTCTAATATCCGATCTAAGTTGTGATTCTGGAAAATACTAAAATAATCCTTGTGGTATTTAATAAATATTATCGTAATTATCGTTTTAACAATGTATTATAAATACAAG
Organism: candidate division LCP-89 bacterium B3_LCP; assembly: GCA_005223185.1. Taxonomy (GTDB): domain Bacteria; phylum Electryoneota; class B3-LCP; order B3-LCP; family B3-LCP; genus B3-LCP. Next base: position 251,520 of record NJBN01000006.1, read on the forward strand.
ATATGCAATTCATTACTTGATATTGACAAATTTATTGGCTACATTCATATGCGCTTAATGGGATGAACAAATATCTGCTATAGTAAATACTTCTAAATATCCTCGCTTCAGGAGTTAACCTTGTCCCTACCCGGTACTTCAACTCACAAAAAACGGCACCCAAAGGGCTTGCCGGTTCTCTTTTTAACTGAAATGTGGGAGCGTTTCAGTTTTTATTGTATGCTCTCCATTCTGTCACTCTATATGATCGAACATAATATCGGTGGCGGGCTTGGATTCTCGAACGACAAAACGAGCCAGATCTATGGACTGTATGTGGGGTTGGTTTATTTCACGCCTTTCCTCGGCGGGATAATCGCTGATAAGATTTTCGGAATCAGGAAGACCATCATTATCGGCGGGCTCTTCATGATGGCGGGACACTTTCTACTGGCGTTTCGTCCTCTGCCGTTTTTCTTCAGTGCGCTGTGCTGTCTGATTATCGGCAATGGTTGTTTCAAACCGAACATATCGGTCATGCTGGGCAATCTGTACAGGGACATGCCTGAAAAGAAGGATGACGCCTATAACATCTTTTACATGGGCATAAATGTAGGCGCATTGTTCTCACCGTTGGTAGCTGCTTACCTGCGCAGCCTGCATCCGATTCACGGGTGGCATTACGCCTTCGCCGCTGCAGGCGTGGGGATGATTATCAGTCTGATAACTTTCCTGATGTTCCAGAAGCATGTCCGTGCAGGAGAAAACATCAGCGATAGTAATGAATCGCAGATGGATCAAGAAGTCCAGCTTACTCCCCAGCAAGCGCGCAAAAGAATCACAGCACTCCTCGTTATTTTCGGCGCAGTTATCTTCTTCTGGATGGCTTTCCATCAGAACGGTCTAACCCTTACTTTCTGGGCAAGGGATGCTACAGACACAACACTAAGTCCTGAACTATTCCAGTCAGTCAATCCGTTTTTCGTTCTGGCGTTTACGCCGTTACTGGTCGGGTTCTGGAATTTCCTGCGTCGCAGGAAATTTGAGCCTTCCACTGCAGCCAAGTTGGGCATAGGTATGCTTCTGACGGCAGGATGCTATGCGATTATGGCTTCTGCTGCTTTCGCTGGTGGCAATGCCGGCAGAGTGAGCGTCTCCTGGTTAATCAGCGCTTACGCGGTGATTACTATGGGTGAACTGTGCCTGTCACCTATGGGGCTCTCTCTGGTTTCCAAATTAGCGCCCTGGAAGATACGCGGAATGATGATGGGTGGCTGGTTTGCGGCTACTGCCATCGGAAATTACTTGTCAGGTCTCCTGGGCAGCTTCTGGGATAACTGGCAGCACAGCACCTTCTTCATAGTCTTGGTCGTTACGTCACTGTTTGCGGCAGCGTTGCTGTTCTTCCTGTTAAAATTCTTAAATCCCGTTATCACCGAAGCTGAACAACAAGCGGAAGAATTAGCTGCTAAGATGGAGGCGAAACCCAAACCCTTATAGTACTACTATACTTTAGCTGAAATAATTAACACGGATGACAGTTTTGCCCGGTTCCGGGGATGCCGGGCATTTTTAATCTAATAATGACACGTAAGGATCGAAATAGTGAATAAACCAACTGAGCTGCCAGCCGAAACTGGTGAGGAAAAGAAAGCGACCTTCGGACGCACCTACTGGATGCTGAACGGCATCGAACTGTGGGAGCGTTTAGCTTACTTTGGCATGCGCAGCGTAGTGCCGGTGTACATCATGCAAGCAGACAACCCCGGTGGCTTGCATTTCACTGCGGCTGATAAGGGAATTATCTACCTGTTCTGGTTTCTGTTTCAATCGGTACTGCCGATGTTCACCGGTGGATATGCCGATCGCTATGGGTATAAAAAGACCCTGTTCGTTGCAGTCAGCATGAACATCATCGGCTATATCATGATGGCGAACCTGCGCACGTTTCCCGGCTTTTTCGCGGGCGTACTGGTTCTGGCGGCTGGCACGGCGCTGTTCAAGCCCAGCCTTCAGGGTTCATTAGCACAAAACCTGACCAAGGATCGCTCATCGTTAGGCTGGGGAATATTCTACTGGGTTGTAAACATTGGCGCTGCAATAGGACCTTTTATGGCGGACGCTATCCTCACCGCTGTTTATACACACAGTCCCGATAGTTGGTTTTTCGGTCTTTTCGGCGACGTGTATTCACAAGCATCCTGGCGGTCACTGTTCCTCGCTTCTGCGATGATTACTACCTTGAATTACCTGATGATGCTGACCTTTAAGGACGTACCATCAGGTGCATCGAAAGAGGAGAACCCCTTCCAGGTCTTCCTCCTAACCATAAAGAATATAGTCGAACCGAGACTTGTCGCCTGGCTGATTATCATGTCCTGCTTCTGGTTGATGATGTACCAGGTATGGGATCTGCATCCTAACTTCTTAGAAGACTGGGTTGATTCGGGCGCTATCGCTTCCCATGTTCCCTGGAATATTCAAACGGATAGAGGCGTTATGGTTCCCCAGCACATCCTGCTGAATCTTAATGCTCTCTGGATCATCGTTTTCATGGTGCCCATATCCTGGATGGTGAGGAAAATGCGCGTACTGGAGTGCATGATCTTCGGTATGGCACTGGCTACCGCAGGGACACTGGTCAGTGGATTTACTAATACCGGTATGATTTTTCTGCTGGGAATCGTCTTCTTTTCCACCGGAGAGATGATGACAGGTCCCAAGAAAAATGAGTACCTGGGATTGATCGCTCCACCGGGGAAAAAGGGTCTATACTTAGGCTACGTAAACATTCCGGTGGGCATAGGCGGAGGATTCGGAGCCGTGTTAGCGGGATATCTATACGGTCAATACGGAGAAAAAGCCACGCTGGCGCTGAAGTACTTAGTGCAACACACTGACTATCTTGGCAGCAAGATCTGGGATGGTAAGGTATCATCATTGGAAGCGATAACGGGAATATCCAGAACTGAAGCGATGGCAAAGTTGGTGGAATATACCGGCATGGATCCGGTTACAGCGACCAGAACGTTATGGGACCTTTACAATCCTCAATACCATGTCTGGATTCCCTTTGCTGCGATTGGTATTGTTGCCATCATTGCGCTGATAATCTTCAGCCAGATGGCGAAGAAATGGTCGGATATGGACGCATAGAAGGATAACAGGTGAAAGTAACAATTCCCCCCTACGTTCATTCATATCCCGCACCAGTTATACTAATCGGCTGCGGGACGGTTGATAATCCCAACATCATCACCTGCTCCTGGTTCGGAACGGTATGTAGCGAACCGCCGATGGTCAGTGTTTCTATAAGGCAGTCCCGGCACAGCTTCCCACTGGTGAAGGAGACCGGAGAATTCACAGCAAATATACCCAGGGTGTCCGATCTGGAAAAGGTCGAGTTCTGCGGTTACAAATCTGGTAGGAGCGTTAACAAGTTTAAAGAGTTAAAACTGACTCCGTTGTCCTGCCCACCTCTGGATTCCGCACCGATGATCGAAGAATGTTCATTGATATTAGCCTGCAAGGTAAAGCACGAAATACCTTTGGGATCACACAATATGTTCATTGCGGAAGTTGTGGCAGTTCATTGCGAAGAGGATATGGTACGCCGAACTAAAACGGCCGTTCCTTTCCCAGAAGAGCAGTTGATTTATCTGGATAAACGGTACTGGACGCCGAAGCTGTTGAAATGAAGAAAAAAAGATTGATGATATTAAAGGGGCGTTCCGGTCAACCGGGACGCCCTTTTTATCCTTTATAATTTAGCCTTTATCCTTTATTTGAGAAGCACCATCTTGCTCGACGCTGTAAATTCTCCCGCCGTCAAACGGTAGATGTAGATACCAGAAGCGATATCAGAACCATCGAATGTTACCTCATGCACTCCAGCATCCCGCCAACCACCAACTAATTCCGCTACTGTCCGTCCTGAAATGTCATAGATATTCAGAGACACTAAACTCGAAACTCGCATAGAGAAACTAATAACTGTCGTTGGATTAAACGGATTGGGATAAGCTCCCAACAATTCAAACTCTGACGGAGTGTATTGCTCCTCTCCCCCGCTGGCAAATTCATCGAATGGTTCCCCGCTGTCGATGAACCATTCACCAGTCCAATCGCCATCTAAAGAGGCGGTTTTGGAAAAGTCAAAGTGGCTTTCAGACCAGATGGAAGGGCTGGCAGGATCGTATAAGCCCATGTAGCCATTCAGGGAAAAAGTCCCTGCTGGCGCACTGCCGGGTATAGTGAGTTCACGGTCTCTATCTGTAGAAAAGCCCACAAGCATGGTTAAATCCTGAACAGGACCCAGGACAGGTCCGTAAGCAAATCCTGAAGGCAGTGTTACATCGACCCAAATATCCACCGTCGCCGGAACTGAACCATTGTTGGATGCGCCTATGTTATATAAAAGTGCTCCCCCCATTGCGGGAAACGTAGTCGAACCGGTGGGTGTCAGAGTTACTTCCACATCGGGAGCGCTGCCCGACGGAATAGTCGGCACGGAAATAGTATAGCAGTAATCTCCCCATACACTTCCATTTCCGATACAGGCGGCACCCGCCACGTAAAATGTAACCAGACCGGTGGAGACGTCCGGTGCCCTCCAGTCGAATTGATAATAAACCGGACCCGGATCCCCCCAGAAAGTGCCTATTGAAGTTTGATTCAGATAATCAGGCGCATTTCCGGGTCCTGTCAGAAGGTTGGTATTAATGGGATCAGTTACGATTATTGTACCACCTTGCAGGTAGTTACTCCCATCCTGATGAATGGTAGTCAACTGTGTCCCCCAGCGCGACAAACCCGGATCGGCAAGAGTTACGGTCAGCGGGTAAGTTGTCCCTGCTTCGTACCCCTGTGGCGGAAGTCCTGACAGTTGCATGTAACCGTCACCACTGTTTAAGGGATAATTGCTATGGCAGTTTACGCAGTTATAGTAATATGGCGGATTTCCAGCGTATCCCATGGGAGTATAACTGGAATAGGCAAATACCGCAGAAGTAGAAAATAACATCGTTAAAGCAATTAAAAGAGACCGCATGTTTGATTCTCCTTTTTCATCATCAGCAAGGGTGGATTATTTCTGACTCATTTGTGGTTCCTTAATTTAATACATTTAGCCGGTAAAATCAAGTGTTCATTTTTTTAGAGCCACTCTCGAAAATCAGAATAATATCTATCTGACAATAAATGCCCTTCAAACGCAGTATGTAACACTACCGTCGTGAAAATAAAACTCCCCTTGACTTTCCCAAACCTTTTTATTATATTATGCGTATTATAAGACACCACAACCTGTAGGAATCACTTAATATGGCGCGTCTCGTTTTCCTCCACGAAACCCCCTTTGAATATTTAGGCGTACTGGTGCTTAGCGGCTATCTCAAAGAAAAGGGCCACGACATCGAAGTCTTTGTCGCATCCGAAGAGGGCAAACATTTTTGGGATAAAGTACGAGAGTATAAACCTGATTGGGTTGGTTTCAGCTCAATAGCCAGCATTCACCATGAGTGCTACAGATTAGCTAAAGCCGCCAAGAAAGAACTCGATGGTATAGGTACCATTTTCGGCGGCCCTTATGTTTCCTATTACCCGGATTGCATCAAACGTGAAGAGGTTGACGTTATAATCCGTGGTGAGGGTGAGGAAGCGTTATTGGACTTCCTCAACGCTCACGATGAAGGTGAAGATTACAGTAGTATCCCCAATTTATGGACGAAGAAAAACGGCGCCGTCATTTCTAACCCTGTCCGTCCCCTGGAAAGTAACTTAGATAAATACCCCGTCCCGGACAGAGACATCTACTATAAATATAACTACTTGCGGAAGACCCAGTTCAAGTATTTCATGACTGGGAGAGATTGCCCCTATAACTGCTACTTCTGCTTCAACCAGGAATTCAGGAAACTATACGGTCTTAAAAGTTACCCTATGAGGCGGCATTCTGCTGACAGGGTGATGGATGAATTGCACCTGTGTAAGGAGAAATACCCGTTACAGAAGGTCTGCTTCAACGATGACATCTTCCCCATAAATAAAGCCTGGCTGAATGAATTCCTACCGCGGTATAAGAAGGAAATCGGTATCCCTTATTCCTGTAATATTCACACTAACATGGTCAATGACGACGTGGCGCAGCTCCTCGGCCAAAGCGGCTGCGATCATGTGATGTTAGGATTGGAAGCGGGAAACCCGCGCGTCCGGCGAGAGATATTGGGGAAGAAATTCAGCAACGAACAGTTCTACAAAGCAGCAGACACACTGCATAAATACGGCGTACGCATCAAGACCTACAACATGATGGGGTGTCCCACGGAAACGCTTGATGAAGCACTGGAGACTATGGAGCTGAACAGCCGCGCCAAAGTGGAGTATCCCTGGTGCGGGCTGTTTCATCCATTGCCGGGAACGAGAAGTGAACAGATCGCCAGGGAAAAAGGACTTATCAAGGAAAGTTTTACTTTGGAGGATTCGAAAGGATCCGTATTCCTGGAAAGTCATCTGGATCAACCGGACATTAAAAAAATACAGAGAGCACATAAGGTTTTTTACTTTGGTGCGAGAAACCACAGGTTGATACCGTTAATTCGAAAATTAGTGCAGTTCAGACTGGGATACGTTTATAACATCATCTTCCTGATGACTTACTTAATCCGCTATATGCGGGAAACAGGAAACAGTTTCTTCAACACATTCCTGATGGGAATTAAAAACATCAAGAATTTTTAATGTTGGTATTAGTTCTGTGCTAATTCACTGTTAATGAGAAAAGGCGGGAGAAATTCCCGCCTTTTTGCCTCTTCTTATGTTATGTCATTTCATCAATACCATCTTGCCTGATGACGTGAATCCTCCTGCCGTAAGCTGGTAGATGTAGATACCGGAAGAAAGACCAGTACCGTCAAAGGTGATCTGGTGGGCGCCGGAAGGATAAAATCCCGTAGTCGGGGTCGCCCCTGACCCCGACAAGGGCGAGGCATGCCTCGCCGCTACAATACGCCCGTTTATATCAAACACCTTTAGTTCTACCAAACTCGAAACTTGCAACTCGAAACTAAGAATTGTTATCGGATTAAACGGATTAGGATAGACGGAGAGTAGGTGGAAAGTATCCGGGGCTATGAGATTGGTATTGGCGAAGTTTTCGTGGAAATCTTCACCACTGTTGGTCCATTTATCTATGGTTAATCCACTTTCGGAAGAGCTTAACTTCTCGAAGGTGAAGGAGTCTGAAGTCCAGGGCTGAGTGGGATGAACTCCCACCCAGGCTTGATAGGTGTATGTTCCCGGGGGTGCCCCGGCAGGTACGTTCTGGGTGCGGGTGCGTTCGATAGTGAATCCGGGATTCATGCTTAAGGAAACAGGTCCCATCAGGGGACCGAACAAACTGCTATCGGGAAGCAATACATTTATCCACACATCGTAATCTATCTGGTTGTAAGCTATATTGGAAAGCTCAATGTCGAAATCGAAGCTGCCGCCGGATGCAGGGATTTGAATTGGAGGATTAACGGGCGTCACTTCCACAGTAATGGGAGAAGGACCGCCTAAACTGCCATCGCTATTGCAGCGCTTGGCGTAGACGTCGCGTCTGGTACTGACCCCCACATGCTTCTGAAATACAGCTTTTATTCCATCTTCATCATCAGGTAATACGCTGTAATAATTCAAGTCCCACCATTGTTCAGATATGTGTAATATTACCCCTAAATCATCGCTGAATTTCCGATTGCCAGCGGAATCCAAAGCATTTGTACACAGATAAATGGGATAAGATGTGCCAGGATTGTAATCGTATAATCCGTAAAAATAGGGATACTGATAGATGTAATCATCCTGCATGTCGTGATTCCAATCCGGTGGGCTGATAGCCATCAGCGCACCGACATCACTACCCCCCCAAGTAGGCCAGTAATTATTTCCAGCAATATCCATTCGCTGGCCATATACACCTGGACCATATATGAAACCAAGATAGAAGAAGCCAGGTTCTCCGGGTACCATCTTGGCGTGAAAATACCAGCTTAAGTGATCCCTTATCCAGAGAATGTTACCATCACCATCAATGCGCCAATGGGTGTTGAAGTCTGCGCCATAATTTGTCTGTAAGATAAAACCACCTTCACCGTCTGAAATGACTATGTGTTCCCATACTAAGCCTTCGGTGATATACAGGTCATTCAGCCATAGGATGTTTCCGGCAGAATCTATGTGCTGAGCGAACAAAGCTGCCTCCGGCCAATAAGGAGGACGACTATCTTCCCAAATTACAAACAGCCCTCCGTTACTGTCATGTGTAATACGTGGATATCTCGCTGTGACGTCTGGCAGTCCGGCCAATAAGATGCCTTCTTCACCCCAGGGCAGACTGCCATCGCCTTCGATACGCTGTATCCAGAGGTCAGACCAATCAAGAGCAGATTCATCAGGTGCGGCAGCTAAGTAAAATCCTCCCATGCCGTCCGTGCAAATGTCTCGGTCAGTTTCAAAAAAAGGAAAAACTCTAACGCCCGAATCTCCCCAGAGGCAGTTTCCCAAACTATCTAAGCGCTGAGCGTAAATTCCCTCAACACCATCATTCGTCGCATACGATATAATTGCACCGCCCTCATCATCGGAAATAACGTCTGATAATCCATTCTCAGAGATATTATAAAAAAGTAGTTGTGGCGTTTCATATTTCAACTGGCCAAACCGATCGATGATTTGGTAGCAATCACCAAATCCGACTTTGTGGTAAACCACTAACGTCGAACCATCCGGATAGGGCAATGCTTTGGGATTCCATTCCATCGTATCAGGATCAGCAGCGACTGGCAGGTTTTCTTCAATGGTAGTGGGCCAGTAGGCGTAGGAAGCCAACGGCAGGAAAAGTAGGATGCTGGAAAGAAAGCAGACCTTGGAAGACATGGCTGATATTTTGACTAGAATGTGCATATTATTAATATACGCAATATTTTCAGATTTGTCAAGGGGTTTATTTTTCTGGGGGAATTTGGAGTAAAAAGGGCAGGGGAAACACCCCTGCCCTACGGTTTGTCGGGTACGACCCCGAAGGTGGGAACTGTCACTCCCGTGAAAACGGGAGTCCAGTGAGTATTATTGGATTTTAATTACTGGATTCCGGGTAGGGCTGAAGCCCTCCCGGAATGACATTGTGTATCTTCCCACAGCAGAGCTATAGGGCACCCAGCGACAGACACAAATGTCTGTCCTCCGGTTGTGTTTGGTGAGTTAGCACTGTAGTATTTGTATCTAAAAGGGGGTGAAAACTGAGAGTTTTTAAAATCAAGTAATGAAGTCGCATGAGGAAACATATTCAGGAGAAATAGAACTTAAACTATGGGATAACAAGTCAGATGCTTTGTGATCCACGTCACAATCTTCAAATACCTACTTCACGAATTCAGGCATTGACGCTCAGTTGACTATGATTAACTTATCCCTCTCTATCATACCATTGAAGTGGATATTAACGATATAAACTCCCGATGATAAATTAGTTCCGTCGATATTCACCTGGTGTTTCCCGGCAGAATACCAGCTCTGCCTGCAGAGTTCGATGATGCCAGCAGTACAGTTTTCCCCCAGGATATTATAAATTTCGATCATCACCTGACCTGCAGATGGCAGTTCAAACTGAATGGTGGTTGTCGAATTTGCGCTTGAAAAACATGAGAGGTTGAGATGACTTCTATTATCATCAGCTTCAGGTTGAGCGGGAATTAGCTGATTGTATGCAGATGAATTAGAGAGTGGATCAGAAGCATGCAAAAAGGAATTACACGTGTCTTTCGTGAAAGGAAAACTCGCTGTTGATATAATTGAATCCGGATATAAACCGGTGTGGAGGAAATACCTGTAAAAGCCTGGGGGCGCTGAAGCAGGTATTTCCTGAGAAAGCTGCCTGATTATACTGTATGCCGGTGGTATGGTTCGGTTCTGAAGTAATACCGTGGGGCCGTAAATACTACCGCCAGGCAAAATGACTTCCGCCCATAAATCGAAAGTTAATTCAAGAGCAGTGTTGTTAGATAATGCCGCGGTTGCTTCTATTGTACCGCCTGTATAAGGGATAACAACCGGTGTAGATATAGGGTTGCATATAATATTTAGTGACGGATCAGCTAAACGCACCAACCAGACGTCCAAAGCGCCGGCGCCAAGAGAATTCGTATGCCCGGTAGCTATGTACCCTCCTTCTCTAATTTGCTGGATACATTGACCATGATCGAACCCGCTCCCCCCAACCGGAAGGTTCCATTCTTCTATCCCACAGTAGTCGGTCTTCACCATCCAGAAATCACATTCGCCGGCTCCGAATGAATAACACCACCCGGATAAAATAAATCCACCGTCTATTGTTTGTTGTAGAGAATAACAACAGTCGCAGGCATATCCTCCATACGCATTACTCCATTCGAGATCGCCGTTGTTACCAGTTTTGACTAACCAGAAATCGCATCCGCCTGAACCGAATGACCAGGTACAGCCAGCCAGAGCGATACCTCCGTCGTCGCACAGTTGCATACTATGAGTAAAGTCATTTTCCAGCCCACCAAACGTTCTGTTCCACTGTTCAATTCCGGCAGCGTCCGTTTTCACCAGCCAGAAATCATAACCGCCACTTCCGAAGGATGCAGTCGAACCAGCCATTAAATAACCGCCATCACCCGTCTGACAAACCGCATGACAATAATCAGCCTGAGAACCTCCAAAGGTACGGTACCAGCGGACGCTCCCTATTTCATCAGTTTTAACCAGCAGAAAATCTCGATTGCCTGCGCCGAGTGATGTGGTTTCACCGGCAATAATATATCCGCCATCATCGGTCTGCTGTACAGCATGACCCTTATCATCCGAATTACCTCCGAAAGTCTCTCTCCATTGTTCAATACCGCAGGAATCAGTTTTTAGCAGGCATAAATCCGCATTAATTCCGGAAAGTGAGTTGGATAGTCCCGTACATATAAAACCGCCATCAGAAGTTATCTGCACATCGTGAAACAGTAGATCTCCTGTGCCAGCATAGTGCCGCGTCCAGCTTTCTTCACCGTAAGGATCGGTTTTGACCAATAGGCCCTGGTAGAAAGTGGAGTCGGGCGGTTTAGTATATCCCGCAATGATGAAACCGCTGCCAGAAGTCTGTCGCACACGGATACCAACATCATTACCGGCGCTGCCAAACGTGTTCGTCCACAGCGTATCAGGTGGGTCAGCGTAGGAATTCAGTAGAGGAAAACCTAAACTTAAAAGCAGCGCTATTTTCAATCCGGAAGAATTCATGATAATTCCAAAAGTCGGCTCTTTACAATATAATACATGAAAGAGGAAATATCAAGTGATAAGATTATATTGAGCATGTTTTATTCTTGAGATAAGTGCACAAAAAAAGAGGCTGACCTATAAAAGTCAGCCTCGTGTAGTGCGAAGTGTAAAAATTACTTCATCAGGATCATCTTGCCTGTGTAGTTGTATTCGCCAGCTTCCAGACGATACAGATAGACGCCTGAA
>NJBN01000018.1 GCA_005223185.1 candidate division LCP-89 bacterium B3_LCP
CTTGGGCAGGTAGATCGAGGCATTCTCAGGCCAGCGAAGATACTTGTCACGCAACTCAACGAGGTTATTGTACAAAAACTGGTGCATCGGAAATCCGGTTTGGGCCAGATCAATAGCATCAGCAACCACGTCTTCGAAACTCATGGTTCCGTACAACCGCAACGATGTTATCCAGGCATCCGGAGCTGCCGGCACCACCGTGCGCTCTATTCCTTCCGGCAGCTTCCCATCATGGTGCTTGGTAAAGTAGTCCACAGATGCAGCTTGGGGCCAGGGTCCCAAACCGCTAATTGTCTTTAATTCGTTTTTATCGGCATTAAAGACCATAATTGGTGCCACTCCCGCAAAGCTGACCATTTCGGGTTGGAGCACCCCAAGACAAATTCCTGCTGCCACCCCGGCATCAATGGCATTACCACCGCGTCTCAGGATGTTCATACCCGCTACCGTCGCCAGCGAATGCCCGGTAACAACCATTTCGCAAGTTCCCCGTATAACCGGACGCATGGAAAGCCGCGTCTGCTCATAAAACGAAAAGACCTTGTCATCTGACATGCTTCTTCTCCTCTTGGTTTTGCTCCAATTTCTTTTCAACGGCCCGGATCTGTGCTTCTTGCCGCAGGCCGATGGTCTGACCATCGGCCGGCGCATTTTTGAGTGAGGCCGCCATGACTGCGCCACCGCCGCCGGCCTTGTTTTCCGGGATGATGCGCCAGCCGCGCAGATTCTCCAGTTCTGCGGCGAGAGACCGCGCTTGAGTGTCGGTGCCACCACCCGCGCCGAACCCGATCCAGAGCTTGATGGGTCCCTTCGGCTGCCATTCGGCCTGGGCGGAACTGACGATAAGCCCAACGGCCATCTGTCAGGGCCGACCTGAATATGTCATAAAGCCACCGGTATGAAGATGCATAATTTTCTTCTTTGATTTTTCTTCCAAGTCAGATTTTTTTAATCCATATTCTTCCGTTTTCTTCCCTTAGGCAAAATATTTTCTTCCCATAAAGATCGGATTCATCAATAGTTGGCTCCAACTGGAGGTAAACTGTGGATGAAAAAGATAAAGCGAAAAAAGTGCTGTCATTGCAGGTGTCTATTCGTACCGGACCCTCGAAATCCGGCCAGACAGAATTATTGCAAAAAGGAACCCTGCAGAAAAACAAGCAAAGCCGCCAGTCAAAGAAAGTGGCTGAGCAAACCGGAAAACAGAGATTATTTCAAGGGGCCGGAGCATGTTAAGCGGGTTCAGGAATGGAGAAGAGAGAACCCCGGATATTGGAAACGATCAAAGCGGCTGATTGCGTTACAAGATCCCTTAATCGTCCAAGGTGTTGAAAATACAACGCATAACGATCAAGTTGCCGCATGTGCGTTACAAGATCTCTTAATCGCTCAACCTCCTGTTATTATAGGGTTAATCTCCAATTTTATCGGATCTGCGTTACAAGATGACATCGCAAACACCCTTCTTCTTATGCAACAATCCGGGCAAGACATTTTATGTCTTAAACCCCAAAAAGAAGGAGGAAAACATGATTGTCAAATCCCCGATTTTACCCAAACGGGTTCGCAAGGTGCCCAGAAGCTTCAGCTGGATTGATCACCGGCTGATCCGAGACCGGCATATTGACTTGTGCAGTCATAGCCAGGCCGCTTTGTATCTGTTTTTGGTCTGTGCGGCTGATGAGAAAGGGTTAAGCTATTACGGCGATGGGTCTATTATGGCAAAACTGGGTATGGATCCGCACACCCTGGAGGCGGCCAGATCCGGCTTGATCCAAAACAGTCTGATTGCCTGGCAAAAGCCCATCTATCAGGTTCTCAGCCTCGAACCGCAGGAGAGCCGAACCGGATCAATGATGCGCCTTAAAGACATCCTGGGAGGTGCAAAATGATCGATTACGAAACCTATGCGCAAATCAGAAACTGTTTTACCCGAGACGGACTCAACTACAGCCAAATCGCAGATGAACTGAGCCTTGATCATCGAACCGTGGCTAAATGGGCCGACGAAAAACGATACCTGCCCAGAAGATCAGCAGCACACAAAAGCAAACTGGACCCTTTTAAAAACGATATTGCGCAGATGCTTGAGAAACATGCCTTTACGGCAAGGCAGATTTTTCAACGCATACGGGACAACGGGTTTGACGGCGGCATCACCATTGTAACCGATTATGTTCGTAAGATCCGGCCCCCAAAAACAACGCCATATTTAAAACTGGTCTTTGCTCCGGGTGAATGTGCCCAGGTGGACTGGGGATCATACGGCAATGTACGCGTGGGATCGACCAGCCGCCGGTTAAGTTTTTTTGTGATGGTGTTATGCCACAGCCGCATGATGTATGTTGAGTTCACCGTCTCCCAGACCATGGAGCATTTTTTAGGATGTCATCAGAATGCGTTTCATTTTTTTGGCTCGGTTCCTCAAAAGATCATGGTGGATAATCTCAAATCGGCTGTTTTGAAAAGAACCATCGGCAAAGCGCCGGTGTTTAATCCCCGGTATATGGATTTTTCAGACCATTACGGATTTGCGATTGCCCCCTGCAATGTGGGCAAAGGCAATGAAAAAGGTGTGGTTGAAAATGCGGTAGGATACGTCAAAAAGAATCTGTTAAATGGTCTGGACATCTCTGATTTTAAAATCATGAAACCGATAGCGAAAAACTGGATAGATACAATTGCCAATGTCAGGAACCATGGTGAAACCGGTAAAAGGCCGGTTGATATGTTTGCCGAAGAGAAACAGAGTCTGCAATCGCTTCCGGCAGAACCGTATGACATTGGTGTGGTTGAACAGGCCCGGGCATCAAGGCAGTTCAGGGTGACCATTGATACCAACCGTTACAGCGTACCTGCCCAACTGGCCGGTGTCGGACTGACGGTCAAGCGGTATCCGGACCGGTTCTGTTTTTATCATGAGAATAAACTGGTTGCCCGGCATGTCAGAAGCTTTGACCGCCGCAGAGACTTTGAACACCCGGATCATCCCAAGATACTGTTAGCGCAAAGAAAAAAAGCACTGGATCAAAAGATATTCATGCGGTTTTTGGATTTATCCGACAACGCACAGGAGTATTACCGGCAGTTGGAACAGTGCCGGATGAACCCGTTCCATCATATCCGCCAGATCGTAGCGCTATCGGAAATCTATCCCAAAGAACAGGTTGCACGGGCTATTGAAGATGCGTTTTATTTTAAAGCATTTTCCTGCGATTATATCGCCAATCTTTTGGAGCAGCGTTCCCATCATGTTAAAGCGCACAGAGCGCTTCACCTGACCCGGAGCAGTGATCTTCTGGATTTAACCATCAACAAACCGGATCTGTCGATTTACGACATAGGGGGTACAAATGAGTGATATCACTGAGCACCTGACATATTTAAAACTTGCCTATATCCGTGAAAACTACGAAGCCGTCGGAAAAACAGCAGCTCGTAAACAATGGGATCATATCCAATATTTATCCGAACTGGTTAGACAAGAGTCCAACCTGCGCAAGGACAGAAGCATCCAGCGCCGGATCCGATTGGCAAAGTTCCCGGTCATCAAAACCCTGGATCAATTTGACTGGCCCTGGCCCAAAAAGATAAACCAGGCTCAAGTAAAAAATCTGTTTCGCCTCAAGTTCATTGAGGAAAAAAGCAATGTTGTTTTTATCGGTTCGGTTGGCGTTGGAAAGACCCATATCGCTACGGCGTTGGGATATCAGGCCTGCTTGAAGAACAACACGGTGTTGTTTGCTTCAGCCATTGATGCCGTCAATAATCTGATTGCAGCACAGCATGCAGGGCAGCTTAAACAGGAATTAAAAAAATACCTCAAGCCCTCATTGCTGGTTTTGGATGAACTCGGATATTTGCCTATTGATAAAAACGGAGCCGATTTACTGTTCCAAATCATCAGTGAACGATATGAACGAGGCTCCATAATCATCACCACCAACCGGGTGTTCAAAGACTGGCCGCAGATCTTCAACAATGACAGCACACTGACATCAGCCTTGCTGGATCGACTGCTGCATCATACGGAAGCCGTTGTTATCGAAGGTAACAGCTACCGGATGAGAAAAATAAAAGAGTGAACACTGCCGGGTCAGCCGGTTGATAAAATGCCCGGCTGACCCGCTTTTTATCAAACATTTTCAAACCGGTCGTTTGATGACATTTTCACGCCGGTGCTAACACTCGGTGCGGACCCGCTTGCCGGGTGGTGTGTGGGCTGGGGGAGAAAACCCCCGGCTACCCGATTATCTTTCCCTAATTCCCGCCAATCCCAGATTGAATAATTCTGCCTGCATAATATAAGGGTACAAAGATCATTTTTTGTTCCTCCAACTTTTCAAACTCCCGGGTTGAAAAGACAATCCCTGAAGGGCAATCCGGATAATTTCTCAAAATCATATGCATGCTTTTTAGGGAACCGGCTTTGCCACTTTTTACCTCAATTGGATATGGTTTACCGTCAAAGGTAACAAGATAGTCAATTTCTGCACTACTTCCTTTTTTATCTCTCGCCCAGTAGCAAATTTCTCCATCATTTGCGCAAATTAATTCCTGTCCGACAAATTGTTCCGCTAAAGCGCCTCTGTATGTATTTGAGAGATCCGATTTTATTAGTTCCTGATAATCCGACATTCCACTCAGATGCTGCCATAACCCGATATCCAAGAGCAGCGTCTTAAATTTTTTTAAAGAAATATTTAAATTTAAGGGGGGGGTAATGTGACTTAACGAGGGTATCTTTTTAATTATTTTGGCATTTAATAAGGTTTCAAAAGCCTTCTTAATTGTTGGAGAAGAGAATGATTCGGAAAGATGCGTATATTTTATCTGATTGCCAATATTCTTTGCCACGTTTTTAAATACGTCATTCAAACAGTGTTTATCAGCATATGGCGCATATTTTGAGAAATCATCCTGAAATGTAGTGATAAGTTCTTTATGAACATCAAATGCGTCAGAAATACTACCACTTTCAATAAATACCTGTATACTTTCAGGCATTCCCCCGATAAAAAAATATGTTCTGAGTTCACTGAGCATTGAATCATGTATTTGTTCGGGCAATTTTTCAGGTCTGGAATTTATAATTTCCAACGCTGTTTCATTTTCAACAGCCATAAGGTATTCCGCAAATGTCATTGGATACATATTTAAATATTGAACTCTCCCAACTGGAAAGGAAATCTTAGAAAGGGAAAATTCCAGCAATGATCCTGCAGCGATGACATGAATTTCATTCATTTCTTCATAAAAATATCTTAACGCGGTTATTGCGCGCGGACAACTTTGTATTTCATCAAAGAAGAGAAGCGTTTCTTCCGGTATAATTTTTGTTTTTTTTATGATTTCAATTGATTGCTTTATAACCATGGGA
>NJBN01000007.1 GCA_005223185.1 candidate division LCP-89 bacterium B3_LCP
ACATAGGGATACCTGATTAAAATTGGCTTGTTTATTATACGATTGAATTTGCCGAAGGCTCCCTATTGTTTTCAAAGAACTTACAAAATATCTATTGTTTTTAATAGAATTATTCTCGGACAGACTCCTTGACCCGGAATCCAGTTGCTTATTGATTTGTCAGAGATTTCGAAAATGTACATAGACACCCACGCTCACCTCGATTTCCCCGAGTTGAAACCGCACTTAGGTTCAGTCTTATCGAACGCCCAGAAAGCGGACGTGCAGAAAATTATCACTATCGGTATCGATGCACCTACCAACCAAAATGCGCTTGCCATTGCCGTTCAAAATGAGGGTATTTACGCCTCAGCCGGCTGGCATCCTCATGAAGCACAGCGCGCTGATGATTCTTTGGAGAGCCACATATCGCTCTTGGCACAATCACCGCAGGTGGTTGCCATCGGTGAAATCGGTTTGGACTTTTATCGCAACCGTTCACCTCACGACGTGCAGCAGCAGGTCTTCAGGCGTATGATAAGAATCGCTGCAGATTTAGACCTTCCGGTTATCGTCCATTGCCGAGATGCTTTCGAAGACACAATCTCCATCCTGAAAACAGAAATATCCGATAATACCAGGGGAGTTTTCCATTGCTTTGCAGGCGATGTGAACGAATTACAACAGGTCCTGGATTTGGGTTTCCACATCTCCTATACTGGCAATATCACCTACAAAAACACCAGCCTCCTCCCCACCGTTATAGCAACTCCCTTGGATCGAGTCATGTTGGAAACGGATTGCCCCTTTCTGACGCCTCATCCTCACCGGGGTAAACGCAACGAACCTGCCTTCATCCCCTTAATCGCGGAAAGAATAGCTGAAATCAAGAAAATCAGCAAGTCGGAAGTAGCTGAAATAACGACCGCTACCGCCTGCGAGTTTTTCGGTATTAAATAACATGTATCTATAGGGGGGGACAGACATTCTTACCTGTCGGCTTTAACTGCTTATTCTACAGTCAGGCAGGAATGCCTAACCTCCCCAGTAGCAATGCGGGGAGGACGGACATTCTTGTCTGTCAACTCTAACATAAAGACATTCAGTTAATATCCCCAAAAAAAGACGCTGATCTTTCGACCAGCGTCTTTTGCAGGGTTTGCGTGAGTACACGCATCTTTGTGGTATGTGTGCTTATCCGACTAAACCCGCAATCATCTGCGGAATCATATTCGCCTGTGCTAACATTGCAACGCCTGACTGCATTAGTATCTGTGAACGGACAAATTCGGACATTTCTTGAGCAAAGTCAGCATCACGGATCTGAGATTCAGAGGCGACAGCTCTCTCTCGTGCCGTCAATAACTGGCTGATGGTCCCTTGCAGCCGATTGACGTAGGATCCAAGGCGGGTGCGTTCGTTGTCCTTTCTATCTATGGCGATATCTATTGATCCTATGGCGTTCTGTGCACTGGTGGTAGTAGTCAAACCTGTGCCGGTCAGTCCCAGTGATGATATAGTCATGGAATTGAAATTAACGTAGTAGTAATCCTCGCTCTGGGCGTTGTAGGTTCCTATGTGGAACTTGATACCAGTAGCAGAGAAACTGCCATCAAGCAGGTACAGACCGTTATAGTTGGTCACCTGTGATATCCTGTTGACCTCTGATAGCAGCTGTTGATATTCAACATCCAGCGCCTGTCGGTCTGAATCGGTTAAAGATCCATTCGATGATTCAATCGCCAATGCTCTCATGCGGGTCAAGGTCTCATCAAGGACGGATAAGGCTCCTTCTGCCGTCTGCATGAGGTTGATATTATTGTTAGCATTACGCTCGGCTTCTTCCATGGAAGCAATCTGCGCACGGAACCGTTCGGAAATAGCTAAACCGGCAGGATCATCCCAGGCGTTGTTAATGCGCAGTCCGGATGACAGGCGTTGAACCGCTCTATCCAGAACTAACTGTGTTGACCATAAATTCCTCTGAGCAGTCATCGACAGTATGTTATGGTTGATCCGTGTGCTCATTTAAAACCTCTCTTAATGATTCCATTTTGCCTTCAGCTATTCTATCGGCTTCTTTATAAAAGAACTTTAACCTTTTTTACAAATATTTTCAAATAACACGACTATAGTGTTGTTATTGCAACAGTTAAAAACTTATGAATACTTAAAGTATCACCTGAAATAAACTACAACTGCACGTTTAAGTAAAAAATATATCCGCCGTTGGGCGGATTTGTTGTCCTGGTTTTTTCCTGACAGCGTCAGGTCACATCCGTCGGCTGACGGACAGGACCTGACGCAACGGGAACTTTTTGAGCGTCCCACTTGAGTGGGACAGCATAAATTAGCCCGGAAATTTATTTCCGGGCGTTGTGAGGCTGTTTAGACAAATGATTCTCATTCTATCCGAAGGAGTCCTATGAACAGAGTGACATTAACAAATCACCCCCCCACGAGAATACTGAACTGGAAGAAGGGCTGTGTCAAATCAAGTGAAGGAGCGTCATAGATATTATCGCCGTTTATTGACCAACCAGATGAACTCAGATTTAATATGGGAACGTCAATTGATCCTCCCACTGCCAGCCAATCGAGCAGGTAATATTTCACCCCAACCCGAGGCTGGATCATGAAGAAGGAATGGCTCAATTCTGATGAGATGCTATCCCCAGAACCGGTTTGTGAAGTGTAATTATTCCATATTTCACCCCAACTGACCGGGCTGTCGGTTTTTCTTAAACTTACGGACACGCTGCCCCAGCCCAGTGTGCCACCGGTGAAAAGCTCGAAATTCGACACTTCCAGCATCAGGTATTCTATCAATATACCTCCCCAACCCATGCTGAATATGGCTTCGCGGGCGTAGCCGTTCTCGATGTCATTGACGCTCACAGAGCCGCCAAATCCCATACCGCCAATACGCAGACTGTTGGATACGTAACCGAATCCCTGACCACCATAGAGGAACATGTAGCCATCAAATTGAGGCATCCCCAACGCTTTCAATTCGGTATTAAGAGGTCCTAAATCAGGTTTAACGATATAGAAGCTGAAACCTCCCGCTCCCCCCTGAAATGAATTCCAGGCTGCTCCGACAGGCGAGCTAATTACTATGATTGTCAGAGTAATAATCAGAATCGTTTTCATCTCTCCTCTCCCTTTTATAGAAGTCCTATATTGATACACATTTTGTTTAATTGACTCTGCTTTATGTGGGAAAGTTACAGAATATCAGGAAAGTTCTTCTTTTAAAGCCTTCAATTCATCATCGGTGAGGTCCCTCCATTCACCCGCCTTCAGGTTTTTCAGTATTAACCCGGACACGCTTACTCGGTGCAGTTTAGATACGTTAAGGTTTATCGTTTGCAGAGTCCTGCGTATCTGCCGCTTTTTTCCTTCAGTTAATATTACCTTTATCTCATTGCTTCCCCGCAGTTCGATTTCCTTGAATTTGCTGGTCCCGTCATCAAGCTGAACTCCACTGCGAAGTTTTACCAGATGTGCCTCTTCGATTGCTTCATCTGTCTCTACCAGATACTCTTTTTCTTTCTGATAGGATGGGTGAGTCAATTTCTGGGCAAATTCACCATCATTGGTCAATAAAAGCAGCCCGGAAGTGTCCTTATCAAGTCTGCCAACTGGGAAGACTCTTTCAGGGACTTTCACCAGGTCCAGGATGATTTCCCCCTTTTCTCTGCCCGGGTTACAGGTGCAAAGCACGCCGGCAGGTTTGTTGAAGATTATGTAGCGTAAAATCTTCGGCGGGGAAACAAATTTCCCGCGTACTTTGACGCGGGAAATCTGTGAATCAATCCGTGTTTGGGGAGTCAGAACGATCTCCGAGTCAACTGTCACCCATCCGGCTTTGACATACTCCTCGCATTTCCTCCGGGAGGCAACACCGCAACGAGCCAGGTATTTGGCAATTTTCTCACCATCAGGCTGTTCGCTACGGTCGTCGGATCTTACCAACTACTTACCTTCCTGGTTCTTCATAAAAACCTGAAAGAGGTCTATGGGAACCGGGAATACCACGGTGGAATTATTCTCTGACGCCACTTCTGACAGAGTCTGCAGGAACCTCAGTTGTAAAGCCATGGGGTGATCGCCTATTATCGAAGCTGCTTCAGCCAACTTTGTGGAAGCCTGGAACTCACCCTCAGCGTGGATAACTTTGGCACGTCTCTCACGTTCCGCCTCGGCTTGTTTCGCCATGGCGCGCTGCATTTCAGCAGGGAGATCCACATGTTTCACTTCCACTAAAGTCACCTTGATTCCCCAGGGGTCAGTATGAGCGTCCACTATTTCCTGCAACGTCTTGTTGATCTTCTCCCTTGCAGATAGCAGATCATCGAGTTCGAATTGTCCCAGAACACTTCGCAGAGTCGTTTGTGCTAATTGACCTGTGGCGTACAGGTAATTTTCAACTTCCACGACAGCTTTGTTCGGTTCCATCACCCTGAAGTTGATAACTGCATTTACTTTGACTGAAACGTTGTCCTTGGTGATGATGTCCTGCGGGGGTACGTCCGTCACGATGGTTCTCAAGGAAATCTTACGCACACGATCGATGATGGGAATGATGATAATTAAGCCGGGACCTCTTGATCCTATCAACCTTCCCAATCGAAATATTACCGCACGTTCATATTCATTCAGCACCTTAATCGCTGAAATGAGCAGCAGCACTACCAAACCTATGAGTATAGCGAAACCAGGCATATCTCCTCCATCTGTTTTTGTTTTTATTGCAGATTTATATTAAATGCGTTTATCGATAATCAACCATGCTCCCAGGACTATAAGCGCCGCTGGCAGAAATGGTACGTTTAGATTGAACCAATCGAAATATTCACCCAATAGTACAAAACCAGCTATGACCAACACTATTCCCCAGAAAGGGGTATCATGCTTCTTAGTCACTTTAGCTGTAAATTTAGGTCCACTGGAATTCAATGAGGATAACTTTCCTTCAATTTTATCAGACAGCTCCTTGAACCGCTCTTCAACTTTACTGCTCAGCTCTTCCAGCTTTTTTTCTAGATCACCCATTGTCACGATTATTCTCCACTTAATACAATGACAGAAAGCACTTCATCACTATGAGGCTGTATCAGGATTTCTTCGCAGCCCGAGCGGCTTTGGCTTTAGCTACACGCCGTTTTCTGTACCATTCACGCTGATATTTCAGGCGAGCTTCCCTGTGAGTCTGGTAGTAGTTCTTTAGATAGGGACGCCTCTTCTTGTATTGTCGCCGCTGTTTCTTCAGCAACTCTTCACGGTTATCCCAATAGTAGTCCCTGGTGACGGCACGATAGCATTCCTTACATCTGGAACGATAAACCATCGATCCAGTTGCGGTTTTCTGAGTGTAGAAATTTCGAACTGGCAGCGTCCTGCCACAGAGATTACAAACTTTTTCCTTTTTCATGATCGGTACCTTATGCGTTTATTTATATTGATGATCTTCGTTATACGCTTTTCTTATTCCTTGAATTCTTCGACAATTAATAAGTTTCTCTCAGCCTTCTGGACTCTAATCTGAGATCCTTTTGGCAATTTCCCGACAGTTGATTTTGCATTCCATATTTCCCCCCTGACTTTTACTTTCCCCACAGGATCAAGTTTCTCGATCACCTCGCCGGTTTCTTCAATCATGCCCTCTAAACCTGTGGTGGGACGCCGCTTCTGTGCTTTTATCGAAAGGGAGATCGCCACGAGGAAGAAGA
Organism: candidate division LCP-89 bacterium B3_LCP; assembly: GCA_005223185.1. Classification (GTDB taxonomy): domain Bacteria; phylum Electryoneota; class B3-LCP; order B3-LCP; family B3-LCP; genus B3-LCP. The sequence continues at coordinate 5,715 of NJBN01000007.1, forward strand.
GGACTGTGCCGATAACCCCTGGCAGGATGACTCCCCAGGATATCTCCACACCCGGAATTGGTGATTCAATAAGCATAACTGATCCTAAGATGAGTGATATGGTTCCCCCGATGGCGAGAACTCCGTAACTGACCACTTTTATCTCCAGAAGAAAGAGAATGATTGCCAAAACTATAAGCAATAAGCCCGCGACATTTATAGGCAGAGTCTGAAAAGCGAAGAAGGCTAAAATTAAGCATATACCACCTATAACGCCCGGCACTACAGTTCCCGGGTTGTACAGTTCGAAGAATAACCCGTACATGCCCAGCATCATCAGCACGTAAGCGATGTTGGGATCGCTGATTACTTCCAAAAACTGATCGCGCCATGTCCGGGAAATTTCCTCTAAGACGACGCCTGTTAATTCCAGTTTGCGATTTCCCAGCGGGAGCGCCACTTCACGTCCGTCCAGCATCACCAATAAACTGTCAACTGATGGCGCTATCACGTCAATTACGCCTAATTCCAACGCTTCCGTTTCCGTGATGGACGCCGATTCACGCACTGCGCTTTCCGCCCAGTCAGCATTTCTGCCCTGCTTTTCGGCAATGGAGCGAATAAAAGCCACAGCATCATTGAGGACCTTCTCTTCCATCACTCCAGTTGTGTCATCTTCCTGCCCCATCCCCAGTGATACAGGGTGAGCAGCACCGATGTTAGTTCCCGGTGCCATAGCCGCAACATGAGCAGAAAGCGTAATAAAAACTCCCGCTGAACCCGCACGGGATCCGGAAGGAGACACATAGACGATAACAGGAACGTCACTTGCTAAGATTGATTTGATGATGTCCCGCATCGATTCCATCAAACCTCCGGGTGTATCCAGTTGAATCAGAAGCGCTTCAGCTTCGCTATCGTTCGCTTCATCGATAGCTCTCTGGATGAACCGGGAACTGGCAGGATGGATAACGCCGTCTATTTCGATGTATTTCACCTGCTTGGCGCTGACGTCCTGCATAAAGATAATAATGGCAGCGAATAACGCAAGTGAAGATAGTAACTTCCTGCTGATGTTGATCACCATCATCAATTTACTAATGATTAGCTACAGCGTTAAAATAAGCATAAATTACCTTCAGTTCAAGAATAAAATGAAGAAATTGTCAAGAATATCATCATTAATAAATACGCAATATCTGGCTTATTGTGTGAGCAGTTTCGGCAATGTCCTCATCCATAACAGCCTTTACATCCAGAAATAGGTAATCCCGACGCACGTACCCGATTATCGGTAATTCGGCTGTGCGCAACTCAGCAGCCAATTTTGAAACGGGGATTCCTCTGACCTTAATCTTTAGGGCAGCCGAAGGAAATTCATGCAGAGGTAACGCTCCTGATCCCAATTGTCCGGTTGATTCGGTCAACAGAATCCGTACTTTTTCTGACAATTCAACCTGAGAAATTAAATCATATAACTGTTTTGCACGCCTCATCGCTTCACTCTGATCTTCAGATAACCTTTTCAACACCGGGTGTCTGCTGATAAACTTGTCTGGTTCAAGATAAATTCTCAGGGTTTCTTCCAGCAATGCCAGCGTAAACTTATCTGGACGCAGAGCACGCATCATAGGATTCTTGCAGATTTTCCCAATCGTACCCGAATCTCCTACCAAAATACCGCATTGCGGACCACCCAGTACCTTATCTCCGCTGAAAGTGGCAACGTGCACTCCACTTTTAACGCTTTCCTGCACAACCGGTTCATGAGGTAAACCTGACTTCTCCAAATCAATCAAGACACCACCACCCAGATCGTGAATAACGAAAACACCCCGCTCTCTACACGCGGGTGCAATTTCCTCAATTTCCGCTTCGTGCACAAAACCTTTCACTCTGTAGTTACTGGAATGAGCTACTAGCACCGCTCTGGTTTTCGGCGTTATCGCTTCTGTATAATCTTCCAAATAGGTCCTGTTCGTTGTCCCCACCTCTACAAGTTTGGTGCCTGATTTTCGCATTATTTCCGGCAGGCGAAAGGAGCCGCCAATTTCAATCAATTGGCCTCGTGAAACGATGGTCTCCTTGCGGTACGCCAGCGTGTTAAGTGATAGCATCACCGCAGCGGCGTTATTGTTTACAACTGCAGCAGCATCAGCCCCGGTTAAGAAAGTGATCAGGTCTTCTAAAACGCACTGTCTATCGCCGCGCTTTCCAGTGAGCATATCAAGTTCGAGCGAACAGGCAGCTTTTACTCTGTCGAAGGCACGCTGATAAATATCTTCAACGAGTGGCGCTCGCCCCAACCCTGTATGAAGAATTATACCTGTAGCGTTTATCACCCGCTTCAGGCGTGGTTTTAAGAAGACAGCTACCCGATCCTGCACAGATTGCACAAATTCATCCAGCGAAGGTGGATCTTCTCCCCTATCAAGAATCGCCTCCCGTGCTGCCTTGATGACGTCATTGCAGCACTTCTTCACTAAATCGTGCGAATACTCTATCGAGAGGTTCTGTAATGCCTGTGTCTCTAAGAGGCTGCCAACTTGCGGCAAGAATTTTAGTTTTTCATGTTGTTTCTTGTTCATCCTGCCTTCAGGATCAAACCGACAATTGTTCTAAGATGCATAGTGTAAAATACAACCATCATCAGTAAAAAGCAAGCAATTCAGGAGAGAAATGTTATTGATTGCGCGCATTCAGGCAAGTAGTACGGCTGTGGTCAAATAATGGAAATACCCGGAGACTATCCGGGCATTTGACTGTCTTGACACAAGTTGCTGCACTTCCTCATCTCTTCAGTTCTGCAATCTGTAAATCCAGGATTTCTATTATATCGGGTCGAAATCCAATATGTTTGTACTGTATGTTTCCGTGCGCATCGATCACATACAAGGTGGGAATCCCCGCCACACCATAATCCTTACCCGTGCCATTATTGAAAAGCACCGGAAAGGTGTATTCATTTTCAGTGATAAACGGCTCCACCTTATCTTTTTCTTTATCGGTGGATATTGCCAGAAATTCCACGTCTTCTGACCTCCAGTGTGAGTAAGCTTCCTGCAGATGCGGCAGTTCTTTTCTGCAGGGAGGACACCAGGTAGCCCAGAAATCCAGAATGACGATCTTTCCATCGTAATCTGAGAGGCTGATTTCACCCCCTGTAAGTGATTCCAATTCGAATATTGGCGCTGGTCTATTGATTTTTTCCTCTATCAGTTTCTCATATTCGACACTTTTAAGCTGAAGTAGCCTGCCTTCAACGTAATTATCGATATATTTATTACTTCCATGGACTCCTGTGTAGGACTGGTTGATCAGTTCCTGCAGTTCATCATTAGCTTCACCAGTGAGGTAACGAACTCTTATGGCGTTCTCCAGCGATTTCTCCGCATCGCCAGTTTGTAAATAGGCTTGGGCCAGGTGCAGGTTTATATCGGGATCTTCAGCTTTTTCACGCGCTTGCAGGAGTATCTCCAGAGCTTTTTCCGGCTCTCCCAACTTCAGGTGGACGAAGCCGTTGGTATCAAGGTAATATCCCATCAGCATCTGCTGGCGCTCTTTCCAGGCATCTTCGGATTTGTCTGCTGGCGGAGGCAGCATGGTATTCTGGCGTTGAGCAGATACAGCCAACTGGCTGAAAAGCAGGGCTTTCTCTAACGATTTATCGTTCTTAGCCAAAGCCCAGGCCATAGTGTTCATGGGGCTGGCTGGAGGGGGTTTTAACTCCGAGAGATAATCACCTAAAGCCACCATGTCATCGAACCTGTCGTTTTTCGCTAAGAGACTGGCAAACCGTCCGGCAGCATCGGGGAAATCCCTATCACTGCGCGCCTCTCTCACGTATTTCCAGTACAGTTCAACAGCTTTTTCCACGTTCTCCTCTGATGAAGCCTTTGTATAGAGAGGATGCGTATTTCCCCCTTTTTTCTGACAAGCAGAAAGCATCAAGGCGGCCATCACCGCGAAGACTATTATTCTCTTCATTGTATTTCTCCAGCTTTATATTATTTCACTTCAATTTGATAAGGCATGAACATCAAAGGTTCACCGTTGTACAATTCCGCCATCAGCGACAGCGGTTCCACTGCGTCTGATAGAACGTCCGGGAGAGCTTGACCTCGCATGTTGAATAGTTCCTGTGTCATCAGATTGAAGAACGGCTTCCGTTTCGGATAGAATTCCACCTCCAGGGGCACTGTCTCCTCTAAGCCCAAACGGCTGCGAGTTACGGCTAAAGCCACGTCCATCCCACCGATTAAGTCAACCAGACCTCTTTCCACCGCCTGTCTTCCTGTCCACACTCGACCTTCGCCAATAGCATCGACGTCTGCAATATCCATGTCTCTTGACTCAGCAACTCTTTCGACGAAATCCTGGTAAAACTGCTCAACTACCTGCTGAAGCATCGCCATCTCTTCATCGCTGAAAGGTCTGGTGGAGGACGTGGCGTCTGCATGTTCACCACGTTTGAATGTATGTGTATTTAAGTAAATCTTCTCGTACAAACCGGCAAGACAGAATTTTCCCCCTAAAACCCCGATGGAACCAGTAACCGTGCTTTCCTCAGCAATGATGGTGTCCGCTGCGCAGGCTATGTAATAACCACCGGAACCCGCCACATTACCCATGGAAACGATGAAGGGCTTCCTGTTTTTCTCATCAGTAACAGATCGCCGCACTTCTCTATATATAGCTTCCGAGGGAAACGCGGAACCACCGGGCGAGTTCACCCGCATGATTATAGCGTCGATGCTCTTATCTTCGCGAGCGTGCCGGATCGCTTCTGTAATTGTTTTTGAACCGATACGCTTGTCACCGAAGAAACTGCTACCACTCTCACCTGAAAATATCGGTCCCTCTGCGTAGATTATAGCCACTCTAGGAATCCGCTGGTCGTGCCACTCTTCCGCGTAGATTGGTGATCTCCAGTATGCCCCTTCACTCACAGGTCGGAATTGCTGAGCTTTTAAGTTATCCCTTATCTGGTCATAGTAAAGCAGATCGTCGACCAGGCCGTTGTCTAAAGCACGGTGGCAGTTATACGGTCCACCATCGACAATGGTTTTCACTTCATCCAGTTGCCAGCCTCGCCCTTCGCCAACTTGCGTGCAAAGCTGATCATAGATATCATCCAGTAGCCAGTTAATCATCTCCGCTTCAGCGTTAGTTGCATCTTCCTGGGTCAGCATATTTGCAGCGGTTTTGTATTCTCCTGCCTGAACCACCTGGAAGTTGATACCCAATTTATCTAAAGTCCCCTTCCAGTAACCCATCACAGCCGCCAGACCGCGCAGATCCACAAATCCCACAGGCATCAGATACAATTCATCGCAAACTGAGGCCAAATAATATTCCTTCTGAGAATAGAACTCAGCGTAACCCACCAACTTCTTCCCGTTTGCTTTGCATTCTTCCAGAGCGCGCCTGATCTGCTGTGCTTGCGCTAAACCGTATTTCGGCGCTTCGAAGGTAATCAGCAGACCACTGACTTTGGGATCATCGGCGTATTGAGCAATTTCCTGGCGCAATTGCCGCAGAGTTTTACCCCTCTTCGTAAATGGGAAAACAAATCCAGGATCAGCCTCCAAAATTTCGCCTCCTATCGTTATCTCCACCATCTGGCGTTTCGGCTCTGTGAAGATATTTCTGTGTTTAGCAGAAGATAGGCTCACATAGGAAACGTTGCTCACCGGTTCACCTGCTTCGTCCATACTATTGAAATTTCCAACGGTGAGATTTCCCAACGAAAGACCTACCCCAAAACTCAACATAGCACTTTCAGTTCGATATTCACCTAAAAGCCGAATGCCATCAAATGGTATAGCTTCAAAGCGAATGCGCGGATCCAATTCTTCGCCATAGCTGTGATTGGTGCTTTCCGTTAAGAGGACGTCCCCTGATAAAGTCCAGCGGTAACCGAAGGGGCGCAATGCTAAGGCAAGATTATAGGAGGCATTCGATCTCATGCCGTTCCAGGTTGGCTCATTAACGTCAAACGCTACTGCGCCAGCACTCAAAAACGGAAACGGTCGATATCCAATTCCGATGTCCCAGCTTCCCGGGCGGTCGATGGCACGATACCAGTGATGAGCCATACCGGCGTATAACCCTCCACCCAAGTCGAATCCATGCGCCAGCGTATAGCGGTTGTACAGTTCGATATCATTCTTCACAAATTCCCCGGCGAAACCTAACTGTCCCAATTTAACTAACACAGCACGATCGCGGCTGGTAGTGGCGTCATTGTAAGGCATGAGTGCGGATAATTCCATCCCGGAACGAACACCCAACCAGGCGGGATTGCTAAAAATGGAAACTGCATTGTCCGTCACTGCAGCTGAATTCGACGGCAGTGTAACACTCTGCCCTGACACACTTACGATCAGAAGCATTATACTTAAGATGGTGATTATCTTCTTCATATCAACCTCTAGTTCATTTAAAGCTATTGCCGTTAGTACAACCGTTTTCGTTTATTTAGATATTCCATTAGAGCGAAATCAAAAGGTTGGCTAGTATCGAACAACGCATAGTCCACCCTATTCTCCCGGCAGCCACTTTTCAGTTCATCCAGGAACCCCTTCATCTCCTTCTGATAGGCGTCCTTAAGGTGCCACGGCTGGGAAATTATCCGTTCATCCGTTTCCAAATCCCGGAAACGGGCATCTCGGGGAAAGGCGAAGCTCCTTTCCAGTGGATCGATCACCTGCAGCACTATCACTTCATGACCGTCATAGCGGAAGTGCCGCAATCCGGAAATGATCTCTTCAGGTTCGTCCAGCAGGTCAGATATCAGGATCACCAGACCTCTGCGCTGCATACGTTCAGCTACACGATGGAGAGTTTCGGCTATTCCGGTTTTCCCTGACGGTTCTAAATTCACCAGTTCTGAAAATATCTGGCTCAAATAGCTGCGTACCGAACGCGGTGGAAGCAGTCTCTTTATCTTCTGATCGAAGATTGCCAGTCCCACCGCATCACGCTGTTCGATCATCAGGTGTGATAATGCTGCAGTTAACTGTATTCCATACTGCAACTTGCTGAGACTGCCTGAACCGAACGCCATGGAAGCGGAACTATCCAGCAAAATGTAACCCTTAAGATTGGTCTCCTCCTCGAACCGTTTGATCACAAAACGGTCTGTCCGAGCATATACTTTCCAATCGATATTGCGTATGGAATCACCAGGCAAGTAGGGGCGGTGTTCGGCAAATTCCACCGAAAAACCGTGATAGGGACTCTGGTGCAGACCGGTGATGAATCCTTCCACAACCCGGCGTGCCAGCAATTGCAGATTAGACAGGCGTGCTAATTCTTGAGGTTTTAGGAGCTGAGCTTGCGGCATCCTTTAGCTATCTCCGGCGAGTAATTTGTCTATGACGTCAAAAGCGTCGATGCCTTCAGCTTCTGCATTGAAGCTTAACACCAGGCGGTGCCTCAAGACCGCTATTGCGGAAGCGTTGACGTCTTCAATGTCCGGCGTGGGTCGCCCGTTTAAAGCGGCTCGGGCTTTGGCGCCTAAAATGAGATACTGTCCTGCTCTTGGACCGGCTCCCCAACGAATCCACTTCGAGGCAAAGTCTGGTGCATCAGGGTCTTCCGGCCGGGTCCTGCGAGCTAACTTAACTGCATATTGGACAACGTGATCTGATACCGGCACTCGTCTGATCAAGTCCTGCAGGTGAATTATCTCTTCACCGCGTAGTACCGGCTCGATACTGGCGACTTCATCGCTGGTGGTAGCCTTCACCATAGTCAGTTCATCCTCTTTGGACGGGTAATCCACCCAGAGGCTGAACATGAATCTGTCTAATTGGGCTTCAGGCAGCGGATAGGTTCCTTCCTGTTCTATGGGATTCTGCGTTGCTAAGACAAAGAAAGGTTCTTCCAAATTATGTGTCGTTCCTCCGGCGGAAACCTGGTGTTCCTGCATAGCTTGCAGGAGTGCCGCTTGCGTCTTGGGTGGCGTTCTGTTGATCTCATCGGCGAGCACTATATTGGCAAAGACCGGCCCTCGCACGAACTTGAAACCCTTCTGCCCGGTAGCGCGATCCTCTTCGATGATTTCGGTTCCGGTGATGTCGGAAGGCATCAGATCGGGTGTGAACTGTATGCGCGAAAAAGATAGATCCAGAGCCTGTGCCAGGGTGCTGATCATCAAGGTCTTCGCCAGTCCGGGAACGCCTATCAACAGACAGTGCCCGCGAGCAAGCAAACTGATTAATAGCCCCTCAATTATTTCCTTCTGCCCAACTATTACCTTCGCAAGCTCACTTTCAATCTTCTGGCGAGCGTCCGTCAGTTTTTTCAAGGTTTCAATATCGTCAGCCACGTTTTCTCCATTTGACAAACCTGTATTGTAGTTACTTCATTAAAGAGTAAAAAGTGTTAATTGTTCCACCGATTGTCAATAAATTCTCTTGCATTCTTTTTAAAGTTGATCTAAATTTGGTTTCGTAAAGATTATTCACTATTTGGAGAGGTAGCGCGGGGGCTTGCTCCCGCCATGTAAATTCGTGCCGCTGACTCCCCGCAGTCAGCGGCTATAACAACCGCAGAGTACGGGGACTCTGCGGCACTGGAATAGCCTCTCACCGCCCGGAAATGTCCGAAGGACTCCTATGGAGAATTTCCAGGCTAGTCTTATGCTGTCCCGCTAAAGCGGGACGCTTAAAAACCTTTACGTCCGTCAGATGACGGACAGAAATTGAATAGCCCGGGAATTCATTCCCGGGTAGGGGATTGGTAACAGAACCTTCAGTCCGGTACTGATTATCGGATGACTCGAGCCCAGGGTATGTTACGAAATCACAAGGAGTAATCTAACCATCAACCTGAAAAACCTGAACAAAACCGAACTACAAGACCTGATGGAGAGCTGGGGTGAGAAACGCTTTCACGGCCGGCAGATATTCGCTGCTCTACACCGGAGGGGTGTGAAATCTGTGGGTGAAATGATGGATCTAACCCTCAAACTCAGAGAGCGCCTGGCAGATTTCGAACCGCTGGATTCTCTCTTCCCCGTTCAAGAACTAAAAGGTGAGGACGGCACTATCAAGATCCTTTTCCGCCTGAGGGACGGTGAACATATCGAATCTGTCTGGATTCCGAAGGGGGACCATGCCACGCTCTGTATTTCCACGCAGGCAGGCTGCCCGTTGGACTGCACCTTCTGTGCTACCGGGAAAATCGCTTTCAAACGCAACCTCAGCGTGGCAGAAATTGTTGACCAGGTGATTTATTTCCGTAGATTGAAAAGCGATCTACTGTTGCGCAACCTGGTTTTCATGGGGATGGGTGAACCGCTGTTGAATTACGATAACTTAGTGCGTTCGATACGGACGTTATACGCCGCTGATGGGTCAGCGATTTCACAGAGGCGCATGACTGTTTCAACTGCTGGTATAGTACCCAAAATCGAACAATTAAGGGATGAGGGTCTGAAGATAAAGCTGGCGGTTTCTCTGAATGCTCCGACGGATGAATTGCGTGATCGTATCATGCCTATAAATAAGAAGTATCCATTGAATGTTCTGTTTAAGGCTTTGGACGAATTTTGCCTGAAATCTGGTGACCGCATCACATTCGAGTATACTCTTATGCCCGGACTGAATGACACTGATGAGATGATTCATGCTCTGCGGAAGTGGCTGATCAAGATGCCCTGCAAGTTGAACCTGATTCCGCTCAATCCCCTTGATCGGAGGAGAAGAAAGCAAACTGATTGGGACGGGATATTCGATCGCTTTTATGAGGTTTTCGCAAAGGATAAGATAACACTGACCCTGCGCCGCAGCCGCGGTGCAGAAATACGAGCTGCCTGCGGGCAGTTAGCTGGGAAAACACTTTAATGTAAATGTTTTGTTAAATGAAAAAGCCCCCAGTTCGGGGGCTTTTCTATTTTCTTTCTGTCAGGGAATTATTTCACCAACAACAGTTTTTGAGTTAACGAACCATGGGTTGAATTGAGGTTCGCAAAGTAGATACCACTGGGAAGATTATGAGCGTCGAAAGTGGCATCGTAGGTTCCAGCTACCTTATAGCCATCCGCCAATCTTGCGACTTCACAGCCCTGGGTATCATAGATAATCAGCGTTACATAACCTTCATCTGGTAGGCTGAAACTCAGGCTGGTTTGTGGATTGAATGGGTTGGGGTAATTCTGCATCAGTTGAAACTTATTAGCAATCCCGATGGTAACTGTAACCTCATCGGAGTAGGAGGTCGCACCGCTGATGTCAGTTTGCATAAGCTTGTAGGTGTAAGTGCCGTTCCCAACTTCATCCAGATAGCTATAAGATTGAGGTTCTTCTGTAGTTCCAGCGCCGGGGAGTGTCGCGATTTCAATGTTATTGCGCAGGATAGTCCAACTGTAACATTCGTTTTCGCTGGCAGTATTCCAGGTTAACAGCACCCCGCTCTCAGCGACGTTAGCATTAAATGCGGTTAATTCTACAGGTGTAGGTGCGCCAAGATCATAGTAGTTCAGGTTTTCATTGTCATAATCCACGTTCCAGAGATAACCGCCCTCAACCGTTACTCCAGCGAGCCACGCAGGGACATAGGTAGGTGAGGAGTCCACGATTGTCCCTGTCATGGTGATCTGGTATAATGTGAATGTTTGTGAATCAGAATAGTACAAATGTCCATCGTAGTAAGTCAGTCCGCTGATATCCTGCGAAGGAACGGAAATTGTACCAACCTGAGCTCCAGTGTTGGGATCAATTTTGTAAATGGTATGTGAGCCTGGCGAACCTGTGTTCGTTCCGTAGTACAGATACTGACCATCCCAGGCAACTCCAGCCCAATAGGAAGAGTAGACGATTGGGAATGAAGTAACAACTGCTCCTGTCATCGGATCGACTTTACATATTACCGGTCCGCCAACATAGTCCGTAACCCACAAATGACTGCCATCCCAGGTAATACCTCCCGGCCAAAGTGCAGGTGAATTTATGTGACCAACTATATTCCCGGTCATATCAACCTTATAGATGTACGGATCACCTACTCCAGCGCTCCATCTCGGTATCCAGAAATATTGACCATCGAAGGCCAACCCCGTTGGATTAGCAATGAGGAGAGGGCAAAATCCTACCCAGGGCCAATCGCATGGTTGTGGATTAGAGGGTTGTACGACACGTTCTTCCACCGCAAAGTACTGTCCGGCAGGTGGGACGCTAAGATTTTGTGCCAGCGCGCATGATGTGAGAAAGATGAGTGTACACAAAATTACTACAAATTTCTTCATTTTCATACCTCCGATTTTATTTCTTACCATAAAGATCGTTATCACGCAATATATAAAGAATATCGGTAAGAGTCAAGCACTTTTTAAAAAGTCAGTAATTCCTATTATATCAATTACTTATAGCATGATATAAGTAACTCTTTTTATTAAAAAAGGCTGTCCCCAAAGAGGAACAGCCCCTATTTCTCTATTGACCACAAGGTCATTTAACCAATGTAATCTTCTGCGTCTGCTGAACGTTGCCAACGGTTAACCTGGCAAAGTAATTACCACTGGAAAGACTGGCAGCATCGAAAGCAGCCCGATAGGAACCAGGCATCATCCAGCCATCCTGCAAATTAGCAATCATACTCCCCTGAGCATCATAAATTACCAGAGACACATTGCCTGCTTTGGGCAGATCGAAATCGAAGTTCGTATTTGGATTGAAGGGATTGGGATACGCGGGTGCCAACGAGATTTCAACTGGCAAATTGATCTGACCTGGCAATTCCTGAATTCCTGTCATACCAGTAGTTCTGTGGAAGTAACCAGTAGTAAAATTGGGATTTGTCTCATCTATATTAGAGATAAGGAAGACCTGCCCCTCGCCATTCTGTGTGAGATAAATATATTGCCAGGTCTCAAGGGAACTCAATGGAATCCCGCTCACGACAGTCCAGCTCATTATATGCATCTGTAGCCTCAGGCAGCTATAGGAGCCCATTGCATCTGTCACTGTGCCCCAGGCATCCACAACCCCCCAAGTTGTGTCAACTTGAGAATTTCCGGGAATGCCAAAATCGAGTTCGGTAACTCCCCACCACTCATCGTTGTAGGTCATGGGGAAACTATTGGGCAATTCCAGTATTGTGATATTTACAGCGGTTCCACCAGCTGCACTCCCTAAATATTGGTGATTACTTGCCGTTGTCTCATAATACTGGTAAAAGTCTGGCGTACCAGAATACCAAGTTGCATGGTTGGCATTAGGATAGCTTGCAGCGTATGGAGTACTGGCTGGTGTGACCCAGTTTTCATCCCATGAGTCGGGAGCTGACATGCTGGTAAAATTCCAGCTTTGGTTTGGTCCAGAAGCTCCAGGATCAACCGTAACAGGATTATAAGTGTTTCCTGCCCGGTGAATAGTTGTCCCTGGATCAATTGGCAAATCTGATGTGTTAACGGTTATCTGTCCCAAAGATACTGATGCAATCAGCAGTGATAGGATGATCGTAATTCTTAAACGATTTAACATTTCCACCTCCGTGAGTTGTACGCATTTTCAGTATATTTCATGTATTTAGAAAGCTACATAATAACAATGATAATGTCAAGAGAATTCTATGGGATTCCCTGCAAATGATTTAGCAGGTTTATTACAACGACTCAATCAGGTTATGCTCAAAGCAGGGATTTTATGCTTTTTACCGATTTCGGCAGCCTCCTCTCCTATATGAACGATAGCTGTGATGTCGTTTTTATCGAGTTTATTCAATTCAATATTGCCATGTACACGCCACTCTCTCTCCTTTGTCCAGTCCTGTTTTCCCGAACCAGCCATCTGAAAGAAGGAGCGGTCGCCTTCACTTAAGGAATCATACTTAGCAATGTCGCCGTATAGCGCTGGTCTAGCGCCCAACGCCTCCAGTCTCGACCTCTTGATGGCTATACCATAAGGCTCAAATGTCCAGCGTCTTAAGCCCACTCGCCACCTGATCAATTTCGACAGATCTTCCGGTGGCCTGGCAGTGAAAGGGACCACGGCATATCCACCGCGTATCATTCTGGTGGAAGCGCGAATTACTTTTTCTGAAAAGATGCGCATGAGCGTTTCCATTCCTTGATTGTCAGATGGTTTACTCTCCATCATACGCCCGAAATGTTCACATCTCTTCTCATCGGGCCAGGGACCTACGCAGGAACGCGTCCAATGGATCAGATACTCCTCTGGCTTGTACCATTCTGGTAACGCAATTCTCTCAGGTAGTTTAGGCCTTCTGTTTGGAGGGGATTTCTTATATTGAACTTCGAGTTCCCTGGAAATATCAGTTTCTGGCAGTTCCTCATGAGAAAGATATCTTTCGAAATTGCCCCCCGGTCGTATGGAGTTTTTGATAAGTCGCTGGCTTAAGGCGAAAACCCAGTTATCCCGCAGAGCATTGGTCTCGGTATGCTTCATACTTCTCCTTATAACCAAAGGACGAATTGCTAAGGTTTTAGCATCTTCCAGACCTAGACCAATTATAGCTTTGGTGCGCAGAACGTTGAAATTCTGAGCACTACCCGGAGGGAATATCAGAATTATGGGAAGACCGATTCTATTTCCCGCCCATGTCAGGAAATCCCAGGAAGTTGTGCCTAAGCTTGTTACCAGGACGTTATTGCGCAAATCCTCGCTGCGAAGAGAGTTGAGTGTGTTGGCTATCCACTCATCGTGTTTATTCATGCGCGGTGACTGGCGGGAATTCAAGATGGTAAATCGGCTTTTTTTAAGAAGATCAGTGGGACCGCAGAGGACGATAGGTGAGGATTCTTGAAGGAAAAAAGGGTGTGGTATTACAGCAGGGAAGTCATTCTGACTCATGCAGAACGCAAGCTTGTGCATGAACTTAGTTTCCTAAGAAAGCAAAATAATGCAGGAAAGTATAGCACCGAAGGTAGGTATTTTCATTAGTTATGCTGCCAACTCCCTGCAGTTGGCAGCACTGCCTCAGAATCAATTCTGAGGCTTAAACTGATTCAAGAACACTGAAGTGATCTTCTTAGCGTCCTACTTTAGTGGGACAGCATTTTTATAGCTCGGGAATTCATTCCCATGTCTAACTTTGTGGAGACGGCGGGAATCGAACCCGCGTCCGAAATAGTGACCGAAGGACCCGCTACAGGCTTAGTCGCTGTTTAGTTCTCGCTAACCATCAAATCCAGCGACAGATCAGATGGGAAGCCAGCCTCGGAATTCTCACGTCAGGCATTGAGGCGCTGCTTGACGCCAGCCCATCATTATGACGCCCGCATCCCAACTCGATGGGCAAGAATCGGGTCGGACGTAGCCGCTTCTTTATTAAGCAGCTAAGGCATAGCCGTGATTATCGGCATTTGTGATTGTGGCGGGTTTATACGGGGTCACGCCATCCCCGACCTGCTGATCCAGCTTCCTCCTATCCCGTCGAAACCAAGTCGTCCCCAGATTACTGTATGTTATGTTACGTAGTTATTATAGAAATGTTCCTCTTGCCCCAATTCCAACAATCCTATTGGGTGTAACTTAATTGCCTTTTTAGTACACAATATTTCTTAAGTTTTTTCTCTCCCCCTATTGCTTTTGATAATATAATTTCTTATATTATAGAAGTCAACCCCTAATAACACTAAAAGGAGTTACCATGCACATTAGAAACAGAATGATCACAGTGATCATAGGTTGCTGCCTGTTATTGGCAGCGGGGATCCCGTTGCAGACAGGTTACGCTTACACCCACACAGTTTTAGTGGAAGAAGCAACTGCTACCTGGTGCGGCTACTGCCCCAGTCATGTATCGGCTCTTGATGAGATGTACTCTTCGGGGCTCTATGATTTCTACTATGTTACGCTTGTAACCGACATGAATACTTATGCTTACAATCGAGTTATCGGTGAATTAGGTGTAGGTGGCTATCCGACTTCTTTGGGCGACGGTGGATACCAGCAGGTCGTCGGTTGGGTACCGAACAGTTCATCCATGATCAACATGGTCAACAATTGTGGCAATCGTGCAGTCGCAGATATCGATCTTAATCTGGGCGTCACCTGGGATGGAAATGCACAGATCAGTATAGATCTCGATGTGATCAATAACGATCCATCCATGTACTTAGGACATCTGCACGCGTATGTAACAGAAAAAGATTCCCGCTGGTACGTCTCAGGCAATCAGTATCACTTTGCCATGATCGGCGATTATGCCTTAAATGAAGATATCTTCGTTGCCGCAGGCGGCACTGCACAATATTCAACCACCTGGAACGGTAACACCTATGGATTCGGCGATATCGTTCCCGAAAATATCACAGTCATCGTTGCAGTGTTCAGTGGTGGAAATGTCTGGACAGATGAAACAGTAGCTATGCAGCCCGGTCTTCCGGTTGGCGACGTAACTGTTACTCTGACACCTTACGGCACACCTATCGTAATTCCGGCTAACGGTGGTGCTTTCGATTTCAACATTGCGGTAACCAACAATGAAACTTCACCCTGGTCATTTGCAGTCTGGACGGACGTTACTCTGCCAAACTCATCCATCTTCGGTCCCATTATCGGGCCGTTGACAATTACCATACCGGCAACAACCACCATCAATCGTGACCGTTCTCAGAGCATTCCTGGTGGAGCTCCTGCAGGTACTTATTCCTACAACGCCTATGTAGGCAACTACCCGGATGATATCTGGAACTCTGATACCTTCACTTTTGAAAAATCTACTGTTGGCGATGGGTCTGATTTCATTGGGGAATGGATAACTTCCGGTGATTCATTCACTACTGGAAATGTAGCATCTGTAGAAGATATTACTTTACTACAAAACTACCCCAATCCCTTCAACCCAGAAACAACTATCAGCTACATCATACCGGAAGCAACTGATGTAAACCTCACTGTTTATGACGTAAGCGGTCGGCAGGTCGCAGAATTAGTTAGCGGCTACCGGAATGCCGGTCATCACGACGTAACCTGGGATGCTTCTTCCCTATCGGCTGGTGTTTACATATATCGTCTATCGGCTGGTGAGTTCAACGCCAGTGGAAAGATGGTGCTTCTCAAGTAAAAGGGAAAATGTTAAAAAGATAATGTAGGGGCGGACCTGTGTGTCCGCCCTTTTTATGTAAAGTCATTCCGGACAAGACACATGAATAAATTCATGAGCCCAATTTTTAGGTAAAGTCACTGAAGCGACTGGTGAAGTTACAAGATATCAGCATTGGTTTCAACCAATTAACGCAAAGTTTGGGCATAGGATTTTCCCGAAGGGACTCCCATGGAGTAATCCTATGGCAATTGACGCAGTCCACCTTATAATCTGCGGTTCAGCTATTTTACCCTCACATCACAGGCTTAGATAAAGTCTTTATCAGACCGACAATCCAACAGACCGCAGAGGCAATTTCAACTATTCTAAAAATCACAATTGATAGTGAAGGAAATACCAAGAAGATAATAACATCGAGCAGGTAGATACCTCCCGCTGCACGAAACCAGTCGTTCTCCATGAGTATAGGTTTGGTGGAGGTCGGCCGGGCACGCATGGTGAAGATGGGTTTACCGGTTATGAGCAAATAGACGGCATATACACCGGTAAGGGCTATAACGCCGCAGGGAAGGACATCTAGTGCTTCCATTTTTCCTACTATCCCCTCCCCACCATCTCAATCGCTCCTTCCGGGAAGACGTCCACACAAACGCCGCAGCCGCGTTTTCCTTTGCCTAATCCTGACATTTTCGCACGATAAAGGTTGAATCTGTTCTGCGCCGGATACCAGCAAGGCGCATGAGTGTTCCGATACGTTTCTCTTTAATTCCTCTATCCACTAAGTGGCATCGTGTCATGCCAGAGATCATGTCTTCAAGCTGCTCATTCGTGAAATATGATACAACAGGTGCGCCGATGTTATTCCATTTGCCTAGAATCTGGATCCGGTTGGATGTAACTTTTGTCACGAACCTCTTAACATAAAACACGACTCCCATCATGAAGACAGGATAGAAGACAGGCTCTATAATAATCAGATGACCACCGGGTTTTAACAAATTCAAGGCATGAGTGACGGCTAATGATGCATTGTCCCGAGATTGCCTTCGCGTTTTACCTACCAAGTGATGGAGAACCGCTGCCAAGATGGCAAAATCAAATTTTCAGTAATACTCGCCGCGAAATCATAATCCAGTATGGATCCCCGGAGGGTATGGCACGTGAGTTTTTGTTGCATTATTTCGAGGTAATTTTCGCTTATGTCGATTCCAGAGAAACACTCCATAGGAGTGTTATCCTTGAAATATTTGAGGATATTACCTGTGCCGCAACCGATATCGATGAGAGAACTATCCGGCTGGCAGTGTCCATTGATAAATTTGCAAGCGTACTCAAGCCGTTCCACGGAATATTCCGGTGTAAGCACATCGAAATAATTTTTTGAAGCTCTGTCAAATGTTTCCATAAAAATATAACTACTTTATAAGAAGATCGTTTATCACCGCCCCACCATATCAATCGCTCCTTCCGGGCAGACGTCAACGCAGACACCGCAGCCGTAACATTCATCTGCAACAACCGTCAACTCTTCTCCATCCCACTCCCGCGCTTTGAAGAAACAGAATTCCTCACATTCGCCGCAATGCGTACACAATTCCTCATCTGTCCGTTCTATGTACACTCCTTTGTCACAGGGGCTGGGTACATCGTCCGTGAAGAAATCACAGCAGCAGTCACAGCAGAAACATATACCTTCCGTAACTGTCTTGATGTCGTTATCTCTGAACGGCCGCGGCACCAGGTGAGTTTCTTCAGATTCCTTCAAAATCTTCAGCACTTCATCTTTGGATACCGGTCGCAAACCCGTTCCCGTTGCCGCCGTCTTCTCCTTAAACTGAAGGCATAGAAATATTCCCGATCTTTTGCAGGAGCCGCGTTCTTCCCGGCATTCACAATTAGAAACCCAGTAAAGATCGTGTCCATCCACAATCTCACGTGCTTCAGCGATAGTGCATACAAAATGGAAGTTTGGCTCTGATGTGGACATTTTGTTCCTCAAACACAACAGCCGAGGAGTATCCCCCTCGACTGTGCTGGAAAATTAGTATTTTAACTCAGCTTATCCACATTTGGTAAAACCACATGAACGGCACACCAGACAGCCATCCTCATGCGCGATCGGCCCGCCGCAATCCGGACACTGATCGGGGATTTCCAGCAGGTTAGTATCCTTTTCAAACTTCGGTTCCTTTACTTTTATGGGAGGCTTATTGTTGGAATTGGCTTCCTGACGCTGTATGTATCGTTCCAGGGCTTTGGCGATGGCATCAGGCGCTGAAGTTATCAGAGTGCCGTTTTCCCACACGGGATTGGGCCCTGAGATTCCTTTCAACTGTTTTACGATGTTATCTGGTGCGATTCCCGATTTCAGACAGAGTGAAATCAGGCGGGAAATCGCCTCGGATTGAGCCGCTAAATTTCCCCCCGCTTTACCGATGGAGGTAAACACTTCGCAAGGACCGTGTTCATCCGAATTGATGGTTACGTAGGAAGGACCATCACCGGTATTGACTCTTTCGGTCATGCCGTAGGTAACTGCCGGTCTCTTCCTCGGTGAAAGTTTCGGTCTGCTGATTTCCTTTTTTGTTTCCTGTTTTTTAGCGCTATCACCCCTGTGCATGACCTGTTCGCTCCGTGAACCATCCCGATATACGGTCAATCCTTTGCAGCCCAAATCATAAGCCAGCATGTAAGCACGCCTGACGTCTGTGGTAGTGGCGTTGTGAGGAAAATTAATTGTTTTGGATACGGCATTGTCAGTATGTTTCTGGAAAGCTCCCTGCATGCGCACATGCCAATCGGAAGCGATTTCATGCGAGGTTACAAAAGTGCGCTTTAGAGGTTCAGGAATCTCTTCGATTTCTTCCAAGGATTTGCACGCAGATATTTTCTTAATCAGTTCTTCGCTGTATATTCCAGCTTTTTGCAACGCCTTCTCGAAATGGTGATTTACGTAGAGTAATTCCTGACCATCCATAACTTTTTTCACGTAAACCAGGCTGAACACGGGTTCAACACCTCCGGAACAGTCAGCGATCATGGATAACGTGCCGGTAGGCGCTATCGTGGTGATGGTGGCGTTGCGGATGGGCGTATCGTAAATTGATTTATCAAAATTAGGAAAAGTCCCTCTAACTGACGTCAGTTCTTTTGATGCTTCGCGTGCTTTTCCTAAGATGAACTCCATTACCTCCTCACCTAACTTGATTCCTTCCGCCGAGTTGTAAGGTATGTCAAGCTGGTAGAGCAGATCTGCGAAACCCATCACCCCCAGTCCAATCTTGCGGTTGGCTCTGGTTATTTCAGCGATTTCCGGCAAGGGATACTTATTAACTTCAATCACATCATCCAGGAAGCGCACAGACAGCTTAATTATCTGCGCTAACTTCTCCCAATCGATGGCGTCATCGACTACCAGGTGGTCTAAGTTTATAGAGCCTAAATTGCACGATTCATAAGGCAGCAACGGCTGTTCACCACAGGGATTGGTGGATTCAATTCTTCCCACCGATGGCGTGGGGTTGTCCCGGTTGATCTGATCTAAAAATACTATCCCCGGTTCGCCGTTACTCCAGGCATTATCCACAATTTTATCGAAGAGTTTCTTAGCTGATACATCTCGGACAAATTCACCGGAACGGGGTTCTTTTAGTTTAAATTTCAGGTTATTCTTCACCGCATCCATAAACTCATCGGTAACCGCAACAGAAATGTTAAAATTGTTAAGCGAGTGTTCACCTTTTTTGCAGTCAATGAATTCTTCAATATCGGGATGATCTACATGCAGAATAGCCATATTAGCGCCGCGTCTGGTCCCCCCCTGTTTTATCGTCTCGGTCGCGGCATTGAAGACGGTCATGAATGAAACCGGTCCCGAAGCCGTTCCCGCCGTGGATTTAACCACGCTGTTTTTCTCACGCAGTTTGGAGAAGGAAAATCCCGTTCCTCCCCCACTTTTGTGAATCAAAGCAGTGTATTTTATGGCGTTAAAAATGCCCTCCATGCTATCTTCAATAGGCAGGACAAAACAAGCGGAAAGTTGCCCCAGTTCCCGGCCGGCATTCATCAAAGTTGGGGAATTGGGAATAAAATCAAGTGAAGCCATGAGGTGGTAAAAGGCATCTTCAATGTCCTGGCAGTCTTTATCACTCAAATTCTTGTTAAATACCTTCTCCGCGGAGGCAACATGCTTAGCAACCCTTCTGAACATCTCTTCAGCAGTTTCGATAATCTCGCCTGTATCATTCTTAGCCAGATAACGGCGTTTGAGAACTGCCAGACTGTTATCGGAATAGCTGTACTTCTCCTGTCTTTTTATTTTCGGCAGAGTGATTTTATCTGTTTTCTCGTCTTTGCGTTGTACCGTAGAGGACGTGAAAAGATCATTTTCTCTCTTGCCGACAGAAGACGTTCTGGCTAACATTTTCGCACCACCTTACTTAAGATTATTTTTGAGTGAAAATTAATATACTGCTTTTCCAAGTTCGAGTCAAGTACTTTTTAAAACGCTATACATTGATGAATGAACATATGTGTACACAATATAAAGCCAATAGGTGCGAAATAAATGTAAAATCTTGTAGCGAAGCTTTAAGAATTTCTAACCTTTGGTGAAAGATATGACAGGGAGTAATTGTGGTATTTACTCTTCTATAAGTTTAGGGAGAACTTCTCCTGCTTTTTCGTGAACGATCCATTTCGCTAGATGATCCACTGGCGTGGGATCGACGTTGATGATGGCAAGCTCGGCCCCCGCTTCCACGGCGACCACAGGCGCCTGCGCGGCGGGATAAACGACCAATGAACTTCCTACAACCAGGAATAAAGAACATTGACGAGCCAGGTCAAAAGCTTTTTCAATCGCGCCTGGCGGGAGCATTTCACCGAAAAACACAATGTCCGGACGCAAAATACCTCCACAATCTGTGCAGATCGGGGGATTTGCCTTTTCCACAGCTTCCTCAGCTTCAGGTAAGTTATATCCTTTACGGCATTTCATGCAGTGAAATGCGCGGGATGATCCGTGCAATTCAATTACATTTTGCGAACCAGCCACTTGATGAAGACCATCGATATTCTGGGTTATGACAGCGTTTACCTTGCTCTTCTCTTCAAGTTCTGCCAGAGCAATATGAGCTGAGTTTGGCTTAGCATCATGCAGCAACGGTCCCCGCGTGTCCTTGAAGAAAGACCAATAGTAAGAAGGATCTTTCTCAAAATATGCTATCGAGGCATACTTATCAGGATCGTATTTTGTCCAGAATCCATCTGTGCCCCGGTAGGTGGGTATTCCGGATTCTTCGGATACTCCCGCTCCGGTAAAGGCAACTACATTGCCCTTGGCAATAGCTTCACACAAGCCTGATAAATCATCTGATGGCATTGATATATATGAAGTTATAGTTGTGTTCTATGAGAAATAGTGCTTACTTTGAGTATAAGTAATATTCAATCCAATTACAAGTATTTTTCCTGTTATCCGGTAAACATCATTCACTTCTGCGTTCCTCATTTGCACATTAATAGTTGACTTTGTGCAGAAGTAATTTTATCTTATTGTTTTAACATAATTCTAATTGCTGATGTTCACCAGAATAAAGCCCAAAGTTGGATTAGCCTTAGGCGGCGGCGGAGCCCGGGGATTCGCTCACTTAGGAATTTTGAATATTCTTGAGAAAGAAGGCTTTCCGGTTGACCTCATCGTGGGCACAAGCATGGGCGCAATCGTCGGTTCACTATACGCTCGCCTGAATTCCGCTAAAGTCGCCACAGAACATTTTCAGCAGATTTTAAATGAAAACAAATCTGACGTACACGAACTGAACGTCTATCAGAATGATGGCAAGGGCGATCATCTGTTCGATCATATCGCTCGGGAGATTAAACAGCGGATCACCATCAACCTGTCAATTTCAAGGCAATCGCTCTTTTCATCTGAGCGATTGCAACGAGCGGTACACTGCCTGTTTGATGACTGCCAGATAGAGGAATTGCCCATAAAATTCGCTGCTGCCGCTTCAGATCTTATTTCCGGTAAGGGAGTTATAATAAATAAGGGTTCTTTGAGAAATGCCGTGATTGCCAGTTCTTCTATTCCGGGCTTTTTCCCACCGGTAAGTATTAAGGATTATCTTTTGGTCGATGGTGAGGTAACCGACTTAATTCCAGTGGAAGCATGTTACGCTTTAGGTGCGGATATGGTAATAGCCGTTGACGTCCGCAGAACATCCCAGACAACGCAAAAGTTTCAGCACACGATCGATATTTTCATGCGTTCCGCTCAGGTAACTGGTTACCGCTACACCGACACGTTGTTGAAAAATGCGGATTTTGTCATTCGCCCGACTCTGTTGGACGTCCATTGGTCAGATTTTGATCGCTTCAGAGAGATGGTTAATTCCGGTGAAGAGGCTGCAGCTAACTGCTTATCAGATTTACAAGCAATATTCACTTCCAGACAAAGCGGTGGTATTCTCAACAAACTAAAGAAGAAACATAAGAACCGTGATAACGTATCACACTTAGAACATATAGACCTGATCGAATTTCCGCCTTAATAGGCAGGGAGATCACTAAAGACCCGAATAGCTTCAGGAATAGCGATGAACATAAAACATCCTAAAGTTCAAATGAACATGACATGTTTCATTTGGATTCTTATAGCCCTATTCACAGTTCTAACCCGACCTACGGACGCACAGCCGTCGATCGGTCTTGATGCTATCGAAGCGATAGATGAATTGCCTCTCTACATACAGGGGATAACTGCTGACCAGGTCTCCAGCTCGGATCAAACCGGCGGAAACAGCGACCGCAGTGGTTACCTCTACCAGAATGATTCGTTGTACGTCATTTTCGATAAAGAAGGACCGGGGTGTATTTACCGGATGTGGGTTCGCGGCACTACTACTTCTGCAAACCGAAGGATGGTCTTCTATTTCGATGGTGAAGAAGAACCGACCATAGATGCTACCGTGCAACAGCTTTTTTCAGGGCTATACAGCCCAATGTTAGAACCTCTGGCTGGCGGGATCAATGTTTCCGAGGGTGGAAACTACTGTTATTATCCGATAAAATATGCAGAACATTTAAAGGTCGCATTTATAGATGACGTCGAACCTCACCAGATCTGTTACAAAACCTACCCATCAGCAACAGCTTTGACGTCGTACGATCCTGCCGAATTGCCCACCAACGTTTTATCGCAGTGGCAGAATACAGGTACAGATCCTAAAGACCCAACCGGTAATAATTATTCCAACGGTTCGCTGACAGTTGGGATCAGTTCAACTGAGACTATATTTACCTATTCCGGCAGCGGCAGCATAACCGGCATTCATTTCACACCTTCGCCTTTAACTTCCAGCATGCTGGGAAGCCTCAGGCTGCGTTTTTATTGGGACGACAGTATCGATCCACAGGTGGAATGTAGCTTTGGAAGCTTCTTCGGAAATTCATTGAGTACTTCTAATGTTGACGGTCTGTTAGTCGGTGTCACCGGCGACGTTTATTACTGCTACTTTCCCATGCCTTTCTGGGATAACGCCCACCTTGACGTATATAATTCTTCCCTGAATCAAGCTGTCGATATAGATTATGAGATCTCCTACAAGGCGGATATTCCTCCAGAAGACCATGGTTACTTTACCGCCAAGCTGCTTGAATTCACACAATCTGTTCCCGGGCAGGATATGTTGTTTGGCGAACTGTTCGGTCATGGTAATTTTGTAGGTATGGTCGTTACAATCAGCTCTTCACAATGGCCGGATTTTTTAGGCGGTGATATGCGCATCTACCTGGATGGTCAAGCCAGTCCTTTTTTCCAGGGCACCGATTTTGACGGTGATTTCAACGCAGGAGATTATTTCGCTTCAGGGATCTTCTCGCTGCCCATTCACGGAGCACCAGCTATACAAACTGGTTTTGAAAGAAAGATATGCACCTATCGCTTCATGCTTGGTGATCTGATACCGTACGGCAACTCCATTCGCATTCTGGCTGAACACGGTCATGATAATCTGGAATTGATAGAATATGCAGCTACGATTTATTCCTATAACCACAGCGAAGTCGCGCTAATTCTGTCCGATCATCTGGACGTGGGCGACCCGGCAGAAGAAGCGACACACAGTTATGTTAACCAGGGAACAGTTTCGCAGGAAACGCATTACTACGCCTACCCCGGCACCTACGATGATGAGTACTTCAGTGATACTGGATATATTATAGAAGGCGCCGCATCCTTCACCGCAACCATAGATCCTTATAATGAAGGCGTTCGCTTGGTGCGCAGGAGAGATGCTCTTCATTTCCCGCAATATGCGCAGGTTATAGTAAACGGCGATACTGTCGGCACCTGGTGGGATATGGAGAATAACTACTACAAACGTTGGGCTCTATCTTCATTTGAAATACCGC
The DNA here is from genome assembly GCA_005223185.1 of candidate division LCP-89 bacterium B3_LCP. Classification (GTDB taxonomy): domain Bacteria; phylum Electryoneota; class B3-LCP; order B3-LCP; family B3-LCP; genus B3-LCP. The sequence continues at coordinate 30,132 of NJBN01000007.1, forward strand.
CACAATATACACAGTCCCTTTCTGAGATTGACATTTCTATAGCCTCCGGCGATAGCGCTGACTGGACGGAATATTTCTACTGGATTTATTCGCATATTCCACCCCGAGAAGACCTGCTACCACCGAATCAGGTAACAAGCGTATCCATCGAGGCACTGGAAAATGGATCGGAGCTATTCCTGCAGTGGGATATCCCCTTTGATAATTCCGGCGTCTCCGGATATAGAATATATAGGGACGTTACCACCGGAGTACAAGCAACTGAAGAATTCTTAGTCGGGCAAACGGTGATGACGACATACACTGACACCGGCTTGATACCTGGAACCCAGTATTTCTACTTAGTGAGCGCTGTTGATTACAGCAGCAATGAAGGTGAAGCTTCAGTTATCACAACTCAGATTACCGCAATAAATTTTATTTACGAGGCAGAAGAAATTGAGAGATTCTTGGGGAATTCCGGTGATCCTTACATTGTCGAAAACATGATGCAATACGGTGAAAACTGGAGTAATCAGCATCAATTGCTCTACTATTCTAACAATGTGGGTGATTACTTCAACATTCCCATAGAAGCAGCTACGGCTGACACCTATCTCATCTCAGGCTATTGCACTATGGGATCGTTCTACGGTAATTTCAGACTGTGGGTAAATGAGGAACAAGTCAGCGACTACATATACCTTTACGACCCAAATACCATACGAAGTCCGCTGATTGAATTCGGATCGCACTATCTTGAAGAAGGTGAAAATGAATTCTCCTTCCAGGTTACCGGAAAAAACGTTGCCAGCACTGATTATTGCATCGGAGTTGACAACTTATTGATCACGCCATATTCGCTATTATCCGTGCCACCCTCTGCGCCGAACTCAACTCCTAATGAGTTCGGATTATCGCAGAATTTCCCCAACCCATTCAACGCCAGTACCCGCATCGCCTTCACTCTGCCCGTAGCAGGAAAAGTTCGCTTGACTATCTATGATATAGGAGGCCGTCTGGTAAGCAGGCTTCTGGATGGACGATTAACAGCAGGACAACAGAACATCACCTGGAATGCACAGGATTTTGCTTCTGGTATATACTTTGTCAGGTTAGAACAAGAAAGCAGAAAAACCACGCGTAAGATGGTGCTGATGAAATAGTATTTTCCATATATGATAAAAGTTAAATGACTAAACAATCAAAATATGACCTCACTATAATCGGATCAGGACCCGGCGGTTATGTCGCCGCTATCCGCGCTGCGCAATTAGGAATGAAAGTCGCCGTAATTGAGCGTGAAAAGGTTGGTGGCGTCTGCCTGAACTGGGGCTGCATCCCTACCAAAGCGCTATTAAAATCAGCCGAAGTTGTGCGTATAGCTAAAAAATCCCGCGAATTCGGCGTGCATTGCGAGAATGTAACGGTGGATTTCCCCGCGGTAATTAAACGCAGCCGCCAGGTGGCTAATCGGCTTTCCAAGGGTGTAGGATATCTTCTAAAACAGAACAACGTGGAAATTATCCATGGCACCGGATCTTTTTTAGATCCACACGAATTAGCTATCACCGATGCAGCAGGGAAAGAACTGCAATCAATTGAATCACAGTATTATCTGATATCGACCGGCGCCCGCCCTCGCAATCTGCCCGGACTTGAACTTGACGAAAAGAAACTGATTTCCTATCGCCGCGCCATGACGCTGGAAGAAATGCCATCTTCCATGATAATTATCGGCGCGGGCGCAATAGGCGTTGAATTTGCCTATTTTTATAACTCAATGGGTACGGACGTTACCCTGATAGAAATGCTTCCGCAAATATTACCCTTAGAAGATGCGGAAATCGTCGAACCTCTGCATAGAGCTTTAAAAAAGTCAGGCCTTAAGATCGCTGTAGATACCAGGATCGAAAAAGTTGATAGATTGGCTGCAGGCGTTACAGTTCATGGTACTACACCTGATGGCGAACAGAAATGGCAGGCGGAAGTCTGTCTGGTTGCCGTAGGCGTTCAGGCTAATTCTGACGGAATGGGCCTGGAAACTTTGGGAATTCAAACGGAAAATGGATTTATTATAACGGACGACGCTTATCGCACCTCTGTCCCCCATATCAGTGCTATAGGCGATGTCATTGGTGCGCCCATGTTAGCGCACGCAGCCTCCCATGAAGGAATCGCAGCAGTAGAAGCCATGGCAGGTTCACATGTGCATAGGATCGAACCGGATAGGATACCATCCTGTACTTACTGCCACCCCCAGGTTGCTTCTATCGGTTTGACTGAAAGCCAGGCGGTAGAAAAGGGCTACGAGGTGAATATCGGCAGGTTTCCCTTTGTGGCAGCCGGCAAGGCGGTCGCTTATGGCGAGAGAGATGGTTTGGTGAAGCTTATCTTCAACAAGGAAGACCAAAAACTATTGGGAGCTCACATCGTCGGTCTTGAAGCAACCGAACTGATAGCTGAGTTAGGTTTGGCACAGGCAATGGGGGCTTCTCCCGAAAGCATCGCCTGGGCTGTGCATGCGCATCCCACATTATCAGAAGCAGTATCCGAAGCAGCGCTGGATGCGCTGGGACGAGCTATACATAAATAGGAATTCATGAAAACAGATCGACCCAACAAATCCGAAGAGAGTAAATCCCAATACACCTGGCCGGTTATTGCGGTTTTATCAGTACTGCCCCCGCTGCTCTTCTGGCTTACCATCAAATCCGGTTTCTCAGGAGGGATTGATCTCATATTCCGCTTCTGGCAATACCTGCCTGACTTTCTTCTTAACGTTATAATAGTTCTCCTGCCAATTCCCCCTTTATTACTGGGTGTATATTCTCTTTGGCAGATATGGAAACGGAAGGCTAAGGGCATCTATTTCGGGTTGCTGAGCATCATCGCCAGCGTTTTATTGATAATCTTCTGCACTATGACAATTATCCGATGATGCGGTGCGTATTTCTAAATATTGAGATTGCTGTAGGAGTCCCCTCTTCACCAAATAAACCTGTACCCAATCCTGAACGTACCCAAAGTCTGTCCCGGTTTGCCCAGTTCAAGCACAGAGTTACCGGGATAAAACCACTGCTTATATCCTACCACGAAATTACCAATACCGATTAGCACACCTGGCGTTAAATATAAGTCGGTTCTGTACTTGTTTGTTGAACGCGACGTGTACTGTAACATGTCAATAATATTATCCTGCGCATCCACCTCAAACTGAGTGATGTAAACAATACCAGAGCTCGATTGGATAATAACGCCACTGTTTAAAGTTAACCATCCCTTCCAATGTGCATCCTCAGAATGCCCGAAGAACTTCAAGCGACCTTCCAAAAAGAAATCGAAGTTCACCAATTCAACTAACCTCTCCTCAAATTCCCACCAATCACTAAAACCGGGGATCGAATCAGCCGGAGTGGTCTCGTAATTGAACCTGTTGGATATGTTCAAAGCCAGCCCCGCGCCCAGGGAAAGCCATTTCCCCTCTAAGTATTCAGGTGTGAACGATCCGCAGAATCCCGGCGCCAGTCTGTCATATGGATCTATAAATCCAATGCTTATCTCACCCGTGATCTCGTGCGCCGAAGCGCTGTACGCTATTACAAACAGTGATAGTAGTATAATTGCTTTCTTCATCTGTCCTGTACCTCATTTTCAGGTTATACGCTACAAAGTAAAGCTATTCTCCTTAAAAGTCAAGCGCAATTTATTCATAAGCAAAACCCGTTCCTCTTCGGTTAACTTCGTTTTTTGTGCTGCTGACTCCCTGTAGTCAGTAGCTAATATCGCAGCCGAGTGCAGGGACTCTACGGCACGGATAGTAACAAAAAAGACTCTCATTGACTTTAGTCAATTGAATTTAAAGCGTGAGCACTGGAACTTCAGTCCAGTGCCGAAAGCGCAGAGTTCTCCCCCAATCTCATTTTCATTCATGAAGCGTTGCTTTGAAAGAAGAGATTTCGTAGATTGTAAGGGTAAACAGATTTTTACGGAGCAGTCCGTCGGCTGACGGACGAAAACTCATTAAGCGTCCCACTTCAGTGGGACAGCATTAATTAGCGAGGAAATTCATTTCCTCGCGGTATAAGATTACTATAATCTACACCATGACCAATCCACCTTTTTCCGACTCCATAGTAATCAAGGGCGCTCGAGAGCATAACCTGAAAAACATAGATCTGACTCTCCCCCGTAATAAGCTGATAGTTATTACCGGCATTTCCGGTTCAGGGAAGTCGTCGTTAGCCTTTGATACTCTATACGCCGAAGGTCAACGCCGCTACGTGGAATCGCTATCCGCCTATGCCCGCCAATTCTTAGGTCTAATGGAAAAACCGGACGTAGATTTCATAGAGGGTCTTTCACCTGCTATTTCCATAGAACAGAAATCCACTCACAGAAATCCCCGTTCCACAGTAGCAACCGTTACGGAAATTTATGACTATTTGCGTCTTCTCTATGCTCGTATAGGCAAAGCATACTGCTACGAGTGCGGTCGCCCTATAGAGAAACAATCCGTACAAAACATCGTTGATCGAGTGTTAGAATTGGAATCCGGTACTCGTTTCGTAGTATTGGCTCCCATAGTTCGAGGGAGAAAAGGCGAATATCGCGAAATTTTAAGCGGGCTGAAGCGGGACGGTTACTTAAGGGTACGGATTGATGGTAAAACTCGTTCGCTGGATGAAACGATCTCTCTGGACAAAAACAAGAAGCATAATATAGATGTAGTGATTGACCGCCTGGCAGTAGAGGGCGATCTGCGCATACGCTTGACCGATTCAGTGGAAACCGCTCTTCGCCTGTCGTCAGGATTGGTTATCGTGGACGTCCAGGGGGGTTCAGAAATACTATTTTCCGAGCATTACAACTGCCCTGATTGCGGCATCAGTTATGAAGAATTAGAACCCCGCAGTTTCTCTTTCAACAGCCCCTATGGCGCTTGTTCCACCTGTTCCGGTTTGGGATTTACCCTGGAAATTGATCCCCAGAGGATTGTTCCCGATCCTTTCATCTCGGTCAGAAATGGAGCTATCGCTACTTTAAGCAACTGGAACGAAACCATGTGGCTCCGCATGCTGGAAACCGTAGCGGATCATTTCAACTTCTCACTGAGCGGTCCTTTTTCTAAGCTTGCCAAAAAAGATCAGGATATCTGTCTTTACGGTTCCGGAAAAGAAGAGATACGTTTTAAACTGATACACAAAGGCGGACGCGGTTCCTGGGAACACACAGGCGTGTGGGAAGGGGTTATTCCTAACCTGAAAAGGCGCTACCGCCAGACAACTTCCACCGGCATTCGGGAATGGATAGAAGGCTTCATGAGCGCTCTCCCCTGCCCTGGATGCAAAGGCGGGCGTCTGAAACCCGAAGCCCTCTCTGTGAAGGTCGCTGATTATAATATCTCAAACCTTACTGAACTCTCCATAAAGGATTCATTACGCTTTTTCCAGAACATAAAGCTTAGTTCAATAGAGCAGAAGATCTCCCAGCAGATTTTAAAAGAGATCAACGCCCGCTTGCAGTTCTTAGTTGACGTCGGTTTGGATTATTTAACCTTGGACCGTTCCGCTGGCACGATTTCCGGTGGAGAAGCACAGCGCATTCGTTTAGCCACTCAAATCGGTTCACAACTAGTCGGTGTGCTATACATCTTAGATGAGCCATCCATCGGCTTGCACCAGCGTGATAACAAGCGCCTGATCGAAACTCTGAAACATCTTCGCGATCAGGGTAATACCATCATCGTGGTGGAACACGACCACGAAATGATTAATTCCGCGGATATTATCGTTGACTTAGGACCAGGCGCTGGCAGACATGGTGGACAAGTGGTATCTTTCGGAAGACCCTCAGAGGTAGCAGCAGATGACAAATCCATAACAGGGCGCTTTCTATCAGGAAAGGAACAGATAGAGATCCCACCAAAACGCCGCAAGGGAAATAAGAAGAGGCTTTCCCTGTTCGGAGCAACCGGAAATAACCTGAAATCCGTGAATCTGCATCTATCTTTGGGCAGTTTCGTATGCGTCACCGGTGTCTCCGGGTCAGGGAAGTCCACACTACTGAACGAAACGTTGTACAAAGCCCTCTGTCGAAATATATATAAATCCAAGGATAAACCGCTGCCTTTCAAACGCCTGACTGGCGTGGAATTCGTTGATAAGGTGATCAACATTGACCAATCACCCATCGGGCGTACCCCTCGTTCTAACCCTGCAACTTACACCGGCCTCTTCACTCCTATCCGAGACCTCTTTTCAGAGTTGAAAGAATCCAAAAAACGCGGTTATAAACCCGGACGGTTCAGCTTCAATGTTAAAGGTGGTCGCTGCGAAGCCTGCCATGGTGACGGTATCATAAAGATTGAAATGCACTTCTTGCCCGATGTGTACATCCCCTGTGAAGTATGCAAAAGCAAGCGCTACAACCGCGAAACTCTAGAGATTAAATATCGCGGCAAATCCATCGCCGACGTCCTGGATATGACGGCGGAAGAGGCGCTGGAGTTCTTCCATGCTCATCCGGTCATACGAAGGAAATTAGAGACTATCGTCAGAGTGGGTCTGGGGTACATTCATTTAGGTCAGCAGGCAACGACTTTATCTGGCGGTGAGGCTCAGCGGGTCAAATTGTCAACTGAGCTATCAAAAATCCAGACCGGCAACACGCTCTACCTGCTGGACGAACCGACAACCGGTCTCCACTTTGCTGATATAAGACTTCTGTTGTCAGTCCTCCATGAATTGGTGGAAAAGGGTAATACCGTATTAGTGATAGAACACAACTTAGATGTGATAAAGACTGCTGATTATATCGTAGATCTGGGTCCGGAAGGTGGCGATGAAGGTGGTCGTATAATTGCACGGGGAACGCCTGAAAGTTTAGCTAAGTCTGAGCTTTCATATACGGGCAGGTTCCTTCGTCAGCAGCTTCACATTGGAAAACCTGCTGAAGAGGAATTGATAAATTAATAAACACGGCAATTAACGCTATTTGAAAAGAGCTTTTCATCGTATTTGAAACAGGCTAACCGACTGAATTTACTATATATTTAAATATCAGTGAGTTATAAATAATAAAATTCTGTAAATACTGAAATTTTTACTTGCATAAAATAATTGCCTTGGCTATATTACCCGCCAAAGCCAACAAAAAACACTAATTTCGACACAGGAGGTACGAATTATGGCCGACGGTACAACAGGTTATTGTGTTAAATGCAAAGCCAAGGTCGAGCTGAAAGACGCACAGAAAATCACTATGAAGAACGGACGTCCTGCCATGAAGGGCAAGTGCTCCACATGTGGCACATCTGTTTTTCGCATTCTCCCCAGTAAGTAGAATCAGCGAAATTCTAAAGAAGCACTTAGCAGCTTAAATGACATTAGTGTCTCATACTCACCTGAGTATTGAGGCACTTTTTTATGGAACCGTTCTTGCATTAACGAAGACAATGCGGCTTCATGGAAACTTTTGCTCACCGAAATATCTTTAAATAAAGACCGGGGTTTAATTCCCATTACTGAATAATGATTTCAACAAGATACATACGTTTTCTGTTCCTTGCTCTCACTTTTACGGTTGGGATGATCAGCATAATCGCTGTTTTTGACGGTATGACCTCCAAACCGACCGACGGTCTGATCTGGCGTTTAGGCCTCGACCATGTAATTGTAGAATCGATAGTTACCGCCGGTCCCGGGGAAAAAGCCGGCTTAAAAGTGGGAGACCAGATATTAGGAATAAACCACGTTCTGGTCAGGAACCCCGGGGAAGCCGCTTCCATCTTGATGGGACTCCAGATTGGATTCAGAATTCCCTACCTGATTCAGCGCGGTGATGAGATTATCACTTTAGAATTAACGCCGCATCCTTACCGCACGGGTGACAACACCCTGCTCTACAGTGCCTTAGTCGGCTTTGTTTTCTTGGGTGTCGGCTTGTACACCTGCCTGAAGCAGCCAAATTCCCCGCCTGCGCGCATATTCCTGTTGATGAATCTCTGCTTTCTGCTGGTTCTCACCTGTAGTTTCCGAGGCAGCCCTTACTACTGGATCGATCTCTTGGTACAGAATGCAGCAAGTTGGGGGTTAACATTTTTAGGACCCCTGTTTCTTCATTTCTTTCTATTGTTTCCCAAGCGTAAACCGATTTTAAACCGCTTCAAGGCACTGATTCCAGCGCTGTATCTGATCCCCTGGATCAGGCATTTTGCCTATACGCTATCACAATATTTTGGTGGCGGTCTCTGGGAACAGGAACTGTTCGGCGTTCAGATTGAATTATGGGCAATTTTAGGGATCTATCTGATAGCTGGTTTGTGGGCGTTAATGCACTCCTACTTAAGTACAACCGATCCCTTGGAACGCAGGCAGATCAAGCTTGTTCTCTGGGGTACCTTCATCGGCTTGTCTCCTTTCATGATATTCTCAGTCTTAGGCGCTGGCATTTTCGAACAGCGCAATCTGTTCTCTATAGGGGTGGTTCCTCTGGCTGTAATTCCACTTTCGTTTGCTTACTCTATCATTCGTTATAGATTGTTGCGAATACAGGTAATAATCAAACGAAGCATCCTCTATTCTCTGCTGACGGGCTTATTCATCGGCGTTTATATGGTTATAGTCCACGTTTTGGGTGGCTGGGTGGAACGGGTTACTCCCTTTGGTGGCGGTTTCTTCGGAGTATTATTCGTGCTGGTATTCGCCATAAGTTTCGAACCGGTTCGTTCGCGCTTACAACAGGTAATCAACCGCCTCTTCTTTCGCTCGGATTATCACCGTCAGAGTACTCTGGATAAATTATCCAGATCATTCCGCAATATCGAGGAAATGGGCAAACTGGCTCGTGCCACACTCCATGCAGTTGATGAGATATTCCAACCGGAAAAATCGAGTCTTTCCATCATTACAGACCGCCCTGGCGCCATCGAAGTCAATCAGTTCACACTGCAGAAGGGTAAAACCGACGAGAGGATCTACAAGCTGAATGAAGATGAACCCGTAGATTTCGCCGCTGAATTTATCCAGTGCAACGGTAAAAATATAACCACTGATAACATTCATATTGGCGGTGTTCAGGGCGTGCAGTTAGAGCGTTCACCCGACCATCTGAAGCTCCCCATATTCAGCCATGACAAAATTGTCGGACTCCTGTCTTTAGACGCCAAACGATCCGGCGAGAAGTACGCAATCAACGAACTTGAAGCACTTGAAGCTTTCTGCGGACAGGCTGGTTTAGCTATAGAGAACATACAGTTACTAAAGTCAATCTTTGAAGCAAACCAAAGGCTTTTTGAGGCTGAGAAGCTGGTGAGTTTAGGGCAATTGGCGAGCGGCGTAGCGCATGAAATTCGCAACCCTCTCTCTTCCATTAAGCTTAACATTCAGGGATTGGCGCGCAACATGCGACCTGATCAGATGAATAAACGCAGGTTGGATATTATCCAGCGGGAGATAGATCATCTTGATCATATCGTCCATGACGTGCTGATCTATGCCCGACCATCCGGCTTGAAAATAGAACCGGTACAACCGGAAGAGGTGATCTACCGAACGGCAGAGTTGTTATCACCTGACTTAAAGGCAGCCGAGCATAAGATTGTTTTAAATTTCCCGGAGAACTTTCCTAAGGTCGCCGCTGACCGTGAAAAGCTCCACCAAATTTGCAAAAATCTGATTGTGAATGCAGCAGATGCGATGGGGACAAAGGGGCGGCTGGAAATCACGGGAAGAGTCTTTTCAGGGAAAGTTGATCTGATTTTCAACGATAACGGCCCGGGCATTGCTGAAGAGGACGTAAGTTCCATATTCAATCCCTTCTTCACTACCAAGGCAGATGGAACTGGCCTGGGTCTTGCGAATGCTCAGAAGTTCATCCAGGAGATGAATGGTGAAATTACGGTGAAGTCCACTCTGAAGGAGGGAGCTGAATTCACCATCACGTTGCCTGTTTATCAAGAGAAGAAACTGGAGAAATAGATGAAGCAGATATTAATAGTAGATGACGACGCTTCCAGCCGAGAATCCATTATGCTGAACTTGCACAGGGATGGCTGGCAATTCTCAGAAGCCGCTGACGGGCAGGAAGCTCTAAATATCGTCAATGCTGAACATCCGGATTTAGTGATCTGTGACATCCGCATGCCCCGCATGGACGGCCTGGAATTCCTGAAACTTGCCAGAAAGCAGAATCCCGACCTCCAGGTAATCATGATCACTGCTTATGATGATATGCAGACTACGGTTAAAGCCATTCAATCGGGCGCTTATGAATACGTGCGCAAACCGATCGATCTGATCGATCTTGAGATCACCATACAGCGAGCGCTCGAGACACAGGATATGAGCAGACGCCTCGATGGATTTGCCAATACGATCGGCAAGGATTTTCGTATCGACAACATAATCGGTAAATCATCCGGTATGCTGGAAGTCTTCAAAATAATCGGCGCAGTGTCCAAATCTAATGTAACAGTATTAATCAGGGGAGATTCCGGCACTGGAAAAGAGCTGATCGCTAAAGCCATCCATTATAACAGCCCCTACAGAGATCATCCCTTTATCCCTATCAACTGCACGGCTATCCCGGAAAACCTGATTGAATCGGAACTTTTCGGACATGAGAAAGGATCATTCACCGGAGCGGTAACACAGAGCAAAGGAAAATTTGAGTTGGCTGGTGAAGGAACCATCTTTTTAGATGAAATCGGTGATATGCCCCTGCAGCTACAAACCAAGCTGTTACGAGTTATCCAGGAAAGGACCTTCGAACGTGTCGGCGGCAACCGTTTACTACGTTCTGAAGCACGAATTATAGCGGCTACACATCAGGATTTGGAGAGACTTCTCGAATTGGAAAATTTCCGGGAAGATCTGTACTACCGCCTCCGTGTGGTTGAATTAAACGTTCCACCGCTACGAAACCGACGGGAGGATATTCCCCTATTGATTGAATACTTAATTGAGAAGATCAACAGGGATTTGGGCACCAACGTGCGCAAAGTATCGCCTAGCTTAATCAACATGCTGACCGGTATGACCTGGAGAGGCAACGTACGGGAACTCGAAAACCGGCTGCGCCGAGCGATCGTCCTGTGCAGAGGAGAAGTTCTCATACCGGACGATTTTGAAGAAACTGCTGAGACCGCCGCCACACCCTCTGATACTGTATCCCTCATGCCGTTTAGCACTCTGGCTGAAGCAGAACGCGATTACATTCTCAAGGTCTTGCAACACAATAACTGGAATAAGAAGAGAACCTGCGAAGTCTTAAGCATAGCCCGCACTACCCTCGACAGAAAGATAGAACAATATCAGCTTAAAGCGGAAAACAAATCGGAAGAATGATTGTTGCTAAATGCTACTCATTCTCATAAATCTGTAGCAAATTGAACAGGGTGGAAAGAAAATCTCTCTTACATCGAGCTAACCCGAGTGCCCTACAACTAAAATGGGGAGACAGGGGATGGCGGACATCCTTGTCTGTCTATTAAGCCACCTGTCAGATAGGAATATCTGACCTCCCCGTATGTATCTTGACAGACGTTGTAATACCTTTTTCTAATAACTCCTCCATTCTGGCACCTATCTTGCGATAACATCCCTTGATTATCCCCTAATTTAAGGTAATTCTACTCTTATGAGAGTAAAAGTGATCATTGGTCTGCTGGCGCTGATAGTGATAATCTCTCTGGCGCTATCATTACAGACCGACCGTAAGGTAACGACCAAATCCGATCAAGCCTATAATTACTTCTTAGCTGGCATCGAGGACGCCAACCGCCTCTACAACAACGAGGCGCTGGAGAACTTAGAAGCGGCTGTAATGCTGGATAGCTCTTTCGCTTCCGCCTGGGCTTACCTGAGTAAGTACTATGCGATATTAGGGCAAAAGGAAGAAGCCTCAATCGCCGCTGATTTAGCCTTCGACTTATCACAAGACCTGCCTGAAAGAGAACGCCTGAATATTCACCTGGTCACCTGTGGATTGCGCGATGATTGCGACAATTTCGACGAAATCCTGGACTATATGCTAAAGGAATTTCCGGAAGAATTAGACCCTCATCTATATAAAGCTGGCATCTATTGGAAGGAAAACAAGATTGTTGAGGCGATTGAAGAATACGAGACCGCCTATCAAATCAACCCCAACTATGCTTTAATTTACAATGAGTTGGGTTATCTGCATGCTACCATTGGGGATCTAAAAAAAGCCATTGAATACATGAAGAAATACGTATTCATTGCACCCGATCAGGCAAATCCTCATGATTCTTTGGGCGACATTCTCATCAGAGTGGGTCGCTATAGAGAGGCGATCGATCACCTTCGCAGCGCTCTCTCCGTAAAACCGAATTTAGCGGCAGAACCTAACAACTTAGGACACGCTATTTATCTGCACCTGGCTACAGCTAATCTACGATTGGGTCGCTTAAAACAAACTGAACAGCATTTAAATCGTGCCATTGAATTAGCTCCGAATGAATGGATGAAGAATCAGGTAATAACGGCAACGACAGAACTGTTCAGAACGCAAAGAAAATATGCAGAAGGCATAGAATCATTGAAGCGCGTTCACAGTCCGGAGAAGTTTTACAAGAACATGGTTCTCGAACATTTGGCCTATCTATATTCGGATATCAACAGGGACGCTGAGATCATGGAATTGATTGACAAACTTGAAAGATATCTCTTTGAGATTATCCGGGAAGCTGGTGGGGATTCTATTGAAGTAACGTCTGAGAACTATAAAGAGTATATTAGCATGTCCTGCAAGAGCGAAGGAATCAATCGTAGATTGGAGATGCTTCGAGTTTTCCACGATCGTGCCAGTGGAAAACTTATCCAGGCAAAAGAGCAAACTGCTGCCCTTATCGAACATGAAAAGAACTTCGAAGCGAAGATGTTCTGGACATTTTTCAAGGCGGGTTTGGAACATGATCTGGGGGATTATCAGGCCGCCTTGCTGACATTGGAACCATTCATAGAAACGAATCCCAACGATCCTGACGTTACCATTCTTCAGGCAAAAGTCTTAATGAAAAGCGATCAGTATGACCAGGCGAAGGATCTGCTAAAAGCATTTCTAATATCTACTGATGGCGCTGATGAAGATTGGATCCCAGCCCACGAAGCCAGGGAGTTGCTAAAACGTCTAGAAGAGACAACTTTAACACTTACTGATCATTAGTTAATATAGAATTGCGGAGACCGGCCGGTGTAACTGCCGGACAGATGGGGTGGTTGCAGTCTGCCCACGGTCGGTAATTCCGCTTGATCACCCCCGCCCTGAAGGGCGGGGGTTCTCTGTTATTATACTTGATTTTGCTCGTATATATTATTACATTAATGCAGTTATTTATAGCAATACGATAAAGTGAGTTCACTATTACTACAATAATAGAAAAACCTGACGAGCAGTCGTTCTTAAGTGGACATGCCAACCGCTTTTTCCGCTTTGGCATAGTGGGACTAATTGGCGTCCTCGTCAATCTGGGATTCTATACTCTCCTGCACGACGTTGTCGGTATCTATGATATTATAGCTGGCGCCATCGCTATCGAACTGTCCATTCTCAATAATTTCATTTTGAACGATCGCTGGACTTTCAGAGATCGCTCGACGGGTGGTCGAAAGCAGTGGTTCAAACGATTCTTAGCTTTCCACCTATCCAGTGGACTGGTAGCCATGCTGGCGCAATTGTTGATGCTGTTTGTTTTAACAAGGTTTATGGGCTTCTGGGATAAATTGGCTTACGCAATCGGTATCGGTTTCGGTGCTCTGGCTAACTATCTAATCTGTAACCTCTGGATATTTAAAGCATCTAATAAATAAGTCGCCCAACTTCACTTTATTTTTATCCTGAATCGAAAATCCTACAGAAAAAGTTTCATTATCCTGCAATTTAATGGCAGTATTCTTGCTACCATCTTTATAAATCTGTGAATTAAAACCTCGAGGTAAACAAAATGTGTATCCCCCGTATGACCTTCCTTCATATCGTTGTAGCAGTTGTTACCTGCAGTTTTCTAACATCAGTTTCAAACGCTCTGGTGCCGATCCCCAAAGAAATGGTTGAGATGCGTATCAGCGGCAACCCAGCAAACGGTTCCATCATCCATCTGGATTTTGCAGAATACTGGCAATCTGCCGGTGAAATTACCGGTGATGAAGCGCTCAGTTTCTGGGTGACACTGCCCGACCTGGGTCAACCTTCGGCCAAAGTACGTGTTTTTACTTCTGATGGCATTTTACATACAATTTCAGAGTGCGCCCAAATAGGGGAACCTGCAATCATTCGGGGAGTCCGCGTTGCCTCTGTGACGATACACCCCGTCATACAGGGAGATTCCGGTTCAGAAGCAGTCGAAGAAATGGATATAATGATATCCGCTTCCGGCACCGGAATAAACGAAGTTTATCAGGATAGACGATCACAGGCTTTCGATGGAATAATCAGCTCCTTTGTAGTGAATCCACCAGGTGTAAACGCCACGGATGATTTTGAACAGGAACACATGCTGATAATATGCCCGGATTTTGCCCAGGAGATAATCACGCCTTTCGCAGAATGGAAGCGCCGCAAGGGGCTGGAAGTAACGCTCTCGACATTGACGGAAATTGGCATCACAGCCGACGATTTTGAAGGGATGAAGGATTACATCCAGGAAGCGTACGACACCTGGCTAAACCCACCCGATTTCGTCCTGCTTGCGGGCGATGAAACCGTACTCCCAGTCAGAGCGGACTGGACTGACGATCCCCACACGATGTTTTCAACCGCTTCCGTTCCGGGTACCTACTTAGATGATAACTACTTCGCCTGCGTTGATGGATCGGATTTCTTCCCGGATATTATCTTAGCGCGTTGGCCTTTACCCAATGAAGGCTATTCCTATGCCTATGTGTCCGCAAAGACTATGCGTTATGAAATGGCTCCAACTTTGGACCAAACAGATTGGTATCAGCACTCTGCGGTTACTGCTCAGGGCCCACTATATGATCCCACAAACCTGACTCAACGTGAAACTAAACTTTACACTAAGGATCTTATGTTGAACTTCGGATTTGCCGAGGTCGATACGCTCTTCGATCCTTATTCACCAGACCAACTTGTGCAGTGGGTAAATGACGGTTTGAGTTATGTTAACCACCGCGGCGCAGGTTGGAGTTTCGGTTGGGCTGGGAATAATTTCTATATAGATCATGTACTGGAATTACAGAATTCCTTCATGCTTCCCGTTGTGACCGGTATCGGTTGTGGTGTGGGACTCTTCGGTGATCCCGGCATCTGCTTCGGAGAAGCCTGGATGTGGGTTGTTGGCACTATGACCAACCATCGCGGTGCTATTGCGTTTATAGGTCCAGGTTGGAACACGCATACCTTTTACAATGATTCCCTTGATATTGGACTCTATGAATCGATCTTCGTAGAATCAGAACCACGAATAGGAGCATCCCTAATTGACAGCAAGCTGTTCATGTATGATGCCTTCGATGATTACATTCCTCTTGATCCGGACATAGAGGAAATACTGCGAGTGGCATTCAACCAGTATTATCTCTTCTCCGATCCAGAACTGAAACCCTACAACAACGTCCCTGCTGGATTGCAGACAGCAGAAACAATTCCCGTAGCACTGGGACAGGGTAGCTTTTCCCTGACTTTTACCATTCAAGACGGCGCTGGCTTGCCCTTTGAAGGTGCCCAGGTCTGCCTCTACCACCCGGAAGATTTTCAATCTGTTGATCTCACCGATGCCAACGGCGAGGTAGAGCTGGATTGGGATACCAACACTGAATCTTCCTTCGTTTATTTCACGGTTACTGCACACAATCACGCCCCTATAGTTGATAGCATAGCAGTAATAGGTGATCAGGCTTATGTGCTACACTATGACTTCGAACTTGATGATTCTATGGGTGGAAACGGAGATGGAGGCATATCCCCGGGCGAATCAGCCGACTGGATCGAGACAGTTAGAAACTGGGGATTGAATGATGCATCAGAAGTTAATGCCATCTTGACCAGCCTGAGTCCGACAGCAATCGTAATACAGAACAGCTCATACTTCGGTGACATTCCTGCAGAAGCCACCATGATGGGAACTCCGAATTTCGTAATTTCAGTCGATCCGGAAAACTATACAGTTGGGGATTCTCTGGAGTTCCAGATAGACGTCTCCGATGCATTGGATTCCTGCTGGACCTCTTATGTGGACGTACCCCTGGTAACACCTATATTAAGCTACATTTATGCAGCGCCTGACATTTATACCAATGGACTGATAGACCGAGGTGAAACTTGCGAAATGTTCATCGGTGTTTATAACAACGGTTTCGTTGACATAGATGATGCCGTCCTAGAACTTCACACTGATGATCCTTACATCGAAATAATAGACGGCACGATTGACATAGGTCCTTTTAATGCGGGTTCAATGTACCTGAGCTACTATGCTTCTCCGCAGGATTCCTTCATAGTGAGTGCCAGCTTGTACGCGCCTATGTACTATGAGGCTGAATTCTGGATGAAGATCAGTTCAGAACAGGCAACCTACTTCTATGAAGATTCGGTTTCCTTTGTTCTTCCCATAGGGCAAATCTTTGAAGGCGACCCCACATTCGATTCCCTGGAAACCTACTTCGGTTATGAATCGCTGGATACCTTATACGAAGAATGCCCAACCTACGAATGGTTCGAGATCGATCCTGATTCGGGTGGTCCGGGATATGTCCTCCCATTCTCCTATGAAACACAAACATTGAAGATCGAACTTCCCTTCACGTTCACGTATTGGGGTGAAGATTTCGATAGCTTGACTGTGAGCGCCGACGGTTGGATCATGCCGGGGGTAACATCTGCAGTCGCACCTGATTACCAGCACTTTCCCTATGAGGATGAAATTACAGGAATAATCGCTCCTATGTGGCTTGATTTATGGAATCCCACATCAGAAACCGGGAAGATATGCAGTTATTACGATGATGTTAATGGAAAGCTCTACATAGAATATAACGGTGTCTCAAATGACTTCTCGCCCATCTTCAAGGAAACGTTCCAGATTGTACTCTTCGACCCAACAGAACAACCAACCCTGACCGGCGATAGTGAATTCATGTTCTACTATCGAAGTCTATCCATCTTTGGCCTTCAGTACTGTTCTGTTGGTCTAGAGAGTCCAGATCAAAACATTGGCATCGAGTACTCATATGGTATGACTTTCGCATTCACAGTAAATGGGATTGAAGACAGCTTAGCCATCAAGTGGACCACCGATCCACCACCCAGTTTCCTGTACGTACCACCGCTACCTGATCCCGGAACGGTGATGCAGATACCTGATGAGTTCACCTTCGCAGAGCCTTACCCCAATCCGTTCAATCCAACAACAATGCTGAGGTTCGCTATTCCGGTTGCAGGAAAGGTGGAACTGGAGATATTCAACGTCAGGGGACAGCGCGTAGCAGAACTTTACAGCGGTAAAGTAAACGCTGGCTGGCACCGCTTCGAATTTGACGGATCAAACCTGGGATCCGGAATCTACTTCGCCCGTTTAATTTATCAGGATCAACCCACGGTGCATAAATTACTCCTGGTCAAGTAAACGAAACGAAGGGATTTTGAAACACGCAACCGGACACACCAGGTATTCTCACGGAAGAAGATCAACCGCATCTGCGGATAGTGAACCCCATGACAACTGGACAATTCGGGACACTATCCGCAGACTTATTCCCTATATGAAGCCCTACCGGAAAGGATATTCGGTAGGGTTTCTCTGTATCGTCTTCACCAATCTCTTTGCAGTGATCACACCTCTGGTGCTGAAGTTCGGAATCGAAGACTTGCAGCAGGGCGTAACCGCCTCCAAGATTGCCTATTATTCAGGTATCATAGTAATTATCGCTCTTTTTGCGGGAATATTTCGTTATTTCATGCGCCGCGTAATCGTTTCCGTTTCCCGCAGAATTGAGTTCGACATGCGCATCCGCTACTTTGCCCACCTGCAGGTACTATCACCGTCCTTTTACAATCGCCAGCAGACTGGCGACTTGATGACACGCGCTACCTCTGACATAGAAGCTGTTCGCATGGTGTTCGGTCCCGCCGTCATGTATTCGGTCGATACCTTGCTGACTGCGGCATTTGCCTTGAGCGTGATGTTTGCGCTGTCCGTCCCGCTTACTTTAACGGTACTGACGCTAGCACCCATTTTGTCCACTCTAATATACTTTTTAGCCAAGAATATTCTTCGGTTTTCCCTGCAAGTCCAGGAACGTTACAGCGATTTAAATGCCATGATTCAAGAGCATTTATCCGGCGTCAGAGTAGTACGCAGCTACTGCCAGGAAGACCCGGAGAAGGAGCTTTTTCACAGCTTGAATAACAAGTATTTCAAAGCTAACATGAAACTGGTCAAGATTCAGGCTATGCTGTTCCCGTTGTTCTATTCTATTTTCGGAGTGGGTATGGCTCTGATTTTATACATGGGCGGGCGTGCCATCATATCTGGAACGATATCATTAGGCGATTTTGTGGCTTACAGCGCCTACGTATCCATGTTAGCCTGGCCCGTGATGGCTATCGGATGGATACTGAATATGATTCAACGCGGGTCAGCTTCCATGCGTAGAATCGTTCGTATTATGGATATAAAGCCGGAAATATCTGATCAGGTTGCAGGTGGACAATTGCGGGATATTATTGGCAATATACGCTTTGAAAACGTCACTTTTTCCTATCCCGACACCGATACTGACGTGCTTGAGAAAATAGACCTGGATATACCAGCAGGATCTTCTCTGGGCATTGTTGGCTATGTGGGTTCAGGTAAAACAACTCTGCTGTCTTTGATACCACGGCTCTATGAAGTATCATCGGGCAAAATCTTGATAGATGACGTTCCGGTAGAAGAGATCCCGCTGGACGTTCTGAGAAAAGAGCTCGCCATAGTTCCTCAGGACAGCTTCCTGTTCAGTGATAAACTGGAAAGGAACGTTCTCTTCGCTGATAGAGAGTATGAAGAAGGCGATCTGCTGAAATATGCATCAGCTTCCGGTATCGATGAAGACGTGAAGGAATTTCCCGACGGTTACGACGTCTGGGTGGGTGAAAGAGGCATCACGCTCTCCGGAGGTCAGAAACAGCGCACCAGTCTAGCGCGAGCATTGTCAGCTGAACCGAAAATACTCCTGTTAGATGACTGTTTTTCAGCGGTTGACACCAGCACGGAAGCTGACGTCATCAACAACATCTCAAGCCTCCTGAAGGGCAAGACGATCCTTATCGTCGCTCACCGGATTTCCACCTTGCAATGGGCGGATCAAATTATCGTGCTTCATGAAGGGAAAATAACGGAAAGAGGCAACCATGATAAGTTGCTGAAGATAAAAGGTAAGTACGCTGAACTTTACCACAAGCAACTTTTAGAAGCGGAACTAAGGTGACTGAATAGTTGATCGAATAGGTCAATCAAAAAGGGGGCTGTCCCAAAAATCGACTAGTCATCCTGTCCATAGGACTCCTTCGGAGAGCTCGCTGAAAGCGAAGCGAAGAATCTCTTGTTCTTCTGTGAATCCCGTAGTCGGGGTCGCCTGCGACCATGGTGTCCCTGACCCCGACGAGATACATTCCAGTACAAAAAAAAGCACCCTTCTCTGGGCGCTTTTTTTATAAAAGTATCTTTATCCTTAGTAATTCTTCACTTCAAATCGGATTACCTGCTGCATAGGGACTTTCACGAAACGGTCGCGCTGGCGCCCCGGCTTAAATTTCATGGCTGATATGGCTTTAGTACCTGCTTCACCGAAGCCTAACCCCTGCGGTCTTTCCTGAAAGACCTTGATGTTGGTCGGCTTACCAGTTTCATCGACTATGAACTGAATGATACACACTCCACCAACACCAGCATTAGCAGCCATTTCAGGAAATAGATTATTCCTCTGGATGTAATCGTAGATAGCTTGCGAACCACCGATTAACTCCGGTTTCTGTTCCACCGCGAAGAAATCAACAATATCGCCACCTTCTGGCGGCGGTGGTGGCGGTTCATCGCCCAGGTCCCAGTCGGTGTCATCGATGGTCATATCATCTTCAATGTCCGCATCATCGGACTCAATGGGTATGGTCGGTCTGGCAGGAGGCGGTGGTCGCTTTATCTGGTGGGTGATGGGTATGTCTTCTACTTTGATGATTACTTCTTCGACTTTTGCCTTTTTGGCCGTAATCGCCATCTGTTTGGATGATATGAATGTCAGCGTCATCAGCAGGAGGACAACAACTAAAGACGCCTCTATGATCTTGGGATACTGCAGACGCAGATCCACTTGCGGATATTTCTTTACCATTTCTTCGCGTTATTTGAAGCGAGTTGAATAGTTAATACGGAGTGCGTACGCGTCTCGTAACTGCTCCTGTATGTCGCTGACCAGCCCCATTTTCACTTCCTTATCTATCTTCAATGAGACGATCAGCCGCAGGTTAGCCGCGTATTTCTCACCGACGATCTGCGAGATGGAACTGACCGGCACGATCTTATCATCAATGGAAATACGGCTGTTCTTATCCGTCCAAACGTATGTGATGTTGCGTTTGGCTTCTACTTTTTCCGTGGATCGAGCCGCTGGAGTAAGTATGGGAAGACCGCGGAATTCCTTGAATACCGTTGTGACCATGAAGAAGATAATCAGCATGAAGATGATATCCGGCATCGAAGCGGTCGGAATAGAAGCGTCGGCTCCTTGTTTCTTTTCGAATTTCATAACTGATTACTTCTCCGGTTCAGCAATGGATATCTTGGTGGCACCAGCAACCTTTACGTTATCCAGAACCTGTATATAGGTATTGTAATCTGTATCGCGAGCAGTCTGTATGGAAACAATCAATATCGGTTTGCCATCCTTGTCATAACCCTTCTCTTCGATCTTCTGCTTAATTAGCTCCTGGATCTGGGTAACGTCAATGGGCTCATTGTCGAGTAAAATCTGACCTGCAGCGTTTACTAACAGGTTGGCAATGTTGCCTTTCTTGATCTTCACCTGTTCTCCGCCCTTCTCCGGCAGAGTCAGGTTTATACCTTTATCCATGTCTATTGTCGTCGTCACGAGAAAGAAGATCATCAAGAGGAAAGCAATATCCGCCATCGATGAGGTGAAGATTTCGGTAGTACCTTTTTTTCTTTTTTTAATCAGCATGCTTTTTTTCGATTTGCACGGATTATTTCTAATTAGCCGGCATTTGCCTGAGTGTCGCCGCGTTGCGTCTCATCAATGTAATCAACCAATTCGACAGTAGCTTCTTCCATATCAATGACGAGCTTGTCAACACGCGAGACGAAGTAGTTGTGGAATACCTGGATAATCATCGCCACAATCAGACCGAAAAGCGTAGTCAACAAGGCTTCGGAAATGCCGCTCGCCACGATGGACGGGGATATGTCATTGGCTTTAGCGATGTCTTCGAAAGATTTGATCATCCCGGAAACTGTACCGGTAAACCCTAACATAGGTGCAATGGCGATGACCGTGGAGAGCCAAACTAGATTTTTCTCCAGAAACGCCATTTCTATAGAACCTGAAGTCATTATCGCCTTTTCGACGTGGTCCAGACCGCGATCAAACCTCATTAGTCCAGCGTGCAATACCGAAGCTACCGGTCCACGAGTGTTGGCGCAGACCTCCAATGCAGCATCAACTCCGCCATCAGTCATGGCTTGACGAATATTGAGCACGAACTTGCGTGTATTGACAGTTGCCCTGGTCAAAGTCCACAATCTTTCCAATGTGAACATCAGACCAAAAATAAAGAGAGCGAGAATGGGCCACATAAATGGACCACCATTTAGGAAAAGCTCAACCATGTTATACCCTTCCTCCTTATATTTCGACTTGTGGGAAATTTATAATTCAGACCCTAACTTAACAAATTTTCACCTTATTGTCAAATTCTTTTTTGAAGAGTTTCGTTGATCACTTCAGCGCCAAATTAGCCGCTAGAGCCCGGCAACTTCCCTGGCCTGGTCAAATAAATTCAAGGACGTCTGAATCTGTTTGTCATTCAGAGCGCGCACCCGATAGTAGTAAACTCGGTTATTCCAGTAGATCTGAGCCATCTCCGCTTTTAACAAGAGAGCTAAAAACTGCCGATCCCTGTTGAATCCATCTTCATCGTACTCTATTTCGTGCTCAGCACCTTTAGCAATCAAGCCCTGAAGCATCTCTTCTGTAGGTTGGTAATCTTTTAGAAAATCTTCAAAATCCCCGTTGATTTCAGGGTGCTCTGCGCAATATTCGTTGGCGTATTCGAAGAATATACGCTGCCTCATCAATCGCCCGCCATAAGCGCTGAAATAATCAGTTGACGCCTTCACATCCGGAGTTATTCCTCCCCCGCCATAGACATTTCTGCCCTTGGAAGTAACAAAAACTTCTTTCAGGCTATCCGGCTGTTCGTTAGGATCTTCTTCGTCATAGGCATCTGAAATGTATTCAGCAAGTCCGTCTTCGTAAGCTCGCTGTATTAATCTACCGCTGGGAGTATAATAGCGTTCGGTAGTTATGCGCACTACCGCACCGTCGCCCAGTGGGAACCCCTGCTGAACCAGTCCCTTTCCGAAGGTGGTCTGCCCCACTACTAAACCCCTGTCCAAATCCTGCACGGCGCCTGCCACAATTTCCGAAGCTGAAGCGCTTCCGTGACTAACCAGAACAATTAAGGGCAGATCGTAAAACGGCGCTTCTTCTGGCGCGAAGAACGATCGCTCGGAATCACTCTCCCGACCCATCGTGTAGACTAACCTCTGCTTATCACCAATAAATTCCCCTAAAACTGCTATCGCCTGCTGTAGATATCCTCCGGCGTTATTGCGCAGGTCGAACAGAAGCTGCTTCATGCCGTTTTGGTACATGTTTTCCAGCGCCTGCTTTATCTCCTCGTTGGTCGTGGAAGTAAACTGGTTTAAAAGGATATAACCAGTTTCAGCGTCCAGCATGAACGAGGTTTCCACGCTGTTGATGGGGATTTTATCGCGGGTAATTGTATAATCAAGAGTTTCTTTCATGCCGGGACGCCGCACGGTAACGTCCACCTGCGTTCCCTTGGGCCCACGTAGTTTTTCGAAGACCCCTTCGTTGGTGATTCCGAAAGTGGATACGTCATTTATCTTGATTATCTGGTCTCCTGAACGAATGCCCAAAAGATCCGCCGGTGTACCGGGTATGGGACTAATTACCGTCAGGATGCTGTTCTGTATGTCAAAGCGGATGCCGATGCCCTCAAATTCACCGGCGAACTGCTCTGCAATCCGCTGCTGGTCTTCAGGACTGATGTAAACCGAATGAGGATCCAATGAAGCTAACATGCCGTCTATGGCGCCTTCCAATAAAACGTTCATGTCCGGCTCTTCCACGTAATGGTCGCGAATCAACTGCATGACGTAGTTGAAGCGGCTTATCTGTTCATAGACGCTCTCACCCGCCGCCCAGAGGTTCTCGGTAAACTTCATCCCGCCAATAAAGGCGATAATTATCACCAGGGAACCCATCACAAACATTTTCTTTTTCACTATAACACCGTAATTCGTTTGATTTATGACGTCCTATTCTCGTGAATCCAGGTCAATATTTTTATTTCCCCATCAGTCAATTCCTTCTGGCGGCGCCTCATCACGGATCGAGCGGTCTCCAGAGTTGGTTTTAAGGGATACTTAGTGAGTTTTTCCGCGCCGCCCCAGTTGAATGAAGGCACGTAACGAGGCGGAAAACCGGCTCCGAATATCATGCTTCCCACACCCATTACAGTTCCTGTATTGAAGACAGACCCGATGGCGCTCTTGGAATGATCCCCCATCATCAAACCAACGAAAAGCTGTCCGGTATCCACTAACTTAGATCCTACCTGAACTTTGACGGGAGTATAATTGTTTTTAAGGTTGGACGTTTCCGTTCCCGACCCCAAATTGCACCAGGATCCTATATACGAATGCCCTAAAAAGCCACCGTGCTGTTTGTTGGAATAATCCTGTATTATCGAAACCGACACTTCGCCGCCCATGCGGCTCTGTTCGCCGAAGCAGCTACCCCTGATGTGCGACAGCGGTTTCACCTGAGATCCTGCACCTAAATACACGGGACCTTCTATAATTGAGTTATAACCAATGATGACTCCTTCATCCGCTACAATCGGCCCGTTTGAGGCGTCAAGCACCACGCCGGACATTATATCTGATCCATCAGCTAAATAGATGTCTTCTTCGGAAACCAGCGATGCATTCTTATGAACATTTCCGTCTAATTGCCCCAGCGAGCGCAATTCACGAGCTTCAATATCGATCTGCTCGTTCATTGCACCGATGGCCTCCCAGATGTAGGTTACCAAAACACCAATATTGGTCAGCGCTTCCGTAGTCGGGGTCGCCTGCACGCCTGGTGTCCCTGACCCAGACAGTTTCACTGCCTCTATTGAATTAAACTCATGCAGATCAAGTGCCGTTCCTGCTTCCCATCCTGAAGGTGGATTACCACAGAAAGCGATAACTCTACCGTCAGAAACTAACGCATCACCTGGCGCGAGATCGAGAACACGCTTGAAATTCACACCCGGTATCAAACAGCCGTTAATCCATAGCAGATCTATTCCTTTTTCAGGAGAAGGCTTCGCACCGGGATAATTCCCGGAAAGATACGGCCTGGTAAAATGATACTCTGCCGCCTGTGGAAAATACGCCAGTATTTTTTCCCGCAGAGTACGAATACCACAACGCAAATCCCATACCGGCCGTGTCAATGATAGCGGCTCGGTGGTTATGGCAGCTTGATCTTCAAATAAGACGATAGCTCCAGGTGATTTCACCAAAGTTGATCCTTGAATTGTATATGATCGTGTAATTGTCATTCTGAGCCCCAATTTATTGGGGTGAAGAATCTCTTTCTATCACGCGAATCCCGTAGTCGGGGTCGCCTGCGCCTATGGTGCCCCTGACCCCGATATGAGACTCTTCGCTTCGCTCAGAGTGACACTCTCTGCATATACTCATATTGCCCTTTTTTTCAAGGGGGAGTAAGAGGGATAAGAATAATCCCCTAAAAACCAACCACTACGAATAATATGAAAGACACCGCCCGAAAATGTCCGATGGACTCCTATGGAAAATTTCCAGGCTAATTTTATGCTGTCCCGCAAAGCGGGACGAAAATAACTTGGAGCGTTCTACTTCAGTAGGACTGCATTGCATTAGTCCGGGAATTTATTCCCGGATGACACCCCTACGCCAACAACTTAGCCAACAGACTCATTTCCTGATAGATAGCACCATCCTGACAGACTTCATCACAGCAGCCGCATTTTATGCACTTATCGTAGTCTATCCGCGGTATTTCATGATTCATTTCCATGGCTTTTTCAGGACAGTTATCTACACAAAGCTCACAAGCGGTGCATAATTTGGGTTCTGCTTTGGGTCTGATCCATACCAATCGGCTCAGGCTCTTCTGCACGAATTTCGGCAGTCTCTCAATGCGGCTGACGTCCGGCTGAACAAAGTCATCGATAGTAAAATCGGATAACTCACCTCCAATAAAAAGATTATCTTCAGCGCCATCCCAGAGTCCAGCCTCTTCCGCTGCTTGAAAGATCGGCAGGTCAGACTTATTCATGTTCATAATTCTGGCGGCAGCGTTATCTATCGCAAAGGCATCTTGCGATACCAATATGGTACCTACATGCTTTGGTTTCCCTGCTGAGGGACCGTTGCCTTCCATGCCGATAACTGCATCCATAATATTAAGATCAGGCTTAACATGCTGATAAACTGCAACGATATATCTTGAGAACGGCAACGCTGCCGGAGCTAAACTGTGAATGTGCCCCTTGCGGAATCCAGGTACCGTTCCGAACATGTTCTTCACCGCGCCGGTCATTCTGGTCAGCGTATGAGTTTTCAATTTCGGCAAATTAATGATCCCATCCGCTTCCAAAGCAATGCAGGAAATATTAACATGGCCTGCCAAAGTTGAAAAGCTTTTAGTCCTCCCCGATTCGAATGATACCAGCTCTATTCCTAAGCGCTTTGCTGCTTCTGCCATGCCGGTTTTCTGCCAGTATTTTTCGAGACTTTTGGGTTGTCCAGCCGGACTATCCCCTAAAATCACCTTGCCGCCGCAATCTAAGACGATTTCCCCCACGGCAGTAATAACTTCTGGATGGGTCGTTACTGCCTTTTCCGGCTCCTTGGCAGAAAGCATGTTTGGCTTCAGCAGGATTCTATCGCCTGACTTAATGAATTGCTCCGGGTGTCCCGCCAGTTCCAAAGCCTGCCGGATGGCACTGCGAACGTTTGCAGGATCATAATCCTGGCAACGAACCAGGGCAGTTCCATGCCGCGAAGTCGAAGATATATGTTCGGATACAGCCAAGTTAGAGATTATAAAGTAACGTCAGTTTTTCTTGATAGCAAACATTTTACCGGGTAGTTGAACCACCCAGCCTTTCATTTCCAATCCTAAAAGGTCAGCCAGAACGGAATTAACCGGTATATCCATCTCTCTGGTCAACTGATCTATATGAATCGGATCAAACGATAGATACTTCGCAACTGCTTCTTCAGATGCGTTCAACTTAGGCAGCGGTGTAGAGACGTCCTTCCCTGCTTCACCGATGGCGGAAAGATTTATCTCCTGCAGGATATCATCTGCGCAGGTGACCAGACCGGCTCCCTCTTTTATCAACATGTGCGGTCCCACCGAACGCCTGTCTTCGACGTTTCCCGGCAGAGCGAAAACGTCCCGGTTCTGATCCAGTGCAAATTTTGCCGTAATCAAAGCCCCGGAATCCCTTCCGCCCTGAACCACTAACACAGCCTCACTTAAACCACTGATGATTCGGTTTCTTCGGGGAAAGAAGCGCGCATCCGGCTTGACGCCGGGTAGAAATTCAGAAATTAAAGCGCCGTTTGATTCGATTTTTTCTGCAAGCGATTTATTTTCAGTGGGGTATATGCGGTCAATGCCGCAACCGAACACTGCATAGGTTCTGCCGTTTGCCTGAAGTGCGCCCCCATGCGCTGAAGAATCGATTCCCCTTGCCATGCCACTGACTACACCCACTCCACGTGCCGCTAACTGTTCCGCTATGCTATGCCCCTGAGAAATGCCGTAAGCGGTGGGAGTTCTGGTCCCCACTATGGCAATGCACTTTTCGGCAACATCCGGTAGACTACCCCGTACGAAAAGCAGCGCTGGCGGGTCATGTATCTCCTTGAGACGATGAGGATACCGTTCATCCCAGATGGACACCACGGAAGCGCCACAGGATTGCAGCTTCTCCAGCAGTTTTTCTCCAGTTCCATCTGGTGAAGTTTGTGAAATCGCAGCGGCCGTGTTGGTATCGACTCCAGGCACGCTGCAAATAGATTTCTCTGTGGCTTTAAAAACATCAACAGGACCGCCAAAGGCTTTCAGCAGAGCCCGAAAACGAGCTGATCCAACTCCTTCAACGCTCCATAGAGCCAAAGTTCCCGGAAGATCTTCTTCAATCGCCTTACCCGGGGAGACCCCATGACTGAAGAGTGAAGATTGATCTCTACTCATTCCGGCAGTTCCTGGAGTTTATTCCAGAGGTCATTTATCAGTTCTGTAATGCCTTCCCCGGTCACTGAAGATATTTTGCAATCATAATCGAGTTTCTCTGAATCAATATCCACCTTTAGGTCCGACTTAGATAGCGCCACGACGCGAGGACGGCGCAGTAAATCAGAATTAAACTGGGCCAACTCATCTTCTAAAGTTTGTACAGCATCCGCTGTCTCTGGGATGCTTGAATCTATCAGGAAAAGCAGGATTCTGGTTCTCTCGATATGCTTCAGAAATCTGTGTCCTAAACCCTTTCCCTGGTGAGCGCCCTCGATTAAACCGGGCAAGTCAGCCATGACGAAACTGCGGTATTCACCGGCAGATACAATTCCTAAGTATGGTTCCAAAGTGGTAAAGGGGTAATCGGCTATCTTCGGCCGGGCGTTGGATACGCGGGAAAGCAAAGTGGATTTACCGGCATTAGGCAGGCCTACAAGACCCACATCCGCGATCAGTTTTAATTCCAGCTCGACCTTTAATTCGTCCCCGGGTTTTCCAGTCTCAAATTTGCGCGGAGCGCGATTAGTCGAAGTTGCAAAACGCGCATTTCCGCGACCGCCGCGTCCCCCTTCTGCGACCAGGAAAATCTGACCATCATCCACAAGGTCAGCCAGGATCTTCCCAGAATCAAGTTGCTTGACGATAGTCCCCGGTGGCACGGGGATGTAGAGGTCTTCCCCACTCCTGCCGGTTTTGTTGGAACCCAGACCGTGCCGTCCGCTTTGTCCCTTGAAGTGCTGGCGATAGCGAAAATCCATCAAAGTATGCACAGAGGGATCTACCCTGAAATAGATACAACCACCATGCCCGCCATCACCGCCATCCGGTCCACCCTTGGGAACGAACTTCTCCCTCCGGAAACTCAGAGCTCCAGCGCCCCCGTCTCCAGCCTTCAAATAGATTTTAACCTGGTCGATAAACATATCTATTAACAGCGCAGTAATCCAACCATAAAATATACATGAAAAAATGATTTAAAGCAACGCATTTTAGCTGTAATACCAACAAATACCGACAACGGAACTTGACATTTGCCGTAATATTGCTTAACTTAATAGTGTATAGTTTTCTGGAATAGAATATGCTCTCAGAAGAAATCAACATCGTCCTCCATAAGGAAGTGGTGAAGTTTACCCTTCACGACGTCCCCGACCGACCCGGCATGGCTGCTGAAATATTCGACAGCCTGAGCCGAAAAGACATTAATGTGGAGCTAGTGGTTCAAACCGCACGTGAAGGTGGTACAGCGGATATCTGCCTGGCTGTCTCCTGGGATGATGCCCAAAAAACTCTCGCCGAGTTAAAAATAGTTGAAGCGCAAAACCGAGCAGAAGGAATATCACAGGAAGAAGACATTGCAATAATTACCATCGCTAAACAGGGTTTATCGCGGACACCGGGGCTGGCAGCAGGAATGTTTCGTGCTCTGGCGTGCAGTGGTATAAATATTGATCTAATATCGACCAGTCTCAACAGCATAACCTGCCTTATCAATCGCGAGAATGCAGATACTGCCCGCGAAGCAATAATCACTGAATTTGAGAAATAATCACATCTGCAACTATTCCTACCGAAGAAGTTCCACGACCTGACTTTCCATTTCACCCCTTCAACCCTCAAATTATCATTTATCACTTTAAGATTTCAGGATAATGTGACGATAAGAGAAACGGTAAACTGTTATCTTCAGGTTGTTCTATGCGCCGTGCGCGAATCTTAATAGTAGATGACGAAGCGGATATTTGCATTCTCTTAGCAGAAGCATTAGCTTCAGAGGAATGGATAGTTGAGTGGACCACGCGTCCTCTGCAAGCTTTGGACAGCATAAAATCCGAGCCCTTCGATCTCGTACTATTGGACATCAAAATGCCGGAGATTTCCGGTCTGGAACTACTCCCACAGATTAAACAGGCTTCTCCTGAAACTGCGGTTACAATGATGAGCGCCTACGGCAATGTCGCCATGGCAGTGGAAGCCATGAAGGAAGGTGCTGAAGATTATTTAGAGAAGCCTTTTCAGGATTTCGAACAAGTGCGTTTAGCCATCAGCAGATTGGTAGCGACTGCCAGAATGCGCATGGAAAACCGCATTCTCAAACAGCAGCTAGAAGAGAAATTCAGCCTGGATGGATTAGTAAGCGCCAGCCCCAGGATGCAGGAAGTTTTCGCTTTAGTGCGCAAAGTTGCGCCCATAAACACTACAACCCTTATATACGGTGAAACAGGCACCGGAAAAGAACTCATAGCCAGGACGCTGCACAGAAACAGCAAACGTTCCGAAGGTCCATTTGTCAGCGTAAACTGCGGAGGGTTACCAGAAGGACTTTTAGAATCACTGCTTTTTGGTCACGAAAAGGGTGCTTTTACCGGCGCCATAAGACGATCCAGAGGCTATTTCGAAGAGGCTGAAGGAGGTACATTATTTTTAGATGAAGTTGGCGAGACTCCTGCCTCTCTACAAGTTAAGCTTTTGCGTGTACTGCAGGAAAGAACATTCCAGCGGGTTGGTGGCGCCGAAGAGATCACCGCAGAAGTCCGCCTCATAGCTGCAACTAACAAAGATTTAGAAAGTGAAGTAGTGAACAACAAATTCAGACAGGATCTGTTTTATAGATTAAATGTAATAACAATCGCCTTACCATCCCTTCGTGAGAGAAAGGAAGACATTCCCTTTCTGACGAAGTTCTTCATAGATAAGTATGCCAAGGCTTTCGAACGATCGGTGCATAATATCACTTCAAAAGCGGTTCATCACCTTTGTTCTTTCGACTGGCCCGGAAACGTAAGACAGTTAGAAAATACCATAGAGAGAGCCGTTGCGTTATCAGATAGTGAACAACTCGATCTTTCTGATCTGACAGCCGAATTGCAGGATCAAACCGGAGATTGGATTTCAGCTATCATCAACCTGCCTTTAAAACAGGCAAAACAAGAATTTGAACGGCGCTATCTGATTGAAAACCTGAGACTCCACAACGGTAGAGTCACAGATGCGGCGCGGACTGCCGGTCTGCCCCGCCAGAACTACCACAGAAAGATGAAACAATTGGGTTTACCTTCCTCACGTGAGCTCGCCGATATGGCAAATCTTCAATTAGAACACTCTTGAATTTCATTCCAACTGCCACTAAATGCGCATAATTGCGACATCAGCACAATTTTATGACAAGTACGTAACACTTGAATTATTAAGTACTAACTATTACTTTATGGGATTTATCGTCGCATTAATGCGACACTTTTATCCCATTTTCGCATTTTGACTTCTGTTTCTTTGAGAAGCATAAAAATGATATTCTATGATCTTTATTATCATAATGTTACAAAATTGGCATAATGATTGTTTATTACAGTAAAAATTTCGAACTCAGACAAACAAATCAATAACTAATCAATCCAATTCAATGCTTAAGGAGGTATCATGGGTCAGCAACAACTCCTACTCATCGTTCTATCTGTAATCATCGTTGGAATCGCGGTAATAGTAGGTATCAACATGTTCGCCGATCAGGCAGCTTCATCGAATCTTGATGCGGTCACTGCCGATCTTATTAACCTGGCTTCACGTGCACAGCAGCATTTTCGCCGCCCCACAGCTATGGGTGGTGGTGGTGGCACATTCACTCTCTTGTCTGCTGATGCCGCAGGGATGGCATATCTCACCTCTCAGCCCACCAATGAGAACGGAGCTTATACGATTACCTCTGCAGGAAATGGCACAAGCGTTTCAGTCAAAGGAATTGGCTCAGAAGATGGTGACAAGGACGGAACCAACTGTACGGCGACTATTCAGGTTTGGTCAGACAGCATAGCGGTTGTAATTTCGAACCGTTAGGTTCAACAATGAAAACTATCACGGACTTTCAGCCTCTACCGACGTCCGTTGATAGCAGCCGGCGGATCATTACAACGATCCGCCGGCTGGTGAATATTTTTTAGTACAATAACCGGTAGAATTATTTCTACAAACAATAATCAAGGTCAGAAATATTCAATTAAGGATTTTATGTCATAAGCAAAGTTCACTAAATAGTAAGATCTACTATCTGATTGGTGTATCTACAGGACGGGTTTACCATGGCGGAATTTCGTTACCAGGGGATTGGGTTATCCGGTCGTATGATCCAGGGGATCATTTCGGCGAATAACAAACGTGATGCCAACAGACGAGCTGAAGAGATAGCGCAAAGCAGGCGGTTCAAGCTTAGAAACCTGAATCGCAAAGCCACTTTTTTATACAAAGTAAGAAAAGGTCGTGAGGCTGCAATAAGTGGTCAGCAGAAGGCATTCAGTTCTGATGAAGTTCGCCGCGCTCTGGAAAAAATGGGCTATACGGTAGTTACCATTCAGAAGAAGCTAATTGACCTCAAATTAAAACCGCCCACCAAAGATGTAGTTATGTTCATCCGGCTTTCAGCCGACCTTCTGCGAGAAAAACTTCCCTACGATGAAATATTAAATCTTCTGTCCAACGATATGGACAACAAAAGCCTCAAGCAGACTCTGAAGGAAATTCATCAGGATCTGAAAGACGGCAAGGATGGCGTGGAAGTTTTCGGGAAACAAGCTGATGCTATCGGAAAGTTCCCTGCCCACATGTTGGGAGTCGCTTCAAAATCAGGAAACATGGTCGAAATATACGAAGCGACAGCTAAGGTTTTAGAACGCAACGAAGAATTCAAGAAGAACTTGAAGAGCGCTCTGATTATGCCCAGTGTAGTGGTGCTGGCTTTGTTAGGCGCAGTCCTCTTCTACGTAGCCTACATCTTTCCGGAAACTGCCAACATGTTCTTAAAGTTCGATATCGAGCTGCCCCCCATGACAGCAGCTACATTGCAAATGTCTGAATGGCTGCAAGACAAAGCTCTGCTTATTTTAGGAACGATTGTAGGCGCTGGAATATTTTTAGGTAGATTCTTTACAACACAAAAAGGACGTTTCTTCCTTTCAAGATACTTGATAAAAGTCCCGGTAATAGGAACTTTGATGCATAAGACGTCCATTGAAATATGGTGTCGAGTGTTCTATTCGCTCTATTCAGGATCTGGTGAAAATGTGGAAGCCATCAGAGTAGCGGCAGAAGCGTGCAGGAGCCCCTATATGGAACACAGGATAAAGGCAGTCGCTTTACCTTTAATGCTGAAGGAAGGGCAGGGGTTGGTCGAGGCGCTCGAAAAGACGGGAGTTTTTACGAAAAACGCTCTCTCCAGGTTGCATTCCGGCGCCGAAACCGGCACTATCAGGGAAACAGCCCTTCAAGTAGCAAATTACTACGAGAAAGAAACAACGCACAAACTCAGAAACATTATAGATTTAATTCAAGTTTTCATTGCCATGGCAATCATGATAGTCATGACAGCAATAACCATAATAAGTTCAGAAACTGCCGTGATAAAGCCAAAAATGCCGGGTGTAGGTTAGTTGATGGCTGTAAAGGAAGACATAAAAAGAGGTACTCGCAGCGGCGAACTCCTGATAGATAGCGGTGTTATTGATCAGGACCTGTTGGATAAGGCGATTCTGATTCAATTGGCGGAAACCGGTTCTCACAGGAAATTAGGCGAGATACTTATAGAAGATCTTAACTGTGACCGGCATGAGATCTACAGAGAGTTGGCGCGAATATATGCATTTTCGGAAGTAGATTTAGAGAGGGAAGAATTAACAGATCAGCGGAGTCAGTGGATTAAGAACATCTATGAGTCCGTTGATAAGGAACATCGAGATAAGTTAATAAATAACAATATACTTCCGTTCCGTTTAGATGGTAAAGAAAAAAATACCTTACTGATACTTACAGATGACCCTACTGATCGCGAACGTTTCAAAATAGCACAGAAGATCGGTTTTCGCCGCCTGGAGCTGGCTTACGCACGCAAGGAACTTGTTAAAAAGTGGATAGAGACAATCTATCCAACGACGAATGAATTTCTGCGGATCATTGAAGAGGTTTCTGGAACAGTTGAAAATCTTGATGACGGTGGTGGAGAAGAATGTGTTGATGAAGATGTTTTAGATCAGGAGATCAATCAATCATTACTTACAAATTTAATAGAGGGGTGTCTCGTTGAAGCAGTGCGAAGAGGGGTGTCGGATATTCACATAGTCCCTGGTGCAGGTGGATCTTCAGATTTTCTCTTTCGCGTAGATGGTAAACTGGAAAAATGGCATACTCAGGATAGCATTAAACCGGAAGCCATCTCAGCAGTTGTCAAGGACCGTTCCAGAAACGTGGATCGTTTTGAGAGAGAGGCTGCTCAGGACGGTTTTATCCAGCGTAACATAGACGGTCACCTCCTACGGTTTCGTGTTTCGATAGTGCCCATCGTGGCTGCTGAATACAGGCGTAAATTAGAATCGATCGTAATCCGAGTGCTTGATGACCGCAAGGTAATTACTGATCTTGGTAAGTTAGGATTACAGAAGCAATCAAGAAAAGATTTTGAGAAGGCTATTTCCAAGCCACAAGGGATGGTGATACTTACCGGACCAACTGGATCAGGGAAATCAACCACGCTAATAGCGGCATTGCACCAGGTCATCAGTCCTGAAGTGAATGTGTTGACTGTTGAAGATCCGGTGGAATACATGATAAGAGGTGCCAGACAACTGAAGATTGGATATAATCTGGATTTTGAAGGAGCAATACGTGCCATTTTACGCCATGATCCGGATATCGTCATGGTTGGTGAGATGCGTGATAAGCAGACTGCTGACATAGCAATCAAGCTTGCCAATACCGGGCATTTGACTTTTTCCACTCTTCATACAAACGATGCTCCCGCAGCAATTTCACGCTTATTCAAGATGGGAGTGGAACCATTTCTTATTTCCTATGCAATCAACATTGTTGTCGCCCAACGACTGATCAGAACTCTCTGTACTGAATGTAGAACTATTGATACCGATCTGTCTATTGAAGTACCGTTAGGTTTGGGATTCACGGAGAAAGAGATTGAAGACACCATGTTCTATAAAGCGGTTGGATGCGACAAATGTAATTATGGCTACAAGGGTCGTGCGGCAATACACGAAACGCTTTTCTTCACCAAAAAGATCAGGCGTCTAATATTGGAATCTGGGAGTGATATTGATGAAGATGCTGTCCGAAAAGAGTCAGTTAAGAATGGAAGTTTGACACTGCGCATGTCCGGACGTGAGAGAATAAAATCCGGCGTAACTACTTGCGAAGAGATAGCTTTTGCAACAATTGAAGATTAGTACAGAGTAAAATTACAGATTAGGGGTTGATGATGATAAATACAGGGCAAATGCTGTTGGTACTTGGCGCACTGACGATATTCAGTTTAACTCTGCCTTCGCTTAATCAGTCGCTGCTTTACAACGACAGAACTTTGATCGCCACCAATGCGGAAATGGCTGCGATGTCATTAGCAGAGAAGGTGTTAGCCGAGGCGGGCGCGATGGCGTTCGATGAGGTTTGTCTAACAACTAAACCGCAACTTACGAGTCAACTGACAAATATAAACGCTTTAGGACCGGAATCGGGTGAAAGCTACCCTCAGTTCGACGATATGGATGACTTTCATGGCGCAACCATTCGGGATTCGATAACAATGCCATCAGTGCTTTTTAACATCAACAGCAGCGTTTCTTATATTGACCCCCTTAATCCCACTACTGAGGTTGGGTATAAGACTTTCGTGAAGAAATTAGTGGTAACGGTGACGGGGCCCTATCTGATTAATCCAGCTTCTGAACAAAATGTTCAGATAAAAATGGAGCAACTTTATTCATTTTATTGATACGGATGCGGCTAAGACTAAAGCAGGTGATGAGATGCAGGAAAAAATACTGATCGTTGATGATGACAAGGTTGTTCGGGATGTGTGTAGAGAAGCGCTAATCTCTGAAGAATATGAAATAACTACATCCGAAAACGGACAGGATGCTTATGAGGTAGCGCGCCAGCAATATTTCAACCTGGTGATTTCAGATATCCGTATGCCTAAGATGGGCGGACTGGAATTATTAGGTAATTTGAAGAAACTGAATCCCGATCTGACTGTAATTATGTTCTCTGGTTTAGGCGACGTCAATTCTGCGGTTGAGGCTATGAAGCAT
Organism: candidate division LCP-89 bacterium B3_LCP; assembly: GCA_005223185.1. Taxonomy (GTDB): domain Bacteria; phylum Electryoneota; class B3-LCP; order B3-LCP; family B3-LCP; genus B3-LCP. The sequence continues at coordinate 65,824 of NJBN01000007.1, forward strand.
GGAGCCTATGACTATTTAGCAAAGCCATTGGTGCTGGAAGAGCTAAAGGCAACGGTGAGATTAGCGTTGCAGCAAACCAAATTAAAGGAAGAGAATACCAGAATCAGAAAAGAGATGCAGGGAACGCTATCTACTTTAAACACTACTCCACCTGCCATTCCGCTGCTGAATAATCTACCTCTTGACATGTTCAAAGAATTTCTGAACTTGGGGAAAATGCGTACCTATGATACCCAGGAGATAATCCTCCATAAAGGGACTCCGGACAAAAATCTCTACATTGTTTTTGAAGGGGAAATCACCGTCTGGCAGGATGGATCGAAACTCTTCAAACTGGGTAAATTTGATTGCTACGGTGAGATGAACATATTCAAACCGCACATAGTAATCCATGATCTCATTGCTGAAGAGCCATCAAAAGTAATGGCCATACGAAGAGATGCTTTGATAGATTTCTTCAACAATAAAGATGAAAAGTATTTTAAGCACATAATATTAAACACGTTGAATTCTCAATTCGCTAAAACGCGCAAGATAAGTAACAGAGTCATCTTCTTAGAACGCAAAATGAGGAGTTAAGCTATGGCGGCAATGCTCGACTTGGTCGGATCGATTCTTATAGGCGGATTACTATTAATGATGATCATCAATGTTAATACTAATATGACTCAGATGTCTATGGAAGACCGCATGGAGCTGATGGTGCAGGAAAGCCTCGCCGTTCTTATCGATGAGATCGAATATGATTTTCGCAAGATTGGTTACGGTGTTGCCAACCCATCCTTAGCAATTATCAGCGCCGACAGCAGTTCCATTTCATTCTGGGCTGATCTGGAGAACAACGGAAGCATAGAGAGAGTTGACTATAGTTTAGGTTCAGTATCCGAAGTGGCAGGTACAGTTAATCCCAGAGATCGAATTTTACATCGTTCCATAAACGGACAGTCGTATGGTGGATCGCTGGGTGTTGTTGATTTTCAGGTAACTTTGCACGATGTCAGCGGTGCGGTCACAACCGATACTAAAGTGGTAAAATGGCTTGAGTATTACCTCATGCTGGAAAGCGCTTTTCCGTTCGATACAGTTTATGCCAGATCGGTTTGGAACGGTTCTATAAGACCAAAAAATCTGTAAAATACTGACAGTTAGTTTTCATATCAATTTGAGGCAGCCCGATGAGAGAGTCAACTTTAGAAAATCTAAAAACAATCAAGTAGGAGGACTCTAAAATGGGACGCTTTTACATAATATTGGTGGTCGGTTTCGCAATTATCGGTGGTTCCATGAAGATAAACCATGGACGGCTGTCACGCGAAGCTCAGAATATCACTTCTGACAAATACGTTGAAGCATCAGCAAGGAATGCGACGCGTAGTATGGTTAATCTGTGCCTTTACCAGCTATCCCAGGATTTCGATTGGCGGGATGGATACGCTAATGTGCAGATACAGGATATAGCTAACACAAATTGTCAGAAATTTCAAGGATTGAACACCAACTGTGCAGGTGCACTGATTCAGGATAACTCGGATAATTCTGATATCCCATTAGGGCAGATAAAGATCACAGCGAACGGTGCTTTTGGTGACACAGCCATGACATCTGTGGTCATGCTGAGGAAATCCGCCTATTCCGAATTCGCCTATTTCACCGAGATGGAACCTCCAATTTACTTTATTACGGGTGATTCAATTCATGGTCCCATACATACAAACGGTAAATTCCATATATGGGGTGATCCTGTCTTTTATGGATTAGTATCATCCAAAGGCAATGGTTGGGTTGGAGTTGGAAGTCCGGAATTTAAGGGCGGTACCAACTTCAATTGTGAAAGAATTGATTTACCTGTGGACATGTCTATCATCGATGGAAAAGCTCAAAATGGCGGTACTTACTTTGAAGGAGACATTGAGATAGAGTTCATCAGCGATGGCACTTTCGACTACACCGCTACGCACCTGGAGAAAATTGGACCGAATTGGGTGACGATCATAGATTCAACGGGAAATGTTACCATATCCAGCACTAATGGTGTTATAGGTACCGGCAACGGTGGTGACATTCGTGTCAAGGGCACTCTGGACGGTCAGGCTACGATGCTGGCGGACGGCGATATCTGGATAGACGATGACGTTCTATACGCTCAAAATCCACTTACCGATCCCACGTCAGATGACATACTGGGATTGATCTCTCAACATGATATTTTCGTTACCAACAACGCCGCTAACCAGAACAACTGCACTATCCACGCCACCCTGATGGCACTGGATAGGAGTTTCATGGTCGAAGATTACAACCAGGGCAGTCCCAGGGGTACACTCGAAATTGTTGGTGGTATTGTGCAGGATAAGCGAGGTTCTGTAGGGACTATGGGTTGGGGTAGCGGAATCATATCAGGTTATCAGAAGAATTACATATACGATTATCGCTACATGTCCAGCGCACCACCTTTTTACCCTATTATGACAAAAAATTCGCTGGTCTCATGGTACGAATAGATACATTTCCATATAAAGAAAAAACCGATCTCTGCCGATATGAGAATAGGAGAATCCTGGCGGAGACGGATTTCTAAAGAGAATTAACGTCCGGAGGTCAATTTCGGTCTTAGAATCCGAAACGGATGATAAGAATACGATTCGTATGCTAAGAAGACCGTGAAGGCATCGTTCCGCCCCGACCCCCACGGTGCCACTGGCCTTCGGACAAAGAACTCTTTCTTGGGTAATTTTGGATTCGCCAAATAACACGCTTCCCACACTTCTTGAAACCGGCAAGAGGCTTCAACATGCTAAAATATGCTGCGCTGCCTGTACTGTTCCTCATCTTTATCTTTTTAGGATGTGACCAACAGGCAACCAACCTGGAAGCAGGTCAGGAATGGGCTCACCTTACCGGAACTGTCAAGTATGCCGAAAATTTGCTACCTGTGAATATGGCTTTTGTACGTACGCAGAACCACATGGAAACTACCGAAACTGATTCTACGGGCGAATATGATCTTTCCATAGCACTGCCTAAGGACCAACAGGAATCGGTGATTCTGGAGATCTATAAGGAAGGATATTTAACCCTCAACCTGCAAGCAATCATAGCGGCAGGACAGACCTCTCCTATACCAACGGTTACCCTGGAAAGATATTTAGATTCCACCATTACAGATACCACCTATACAGGTTCAGGACCACCGGAAGGTATAGTTGTGTTTTCCATAGAACCGGATACCTTAAGCGTAACCGGCGTTGGTGGCTCCACAATAAGTCATATCGTCTGTGAAGTTCAAGATGCGTCCGGGCGTGCGGTTGATACTTTGCATACTGCGCAGGTCTTATTCGATTTTCAACTGGATCCGGGAGGCGGTGCGTATATCTACCCTACCTCAGACGTAACTGATGATTCCGGACGTGTCGCTACGGACTTCTACTCGGGAACGGATGCGGGGATGGCCATCATTAAAGTGCAATTCGCATCATCATCGACGTTCATTATAGTCCCTGAGATCACCATATTCCAGACTGGTGAACCAGCATCGATAACTCTGGAGTCCATAGAATACGATTCTGTCGCTGTACAGGGTACGGGAGCAAACGAGGTTACCACTGCCACCTTCGTTGTGAGAGATGCCGGTGGATCTCCGCTTAGTGCCAGTCAACCTACAGAGGTCAATTTTGAGATTCTAGGACCTACTGGCGGAGGTGAATACCTCTACCCTGAAATGGACACTACCGATGTTATAGGTCAGGTGAGCACGACTCTGAACAGCGGAACCGTCGCAGGAACCGTGCAGCTTCGTGCTTATATCGTGGGCACCGATACCATATCCTGCACGCCAGTTCCCATTACCATTCATTCAGGACTGCCTGATCCGGTGCATTTCGGAGTGTATCCGAGATATGTTAATTTCCCCGGATACAACTACTTTGGACGCGAAGACAGCATCATTGCTATCGTGGGCGATCAGTATTCCAACCCGGTGCCTTCGGGAACTGCTGTATATTTCAGCACAGATGCGGGCATCATCGAAGGTTCGGCAGTAACCGACACAGCCGGTTTCGCCACAGTTCGACTTTTTTCAGGACCGCCCGTGCCATCGCCTTTATACCCATTCGGGCTAATTACTGCGCAAACCGTGGGTGAAGGCGGGACAATTCTGACTACTAATACGGAAGTGCTTTTTTCAGGTATGACTCAGATAGAACTAGACGATACGTTAGACTTTGTTATTGATGATGGTAATTCTAAAACGTATGACTTCCGAGTTTCCGATCAGCACGGATATCCCATTTCTTATGGATCTAAAATAGAAGTCTCAGCTACAGCCGGCGGTGTTTTAGGTGATGTGGACGTAACTTATCCGGATACTCAGGATACCACAAGCTGGACGAATTTCAGCTTCGTCATCTATGACAATAATCCGGGAGATCCTGACCCGGCAGTTTTAGCGGCAGTAACCATTATGGTCACCAGCGCTAATGGCGACGCCTCGATGATCATAAACGGTACTATTGACTAACTCAGTACATTAACGTTTGACATGAATGATTCGGTGACGATACAGGAAGAATCCAACAGCGAAATTGCAGAACTGCCAGAAGCCTTGCTGATTCTGCATTCGCTGGAAACCAACATATCTAAGTATCTCACCGGAGTAGAAAGGATGGAGGCTATTGCAGATGGCCTCACCAAACTGGGGAACCCGGAACGGGAACAATTAAAACAGCTCTTTGAAAATTTTCTGCTGCGCATGGTGGAAGAGGAAGCTTCCGATATTGATTTGGGTGGACAGGGTTCCTTAGGCCAGATCTGGCTTCGCATTTACAACAACAAGAGGCCTGTATTTGACCTGGAGGCTTATTCGTTGGATCAAATTAACATCTTAAACCTCAATATCTTAACACCTCAACAACAGAAATTCTTATTCGATAAACGGAATCTGGATTTTTCCTATGCGGTAAGCTATAAGAGTGAAAGCGCTCGTTTTCGCGGGGACATGTATTTCGATTTGGATCATTTGGCCCTAAACATGCGTCGTATTAACAATAGTATTCTTCCATTCAAGAATTTAGGCTTTCATCCACATGTGGCCAAGGCACTTTCATTAAAACACGAAAAACAGGGTTTAATATTAGTTACCGGCATTACCGGTTCGGGTAAATCCGCGACGCTCGATAGTATAATTGATGCGAACAATAATACAGTAGATGCTCACATAGTTATTATCTCAAGTCCTGTGGAATGCGTTCACATATCAAATCGCTGCATCATCCGCCATCGTGAGGTGGGGCGTGACGTCATGAGTTTTAAGGACGGCGCTATTCAGGCGTTGCGGCAGGATCCGGATATTATAATGATTGGTGAGATGAGAGACTCTGATACGATTATGACGGCGTTGGAGATCACAGATTCGGGACATAAGGTGTTTTCAACCTTGCACACAGGCTCAGCGGTCGAATCTATTGATAGAATAGTGGGTGAAATGCCAACTTCCGAACAGGAGAGAGTCAGAATTAGATTGGCGGACGTGCTTAAGGTGGTTATCTCACAAAAGTTGGTTCCTACTATAGATGGCAGGCGAATATTGGCTAAAGAGATCCTCATAGTCAACTCTTCAGTGAAGGCAGCGATTAAAAATGATAACGCTGGAGAGATATACCAGATGATCAGTGAGAACGGCAAGGAAGGGATGAACACCATGGAACAGGACCTTCGCCGCCTTGTTGTGGAGAAGAGAATCAGCTTAGAAGAAGCCATTGACCACGCAAATAATAAGAACCGCATGAGAGAGCTGTTGGAATATGCGGATTAGCATTCGGACGATTCAAGTATTTAAAGGTTAGGGACACCATGAATATCAATCCCCTGGGAAATTCGGCGGGTAACCAAGTTCTGGGCGTTATGGTGGATGGTAAGGATCTTCGTATCGCTCATCTTGGTAGCGAGAACGGCCAGATAATAATACATTCCCTGGAATCGTATGTACTACCCACCAGGCTTGGCAAGATACGAAAATCCGAGGTTACATTTCCTGCTGCAATTGAAGATGAGCGGGGTGATGTATTGGGGTTTGACGAATCCGATCAGGAGAGTGAAGGCTTCGATGATATCATCGAAGACCTTGATGAAGAGGGAGAAGACGTCTCCAGCAGCATTATCCACATCTTTGATAAGTATCCGTTGAAACAAGCCAGAATTGCCGCAAATATCCCTGAAGGACAGGCTACCTATTACAGTTTTGATAGTGATTTTGGTCTCAATGGTAAAAAGCTAAAGAGCAGACTCCAAGAAGAGATCGCCCCTCTCGCCGGTGGCTCATTAGAAACCGCCATTGTCGATCATTTCAAGACGGATAGTGATAATCTAATGGTGGTCGTCTCTGAAGGTAATATTCCTATAATGGAGGAGATCTTAGATGTAAAAAACTTTCTTTCTAGCGGCAACCCGTACTTCTGCCAGGTCAACGCCAATGAGATTTCTCTGGTAAATTTAGTTCGCTTGTCTATCGATCCGGCGGATGATATAATTACCGCAGTAATCTACATCGGTGCGGACTTCTCGCGCGTCATCCTCATGAAGGGAAAGGATCCCATATCCTTCATTCAAGCAATTCATGAAGGTTATCATTCACCCCAGGTATGTCAGACTCTGTTCAGCAAGATCCTTTTAGAGCAGGAAGAGGCTGGTATTCCAGAGATCGATAAGATAGTACTGGCAGGTGAAATCGGGATGACACGCGCCCATGATTTCTTCACTAAACAGTTTCCCAATATTGACGTGCAGCCGATTACCTCGGGTCCATTGGATACCGGTATGCTCAAGAATGAAGAAATCGCTATATTTCCGAATTTCGCCATTCCGGTGGCAATGGCATGGGAAGCCCTGGATAGGAAAAACCCGGACTTCATCAGGGCAGATCTACTTCCACCGTCCATCGTGGAAAACCAGAGGAGCTTCAAAATTGCCTGGCACGGTCTCCTGCTACTTGGAGTGATATTCGTCTGCATGCTCTTTCTTTCATATTTCGGCATTACGCGCTTCAAAGAGATACAGGCTCTCAAGAGTTCCATCAGCACAAAACAGAGTTCCATTGAAAGCTTGCAACAGGATCTCCTATATATCAGCCAGCTCCAATCACAGATCAATCAGAACAATTCAAATTTGTCTTTCTTGGATTCCTTAGTTGTCGATGCCAACAAGTGGAGTCGTCTCTTTGCCAAACTATCAACAGATTTTAAAAATATAAATCGCATCTGGATAGAGCGTATTCAGTCCACTCCTGAAGGATTCACAATGCAGGGTAAATCGCTTTCCCGTGATAAAATTCCCGTGTTAGCAGCCGGTTTCAGCGGCGTGAATCTGCGCAGAGTCAGCAGGATTATTTCAGAAGCGGGTCAAGTCGAATATCAATTCGAACTTGACGCCAATATACCGATACCACCTGAAAAGGAAATAGCAACAGTAAGCGATGTCAGCTCGGATCGTAACCAGGACATTGCCGGAAGCATAAAAGATGGTTTGCAGCCATCGGATAAAACTATCTCCAGGGAAAAGTCAGAGAAAACAGCTTCAGTAACAAGAAGTAATGTAAACTCCGGCAAGAAAGGTGAATTCACGCCTCTATATAAAGGCACAACTGTGAGCAGTTCAAAATCTAAAGTGGCAGATAAACCGAAAACAAAATTAGCACAAAGGAAAACAACGTCAACGGCGATTACTCAATTGTACGCTAATGGGATGAATTTAATAAAAAACCGTGATATTGAAAACGCGGCGGTTGAATTTAAGAAATTGGTGCTCAAATATCCAACGTCCGATGAGGCGCCGTCGGCTTACTACTGGATAGGTGAATGTGCTTTTTCACAGAAGCATTATGAAGAGGCGATAGAAGCTTTCACGACGTCACTTCGATATAATGATAATCCCAAACGCCAGGCTGGAATGGTTATGCTGGGAATGAGTTACCTGAAACTGGGTAACGAAGAGAAGGCTCAAAAACAGTTCGAGTCATTGCTGGATGCTTTCCCTGAAGGGGAATTCACGGAAACGGCACAGCGGAAACTCAAAGAACTGACAGGATAGGAGATTAAAATGTCACACGCTTGGCGTACAACACTGTTCTTAGGCTTGTTTTGGGGATTAATTATCCTGGGCGCTATGTATCAATTGCATTTTCGTATGAGCAAACAGGAAAAAGCGCTGATTGAACAGGAGAAACAGGTCTTAGAGGAATTGGAGTTAGATGAAACTCTGATAGCCGGCATAGCTACAATCTCCGATGAACTGGAAGCAGTTACCCAGCTTTGGACGAACAGGCATAAAGCTATACCAAACCAGGAAACGCCGCACGAAACCTATCAATACCTTGACCAGATATTAAGGCGCAGGTGGACTACATTGAACTTTGATTTTACCACTGTTGCTGAGAGGGATTCGAGCGGCATTCATCTATCTGAATACAGAATGGATGGTGAAGCGCGCTTTCTGGATCTTTATCGTTTCATCTGGCATATCGAACATCTACCGCGCTATATTAGAATAAACAGCTTAGAAATGGAAGAAACCTTACAGGATCAGGAAAATACGACGCCGGAAAAACGCTGGGTGAAATTCGTATTGAGTCTCACGGCTTTTTCAGCGGATCGACCGGGGTTTGAAACGGTTGCTTTTGTAGCGGATCTAACACCGCCCGGTAGTACATACGATCCCTTTAAGCCGCCCTATCGGCCAAAGCAGAAGATACCGCCAAATACGCGTGGTTTACCTAACGTTTTCAAAGCCAACTTGCGTGCGTTGACACCTACTCAGGCATACATCACTGATCAGAACGGTGAACTGAAAATCCTGAATTTGGGTGATGAAGTGTACTTAGGATATCTGGTAGATATAAATCCGGATGAGAAAACGGTTTTATTCGATCTAAATAAACTCATTCCCCCCAGAAAAGTGCCATTGAAAATTGATGCGAATAACTAAATAGCAATACGGACGTCCGCACTGGTGTCAAAATGAAACAATTCCTATTGTGTTCACTATTACTCTGGATTTTGACCCTCCCTCTTTCAGGTCAAAATCGGCTTCCGACTGGATACACTTCAGCGGATGAAATTATTACGCTCTCCCCTGATATGTCCTTTGCTGAGGCTTTCGAAATATTATCGAAAATATCCGGGGCGAAAGAAGATAAGATAATAATCGATCCGAATAAGCGTCAGGGACGAATTGACGTTCAGATTGTCAATCTGCCCTGGAAGAATGCTTTTGAGGTCATTTTGAAAGCACACCGCCTGGAGTACAAAGAACATGAAAAGTTTTACGAGGTTATTGGGGGTAGTGAAATAACAGAACCGGACAAGGAGAACATCACACTTTCAAGCAGGGAAGTACGGATCGAAGCTATATTCTTTGAAGGTGATCGCAGTGCTTTAGCTGAATCGGGCATAGATTGGTCATTCCTGCAATCATCCAATACGTTTTCAACCACAATTGGGATGAAGGGAGCTACCGGCGTTTCCGATGACATAGTTGAAGGTGACTTTTCTTTCACCAACAACAACGGCGGAAGTGAAATCGGTATATCTGGCATGTTCCGCGCTTTTGAAGCTGCAAATTTAGGTAGAATATTAGCTCAGCCACAAATAGTAGTTGTATCCGGACGCCAGGGAAGGATACAGGTCGGTCAGGATTTTTCCATCAAGACGCGCGATTTTGCAGGCAATATCATTGATAACTTCTTTTCCACGGGCACTATCCTGACGGTTACTCCGGTAGTGATAATCGAAGATAATATCCCCCTGATACATTTGAAGATTCAGGCGGAAAGATCCAGCGCAGTTCCCGATGAAGTTTCCACCACGATTAATAAGTCCGAAGCAAAGACAGACGTTATTCTGGTTAATGGGGAGAGCACGACGGTTGGTGGTCTATTCAGTAGAGAATATACCACCCTTCGCAAGGGAATACCTTTTTTAAAGGATCTACCCTGGTGGTTTTTAGGGCTTCGCTACGTGTTTGGTCAGAACTTGCGCAGTACTGTTGACAAAGAGCTTTTAGTAATCCTGCGCGCATCGTTGCTGCCGGATTTGCGCACCCGCGCGCTTGAAGCAGGAGCCAGAGCCAATAGCGATTTGTTCAAAGAGCAGCGGAAAGAATCCGTTGAAGATTTGGATAAGTCCTGGGAGCGCGGCGTGAATTCTTTGGATGGGAAGTAGAAAGAATCCGCCGAACCCCCTTTTTTCAAGGGGGGATCAGTATTGAACGTTGCGTCAGGTCCTGAACGAAGTGGAGACCTGACGCTTTTTTTGTGCCGCAGAGTCCCTGCACTCTGCGATTAAAATAGCTGCTATTGTAATATGAAACCCGACCCTGAAGAGGTCGGGCCACTCTGTCGCTTGGTTTTTCTCCCGTCGTCCCGCCCGAGCGGGACACCCCCCTTTTTCTCAAGGGGGGATTAAGGGGGGATCAGAACAGCAGGGTGGCCCTACCTCTACAAAATTCCCAATTCTACATTCTAAATTCTAAATTCTTAACCTCCCCATCCCGCCGGTGGTAGCCCGTATCGTCTATCATCTTCTTGGCCTTACCCAAATGCTCCCGCGCCTTCTCTTTCTCACCCTTTTCTGAATACAACCGCACATACCCCAAATGGCAATCCGTCTCGTGCAAACGCATCTGCCCTAAGGTGGCGATCTCCATCGCCTCCTCTAAATCGTGTTCACAGTTCTCAAGTTCCTCCTTAACCCGATACAGCTCTGCCCGTGCCAGTAAACCTCTTGGAAGATGATCCTGTGTCCCTGCCTTCCGCAATCCATCCACCGCCTCGTTCAGGTGAGTCTCAGCCTTGCTGAAATTGGTTCCCTTTTCCTTCACAATCTGTAAAAGATATGCGCGTCCGCTTGTGAGGTTTTCAAGAGCTATATCTAGGATAGGATCTTTAGGTTGACGCCATTTCAAAAGCTCTTTTGCTCTATTCAGGACGTCTGAATATTTTCCCTGCCCTAATAGCAGATCGCAGTATAGAAAGCCTCGTTGCGAATAAAGCAGTGGATATTCAGGCTGCAATTTCACCTGCATTTCTTCAGCCTTTACAAACCAATTCTCTGCTTCTTTCAATTCACCGGACTGATGCAGAGCATCAGCAAGATCTGCGCGCATAACTATCTTAAAAAATACATAATCGCTTTTATCCGCGTATTCAACGCTCTGCTCTGCATATTCCCGCGCTTTTCTGACTTCCCCTAAAGTTAAATTTAGTTCACTTAAGTTACCCGCCTGTATTGCAACATTTCCCCAATCTTTAAGTTTTTTCCGTATTTCTAATCCTTTTCTCATTGATTGAATAGCTTCTCCCAATCTCCCTAACGCCCTGAGGTCAAAACCTGCATAGTTTAAAATAAATCCCTGATCTGCCTCAGTGAGGTTTTTGACAGCCTGCCTCCAGGGTGGATCGAAGAAATTTGATAATACCGCCAACTCAGCACCTATTGCACCGAGTATTTTGGTATTGTAGGCTTTATCTCTCCTCTGTATCCGCTTAAAGTAAACATCATCCAGCGCCTCCTGGTGCAGTCCCGCCTGGCAGCCGTGCGCTACCGCGGCATAAAGCGGCAGCATCTCTGTAAATGTTTCAGGTAATTCCTTGGCAGTAGCCTTGTAATATTCGTACAACCTACGGTGCGCCTCTTTCCAGGCAGCAGCATTATCACTTTTAAGCTTCTCACCAAAATGTTCGCGTATCAGTGGGTGGCAGTCTAATGTGTCCGACTCTCTTGCAATTTTTTCAGCTAAGAGCCGGGCTTTGCGCAAGTTTTCCAGCGTAAACTTCCAGTCCTCATAAGATAGGTTCGTTATCTCGGTTGTCAATCCCGCGATAGCGGGACCGGCTTTCAGAGTTTCTAAAGCGCTCCCTTCCGCCGGCCGGTCAAAAAGCCCCATCATATAGAGCACGTCCAGTTCTGGTTTTTTCTCAAACATCCGTTCATAGGATTTCATTACCCGCCGGGCATGGCCGCCCTGCTTTGGGTCTTTGGTCAACTGTGCAATTTGATCTCTCTTGCGAATGTCTCCTTCATGTACTACAGATAGGTAATTGCCCAACAGGTTCAGCGCCAGAGCGTGTCCCTCAAATTCTTCAGATGCTTCCTTCAGCTCCTTTTCCGAGCCTACGGCGCCGCGTTTCTCCAGTAGTTTTGCCCCTGCTTCCGGCGTCAGTTTTTCCAGGTCAATATGTTCTGCCAGCGAACCTTTAAAACGTTTCAAATCCTCCACTTCCAACCGCGTGGTCACCACGCACAATCCCGGGTTGTGGCTACTTAATCCTCGCAGAAGGCTCTGCATGCCAGGATCACGCAACTGTCCTCCCATTTCGCCGGGCGGGTACTGGATCGGTTCTAAACCGTCCAAAATCAGCAGCGTGCGTCCTTCCCGCACCAAATTCGCCAGCCGTTCGCCCTTCTGCCAGGGAGATCCTTCCGTGGGATCGGGATCACCGAACCATTCCAGCGCCGCCGCAATAAAGGGATCGGCGGAAGCCTGTTTGTCTTCGCTTGTTCCCTGACTGTAGAAGGAATAGCCGTACACCCGCTGCGCTCCCCGGTAGTGATCCTGAGCCATATTGTTCAACCACACGTTTACCAGAGCAGACTTACCCACACCCCCGAAAGCCACCAGACTGATGACGTTGGTCTTTTCGCTCTCCCAGGCTTTATCCAAAATCTCCAGTTCCCCCTCACGGCCCAAGAGGGTTGAGTCGGTGGTGGGCAGTCTGGCTATTTCAATATTTTCTGGATCGATGGGAACATAAGTATTTCTAGTAGGTGGATGTTTCCCAGGTCCGATTATATCAGCGATTTCCTCTGCTATGGCTGATAGCTTCTTCTCCTGATGATTTTCATCTCCTTCCAAAAGTGGCTCACTATCCTTTGGTCTAACCTGCATTCTTGACAACCAGTTGACTTTTTGCCAGGGACACGGTTTCACAATCACTGGAAAAACACGCACACCATCTCTGGCTCTTCGCTCCATCAAGCGCGGTACTTCCTCGTTTTTTATAAATTTGGAGGTGAGAAAATTCGCCGAAATCATAAATATAGCAACACTGGTAACATTCATGGCCTCTTTGATCTCTGGGAACCAGTCATCGCCCGTTTCAATCTGCGTATCAACCCAGATATCTAAAATATCCTCCATCTGAAGTACTTCCAAATGAGTCTTCAGACGCTCCATCCAGTCTTTATCCTTATGACTATAACTAATAAAAATCGTTGGCTTATCCATAGTACAACTCCTTTACCCGGGTGCCCCACAGCTCTGCTGTGGGAAAGCGCTTTCTTGTCGAAACCACTGATGCGTACGGATCCCGCCAAAGCGGAACAAGTTTGGCGTATTGAACGGATAATTATCTGCGAAATCTGTGTAATCAGCGTAATCTGTGGTCCAGACATTTTCTTCTAAATCGCTGATTATCATCGTATAGGAGGCGGGATAGCCTCTATCCCGCTGACTGCGAGGAGTCAGCGGCACGAATAATTACTGATCCCCCCTTAATCCCCCTTGAAAAAGGGAGGCACGATGGATAGTAAATTTAAGGCATCGTTCCAGAAATTACAAGTGGGGATTGGGGTTTTTGGTTATGGGAGGTGTGCGTTGTATTTCTGATCCCTTCTTAATCCTCTCTTGAAAAAAGGGAGGTTGGGTGGTTTCCCCCCTTCCCTCAAGGGGGGTGTCCCGCCCAGGCGGGACGGGGGGATTAATATTCTCCCAAATATCCCTTGCTTTCCCCCGTGATCTGTTGTATATTATATATATGACATCTAATATCCGCAACAATCATCCCTAAGAACACATCCCGACAATGCACTACCTCCATTTACTATTATCTTCCCACTGCGTCAATAATGTCGTTGCACGGTTCCAATCGTGCGTGATATCACCGCCATAATTGTCCGACACTGGATTTTGTCCGCCACATCTGTCACTTTCACTGCTGCCGAGTTTCTATCACCTATGCAGCTGAGTATGACTCCAATTATTGAGTTAACAAAAAAAAGCAGCAACCCTGAAGTATCATTCAGGATTACCGCTGTAAAGTATAATGTTAAATCTTTAGTGCGCCGACGCGATTGATTCTTATTGATCAGCCGGTATTCGTACCCTGACCAGTGCGCCTCCTTCTTCGGGATTATTCAATTCTATATCACCGCCGTATGGTTTCAACCACTGCTTACACATGAACAGTCCCATACCCAGATGTACCCTGCCTTCATCTATTTCCTTGATTTCAGGCCAGAATGGTTGGAAAGCATTTCTTAGAGCTTCGTCAGTAAATCCCGGACCCTTATCCGAAATTTCAACGAATATGGATGAATCTTGACGGTAGGTTCTCACTCCAACCCACCCCTCATTCTGTTCCCTCTGGGCATCGATAGCATTCAACAATATCTCCTCAAAGGTCAGGGCAAAGTCTGCATAACTACCGGATAAATTGGGTATGTCCTTCCCGAATTCAGGCGTACATTCCACAAAGTGTTTGAAGAAAAGATCAGCGCGAAGATGAGCAAGATTGTTCTTCAATGTGTAATTAATATTGATCGCTGTTCTCGTGTGGTTGGTTTCGATTTCATATTTATTCTGGAGAGCAGCTATGCTATCTCGCAGAGTTTTAGATAACTCCAGGATAACATCGAGATCACTACTAAATTCCGGATATTTCATCGCCATCAGTTCAACACTTCCCATCAGCCCGGTCAAGGGGCTGTTCAGGTTATGTGTGATTCCATTAATCTGCCTGCCAGTGCTGACATAAGGCGCCAACAACGAGTAAAGCTTTATTATCTCAGGCGTTATGGTATCTATTGAACTATCGATACTGTCATCAATGATGGTTTTCATTTTCAACTCCGATATTATATCAGAAATGAAGGAATCTACGTTATTATATGCTTACTGTGTGTGGTGATTTAATTTTCTCTATCAGGTGTAAAATCTTCTTAGCATCAAAAGGTTTTGCTAAGAAATCCATAGCACCCATCTTCAATGCATGAAGAGCGTCATCGAATTCATTGTATGCAGACATGACTGCAAAGGGAAGAGCATCATCAGTCTGATGCATACGTCTCACCATTTCAAGACCATTCATTCCGGGAAGCTTTAAATCAGTCAACACTAGATCATAGTGCAGATCCCGGAACTTCGCCAAACCCTCTTCGCCTGATGAAGCGCAATCGACTTCCAGATCATTTTGCCGCAGGAAACGTTCTAACGAACTATTAACTAACAGGTCATCTTCAACTATAAGGACATGTGGTTTTCCACCCATGAAGACTCCGAAAAGACGATATTGTTCGCAAAATGAAATCGCAAACAGCGTGCCTGTATTTCAGGATTCCTTAATAAGTTGAAGTTATGGTACTTACATCATATTGATATTATTATGCTTATATTAGATACTGGTGGGGTGAATGTAATTTGGGGATATTGGTTTTTACAGCAGTATATTTTATTTACATATCAATTTTAAACAATACGGCAGGGAAAGAGATTAATTGGCTAAATATGGCCGGAATTCAGGTAAAAAGTGATGGGAGATCATGGTTGTTGATCGCGATCTAAATGATAGCGGAGCGTCCCCCTGGGAATACCCAGTAGTCGCGCAGCGCGGGTTTTGTTCCCTGCGGTGATTTCTAATACTTTCTGAATTAACTGACTGTCCACTTTGCGGATGGCGTTATTGCCATCTTTTAGATCGACAGTAAGGTTGATCAGCATACCATCATCTAAGTCGGTGGTGAGATTGGCGTAAGCTAAGTCAGATGTATCAATTATCGGGTTGTTGCATAGTAACGCCACACGTTCCACGAGGTTTCTAAGTTCTCTAACGTTGCCGGGCCAGGCATACGACAACAGAACTTCTTCCGCCGCTTTGGTAAATCCACCTAATTTGCGACCCAATTTCCGGCTGAATCGATCCATGAAGAACTTGGCTAACTGTACAATGTCAGTCTTCCGGTCACGCAGCGGGGGTAGTTCAATATGAGCAACATTAATCCTGTAGTATAAATCACGCCTGAAACGCCCCTCTTCAACCGCTTCTGCTAAGGAAGTATTGGAAGCAGCGATGACGCGCAAGTCCACCTGATTCAGTTTGGTTCCGCCTACAGGATAGAATTCGCCTTTTTCAAGAACCCGCAGAAATTTCACCTGAGCTTCTTCAGATAGTTCGGCAACTTCATCTAAGAAAAGCGTCCCGCCATCCGAACGTTCCAAAAAGCCGATATGACCGCCCCTGTCGGCGCCCGTAAAAGCTCCCTTTTCGTACCCAAAGAGTTCGCTCTCGATTAAATTCCTGGCAACAGCACCGCAGTTAAGAGCGATAAATGGTTTGGCGTACCTGGGTGAATAATAATGCAGGTATTCAGCCACCAGTTCCTTACCGGTACCGCTTTCGCCTTCGATAAGGACGGTGATATTGGTCTGAGCGAAAGTGCGAACCAGCGAGAGGACTTTATTAATTTCCCGGCTGCTGCCGATTATTTTGTCAAATTTATTCTTCTCCATCTGTCGTTTACGCAGCTCCTCGACTTCCTTGCGCAAAGCCACAGTTTGCATAGCCTTCTGTACCGCCAGTTTCAACTCATCTGTGCTATATGGCTTCTGAATGTAATCGTAAGCGCCTATCTTCATGGCTTCCACAGCGCTGGCGATGTTGGCAAATCCGGTTATCATGATGACTAATTGATCCGGATTGTTGTCCTTCACCTGACGGAGTACTTCCAGCCCGTCCATGGAACCTAGACGAAGATCCAGAAGAAGCAGATCGTACCGGGCAGCGCTCAACATTTCTAACCCTCTTTCACCACTGTCGGCGGTTTCTACATGGTATTCGCCGACTTCTAAAATCCGCTTTATGGATCTGCAAATGGTGCTGTCGTCATCGACGACCAGGACTTTCCATTTCATAATTTATCTTTCAGGAGATGATGTTTGTGTCAGTGGAGTATCTATTTCAAACATAGTGAATCCTTCTGGATCGCTGGAGACATGAATCTGACTGCCGTGTTCCTGCATAACTTTCTTAACGAAAGCCATGCCGAAACCGGATTCGTAAGATTGAAGAGAAGCAACAGGTTCAAACATGTTCTTTAGTCGCACCGCGTCCAGACCACGACCATGATAGGATAAAATCAGAACCACGTTATCGGCGTTCAGCTTTGTGGATGCAGAAATATTTCCATCGTCCAGGACTTCATTTTTACAGTGTTCCACTATTATCTGTAAAGCACGCAGGAATCTGGATGAATCGATCCTAACTTTGGGCAGGGATTGGTCGAATGAACGGACGATATGGTATTTTCTGCTGCGATGAATTTGTTTGGTAGTTACTGACAGTGCATCATTTAAAAGCTGATTCAGATCAGCAAGTTCGAAGCGCAGTCCCATGGGTCTAGTATAATCAGCAATTTCACGGAATAGAAGGTCCAGTCGATTCACCGCTAACAGTATATCATCATAGACGTTCTTTTGTGTTTCTGTTTCCGAAGCGGTCATCTGCAGGTATTGAACGTTAGTGCTGATACCGGTTAAAGGATTGCGCACTTCGTGCCCTAATGCTGATATGAAATCACAGATATTTCCGAGAGAGTATTCTGGTAATGGATCAACCGGTTTTTCAGCTCCGGAATTTCGATCTAACGCAACTTTGATTGTGGAATTTAAGGTGAGTCCTCTAATCCATGCAGCCAAACAGTCACCTCCCGATGAGAGGGAATACGTTTCACCTGGACTCAATGAGATAGCTTTCGCCACCGGATTAGATTCCGATTTCGAATCAGCGATGTGCAGAATAGGTATATCGGTAGTTTTCAACTGTGAATATAGATGTTCGCTAATGTTCGCTACTTCAGGGTATTCAACAGCCAAATTTGCTATGATTAAATCAAAGTCCCCGTTGTTGACTAAATGAGCTGCTTGTTGAAGATCTTCCACCTGAATAATTTCAGAATCAGCAATATGTTCGTTGATCCACGATATGTGAAGGGGTTGTTCCTGGGAAAAATTAATCAGCAGGATAGATTTCATCGGTTTGCTTAAGGAAATGACTGGTTTGCAGTGACGATTATGAATTGATCAATATATACTAAAATCGGCTAAATTTCGCCAGTTGCGATAAAGATAAGGAAAAAGGTGCGCATTGTCAAGTGAAATGTCGGCATGCGTCTTAAAAATATTCTCAAAAACAGATGGAAATTCTACACTGATTCTGCGTACATTTCAAATACTGATTCACAATAAAATATCCTAAAGAACAGATGACTAATAAAGAAAAAAGACAGAAGAAGGTTGCCTTAGGCATTGACTTGGGGGGAACCTTCATCAAATCGGCGATTGTCGATGAAACTGGTGAAATCCTAAGCGAGATGCAGGTGAGAACTCCCCCAGGCAGGGACGTACATGATATCGTCGGAGAGATAGTCAAGTTAATAGGACACCACCAGGACAGGCATCCTGAAATCGAAGGAATAGGCGTGGGATCACCCGGATTAGTGGATGAAACTCAAGCGATAATCCGCCTATCGCCAAACTTCCCTGACTGGAATGACGTTCATCTTAGAAGTTTGATTGCCAAGGGGACGTCTCTTCCGGTCTTCCTGGAGAATGACGTCAACTGTTTCGTTTTAGCTGAACAACGCTGGGGAGCGGGGCGGAAGTTCCAAAATGTCTTAGGGTTGGCGTTAGGCACAGGAATTGGAGGGGGCATAGTAATTGACAACAAATTATACCGGGGATGCAGCGGTGCAGCGGGTGAACTCGGACACATAAGCGTCGATCTCTGGGGGCCGAAGTGCAATTGCGGCAATCGAGGCTGTGTGGAGCGATACTTAGGGAGACAGTGGTTCATCCAAGCAGCACGGGACATACTGGATAATGAAGAGATAAAGACGCCCAAACAGGTCAGCGAACTGGCAGATAGTGGCGACCAAACCGCAATCAAATTCTTAGAAGACCGGGGATTTATACTGGGCGTTGCCTGTACTTCTCTGATTCATATTTTCGATCCTCAATCGATAGTGATAGGGGGAGGTATCGCCCAGTGCGGTGAACCGCTCTTTCGAGGGATACGGAAGTGCATCGAAAAAAGAGCATACGCTATACTGGCTGAAAAGGTGAAGATCCTGCCAGCAGAACTGGGTACCAATGCGGGCGCTATGGGTGCGGCTGCAGTTGCTTTTGAGATGGGTAATATTTCATGAAATCAATTAACTTTATCTTAGGTGTGCACAACCACCAGCCGGTGGGTAATTTCGACTTCGTTTTCGAGGAGGCTTATCTTAAGTCATATCTACCCTTCTTAGATGTGTTGGAAGAACACCCTTCCCTTAAACTGATGTATCACACAACCGGTCCTTTATGGGACTGGCTGGAATCAACTCACCCGGATTTCATCGACAGGATCAAGAAGTTAGCTAAAGATGGACAGATCGAACTGATGACTGGTGGATACTACGAACCTATCCTGGCAGTTCTACCCGACCTGGACAAAGCGGGCCAGATTGACATGATGAGCCAGTACATCGAAAAACGTTTGGATGTGAATCCGAAAGGTCTCTGGTTAGCTGAGAGGATATGGGAGCCGCATTTAGCCAAATCGCTGGCGGAATGCGGGGTTGAATTTATAACACTGGATGACTACCATTTTCTGTCCGCAGGAAAAAGAAGCGAAGACCTGACCGGTTACTACTTAACCGAAGAACAGGGAAATTCTCTGGCTATTTTTCCCATCGACATGCAATTGCGCTACCTGCTTCCATTTTCAAAGGCTGAAGAAGCTATCGCACATCTGAAGAACGAAACAGATGAATCGGGCAATAAACTACTGGTCATGTGCGATGATGGCGAGAAGTTCGGTATGTGGCCGGGCACCTACGATTGGGTGTATGAAAAGGGTTGGTTATCTAAATTCTTCACCCTGCTTGAAGATGCCATCAGCGCTGGATGGCTGAAGATGACGACCTGCAGCGATTTCAAAGCAGACAATCCTCCTCAAGGGCGCATTTACCTGCCCTGCGCCAGTTATTTTGAGATGAGCGAATGGTCGCTTCCTGCACAGAGTAGCGCTCAATTCACGCGAATCGTTCATCAATTCAAGGATGAAGGGCGAATGGATGAAATGAGCCCCTATTTAAAGGGAGGTTTTTGGCGCAATTTCTTAGGCAAATACGAAGAATCCAACCGGATGCACAGAAAAGCGTTGTGGATTTCGACCAAAATAGCTGAATTATCAGCAAAGCGAGGTAAACAGAAAGCTGGCAGAAAGAAAAAGCTCGAAGAAGCGAAGAGGCATCTATATCGCGCTCAGTGCAACTGTGCCTACTGGCACGGCGTCTTCGGAGGTTTATACCTGCCTCATCTCAGGCATGCAGTTTACGCCAACTTAATCGGTGCTGAAACCATCTGCGATCAGTTAACATACGGCAATGATGAGTTCGTGGAAATTAACGGTTCTGATTTCGATGGAGATGGCACTCTTGAGATAATGCTAAAGAACAAGCGTATCGGGATGTTGATTTCACCTGCTAAAGGTGGCGCTATATACAGCCTTGATTACTTCCCCGCGAGATATAACTTACTGAATACGCTTCACAGGCAACCGGAAGGATACCACGAACAAGTGGTCGATGCTGGAAATGAAATAGAAGAGGGAGCCTCAATTCACGACCAGGTTCGCAGTAAGGAAGATGGATTGGAGCGATTTCTGATTTACGACAAGCACCTGCGGGATAGTCTGATAGACCATTTTCTATCGGAAAATGAATCACCGGATTCTCTTAAAGAGGGTACTTATCATGAACTGGGCAGTTTTGTGAACAGCCAATACAATGCTCAAACAGAGCCGGTTGGTGAGGCGCAGCGTATTATACTCACACGGGAAGATAGAGTGGTGGATAACTTAGTGGAAGTTCAGAAAACAATCAGCTTTACCGATGATGGCAGTGGGCTTCTCTTAGGTTACCGCATAAGTAACAACAGTGATTTCCCCTTAAATATCATATTTACACCTGAATTTAACTTTGCGATGTTAGCAGGGGACTCTCCTGACCGCTACTATCTTGGGGGTATTAAAGATAAGAAACTGCCACTAAAAACCACTGGCATTACATCAAAGACATCCCGTTTCTCGCTTTTTAATGAAGCTGATAAATTTTCCATCAATTTCAACTTCAACAGCCCCACTGAAGTGTGGCGCTATCCGGTGGAGACGGTTTCTCAGTCGGAAGGAGGTTTTGAGAGGGTTTACCAGTCTTCGTGTGTGCTTCCCGTATTCAGGTTGGATGTTCCCAAAAGAGGTAAATTCGAGACTGAGTTCAAGTTAATTATAGAGGCGCTGGATTAACGGCTTTTAGCAGAATAAGCTAACAATGTCTTCCCAGACCCCAAGGGAATCAGCCAGAGGCGGGGAGCTTGTCAGTCGATTGACTGATGACCTGACGCTTTTTTAATCCCCGAAGGGGATAAATCATAGTAGCCGCAGGTGAAACCTGCGGGAATATACAATCACAATAATCTTCGCAACCCGGAAAGGGTTGAATATCTTACCGTATTTTGTTTGACCCTTTCAGGGTCATATGAATGCTCAATAAACACTTGTGCCGCAGGCTGTGCCTGCGGTTACTATTGTTACGCCCCTACGGGGCTGAAAATCGACTGCCAGGATATCACCGCTTCGCTAAGGACCTGACTCTATCCCCTTATTGCATAGAAACATTGCATCCCAAAAACCTAAGACCAGCATTGGAATTGCTATTCCTTATTGGGTATTCTTCTGGATAATAAAATCCAATAAGTTCCTGAATACTTGAAGTTCCAAAGTATCTCAGGGAAAGGTCGCATTCAATCATCCGATCAATTAAGCCCTCGTTTCCATGAAGTAAAAACTCCCAAGCAGCTTTTATGTTGCTGAGATCATTATTTCTGGGATTTAAAAACCTAGCCTTATTTAAGTTAAAAGATTTCATACAGTTTAGTTGATTTATAACTTCTCTAACGCTCGATCGCGTCAAATGTTTGATATTCTTAGGATTTAAAATTTTACGGATACGTTTTGATGCTAACATACGAAATGATATGTCGTTTCCCCTACCTACACTGTCTGAAAATTTTGGCACGTATTTCTTGATCTCCCTATTTTTATCTTCTTCACCTAGCACTCTAGGTTTTAACAGAGGAACGCCTTTATTTTTTCCATACTTTCTTGATGGTTTAGTATCATAATGATACAAATAATCAAGAAACGCATCGAATTCAAGGTACAAAGGCATATTAGGGTCTAACCTCTGTTCTTTTAAATAGGTCTTTGCCAGATGTTGATATTTATGAAGAAATATTTTATAATCCCTAAATTTGTATGATGAAACCTGTCTACTTGAAAATCTGCTTGGTACAGGAGGTAATTCCCACAACTTCGGAAGTCCCTTTCCTTCTCTATCTTCATGGCTCTCTCTATTGTCTTTTTGTTTCGATAGTCTTTCCATCCGATCTTGAGGAATCAGGGCTGCCTTCGTTGTCCACCACCTATTGTATAGATCAATTATTTCATTAACTTCATTCGAACTTAGTAAAACTGCCGTTTCATATCGTCTTGAAAATGCTGTGCCTGTCAAATTTGCTGAAGTTATAATAGATTTATTATCAATAATATAAATCTTTGCATGGAGTCCTCTGAGACTTTTTATTGTTCCTCTTACATTAAACCTCTCAATTGTGTCATAGCAAAAACTAGTAAGTACCTCAATGTCGGTTATCAACCGTACATCTACTTTTGATCTGACTAGAAGAACATCCCCAAGAATGCAACATATATTTCTCAAAGTTCCAATATAAGGGGATGCGACCCAAATTCTTTGCTTTGCATTATCAGACAGTTCACGTAGAGTGTCAACAAGCTTTTTTCCTGTTATGACCTTCATTGTATACTCCTATAGTTTAATGGGTGTTTATCAGAATCGCTGATTGCCGCTGATTATTGGATGACACAGATTTTATCAACGAAATCCCATAATCTGTGAGAATCTGTGATTCGGATGATTTAACTAGATTATACACCTATATTTGACGGGGGCACCCTGGGCATGGCTTCGCCACAAGCCCCCGTGCTACCTATTGTCGGTCGTTTGCTGTCAAGATAAGCAGGAATGTCTGTCCTCCTCGTGTAAATTCATTCATAATTAATAATTTATAATTCATACTTACACCTCCCCCCACGCTTGCCGCTTGACAAACTTGCCATACCCGGGATTCCCCACAAACTGTCCATCCTTAACGACAACCTTCCCTCTACTTAAGGTGGTTTCAGGAAAACCTGCCATTTCCATTCCCTGGAAGGGAGACCAGTCGCAGTTGGTAGCAAGTTCCTGCCAGTCAATCTTTTTCTTCTCTTTAGGATCTATGATAATGATATCAGCGTCGCTGCCGATTGCCAGGGTGCCCTTTTGGGGATACATGCCCATCAGCTTTGCAGGATTAGTGCTGATGAGGGACACAAAATGGTTGACACTGAAGCGGTTCTCAAGCACACCCTCCGTGTAAACCGAAGGCAGCAGTGTTTCCACTCCAGGAAGCCCGAAGGGAATTTTGGTGAAATCGCCTTCCCACATTGCCTTCTGTTTGGTATCGAAGGTGCAGGTGTCAGTAGCAACGATTGATAATTCACCATCTTCAAGCGCGCGCCAGAGTCTCTGGCTGTCCTGAGGTTTCTTGATCTGTGGACAGGTGGCGTAGAGATGCCCTTTTTCAGGGTCTTTGAATACTTCGTCATCCAAGAGCAGGTACTGCGGGCAGGTTTCCGCATAAACGTCGATTCCTTTGATGCGGGCTTCCCAGATTAAATCCGCTGCTTCACCGGTGGACATGTGCACGATATAGAGCCGTCCCTGGGTAACTTCTGCCCATTTTATGGCGCGCTGCACGGCTTCCTCTTCGACGAAGTTGGGACGCGATAGCACGTGCGCATAGGCGCCGTATTTTTCCTTTTCAGGGAAGTATTTGTCAATCAGCAGAGACATCACCTTTTGGCTCTCAGCGTGAACGCAGATTCTGGCGCCGTTTTCCGCAGTAGCGGATAGAGCGCTGAAGAGAGCCGCGTCATCTGACTGCCAACCTTCCTTCTCATAGATCATGAACATCTTGAAGGTGGGGATGCCGAATTCGATGACCTGGTCCATTTCAGAATGAATCTTTTCATTCCAATTGGTGATGATGGAATGTAGGGCGTAATCCACGCAAACTTTCGATTCAGCTTCCTGCATGCGAGCTTCAATTCCCGCCATCAATCCTCTTTCGGCGTCCTGTATGGCAAAATCGATCAGAGTGGTGACTCCACCCCGGGCAGCAGCTTTGGTACCGGTCAGGAAGTCGTCGGAACTGACGGTGCCGCAAAAGGGCAGTTGCAAATGAACGTGGACGTCTATACCTCCCGGTATGACGTATTTTCCTGATGCGTCTATCTCCAGACAGGGTGAATCGCTCTTCAGGTCAGTACCGATACAGGTGATAGTTTCGCCGGTAATTCCCACATCGGCTGGGAAGGTATCAGAAGCGGTTGCTACCGTTCCGTTTTTTATGATGGTATCGAAGGTCATTTATAGTACTCCTGGCATTTATTATTGACAATCTTCATAAGAATTCAGTCAGATTCTGGACAAGCCAGAATGACTGAATTAGATATGTTTAAAACAATCCCCCAGCACTTCCAGAATGAAGTCCGCATCGCTTGCGGTAACGCATAGAGGAGGTTTTATGCGCAGCACGTTACCGTAAAGCCCGCCTTTGCCAATCAAAAGACCGCGATCTTTGGCGAGTTCCAGCACTTCGGAGGCTGCATCTGCTGCAGGTTCACGGTTCTGGCGCGACTTTACTAATTCGATTCCCAGCATCAAACCCAGACCGCGCACATCACCGATTAGCTGATGTTTTTTCTGTAGCTTCTGCAATCCATCTCTAAGGTGTGCGCCTATCTGGAGGCTGTTTTCCTGCAGCCCCTGCTCATCTATTTCCTCCAACGTGGCAATTCCCTGCGCCATGGATACCGGATTACCGCCAAATGTATTGAAGAAGAATCTATCCTTTAATGGAGCGGCAATTTCTGCGTTGGAAGTTACCGCGCCTAACGGAATGCCGTTGCCGATACCCTTCGCCATTGTTATGACGTCGGGCACTACGTTCCAGTTTTCTATTCCCCAATAGTTCGATCCTGTGCGACCGAAACCGGTCTGCACCTCATCAGAGATGAACAGGCCACCGTATTTCTTGACGATATCATAGATAATCCCAAAATATTCCGGAGGTGGAACCACCGTCCCCCCCACTCCCTGGATCGGTTCAGCGATGAAGGCTGCTATCTGACCAGAAGTGGTGCTTAAGATGACGTCTTCAACATCGTAGGCACACGCCATTTTACAGGATGGATAGGTGAGTTTTAACGGGCAGCGGTAACAATAACCGGGCAGCACATGATGAATATTTGGTTGAGCTGGCACCGGGTAACGCCAGGTGGAATGACCGCACAAACTCATGGTGATGCGGGAACCGCCGTGATAAGCATTGCGCAGCACGAGAATATCCTGGTTGCCAGTCGAGAGGATTGCCGCTAACAACGCCAGGTCATTAGCTTCACTGCCGGAATTGGTGAAGAAGGTCTGCTTCAATTCGGAGGAAGGCATCTTCTCTGCCAGCATTTTGGCGTAATTTACGATCAGCGGATGCAGATAAATGGTGGTAGTGTGCTGTAGGAGCTTTGTCTGTTCGATGGTCTTTTCCAGCACTCGAGGGTTGCAATGTCCCACGCTGATGGTAACAATACCAGCGATGGCATCCAAATACTGCTTGCCCTGATCATCCCAAACGTACTGCATGCGCCCCTGTACTATAGCAATGGGCTTCTTGTAGTACAGCATGTGGTTGGGCATGAGGTATTCCTGACGCATTGCCAGAATCTCATCTGCAGAAGGACCGGAGTACGGTTCCGGTGGGGGGATGTTGGGGTTGGGGGGTGTGTGTTTGGTCATTGTGAAGCCTGAATGTTAGTGAACATTCGGGTCAACACAAGGTTGACCCCTACGCGCTTTCGCTGATATTCATTTGTGAAACTTGTCCGTCCACCGACGGATCAGCGTAATCTGCGTCCCGAGGGATGGCTACGCCATAATCAGTGGTTCAGGAGCTTTACTGCTGCTTTGCATTCACAAATCAATAATCTCATCGTACGATTCTGGGCGGCGGTCGCGGAAGAACTGCCAGGTGTTGCGGACTTCTTTGATCATATCCAGATCCATTTCCGCAGTGATGATCTCCTCCTTATCGCGAGCGCCCACCGCCAGCATCTTTCCACGCGGATCGCAGAAGTAACTCTGCCCGTAGAATTCCCCCGTGCGCCAGGGTTCTTCCCAGCCGACCCGGTTGATGGCGCCCACGAAATACTGGTTTGCCACCGCATGAGCGACCTGTTCGATTTTCCACAAATACTCTGACAGCCCCGCCACCGTTGCTGATGGATTGAATACAATTTCAGCGCCGTTTATGCCCAAAATGCGCGCGCCTTCGGGGAAATGACGGTCGTAGCAGATGTAAACACCGATCTTCCCCACCTTCGTTTCAAAGACCGGGTAGCCGGTATTGCCGGGGCGGAAATAGAATTTCTCCCAGAATCCTGGGTGGCAATGCGGCAAATGAGCTTTGCGGTAGAATCCTAAAAACTCGCCGCCTGCATCAATGACGGAGGCAGTATTGTAGTAAACACCAGCCATTGCCTCTTCGTAAATGGGAACGACGATGACCATTTTATGTTTAGCAGCCAGCTCCTGCATCAAGACCGTTGTGGGGCCGTCAGGGACGGGTTCGGCGAAATCATACCATTTCTTCTCCTGCTCGGCAGGGAAGTAGTGACCGTAGAAAAGTTCCTGCAGACAGAGCACTTCAACCCCCTGCGATGCCGCCTGTTCGATTAAGGCTACATGCTTGTCAATCATGGCTTTTTTGATTTTCTTAACCGGCGCGGAAGCATCTTCTGCGCAGTTAACTTGAATGAGTCCACCTTTGATTACTCTCGACATGTTCTCCTCTCTAAAGGATAAATGATGAAGGATAAAGGATAATTTATTTTTGTTTCTTCTTAACTGTTTTCACACCTGTTGTTAAGATAGCATTCAATTCATAAGCTTCATTTAACAACTCACTAACGCGATCTTCACTGAATATTTCTGAATCGACTATTAATTCTATCCAATAGATTGTCTCCTCCAATTCTTGAAGTGCAACCTCTAGTTTACTTATTAATTCAGCATCTGAACGGCTACGCGATCCCTCGCGGTAATGTGCACCTACTGAAGTTCCTGATCTTAACAGTTGTTTACCTATAACTTGTGCAACTGTAGATTTCGGAAGCGCGGAATATAAACGGATAATTCTTAATGCAAACTTCTTGGTTCGATCTTTAAGATCAATCTGTTTTTCCATCCCCTTGTTATTTCATCCTTTATACTTCATCTTTTCCGCCCATCGTCCCACGTGCCCATGTCTTTAAAATGGGCTTGTGGATATTCGTGCCAGCGGTAGGTGATTGATTTCTTCTCAGTGTAGAAGAGGACGCCGTCCTTGCCGTGGCTGTGCAGGTCGCCGAAGAAAGATTGCTTCCAGCCGGTGAAGGAGAAGAATCCCAGCGGCACCGGAATTCCGACGTTGATCCCCACCATCCCCGCCTGCACG
Source organism: candidate division LCP-89 bacterium B3_LCP (assembly GCA_005223185.1). Lineage (GTDB taxonomy): Bacteria > Electryoneota > B3-LCP > B3-LCP > B3-LCP > B3-LCP. The sequence goes on from NJBN01000007.1 coordinate 93,574, forward strand.
CGGCGAGCGAACTCCCGGGCGTAATAACCGCTGGTCGTATAAATGGCAGCGCCGTTGCCGTAAGGGCTGGCATTGATAAGCTCGATGCCTTCATCGAAGCTGTTTATGCGCTTGATAGACAGAACCGGCCCGAATATCTCTTCACTGCCGATAACCATCTCGTTGGTAACATGATCGAAAATGGTGGGTCCCAAGTAGAAACCATCAGGGTGACCTTCCACCTGGCAATCTCGTCCATCAAGAAGTAGTTTTGCTCCCTCTGAGATGCCCTTTTCTATGTACCCCGTTACCTGCTGTAAATGTTCAGGTGTTACCAATGGTCCCATCCCACAGCCATCAGCTTCAGCCGAAGCAACCTTAACATTTGCAGCATTCTCCACCAAGGCATCGACCAGTTTATCAGCTATTGCTTCATGAGCTACAACAACAGGCAACGCCATGCAGCGTTCACCGGCGCAGCCGAAAGCGGCGTTAACAATGCCCATAACCGTCGGCTCAAAGGCACAATCGGGCATCACCAAAGCGTGATTTTTCGCCTGGCAGAGGGTTTGTACTCGTTTGCCCGTTCGTGCAGCTGTCTCGTAAACTATCCGACCCACCGGCGTAGAGCCCACGAAAGACACGGCCTTTACATCAGGATGCTCTATAAGGGTTGTCGAACCATCCTTTTCGCATAAAACCATATTGACCACACCCTTAGGCAGTTCCGCCTCCTGCAGCAGTTCCATCAGATATTTGGCAGAATTGGGACATTTGCAGTTGGCTTTTAGGACGAAAGTGTTGCCTGTCGCAATGGCAATGGGAAACATCCACATGGGAATCATGGCTGGGAAATTAAAAGGGCAGATACCAGCACATACTCCTAATGGCTGACGCCAGGTTACCACATCCACCTCAGGCGTAACATTACCCAACGACTCCCCCATCATCAAAGTAGGGATACCGCAGGCGAACTCTATGATTTCAATCCCTCGTGCGACAGAACCGACAGCCTCAGCATGGGTCTTACCGTTCTCGGTCGCTATAATAGTAGCCAATTCGTGGAGATTTTCATCAAGTAGCTGCTTCAGCTTGAAGAGGTACTGGACACGCTGCACTGCAGGGATTTCAGACCAGCCATCAAAGGCGCGTTTGGCTGCCGCTACCGCTTGATCAACTTCAGTGGGCAGACAATCAGGCGCCCGGGCGATCACTTCTCCTGTGCTGGGATTGTAAACCGGCATCCAGGTTTTAGATTTTGATTGAATCCAGGATCCATCTATAAAAAGAGGCACACGGGGGACGTTCATGAGATCGAAATCCTTTCTACTAAAATATCTTGGTCGAGCACACTAAAGCGAGAAACGGCATATTTTAAGAATTTAAAGAATAATGGTAGAATAGTCAAGTAAATAACGGCAGGAACGTGTTAAGAAAGCGTCAGGCCTCCGCTTCGCTAAGGACCCCGAAGGCAATACCTGATGCAACGATAAGATTAGCCATGTTACACCAGAGAAATAGAACTTACTATATTTAGTTGTTTTTCAAAAAAAGCTTGACTCAGCCGCAATATTTTATTATATTATTTCTGGGGCATGGAGGGTACCTCCACCTCTTCATGCCTGTCTTTTACGTTACTACAAAACCCTCCTCCCATATTGGGTTGAGGGTTTGTAGCTCTTGTTAGACGAAAAAAGCGACCCACTAAAGGTCGCTTTTATGCAAATCTACCAGCCTCTCTTCTTCATTATCTCTTCGATAGATTCCTTCATGCGTTTTTCGGTGAGTTCTGATTTCTTGACTTTGGCTCTGCTTACAATCTCGATGAGTTTGTCAATGTCAGCCGGTTTTTCCAGAAATTCCACAGCGCCGTGCTTGATGGCTTCAACGCTTTTGGGGACGGTGGCGTGTCCGGTTAAGAGAACCACCTGCTGATCAGGATTGTCTTGCAACAACTGCTTCAAGGTTTCAATCCCATCCATGCCGGGCATGGCTAAATCCATTATGATGGCATCGTAGCGCTTCTGTTGCGCCAGTTCGGCGGCTTTTTCACCGGAATCAGCGGTATCGACGTCCATGTCTCTATTACGCATTCGTTCGGCGAGCAGTTCGGTAAACTCTACCTCATCATCGACGAGAAGCACTTTTTTATTAGTCATATCTCCTCTCCCCAATTTTGAAAGTCATCATGGGATTAAGTTAAAAAAAGAACGCCTGATATTATATTCCCGCTTTGCGACTGAATTTAATGTGAATTAACTCTTCAGGATCTCTTGCTTCCACTTCCACAGATCCAAAAATAATCTGCATGAGTTGTTGAATATATTGTTCATTCCAGCCGTTATCAACTTGATCCACCCTGCCTGTAAGAGTAATATCGACTTGCGTATCAGAACCATGAACGTCAATTTTGATCACATCGCCAGGCTGCGCCCTATTCAGCGCCCTCTGGATACAGTAGAAAAGCACCTGTTGGATGATAAACGGGCTGCTGGTTACCATCAGTTCCTGTGCTTCTGAATCGGATTCCAGGTTCACCTTGCGCAGGCTAGCCAAGCGTTGGGCTATGCTGGTAAAGTTATTAATCAGTTGGTTCAAGTCAAATTCCCGTATGGGATCATCAACGCTGTGAGCGAAAGTATTCAATCCTTTTATTATACGAACACCTCGATCGGTTTGTGCCTGGACGCTATCGGAGATCCTCTGAAGTCGTTCATTGGGTATGGGACGTTCGGCTGAAGCAGTAATCAACAGATCAGCCAATAGACCGATGTTCTGATCAATAATTGCTATGACGTTATTAAGCTCATGCGATATAGAAGCAGTAACGGCGCCGAAAAAAGCCAGACTGTTCTCCAGCATGATCCGGTCTGGCTGCATGTCTTCTCTATAATCCATTGGTTCTGATCACTTTCTGCATTTTCTCTATCAGCTCTTCAATGTTCACAGGTTTAGGAAGAAATTCGACCACTCCTTCGGGAACGTCTTCACCGTCCAAAGAAAATCCGTGTCCGGTCATCAATATAACAGGAACCTGGGGATGATCTCGCTTTATTATCCCTATCAACTCAGTGCCGCTCATGCCGGGCATTTTCAGGTCTATCACGATGACGTCGAAATCGCTATTGCGCATTTTCTCAATTGCCTCAGCTCCAGAAAGAGCGTAATCCGCTTCCACGTCTCGATACCCCAGCCTTTCGACCATGGCCGTCATCAACTCTTTTTCATCATCAACCAAAAGCGCTCTAAATTTGCTCATTGTTCACTCCAAGGTGCCTTTAGATACCGGAGGCAGTGTTATGGTAAAACTGGTGCCTTTCCTCAGTTTGCTATCAACTGCAATATAACCACCAAGTTTCTCTACAATATCGTTGGTAATGGAAAGTCCCAAGCCCGTTCCAAATTCCCCTTTAGTCGAATAGAAGGGCTCGAAAATGTGCTTCAGATTTTCTTCAGATATGCCAGTGCCGTTATCCTTTACCGTTACAGCCACGTAGCCGTTTTCCGCTCTGCTGACAGCTATGTCTATGGTACCACCATCTGCCACAGCGGCGATGCCGTTATTGACGATATTCAAGAAAACCTGTTGAAGCTGCCCGCGATCACTCTCTATGGCGGACACATTTGCTTCAATATCATAATTAATAGTGATATTACGGTGTTCAGCTTCTTTGCCGACAAATCCGACCACCTCTTTCATCAGGTGTTCCATGTCTATCAGTTCTTTGCGGATATCCATCCTGCGGGAAAACCCTAACAGGCGATGGGTAACTTTACTGCATCTTTCCACGGAATCTTCGACCGCGGTCAGCAATCCCAATGATTTATCCTTGTTGGGAAATTCATCAGTGAAAGATACAATATCCTTAAGCAGCCCCGCCTTTTCGTTGATAATCGCCAGGGGATTGTTTATCTCATGAGCGACACTCGCGGACATTCTGCCAATAGTCGCCATCTTACTGGTATATTCCATATTGTGAAATGCTTTAGCCTGCCGTTCATCAGAAGAACGCAGCCTGTTTACCATATAAGTTGTGCGGGATACAATTACTATGACTATAATAACCATCATGATAAAAAGAAGCCAGATTAACTCAGATCGCCGGGATATCCAATGGCGCAGGGGGTTCTCTAACCTGGTACTCGCCATGAGTATAAAAGGCGTTCCCTTGATATATATATAGCCCTGGGTTATCTTTTTACCACCTTCCGCCTGCTCATTTATTACTATCTTATTTCGTGAATGAAAAGGAACGATTATTCCCGGTTCATCCAGCACATTCCCGTAAAACTTTGATGCTGTCTGTAATACACCCAGTTGATTGATGATAAATGCATCGGTTCTGGCATCCAGATCAATCGAGTATATCTGCTGGCTAATTAGATCCATATCCAGGGTAGCTCGAAGCACGAAGAAATCTCCACCATCCATGTCGCTCTTCACGGTTATGACGAAATGCGGGAAGTTGCGATATCCCATAAAAACGTCACTCACGTAAACGTCACGCAGGCTTACTTCTTGAAACCACTGCTGTTCTTTATAATTTTTGCCTTCCAGATTATAAGGACCGCTATAACGCTTCTGAGTGCCATCAGAGTCTATCAAACCCAGATCGACAAAACCTCCATAGGAACGTTTCAGATTAATCAAGGTCTGATTGAGGCAATCCCCACAGCTTAGTTCATCGTACCCTTTTTCATTGATCACCATAGTGAGGGCCGAACGACGCCCTTCTATAATCATTTCCAGCGTTCGCTGTGTATTTGAAAGAATCTGAGATATCCTGTGTTCCATTTCCGCCCGGTATGCTCTCTGATCGTCATAATAATTCACTACCGTCATGATAACCAGCGGAATTATGGAGATTATAGACGTTATCATTATGGCGAACCGCCAGAGCTTTCTGTAGCGATCTGCTGGAGCTATATTTAAAGCCCTGGAAGCTTTTGGCTTGAAATATGGTGTAACCTTATCGTACAACGCCATATTAGCACCTGTCACTTATTACGACTTTGCTGAATCGTTAATCTTCTTGTAGGCAGCCTTCATCACCTGCGCCAACCTGTCAACGTTGATCGGCTTTTGAAGGTAAGCGAAAGCTCCCAATTCGTTGGCAATTGTCTCTTCTTTTTCGGATCCATGTCCGGTTAAAATAATCACCTCCACGTTGGGATGCTCCGTTTTAACCCGCTTCAACACTTCAATTCCATCAATTCCCGGCATTCTTATGTCCAATACCATCACATCAGGTTCGTCCTGTTTAATATGTTCCAACGCCTGTTCACCATCATAAACCACTGACGATTCCAGGTTGCGGGTGAGCAGCCGTTCGGATAGGGTTTGAACGAACTCTTTCTCGTCATCGACTAAAAGGATCTTTGATGGCATTTCCAGTTCTCCCAGAGGCATAATAGAAGGTGGACTATAATCACGGCCGGTTCTCGCATTTATCTCTTTTATACCTTCCACCTTTTCAGCGATCTTCTTCAATTCCCTCTCATACTTTTCCAGCCGCACGATGTATTTATTGATAATAATGGTTACTCGTCCGTCCTCTGCGTAGGTTTCCTCATCATGTCCCGCCTGCGCCAGAGTATGTCTCACTTTTGCCGCTAAGATGAAATCATCGGCAGCCTTCTTGGATCGTTCGGTGGCCTTGACCGCATCACTCTGAGCGTGTTGGAATATTAATCCCACAGCACCATCAATGGTGGTTCTGTTCATGGGGATGGTGATATCGTAGAGCCGGTCGCTGTACGGTGCAGAATTATTGGTGAATTGAGTCCATTTCGATTTATCCTGATCGTCCTTGTGAATGGCTTTTTGTGCCTGCTTTTCCGAGAGCCCTTCAGCCTTGATAGTCTGTCCTACCCGATAGTCAAAATTAGCTATCAGACAGACCTTCAGCAAGTGCGCTATAGTTCTGGGAATCAGGTGTCCATAGAAGCCGGGAACGATTAGGTTATCCATCTGAATGAGTTCTGCCAACATCAAGCGAAGCATGGCGATATTCTTCTCCCTCTCGTGGCTGAACTTCTTCAAGAATTGTGATGTTCCTGTCAAGGAAGCAACCAAGTCACTCGCAGACACTTTAAAACGGTCGGCAGTCGCATCCAGAAGCTCCTTATCCAGGATTTTATATTGCAATTTTTCAGCGACTTGTTCCACAACATCTTCGCCGTGGCAATAAGAGCCGCTAAAGATGGAGAGTATTGCCATAATTTATCCTCAAAATTTAATTACAAAAGTTCAGTGCTGTTGAAACCAACTGCTCCAGAACAGAATTTAATGTCAATCCTAAGGTTTCGGCGGAAGCACTAACTCTTTACCCTCTGAATTAGGAAGTGTTTTATCTTCCTTGGGTATTGCGTCCAACAAGGGACATTTATCTTCAGTGGAATTTCTATGCGTTATATCGTGCAAGTGATAGACTGCTAAAGATACGTTACCGAATATGCTGTCATAGCCGATTTTGTCGATTAAGTGCGTGCGTTTCATTACTTCCAGGACGTTCTCATTGACGCCACTAAGTGAAATACCTATCTCCTTTTCGCGCAAACGCGTAGTCAACAGAGAGAGTGTTGCCTCACCAGATGCGTCCAGTTCATTTATAGCGTTACAAACGATATGGACGTGCCGTAGATCTTCCTTGGTGGACAGCAATTCCAGTATTTTCTCTTCTAAATAACTGACGTTTGCAAAAAATAGCGAGTTATTGAACCTGACCACCGCCAGGTATTTACATTCTTGCAGGTGGCGGCGATCTGAATCACGGAAGGTTCCATCTACGTATTTGGAAAGCATAGCCATGTCAGGCTTGATCCTGCGGAACAGGTAATGCCCCAAGGATAAAAGCACACCGATCATGATGCCTTTGTCCAGATGCGGTGCGAATGCCAATGTGCCCACAAATGATACTATGGCGATGACGCCGTCGTATTTTTGAGCCTGGTAAGCATGGATAAAGCCCTTCACGTTGATTAGACCTATTACAGCCATCATTATTATTGCAGCTAACACTGACTGGGGAAGATGATAGAGCAACGGCGTGAAGAACAGCAGAGTAATCATCACCACCACGCTGCTGAAAACGCTGGATAATCCTGTCAAGGCGCCTGCCTGTATATTCACTGCTGATCGCGAGAACGAACCGGAAACCGGGTAACACTGCGATACGGAACCCAAAATGTTCGCCAATCCCTGACCGATCAGTTCCTGGTTGGGATCTAAACGCTGACCAGTTTTAGCAGCCATAGCTCTGGCGATGGAAATCGCTTCCATAAATCCTAATAATGATATAATAACCGCCATAGCTAAAAGATCCAGGGCTGTCCCCAGTTCAACTTTCGGTATCGATATTCGGGGTAAACCGCTCGGAATTACCCCCACTACCGCACCACCCCCCATGAGGAAAATTAGATCCGGGTCAACTGGTTTGTTGCTGATGCTTATTCTCCAGGTGCGTCCATCGTTATCTAAGTTTGCCGGCTGGTGACTGGCGAGGTAGAAAGTCGTATCGGTATCTCCATGGTTGGTGAGCGAAAGGTGAAAACCTCTAAGTTCAGAGCGATATTTTCTCACCTCATCTTCGTACATGTTGATCTGCCAGGTGAGTAGTGAAGATTGATGTTCCAGGTGTAATATATCCGCCGGGTTAGCGTCGCCGTTATTTTCTGCACTTTTCAGAGCGCCATTTACCGCCAGCCTCCTCTCGACCAGTGAATCTATATGGCTATAATTATTATTATATTCTTCGATAACCGTTTGGATCTCAGGGGAATGGATATCACCTAAGGAAACCTGAAGGTTCTTCTCAAATCCAATGAAGTAAGATATCAGCGTGGTAACCATAACTGCAACCAGCACGTTCGGTATGCGGGGATTTAAGCGCTTCAGCGAATACATTAATAAGAAAGCGAGCAGGGCTAAGAACAAAGTGGGCCAGTGAGTGAAAGCAATTGCTTCCTCTATCACATGGTAGATCGTTTCGTAGTGATGTTCGTAACGATCGACCTTGACTCCGAAGAGCTTGGAAAGCTGGGAAGTGGCGATTATTATCGCTGCTGCATTGGTGAATCCGTTGACCACCGGATGTGATAGAAAATTGACCACCAAACCCAGTCTGAATACGCCCAGTAAAAACTGAAACAGTCCCACCATCAATGCCAACATTATGGCGTAAGCAATAAAACCTTCACTTCCTAAGGAAGCCAGAGGCGCCAGCGCCGTGGCCGTCATCAGGGATACTACTGCGACAGGTCCGGTAGCAAGCTGATGACTCGAACCGAACATGGCTGCGATAGTGGGCGGAATGAAAGCAGCGTAGAGACCGTAGTAGGCTGGAAGACCGGCTAATTGCGCATAAGCCATTGACTGCGGGATGAGAACCAGAGCTACAGTGATACCCGATATCAGGTCATTGCGAAAGCTGTTGAAGCTGATTTCGTCAAACCATTTGAGAAAGGGGAAGATTACCTTAATAAACGGGGTCGATTTATTCTTTGATTTGGCCTGGTGCTTATCTGACATTTTACCTTTTTTAAGCCAGAGCGTTTTTCTGTGTTTGTATATCCCGATAAATTAAAAGAATTTTTTAGCAAATGCAAACGAAACCATAGAAAAACCAGTTGCCCTGATAACAGGATGAACAGGTACCCATGAAATAAGAATTTCAGTATTTGATCACAAAAAAAGCTGTCCCGAATAACAGGGGACAGCCTTTTCGTCGTGATTAATTCCTGTCAGAAATTCCTTGCCTGTGTAAAGCGTGCCGAAAATGCAGTTATGTGCACCAACTTGATATCGTCCTTACTCCCAGTCATAGATTCAGAATAACCCGCAATAACATATTCATTCTCATCAATCTGCTGAACTGAATAAGCGTAATCATTTTCACTGCCACCCATAGTCTTCTGCCACTCCAATTCACCATTATGGTCTGTTTTAGCTATGAAGAAATCATAATCGCCTGCTCCGAAAGAATCGGAATATCCAGCCACCACATAACCGTTATCAACCGTTTGGAAAACGGAATGGCAGTCATCCCAGCCCGTACCACCAATCGAATTTTCCCACTGCAGTTGACCATCGGCATCCGTCTTGACCAGATAGATGTCTAGGGAGTTCGTATCGGCGGATTCGGTGTCACCTGCTAAAATATAGCCGCCATCAGCAGTTTGTTCAACATCGTAGCAGCCATCACAACTAGCTCCACCGTATGTCTTCTGCCATGCTAAATTACCACGGGCGTCAGTTTTCACCAGATACATGTCGTAGTCATGCTGATCATCACTGAAGGAACGGGTATCACCTGCCAAGATATAACCTCCATCAGAAGTCTGGCGCACGGAATAACAACCGTCGTTTTCGCCGCCGCCATAGGTCTTCTCCCATTCCAGGTTGCCGCGCTCATCGGTTTTCACCAGATACATGTAAGCTGGTTCGGTATTTGACCCGTTAGTTGCCCCTCCAAGAATATATCCACCATCAGTCGTTTGCTGGACGGAATAACAATAATCACCGAATTTGTCGCCAAAAGTTTTCTGCCATTCCAGGCTACCTTCGGAATCGGTTTTAAGTAGATACATGTCGTATCCATCCGATCCGAAAGAGTTACTCCAACCGGCAGCAATGAATCCGCCATCGAAGGTTTGTGATACAGATTCGCAGAAATCAGAACCGGATCCTCCGAAGGTGCGCTGCCAGCCGATTTCACCTTCCGAATTGACTTTGACTATAAACACGTCTTCCTGACCCTCGCCGGAAGAATCAGTCCTACCACCAAGAATGTAGCCCCCGCAGGAAGTCTTCTCAAAGGAATAACACCCTTCGAAACCGGTACCCCAAATACTCCAGATATCAACTTCATCCTGTGACCAGGCAAATCCTGCGATCAGATGAAGGGCGACCACTGCTGTGGTGATCAGTTGAATTTTGTTGAATTTCGTCTTCATTGTTAACCTCTTATGTTATAGATTTTCACTTTATTTTCGCCATCTGCTTAGTACATTGGAGCAATAGCGAAAATATTACCTGGAAATATGATTTTTTTTCACATCCAAGAATTCAGGAGAAAGTGAGTGGTTGCGAAAGGTGGGAAATCGACAGATAGGAATATCTATCCTCCCCCCTCGCTTCTGGGGAGGTTAGGCATTCCTGCCTGACACTGTAATAAAAAGTCTTAAATATCGAAATATAGCAAACCCCCGGCATAAATCGCCAAGAGCTTATATATGTAAGATGTCAGCTTTTGGATTTTGGGAGGGCAGGAATTATTACGGTGATTCGGGGATTGTCTCCTTCACCATTGTGAGGAGTTCATCTGCTTTCTTGAGGTATTCGCTATCGCTGTTTTTAAGTTCTTCCAGAAGCGGTATGGCATTGTGCGGATCCTCGGACAGCAGGTAGGCTTGGGCTAAATACCATTTGGCTCTGTCATTTAATGTATTAACTGTAAGCTTTTCGGCTTCGGATAGAGATTTCACTGCGGAATGTGCTTGACGATCCACATAGTAACTCACGCCTAAGTAGAGCCACCATTTTCCCTCTTGTGGATTCATCCCCGGTAGTCAGGAGTGCGTCCACCCTACGACCTGTTTCAAAGTTTGATAGTCCTGCGTTTAAATTCGAAACCGTAATTGGTCAGTTCTTCCAGCAAAGGTTTGTACAGCTCCGGCAGCGTAGGAGGCATCTGGACGCCGCTTGCCTTGATGCGGCCTTCAAAGATGAACCTGGTGGCAATGGCTGGCGGGAGACCAACGGCAAGCGACATGGCTGAATCGCCGTTGGGAATGCCGTCCATTACCATCGTAGCCAGGCGCTTCTCACGATGATGATCAGGGAACTCGGCAATTATTTCGATATGTATGATGGTCATATCGGTTTCGCCAGGCGCATAGGTCATTTTTTTCAGCATCAGATCCACTAGAACATCTAACTTTGAACCTCTATCAATGGATATCGGGCGATCTTTAAAAATTCCAATCCACCTCAACCGATTGATAATATCAGCATTTTTGTCTACTTTGAGGAAACTGGCGAAGGCATGTTCCACGTTCTCGCCTTCGTCACAATTGATCAGAGAAGCCGCAAACTGGCGATAAGTCTGGCTTTTAAAATCGTAAATGTCCCTATCATTCAGCAAATCGAGGGCGATGAAACTTCGCATGTTGTTACAGTAACCCGAAAAGCGCAACAGCCCTCTGTAAAATGTAACGTCTTCTCCTAAACCGAAATGTTCCAAGTAGCGGGTGCAATCTTTGTTGGGATATGTTTCAAAAGTACCCAACCCCTCGATATCCACCAACCAGTGATTATCGAACAATTGATCACCAGGAACCACAATGGTCTTTCCTTCATGCAAATGGACTGCGGGTACCCTGGCGGCTAAAAAGACACCTTTTGGTTCCCAGGAGAATTTGTATCCCAAGGGATTGTTGTTGTATTTGAATGAGGGAAGTCCGGAACCATATGAATTTAGACTAACCACCCTACCGCCTTCGGCACGGATCTCCTCAAGAAGTATCTGTGTGCCCATATGATCCATCCCAGGGTCTTCTCCCAATTCGTTGAGAATCAAAACCTGTTTATCCTTTGCCTCCTTGTCAAAGGCTTTTACAGGTGCGATCTCGTATGAGGTGGAAACCATATGTTTCCCATGCTTCAAGCACAAGCAAACTACCATAACATGATGTGCTTTGGGGATCATGTTGACCACAATATCATGCTCACCAACAAGACGGTCGAGTAACTCTTCCTGGTCTGCAGCCCAGCTCACCGCCTTCCCTAAAGAGCGATTGGCAATTATTTTATCGGCTTTGGATACCGTTCGGGCAGCCATCGTTACCTGGTAGCCGCAGGTGTCGATCAAGTAATCTACCAGAGGTTTAGTAACATGACCTGCTCCTAGAATTAGTACTTTTTTCATCGCACCTCCTTGACTGGATAAGCAAGAACCAAACTATACATGAAATAGCTATAGCAGAATTGTATATTTCCACAGTCTTTCGGTAAGTTTTATGGTAAAGTTAAGGGAGAGCTTTAGCATTTGCAAGAGTTTAGAATGCCAACTCTTCATTGTTATATAATTTTTATTGTTTTCTTTGCTTTAGATTCCCGCGGTCGATTAGTTCCCTCTGATTTTTGTTTTTTTCGCCCGTTCAAAACATACGTCGATGAGAGTCAGATTATTCATGGAACGCGCGATCGTAGCTAAAAGGTGGGAAGAAAGACCTGGTTGGCGCTGAATCTGTCTGGATTATAGAGGTGCTACATAGGTTGCTGCATACAAACACCAAAAATCCCCGTATCATACTAATACAGAACAATGCGCGCGATACGGGGAATTGATTGTTATTCAGGCGTTTTTACTTTAGTGGGCCCAGTAGGACTCGAACCTACGACCGACGGATTATGAGTCCGTTGTCTTTGTGCGGGAAATTGCCCTAAAATGTACCTCGTGCAAGGTTTTTGCAAGGTAGCTAAAAAAAAGCCAGATTAATAAACAGTCTGGCTTTCTTTTTTCATTTGCCATAATTTTCATGGTTACTTCATCAACACCATCTTCCCCGAAGCCACAAACTCTTCTTCTTTCAGTCTGTAAATATAAACACCTGAGGCCAGATTTGATCCATTGAAGGTGACCTCATGCATTCCGGCATCCCGCCAGCCGTTAACCACAGAGGTAATTTTACTGCCGGAAATGTCATAAATTGTTAGTTCCACAAAACTCGCAACTTGCAACTCGAAACTAATAACTGTTGATGGATTGAAGGGATTGGGATATGCTGGCAGTAGGTAATAGGTTAGTGGTTGTGGCTCATCCAGTTGGTTAACGCCGGTTTCGGAATCGAGGTGGATGAGCCAGACATCAGTGCCTCCCGCACCATAAGATTCAGTACGGCCAGCGATGATATACCCACCGTTGCTGGTCTGCTGTACGCATTCACCATAATCATTAAATTGCCCCCCTAAAGCTTGACTCCATTGCTGGTTACCAGAATAGTCGGTTTTAATTAAGTAGATGTTCATGTAGGCAGCACCAAAAGAATAAGTTGATCCGGCAATGATATATCCACCATCACTCGTCTGCCGGACGCTATGGCCCATATCACTATCTAAACCGCCGAAGGTCTGACTCCATTGTTCTATACCGAATTCGTCGGTCTTGACTAAATAGACGTCAGAACCACCAGCACCATAAGAAGAGGTATATCCAGCGATGATATACCCACCATCACTGGCCTGTTGAACGCTTTTACCATAATCATCATCACTTCCGCCAAAGACTTGACTCCATTGCTGACTCCCAGAAGCATCGGTCTTGACCAAATAGACATCTTTTTCGCCAGCGCCATAAGACATGGTGTATCCAGCGATGATATATCCACTGTCACTGGTCTGTTGAACACTGTAGCCACGATCATCATCGCTTCCGCCGATTGGTCGATTCCATTGTTCTACACCTGAGGCATCAATCTTTATTAAATAGACGTCGTAATCCCCAACATCGGTAAATCCCACGACGATATACCCGCCGTCACTAGTCTCCTGAACACTGTAGCCACGATCATCAAAGGCTCCCCCGAAGGTCTGGTTCCATTCCTCATAACCTGAGCTGTCGGTCTTGATAAGATAGACATCAGGATCCCAAGCGCCAGTATATCCGTTATATCCAACGATGATATACCCATCGTCGCTGGTTTGCTGAACACTGTAGCCACAATCATCACGATCTCCACCAAAGGTTTGGTTCCACAGCTCATTGCCGGATTCGTCAGTTTTAATTAAATAGACATCATAGTGAAACCAACCAGAGGAATAAGAATCGCTCTCTCCCGCGATGATAAATCCGCCATCATTAGTTTGTTGAACACTGTAGCCACGATCGTCTTCGTATTCGCCGTAGGTTTGTGTCCAGAGGGTGGGTGGTTGGGCGTTGACGGTTGTCAGAATTATGAAAAGGATAAGAAGAAGAGATAGAGTTCTCATGGAAACCTCCTGATAGGTGGTAAAATACAGGCTTTTCAGAAATATACCCAAACGCTTCCACTTTGTCAAGTAGTTTGTTTTAAAATGCAAGAATTTTCAACTGATAAATAGAAGTCAATCATCGGATTCATTTCTTGATCCGAGTACAGAAGTGGATATTACTTAACTATTTGTATTCGCTTGGTTACATGCTTTGACTTTCCATAATCGTTCCGGTTTTTTGTTTTCGAGTTTTGCTTGTATCAGAATGCTCGTCCTTCATTTTTTATTTACGGGGTGTACAGGTTTAAGGACTGTTAATAATTTGCTACGTACCAGAGACGAAATCCCCACATTCTCCCACATAGATCAACATTGGGAGAACAGGGGATTCCACGATTATTTCGGCCTTTTACCTTGTGGGCCCAGTAGGACTCGAACCTACGACCGACGGATTATGAGTCCGTTGCTCTAACCAACTGAGCTATAGGCCCTTGGACTTGTAAAGATAGACAATTTAACTCCCCAGATCAAGAATATTTTGCAGCAAATGTTTTAATTGAAATCTATCAGCATTTCACCACACAAAAGAAACTAAAAAGAGGAGCCAAACGGCTCCTCTTCTACGTGGAAAGCTTGTTTTATTTACTTGAGGAAGAGCATTTTCTTGACATTATCGTATCCGTATTCACCCTGAAGGCGCACGAAGTAGAGACCCGCGGGAAGCTGTGATCCGTCAAATTCGTGGAAATATTCCCCGGTATCCTGGGATTCATCCACCAATTTTGCGACCACTTCACCTTGCAGATTGTAGACGGAAAGTGAAACCTCACCTCCGTGCCGCACATAATACCTGATGGTAGTTATGGCGTTAAACGGGTTAGGATAATTCTGCGACAGTTGGTAGGGAGCAAGACTGATGGTTTCACCAGGCAGGACCACCGGCGCCATTGGGGTGGCGGACGCAATCATCTGGTGCATCCTTTCCCGACCGATGATATCTACATCCGAAATCTTATAATAGTACGTCACGCTGTTGATGACGTCACGTTCATCGAAGTACTCATAGGTCTGCGTTGCCATAGTGAATCCCTGTGAAGGAATCAGCTCTGAGGTGATCCTTTCATACCCGGATTCCTGATTGGTGGAACGGTAAATATAGAACCCTAAGTTGTCAATTTCACTTTCCGTCACCCAGGATACCGTTACACTGGCATCACCACCGACTGCCATCAACGCTACTAAAGTAACCGGCAGCGGCAGATCGTTGCCGGGTCCTAAACCACTCCATGATCTCCTGCCGGCATCTCCCTGAAGAACGCCTGGATTGTTGGGATTACCACCTACAGTACCATAATCTAAGGCGTTGCCGCTCTCTTCATTGAAATGATAGAGAATTTCCGTGTCGCTGTTCGCTTGCAATGGCTGCGTGGTTACGGCATCCGGGAATGAAGTTATTACATCATCAGTGATGCGCACTTCGTCCATGTATCCCCACAGGTAGGCATTTTCATACCTCCCCACCCATAGGTCTGACGTGTTATTATATAAAGAACTCGGAGGATCCGTACCTGAATTGGAATGAGCATATTCTACATCGTCAACGTAGAACTCAATCTTATCAGATCCACCCGGGTTTACCACAACAGCGATATGATGCCAGGTATCGGACATTAATACTGTTGCAGGGGTTTGCCAGGTATAGGTAGTCGATCCATCATCACTAAGATAAAGGCGAAGTTGACCGGTACTGGTAACCATGAGTGAATAGGACCTCTGGTTTCCAGTCTGTTCCCATTTGCTGATTATCCCGTAGTTATAACCAAGCTGTTGCAGAAAAATCCAGGCCTGGAGTGTAAAGGATCCATCAGTGAAGTTGGTTAAGTTATCAGCATCGGTTGAAGAGACGTAGTCTCCGTTTCCATCCAAATCCAGAACATAGGTATTCATCGCCCCCCAGGCGGCGGGCGTCGCCAGCAATACTAGACTTATAACAATGCTGCTCAATCCGATTTTCATTTCTCATCCTCCTCTTGACATGCTTTCCATCGCTTTCGCTGCTGACGAAAGCGTTCTGAAGTATATCTATCCACGTTCCCGCTGTAGCAAAAATTCGGGAATCGTTCGTATTTACTTATCTTGAAGAAGATACAATGAGAATGACGGTTAGTCAAGAAACTTGAGTTTTTTTTAGGGGGGTAGCGTAGCATCGGGGTCAGAGGATACGCCGTCATCATCTGAATAAATTCAGACGCCCGATTTTGGAGCGGCAACGAGTGGCCTGGTTTCTTCAGATCCAGGTTTCTTCTGTTGTTATCTAGTTTTATAAGAAACCCGACCCTCCCACTAAGGGGAAAGGGTCGGGCGCTACTCAGTCGAGGATTTACTGGATTATAAATTACACCGAAGGTCTATAAAGATGCTTCATGAACACCTTAAACGCTTTTCTGGTACGTTTCCGTTCATCGACATCGAACAGACCTTGTACAAACTTATACCAGATAAAGCTGAATCTCAAGTAAAACTTTCGGCGGGCATAGTCACACCATCGTACCAACTCTTCGGGAGCCAGATCTTCAGTTCTGATAATGCAATTGTGAAGTCCATCAGCAGTGAGGTAATCCTTGTAGTCTTCAGTTACGAGCATTCCGTTTTCTTTCATGCGCTCATATTCCACCGTTCCAGGGTACACCATAAGCGGATAAAATTGAGCCGTATCCGGCTTAATTTTGTAAGCCAGCCTGAGAGTATTTTCCATTTTTTCCCGGTTTTCACCAGGTCCGCCCACAATGAAAGCTCCATGGAAGTGAATCCCCACTTTGTGGGCATTTTCGGAGAACGTGTAGAAATCCTCAACCTTGATTCTCTTTCCGTAGGCATCCAGCACGTCCTGGTTCCCGGTTTCAAAACCGATGCAAAGGGCGCGGCAGCCAGCCTTTTTCATCACCTTCATCGTTTCCAGAGAGATGTCCGCGCGGCTGTTAGCGTTCCACTTCATCTTGAACCCACGCTTGATCATACCTTCGCAGAGTTCCTGGCAGCGTTTTTCATTGATCGTGAATATGTCATCTTCAAAGAATACCGCCCGCGCGTCGGGGAATTCCTTCTGAATATACATCAGCTCATCCAGAACCGAATCAACGGCACGAAAACGCGTCTTGTAACCTGAAAGCGTTGCCGTCCACAAGCAGAACGTGCAGCGATAAGGGCATCCTCTACCTGTTAAGATAGTAACGTTGGGATACAGACAGTCGGGATTAAAATAATCCCAGATGTTCAGATGGCGCTTATAAACTTCCGAAACGAAGGGTATCTCATCCAGGTTTTCAATAAGCTCTCTCGGTTGATTATGTTTTATCTCACCATTATCCCGGTACGAAACACCCTGAATATTACTGACATCTTCTCCATTTTCCAGTGCAAGAGCTAATTCTCTTAAGGTGTAATCATATTCACCGCGTACTATGAAATCTATATTTTCTGAAAATCCAAAGGTCTCATCTGTCATGGCTGTGGCATGGGTTCCCAGCATGAGAGTTTTCGCATCGGGTAATTTTCCCTTCAGGGCATTCAGGACGTCAACATCATTGTAGATACTGGGAGTAGAAGTATCCAGCACCAGTAAATCCGGTTTAAAATCCAGCGCTTTCCGTTCTATTTCCGGGTAATCCCAGCCTGCGGCAGGCGCATCAAAGAAGCGCGCACTTAAGCCAGCTTGTTCCAGAGCACCGGTTGCATACGCCATCCAATAGGGGTAATACATGGTATCAGAACGAGTCACACCCGGGTTGCGCTGAGGACGTGAATAACGCTTCAGGAACGGTGGGTTCAGCATCAGTACTTTCAGACGATCCATTTATTTTCTCCAGTAGTGTTATCAGCAGAAGGAGTAGATGAATATAAATTCTTAAATTCAAAAACTCCGGAATATCTTATTATTATAACCAAATCCTTGACATTCTATTTGTGATGTAGATCAAGTTCATTTGAAGTTTAGACCAAATCCTTCATACGGCTTAAGGTCTGTTTTATCTTATCCAGAACGGTGACCGGTTGTAATTCAGTCATACAGCGTAAGTGATCACAACCCTGGAAGATGTTGTTGCAATAACAGGGGCTGCAATCAACTTCTTCAGTTACCCATTGATTAATCTTTGATACGGGTAATAAAGAGCGAGGGTTTGAAGGTCCAAATATTGATAAGCTATGAATGCCCATAGCAACAGCCACATGCATGATGCTGGAATCGTTACTTATCAGCATACGGCATCGTCCGACCATGGCAGCCGCAGTTCTAAATGAAATTCGCCCGATTAAGTCAACCACCTTCCCTTTCGAATTTGCAGCAATCTGCTTGCCGATGGGAATTTCATCGCGGCTTCCGGTTAGAATAACGGGTAATTTGAATTCATCATGTAAAAGATCACAGAGCGCGGTGAACTTGTCAGTTCCCCAGCGTTTTTCAAACACATTCTGCCGGGGGTTTACGCCGCCACCCGGGGCTACGATGAAGAATTCGTCATGCTTCAAGCCGACTTTCTTCAAGATGCCTTCAACTTCCTTAAGCTCACGATCAGCAGGTTGATAGTCGAGCCTAAGTTCATCTCCTTCCCACCCTGCAAGTCTGGGAATATCCAGATAGTTATCGGCGATATACCTGTCAGTATTGGGCTGCCATTCCGTTCGCGCGGTTAGAAATCTACCACCCTTTCCTAATTCCGGATCGTAGAAGCCATAGCGCTTGGGGATACCAGCTAAAAAGGTCATCAGTTGAATCAGCGGGTGCGAATGAAAAATATAAGCAACGTCGTATCTTCCCTTCCGCAGTGCCCAAATCAATCGCAGATAGCCAAAGAGCTGTTTATCCTGGATCCAAGGATCAGGATAAGAATAAATGTGATCAATGTGCGGATTTCCTTCAATACTGGTTCGAGACCAATCCCCCACAAAAAGAGTTATTTCAGCTTCAGGATGAAGCTGACGAATAGCTCTGATTGCTGGTGTTATCAGGATCAGATCACCGATACCCTGGTTGCGTAGAATCAGAACGCGCTGCAGTTTTCCACCATAAAATACGTATTGAGGCGATTAGATTATGATTAAAATATCTAAGTTTTATGATAATTAATACTTTACTTGTCAGCCGCCATTTTTCATGACGTCGAAGAATTTCTGATTAGTTTTTGTCCCCCTGATTTTTTCTAAGATAAAACGCATCGCTTCAACAGGATTTGATTCTGCCAATAAGTTACGCAGAATCCAGACTCTGTTTAGTACGTCTTTAGACAGGAGAAGTTCCTCCTTGCGAGTGGCAGAGCGATTTAAGTCCATTGCAGGAAAGACTCTTATGTCTGAGAGCTTTCTATCCAGGACAAGCTCCATATTGCCTGTACCTTTGAATTCTTCAAAGATCACTTCGTCCATACGACTGCCGGTCTCTATAAGTGCAGTAGCGATAATGGTCAGTGAACCGCCTTCTTCGATGTTTCTCGCTGCTCCGAAGAAGCGTTTGGGTTCGTAGAGAGCAGTGGCATCCATACCACCGGACAGGATGCGTCCGGAGTGAGGACTCACGGCATTGTGGGCGCGAGCTAAGCGGGTTATACTATCCAGCAATATTACCACATCGTGTTTATATTCAATAAGGCGCTTGGCTTTCTCCAGAACCATACTGGCAACCTGGATGTGGCGTTCCGGTTTTTCATCAAACGTCGAACTGATTACCTCACCGATCACAGTACGTTCCATGTCGGTGACTTCTTCGGGACGTTCATCGATCAGCAATACTATGAGAATAACCTTGGGATGATTTTTAGCGATGGAGCTGGCTATTTTCTGTAAAAGGATGGTTTTGCCAGTGCGGGGGGGCGCCACAATGAGTCCTCTCTGCCCCATCCCAATGGGTGTGAAGACGTCCATTACGCGCGTTGATAATTCCTTGGGATCAGATTCCAGCACGAACTTTTCCAGTGGGAAGAGAGGAGTCAGATTATCGAAGAGGATTTTTTCCCTCGTCTCTTCTGGACTTTCGTAATTCACCGCTTCAACTTTCAGGAGTGCAAAAAAACGTTCATTGTCTTTTGGTGGGCGAATCTGTCCTGAGACATTCATTCCTTTGCGCAGACCAAAACGCTTTATCTGAGATGGGGAAACGTAGATATCATCCGGTCCGGGTAAGTAATTGGAAGCAACTGATCGTAGGAAACCATATCCATCGGGGAGAATTTCCAGGATACCCTTAGCGAAGATGAGTCCATCTTTTTCTGTCTGTTTTTCCAGTACTTTAAAGATTAAATCCTGGCGCGGCATGCCTGAATAATCTTCGATATCCAGGTCCTTTGCTACCTTATTGAGATCAGCGATTTTCATCGCCTTAAGTTCGACGAGATCCATATATACCCCTGGTTACCTTTAGATTCCTTGAGAAGAGGTTCTAGTGTACAAAAATGAGAAGAGAGTTATTAAGCGCAAATATTAGACAACCGGATTCAATTTTAGGAAAGAAGCTTTATCGTAGGTCTATAGACTGGGTGGAAATTATTTCATTACTTTGAGGTTTGCTTCTGGAAAGCGTCATCAGACGTCTTTGAAATATAGAAACTTTTACGTGCAAAGTCAAGCATAATTTTATTTTTTTAGAACTTCTTCAGCAAGGTAATGTGATCCAATTATGAGTATCAGATCATCTTGTGAAGTTGACGATTCTGCCAACTTCAATGCTGTGGAGTAATCCTCTTTGACGACTGCGTCCCACCCCGCATCAGAAGCGATTTCTGCCAGTTGGGAATCAGGCAGACCGCGTGGCAGCGGAAGTGGCACCAGGATACCTAAATCAGTTTCTCTCTTTAATAGGGACGTCATGGCAGCGATATCTTTTCCTTGCACAGCGCTGAATATGGTTATCACTTTCTTCGGTTTCCAGATGGATTTAACCGCTTCGGTCACCGCTCGAACTGCACCGGGATTATGTCCTACATCCAGTATCACCGTGGGATCGGTACTCAGCTGCTGCAATCGACCGGGCCAATCGACCCTGATCAAACCGTCTGATATGGCAGTATTGGTAATCTGATGGTAACTATCAGTTAGAACTCCCGCCGCGGCTAAAGCCGTTTTCAGGTTTTCTATCTGAAAGTTTCCCGTTAAAGGAAACTGGAATTGATCCAGTTCAAATTCGTGTGATAAAAAGGAAATTCTGGCGCTGCCGGATATTCCCTCAGGTCTCAGGCTGACGTCACCAAGCTCAACGATGTCATCGGACGTCAACAGTTTCGTTCCCTTTTCAAGAGCAGCCTCTCTAAAGACGTCTTCTACATGGCGTTCCTGCCTTGAAATAACCGAATAACCACCTGCGATAAAGATACCAGCTTTATCTTTAGCTATATCTTCAAGGTTGTTTCCAAGTCTGTCCTGGTGATCATAATCGACTCGAGTTATTATGGAAAGCAGCGGTCGTAGTATGCTGGTTGAATCAAAAGTACCGCCCAGACCTACTTCCACAACTGCTAAATCAACTGCCTGTTTCTTAAAGGTATCAAACGCCAGCGCAGTGGCTGTTTCA
Source organism: candidate division LCP-89 bacterium B3_LCP (assembly GCA_005223185.1). Classification (GTDB taxonomy): domain Bacteria; phylum Electryoneota; class B3-LCP; order B3-LCP; family B3-LCP; genus B3-LCP. The sequence goes on from NJBN01000007.1 coordinate 115,083, forward strand.
AAAAATGTTATATGATTGTCCTGGATGAAATTCCAGTGATCATTTAAAAACGAGAAAACCTCATCATCGGATATAGGCTCGCCATTTACCTGTATTCTCTCACCAAATCGTAGGATATGCGGGGAGGTGTACATTCCAACAGTCAATCCAGCCTGCCGGAGTATGGAACTTAAAGTAGCTGCAACCGTGCCTTTGCCGTTGGTCCCGCCAATCTGAACACTGGGGAAACTGTTTTGCGGATTTCTTAATCTCTGACAGAAGAGTCTAATGTTATCCAACCCCACAGTCATGCCAAAGCGCTGCAGGGAATAGAAATCGTTCCAGGTTATGATCTTCTTCACTTGGTTTCGTCGAATTGTGAGGGAGGCGAACCCTTCCAGGGTTCGGCGATAGAAACGGTACCGATTTGTTCTCCCAAAAATCGCTGTCCTAAATCTTCGAAGCGACGGGGCAAATCGCTCACGTAGAAATTTCGTTGGGGATCGGGATCGGAACTCAGCATATCTTGCGCCGTCATCAGAGCGGCAACGTCCTTAGCTGTTTCCAGAGCGGAATCGACCATAGTCACCTCATCACCCAAGATATCCTGAAGCAGCGGTTTTAATAGAGGGTAGTGCGTGCATCCTAATATGAGTGTATCGATGTTCTCCAAAAGGAGCGGTTGCAGGTATTTTTCTGCAATTAATTTCGGTATTTCACCCTCAGTCCATCCTTCTTCTGCCAAAGGCACAAACAGTGGACAAGAAGTAACATGGACTTGTATGTCAGGGTCGATGCGATGGATTTCCTTTTGGTAGCTTTTAGAATCCACAGTTGCCTGCGTGCCGATAACACCGACAATGCCCCTTTGGGTCGATTCAGCAGCGGCTCTTGCGCCGGGTTTTATCACGCCAACAACAGGTATTTGTAAATATCTATCAAGCTCATCTAAAGCTATCGCAGAAGCGGTATTGCAGGCAGCGACAATCAGCTTTACACCGTGCCATAACAGGAATAAGCAATCTTCCCAGGTGAATTCACGCACGATTCGATCTGATTTGGTACCGTAGGGAACTCGGGCAGTATCACCAAAATAGACGATGGATTCCTCAGGGAGTAGTTTGATTATCTGACGCGCTACGGTGAGACCACCTACTCCGGAATCGAAAATGCCGATGGGTTGGGGTTTGTGTTCTGAGGATGTATTCATGGTTTAAGTCGAGATATATCAAAGTACTAACTTGATTCCCGATCGGGGTCGGGAATGACATTAGGGTAATCGTTCTTGCTGCTTTTTAAATTCTATAACACTGTCGAATATGGCTTGGGCTATTTTCTGGCGGAACTTCTTGGATTTTAAGAGCTTTTCCTCTCTCTTGTTGGATATGAATGAGGTTTCAAACAGGATTGCCGGCATGGAAGCTCCGATCAGAACGTAAAAGCCCGCCTGATCGACACCGCGGTCGCGCAGTTTGGTTTGGAGTCTGGTATTTTTCTGAACTATCGACGCCAAAGCTTCACTTTCACGAGCGAATTCAGCTTGCGCCATGGCTAACAATATGTAATTTTCCTCAGTCAAATCCTGATACATATTCCGGGATTCTTCATACCTGATTACGGAATTCTCCCGCAATGCCACATCCATGGCTCGCTCGCTTTTTGCCGGTTTTAATATGTAGGTTTCACATCCTGAAGCGCTTTTATATGAGGAAGCATTGCAGTGGAGTGATATGAACAGCTTTCCTCCTGACTGGTTAGCGAACTTGGTTCTGTCTTTCAGGGCGATAAAACGGTCATCATCGCGCGTCAGCAGGACTTTAAGATCGGTTTTCTTCTCGATAAGTTTTTTCAACCGCAGAGCTATATCTAATACGACTGTCTTCTCTTTCAGACCTGAGGGACCGATAGCTCCGGGGTCTTTCCCACCGTGCCCCGGGTCAATTACCACACAGTCAATCTTCCATTGTTCGGCTTCCTGCTGAAGTTTCCGCTGTATTTCAGCATCAGTCATGGAAATAGCGGCACCTCCTTCAGGTGGTATAATCTTCGTTACCAGCTTGATTACGAACTGATAGGGTTCTTCTTCCCACCAAACTGAATGCTCTAAGATGCTTTCAGAGAATTTGAAGGTGAGCTGCACCGATTCAGGTAATTCATCCACTATAAGTTCTTCGACGACGCCACCTACATCGGCAGCTTCCAGAGCTTTGAGGTTCACCTTTGCATTTAGCAGAGTGATACTCATGCGATCATCGCGCAGAGAAGTGCCGGAAGTTTCAAATTTCTCCGAACAGAATATTCTAACTAAAGTGCCGTTCTCCTTCAGATCATAGGTTATGCCGTACACGTCGTAATCGGAGGGCCATACTATAATAGTCCATATATAGCGGTCGTATTCGATCCGGGCGGGATAGATATCATTTAATATGTCAAGCAGGGCATCTAAAGGAGCCCAATAGGCTTCATCCTGTAGAACGACTTCGCCAGGGAGTTGTACAGCTTCGTCACCAACCACAGCGAAGGCGTTGTCGGCGGTCCATTTCAGTTTAATAGACCCTATCGAGTACTGCAGCTTGTTTTTCTCGGTATTGACAAATGTCCCTATGTTGAGGGTCCGGGCTAAGTCATTCAGATTAACGTAAAGCAAGTCTCCTGACTGTTTTACGTTAATCTCACTATCTGATGAACCGCCGGTTGGAAACCTGACGGTAATCTTGTCAGCAGCAGAGGTAATTCCAGTGCAGGAGGCAAGCAGGCAGGTGAGGAGAAATAAAATAATTGTGTAGCGAATAGCAACTCTCATAGGGTAAGGCATTTCGATACAGAACTCATTCGGTGCTGTAAGTATATTAACTCTTTTATAAATTGGTGTATCATCATTATTATTAAGACATTACACAGATTTTATCAGTTGGCATATTCTTTGCTTTTCGTTTTAATCAGCACGAAATAATAGGAGTCATAATCATGAAGAAGACGATATTCTGGATCACCATATTTATCCTGAGCACTGCGGTGATGGTGGTGATTACAGAAGCAGGCAATACAGATGCGACCTTCGAACCAGCATCTGCAACATACATACCACCAACATTAGAAACCAGCGTTAAGCCGGAACCGGTTTCCTACGCGCCCGGTCGTTATATTGAAGGATACGTAACCGTAGAAATCAAGGTAGGCGCCAGCGGAGACGTAGAAGGCGTCAAGGTGCTCTACAGGACATCGAAACTGGCAGTGAAATCGGCTATCCGGGCAATAGAACAGTGGCATTTCAAACCGGCTATACTAAATGATGAACCCATTGGGGTATATGTTGCCTATTCCGTACCGTTCGGCAATAACCTACAGATCTTTGCCAATGATAACTACGCTGATCGCATTTTAGATCCCGCTACTAATGAACAAATTACCATGAGATAATTTCGCACCAAGCCTCAAAGGAGCGAGATACAAGGGTCCGTCCACATTGGGCGGGCTCTTTCCATTATGATCTGAGATTGCTTCTTCATCCGTCAGCTGACTAATTCCTCGTCCCGAAGGGACCCCTACGGGGCAATGACCTGTAAAGATTCTTTTGGGACAGCCCCTATAGAATTATTCAAGGATAGATGTATTTCCTGCTGTATCATTTGGAAGCTCAGACGAATGGCAGTACAGCGAAACGGGACATGCGGGGGCAATAGGGGGTGTTCAAAACGTTATTATCTTACTGCAATATATTGTAATATAAAGTGTTATCACTTATCGATGAACATGGCACGGAGCTTGCTTTATATCTCTACAGAGTAGATATTTAGTAGATTTGAAATATACCAGATAGATTTACCCTCGCGTCAAGCCCTCCTCAACGAGCGAGCGAATGAGTCCGCCAAACGGCGGACTTGTTCTTTTTAGCCGGATTTTGCACCGGGCATATCTTCTTTTCCTGAAGTTGGTATTTCTTTCAGTCTGTGAGCGTACTCTATAATGCAGTCAACGTAGGCACTGCTGGGATTGTACCTGTGGATAGCTCTTCGCATCGAATTTTCACTGATTCCCCACCCCGATTTCTTCAGATAACAGGCGATACTCGCAACAGCATCCTGCAGGTTATATGGGTCTATCACAGCGTCGCCGTTACCATCCCGAGCGTAAGACAGGTAACTGGAAGGGAGGAACTGTGCCCATCCGAAAGCACCAGCCCAGGATCCGTTAATTTCCAGGGGATTCCAGTTGTTAACTTCGCATGCCTCGAAAAAACTGGTCAACTCGCGATAAGCCCATTTGGATCTCCTGTAAGCCCTCTTCTTCAATTTAGCAGTTGTGATTGTGCGCGAAGTATCTGCAATAGGCTGCCAGAAGCGTGGATTGTTTAAAGAACTTATGGTGGCGAAGACAGCCAGAACCGGTATCTTTCCTGCTCTTCTGCCTAAGTTCGATTCAACCTTTAAGATAGCAACGATGATTTCTGCAGGGATTTTGCTGTCTTTTAGTGTTGCATCAAGTTCTGTTTTCTTAGTCTGCAAGAAGCGACGGCCTTCTTCGATCTGTATATCCACAAGAAACCCCTGGTAATCTGCGGGATTGTTCCGGGGAATCATGTTCTTGGAGACTATTCTATCGACGAAGTGGATGCGGCTGTCCTGAAAGAGAGTTACAACTTGAAGTGAATCTCCTCCATCACTGATAATCTTTGTCACTAATGACTCAAAGGCGGGGTCGACACCGTGAGGTTTTGCGGATAGTGAAACATAACAAAAAACATGGATCAGGAAAGCTAAGAGGAATGTTTTCATCAGATAGCTTCTTCCACAAGTACCTTATCTCGCTGGGCGGCATACTTCAAATCATTATAGGAGGTGATGGTTTCGATTATCACCTGAAAAGCTTCAGCGCTGGTTAGATCAGGCGAATCCGTCTTAGATTTCTTTCCATGAACGATGCGGTTGCGCTGTTCGGCTAAATCAACCAGTTTTAAAGTCAGGTCTTCCGGGAGTTTGCCGATCTGCCCTTCGATCATCCTTATCTTGGCACGCCGATCACTGATCTTCCAACTCCTGGTAGCGGCTTTTACATTATTTTCAGTTAAACCCAGTTGTCCCAGTAAGGAATCAAGAAAGAAATCGAAGGCAATCTGCAGCATAACCAGACCGGCGCGGTCTTCAGATTTCAGAATCAGATCGGCTGCATTCTGGAGGATGTTGATCCAGATCGGTTTTTCCTGTTCACCAATTTCCCCGACTGACATCCAGCGAATGCGCTGGCGCGGAGTAGCTTTGACGGGATCGAAAGTGCGCGACAACAGAATAAAATTATCTGTACTTATAGAGAGGGCGGCTACATATATATTTTCCAGGACGAGATCTCGGACAGGTTGAATCTTGCGATTGAAGAAGAACAGTTCGGGAGGACGGTTGTAGGTAATACCGTAGGAAATGAGCTGTACATCATCAGGTATGACCTGTATTTCCCCTCCGACTGTGTATCCCGGCGCTATGGGGATGGCATGAATGGGATCGATGAAGATACCCGCATTATTCTTAAAATGATGCAGAAAAGCGTCAACGTAGATAAATTCATATTCGCAGATCGGACAAGGCACGCGTGTTTCCAAGTTTTCACACGCCTGACTCGAAATTTCGCCACAATGCGGACAACATATAGCCGAAATCGAGAAGAAGAGGTTGGATGCTATAGGGGGGGAATTGCTATTTATATTCACTGGGCTAAGAATTTAGTTATTTCGTTCTGGAGATCTTTTACCAAATACGGTTTCTGCAGGAGACCAACAACATGACCGCTTTTTTGAATCTCTTCCATTTCCTGCGGTGGTCCCCAACCGGTTGATATAATAGTCTTTACGTCCGGGTTGACTGCCCAGAGTTTCTCCAATATTTCCATTCCGCTAATACCGGGCATGTGCCAATCCAGTATGACCAGCGCTACCTCATTCTTATTATCCTGATAGAGCTGTACTGCTTCCTGCCCATCGGCAGCTAAGATGGTTTCATAGCCCAATACGCGTAAAATATCCTGCCCCATTAAGCGAATAACGTCTTCATCATCTACCAGCAAAATGGTGGCTTTAGTTTGATCATCCGTTGTCATGGTATCCTGTCAGTCTTGTATTGCGACATATTAACATAAAGAAATAAATCATTCAAAGCAATGCAAAATGGAATAATTATGACGCCTTTAGCGGGAAAGGCTATAGACGGCTGAAAAAGTCCTGTAAGCTTGCCGACCGGACGCTCTGCCGGATTGATCCCATAAGGCGTAAAACCCAAGTCCTCCCCACTCCCTGTGAGAAGTATTCAGGGACAGCTCCAGGACAACACCCTCTCCCCAGAGTGGTCTGAAGCGGATAGTGCGCGATTGATCGTATTGTGCCCAGTAGAGTCGTAAGGCATAATCACCGGCATTGTAGTAGCCTGCCTGGCAGCGGGTTTTAAGATGAAATAATGCATGATTATTTAATACTACTGTCCCGTCAATTCCCAATAGCGCTCCCACGCCTTCAGCTTGTTTTGACGTACAAGCTTGAGAAAATGCTCTCAGATATCCCTTCCCCTTCAGTTTTGTTTTCACCGATCCGTACATACGCCAGTGACTGGTCTTCATCGATGATTCTATATCCTCTTCCTGAGTCCAGCGTGATCTTACCATCATTTGCAGTATGTGTGGGAATTTCTGCCCATAGCGCAGAGAAAAATCGCTTCCACCCCAGCTCTCATCTGAAGTTCTCCGGGGAAATCTATAAAGATGGACGAAGCCGGTTAGTTCGCTTAAATGTGATACGGCAATAATGTGGGAATATAAGCCCTGACGGTTATTTAATTTTCCTTGATCGAAATCCAGCCCGGATGCCAGCGGAGCGAAATAATCGGAATCAATATGATAGATCGCCAGAGCGCTGCGCAGCCACTTACTTCGCGACTGCACGTCAGCGATACCAGCAAGGTTGCCTCTGTTATCCGATGCAGTTTCAAGCATGGAAGTCAGATCGGTATCCCTGTATTTAATATGAAAGCTACCAGCAGAAACGGACGAAAGATCTTCATTACCAAGGGCGAAAGGATGATCCCAGAGTAATCCGGCTACAGTAGCGCCCGCTTCGAGATTAGCATGAGGTATCGACCAATTCAGGTGAGCGCCCCAGGCATCTTCTTGACAAGCATCCTGATGTGAAATTTCGGTGGCAGTTCTGTGTAAACCTGATAGGTAGAAGGAAGTGATTTTATCATCCGAATTCAGATAGGCGTCCCGCATGCGGGATGAAAACCAGGCATCAACTTCCAGAGGTTTCAGTATCTTATATGACAGCCCAACTCCTCGCAGAGCGATATTTTCATCCCACGACGAGTATCTCCTCAATCCATTGGGCCAGGATTTTAGATTCCCTTCTGCTATACTTGTCAAGCCCATATTACGGCGAGTCCTGATGACCAATCCATGATTAAATCCTAATACGTAATCCCCGATAAAGATGTCTCCACCTGTATTTCGCAAGGGAATTTTCATGCTGAATGAAGAATGATCCCAGAACTGTTCTTCACCTGGGTCCTTTTCCATCCCCATTCCGATCTCGATGCCACGGTCACTTTTTACCGTTAGCTTCTGTCCCAACCGGCAGGGGCTCTTATCAACGTTGTCGCTTAAGGGATCGTCCTGTTGATATTTGATCAGATATTTTATATCGGTCTTCTCTTCAGGGGCTTGCACATAGCAGTATTCTCCCAGAACTCTGAAGGTTCCTTCGTCTATTCCGGGTATATTTCGGATATCGTCTATACTTATGAAAGAACCGATGAGTTGTCTATAGGCTATGATAGCCAGTGCCGCAGTTTTGTTTAACAATGGTACGGTTAAGAGTTCTTCTAAGTCCGCAGTATTAAGATCAATTTTATCACGGTGTGGAATATCCACTTGTTCCCCGGATTCAAGGCGCCAAGGGACGGCGTCAATTTCCGTCTGGGCGTTCAATACCGGAACGTTGGCTGACAAAATTGATATACTGAATACTGTAGTTATCAGAAGATTACGGTGATTCCATAGCATTGCGAGAATCCCAGATCAGGGTGGTATTGGTAAGATGCAGCAGCGCGATAATGACTGACGGAGAATGACAGACCGGTGGAAATTATATCGGGGTTTGATTGAAAGCCAAATAGGATGGTCACAGGTTCCAATATTCGCCAGGCAGCGCCAGCACGGGGTGTAAAGGTATGTATCGTTTCCTTTTCCAGCTCCAGGAACAGACGAAAATCGTCCGTTATTTCATAGCCACCCCCGATAGCTGCTGAGGAAGGAAGACGGTATCCTCCTCTACCGATGGTGGTTTGGGTTATATTACGCCAGGCGAAGCCCAACTCTACGCCAGATTGAACGATCCAATGCAGCCGTCCATTCAGTTGGTATGACCAGGTGCTGCCGTAATCGTCAATAGCCAGATTAAGCAGATATATGTCTATATCAGCACGTAGCGAACTGTTTATATTCCGACCATAGCCAAAACCAGCACTGATTTCGCGGTAGGATTCAAGGGAAATACCGTTGCTCAAAAACCGCCAGCGTCCTCCCAAGCCAGCGCCTTCTAACCGCAGATTATAAGGCTGCAGTTCCGGCATTCCGAAGAGGCGGCAGACGGCGGTTTTGACGTACCATTCCTCCTCCTTCACAGTTCCATTAAGCAGTGGATCCCGAAAAGAGCTAAGGTTTGCCAATCCGAAAACCACCGGTTCAATTTCAGGAGCGTCGAAAGCTGCTGAAGATGGGGTGGGAACTATAAAGACTGCACCCAGAGTTAATAACAGAAGAAGGGATAATTTGTACTTGCGCATCTTGAAATGGAAGGTTATCTTGGCATTATCATTAATACTGGAATTGAAATGAATAGAAACAGATTCTCCTGCGTTCTGTTGGTGTTGGCTACGGTGGCGATGTTATCCTGTATCGCGCACGCTCAACGACCGATTGCGACTGTGAAGATAAACACAGAGAAGTTGATCCAGGAATCCAAGGAGAAATTGAACAATCTGAAATTGGAACTGGAAACTTACGTCAAGGAATTTGATTGGTCCGATAATAGCAAACGTTATGATATACCGGTGCAGATCGATATTTTCTTCGAACGGGCTCAGACCGTGAGCTTTGAAGACCGCTATGATGCTCGGATGGTACTGTCGAACGGAACTGACTTTCAGGCATCGGATAAGCGCTGGAGTTTCCGCTACATCCAGGGCACGACTACCAAACAATCCGGACAGTTCGAACCGCTTACGGCTATGCTGGATTTTTATATTTACGTCATGTTAGCGCATGAATATGACAAGGCCACAAAGCTGGGCGGTGATGATTATTTTCAAAAAGCATACGATATTATGCAGCAGTCAAAGTTCAGCGAATTTTACAGTGGCGGCTGGAAAGAGAGATCTCTATATTTGGAAAATCTCATGTCCGAAGGTAATATACCTTTACGGGAACTGGAATATTTCTTCATTCAAGCCAAACAATGGCTGAGACTTGATAACCGCAAGACAGGTTCGCAGTATCTGCGTGTCATCTTAATGCGTCTTCTCGAGATGGACCCTGAAAAAGATGGTTTAGACCGCTTTTATCAGCTTCATCACCTGGATTTGGCAAGGATGTTATCAAGTCTGCAGATGCGTCAGGAATTGCTTGATATGATAAGATTAAATCCGGATAATGAAGTTATTTATAAACAATTCATGGATCAGATCATTAAAGAACCGGGAACAAATTAAGCTTGAAGTTGTATGAATATTAACATCAATCGGGCACCAAGCAACCTGTCTGACTCTGGACAAGCCCGCCTGAGGAGGACAAGCCAGAGTGACTGGTATTTGAATAAGAAGCTATTTCTACAAAGCAGAATAAACGTACAATAAAGCCTATTTTTTACTTGACTTATACCAGTATTTTACCTAATTTAGTGCAGTTTATGTGGAGAATAACCATGAAGACGTTGCCGAGTAACAGTTTTATCGCCTTCACAATCTCATTGCTTGTAGCAACTGCTGCCCTTTCATCAGGTATAATCACCAGCTTCGATGCTGCGGTTGAGGGCGAACTGGTCATCCTGGAGTGGACATCCGGGCTGGAAGATGGTTTAGATCACTACCAGGTAGAACGCAGTTTGGACGGCCTAGCATTCTTCAGCATTGCCGATGTGGCGGCACTGGGCAACAACACCACCTACTTCTACGAAGATCACGACATTTACAAGGGCAGTACCAGAACCTACTACTACCGGATAAAAGCTGCGATGCTGGACGGAACGGCGAACTACAGTTCGGTGCAATCGGTCACTCTCACTATATCCGGCATTCAACAAACCTGGGGCTCGATAAAAGCACTCTTTCGATGAGTAGTTGAACTTATACAAGAAACAATAGCGGCTCGCCAGCCGCTTTTTTATTGAGAAGTCATCATGGAAATATCTGCATCGATTCAATTTCGGAAATGCCGATTACGTCAATATCAGCACGAAACTGTTTCTGCCCGAAGGCGCGCGTGCAATTCTCATCTTCTGCCAATGGTCTTAAGACCGTATCTACACCTTCTCGGACGCCTGCATCGCTGTTAAGCGCCGATTCTCGGTATAATAGCGGCACGAATATTTTAGTGACCGTGTCGTCCTGATAAACCACTTCGGCACCTATCCACCTTCCCAATTTCCCGAAAACTATAGATTTGATCTGTGCAAAAGGAATCAATGAATATTGGGAATCCTGCACACCTTCTAAGTGAGCGCCGATACTCATATCGGAATCTACACAATCCTTTAATATCTTAACGTCGCCGTTGCGGGTGGTTATTTCCGCTGTTACTCTCCCTTTACCACGCGAATGTCTATCGATCCAATCGGACGCCTTGCCGTTGTGGAAATAGAGGTGAAACGCCTGTAGAGAAGATGGGTCCCAACCACGCTCCTTTATTGCTGTCTCGATTACCTCAGAAGATTGCAGTTCAAACTGCTGCCAATAATCCATCCTCAGACATTCAAAGTAGGCGTATACGGAAAGTTCACGGATATTATCGGCCTGCTTATTACTTTTCAATGATTCATTCTGGAGCAACTGGTTGAACAGGGTGAAAGCTTCTGGAAATGAACCATTAAAATACAGTGCTAAAGACAGCATGTAGGCAACACCGACATTTTGAGGTTCCCGTTCAAGCGCCTGGTACAGAGTACGCTGGGCTTCACTGAAGCGCTTGGTTTGCAGTAACTGCGTCCCCAAATCCACAAGATGAGAAACTGATGATGAATCTTCCAGAGTGGAATCCCTGTGGTTATGCTACAAGATGCGATGAATACTGAATCATAATATATCTCAACCAGCGGGTATTGTCAACAGCATAAACGTATTTCATACATCGGACAGGGGTCATAATCTTTCAGTAAGTTTCAACTCCAATGGTAAACCATAATTCGCGCAATGGCGTAGGAGCTGTATCAACTATTCGGTAGGCTTCATTAAAGACGTTTCTGACTTCTACTTGCAGTCTCAGAGTAGTTTTTGCTTTGAACATCAGGAAACGCTTTGATACGAAAATATCCCAGACCTTGTAAGGGCTTAGCGACTTAGTATTAGCTTCATTGGTAAAACGTCTGCTGACCCAGCGCGAAGTCGTATTAATTACCCATGATGCGATTTCTTTGCGGATGGATAGTGTGAAAGTATTTACGGGTCTGTAGGGCAGGTAATTGCCATCAGTGTTGGATTCACCTGAACGATTGATCGCCTGCAGCCACCTGTAGGCAAAATGTACTTCAGGGATAATAGACTTAGCTACAGCACTTTTTCTCAACGTAATTTCTGCACCATATATGTAAGCGCTGGACATGTTTAAGGGTTTCCACCTGTTGTCGAAATCGAGTCGCCAGTAGATCAGATCCCACACGTCACGGTCGAAATAGGTGACGCCAAATTCCGTACCCGCTATTCCCATCTTAGCAGATATTTCGCGGTTGTAGCTTCTCTCCGGTTTCAGGTCGGGATTGCCAGTGGATTGAAGGTCTTCCTGCCAGAACAGCGAGTTGAAGGAAGGCAGTCTGTAAGCTCCGGCTATTTCAGCTCGAAGGGACCAGTACAGGTTGGCGCTCTTTCCAATTTCAATTCCCAACCGGGGCGTTATGAAAACTTCATCGTCATCATACCCATCTGCGCGCAAACCGGTGAATATGCCGATTTTTACCGGTAGAGTTTTTTCATGCCAGGGATAACCCTGCACCTGAAGGTAGCCAAATTGGTGAAAGCGTTGGGCATAATCCTCCTGGATCTGATCTGACCACAAACGTTCCAAATCCAAGCCTCCGCCGAAACCGATATCATGCCAGCCTGAACCTGAGAAGCGCCAATCTAAATAAGACCGGTACGCTTCACCGCGCAACTGGGTTGAACTGCCCAAAAGAGGAAACTGCGCACCGTAATCGGTCTTAGTTTTCTGATTATAACCTTCTACCTTCACACTCGCTGCAGGTAGAAACCTGATGGTATCAGGGGAAAAAGTCAAAGTCAAATCCTGCCTATCGTCTTCGGTGAAGGATTCGTGTTCAAACAGTGACAATGGTAAGTAATCGGGATTATTCCTGTGCAGGATGGTGCGACGGTAACTTAGATCAAACCAGGATGGCGGCGCTATTTTTACCGAAAAGTAATCTCTACGGTAGTCTGCAGTAAGGCGCGTAAAGGTTTCGCCCACGTTGCGTGTATATAAATCAATACCATCATCAGAGACGATTTCATAGCGATATTCACCGGTCGATTCCTTATGTTCGATATTTCCTAAGATTGACCAGGAATGCACGTTTTCTCCGACGGTAACAGCGGCCCGCTTCTCTCCATAACTGGATAAGCCCGCCTGCAACTGATACTGCCTGGCTCCGGGTTTTAAGGTAACCAAGTTGATAACGCCTCCGATAGCCTGAGCACCCAGCGATGAAGGAGCTTCATGGTAAACTTCGATATGAGAAATCTCCGCAAGGGAAATGCTGGATAGATCAGCTATACCAGTGGAGACATCGTTCAATGGTTTCCCATCAAGCAAGACCAGAACCTGATCTGAGGCGCTGCCGCGGATGGTAACCGTCTGCTTGCCGCCGGGAGTTCCATCTGATGAAACGGTAACCAACCCTTCCCTCTCAAGTGCGCGGGCAATATCCACAGAACCTGAACTTCTTAATCGCTCACGATCAACTATGACAGCGCCAGAAAGTTCACCCTGAGTTGGTTTCAATCTGGAATTTACGCTGACTTCAGGGAGAACTACAGGTTGTGGCTGGAGTTGTATTTCCATAGAGGATTGTCCCCCAGCAGTAACGATTACTCCCCAGCGGTGTTCTGTTTTTAAACCAATGTGGGTTACCTTCAAATCATATTTCCCCGGGGGTATTCCGTAAAAAAAGAAACGGCCGGTCTGATCAGAAACTGCTGCGAAGTGAGTATCAATCAGGATGACGTGGCAAGCGGTGATCGGCAGTCCTGTGCGCTCGTTTAATATTATGCCTTCTAAATCGGTCTGACTGTAGGCTGTGGCAGTTAGGAAAAGCACGAAGACTAAAGAAGAGGTTTTCAGAAGGTAATTCATGGGGGGTATAGCGGAATTAATTCTGGCTTGTCACGCTGGAGCTGTCCTAAAAGTGTCACTCTGAGCGAAGCGAAGAGTCTCATTAAGTTCGTAAGCAGCATAATAACAAGAGATTCTTCACCCCAATAAATTGGGGCTCAGAATGACATACATGTTTTTGGGACAGCCCTCTTTGATAGGAGATTTCACGATTCATCGCACGTCAGTTTATGAAATTCCAGGCAATGCCCCAGACCTCTTCCTTGTGCATCATGGGGTAGCCAGGGAGAAGTTCGTAATGGTGATCGAATATGTTGTTGACTCCCCAATAGATGTGGAATCCGTATAGATGAGCACCAATGCGGACCGAGAGGATATTGTCAACATCTCTCTTCGACCAGCCGTTTTCCATAGGAAAGGAGCGATCTCCCCAAAAATCATCCCACAAGCGGAAACGGAGATCCAGATCGTCGTGGAAAAGCAGAAGTCTGTACTGTATCCAGGTATGAGCAATTAATTCGGGGAAGAGTCTGTCTTCATCATCTGCTTTAGGTAGATAGCTGCCCGTTCCACCGATTTCCAGATTTCCGGTAAAGACAAACCGAATTGAGCCAAGGATGCCGCCAAATTCCTCTTTAGTCGCATTAAAAGCGGTAATTTTGCCGGATTGCAATTCCCAGGAAATCGGGTCTTGTATCAGGTAGTGACAATATGAAAGACTACCAGATAGGAATTCATGATCCGACTGGATTCCCAGACAGAAGTCGTTACAGGTCTCGTTCTTTAGATAATAGTTTCCCTTTACACTGGAATCAGGATATTGGTAGAAGAGAGGATCGAAGGGGAGATAATGCGATCCGGATTGGTAATCAGCGGAGGTTTCGAAGCGTGAAGGCATCCGTTGATCTTGCGATATTCCGGTAAATAGGAACAAACCACTTTTCAATGAAGCTGTAGCTGATACACCAAAATGCCGGGCGAGATCGAAATCATCGGATAGGTCAAGAGCTGCTGAAGATCCTATCGACAGCCAGTTCAGAGGCGCGGACGTCAGGGATATTCCGACGTCACCGAAGGTGGTTGCCGACCAGTCCATCTGCTTCAAGCGCCAGTTTGCCAGCGCTGCGCGTAGGCTGATTTCGCCTGAAACGATAGCTCCAGTTTTATGAGCCTTAGCGATCATTCCCACTTCATTCCAGGTATCAGCATCACCACTGGCGTAAGTCTCATTCTGCTGGATGCCGTAAGCGTTAAAGGATAACTCACCCCAGTTCAGTACGGCGTCTAATTCATAGCGTTTGCGGTTATGATCAATATCAGCAAAAGGCACCTGAGAAAGGAGATGATTCTGAGTAACTCCGAACCAGCCGCGCACTCTGTTATCAGCATCGTCTGTTTGTGCAGAATCGATCCAGACAACTTCAGCCCGCAAATTCAAGCCGTAGGCAGCAGAATGGTACAGATGACCGTCATAAGTGGCTATTCTGCCTCCACCGTTGAGGATCAACTGAGGCGCTATTTTTTCTGTTAGATCGAAATCAACCAGACCAAGTCCGTAGTACCCATCACGAGAAGCGATCCTGCTGGACGGAGGAACGGGATTCAAACTGCGTAGTGTGGTATTCAATCCAATCCCTGCAGATGGGACGCCTGTTATCTGCATATCCATACCGACAAGCGCTTCGGGAGGAATCCAGCTCAATTCCGGTACGCCCAGCAGATGGTCTTCCAGCCGACGCCCTCGATAATGTGAATTCAAGTAATTGCAGGGCTTTCCTAAGAATAGAAACCTCATAGGCTGCCCGAAACCGCCCTGATCGAGAGGATAAAATCCGGGCAGAAGTGAGACCCAATCTCCGAACTCCTCATGATCACGGTCAATCAGGTTTTGGGGACTAAATGAGATGAAGTCAGGGTCAGCAGTTTTGACGGAATCTTGCGATAGAACTTCTGCATTTGTCAGCAGCGCAAATGCAGCCAGATAGAGGAGGAAGGTAAGCGGACGTTTTAACACTCAAACCTCCAACTTTTGGTTCGGATTAAGAAAGCTGGGATCAATATAGCGAAAATCAGGCAGTTTACAGTTATATGCACTACTGTGAAGGGTATTCCCAGAACCATAGCCATATAAATCTGCTTAAGGTTAAAACCGGCTGCGATGGGAAAAGACAGAGTGGTTAAGATATCAAAGATAACCGTAAGCACAATACCGGTTAAGCCTAATAAGACATGCTCGATCCAATGGCTACGGGAGAAGAACCTGTATTTGGTAAGTAGATTTCTAAATAACCCGCCCGTTAGACCAACCAGAGACATGGCTGCAACCTGCGAAACAAGCAGTGGCGGTGGTGGAAAACCCATAGGATTGAACAGCGAATAGATCGCTTCTGCGATAAACCCGATGAACATGCCGTATTTCGGTCCCATCCAGATTCCGGATAGGAAAATCCCTGCTGTGATCATCTCCACGTTTGGAATGGGCATGAATATGTATCCCAATACCACGCAAACTGCGATCAGAAATGCTGATCTGGTCATCTTCTGAATGGGTTTCATAGTATTATAACACAAAAGGAGCCCGGATGGCTCCTTTTAGTCCTCTTTCTAAAATTTTAGAAAGTACAACCAGAGGCGCCTTCCCGCGAAGGCATTTCATAACCGGCACCAGGTGTCTGACTTACGCCATGTTGGCGTTTACAGTTGCGGGGCAGTGACGGATTTTCACCATCTTCCCTATCAGCCGATTGTATGGAAGTTGCTTATTTTATCGTGTGGTCTTCTCCTTGATTCTAGCAGCTTTTCCGTGCAATTTACTCAGATAATGCAGCTTAGCACGACGTACTTTGCCCCTGCGCAACGTTTCAATTTTGGCAATACGCGGTGAATGTAAAGGGAAGATGCGTTCAACGCCGACACCAGCGGATACTTTCCTTACGGTGAACATTTCATTTAAACCGGAACCGTTGCGTTCCAATACAGTACCTTGAAAGACCTGTATTCTCTCCTTATCACCCTCTATCACGCGCACGTGCACTTTTACGGTATCTCCAGCTCTGAATTCCGGCAAATCTTCTTTAAGCTGGGAAGATGAAATTAAATGTAATTCCCTCATGGTCAGCCTTCTTTATTTTTGTCTCTTTTTATCGTTTTATCAGCTTCAATATAGCGTTTCCAGAGATCGGGACGATTCCTGCGGGTAACTTCCATCGCCTTTTCCTTACGCCAATCAGCGATACTCTTATGATTACCTGAAAGAAGAACCTCAGGGACTTTCAGATCCATGAATTCTTCCGGTCTGGTATATAGCGGACCTTCCAGCAAACTCGCTTGAAAACTATCCGAACGGGCGGAATCCAGGTCGTTGATAACTCCGGGGATCAGCCGGGTCAACCCTTCCAGCATGACCATAGCGGGAAGTTCACCACCGGATAATACGTAGTCTCCAATGGAGACCAGGCGGTCAACTTTTTCATCTATAACGCGCTGGTCAACGCCTTTATATCTGCCGCAGATGAAAATGAACTGATCAATATCTTTTAATTCTTCTAAAAGATCCTGATCCAGTAGTTCACCCGAAGGCGCAAAATAGACCGTAACAGGTTTTGCATCTCTATTTTGCAGAAGATCATCAACGGCTTGAAAGAGCGGTTCGGGTTTTAAAACCATGCCAGGTCCACCGCCGAATTGATAGTCATCCACTTGCTGATGACGGCTGCGTGCCCAGGACCTCAAGTGCCAGATATGCAGGTTCAACAGTCCCTTCTGGCAGGCACGCTTTATCAAGGCATCTTTGATGAACCCATCGAAGAGTCCCGGGAATAACGTAAGAACGTCCACTCGCATAGTTCATCATTCCGTGGAATTGGTTAAACCCTTTAGACCTTCAATAAGATGCACGGTAATTAATCGTTTATCAAGATCGATATTCAATATTACATCGGAAATGGCGGGGATCAATAATTCGCCGTCCCTACCCTTGACGACATATATGTCATTTCCGGACAATTCCATGACGTCAACAACACTGCCCAGTTCATCACCCTGGTCAGATATGACGGTTAGACCGATGAGATCACAAATTCGATATTCATCTTCTTCTAAAATAGGAAGCTGATCGGTGTGAATATGCAGGTTCTCTCCCTGCAGAAGTTCAACCTCTTCCCTACGGTCAATTCCTGAAAATTTTAACACGGCTGAGTTTGACTGCATACGAAAGCGGTCCAGGCGATATTCATTCACAGATCCATCAGTACGGAACATGTAAAAAGAGCGATACCTCTCAAGCTCCTGCGGTGACCGTGTAAAGCTAAGAACCTTGAACTCGCCACGCAATCCGACCGGTTTGGTTATCGTGGCAATTTCGATAAAATCAGATTTATCGCGCATTTCGGGCGATCAGCGTTCCGACCCGTCCAGAATCTCTAAGGCAGCTCGAATGCCCTGTCTCGCTGCAACAGCGATCAACAGAGTCCTTATCGATCTGGCAGTACGACCTTCTTTTCCAACTACCCGACCAATATCGGATTCTCCAACAGAGAGCTTCAGCAATAATCCCTTGTCGCTCTCCACCTCAGTAACATTCACCTGATCCGGATCGTCCACCAGATGTTTTGCTATAAACTCAATAAATTCTTTCATTCCAGACTCCGGTTGGACTCTTGAGCTTTGTTTCCCCTTTTTCGCCCTACTTTACATTTCAGACGAAGCCCCTCCCAAGTATGTTTACCGGTGTCCCTTAAGACCTTAGGAATCGTCTTCTGAACTTGGAGAGTTTTCCTTTTTATCTTTTATATTCGCATCCGCTGCTTCCTCCTCAGCAACAGATTTCTCTTCAGTATTTTTCTTGGGAGCTGCCTTTTTCGTCTCAGTTTTAGCTTTAGGTTTTGCTTCCTGTTTTGCTTCTTCTGTCTCTGCTTCTGGCATACTCTCAGCTTCTTCTGCAACCGGAGTTTTATCTTCTTCCGCAGGAGCTGCAGTTTCTTCAACAGTTTCTGCCTTCACTTCTTCAATAGCTTCGGCGCTGGCTTTATCTGCGCTTTCGGCTGCCTCTTTTGCAGGAGCTTTTTTCTTCTTCTCTGAAGTTTCGGCTTCCACCTTTTCCGGTTCAGCATCTGCTGGTTCTGCTTCGGCAACTTCTGTTTCAGGTGCGCTGTCGGCTTCCGCTTCTGCAGGAGCTTTTTTCTTCTTCTCTGAAGTTTCGGCTTCTACCTTTTCCGGTTCAGCATCTGCTGGTTCTGCTTCGGCAACTTCTGTTTCAGGTGCGCTGTCGGCTTCCGCTTCTGCAGGCACTTCTTCTTTCTTCTCAGAAGTTTCGGCTTTTACCTTTTCCGGTTCGGTATCCGCTGGCGTTGGCTCTGCAACGGCTTTTTCTTTCTTCTTGGCAGCTTCCACCTTTGCCTTAGCATCAAGAATTGCCTCATGCTTAGCTTGCAGCTTATCCTCCGATTCGATACGGAAGCGCGACACCTTATCCCAGATCTCCTCGTCTTTCAACCCTCTCTTCTGGAGATCGAACGCCATCATGATACCACGGCGCGAAAGAATCTTCCTGACGGTATCGCTGGGAATTGCTCCCACACTCAACCATTTCAGGGCTTTCTGATCGTCAACCAGGATCTCTGATGGCTGCGTTCGGGGGTTGTAGTGCCCGATTTTTTCGATATAAGCTCCATCCCGCTTTTTACGGGAATCCACTGCCACAATCCGATAAAATGATTGCTTTTTACGCCCCATGCGCATGAGGCGAAGTTTTACTGCCACGAATTGGCCTCCGTAATATATTTACTTCGGTATTATTTGCTGTTTATTGAATGCCCCTAACTTAATTCAACGGAAACGGCATCTTGGGTAGAACGCCTTGGTGTCCTTTAGCCTTTCCCATACGTTTCATCATGGATTTTAACTGATTGAACTGGTTGAGAAGTTGATTGACGTCCTGAACCCTGGTTCCCGACCCTGCTGCTATTCTCTTCCTGCGGCTGCCGTTGATTATATTCGGTTTGCGTCTCTCTTCTAAAGTCATGGAATAGACGATAGCTTCCGTTTTCTGCAACTCCCTCTCATCCAGATTCAGGTTTTTCATCTGTTTACCTAAACCAGGGATCATCCCTAAAAGATCCTCCAGCGGTCCCATTTTCTTGATCTGGTTTAGCTGACTCAAGAAATCTTCAAAGGTGAATCCCTGTTTGGCTAGTTTAGTAGCCAGTTTCTCCGCTTCTTCCTGATCGACGTTCTCCTGGGCTTTCTCTACCAAGGTAAGCACATCACCCATACCCAAAATTCGTGAAGCCATCCTGTCAGGATGAAATTCTTCCAGCGCATCAGGTTTTTCACCGGTTCCTATGAACCGGATGGGTTTGCCGGTTACAGCACGGATGGAAAGCGCGGCGCCACCTCTGGCATCACCATCCATCTTGGTGAGGATAATTCCGTTGAAATCCAGGCGGTTCTGGAACTCCTGAGCTGCCTTAACGGCATCCTGACCTGTCATACCATCAGCGATGTAAAGAATTTCAGGCGGTTTGACGGCGTCGCGTATGCGTTCCAGTTCCTGCATCATCTCATCGTCGATATGCAACCGCCCGGCAGTATCCAAAAGAACGACGTCATAGCTGCTGCGTTTTGCTTCTGAAAGAGCGTCTGTACAGATTTTAACCGGGTCTATTTCACCAGGCGCCCAGACAGGGATATCAATCTGTTTACCAAGTTGCTTTAACTGGTCTATCGCAGCCGGACGATATACGTCAGCTGCAGCTAAAAGCGGAAATCTCCCCTTTCTGCGCAGATGAAGAGCCAATTTGGCGCACAGTGTAGTCTTACCGGATCCCTGCAGACCAACAATCATAACCGGTACTGGAGGAAGTCCTGAAAGCTCCAACTTAGCGAGACCTTCACCCAACAGCGTTATCAGTTCATTATGGATGATCTTAACGACCTGCTGACCAGGAGTGATGCTTTTGAGCACCTCATGACCTAACGCCTTCTCCTGCACTCTCGCGATAAAATCCTTGGTGACCTTGAAATTGACGTCCGCTTCTAAGAGAATGCGGCGAATTTCTCGCATGGTCTGCCGGATGTTATCTTCGGTCAGCTTGCCGTGTGAGCGAAGCTTCCTGAAAAAACTATCGAATCTTTCGGTTAATTGTTCAAACATATCCTAGTACTTCAGGAATTAAGAATAATGAGCGAATAGATCAATACTTTTTCTTAATAGTATCAATCAAAGAACTGGTGGACAGACCTTCCAGCAGAGGCACACGGTGAACCTTTCCACCGGCTGATTTAACTTCATCAGCGCCGACAATCTGGTCTTCAGTGTAGTCAGCTCCCTTAACTAACACGTCCGGTCTTAATAAGGTAATCAGTTTTTTCGGTGTATCTTCCTTGAATATCACAATGGCGTCCACCTGACGCAGGCAGGAAAGTGCGAAAGCTCGGTGTTCCTGTACGATCAATGGTCTGGGATCGCCTTTTAGACGCTTGACGGAAGAATCGGAATTCAAGCCGACGATCAACCTGTCCCCCAATTCCTTTGCTTTAGCAAGATAATCAAAATGCCCGGGATGCAATATGTCAAAGACACCGTTGGTGAAGACGATCTTTAGCCCCCGCCGTCTCCAATCCTGACATTTATCGAAAAGTTTTGACCAATCATGGTATATTTTCGCCAGGCTCAGTTCGGTCATATTCGCTCAAAATATTTATTTCCAGAACACAAAGTTTAAAATTTCTTAACGTGGGGCTGTTGGATTCTTCCGTAGTTCCATAGGAATGCCTATGGCAGAATGCCTTTGGCAGAACCAATGCCCCTCTGCTTGTTCAGTTTTCAACTGTGGGCGATATTGGATTCGAACCAATGACCTCTGATATGTGAGACCAGCGCTCTAACCAACTGAGCTAATCGCCCCTAAGTTTCATGATTGATAGGGATCAAGATATTGATAATCATTTGTCAATATCTTTGAGCAGCTCTTCATTCAGTCTATGGCACTCAATAGGTACAACTCCAACTTCAGCACAGACGATACCTGCAGCATAATTAGCGAAATGAGCGCTTTCAACCAGCGTCGCACCAGCCAGCTTCGCTACTATAATTGTAGAAATAACAGTATCTCCTGCACCTGATACGTCATGTATCTTCATGGCATGTGTTGGTATATGCAAAGGTTTCTCACCTGCCTTTTCAAAGAGCGACATACCCTTAGGGCCGCGGGTAATTAAAATAGATTTGCAGCTCAATCTCTCAAATAGTGTCTGTGCCGCATTAAAGATATCTTCATCAGTACGGATGACTCTCCCCAAAACCTGTTCAGTTTCCCGCCTGTTAGGTTTAAAAAGGTTTACCTTAGTATATGAAAAAAAGTTATTGAATTTTGGATCAACCGTTACAAAGATATTGTGAGCAGAGCATAAATCCACAACTTCTCGAATAAGCCTGTCGGTGATTACGCCTTTATTATAATCCTGGAAAATGACGCCGTCAATTTCATCGACCATTTCCTTGAATGTCGACAGCATGAGTCTTTCCATATCACCGCTTAGATCCGATTTGGATTCCACGTCAGCGCGGACGACATGCTGATCGTTGGCGATGATGCGGGTTTTAATCGTGGTCGGTCTGGAAACGTCTGTTACTACACCATTTACCTGAAGACCTAACTGGGAAAACAGATGCCGTATCTGTTCGCCTGATATATCATCACCCACCACTCCAAAAGGAATGGCTCGTGCTCCTAAGTTAATGATATTGTTAGCTACATTGGCAGCGCCTCCAAGCTTGACCGATTCTGACATCACTTCAACCACCGGTACAGGCGCCTCTGGTGAAATCCTTTTGACGTCCCCCCACATGTAGCTGTCGAGCATTAGGTCGCCGATTACAGCTACGCGGCAATCCTTAAAACTGTCAAAGAGTTCTTTTATGCGGGATTTAGTGAAATTGCTCATTGGTTACATTCAGTATTACGCTGGCTCAATATAACAATATTTTACGTTGAAAGCAACAGATATTTTCATCCTAATATAAGCGCATCAACACATCTATATGTAAGGACTCAAGGTATCTGTTACTATGAGGTTTCGGTTTCATGCCCGAAATATTTATATAATGTTAAAGTTCATCTGAAAGATGCCGATAAGAATATTAGACGAGCGCAAAACAAATAGCTAAAGGGGGTGACCAATGAAACCAATTAAGCTACCTGAAGAAACCCTGTATTCGATTGCACAAGTTAACGCAATCACAGGAGTCGCAAAACCGACAATTCGGTTCTGGGAGAAAGAATTCAGGGATTTTTTAAACCCAATGCGCACGCAGGGCAACCAGCGGCGTTACAAACGAACGGACATTAACATGATCGAGCGAATTAATCATCTAGTACGAACCGAGGGCTTCACTCTTGAAGGCGCTCGCAGAAAATTAGACACCGAGTACGATGATGAACCCAGGGCAAAGATACCGGATGATGATCAACTGGCGAAATTAGCAGATACAATGTCTGATTATCTGCTGAAGAAACTTCTAGAAAAATCAACCGCCTAAAAACAAAATGAGATATAATCTCTAAGAGGGTGAACCGAGATGAGCACACGAATCAATCACAACATACTGTCCATGGTGGCACAGCGAAGTATCTGGAATACCCAGAACGACTTAGATAGGTCCGTACAACGCCTGTCATCGGGGCTCAGAATCAACAACGCATGGGATGATCCCGCGGGGTTGGCAATTTCCGAGCGCTTCCGAGCGCAAATCTCCTCAATGGAAGAAGCTGAAAGAAACGCAAACTCTGACATTAACCTGATGCAGACGGCTGAAGGCGCGCTGGCTGTTTTGGATGAAACTCTAATACGCATGAGAGCACTGTCTATTCAATCATCCAATGGTGCGCTAACCTCATCTGACCGTCAAGCGTTAGACGTTGAATTCCAGCAGCTTCTGTCTGAAGTTAACCGTATCTCACAGGTTACGAACTACAACGGTTTATACCTGTTAGATGGGTCCTTCTCCTCCACAGGTGTAAAGTTCCATATCGGGACTTACAACACTCAAGGAGAGGACTATTATTACGTTAACTTCAACTCAATGACCTCCTCGGCACTGGGCATAACCGGGCTGGATATAACCTCAACCGTAACTGCACAGAATGCCATTAATTCCATCGATACTGCGATCGATTCCAAGGACACTGAAAGAACCAGAATCGGCGCTTACGTGGAACGTTTGCAGGGAACTATATCACAACTGATGACAGCACGTGAAAGAGCATCAGCTTCAGAATCAATGATCCGCGATGCTGACATTGCGGCTGAAATGTCACAATTCGTACGCTCGCAGATTCTAATGCAGACCGGCATATCCATGTTAGCCCAAGCTAATATGGTGCCCCAGATGGTTGCCAGTCTGATTGGGTAAATCTGCTGTAATTATCAAAAAAAGTCCGGCGCCTCGTGCCGGACTTTTTTGCTTTAGATTAAGGCTATTCCAGCGGTGGTATACAGTCATCAATAGGACAGTACTCAACACACTGTGGTTCATCAAAATGACCTTCACAATCGATGCAAACTTCCGCATCGATTATATAAATCTCATCCCCTTCTGAAATAGCTTCAACCGGACATTCCGGCTCGCAAGCACCACAATTAATACATTCGTCGGTGATCGTTCGTGGCATTTTGTTCCTCCTTTGTATCGTTGAGATTCTTAACTCTCCGAAGTAAACTGCATCTCGAAGAATCAGACCTCCATAATTTCTTCCTCTTTCTTCTTCAACAGAGCGTCAATCTGCTGGACGCTTTTATCGGTAATTTCCTGATTATTATTCTGTAATTTTTTAAGTTCATCTTCAGAGATATCGCTAGACTTCTCTTCTTTTTTAAGTTGATCGTTGGCATCTCTGCGGATATTTCGCACTGCGATCCTGGCGTCTTCGGCGTATTTCTTGACTAATTTGACCAGATCCATACGGCGCTCTTCGGTCAACATGGGTATAGCCAGTCTTATGAAAGTGCCGTCATTTATTGGAGTTAAGCCTAAATCGCTCTTCTGGATCTCTTTTTCTATGGCACCTATAATCCCTTTGTCCCAGGGTTGGATCACTATAAGCCTGGGTTCCGGCGTAGAAAGGCTCGCTACCTGATTAAGAGGTGTCGGATTTCCGTAGTAATCAACCTTAATCCCATCAAGAAGGGACGTTGAAGCTTTACCAGTTCTGATTTTCACCATCTCCTGGCGGAAATTTTCAATGGATTTCTCCATCCTGGTTTGTGCATCTGATAAGATTGGGTTATCCATGATTTTACCTCACAACAAGAGTGCCGACGTTTTCCCCCTGGATTATTTTCTTCAAGTTACCGGGAACCATAATGTTAAATACCCTTATAGGTATTTCATTATCCATGCAGAGGGCGACTGAGGTGGCATCCATGACTTTCAGTTCTTTCTGGATTACCTCTGTATAGGTAAGAGTTTCGTATCTTTTGGCATCAGGATTCAATTCTGGATCGCTATCGTAAACTCCATCCACCCGCGTACCTTTGAGGATTAAGTCCGCATGTATTTCGATGGCTCGCAGAGTGGCTGCAGTATCGCTGGTAAAATATGGATTACCGGTTCCGGCAGCGAAGATCACCACACGTCCCTTTTCGAGATGCCGAATAGCCCGGCGTCGAATGAAAGGCTCAGTCAGTTCCTGTACTGAGATTGCGGAAAGAACACGGCATATAACGCCCACGTTTTCCAACCCATCCTGCAGAGCCAGTGCATTGATTATCGTAGCTAGCATGCCCATGTGATCGGCTGTAACCCGGTCCATGCCCTGGGCTGCAGCCTTCATACCGCGAAAGATGTTGCCCCCGCCAATGACAACGGCAACGTCTGTCCCCAAACCTCTGATCACCTTAATTTCCTGCGCTGCTCGCGAGACTGAATCCAAATCGATACCATAACCCGCAGTACCGGTTAAGATATCACCGGTCAGCTTTAAGAGGATGCGTTTTGACTCAGATTTGCTCACTCGCCAACCTTCAACCTGCTGAATCGGCGCAGCATTATATTCTCACCAAGTTTAGCGGCTGCTTCCGTTACCAGATCGCCTATGGTTTTTTCGGTATCCTTCACGTATGCCTGTTCAAGCAGACAATTTTCTGTGTAGAACTTTTCCAGTTTTCCGGTCAGTATTTTTTCTAAAATATCAGGTGGTTTTTTCTTTCCGCTCTCTTCTATCTGACCCTTGTATATCTCTTTTTCTTTCTCGATTAAGTCAGGTTGTATCTCTTCCCGGCTGATAGCCAGAGGATTGGAAGCAGCAACGTGAAGCGATATATTCCTCGCTAATTCTTTGAATTCATCAGTATTAGCGACAAAATCGGTCTCACAGTTAAGTTCCACCATAACGCCAAGCTTGGATCCAATATGAATATAGGCGTCAATCAGCCCTTCCTTAGCTTCGCGTCCTGATCTTTTGGCAACATGCGCCAGTCCCCTCTTGCGTAGGAATTCTATCGCTTTTTCTTCGCTTCCTTCGGCTTCGACCAATGCTTTTTTACAATCCATCATGCCTGCGCCGGTTTTCACACGCAGGGTTTTTACCGCTTCTGAGGTTATTGTCATTTATATTCTCCAGAAAAAATCAGATCAAGAAGCACCCGCTTCTTCATGATCTTTCTTGGTTTCTTCTTTAGTATCTTTAACTTTACTCTCTGTCTTTTCTATCTTTTTGACATCTTCGGTCGGTTTTACAGGCTCAGGCTTATCGTCTGATTTCGCGGCTGCTTTTTCTGGCGCTGCCGTTTTTGTTGAATCCGCAGGTGGTTCACCCTTTTCGCTGGCAACTTTGGCTTCTCTGAACGCTGCCGCTGCAACAGGAGGAGTATCTGTCTTCGGGCGGCGCCGCGGGCGGCGCCTGCTTCCCTGTTTATCCTGCGGAGGTCTCTCTTTAATGCCGGTAGTTATGGCCTGCTCAGTAACTCGCATTTCCGCAGCAACTGCGGCTGCTTCCATAACTGCATCAGCCAGAGAACGGGTTATCAAACCGACTGATTTAAATGCATCATCGTTACCCGGGATGGGGTAATCAACAATTTCGGGGTTGACGTTGGTATCGACGACTGCGACTATCGGTATGGATAATTTTCGCGCCTCTGCTACAGCGATATGCTCCTTCTTTATATCCACGATGAAAACAGCGCCGGGGAGTTTTTTCAGGTCACGGATGCCACCCAGAGCTTTCTCCAGCTTGGCTTTCTCTTTATCAATGGTAAGTCTTTCTTTCTTGGATAATTTTTCGAATGTGCCATCGGTTGAAATTCGTTCTAAGGATTGCAAATTTTTCAGGCTCTTTCTTATAGTGGAGAAGTTAGTCAGCATGCCGCCGAGCCAGCGCTCACAGACGAAGGGCATATTTATGCGATTCGCTTCGGAACGAATTATATCCTTAGCCTGCTTTTTGGTGCCGACGAAAAGGACTTTTTCACCCACTTTTACGATATCCTGCAGTGCCTTGCAGGCTTTATCTATGCAAACTTGGGTCTTTTTCAGATCGATTATATGGATACCATGCTTGGAATCGAAGATGTACTTGGACATCTTGGGATTCCAGCGGCGAGTCAGATGACCGAAATGCGTGCCGGCCATTAGCAGCTGTTGAATTGATACGTTAGGCATTCGCTCCTCTTATGATAGTCTTCGGGTTGATCGATCACAGCCTTCATTTCGCACCTTAATTCCCACTTATCTGGGGAACACCCAAGGCGCGATCCAAGCTGCGTGTTTTTCGTTCGTATTTGATAAACCGCCGTGCAGCATGATAGCCAAAGCGGCAAATTGATTATCTCTTGGAATACTGGAAACGTTTACGCGCACCGGGTTGACCGTACTTTTTGCGTTCCTTCTCTCTGGGATCACGGGTCAAGAACTTCATCTTCTTCAGTTCCGGGCGATGTTCAGGATCGTACTCAATCAGAGCGCGTGCGATTCCCAGCAGTATAGCTCCAGCCTGACCACTCTTTCCGCCGCCCTTGACATTGGCAATGACGTCGAATTTGCCAATAGCATCGACTGTTTCAAAGGGTTGTTCTACCAGGAGTTTTAAGACTTCTCTGCCAAAGTAATCCAGGAAGTCCTTCTGGTTTACGGTCATTTTGCCTGTGCCGGGCATCAGCCAAACGCGTGCTGTAGAAGTTTTCCTTCGTCCAGTTGCGTAATAGGATTTTTCCGTATCGGTACTTGCCATTTATTCCTCTTATAGACGTTTCTGATTATGCGTTTAGCGGTTCCGGATGCTGAGCTTCATGCGGATGATCCGGACCTGCATAGACCTTGAGCTTGCGAAACTGTCGCCGCCCCAATGGTCCTCTGGGGAGCATTCCCTTCACGGCATGCTCGATAATCCTTTCAGGATGCTGAGCGCGCACC
The DNA here is from genome assembly GCA_005223185.1 of candidate division LCP-89 bacterium B3_LCP. Taxonomy (GTDB): domain Bacteria; phylum Electryoneota; class B3-LCP; order B3-LCP; family B3-LCP; genus B3-LCP. The sequence continues at coordinate 143,044 of NJBN01000007.1, forward strand.
TGAGCCACCTTGGTGAAGATCTCTCCACCTGGATAGCCCGTGTGTCTAAAGTACGTTTTCTGCTGCTCTTTCTTTCCGGTCAAGCGCACTTTTTCCGCATTAACGACGACCACGAAATCACCTGTATCCAAATGCGGTGAAAAGATGGCTTTATGCTTGCCTCTTAGAACGGTAGCAATCTTTGTCGCTATGCGCCCCAAAATGAGGTCCTCAGCATCGACGATATACCATTTCCGCTCGATCTCAGCAGGTTTTGAATGATATGTTTTCACTTTTACCCCAAAATTATTGAACCCTAAATTTATAAAAATAAGAGTCCAAAGTCAAGTAAATTATGGAATTTTATTAAAAATGTTTTTATGGGTATCGGGTTTTATTCGTCGGTTGATGTATAAAACCCGATACTACAGGAGAATATCCGATTTATACAGACAGTTCCTCAACAGCCTGCAACATCTCATCCCAGGAATATTGCTGCTTGATATCCTTAATGTTACGCTTCATTTCAGCAGATTTATCCTGATTGAAAAAGTCAGCTACTGCGCCTGCTAATTCTGCAGGATTATCAGGTGGAACCAGGTAACCGGTCTGACCTTCAATAACAACCTCCGGAAGTCCGCCTACTTTAGTGGAAATCACTGGCAGTTCAAAGTTATAAGCTACCTGCACCACTCCTGACTGGGTAGCAGATAGATACGGAAGAACCAGCAAGTCTGCGGCTTTGAAGTAAGTTCCCACCTCTTCATTGGGAATGTAGCGATTTTCCAATACGACCTCACCCTGGATGCCTGAATCGCTTATCCTGCTCCTGTATTTTTCTTCAGGTTCATAGAATTCACCAGCGATAAGAAGACGAACATCACTGCCTAATGCCTGGATTATTTCAGGCATTGCATCAAGTAATACTTGAAGACCCTTATATTGTCTGATCAGCCCGAAGAAGAGAAGCACTTTCTGCTGCTGATTCAGCCCTAATTTCTCACGCGCCTCTTCCCTGCTTACAGTTTCTGTTGAATAACAATCATACAGGGGGTGAGCAGTCAAACGGACGTTTCTCTTCTTAGCTTCGGGAAACCACATATAAAGATCGTCCTGCACGACCTGGGATTGCACGATATAGCCATCTCCCCAGCGAAAACAGAGCCGTGTCAGGATGCGGTCAAACGGGATTCTTTCGTGTGGGATTACGTTATCAATTATGAAAATAATGCGGGTTTTGGTGAACCATTTAGTCAGTGCGCAGACGGCGGCAAATCCCGGTGCGAAGAAGGGCATCCAATACTTGATGATGAGGGCACCAGGGCGTTCCCGCCTGATTACCGAAAATGTCCTGAACCAGGATAGTGGATTCCAGGGGACAAAGACGGGATGACTGGCAAGTTCGATGACGTCCTTGCTGGTTTCGACCTGTGTCCGACCGGGGAAGAGAATCTTAGGGAATTGCTTTTTAAAGGAGAGGATTTTTACCTTGTGTTCCCTTTGAAGAAGCTTTTTACCCAGTACTCCGATATATTGGGCTATGCCGCCTCGCAAGGGGTAAAAGGGTCCCAACAAGTAAATGGTCACCGCCGCTCCTGGTCAAATCCTTCTTTCAGGCGGATCAGGTATTCATGTTGATCAGAAGAGGAACGGGTTAACATTTCACCGATCAATCCTAAAGAAAACGATTGTGCTCCGAACACCACTAATAGTATTCCAAGGAGAAATAGCGGACGGTCGCCAATCCATATTCCATTCAGCCAGCCCCAGGTTAGATAGACCAATATGAGGAAACCGGCGAATGTGAAAATTAGACCTGCGAGCCCGAAGAGATGCATCGGTTTTTTCTTATATCTGACCAGAAACTGTATAGTCAGCAGATCCAAGAGACCATTCAAGAAGCGCCGAGCGCCGTATTTCGTCTTCCCATACTTGCGAGGATGATGCTGAACCGGTATTTCGGTGACGCGAAAACCCTCCCAATGCACTATAGCAGGAAGAAACCTGTGCATTTCGCCGTAAACGGGGAGCCTTCTGGTAACTTCCCGACGGTACGCTTTCAAACCGCAGTTGAAATCATGTATGCGCAGACCTGTTAATATACTGGTCAACAGATTCCAGATCTTCGAAGGAACTGTCTTGCTGATGGGATCACGGCGTTTTTTCTTCCAGCCTGAAACCAGATCATTTCCCTTCTCCAATTCAGCGATCAGGTTGGGTATTTCGCCGGGATCGTCCTGTAGGTCCGCATCCAGGGTGATGATGTACTTGCCTAAAGCAGCATTAAAACCGGCGTCTAAAGCGGCTGATTTGCCGTAATTCATCTGGAAGGAGATGATTTTAATCCGTGCATCCCTACTGCGCAATTCTTCCAAAATTATCAAGGAGCTGTCTGTGCTGCCATCATCTACGAAGATGATTTCCCAGCTATCATATTGAGTTAGATTCTCCGCCAACAGTTCGTATAATTCGCGCAGAGATTCTTCCTCATTTAGAAGTGGAATCACCGCAGAGACGGTAATTTCATCAGTCATGATGAGCCTCAAGAGAATCAGCAGTTACATCATGTTGAATCGAGAATAGGTCGGTCTTTAGACCGCGATTGATCCACAGCCTGTTGATCTTAATCTTGATATTGTACATTCCTTCATCGCCCTCAATGCTGACATTCCAAAAATAAGGAAAATAGACTCCGGAACGTCTTCGGAATTCGCCTGATCGCCTATAATAGATCGTATCGAAATCAGCGGTTTGCAGCAATTCACAGGTAACGACAGGTGCATAGGGATCAAACCAGACAGTTTGAATTTCCTCTTCATCGGTAATCATAACGGTCTTAAAAGCCTGCTTTTGATAGTCTTTACTGAGCGTCGCTTTAGTTGAATCTAATGGCTTAAATGCTAAGGGAATCAGGAGGTTGAAAATATCATTGCCATCCAAGGGCAGTCCAAATTTTTCCAGTAGAGAAAGAGAGTGCAATTCCCCCACGTCGTCGAACGCTTTATTGGAGGATTTCAGCTCATAATAGCCGTCAGCAACAACTAACGAACCCAGACGCACACCCATGGAACCGCTGAATTGCATCTTCAGATAATCCGGTACTAGATAAGCCATTCGAAATCCCACGGCAGAACTCACCTCAGGTCCCTTTACCACCAGAATGCCCTCTGCTTCAAAATCTTCCAGCGCGGCATAATTACTTTCGCATCTATCAAGTAGAACAAAAAGCGGTGGTATGGGGATATCATCCACAGGTGGACGAGTCTTGGAACAGCCCCAAAAAATTAGTAATAAATGAGCAGATACTATAAAGAGAAAAGCTCTATTCGGTTTCATCGTGCCAGTTTCTCGCGAATGGCGATGTTGTCAGGGTCGAACTCTAAAGCCTTACGCCAGGTCTTTCTGGCTAACCGTTTCTCGCCCATAGCGTTGTAAATATCACCTAAATGCTCCAATATGACCGGATTTTCAGCATCCAGTTCATGTGCATGCTGAATGTAATCCTTAGCTTCGGTGAAATCCTCAAGCCGGTAATATATCCAGCCTATAGTGTCCAAATATGATGAATTTTCAGGGTCGGCTTCCAAGGCTTTCTGAGAATACTCCAAGGCTTCCTGCAAACGCAAATCCTTCTCAGCCAAAAGGTAAGCAAAATTGTTCAGTAAAAGCGCATCATCCGGCTCGATTATCAGCGCCTGTTCGTAAACTTCGATCGCTCGGTCAAGATCACCACGCTCTTCGTAAATGATCCCCAGCGTCACATAAGGACCGACCTGGGCGGCATCCAATTCAAGGGAGACGTCCAGAGCTTCCAAGGCTAACGAATCCTGTCCGGCGGATTGATGTGCCGACCCCAGCAGCGCCCATACTTCAGCAGTTGTTGGGTGATGGTAGGTGCTGTTTTCCAGTATCTCCACCGCCCGGTTGAAATCCCGGATGCGCAGATGCATATACGCCCAGTTGGTAAAATAGCGGGGATCATCCGGATTGATTTCTGTGGTTTGGGCAAAAAAGGAATCCGCTTCTGCGTGCTCATCTAATTCAGCCAAAAGAGACGCCAGAGTAAAACAGATGCGGTCATCACCGGGGTATAGTGCATACAGCTTTCTGCTGGTTTCAAGCGCCGATTGAAAATCCGATAAGGCAATGTACAGCGTGGAAAGTTGACCTAAGGCTTCGCGTTCTTCAGGGTTTTTATCCAAAATCGCCTGGTACTGCTCTATTGATTCATCGTGTCTCCTCAGGTACTTCAGGATATTTGCAAAACTGTAACGGTACTTCTTATTATCTGGATCGATTTCCACAAGTTTTTCAGCGAAAAAAGCCGCACTATCGGGTTGATTCATGTCAAGCAGAAGATCACTGAGATAGAGAAGAATGCCGGTGCTGTGAGGATCAGCGCCGTAGCCAAGATGAAGTTGCGTCACCGCATCATCGAACAGACGCAAGGCTAAATAGTCTTCAGCTAAAGCTAAGTAAATACTGGCAGAAGTTGAATCGAAGCGCAAGGCACGGCGGTATTCGGTGATAGCGCGGGTGATTTCGCCCTGCTGGTCGTAGATAACTCCGCGAATGTAATGATCGACAGCCTGTGGGTGCGGCGCATGTTCCTCAGCACCCTCCTTCAGCATTGTGGTTTGCCTCTTAGCGGCACAACCCGATAGGAGGATTGTGAACGCCAGAATTGGGAGGATTTTTAGGGGATATTTATTCACTGTCCAATCGTTTTGAGGACTCTGATTATGTCGTTATAGCTGACAATGAGGAAGAATGCTAAGATTAATGCCAATCCCACTTTCTGAATGTTCAGCTTGATCTTGCTGGAAATTTGCCTGCGTATCACCGCTTCGACGCTTATAAAGATGATGTGTCCGCCATCCAGTACGGGGAAAGGAAGAATGTTCAAAAGACCTATACTCACCGAAATTTGGGCGATGAGTGAAATGTAGTCTATGAATCCTGACCTGATTGTCTGCCCCGATATCTGAGCGATACCGATAGGCCCAGCAAGCTCGTTGATATTAGCCTTGCCAAATATCAGCATCTTCAGGACTTTCAGGCTCTCGGTTATAATGAATCCAGTCAATCTGACGCCATTACCGAACGCTTTGAAAATGCCCACCTCGGTGAAATCCACCTGGGGGTTAATCCCAATTCTTCCGAACTCTATAGCACTGTCGCCCTGCATGAACTGACCCAAAACAGGAACGACCGTAGCAGAAAATATCTCCCCTTCATGCAGCCAGCTAACGCTGATGGTGTCATCTGCCCGCGGGTGTATGGCATCGGTCAGATCCGTCCAGGTGATAATGCTGTCACCGTCAACTGCGACTATGCGGTCTCCGATTTCAATGCCGATTTCAGCGGCGGGATAACCATCCGGGACGTACCCGGCAACCGGTTCGTTATTGGGTTCAGCGATACCTATATTCCAGGTGAGGAGAAAATAGACGATGATGCCCAAAAGGAAATTCATCATCACACCGGCGGTGATGACGAAGATCTTCTGCAGATAGTTCTTGGACATGAATTCCCAGGAAGCACCGGTTAGTGGTTTATCATCCATACTTTCATCCACCATACCGGACATTTTCACGTAACCGCCCAATGGTATCCAGGCGATAACGTATTCGGTTTCGCCGATTTTCTTAGAAACCATCTTGGGCGGGAAGCCCAGCGAGAAGGTTTCCACGCGGATTCCCACAAGTTTGGCGGCGATGAAATGTCCCAGTTCGTGGACAAAAATGACCACGCCTAAAACAACGATGAAAGCCAGCAGAGTTAATATCATATTTAGTTCAAAGTATCACTTAATTAAGCTGTACGCCCACTCTCTACCCCAACGGTCTGCCTTCAAAACCGCATCTAAGTCGAACAGAGCAGGTGGTTTGTAATTCTGCAACGTTTTTTCTATCAGCACGGGAATTCTGTCAAAAGTCACGTTGCGGCTTAGGAAGGCTTCAACAGCCACTTCATTGGCCGCATTTAGCACCGTTGGATATCCGATTCCGGCGTCAAGGGCGTCGTATGCCAGTTTCAGGCAGGGAAATCGCTGTAGATCGGGCGCTTCGAACTGCAAGGAACCGATTTCAACCAGATCATTAGCAACGAACTGCGCCGATATGCGATCGGGATAGGTCAGGCTGTATTGTATGGGAATGCGCATATCAGGTAAGGAGAGCTGTGCTTTTATGGAACCATCGACGAATTCCACCATAGAGTGAATCACGGATTGAGGATGGATCACCACCTGGATTCTCTCCGGCTGTAAATTGAACAGGTAGTGCGCTTCGATTACTTCCAATCCCTTGTTCATCATGGAAGCGCTGTCGATAGTGATTTTAGGACCCATATCCCAATTGGGATGTTCGAGAGCTTGTTCCGGCGTTATGTATGGGAACTTCTCCTTCGGTGTATCACGAAAGGGTCCACCTGACGCGGTCAGGATCAGCTTATTGACCTGTCCCGGGTTTTCACCGCGAAAACACTGCAGTACAGCAGAGTGTTCGGAATCGATGGGAATTAAAAGACCGTCATTGTTGGCTGCTGCAACCATGACCAAAGGACCCGCCATGACGATGCTCTCTTTGTTTGCCAGCGCCACAGTTTTTCCTGCTTCTAAAGCAGCTAAGGTGGCTTTCAAGCCAATGGCGCCAACCAGAGCGTTGACCACAACGTCCACTTCCGGATCCTGAGCAATTTTAGTTAACGCTTTTTCACCGGTGATTATTTCAACTTTGTTATCACCGATAAGCGAGCGAATCTCTCCCACATCGGACTCATCAGCAAGCGCCAATAGACGAGGATTGTGATCTACGACCTGCTGCGCCAGCCTTTCGATCTGCGTGCGCGCCGCGATGCCATAAACGTTGAAATCATCGCCCAACTGTTCTATGACGTCAAGCGTATTGCGTCCAATAGACCCTGTCGATCCTAAAATGGCTATGTTCTTCATTCTTGACTAAAGATTAAAGATTCGATTCCGAACACTTGAAAATTGATGTGTTGGTATCTTCACTAACATATCAGCGTATGCCGATGGCTAAACCTGCGGTAATTTCGGAGAACTTACCCACATTATAGTCGGCAAAGATGTTGACGAACGGCATCGGTGATAAGTTCAACCCCAAAGTGAATCTGGTGGTGGAAGCCTTAATATCCTGTGCGATAGGTACATCCACAGATGGGAAATTTGGATCCACATAAACATATTCGAAACTCATCTTGGTATTATCAAATCCCAAACCGGCATACGGGGTGATGAAGATGAATTTCTTCGATACCATAATGTCGAAGCTGATGTGGCTTGAACTTAACATGTCACTTGCTTTGAAGGTATGATAGGCGATCATGGCAGAGACATCAGGGAGACCTGGTACAGGAATCAAGTGATTGAAGTTCTTCTTCAGACCGATTCCGAATAGTGAGATCGATTCCTCTTCAAATTTAACGCCGAATCCTCTAAGCATGACTTCAAAATCCATGGGCAAGCCCACTGATCCCTGCAGGACGGGTATGGGGAACAGGGAAAGGTCTGCATCATCGAAAATGTCGCTCTTACCGCTGGGGATCAGCACTATCATGGTGCGAAGACCAACGTCAAACCCTAAAGGTTTATGGGTTTTGGCAGTATGGTAGAGACCTCCACAGACTCCTGTACCGAAAGCCTCCACTAGCGGTTTAGCCTGCACTTCTAATTCCGCTTCAGCGTAAGCTTGTATCTCATCGTAGAAACCATCTGCTGAAGCAGTGGAAACTGCAAACAGGAAAATGATTCCCAGCACGGCTATGGAAATGGTCTTCATGATGTCTCCTGATTCATATCTTTGATTGATTATTTGAACTATTTCTATACGTAAGGTCTTCGCTACACTAAGGATCTGTGGCAACTGTGAAGCCATCATCATATTGCATCACTGCGGCTTTATCCTCGATCAATCCGCATTCTTCTGAACTTATACTCTCCTCTTGGAATATGATTTCCCATTGATCGTTAAATGATTCATAAAGAGCGCTCACCAAATCATCCTGCTTAAATTCCCTCACTTCAGTCGCGAAAGCTACCGATTCATCTGGTGATTCTCCTGTAGTTATATTCAATAAATCAGATATATTAAGTTCACTCCGTTCCAGCATAATTGATCCATGTTGCAGCAGCACGCCCGGCAGAAAACGTTGCGCTGAACCGATCCACTTGCGTCCGTTCAAGCGAACTTCCCATCGAGATACACTGTCGAAACATAGTGGGCTTTGTGGGCGCGTTCCCTTATGTTCAGGCTGGATTCTTTCACCTACGCGAACCAGTTCGGCAGGCAGACCAATGCCGCCCGCAGCTCTCACGAAGACCGTTCCAATGTCCTTTAGTATCTTACTGCGTTCTATAGAATATATTTCATGATTTTCCGGAATACAAATACAATATGTAATTTCACCATCATGCAGAACAGCACGGCCTCCTGTGGGTCTCCTGACAACCAGCACGTCATTTAGCAGGCATTGTTGCAGTTGATCTTCAGAAAGCTTCTGATGGTAGCCAACGGAAAGAGTGGGTTTATCCCAGGAATATAGGCGGAGAATGGGATACTTCAGTTCCCGTGCCTTTTCTGCAAAAAAAAGGTCGGCAGCCATGTTAAAGGCGCCGTTGCGGGCGCCATCAGAGATGAACCGACCGGGAGAATATTTAGATGATGCCCCTTTCACTGCCTTCGATAAAATCTATTATGTGTTTGACGTCTCCTGAAATATCCATCTCTTCTTTAATACGAGTGACCCCTTGTGAAACATTCAGACCACTGTGATATAACAGCTTATATGCCTGTTTAATCTGGGCGATGCGGTCGGCTGAGAACCCTCTTCTCTTCAAGCCAACTGAATTTAAGCCAGCATAACGCAGAGGTTCATTGGCGGCTAATACAAAAGGCGGCACATCCTTGGGTACGCGCGTTCCACCAGCGATAAACGCATGACAGCCAATTCTCACAAATTGATGTATGGGCACCAGACCACCGATTATCACCTGTTCTTCCAAAACCACATGTCCGGCTAAATTAACCGAATTAGCCATGATCACTTTATCTTCAAGAATGCAATCATGCGCTACATGCGCATAAGCCATTATCAAACATTCCTGACCTATCGCAGTCCTTTCGGATGCTTCAGTGCCTCTATTTACAGTAACGAATTCCCTGATTATGGTATTGTCACCCACAATGGCGACAGAAGGTTCGCCCTTGAACTTCAGGTCCTGCGGGAGAGTCCCAATGACGGCGCTCTTATGAATACGCACATTCTTACCCAGACGAGCGCCGCTGGCGATCAACGCGTGAGGTCCTATGGTTGTTCCTGAATCTATGGTAACGTCATTTTCGATAACCGTGAACGGTCCGATTTGGACGTCATCAGCAATTTCTGCTCCGGTATCGATGACTGCGGTGGGGTGATTATTCACATATCCTCCTTATTGCGAACGATTGCGGACATTGTCGCTTCAGCGACACAGGTATCATCAACAAAAGCTTTACCGATCATACGGCAGATCCCCCGGCGAAAGAATTCCATTTCCACCTGCAGTCTCAACTGATCTCCCGGAAGAACCGGTTTACGGAAGCGCACCTTATCCAGACCGGTAAAAAAGACCAACTTATTTTCAGGATCTTCAACGGAATTTAGTAATAGAACACCCCCGGCTTGTCCCAGCGCTTCGATTACCAGAACGCCAGGCATGATGGGATAACCGGGGAAATGTCCCTGGAAAAACGGCTCATTTATGGTCACACACTTGATTCCAATTACCTTTTCCCCAGGCGACAGATCCATGATCTTATCCACTAATAGGAACGGATAACGGTGCGGCAATATCCGCGCTATGGCGGTTGAATCAAAGATTATATCATCGGCAGTCTTGCCGCGGTAGGTTCTTATGATCTGCTTCTTCTCATACTCTTTCTTCAGCAGCCGCACCAATTCAACATGTGCAGCATGACCCGCGCGAGCTGCCAAAACATGCCCCTGAATGGGGAAACCCAGTAGAGCCAGGTCGCCAATCAAGTCAATCACCTTATGCCGCACTGGCTCATTATAAAAGCGCAGTTCGCGGTTATCTAAAATACCGCTTTCACCTCTTATCACATCGCCTTTAAGTCCGAAGAGAGATTTCAACCGATCGAATTCGGAATCATCCACGTCCCGGTCCACGATAATGACCGCATTGTCCAGATTACCGCCTTTAATCAATCCCTGGTCTTTCAACGATTCGACTTCCGAAAGGAAGCAGAACGTGCGTGATCCAGCAAAATCCTTGACGAACTCTTCCTGCAAGTCGTACAGCGACGTATATTGCGTGCCTAAAGCCGGGTTCCGGTAATCAACCATGTAGGTTACGCGAAAAGCTGGAGCCGGAACTACCACCAGGTCAATCGCTTGTTCCTCATTGTGGTATATGAGGGTTTTCTCGATCTCTAAATACTCTTTGGGCGCGTCCTGTTCTTCTATGCCGACTTTCTGTAATACCTCCACAAATGGCATAGCGGACCCATCTCCGACAGGTGGTTCTCCAGCAGTAAGATTAATGGATACATTGTCTATTTCCAGACCGGCCAAAGCAGCAATCACATGTTCAACGGTGTGTATGGTGATGTCATCCTTGCCGATAATCGTGCCGCGTGATATATCCACCACGTTGTCTATAATGGCTGGCAAGGGTGGTGAATTGGCTATATCGAGGCGTTTAAAGGTGATGCCGTTACCCACCGGAGCCGGATGGAACGTTAATGAACAGGGTTCACCGGTATGCAGACCTATCCCCGAGTACGATATCGGTCCTTTTATTGTGCGCTGTTTCTTAACCATTTAACGCTCGTTTCCCTTTTTCTGATATTCCTCAATCTGCTTTTCCAGCAGATCCAAACGTTTATAAAAGTCAGTCAATTTCTTCTGCATCACCTGAATAAGAAGTTCCTCTCTATGCGGTTTGGCGGGAGAGCCAGAAATCTTGCTCCCATCACCGAACGATTTTGGTACTCCGGATTGAGCGCCCACCATGGAGCCATTTCCCAACTTGATATGCCCCACAAATCCAACCTGACCGCCTATCATGCATCTTTCCCCGATCTCTGTAGAACCTGAAATTCCTGTCTGTGCGGCAATGACAGTATTCTTTCCGATTACGACATTGTGCGCCACCTGAATGAGGTTATCCAGCTTGACGCCCTTCTCGATGCGGGTAGCGCCCAAAGTGGCGCGATCGATAGTGCAGCCAGCTCCTATTTCGACGTCATCCTCAATAATTACATTACCAACCTGAGGAATCTTCTCATAATCGCCCGTTTCCTTAGGCGCAAAACCGAATCCTGCAGAACCGACAACCGAATTATTCTGGATAGTAACGCGGCTGCCGATGCGGACGCCATAGCGGACGGAAACGCCTGCATGCAGGGTGGTATCGTCTCCGATTACCACATGATCGCCGATGAAAGCATTCGGATAGATTATGACGTTTTTTCCTAAACTGGAATCAGATCCAATGACGACATTGGCGCCTATGCAGCAGTTTTTACCGATTTTCGCATTCTCGCTTACATGAGCTGAAGAATCTATACCTGGATCAGGGGCTTTTTCAGGCGGATAAAAAACGCCTAATAATTCAGCGAAGGACAGGTAGGGATCCGGCACGCGTATGACAGTTTTTCCGGACGCCTTCTGATCGTTCGATATTATTATGGCAGATGCTTGGGTAGTTTCCAAGAAGCGTTCGTATTGGGGATTGGCTAAAAATGTCATTTCGCCCGGACACGCTTCTTCTATCTTGGCGATTCCCGTTATTTCAACATTCGGATCGCCTTCAACTTCGCCATTTATAAGTTTCGCCAGTTCCGCTACTGTGTACATAATTTTCCTAATCGTTCAGTTCTTCTAAAACCAGTTTAGTCAGATCCAGTTCATCTCTGGCATAGACGATGTTCCCCAGAGCAGCATCGAAGATAATGTCATATTCGCTTTCTTCGCCGATTTTTTGAATTATGGCATTGACTTTATCTATGATGGGCTTGGTCAGCTCTTGGTTCCTCTGATACAGTTTGCCCGTCTCACCCCAGATTTCCTGCTGGAACTGCTGATATTCCATGTACTTTTTCTCTACTTCCTGAAGCCGTTCCGCTTTCTTCTCTTCTGAAGTTAAAAGGCTCTGGTTTTTATACTCTTCATCAAGCAAAGTGATCTCATCTTCCATTTTCTTCGCTTCCTCGTACCACTCCCGCTGCTCCTCATCTAAGGTTCTCTGCGCTTCAATATACTCCTGCGATTCAACCATTATCTGCTGAGAGTTGATATATCCGACTTTCAGGTCCTTGGCGAAAGCTGAAGTTGAGAATATTAACAGGGCAAGCGTTACGAAGATCAATCTGGTTTGCATCGGTACCTCTATTTTCTATTGCGTTATATAATCACTGAAACAAACTTATTTTTCATATATCAGAATCCTCGACCGAACTGAAAATGGGGAATCCATTCACCTTTTCGTTCTCCGGTGGTGGGATCGAAGTAGTCGATACCGTAACCGTAATCCAGACCGATCAAGCCGATCATGGGCATGTACAGACGAACGCCCAGTCCCACAGATCTGCGCAGATCGAACACGTCGGTGCTTTCCAGATCATACCAGACGTTTCCAGCTTCGGCAAATCCTAACAGAAATATGGTGGGACTGTAAACTACTGGCAGCCTGAGTTCAAAGGACTGCTTGAACATGGTTTTTCCACCAGCAGCATATCCTCCGCTCTGAGGACCAACAACCCGCTCATCGTAACCACGCAGAGGTATCCCTAACGATAACCCGGACCCTCCCATGAAGAACCGTTCCATGTAAGGCACAGCTTGACCAGTATTGGTAAATTGGGATACTACACCCATCTCAGTATCCAAATAGAGGACGAAAGGTCCTAAAACCGGTCTGTACCATTGCGAGGTGAAGATATGCTTGTGGTATCTATCATTGCCGCCTAAAATGCCGCCGGTTAATTCAATGGAATAACGATTCACCGAACCGATGGTGGGGAATTCGGGATTGTCGCGGGAATCGCGGGTCAATATTGTGGTGATACCTGAAGAGATGCGCGGTTCGTCCTCTACCAACCCTTGCGGATTGGATTGAGCGAAACTCGTGGTGAAATTAGAATAAAGGGCGCTTTCCAGGCGGTAGATCCAGTCTATGCGGAAGTAGTCATCGGGCCAGCGCAAGCGGCGGCCGGCGCGCAATGATCCGCCAATGATATCCTCATCAAAACCATAGTAAGAACCACCGCGTCTGGTATCAAAGAAGCTGACCCCCACCAGCGTAGGCGTATCCAGGAACCAGGGTTCAGTCAAACTTACTGAAAACGTACGGTAGATTCTACCAAACTGCCAGTTGAGACTGAAGGATTTACCGGTACCGAAGAGGTTGGGCATGGTGAATCCTAACGACCCTATCATGCCGTCCAATTCCGAATAGCCAGCGGACATCTGGATCTGATCGGTGGATTTTTCTTCCACTTCGAAGATCAAGTCCACTTCCTGGTCGTTGATCGGCTGAACGTCCGGGATTATATTGGAGAAATAATTAAGTATGGTTACCTCCCGGGCGGACCGGTACAGCTTGGTAACGTTGAAGGTATCCCCCGGATCTAAGACGAATTCACGGCGTATGACGTTTTCGCGGGTCTTGGTATTGCCTTCTATGAGGATGCGCCGCACCTTAAATTCATTCCCCTCGAATACCTTGAAGTGGATGTTAAGCGTATCATCGCCCGTAGGTATTTCAACGGGCGAAACATTCGCATAGATGTATCCACGGTCATAATAAAGGTTAGTGAGCTTTTCATGTACGGTGATGTCCAGCTTCTCCTTGTCGTACACATCACCTCGTTCGAAGAGCAACTGCTCCACAAGTTCAGCAGCCTCATATAGCGTGTTACCGGAAAAGGTCATTTCGCCAAAATAGTACTGTTTGCCTTCATCCACCCAGACGTCCAGAAAGAGACGCCTTTTATCGTCACTGTACTTGACTGAATCGGTGACGATCATGGCATCGCGATAGCCGTGGTTCTTGTAATGTTCGATAACGAGTTCCTGATCGTCTTGGAACTCCTCTTCGTTGTAGTCTCCGGAACGAAAGATTCCCTTCTGCTTGGTTTCCTTCATCTTGCCGCGAAGTTTACCGGAAGTGAAGGGATCGTCAGGGAAAAGCCAGTCAACCGTCCAGTAAACTGTGGACAGAGGAAAGAACTTCTTTTTCTTCTCGTGGGCTTCATTGCCGTGAAAAGTGATGCTTTTAATCTTAACCTTTTTCCCTTCAGCAATATCGAGACGCAAGATAATTCTATCTGTTTCCTCACTAACTGTAGTTGTGGTATTTACTTCAGCGTGAAGATAGCCTTCATCACCGTAAGCGTCAAGCAATTCACGGCGTGCGGTCATTATCTGGTGCGGTCTGATAATCTGCCCGGGATAGAAATCCAATACCTCTTCGATTTCATCCTTCTTCATCTTTTTGTTGCCGGAAACCTCTATCTTTTCAAGGCGGGGATATTCATTGACCAGGATTTTAAGAAAAACACCGTCTGCCACTTCCTGCTCTAAGAGAATCTGTATGTCGGCGAAAAGACCCAATTGCCATATCTGCTTGATAGCCATCTGAATGTTATCGCCGCTGATCTCCGATCCCACAATCAAACCGGAATTTGCCCTTATCAGACCTTCATCGGCAGTAACGTTGCCTTCTACAGTAAGACCTAAAAGGCGTACATATCCCGTTTGGCAATAGGCACTAATGGCTATTGACAATATAGCGAGAACAGTAAGGTAATATTTCACTTTCAACATGATTAAATTTTGCTGTTTCATTAAGCTGGTAAGGTAATCAATTTATCAATAACAATAAAGTGAAAAATGGTCTATTCATCGAAAATGAAGCATCGCTGAATATCAGAAAACGATTGTATAGCGCAGGGAAACTTCCTGATCCCGCAGGTTCTCCAGGGTATCGTACTCATAGCCCAGATTTAGTACCAGTTTATTGGACACCGGACTCATACGGTATTCCAGCGCCCAGCGATGCATGAAACCATATCTCCTCTCATCCCTGGCGTTAATTCCGGTGTCCCAGCGTCCGGTATAAGTTAGAAATACGTCATTACTTAAGTATTTCCCCACAGAAAACTGCGATTGGCGCAGAAAGTAACTCCCCCAGTCGATACCTTCTTCAAGTTCAGGATCGACACCCAAAACCTGCGCTTCCAAAAAATGCTGCGCTATGGTCGGCTGCAATCTGATGAAATCCATATTCAGCATCGATTCAAGTTCCCTCTCAATGGGTCTTATCCAGCGGCGCATGACCGCATCGGAAATAATCATACCTGAAATGGAAGTCATCTTGTCCTGTATCTGCTCAGGAGAGTAACCCATTGCGGCAAGGATCTGTTCCTGCGAAGATCCAGCATCATCTTCGATGATGAAAATAAAATCACCCCAGCGCCCTCGACTTTTGCGTTCGCCGGTTATGGGATCTACTACGTACAGGGTCAAATAAACGTTGCGCGAGATGCCCATAGAGTCGATATATACGGTGGAACCGCGCCCTTCCACCCAGGGTAGAAGGTCATGCAGATCGAAATCGAAAGCGAAACGTTCCACGTTAAATCTCATATCTAAATATTCAATAGTACCACGAGTGGATACCACACTGCCTAAGAAGCCGAAATCGTTCTTTTCAAGACATCCGTGCGCTTTAAGATTACTTAATCCGGGACTGACGTTCAGATTCACATCAACCGTTGTCAGCAGATCGGAAACTCCGGTGAGGAGTACCGTCTCATTGGCAGTACTGATGGCTTTTGTGTAGCGATTATCCCTTTCAGGTTGAATTTCCACATCCCACTGTGCTGAGTTCAGCACGGCGAGCACTCCACGAACAAAGGGAGAAGGAGCCTGTTTTGCTGGTGGCAATGGATAAGTAATAATGGTCCCGGCAACCCTGATTTTGCCCATAAAGAGGGGATTGTCAACAGGTCCGGCAAAGAGGAATACTGGCTTTCCTTCCTTACCTTCAAACTTTAAGTATCCCTTTACCCCCGAAGGCATTAACGAAGGTATCCTGGCGTTTAATCCGCGTCCGCCTGTTTCCAGACCGATCACTCCTAAATCAAGATCTACTGCAGGGAAATAGAGATGTTGCAATGAATCATATTCCGCCTCTGTAAAATAATTACTCAAGCGCAACCACTGATCGTCAACCTCCCCGCTGAATCCCTCAATATGTACCTGATTTTGTCTCAATTTAATATCAACATAGATATTTCTAATTTCGTCCACGACGTCGGAGAACCGCATTAGCCCTTTATCGATGCTCAGGTGGGCGCTTTTTATGCTCAGTTGATCATTCAGCTTTTCAAGCTCAACCTCAATTTTACCCTGTCCTTCCGATACATGAATGGAACTTTCTATCAAATTGGGTATTTTTAGAATATTTCCATTTAGAGTGAAATTCAGGTGCAGCGGCGTATTTCCAAAGGGAAGGTAGCCATCTCCTTCAAGGGTAAGATCGGGCGCTTGCTTTAAGTGAAACTCGGTCAGTTTAAAATGATGGTGTGTGTCAGAATTCAACTGGGCTTTAGCTGCCAACCTTTCAAAGGGGATTTTATATATATGTCCAGACGACATCACAACGTCAACGTTTATCTCAGGTTGTGATATGGCGCCTTGAACGGATGCTGCAGCAGTAAGAGGACCTCCCATATCCAGAGGATTAGCACCGAGAGTTTTCAAAATATCCGCCAGATCAGCATCATCGGAACCCAAATGGAGATCCAGGCTATCATGGAGGAGATCAACTGATCCATACAGTTTTAGCAAGCTCAACACGCCGCGTCCTAAGTTGCATTCGGATACGGTAATCTGTTTGTCCGCCATTTCTGCTGAAAAAACAGCCCAGAAATTGGTCTGATCATCAAAGAACCCCTTCGATGCATAAAGATGTAAAAGAGCAGAAGGATTATTCACATCACCGAATATTTCAAATCGCCCGTTAATTATACCGCCCATCCGTGCCGCCAGATCGGGGGCAATGAACTGAACTCCTCTGGAAACATCCCAATTGTTGATTTGCAATTCTAAAGAATTCATATAGCCGGAGCTGGTATTTACCGATCCTTGCGCGTAAATGGCATCGTCAAGCTGGAAGTTTTCTATCGAAATTTCCCCTTCATCCATACTCAAGTCAATAGAGCCGCTAAGTTCCGTACCGCCTATACGCTGGAAGTTGATATCCCCATTACAAACATATTGTCCATTATTATCAGATGCAACCATACCGTCGAAGGTGAATTGCGAAGGGTCATCCCTGTGACCGACCACCATGTTTGTGCTGATTTCATCGGGTGTACCTGATATTTCACCTTCAAGATAAATATTTTTCAAGCTGTTCCAATGTTTCCAACTTAATATATTTCTGAAGATGGGCAATGGTTCGTACAGGCTCAATATAAATTCCGGTGCGCTGAAGAGGCTGTCACATACCAATTCAATGCTCGATTGGCTATGAGGAATATAAATATGTGCCTGAATGGTATTTACACCGGATATAACCGCTGCATCGAAAGAAATCGTTTCACTGGTATTGATGTCGGCAATCCAGTTCCCACTGATGCTGAGTTCATCAACTTCTTTGTAAAAATCGAAGTTTAAGCTACCGGATAATGAGTTTTTTATTCCCGGGAGCGGTCCAGACCAACTGACGTCTCCTCCGTAGCCGGTTGAATCAATAGGGAGATTCAGGTTCGCATGGCAATATACTTCCAGGTTCCGGTTATGCGCTTTAAGTTGCCGGATACTGATCTTCTTCCCTTCGTAAACTGCGGTAAGACTGATATTACGAAATTCATCCAAAGAGGTTTTAAGGTATCCCAATTCGTTTCTCAATCTAAAAAGAGGTGATAAAAGCTTACCGCTTACATTGAGGTCAAAGAGTAACTCCCCACCCGGTTCAATACCAGCTTTTTCCGGTAACCAGCTTCGCAGCTCAGTACAATCTGCTGAACGGCCGTTGAGAGCAATATCCATCTGTGGCTGGCGCAGATCAGGAATTTCGCCCTGTAGAATCCAGGAAGCAGTCAAACCTGAAGCGTAAGCGGGGGAAATTATCAATCGCCAGTCGTGAACTGCCAATTGCAGAGAATCGAAAGCTATAATCTGTCGGTCTTGAAGGAAAAGCTGTAGGTTCAATAGATCCGTTTTGCCCTCAAATCCACTATTGCTGCTATCAGCCCACAGACGATAATGTGCCTTCAACGTATCCAACTTGCCGAACATAGAATCAGGCAGCCCATAATTTGCGCCAACTCTTAAGTTCTTATATTCAGCAGAAAGAGATGATTCGAAAACACGTCTGCGTTCATCAACCAAAATGCTTATATCCAAACCGCTGGTATGATCGTCAGACGTGTTGCTATGGATTTTCCCCTTCAAGAGTCCGGGCAATTCACTCCTGAACGCTCCGCAAAGATTGTCCAACGTAAGGAGGACGTCGCTTGTCGAAGAGAATACATTGAACGAACCATTCTCTATATCTAAATTATCAACCCAGAATTCATCAGGAAGTTCACCAATCGCCTCCCAGCCCATTCCATTAACCTCTTTTTTACCACCGGATGGGGATTTCTTGGGTTTCAAGTGCAGATTAATCTGGGGTCGGTTGATATTGATGGACTTGATAGACTTCAAAATATCGAACTTCGATCTTAACAACTCAAATAAGCTAAAGCTGATCCTGATATCGTTTACCTGCAAGTGGTATTTATTCGCCGAATCCTTAACTTCCAGATCATAGAGATTCAAAGCGAAAAAACCGGGCGCGGCTCGTTTTATCTCAACGGCGCCTTCAAAGGAGCGCCCTAATTGTTCCTGGATGAGGTTGGTGAGATAACGGTCAACATGAAGGAAGGGCCAAGTCAGCGCCCCGACTAAAATTACTACCAGCAGGGCTAAAGCGACATAGAGCAGGTAGGTGCGAATGCTCATTGAACGAAAATTCCATCAGGATCCAGTCTCTTACAGAGATTGGCATAGATCCATTCGGAGGGATTATCAAGGCTGTCAGAGCGCTTCCCCGGATGGGGAACAGTATCCAATAAGGGCATTCTCTCTAAGTTTAGAATAAAACGAGTTGCTATGCCAAATCTCCCTCGAGTTCCAACTAAAAAAGACCAGTAGTCATAGCCTGCGACATTCTTAATAGCATGACTCCCGAATTTTAACAAGCGCCCCTTAGGATCGATGATTTCAACACCAAGAATACGTCTGCGTAACTCAGCGTGCCTCAAACCCTGCGTATCCGGACCTAAGACAGCGCCCGCCATTGTGCCAGAATATTTGGACAGAACTTCAGGAAAATCCAGTTGCGTGCCCTCTAAACGTTCCGCTAATTTCGAAGTCAGAATACCGCTTTCAACTACAACAGATGCATCTAAATGTTTCAACTCCAACAACTGATTCATCTGTGTTGTCAGAAGGAATATCTGATTCTCTTTAGGCTGATAATTAACGGGAAAGCTCTGTCCGGTGCCGGTGGCGCATATATGAAGGGTTCTACTCGATGCAATCTTAATCAAGCGCGAGATCGCCTCTCTATTCGATGGTAGAAGGACGATCCTGGGTAGAAGCTGATCAAGAACCTGGCATCCGCATTCTAAAAACACGTCTCTTAAGTTTTGATCCAACATATATATCAGTCCAAAAAATGGAGTCGGTGGTTACACACTTTTCCTGCAGGATTTGTTCCTTTTTCAAAAAAGGCAAAGACCAACCCGGAGGCTGGTCTTTCACACAGACGAAAATCCGGTTATGGAGAACTCAACTGTTCGCTTACTTTACCGAAACGTCTCTCACGTTTTTGATAAGCTCTGATTGCTTCATGCAGCTCCGGCGTCCTGAAATCGGGCCAAAGCGTATCGGTGACATATATTTCCGTATAGGCTAACTGCCAGAGGAGGAAATTTGACAGCCGCAGTTCACCGGACGTTCTGATCAACAATTCCGGGTCCGGCAGGTCGGCTGTATAAAGATATTGCGAGAACTCTTTCTCGGTAATACCCTCCCTGCCCTCTCGACAGATCTGCCTGACAGCTTCCATTATCTCCTGGCGACCGCCGTAGGACAGAGCGAGGTTTAAGATTAATCCCGTGTTACTTTTAAGCTTCTCAATGGCTTTTTGCATACCGGAGCGCGGTTGATCCGGCAGATCGTCTATATTACCAATTACCTTAAGTTTGACATTGTTGGAATTCAGGTCCTTCACCTCCCGGTTAATAGTTACCAGCAGGAGTTTCATCAGAGCTGATACTTCGGTTGCAGGTCTGGACCAGTTTTCAGAAGAGAAGGTATAAAGCGTCAGGACTTTGATGCCCAATTCGCCGCAGGTTTTCACTATCTCACGCACCGAATTGATCCCCTCTCTATGACCTGCTATGCGGGGTAGATAGCGCTGCTTTGCCCAACGTCCGTTGCCATCCATGATGATGGCAATGTGCTGAGGAATTTTATCGGCATCGATAGCCGGTATTTCGGCTGGGGTATTCTTCATCGATATTAAGGATTCTGTCCGCGTAGTTCAGTGGCTCTTTTTATGGCATCCGTGCCAGCATCGATTAAGGATTGATCATCTTTTTCCTGACCCAAACGAATTTGTGCTATTCCTAAATTGTTCAAAAAATCAGGATTATCAGGGAAGCTTTCCAGTGCCTTTTGATAGCTATCTACAGCCTTTGGATTATCCTTCAGTATCTCTAAGTAGATCAAGCCGCATTTCTTTATAGCTGTTTCGTCCTGGGGATTCAGTTCAAAGGATTTTGCAAACTGAACTACCGCTTCTTCGTATCTCTCCATATCTTCGTAGAGCAGACCCAAATTGAAGATCATATCAGGATCGTCCGGATTATCCTTCATTACCTCCTGGTAATACTCAAACGCCTTCTCCTGCTGACCAAGCTGGTTATAACAAAAAGCTGCGACTTTGATGGCATCCTTGTTGGCGGGATCGTGACCCTTTATTTCCATGGCCATATTCAGAGCTTCTTCGACCATGTCCTGATTATAATAAATCTGCATCAAGAGCACACGATCGTCCATCTTCTCGAAAGTCGGATCGAGTTCAGCAGCTTTCTCCAACGCTGATATAGCATCATCCGGATGCTCAGTGCGGATATATGCCTTACCCAACAGTGCCCATCCCTCCTGATCATCTGGATCAATCAATATCGCCATCTTCAACTCATCGATAGCTTTATCAGTTTGTCCGCCGTTAAAGTGTTCCACACCAGCGTTGAATAGATCCCGGGAGTGCTTTGCTTTGATATTATCGATATCAGCTTTATGTTTTTCGCTGATTGCTATGGACGCGTCGAATTCTTCAATCATGGCCGGGTATTCTTTGTGATGGGAATGGATCGTTCCCAACAGGTAATGCGCCTGTGCATCGTTGGGATTTTCTTTCAATCCTAACTGAAGCTGCTCCTTGGCGTTGTCCAGTTCGTTCTGTTGAAGATAGATCTTGGCTGAGGTTACATAGGTACTCTGACAGCCGTTCAATCCGAAAGCCAGCAAGCATCCTAACGCCAAAATAGTGATGATAGTCTTCATTTAAGCCTCTGCTCTTTGTTTATATTATGGTGATTTTATTAGTCTCTCGATGAGTTCCTTTTTATCCCCTTAAAAAAGAAAAATCGTACGGCGGCTTGTGTACGCCGCGTTCAGTGATGATAGCGGCTACCAACTCGTTGGGAGTTACGTCAAAAGCAGGATTGTACGTTTTAATTCCATCCGGCGCCGTGCGGCAGCCGTCAAATCCGGCGACCTCTTCGGACGCTCGTTCCTCGATGGGGATTAAATCGCCGGAAGCTAAAGATGGATCGACTGTGGAAGTCGGCGCAGCGACGTAAAAAGGCACGTTGTGTTCCTTAGCTGCCAAAGCAACCGTATAAGTACCAATTTTATTAGCCACGTCACCGTTGCAGGCGATACGGTCAGAACCCACGATAACGGCATTCACCCACCCTTTACGCATAACTACAGCCGCCATGTTGTCGCATATTAGAGTAACGTCTATGCCGTTCTGCTGAAGTTCCCAGGAGGTTAATCTGGCGCCTTGCAGCAGGGGTCTGGTTTCATCAGCATAGACGTGGATTTTCTTACCCTGTTCATGAGCTACATAAACTGGAGCCAATGCGGTTCCCATCCCTCCAGTGGCTAAAGAACCGGCATTGCAGTGCGTCAATACGGACATTTCATCTGCCAAGAGCGTGGCACCATTTTCACCGATACTTCTGCACATGGCGTCATCCTCTTCATGTATCGCCAGCGCTTCTTTCGTTAAGGCATCCAGTGCCGCGCGCGTGTCATTCTGCTGGTCTAAAACCGATTCCATGCGGTCGATAGCCCAGGGCAGGTTGACTGCTGTAGGGCGAGTGGCACGCAGTTCATCCATGATGCGACGGGTTTCTTTACTGAAAGAATCAAACCCGTCCTCTGCAAGTGAGAGCGCACCTATCAATACGCCATAGGCTCCGGCGCATCCCAGAGCAGGCGCACCTCGAACTGCCAGGCGGCGTATGGCATCGCACATCACCAGGTAGTCATCCGTTTCTATGTATTCTATACTGCCCGGCAATTTGGTCTGTTCAATCAATCTTACCTTTTTCTCATCAGGCAGCCATTCTAAAGTCTTCAAGCGCATTGATTTCATCCCTACAGAAGGTACTGAAGCGTTGTTGGTACTACTTGTCAGAGTTATTTCGACCTATCGGTGAAATTTAACCGATTTATAGATGGAAGTCAAGCTAAAAGCGGAGGAAACATTTTGAAGGAGAAATAACAAAAGGGTCAATTAAATATCGACCCACACACGCGTAGGGGTCGGGCTTGCCCCGACCCGCATCCTTTAAAATCTCCCCCCTATTTTAAAAAGTGCTTGACAAATAGCGGAATTATTGCTATATTGAAATTATGGTTTCAAAATTATTCATAAAAAAAAGGTGAAATCATGAAATGGAAAATGTTGCTTATCGCTCTTTTAGCTTCCCTGTTCATATTGGTTTCTATTGTGAATGCGCAAGTGTGGGAGGAATGGGTGGCTATGTACAATGGGCCGGGAGACGATTGGGATCGCCCTTACTCTATTGGAATAGATGCAAACGGGAGTATATACGTAACGGGATACAGTTATGGTGAAAGTGGATATGCAGACTATGCAACTATCAAGTACGACGCAGGTGGCAGGGAACTTTGGGTGGTAAGGTATGATGGCCCTATGAGCGCAGGTGATTATGCAAAATGTCTTGGTATAAGCAACGACGGATATATTTATGTTACCGGCTACAGTAATCACACTTCTTGTTATGATTACGCTACTGTGAAGTATGATTCTACGGGTGAAGAGTTGTGGGTTACAAGGTACAATAGTCAATATAACTACAAAGATTATGCACAATCGCTAGCGCTGGATGATGTTGGTAATGTATATGTAACGGGTTATAGTGGTAGTCCTGGAATTCCAGTTATTGATTATGATTGTGTAACAATTAAATATAATTCATTAGGGGAAGAACAGTGGGTAGCAACATACAGTGGAGCAGCAGAGGAAAATGATAAATCATTTGACGTTGCAGTCGATCATAACGATAATTCTTATATTACAGGATATACATACGGGGCTACAGGTTGGGATTTTCTGACAATTAAATATAATACAGATGGTGAAGAGCAGTGGGTATCAATTTGGGATAATCCAGGATTGTGGCCATCTCCCACAGATTTAGCTTTGGATAATGACTGCAATGTGTTCATAACTGGATCAACAGAACCATATGTTGAGGGTCATGCAGTGACCATAAAATATAACTCCGATGGCGAGGAGCGTGGGTGGCAGAATATTTCGGTCCAGGTCCGTTTCAAGAAGCCTCAGCAAATTCAATTGCAGTTGATGATAGTGGTTACATTTATATTACAGGATGTACAAGAATCAATTCCCAAGATGTAAGAAAGATTTTTACCATAAAATACAATACAAATGGAGAAGAACAATGGGTTGCCCTTGCTGGTGAAGAGTGGGGTTGGGGTGGGAATGCAATCGCATTAGATGACAATGGAAATGTGTATGTTACAGGCACTAACAGCATCGATTACGCGAATTGTTCTTCAGACTATATTACTATCAAGTATAATAACAATGGTGTGGAACAATGGCTTATTACTTACAACGGATTAGCTAACGGGAATGATGAGCCTACAGAAATTGTAACTACTGATAACTTAGACATCTATATTACTGGACATTCTTCACCCTACCCTATAGGTGGACAAATAGAATATGACTACTGCACCATCAAATACTCCCAATCCGGACCACCCATGCCTGTGGAATTGGTCGGCTTTGATGCTGAAATCCTAACAAATGGAGTAGAACTCAACTGGCAGACGGCATCTGAGATGGATTGCTACGGCTGGAAAGTTGAACGAAGGCAGGGTGATGAACAATATCAAGACATAAGTCCGCTAATCCCTGGTAATGGCACAACAGAAGAGCCGCATAATTACAGTTACATAGACCAAACGACCCAAACCGGTGAAACCTACGAATACCGCCTGGAACAGATAGATATAGGCGGTTCCATCACCTTCTCTGATCCGATTATGGTGTCCTTACCTCCCTTAACAGCCGGAGATTTTCATCTTTTCCAAAACTCCCCCAACCCCTTCAACGCCACCACAGTTATCAGTTTCTCGCTGCCGGTGGCGAGTATGGTACAGTTGGATGTTTTTGATGTAACCGGCGCCCGCGTAGGGGTCGGTCTTGCGCCGACCCGCCCCTACACACCAGGCACCCACCAGATTAAATTTGATGGATCTGGTTTGCCGTCGGGAATTTATCTTTATAGGCTAACAGCATCGGGGTCAGGGGCGACCCCGACTATGAAGGTGGGTAAGATGGTGCTGCTTAAGTAAAAGGGAAAAAGGTCGGTTCAAAAGCAAAGAATGTCATTCTGAGGCCCAATTTATTGGGGCGAAGAATCTCATTTTAAATATACTGAGACTCTTCGCTTCGCTCAGAGTGACATATTCAGTTGTGTCAGGTCCTGTCCCGCCCGAGCGGGATGTGACCTGACATTATTTTTGTGCACATCCGCTTTAAAATTTTGTAATCTCTTCCAAATAGCGGCGGCGTTCTTCAATCTCTACCATGGTAAGGTCTTTCAGTCTGTCCACTGAGAATTTCTCTACGGCGAATGATGCGGTAATGGTGCCGTAAACTAATGCCCGGCGGAAGGATTGGTGCGAAAGATCGTCCACCTTAGACAGGTAGCCGATCAATCCACCGGCAAAGGAATCGCCTGCACCAGTGGGATCGTAGAGGCTTTCCAGAGGGTAAGCCGGCAAAGTGAAGAAATCATCTTCAGAAATGATGAAAGCGCCGTGCTCGCCCTTTTTAATTATAACCGTTTCCGGACCTAATTTAATCACTTCCCGGGCAGCTTTTATGACATTCAGTTCTCCCGTTATCTGGCGCGCTTCCTGATCGTTTAAAATTACTGCATCAACCTTAGCCAATACCTGCTTTAACACAGTTAAATCGGTGTCTATCCACAAGTTCATCGTATCTAGCATAACTAACTTGGGGTCTTCAACTTGAGAAAGCACTTCAAGTTGTAACCCCGGGTGGATATTTGCTAAAAAGACATAAGGCGTATTTCTCACCTGAGCGGGTATTTTTGGTGAAAACGTTTCGAAGACGTTTAAGTGGGTGAATAGAGTGTCACGCTGATTCATATCCTCATGATAGACTCCCCCCCACCTGAAGGTCTTCCCCTGGGCAACTTCCAAACCGGAGAGATCGACATTTCTACTCTTTAAAAACTCAATACTCTGCATGGGGAAGTCTTCGCCCACAACGGCGACAATCTTCACAGGAGTGAAATAACTCGCTGTAGCCGCAAAAAAGAAGGCTGACCCGCCTAAACAATCATCAACCTTTCCGTAAGGTGTTTCTATTGAATCCAGCGCCGCAGATCCAACCACTAATACGCTCATTTTTCTCCTCCTACATGGCTTCCGGAGCGGACATGCCCAGTAAACGCAGTCCTTCCCCCAGTACTATCTTCACAGCGTGGCATATAGCCAGTCGCGCTCTGGTGAGATCATCGTCATCTGAAAGCACACGGCATTCGTGATAAAATCTAGTGAATGACGTTGCCAGATCGTTAAGATAACTATTAATTCGGTTGGGCGCAAGCTGTAATGCGGCGCTTTCAACCGTATCGGGGAAAACCGATAAATTACGCAGCAATTTCTGCTCTTCAGGAGCTGTCAGTTTCAGCAGACATTCCGAATCAGCTTCCTGAACGTCACCAGCCTTGCGAAAGATCGAACAGATACGAGCGTGCGCATATTGCAGGTAATATACCGGACTCTTTTCTGAACGGTCTTTGGCAGTTTCGATGTCAAAATCAAGGTGTGAAGACCAGCGCCGTGACAGAAATATCTGTTTGGCAGCATCAGGACCCACTTCTTCGATAAGCTCCTTTAAGGTGATTATCTCACCGGTGCGCTTGGACATTTTTACCGGTTTGCCGCTGCGCATGAGATTGACCTGTTGAACGATCACCACTTCTAAGAAATCATCTGGCAATCCTACAGCCTTCATGGCTGCCTGCATCCTCAACCCATGACCATGGTGGTCAGGACCAAGCAGGTCTATCACCTTATCGTATCCCCTTTTGGATTTATTAACATGGTAAGCGATATCCGGCAGAAAATAGGTCGGTCGTTCATCGGAAGTGATCAATACCCTGTCTTCATTATCCCCAAAACTGGTACTGCGGAAGAAGAGCGCGCCATCTTTGCTGTAAGTATGCTCTCTCTCTTCCAGTAATTTCAGCGCCGTCTGATGTTCGTTATTTCTTCTCAGTTCACTCTCTTTGAACCAGTTATCAAACTGAATTCCGTAATCTTCCAGGGTAGAACGCTGATTTTCAACGATTCTGTCAGCGCTCCAACACCCCAAATCCTCATCAGGTAAGGTGAAAAGCGCATCACCGAATTCATCAATAGCTTCTGCGGCAATCTGCTTGACATAACTGCCGTGATACCCGCCTTCGGGGATCTCCCGGCTATTACCTTTTACTTCCCCGGCACGAGCTTTAACAGAAGCTCCCAAAAGCATTATCTGCTTTCCAGCATCGTTGATGTAGAATTCACTATCTACTGAGAACCCTATCTTACGCTGTAGCTTCACCATGGAATCCCCCAGAGCAGCAGCCCGCGCACTAACCACGTTCATCGGCCCGGTGGGGTTGGCTGATACGTATTCGAACAACCGCCGCTGTCCAGCGCCTCTGTCAGAATTGCCGAAATCGCTATTTAATCTCAAGATGGCTTGCAACAGATGAATCAGGGCGTTTTCAGAAAAAAAGAAATTCAAGTAACCCGGACCGGCAATTTCAACTTTAGTTATTGGATCCGAATCAATCGGAAGGACGTTTTTGATCTGTTCTGCTATTTGGCGGGGCGGTTGTTTCAACTGTTTCGCCAGACTAAGCGCCACCGTGCAGGATCGATCACCCATATTAGGATCGGGCGGCACTTCGATGACGATAGGAACCTCAGGGAAGTCCAGATCACCTAAGGACTTTACTATCAGGCCCTTTACTATAAGCGTTAGATTCACTTTGCTTGATGTGGATTATAATCTGGTTGGATTAGTTTAAAATACGCTAAGGGAAATGTTCTCGATCAATCACCGGTCACAAAGGGAAGCTCAACCTTCTCACCTTCCCCCCAGAGGGCTTCCAAATCGTAGAAATGCCGCACTTCCGGCATGAATATATTAACCAGCACGTTCAGGTAATCTATCAGGATCCACTGTAGGTTATCGAGACCTTCCGTGTGATGCGGTCTGATACCATCTT
The DNA here is from genome assembly GCA_005223185.1 of candidate division LCP-89 bacterium B3_LCP. Classification (GTDB taxonomy): domain Bacteria; phylum Electryoneota; class B3-LCP; order B3-LCP; family B3-LCP; genus B3-LCP. The sequence continues at coordinate 171,006 of NJBN01000007.1, forward strand.
CTTTCAGCGTATCCGATATATGGTTAGCGATAGCCTTTAGATGCTGTTCCACCTGACCGTTTATCAGAACCAGATAATGAGCGAACTGCGAGATCTGGCGCACATCCAAAACCGTTATCGCTTCGCCTTTCTTATCCAGGGCGATTTGGGCTATTTGTAAAGCAAGCTGCCGACTTGCTCCTTCTTCAATTGACCTCTTCTTTGGCGTTATTTACTCCGTTTCTAAATTTAACTGTTTATGGTCCCTACCAATTACCAGAGTAACCATGATGTCCACCAGCGATGAATTGACGTCCTTACTTATGTTATCCGCCTCTATACCAAGCGATTCCGCCAGCAATTTTGCGGCATGTTCGCTATTAGTGCCATTCTTGCGGATTATCAATTGAGAGGCTGAATAGTTCTGACTGCGGGCATTGCCGTAGCTCATCACGTCAAAACCGCGATCCCGTAATACACCCTTTACGCGCGAGGCGATACCACGCACACCGCATCCGTTCAAGACTTGCACCTTAACGTCAGCTAATGAGATCGATTTTTGAACCACAGAGGCTGTCTCTTCAGGAATCTCTCTCTCCTGTAGTGGCTCTTCTTTTACCTCTACAGGTTTACTTTCTTCAGTAGTCTGTTGCTGAAGTGCTATTGGTTTCTGCTTTGTTTCAGGTGCGGGTTTGAAATGATCCAAATATAGATCGACAGCAGTAAGCAGCACCAATAGGCACAAAAGAATGATGATGTAATATTCCTTTCCACCGTAACTTGCTCTGGAAGGGGTTCGCGACCGACCGCGGGGAGGTTTCTTCATGGTTTACTCGTTCACATTTAAAAGCGCCACACAGTTCAGCGCGGCGCTGCTCTTATAAATTTAATCTAAAGTAATAAAATGTGTTTTGTTCCACTTATATACTTATTCGGTTTTTACTTCTGTAACAAATCCCTGGGTCTGCTCAACCGGTGTTACAGGAGAGTTGGCATTGGGGGAGGTTACCCACCAGGGATAGTAACCGTAATTGGAAGGCCTCCCGTAGTTGGCTACTTCAAAGTGCAGGAACATGTTCTCGGCAGGTTTCCAAGTGAGAGCTGCACCCCCCACGAAGGAACCCGATCCAGACCAGGCATCTCCCTGATTGAAGGAAGAATAGGGTTGGTGCAAATATCCCAGGTTGAGGATTAGCGTCAATGGATTGGAAAGACGGTAACCGATGGTTTCCATGAAGAGACCCTGCGCCAACCCTTGTCCACCTGATGATAAATAACTCATGGAATAGGAATGCGACATAGTCATACGACTGGGATCCAACAACCCAAAGGTCTGGACGCCCAAATAACCATCGCTTCCGGAACGGAGATAATCACTTATGCCCGTATCGACTACACCGCCCTCGGTCTGTGACCAGCACAGACCGGCGCTTGATAGAATCAGTAAGAAAGTGATTATTAGTGTGCAACCGGTTTTCATCGGGCTTTCCTTCATATATAAAAATATAATAGCAAGAAGAGAACTGAAAGTCAAGCGCTTTTTCCAAAAAAATATTGAAATGCGGCGCTTTATCAGCTTATACACACTTCTATCCGCTTAGTTCCTTTTCTGCGGCTTGAAGTTCAGCGACCGTATTTATGCCTAAGGTCTCTCTGAAGTTTCCTTCAAAAGCAGCTATTATTTCGCCACTATCTGAAAGCAGACGAACGGCATCGGTCAAGTAATATTCTTTCTGGTCGTTATCGTCACTAAGTAAGGGTAATACTCGTCTTAAATGCTCTGCTTCAAAGACGTATATTCCACTGTTGATTTCGTTTATCTTGCGTATTTCATCGCTGGCGTCGCGTTCTTCGACTATGCCACTAAGGTGACCACCATTCTGGCGAATAATGCGCCCGTATCCGAAGGGTTCATCCATAGTGGCAGTCAAGACCGTTGCGGCAGCGCCCTCATCCCGGTGATGCTGCCATAAACTCTTCAGAGTTCTAGTTTTGATCAGAGGCACGTCGCCGGACAAAATCATCACCGAACCGTCAAAATCTTCAAGTTGCGGCATGGCGCACCTTATCGCATGTCCCGTGCCTGCTTGAGGTTCCTGTATAACGAATTTAATCCCTATTCCGGTGAACTCCTTTATGACCTGTTCCTTCTTATGCCCGATTATGAGTACTATAGGATCTGCCTTAAGTTCTCTGGCTGTATCCACCACATAGTGCGCCATCGCTCTGCCGCGCAACTTGTGCAGAACTTTGGGAAGGTCGGATTTCATCCGCGTGCCCTTCCCCGCAGCCATTATCAACGTGGCAATTTTTCCTGAACTATCGTTCATTTGGGTTCTATAATAATATTATCTATCAGACGCGCTTTGCCCAACCATATAGCGCCTGCCAGCAGCGCCGGACGTTCGATTTTGTCTATCGGTTCCAGGGTTTGGGCATCCACAACTTCAATATAATCGATGCGTACTTCAGGTATCGTCAGAATCGCCTGCACCATTTCGTCACGCAGGCGGGCGGTGTGCAGTTCACCGAACTCGTAAAGCCTTCTGGCTCTCTGGAAAGCGTTAACCAGACATATTGCCCGCTTTCGTTCTTCAGGCTGCAAGTAACTGTTGCGTGAACTCATCGCCAGACCGTCTTCTTCTCTCACGGTGGGACAGATTAACACCTCAAGATCAAAATTCAAGTCTTCCACCATGCGGCGAATAATGATAGCCTGCTGATAATCTTTCTGTCCGAAAGCCACCACGTCACACTTGGTAATCAGAAACAGCTTGGTAACTATGGTGGTCACGCCCTGAAAATGAGCAGGGCGGCTCCTGCCGCAGAGGATTTCTCCCAATTTATCCACCTGTATAAAAGTCAGGTAGTCCTCCGGATAGATCTCATCTGCTTTCGGAAAGAAAATAGCGTCCACACCCCTATCCTGCAACAGCGACTTATCCCGGTCGAAATTGCGGGGATACTTGTCCAGGTCTTCTCCGGGGCCGAACTGTTTGGGATTTATGAATATAGAGGTTATAATGAAATCACAATGCGCTTTTATATTATCGACAAGGGAGAGATGTCCTTCATGCAGAAACCCCATAGTGGGCACCAAACCAATTCGTTTGCCCGCCTGTTTTTCACGGCTAATGCAGTCTCTAAGGTCTGGGATAGTGCGGTATGTTTTCATCTTCTTTGGTTTCGGTATAATAGCTCTCTTCAGCAGAAGGGAAATTCCCTTCCTTCACATCGGTAATAAACTCCTTCACCGCGCCGCGGACTTCCTCACCTAATTTTCGATACTGACGCACGAACTTCAGGCACATCTGTTCGTATAGACCCAGCATATCATAGTTTACCAACACCTGCCCGTCGCAATCAGGACCGGAACCGATACCGATAGTGGGTATCTTCAGCGCCTGGCTGACCTTGGCGGCTAACTGCGCAGGGATCTTCTCCAGAACGATGGAAAACGCACCAGCCTCTTCTAAAGCTAAAGCATCTTCATAGAGTTGTGCTGCTTCTACTTTGCCCTTGGCACGAACGCCCCAGCCTCCGAATTTGTGGATGGATTGCGGCGTCAAACCTAAATGCCCCATCACCGGAATGCCAGCATCGACCAACCTCTTCACCGTTTCGATGACGGGCTTGCCGCCTTCCAGTTTGACCGCTTCAGCGCTGGCTTCAGCTAAGAACATACCAGCATTTTCCAGTGTCTCTTCCGGCGTTATCTGAAAGGAGAGGAAAGGCATGTCAGCTACCAGTAGAGCCCGTTCGATGCCTTTGGAGACGCAACTGACGTGGTAGAGCATCTGGTCCATGGTGGCTGATAAAGTGGTAGAGTCACCAGCCATGACCATAGCTGCAGAATCACCCACTAAAATAACGTCAATGCCCGCACGATCCTGAAGCTGGGCGAAGGTCGCGTCATAAGCGGTTAAAACCGCGATTCTTTCAGCGCGCTTCTTCATTTCAAGTAAAGAAGCGGTGGTAATCTTTTTCATGGGATAAACCTCTAAAGTTTCAGGGATTCCCAAATGAGTTGCACTGAGTGTTTAAAGGGGAAGAACTTCCCTTATTCTCCCACCCCCGATTAACCTCTCATCGTTGAAATAAAAGACGGCAGATTGTCCCGGCGTTATCGCTTCAACCGGTTCGGTGAATTCTACTTTCCAACGTTTATCTTCATTATCGCTATCCTTCAGTGGAGATATCACCGCCGGAAACGCTCCCGAACGGTATCGTATCTGCACGTCAGCTTCCACTTCCCCTGCGGGCACTGGTATCAACCAGTTGACTTGATCCACATGGAAAGTTCTGGCGTAAAGTTTTTCCTTGGCTCCTATAACAACCCGGTTTGATTCGGGTTCTATGCGAATAACATAGCGTGGATCAGGAAAACCGCCTCCCAAACCCTTCCTCTGCCCCACCGTGTAGTGAGGAAATCCTGGATGTTCTCCCAATTTCTGCAGACCCTCATCACCTTCACAAACCAGTTCGCCACTGCCCAGATCAGCGAAGAATTGCGGTTTCTGTTCTTTTAGAAAATCCACATAGTGACCATCCGGAACAAAGCAGATTTCCTGGCTTTCAGGCGTTTCGGCTGATTTCAACTTCAACCGGGAAGCTACCTTTCGCACCTGCGTCTTGGAATAGGTACCTAACGGCAAAAGCGTATCAGCCAGACGATCCCGGGGGATTCCCCATAAGGCATAAGATTGATCTTTATATCTGGAATTAGCCCTTAATAGTTTAAAACTACCGCTATCCTCTGCTATTCTGGCGTAATGCCCTGTGGCTATTTTATCGCACCCTAACATCTTCGCCTTATCGAATAGTTTACCCCATTTCAAATAGCTGTTGCAGCGAATACAGGGATTGGGCGTTCTGCCGCTTAAATATTCATCGATGAAATCTTCGACTATAAAATTAAAGAAATCTTCTGCGAAATCCAACGGATAATGTGGAATTCCCAGTAAATGACAGACCGATCTCGCTCGCCCAATAGCATCTATATTGCAGCAGCCTCTCTCTGAAGAAAATACATCAGGGATCAGCTCCTTGTCGAACAGCTTCATGGTCAATCCGACGACGTCGTACCCCTGGTCTTTTAGAAGCGCGGCTGTGACTGAACTATCCACACCGCCACTCATGGCAACGGCAACTTTCAGGCAGCGATTGCCGCTTTTAGACAGATCACTTTTCAGAGTAACCCCACAGCACGAAATTCTTCATACGTAATAGCTATAATCTGATCGATCAAATCTTCTGTATCAGGCATAATATGCCAGGAATCAACCCATACCAACTTTTTCGGTTCCTTCGCCGAATCGTAAAGCGTCAGAGCGCTGAACCGGGGTATCATTTCATCCTTGGTTCCGTTGATCTGCAGGTAAAATCTGGGCGAGATATGACTCACATAATCCACCGGCTCCAGAGGGCGAATCATCCATGTGGCTAAGACCGCCGCCGGAAAGGATAGCAGTCGTGAAGAAAGATGACCACTCCGCCGTAAATTCCAGTCAAACAGGGATCGTAAGTGACCTCCGCCCATCACCGAAATGACGGCTTGGGGACGGTCATCGACCCCGCCGGTAAAGACCGAATAGAAGGCACCCAGGGAAACGCCGATTATGGTAATCTGCTCCTCGTCAACATAGTCCAGCGACTCCAAATAGTCTATGGCTAAACGTACTGCTTCAACAGTGTCATACAGACTCTTCTTTATTCGGGGAATGTTCCGGATAAAATCCAAAGCTTCGAAATGCAACGGTCCATCATAGGGGTAATCCAGGGACAGGAATACTCCCAACCTGGCAATTTCGGGTCGTTTGGCAATTATATGAATGGCGTCTCGCCCGGTATTGATACCCCCGATCAGTATAAATGCGGGGAGTAGCTCCTGTACATCCTGTGGTTTACATTCGAAAGCGTCAAAAGTGACGTCATAATCGAAATTACCTGATTTCCTGAAACCTTCTATCCGCAGAGATTTCATCTGGGATCCCCTCTCATGCCAGGAGGATTCCACATCAAATTGAATCTTTTGCGACCTTCTCTTTTCAAAGAACTCCACTGGATCGGGCTGCCTGGAATAGATGAAGAACCAGGAAAGCGCAATCATGACCAGCAAGGCTAAATGCCATAACCGCCTGTAACGTTTAGGAGGTGACCTTTTTTCAACATCCGACATGCCGGATAGAAAAATGTTATTGGTTACATATCAAATGACATCTGACGAAGCTTGGTTACCAGTTCGGGCACAACTTCTAAAAGGTAACCGACTGCCTCGTCATCGTTCTCTCTGCCCATGGAAAATCTGATGGAAGACTGCGCAATTTCCGGGGTTATCCCCATAGATAATAGAACGTGAGAAGCGGTTGTTTTTCCAGAACTGCAGGCGGATCCGGTGGAAGCAGCGATACCTTTTAAATCCAGCGACAGAAGCAGAGCTTCGCCTTCAACTCCCGCGAAAGAAATGCTGTTCAATCCCGGCAGTCGCTTTTCAGGATGACCGTTTAAGTGTATGTCTGCAAGCTTGTCGGACAGACCGTTCCATAAACGGTCTCGCAACTTTGTCAACCGACTGGATTCGTCTGCTATTTTTTCCTGACAGATTTTAGCTGCCTGTGCCAAACCCACAGCACCTGGGAGATTTTCAGTTCCCGTTCTAACATCCCTCTCCTGATGTCCGCCGAAAGTGCGAGGTGTGACGTCTACACCCTTGCGCAGATAGAGTGCTCCACAACCTTTGGGACCGTAGATCTTATGGCTGGAAATGGAGAGCAGATCTGCATTGATCTTCTCCACATCAACCTCGATTTTACCGAAGGACTGAACGGCGTCAGTGTGAAACAAGATATTCTTTTGCTGAGCTATCTTGCCTATCTCTTCAACCGGATTGATAGTTCCAATTTCATTGTTCACGTGCATGATGGATATTAGAACGGTATCCGGGGTGATGGCGTCTGCAACTTCTTCAGGTTGAATCATCCCGTAGCGATCCGGTGATACATAAGATACTTTGAATCCATGCTCTTCCAGGTAATGCGCTGCATCCAGGACGGCGTGGTGCTCTATCTTGCTGGTAATTATGTGATCGCCGCGCTTGCGGTTGGCTTCCATAACGCCAATCAAGGCGATATTGTCAGCTTCGGTGCCTCCGGAAGTGAAGAATACCTCAGCAGGATTAGCATTCAACGTACCCGCTATGATTTCGCGCGCATCTTCTAAAAGTACTCGAGCATCTCGACCGAAACTGTGCACTGATGAAGGGTTGCCAAAATCCGTATTCATCGCTTTCACCATAGCTTCGCTGACTAAAGGGTCAACGCGCGTGGTGGCGCTATGATCGAAGTAAAACCGTGTCTCTTTCATTTAGAATCCGTGATGTGTATCTCTTTCCGCAGGTGATCGACCCAGGCATCAAGAGCAAGCCCTCTGTGCGATATGGCATTTTTCCTCTCGAGCTGCAATTCGGCAAAGGTTTTTCCTTCATCCGAAACGTAGAAAACAGGATCGTACCCGAAACCTGATTCACCGGCAGGGGTTTTACTGATAAATCCGTCAACCTTCCCTTCGAATGTATTCAACTGTCCATCCCTGATATAGGCTATCACACAACGAAACCGAGCGCCTCTCTGACCTTCAGGAACACCTTGCAGTTCCCTGATCAACTTGTCCACATTATCCTGATAGGTGGCATCAGGGCCGGCATAGCGAGCAGAATAGACTCCCGGTTGACCATTTAGAAAATCGACTTCAAGACCAGTATCATCCGCGATGGTGGGAACGCCGGTAAGTTGGTGAAGCGTTCGGGCTTTCTTGGAGGCATTTTCTTCCAGAGTATCGCCATCTTCAACAACTTCAGGCAGATCGGGGAAATCATCGGGAGTCAGAATCTCGATATGCAGAGAGGACACCTTTTCTCTGATCTCTCTCTGTTTATCCCTGTTTCGTGATGCCAGTAGTATTTTCATGATTTGATATTAAAAGGGCAACCGCTGCTAGAACCTTATGGTTGCCAATGTTGTACGAATACCCCGTTAATTATCTTTGTATTATTCTGAATTACTGTAAACTTCTACTCGGTCTATGATGCCCACAATTGCCGCATCGACAGGAGTCAACAGCGGTTCCGGAAAGCCCAGTGCAGCTTCTCTGGAAGTGACGTAGAAGACCACTTCATTCTGACCCGCACCGACAGTATCGACGGCAGTTAAAGGCTGCCCCATCTTCTCGCCTTTTTCATTCAAGGGCTGGATTATCTGCAGTTTGGAACCCTGCAGATGATCGTCCTTAACTGTCGCCCAGATGGTGCCTATGACCTTAGCGATGTTCACTTAAGCGCCTCTTCCCATTCTGATTCAGGAACTTCAACGTCCAGACGATCCACGATAGCCATGATGACGGCATCAACCGGTTTGTCCTTGGTCAGCCAGGTCAGGCGTCCCGATGAACCTTGTGCTATCAGGACGATTTCGCCAGCTCCAGCGCCTACGCTGTCCACTGCTACCAGAAAATTATTGAGTGGTCGATAGTCTAAATCGACAGCCCGTACTATCTGGAATTTCATCCCTTCCAGTTTTTCGTCTTTCTTCGTAGCCCAAATGGTTCCTACGACGCGGCCTAAAAGCATAGTATGCCTCAGGTTTGTATTTACTTATTGGATACTCTCACGTAATCGTTCTGTCGGATCATATCTCTTCAAGGAGTCAAGACCCAGCTGAACGGGAAATCCCCGAAGGGGATACACTATAGTAGCCGCAGGTGAAACCTGCGGAAGCATGAAATCACATTGTTTCTTACGATCCTGAAGGGATCGAATAGCAAACTGCACCTGGTTTGACCCTTTTAGGGTCAACTTTGGGTGTTCTGTCGGGTCTTGGCTCGCCATGTCTAAATAAGACCTGGTTAAGCTCACACGGGAATGAATTCCCGAGCTATTACATTTCTATCCCGCTTAAGCGGGATGTAAACTATTTGAAGCGTCCTACTTTAGTAGGACTGCATTGTACTAGTCCGGGAATTCATTCCCGGGCGGTGTAAGGCTATTTAGTCAAAAACCTTTTACGCAGAAAATATGAACCCCACACTACCACAAAACCTTCTTACCATCCTCAATGGTGAAAGGTCGCTCTTCTTCATCCGAATCAGTTTCTATCAGCCAATATAAAGCTCCCGCAGGAACTTCATCGAAGCTGAGCGCTTCTTCTCCGGCAGTAGTTTTGCCTAAAGACTGCCAATCCTCATCCCAATAGAACAATTCATATTCTGTCCCTTCAGTCAAGGATTTTTCTGCAATTCCATCAGTTGAGACAGCTAATACTCTCATGGTTGTACTGGCAATTTCAGCAGAGATCTTCTCTTCGCTCTGTGGCCGGAGTACCCTCTTGCTACCGTCATCACAGAGGATGAAGGGAGGTCCGTACGGCACTATCTCTTTATTCAGATATAGCGCTGGCAGATATAACACCCCTGGATTCATATCCGTAAAAGTAGCTGCATTCTGCTTTATCCGTCCCCAATGAATCGGTTTCCATTCCCCGGAATTGAAAACACAAATATAAGCAATATCTACCGAATCAGGCGTCTCCGACTGAAAAGAGATAGGAACGTCATGTACGTCGGCATATTCTTTAGTTACGTCTATGTAGTTCTTGCCTTTCAACCAGCGAGGTACATCTTCCTGCTTTCTATCCTGAAAAACAAGGTTGCCCTTCTGTTTAGCATACATCTTTCGGTAAATCTTACCGAATTTATGGCCTAAGCGATACTCACGGGGATTAGCCTCTGCGCCCATAAAAGGTATGACTTTCCCGCCTGGAATTACTATAGAATTCCAGGCATGGTTGTTACCGGTATTAGCCCAATATGGCGTATAATCACTGGTGACAGCCAGACCATTAGCTCGCAACGCATAGATGGTCAGATTGGTCATATCTTCACAGCGCCCCAATTTCGTGTCCATCATCTCTGACAGCCCCTGGTCGGTGGGATGCATATAATACCTTGCATCAAACCTGAACCAGGACCTTATATCGTTGTTGATCAGGGATGCTGCTTCGATGGGATCGGAAGCATCATTCATCTGTTCTGATATGGTTTTGTGTTGCTCCAGAAAAAACGCGCGCCAGGGTTCAAGCGGCTCATTGCTGCCGCGATAAGGCAATATGTAATTGCAGAACTGTTCAAATGAAAGATAGTGTGCCCAAGGTTTTTCTCGCCAGGCATGAAAGGCAAGATCAATCTGTTTAATTAGAAACGCTGCTGTAATCGTCTCTACGTCCTGAATCTTTTCCTTCTTTTTGAAGTCGAGTTCTCCAACTTCTTCTTCTACCCCTCGAAAATGAGTCAATAGACTATCGAAGTTGGGATAATCCAGTACGTCGAGTTCAATCTCAACACCGCTGCTATCCTGCAAACTGTATATAGCAAAACAGTGATCTTCCATGTTGGCGATGAGGAAAAAGGCAGCTTCAAGCTTTAATGTATCATCTTGTTCACTGTAATGCTCAATAACCTTTTCAAGCTCCATTCGGTTTTCGCCAGCTAGTTCTAACGTGGCATTTACTTCCGCTGGATTTTCATCATCACCGGCTAATGCGAAACCTGAGAAAACCAGTTGTATTGTTAATAATAGAATACAGATTTTGCCAGAAGTTTTTCTCATTATGTCTTATCCTATATTTGGGATTGAATCTGATTATTCGTATATCTGAGGTAAAAAACTCACCCCTGCACCCGTTCCCCGTATTCCAAAATAATCCGCGATGGAAGCACCTAAATCTGCGAAGGATTTCCGCACGCCTATATCCACATCCGGCTTTAGTGACTTACCATAAATAATAATAGGAACATATTCACGGGAGTGGTCGGTAGAGATAGTAGTCGGATCACAACCGTGATCGGCAGTAAAAATTAGCATATCTTCCGGCTTTAAAGCTTCCAATAAAGTCGGTAGGAATTGATCAACCTCACGAAGTCCACTATAATAGCCGTCGGGGTCGTTGCGATGTCCCCAGAGCATATCGAAGTCCACTAAATTTGTGAATATGAGACCGGTGCGTTCACTTTGAATTGCCTTAGTGGTTTCCTCCAATCCCTGCATATTGGATTTGGTATGAACAACTTCGCTTAAACCCCTCCCTCCGAAGAGGTCATCTATCTTGCCAATCCCCAGGACTTCTATTCCTGCTTCAATCAGCAGGTCGAGCACAGTATTATCGGGCGCCTGCAGAGCGAAATCCTTGCGGTTAGTGGTGCGCACGAAATTGCCTTCTTCTCCCACAAAGGGCCGGGCGATTATCCTGCCCACAGCGTCCTTACCATCCATTATGCGGCGGGCAGTCCGGCAGATTTCGTAGAGTTCGTCCAGCGGAACGATCTCTTCATGAGCAGCTAATTGCAGAACAGAATCCGCCGATGTGTAAAGGATGATCTCACCGGTGCGGACATGTTCACCGCCCAATTCTTTTATGATCTCCGTCCCGGAAGCAGGGTAGTTACCAATATACTGATGACCGGTTTCCTCCCTCAGACGGTTCACAATGCGTGCTGGAAAACCTTCCGGATAAGTCGGCTGCGCCCGGGATGCGACATGCCCCATCAGTTCCCAATGACCGGTAATACTATCCTTTCCCGGCGCCTTTTCCGCCATCAGTCCGTAAGCCGCCGTGGCTTTCACCGTATCCGACAGCCCCGGTAGAGGGCTGATTTTGCCCAAGCCTAAAGCTTCGAAATTCGGCAATTGCAAACCACCAACGGCATATCCCAAATTGCGCAAGGTGTTTGACCCGATATCGCCATACTGATCAGCATCGGGCAGTTCTCCTATGCCAACGCTGTCCAGAATGATGACGATCAGGCGGCCGTTCGGCGGTTTCAACTCCCCATCAGTTCGGTATTACTGCACTTGCAGATCTTTTCCATCCTGGGACGAAAGCGAAACTGACCTCCCGGTAACTGCACTGGATCAATCACCTTCACGTAACTTAAAGCAGCTCCGCAAACGGGACAGGTCTTCTGCTGTTTCAATTGAGCTTTGGCGACCTTCTCACCAAATGTCTGTGCTTTTGCCATTTATTCCTCGGTTTTTTTATGTTCGTTATATACTGTCGGGGTCAGAGGCACCATAGGCGCAAGCGACACCGATTACGGGAAAGATATAATATAACAAATAGACAGGCAAAGTCAACAAAAAATCCGTCCATTCACAAATGGACGGATTTTCAAATATTCGCTTATAATTCTATTTAATTATCATCAGGAGTGGTTGATACCTGGTTTAACTGCCAGAAATCGTCTTCTACCGGAATGGGAATCGAATCCTGGCCCGCAGGTTCAGGAAGACGATGTTGAGAAGTGTCAATCTGAACATTATCGGCAGCTAACCAATCCTGGGAATAGTCTATGGGGGAGGTTTCTTCCAACGTGGCGTCAGAAGCGCCATCCTGTAGGGATCGTTCAGCCGTAATTGAAGGGTCTGTCTGCAAGAAGCCGGGCTGATGATTGCCTTGCTGCAGAAACAGAAAACCACAAATTAAGGCTAAAGCAAAACCTGAAGCCACAGAGGCAAAACGTGGTAGTAAACTCGCATTAAAACTTGGCTTCTTCTGCCCGCTTTCTATCCGGTTGATCTCTCGTTTGAGATTCGTCCAGAAATAGGGAGGCGTTTTCATTTCCGGCAAGGTTCGCAAGGCATCCCTTACCAAATGCTGGGATTGGGTGTAAAGTCTGCAAGCAGGGCAGGTGGTCAGGTGTTCTTCCAGCGCCTTCGCCTTTGAAGAATCTAATTGACCTCCGGAGAAGTCCTCATATCCTCTCTCGAAATCTTCGCAGCTTACTTTCATCATAGAATCAGTCTCACGTCAATCCATATCGGTGTTTTTTTGCCTGTATTGCCTCCACCGTTTTTCAGGGATCCACTTATTTGAACACCTCCAGATCGGTCAGGGTTCCCGAATTTATTAAATTATTTCCCTCAATTTCCTTTAGTTTATGAATAATTCTACAGCCGTCCTTTGAGTTTCTTCTGAATTTGCGTCCTTCCGCGATTGACGCGTGATTTCACGGTTCCCAGAGGAACTTTCAATATATTACTGATCTCTTCATAGGAAAGATCCTGAACGTCCCGCAGGATTATCACTTCCCGAAAATAGACCGGCAATGTGGTGATCGCCTTCATTACTTGTTCTTTGTTGATCTTTCTCTCCACCTGTTTTTCAACGTCGATACTTGTATCTGGGATTTCATAATCCTTCTCGGTATCTCCGCGCTGTGATATGGAGAAGAAATTTCTGATCTTCCTACGGCGAAGTTCAGTTCTGGCTAAGTTTCCCGCAATGGTATAGATCCAGGTGGAAAAACGTGCAATTTCCCGGTATCGATGTTTATTTCTGTAAACCCGTAGGAAAGTTTCCTGAACAATATCTTCTGCCGCTATGCGGTCATTTAGGAGTCGCCCCACGAAATTGATCAACTGCCCCTGATATCTGTAAACGATCTCCTCAAAAGCAGACAGATCACCATTTTGAAAGTCGGCGATAAGTCTCTCATCGGTTATCCGCTCAGAATTTGTCTTGGGGATAATGATGTTTTTTATCACTTTATCGGTCATGGTTGTAATAATTTTTCTGTGAGAGTCTGCAGGATGAAATCATCCTGCACGGCAGAAGTTTTTCGTTGTCTATCCGCTTCTTCAATAATCTCCAGAGACCGTCCCAGTTCTCCTCTGGAATAATTGGGAAGATATTTTCTGTACCGGTTCAGAAGAAAAGTGGGCCAAATGGCAAGATTCTGCTGCCACTTCCCAAACGGAACCTTCCTTTCCTGTAGATACTTCATCCGAAACATAGCCCAGATCTGCCGGTAAAGCATATGGAATAGCGAGCCTATTTCCACTTTTCCACGGAGCAATTGTTCACAGGTGTCACGCGTTTCGATCCGATTCCGGTCGCCGATAGCTTGCAGCAGTTTATAAATATTAACTTCGCGCGTAAAGACCGTACATTGCTCCACATCCTCCAAATCAATAGTTTTCTTGTCGCCTGAGTAGAAAACCAGCACTTCCATCTTCGATAGTAATTCGCGTAACCCGGGATTGGTCTGAGTTAGAATCCTTTCGATGGCAGCATCGGAAAGTTCCTTGCTAAATCCAGAAGCGAAATCCTTGAGGTGCATTTGCAATTCTGCGGGTTTTACTTCGGGGAATGTCACACAAATGCTTTTTTCTAGCAGTTGTTTAAAAAAAGCATTACGCAGATCAGGGTTCTCTTCGATTAAAATGAGCGTTAAATCCGGCGCTGGTTCCTGGACGTTAGATTCTATCAGTTTAATTACGGACTTATTACGAAGAACCTTATTTAGCTTCTTAAGAACGACAACGCGGCGTGAAGGAATCAGAGGAATTGCGGTCAAAGCATCAGCGAAAAGGGGCCAGTCCATTCCATCTGCATCAGCGTGAAAGACCGACCAGTTGAAATCCTCCGATGATTGGTCAATGGCGGCTTCCTTAATCCGTTCCAGTGCGCGATCGATTAACACACCCTCAGGACCGAAGAGGAAATACGTTGAATCAATCTGTCCTCCTTCGACTCGCTTAAGGAACGAAGTGTAAGTCAACGTGTTTGCGGGTGCGTACATAGTATAAAAAGTATCTCTGTGGCTAATTTAGGTTAGGAGTAATCCCAGCAGACCGACAACGAACAGATAGATGGAAAACTTCCATAGTTTTCTCTTAATGACCATTTTCATCAGGATATCGATAGCCAGATAACCGGAATAAAATGCAGTTAGGGCAGCTAAAGAATATGGTAGATAATCTTGTGCGCCTATATTAACAATTTCCCCGAATTCCAAAATGGTCGCACCCATAATCGCGGGTACGGACAGTAAGAATGAGAACCGGGCAGCTATTTGGGGATTCAACCCGCTGAACAACCCCATCGAAATAGTTGATCCCGACCGGGAAATCCCGGGAATTATGGCTAATCCCTGAACTATTCCGACCATTATTGCACGCGGAACGGTCAACCTACTCCGGGATGAATTGACTTTCACGCGCACTCGGTCCGAAGCGATGAGGATTATCGCTGTTACCCACAGCATAACTGCAGTCAGTTTGGGCGTGGCAAAGATCGCTTCAAACTGCTCTCTAAAGGTAAAACCGATGATTGCAGTGGGAACGGTTCCAATGGCAATCATTAAAAGCCAGCGGCGACCATCAATATTATCATCCGATCTGGCCAATGCAGAGCTAAAAATGCTTAAGATATCTTTGCGAAAATATAAAACTACTGCAAACAGCGTAGCCAGATGAACCAGTACGTCAAAGGCTAAGTTGGGACCGTGAAATCCCAGCAGATGTTGCGACAATACTAAATGTCCGGAACTGGAAACAGGTAGAAATTCGGTTAATCCCTGAATAAGTCCCAATAGTATAGCCGAAAGAATATCCATTTAATTTGTTAATATCTTTTAGGAATCAGGCTTTATTTATACCGATCATTGCGGTCATTCTGCCTGTATCAGAACCATCTCTTCGGTAGCTGAAGAAGATATCAGGTTGACAGCTTGTGCAGGAAGGATCGGAAAAAATGGATTCTTCTTCCAAACCCGCACCCAAAAGCTGGCGATAATTGGCTTCTCTGATGTCTAAATAATGACGTCCATCAGAATGCGTATCGACACACGCTGGATCGAACTTATCCGCAACTTCAGACCCCACTTGATAGCAGGATTGACATACACAAGGACCTAAGAGCGCGCCGATTTGCGCTGGTAGTACATTATAAGTCTCCGATAGACTCTTGACGCCCTCCCCGGCAATGTTCCCAACACTTCCTCTCCAGCCTGCGTGCAGCAGTGCAATATATTTTCCTTTCTTATCCCAGAGATAGATGGGCAGGCAATCAGCAACCCTGATCGTCAGCATCACTTCAGGAGCATCGGTCATCACGCCATCTACTCCGTAAACATAATTCCTCTCACCCGCGGGTGCGACCTTATTGCCATGCACCTGTTCTGCCATAATAACAAAAGTTTTCGGAATGCGCAGAACAGTTGCCAAACGCCATCCCAATGCTTCATCGTGGGCCCTGCTACGCCTTTCTGAGAAAGCCCGCAGGGACAGCACCGGAATTATGTTCTTGGGACACAAATCGTAGTATCGGCGATATTCCGTCTCGCTAAAATAATCTGCAGTTATCATATTAAAGTTTTGGTAGATTGAGCTATCCCTTCGTTCATGCTGCCGGTGCGATAGCCTTCAAGATCAACGGTGATGTAGTTATACCCCGCATCCTTCAATATATGGACCAGATCTTCTTTGATATTATCTTCGAAAAGTCTTGGTAGTTCATCAGGTGCGAGTTCTATGCGCGCCATATCCCCATAATGCCTCACCCGAACCAAGCGGAAACCGCGCTCGAAAAAAGCATTCTCCGCCGTTTCCACTTTCCGAAGAGCTTCCGGGGTTATCTCTGTACCGTAGGGAAAGCGGGAAGCCAAACATGCAAATGAGGGCAGATCCCAGGTTTCCAATCCCAGTTCCCGGGAACGTTCACGAATGTCAGCTTTGGTCATCCCGCACTGACGTAGAGGGCTGATTACACCCAGCTCACTCAAAGCCTTCATCCCGGGGCGATGGTCTCCCAGGTCATCCAAATTAGACCCATCAGCCACGTGGTTTATTCCTTCCGCCTGAGCACGCTGAATTAACTTATCAAACAGCGTAGTTTTACAGTAATAACACCGATCAGTTGGATTGGATGTGAAATCCTCACAATCCATTTCATCCGTCTCGATGGTGAAAATGCGTATGCCCAATTCCTGCCCCATGCGAGAAGCACGCTGATGTTCCCTCTGAGGATAGGTAGGTGATACTGCGATGACGCCAATAGCATTATCCCTTAACTCTTCTGATGCTACTTTCAGGAGATAGCTGGAATCGACGCCACCGGAAAAAGCAACGGCTAAATCGCCGTTTTCACGCAGCATCAAGCGGAGTTCATTCTCTTTTTCCAGAGGTGTTCTCATTTATACAAACTAACCGTTTCTTCAGGACTGCGTAGCTGATGAAATTCTCCATCTTGGAACGTTAAGACATACATGGAGAGATTGACATGTCCCTCTTCGGAAAAGTGCATGGAGATCCTCTCCCCATCGAATGATGAAATTGCGCCCAAACGTTTGCTGATCTCCATTGCATTCAAATAACCTGCACCCCTGAAAACTTCAGCAAGGTAATTAAACGCATCCCATCCGATTATATTCCATTGGTTCGCTACTGGTGCAGGGTAGTCGCTGTATTCCTTCATGAAACCGGAACCGGTCTGCAGTTCAGGCGGCGACTTGAAGTGAGCGGGAAAGATAATTCCATTATAATACCGCCAGTCCTTTTCCAGGGATATTTGATCCAAGCAATTGGAACTGCACACTATGTAGCCATGAAAGCCGCTAGCGGCTATTTGCGGAGCCAAATAGGATATCTCTTCACCCTGAATGGGCACGTACAAGGCGTCGAAGTAATTAATCGGTGATATATAAACTTCTAACAGTGAATCCAGAAAGGAGACCTCTAATACTGAATCAATCTCAGCTTCAAGTTCTTCTTCAACTTCTTCATCTTTATCTGCATCCCATTCGATGAATTCTAATATCTCCTCCTCTGTCAGTAACGTATCACCTAACGCATAAGCACCGATCTCTTTCAGAGCATCTAACTGCCTTTTATAATTAGTCGCTCCCCGGTAATACCACTGTACAGAATCTATTTCACCGCCTAAAGACGAAAAAAGTAATTCAAATCCTTCTGACCGCGTTTTCCCGCTTTCGTTAGCCGGAGCTAATATAGCAGCGCGTTCAGAATCGTATTCATTACACAACAGCGCCGCGCATACTGCACCTTCACGAAAAGCACCGGGCATAAGTTGAAAGATATTCTGACCAATATCTGTGAAATCGGCATGCTGGATGTATGGCACTATCTGCGGCACACCAGTCTCTGAAGTTACACCCGCTATCGCTGCGGTACACTCATCTGACAGATCACCAATTATAACGCTGACTTCTTCATCGTGTATCAAGGCGCGAACTGCCTTGACCGCTTCTTCAACCTGACCTTCACTGTCCCTAACGATGAGTTCTAATCCCATGGAACTGGAAACGTTCGAATGGGAATGCGCCGCTTCCAGACCATCTAACACTCCTTGACCAGCCACAGCGTTTCTGCCGCTCAGATCCAATATTAGTCCAATCTTCAGTGAAGGCTTATACCCACGCATTACCGCTTGAAGTTCACGCTTGATCTGCGGCAACTTCACCCAACGCAGGATTTCTTCGCATTCCCGTGTGCCTAAATGCGCTTCGAAGAGTCCTGCCAGTTTCTCCCGCGCTAACAGTTCCAGTTCATTGTCTCGCGTTATCTGCGCACATGTCAACAGGTACATAGCGCTATCGAAGTAGTTCTTTTTACGGAATTCAACCTGGGCAAGAACGTATTTCCCATGTGCTTCATAGCGGCTGTTGGGGAATTTCTGGATCAGTTCCTTAGCCGATATCTCCGCAAATTCTAACTTTTTCAGGCTGAGATAGCACTTCGCCAACAATAGTCGTGCGGAACTTTCATAACCCGAAATCCCGGCTTCTATTAAACCTTTCAGATCAACTACAGCGGCTTTATATCGTCCTTTTTCGTACTTATCCTGAGCGGACAGCCAGAGTGCTTCATCGCCAGTTCCAGCGCTACTCAAACTTGTCAGGAGCAGCAAAACTGCCAACATTATCAAGGGAAACGTATGTTTTCTATACATCATACCTATTCTACGGTTACGCTTTTTGCCAGGTTACGCGGCTGATCAACGTCGCATCCGCGCATCACCGCGATATGATAAGCCAGAAGCTGCAAGGGGATTACAGCCAAGATTGGCATTAAAAAATTCATAGTGCGTGGTATTTCAATGGTGAAGTCGGCTTTGCTCTTCATCTCCTTATCCCCTTCAGTGCAGATTGCTATCACCGTCCCCTGCCTCGCCTTAACCTCCTCGATGTTGGATAAAACCTTCTCGTAAGTGCCGTCTTGCGTCGCAATAAATACTACAGGCATATCCTTGTCGATCAAAGCGATCGGTCCGTGTTTCATTTCAGCAGCAGGATAACCTTCAGCGTGTATGTAGCTGATTTCCTTCAATTTCAATGCACCTTCAAGAGCAATAGGGAAGTTGAATCCCCGCCCTAAGTAGAGGAAATTGGGGTGATCTTTAAGTTTCGCCGCTAGTTCTTTGATGGGTTCCATATTTTCAAGAACCTGGGTTACCATGTTGGGGAGCTGCTTGAGTTCGCGCACCATCCACCTCCCCTGGGCAGCGGAAATCCCTTTCATACGTCCCAATAGGATCGCTAACAGTGCCAGTACCGTAACCTGCGAAGAAAACGCCTTAGTCGAAGCGACGCCGATCTCCGGCCCTGCGTGGATATAAATACCCGCTTCCGCTTCGCGCGCGATACTAGAACCTACCACGTTGCAGATCGCCAGGGTGGAAGCGCCCTTCCGCCTCGCTTCCCGCAAAGCGGCTAAAGTATCGGCAGTCTCACCTGATTGCGTGATGGCGATAACGATAGTTCTCTCTTCGATGATGGGATCGCGATAACGGAACTCGGAAGCATATTCTACTTCAACGGGAACTCTGGCAAACTCTTCCAACATATATTCACCGATCAAGGCTGAATGCCAGGAAGTTCCACATGCCACGATGATAATCCGCTTGGCAGAAGATAGTTTGTCTATATACTGCCTGATCCCGCCAAGTTTAGTAGTTCCTTCTTCTTCCAGCAGCCTACCACGCATGGAATCTTCCAGCGTGCGGGGCTGTTCCATGATCTCTTTCAACATGAAGTGGTCGTAACCGCCCTTTTCTATTTCTTCCAACTGGAAGCTAACTGACTCAACTTTGTTCAGTACTTTCTCGTTGGATAGCGTTCGGCTCTGGATGCTATCCGCAGTTATCATAGCCACTTCTTCATCTTCTAAGTATATGGCATTACGGGTATAAGGTATGATAGCCGCTAAATCGGAAGCTACGAAGTTTTCATCTTCACCAACGCCGATGATCAGGGGACTGCCCATGCGCGCAGCAATGATCTTATCCGGCTCCATATCGGAAATAACGGCTAATCCATAGGTACCCTGAACCTGGGCAAGCGCCATTTGAACCGCTTCCAGCAGGTCACCGTGATAAGCGTCCTCAATCAGGTGCGCCAGAGTTTCCGTGTCCGTTTCAGTACGGAATTTATGCCCCTTCTTCTCCAATCTCTGCCGCAATGACATATAATTCTCAATGATACCGTTGTGGATCAGAGCTATGTTTCCCTTAGAATCAATGTGAGGATGTGCGTTTATTTGTGTAGGCATACCATGTGTAGCCCAGCGCGTATGCCCTAAACCGATATTGCCGGGGATGCTGTTTCCATCTAACGATTTCTCAAGTTCAGAGATTTTTCCGACTTTCTTCTCAACTTGAATGGTCCCATCATTAAGAATCGCCAGACCGGAAGAGTCATAACCCCGATATTCCATCCGCTTCAGTCCTGATAAGAGAATCGGAACTGCCTCTTTCTTCCCGATGTAACCGATTATTCCGCACATATTTGCTCCCGATAATTTATGCGTCTGCTATGTTGCAGTTTATACAATACACACCCTGAGTTCCATACTCTATTCCCACTCAACAGTCGCGGGCGGTTTTGAAGATACGTCATAAACGACACGATTGATGCCGCGCACTTCATTGATTATTCTGTTGGCTACTTTCCCCAAAAGGTCATACGGTAACCTGGTAAAATCTGCGGTCATCCAATCATCAGAATCAACCGAACGCAAAGCCGCAACCTGTTCATAGGTGCGTTCGTCGCCCATCACACCGACGGATCTCACCGGCAGAAGCACTACCAAAGCCTGTGAACTTTTATTATACCAGTCGTTCCTCTTAAGCTCTTCTATAAAGATATGATCAGCTTGTTTTAACAGATCAAGTCTTTGGGCATTTACTTCTCCGATTATTCGCACCGCCAGACCCGGACCGGGAAAGGGGTGCCTGCCAACCAGCTCTTCCGAAAGACCTAACTCCTTACCGACCGCTCGCACCTCATCCTTAAAAAGCTCTTTTAACGGCTCTATGAGTTTCAAATTCATTCGATCGGGTAATCCACCTACATTGTGGTGGCTTTTAATAACTGCCGAAGGACCACCACTTGCGGAACGGCTCTCGATAAGATCGGGATAGAGCGTGCCCTGGGCTAAATAATTCACATCACCTATTCCGTGTGCTGCCTCTTCGAAGACCTCAATGAACACCCGACCTATTATCTTGCGTTTCTCCTCTGGATCTTCCACGCCTTTAAGCGCGTCTAAGAACCTATCTTCAGCTTCAGCTACCCTTAAATCCAGACCGAACTGATCGCTGAAAAGAATTTCGACTTGCTCTCTTTCGCCTAAACGAAGAAGACCGTTGTCAACCAGGACGCAATGGAGATTATCCCCGATAGCTTCATGCAGCATCAAGGCGGTTACAGATGAATCGACGCCGCCTGAGAGACCGCAGATTACCTGACCCTTTCCCACTTCAGCGCGGATGTTTTCGATGCTGTTTTCGATGAAACTGCGGGCATTCCAGATTTTCTCGCACCTGCAGATATGTCGGACAAAATTGTCCAGAATTTTTGTGCCATGTTCGGTGTGAGAAACTTCAGGATGAAACTGCACACCGAAATACTGCTTTTCGCTGTTCTCGACAGCAGCGTAGGGAGAACCAACGGATGTACCGATAGCGTGATATCCCGGTGGTGGTTTAAGTAGTTTATCACCGTGGCTCATCCAGACTGCCTGTTCTTTATCCAGACCCTTGAAGAGTGATGAATCATTCACGATATCCAGTTCCGTCCTGCCATACTCACGGTGATCCGAACGATCCACCTCCCCACCCTGCTGGTAAGCGATTAACTGCAAACCGTAGCATATCCCCAGTACCGGTATTCCTAAATCAAATATTGCCGGATCCGGATGTGGTGCGTCAGGGTCATAAACCGCAGATGGTCCACCTGAAAGGATCAATCCATTTGGCTGTTGCTGAGCGATTTTATCAGCGGAACTGTCCGGAAGCCATATTTCACTGAATACTCCCAGTTCGCGCACGCGGCGTGCTATCAACTGGGTTGTTTGTGAACCGAAATCGAGAATTATTATTTTTTCAGCTTTATGCATGCTAAAAGAAAGAGTCCTCCTGACCGTATAACTTTTCGAATGCCTGATAGTTGGTCAAATCGTAATGAATGGGCGTTATGGATATATATCCAGCCTTAACGGCAAGCGCGTCGATGTCAGGGTCATCTCCATCTTTTTGTAGTTCACCATCTAACCAAAAATAAACCCTTCCTTTGGGATCGGTGCGCCTGTGGAAGATTTCATCATAGACAGCTACACTCTGCCGGGTGAATTTCACGCCCTTGATCTCCTCTTCAGGTATTGCAGGCACGTTCACATTGAGGGAGACGCCTTTGGGTAATCTCATATCCGGAAGTTTCTGCGCTAATTCTGCTGCGAATCGTGCAGCCGGTAAAAAATCCTTGTTTGTATAAGAGGTTAGAGATATGGCGAAAGACAGCATGCCGTTCATTCTGCCCTCTGTCGATGCGGACACTGTACCGGAATAGATAGTATTAATTCCGGTATTGGAACCCTGATTGATACCGGAAATCAACATATCGGGCCGCTCATCCAGCAAGGCAAACAGAGCTAATTTCACTGCATCTGCTGGCGTGCCGTAAACTCCCCAGCCGAAAAACTCACCATTGCGAAAGAACTCTTCGGCGCGCAGGGGATCAGTCATGGTGATAGCATGACCCATAGCTGACTGTTCGCGTGCGGGCGCAACCACCACTACATCAGCGATTTTCTTTATCTCATCTGCCAGAGTAGCCAGGCCCGGAGCGTGTATTCCATCATCGTTGCAAAGAAGTACTTTCATAATTAGTCAACAGTTGAAACCTGTTCTTCACTTTCTGAATCATCCGCATCGTGTAAATGCATAATTAGAGTGCTTAAAGTGCCCCGCAAGCGCGTTCGATCAACAATCATATCTAAAAATCCGTGCTGAAGCAGAAATTCAGCTCTTTGAAACCCGGGTGGCAGATCCTGACCTATGGTCTGCTTGATCACGCGGGGTCCGGCAAACCCGATCAGTGCGCCTGGTTCTGCGATAATGACGTCTCCCAACATAGCGAAGCTGGCTGTGGTTCCGCCGGTCGTCGGGTGGGTTAGAACGGTGATAAACGGCAGTCTCGTCTGTGCGAATTCCGCCAGTTCGCATGACGTCTTCGCCATCTGCATCAAGCTGAACAGACCTTCCTGCATGCGCATACCACCGGAAGCGCAGATAAGGATAAAAGGGTAATTGCCTTCCTTGGCTCTGCGCGTTGCCTGAACGATTTTTTCTCCAACTACAGAACCCACACTCCCGCCAAAGAAGTTAAAATCCATTATGCCTAATACTATTTTACGATCATTTAAAAGAGCAATACCAGTACGAATAGCGTCATTCATTCCCGCTTTCTTAGTCGATTTTTGAATTCGGTCGGGGTAGCGTTTGGTATCTTTGAATTTTAATGGATCGGATGACTTCATGTCTGCGTTGAATTCGCGATATGACCCCTCGTCCGCTATCATCTCGATATATTCACGACTGCTGATGCGAAAATGAAAACGGCACTTCTGACATACCGAAGCGTTCTTCTGCAGTTCTCTACGGAATATTATCTCGCCACAATTGTCGCATTTGAGCCACAATCCGTCCGGAAGTTCAGCCTTCTTCTGGGTGGATTGGATCTTTTTTGATTTCTGAAACCAGGGCATACAGACCTGTTGTTAGTGGCGGGTTGTGAATAATATTATTCGATTAAAACTGTCTTGCCAATATCAAGGCGTCCTCACCATCGGGATAGTAATTCTTGCGTACGGTTATCGGGGCAAAGCCATATTTAAAGTAGAGCTTTTGTGCCGGTAGATTACTGGCTCTCACTTCCAGATAGCAGATATTAACCACTCGCTCACGGATACGATTTAAGAGACGATGCATGAGTTCAGCCGCTAACCCCTTGCGGCGATATCCACTTCTCACACCGAAGTTCAGGATATGCGCTTCATCCTCAACATATTGTACGAATACGTAAGCTATTATCTCATTTTTACAGATAGCAACTTCACCCTCTACATCACTCAACGTCAGGAAAGAACGCAAGCTCTGTTCACTCCAGGGAATAGGAAATATTTCCAGCTCGATATAGGCAATATCCCGGGCATCGCCCGGCGTCATGGGACGAAATGTTAAACCGGGAATCTGCTTAAATACGTTCACGTACTGACAGTCTCCCCCCTATCCGCAGTTGTCATACATCTACTGGTAATCTTTATCACCTGAACCATTTCTTTAACGTCATGAACGCGAATGACGTCAGCGCCGTTTAGAGTGACTACGGATACCGCAGCCGCAGTGCCATACTGCCTCTCTTCAACAGGCAGATTTAAGGTGTTCCCAATAAAGCTCTTTCGGGAAGGTCCAATCAAAACCGGAGCCAGATCACTGAATTCGCCCAACCTGCCGAGGATTTCGAAATTATCCTGCAAGCGTTTGCCAAAACCAATCCCAGGGTCGATGAGGATTCTATCCGCAGCAATACCCGCATCCAGAGCAACCGAAAGACGATCTGACAGGAAAGAATGCACTTCACTTATGAGGTCGTCATAATAGGGATTGTCCTGCATGGATCGCGGTGTGCCCAGCATATGCATCAAGATCACCGTTGCTCCCGATGAAGCCACTACCGAAGGCATTTTCGGATCTTCACGCATTGCCGAAACATCATTAACGATTGTAGCTCCAGTGGACAGAGCCTCTCGCGCAACTTCAGCCTTGGTGGTATCTACGGAAATGGGAACGCTGATCGATCCAGATAGTTTTTCAATGACCGGAATTACCCTGTGCATCTCCTCAGCAAGTGAAACTGGTTCCGCGCCGGGACGCGATGATTCTCCACCAACATCGATGAAATCAGCGCCTTCATCGACCATGAAGTGAGCTTGTTCCAGAGCTTCATCCACACTGAAGTATTTGCCCCCATCTGAAAAGGAATCAGGGGTAACGTTCAGTATGCCCATTACGTATGGCTGCTCAGTGCGGCTGTAGGTACGTTCGCCTACTTTGAATACCTTACCTCCAGACATTTAATTTATCGCCTCGGATAGTTCTTTCGCTTTGATGGCAAAATAATCATCATCATCTTCGCGGAATTCCCATCTCTTGTTGAAGAACAGTTTAGCTCTGGCCAAGTCATCCGTTTTCTGATACAGTAATCCTAAATAGTAAAAACAATCAACAGGTCCATCCCACGCCATAGAATTGCGGAAGTTCTTTATGGCGCTGTCATAATCCTTCGTTTTGTAATCCACTATACCTAAGTTAAACGCGGCGATGGCGCTTTGTGGTTCAAGCGTCATTATTTTGTCATAATAATCGCGAGCAACTTCAATATTTCCACTGTTCAGTTCCAGTGCTCCCATTTTAAGCAGAAGATCGATGGATAGCGGATTTATATCCAATCCTTCCGTTAAAAGTTTGCGAGCCCTGTACACCTTGCCCTGTTTTACCAGCGGTCCGGTTAAAGCGATGCGGGCATTCTCAAAAGCTGGATCCAAGCGAATAGCTTCCACCAGCAATTTATCCGGAGTATCCAGACGAAGGTCCTTTAACCTTTCGGGATGGATACGCGCTAAACCTAAGCATGCTCGTATCGCTAAAGGATCGTCAGTCAGCACTATTTTTAATGGTGGCTCCGCATCTTCCCAATTTAAACTGCGCAGAAACAGTTCACCCAAGCAAAGTAACGCTTCAGAAGATTTAATTTCTGTCTGAGCGACTGACAGCATCTCTATACTGGCGTTTCCGTGATCACCTGCGATTTCGTATGAATGCGCCAAACCGATGCGCGCCTGCAGAAAAGTACTATCGCTATCAATTGCAGATTTAAAAAACGCAGCAGCGGAATCAGAAGATTCCATTTTCAGGTATTCACAACCCTGGTAATAAGCTTCTAATGCTTCGTTTGCATACTGATTGCCGAAAGGTTCGCTTAACTCATTATCCCTATTCAGATAGTCCAGTATCCACCTTGAAACAGCATGAGAAAGCTTTAATAAATCGCTGTTTTTATAAACGAAATGAACGCTTGCATCTGCTGATTCATCAGGATATACACCAATTCTGATGGAATCACCTGATGATTGCCTCTGCAATTGAAACACACGATAGCCGGAACGAATCAGCACATCTGCCGATGGCTGAGAATATTCGCCTCTCGATCCGATCCAGGGATTGACGACTGCCTTAGTAAGTGTATTATCAATCCTCCTCGCAGTAAGATCAACGGTCGCTGAAAGCCTCCAATCTGTTTCATTATCACTCTGCAGAGGGATAACAGCTACCCGCAAAGGATCTATCTTTGGCGGAGCCTGCAGCCAGAAGAGCGCATAAATAAAGATAATTGCTGAAGGACCCAACCAACGCCACCTAAGATAAGTGGAACGTTTCATGTATTCACCCGCTTTGTAAACAAAAACGAGTACGGGGAAAAATGCGATGATTAACACCAGAGGCACGGCAAAACCGCCTGGTACTTCACCACATAAGAAATTCCATACAGCACTCATTATTCAACCTGATCTAAAATAAAAGCAGCGACCTTAAGATCGCTCGCCTCAAGACTATTACATTCATGAATCCATCCGGCACTGTTTCCCGAATGAAATTCATCAGGATACATTCTTCTCACCCATCAGTGATAAAGCTTCAAGTCTGGTCGCCTGTTTTCTCATAATGCCGCGCATACTCGAAGTTACCGTCCGCGCTCCGGTTTTCTTCACTCCGCGCATGGTCATACAGAGGTGCTGTGCACGAATAATCACAAAAACGCCCAGAGGTTTCAAAACGCGCATCAAGGCGTCTGCAATGTCGGTAGTCATGCGTTCCTGCAGTTGGGGACGGTTCGCCACCATGTCAACTACGCGTGCTAACGAAGAAAACCCCGTAATTCTGTTATTATCCGGAATATATGCGATAGATACAGTTCCATAAAAGGGCAGCAGATGATGCTCGCACATCGAATGAAAAGGAACGTCACGCAGAAGGATCATCTCATCTTGATTTTTAGTGGTAAAAATGGCAATTTCCGGATCGACGTCGCGGCCTATCCCTGAGAAAATCTCCTCGTACATTTCGGCAACTCTCTCCGGGGTACGCTGAAGTCCCTCCCTTTCTGGATCCTCACCAATCGCCAATATCAGTTCACGAACGGCGGAAATAATCCTTTGACGATCGATAGCCACTACTGACCAGCCCCCTCTTTAGCCTGAACAGCCGCTTCTGTTTCATCTTGTTCCTGAACCACATCCGGCACTAAAGTAAAGGAAACAAGCATGCTTTCCCCGGCTTTAAGGTCAATCCGTTGGATGATATCACCTTCTATCTTAAACCCCGCTTTTTCAACTGTGATTAGATGCTTCCCTGCAGCAACTTCTTCCAGGACAAAATCAGCATAGTAACCGGTATTGACAGCATCGATAATGATGGTAGCTTCCGGAATGTTGCACTCCACTCTGATGCTGCCCTTGCCTTCATGCAAAACAGCATATAAGCCGATAGCTATTCCTAAGAATAATATTATTGCAACTAAAACCCAGGCTTTCTGCATTTTCATGGCGTTGGAAGGATCTTCTATGTCTGCGTCATACAGTTGACCATTTTCTGATACTTCCTCCTTGGTGATCCACTCCGTTTCACCATCTTCGTTAATTATCTCCTTGTAGCCGGGACGATTTTCATAGTAACGGCGCAGCTCTTCACGGTAGATATCCCTCTTCCTATCAGCTATGGCGCCGGCTGCCTTCTGCGATTCCTTCTTCAGCTTAGCCTTCTGTTTTTCCCGGTCGCGTTGTTCTATTTCAGCGCGAATAGCCTTGCGCAGTTCTTCGTCGTCGAATTGTTTCGGTTGTTCGTTCATATTATAAACTTAAGCTGTTGCAGGTGAAGGTTCCTCACCGCCTTCGGGAACTATATCCTCTTTTTTCTTCTTGCGCCTGGTACGGGCGGCTTTCTGCTGCATTTCTTCGGATTCTTGTGTTTTTCCCGCGGGAGGATCTTCAAGAGGTTTTCCATCCAACAGCCGGTCTATTTCTTCACCATCTAAGATTTCCCGTTCTAATAAAGCGCCTGCCAAGGCATGCAACTTGTCAACGTTTCCAGATAGCACTTTGTACGACTGTTCCTCAGCTTCGGTAACAATTCTACGGACTTCTTCGTCAATATCCATAGCAGTTTTTTCGCTGTAATCGCGGTGTTTTGCTATCTCACGGCCTAAGAAGATTTCCTCCTCTTTTTTTCCAAAGCTAAGAGGTCCTAACTTTTGAGACATCCCCCATTCGCAAACCATCTTGCGCGCAACCTCGGTGGCGCGTTCAATGTCATTGCCAGCGCCTGTCGTCTGTTGTTTAAATATAATCAGTTCTGCAGCCCTGCCGCCCAAAAGGTGAGTTAGAACAGCTTCTAAGTATTCTTTTGAGTAATTATGTTTCTCATCTATGGGCAGATAGTGAGTCAATCCCAAAGCCCGCCCTCTGGGGATGATGGTTACCTTATGCACCGGATCAGCGCCCGGCACCAGTTTCGATACCAATACATGTCCGGCTTCGTGGTAAGCTGTGGTCTTCTTCTCCTCCTCGCTGATAAGAAGGCTCTTGCGCTCAACTCCCATCATCACTTTGTCCTTGGCTTCCTCGAAGTCAGTCATGACGACTCTGTCACCGTCACGCTTGGCAGCCAACAATGCCGCTTCGTTGGCTAAGTTAGCCAAATCGGCTCCAGCCAGCCCCGGCGTACCCTTGGCTAAAACTTTCAGGTTGACGTCTTCATCAAGTGGAATCTCTTTTGTATGAACTTTAAGGATTCCCTCGCGGCCGCGCACATCAGGGCGATCCACAACGATCTGACGGTCGAATCTCCCCGGTCTCATTAAGGCTGGATCCAGAACGTCCGGTCTGTTGGTAGCGGCTATCAGAATTACGCCTTCATTGGATTCAAATCCATCCATTTCAACCAGAAGTTGATTCAAGGTCTGTTCACGCTCGTCATGACCGCCGCCTAAACCTGCGCCGCGATGCCTGCCCACTGCATCGATTTCATCGATGAAAATTATGCAGGGGGCGTTCTTCTTTCCCTGTTCAAACAGATCGCGTACACGGGAAGCGCCCACTCCCACAAACATTTCCACGAAATCCGCGCCGGACATGGAGAAAAAGGGAACTTCAGCTTCACCGGCTATGGCGCGAGCCAGGAGAGTTTTACCGGTTCCAGGAGGTCCCAAAAGAAGAGCTCCCTTGGGAATCTTGCCTCCCAACCGTTGAAATTTCTTGGGGTCCTTTAAGAAGTCTATAATCTCGTTGAGTTCTTCTTTCGCTTCATCAGCGCCAGCCACGTCAGCAAAGGTAACTTTAGGTCGGTTCTCGGTCAACAGTTTCGCTCGACTTTTACCGAAAGAGAAGACCCCTTTGGGACCACCACCCTGGATACGCCGCATGAAGAAGATCCAGATTCCGATCAAGATCAGCCAGGGAAAGATTGCGGTGAAAAACCAGCCTAAGACGTTAGTGGCTTTTTCTCGAAACTCGTAGTCAACGCCCTTTTCATCCCATTCATCCAACATCCAGTTCTCGATAAACGGCAGGATAGTCTGGAAATGGATAGCCTCAGAATCCGGATTTAGAACGTCAGTTCGATAGATCCCATGAAATTCATTATCTACGATATATCCGGATTCAACCCGCCCTGCATCAAGAATTTGGCGATATTCAGTATAGGGAATCTTGACTTCCTTGCGTTCACCGAAGTTGAACGCCTGTGCTATAACAATCGAAGCCAAAAAGATAAGTACCCAGAAAGCGACCGTTCTGGTAGCTTTCTTCCATTCGAACTTGTCATCGGGATTGGGTCTTTTACCCCGATTATTTCGTTTGTTTTTATCGTTATCGTTAGCCATGATAATTCACAGTTTTACATCTTCCCGGACATATCATCAGTCAGGGATAATTTGTACACGCCAGGTATGCTCGCCCAAGGAATTAACTCGCACTGCTTCAGAAATGCGATGACCTATCACCCAGATGACGGTCTCGTCCTTCACAATTACCGGTGTGGTCAACTTTTCAAATCGGGGAACTCTCCTATCAGCTAAAAAGCGAAATAGTCTCTTTGAACCACTTGCTCCCAAAGGGTGAAAACGATCTCCTTCACGGGCATAGCGAATTGCCAGATCTTTGCATTCAGTTCCTAAGTCAATATCAGCAACATATCCATCGCCGGAAGTAAGTTGCTCTGGGATCGGTTTTCCCCAGGTTATCCGGGCACCCATTTCCGGTATTTCGGATTCAACGCCCGGAACCAGTTCTCGCTGAAACGGTTCGCTCGATTCTGAAGATATAATCAGCGATTGACGATCGCGCAGCAGGCGAACATCACCTGTAAGTTCGAGAAACTTTCCCGTTTTACTCTGATCGATAAAACGGGCGATTGCGTCAAGATCGTCAGACGTCACGTTGAAGTCTTTACCGAGCAGTTCAGAGACCGCTTTGATAACCACATACTTCCTTATCGTTGTAAAGTAAGTTAAAATGGTGGTAATATCAAGGATAATTTTGTTTTTTTGGAAAATTACCAGTGATTCATCCCAGCACTGCAAAGTTAGCTTATCGATGATTTCATAGGCTTCAGTGGCTCGTTCTCCTAAACGAATCAAGGCTTGTTCGATTGCAGGATTCAGATCGTCCTTGATAGATGGTAACAGCTTGTGTCTTAAATAGTTACGCGGGCGG
The DNA here is from genome assembly GCA_005223185.1 of candidate division LCP-89 bacterium B3_LCP. Lineage (GTDB taxonomy): Bacteria > Electryoneota > B3-LCP > B3-LCP > B3-LCP > B3-LCP. The sequence continues at coordinate 201,937 of NJBN01000007.1, forward strand.
TTTAGTTTTACGTTCGTAGGGTCTTGGCTATATGGTATTTGTTTGCTATGAACATAATTAGTTAAATCTTCCTTTTTTAGAATCAGAAAAGGGCGGATCACCTTACCACGCCGGGCAGGAATGCCGGAAAGACCCTTAATGCCGGTTCCACTGATGATACGCATTAAGACCGTTTCAGCCTGATCGTCCGCATGATGACCGGTTAGAATAAAATCACAATTTTGCTCTTCCGCTGTACTTTCCAGGAACTTGTAACGCGCTTTGCGCATTCTCTCTTCAGGGGATAGTTCTCTTTCACTATTATCCGACAGGCTTTCGATACTGAGATGGATACCCCGCTGAGCGCAGTATTCTTCAACCAAGTTGGCTCGGTGACGAGCTTCCCGCAAATCAGGATGATGAATCAGGTGCGCGGCTTTCAGTTTGATTCTTCCTTGACCGGATAATTCATTGGCGGAATCCAGCAATGCCATAGAATCACTTCCGCCTGAAACCGCCACAAGTACGACAGGATTCCCGGCAGAAACGCCGGTGAGTTCTACCAGGCGATCAAATAATATTTTGGGCAGGTTAATATTTTCAGTATTAATGGACATCTTAATTAACTCAGTAAAGCAAAAAGCGTACCTTTGCTTTTAAAAACTGCCCGAACAGGGCAGAGTTCCCCACTATGATGCGAATAAAGCGAAAATCCCACAGTAATATGCATCGCTACATCGTGCCTGCGTTAGCGATATTTCTGGCATTTCCTGCCATTATGGCAGTATCGGGGGAAAATGCGGGCACGATAAAGTTGAAGCAGGGAATGCTGCTTCGTTCGTGGGCTGAAATGAACCTTCCGGCAGGCACTTCGGAAGTTGACGGAGTAGAACGATTTATCAGCGACAATCGGGCACTATTAGGCATTCGCCAAAATTCAGATGTAATTTTAGATGCTGATAGAATCGTCGCCACTTTAGTAGGCAGACGATACGTCTTCAACCAGTTCGCTTTTGGTCTTCCCGTCTTCGATGCACAACTTGTTATGGTGATAAATGACGGGCAGATAATTTCTCTCTTCAACGCTCTATCCAGCACGAATTTTAAGCAGCAATCACCTTTTATTACCAGAAATAAGGCTCTACAATCAGCATTGACCTTCCTGGAAATAGACCAATACCGGAAGCCCCCAACGGTAGCGTTAGGCTATAATTCTACAGGAGTGCTGGTGTACAGAATTCGCATTCCCGGTAAAGACCCTCCTGCAGACTGGGAACTGTACGTAAACTCAACGAACGGCACAGTTATTTCTCACCGTGACCGGCGTCTGTTTATTGACGGCAGCGGTCAGGTCTTCGATCCTGATCCCAAAACCGCAACGGGAGATACAACACTGACCGATCAAAACGACTCCAACGCAGCGATACCGCCCGAAGCTTACAGCATCGTTGCCCTGTTCGATCTGGATGATCCAGTAGAAGATCTTTATTACTTGGACGGCCCCTACGTGAGCACCGATTTCACCGAAAACAGGGTATCATCGACCACCCCTGAGTTCATCTTCCTGCGCGAAAATGACGCTTTCGAAGAGGTCATGGTTTATTACCATATTGACAGAATGCAGCGCTATTTCCAGGACGATCTACAGACTTTTAATGCCAACAATCGCCAACAGCATTGCAACGTGAACGGTACGCCTTTCGATCAATCCTGGTACAGCTTCTTCGACAGCTCTTTGACCTACGGGTACGGCGGCGTCGATGACGCTGAAGACGCCGACGTCATTCTGCATGAATACGGGCATGCAGTGCAGGATAATATCAATCCGGGATGGACGGGTGGTAATACCGATCCCATGGGCGAAGGCTTCGGAGATTATTTAGCCGGATCCTACAGTCTCACCATCGATTCCGGTTTCCAACCGGACTGGGTGTTCAACTGGGATGGACACAATGAATTCTGGCCCGGACGGATACTGAATGCCCCCTATCACTACCCGGAAGATACCACCTTAAGTTTATATCAAGCCGGAGAACTCTGGTCCGCAGGTTTGATTGACGTTTGGTGGGATATTCCGGACGTCATCGCCTGGGACAGAATCGTTTTGCAGCATCACTTCTTAATCGGAAACGGCGCTCTGATGGAAGATGCAGCGCAGGCGATTTTAGTCACAGAACTGGCACTGTACGGTGGTCAATATCGTTCCATCATCGTGGACAACTTTTCCGAGAGAGGATTTATCGATCCATCTGCATATTCCCCCTTAATCGTACATGATCCTTTGGGTGACACTGAAGACACTCTGAAGACGGATTTTGAGATTGTCACATTTATCACTTCATCGCAGCCCTTAGACACCACTTCACTACAGTTGTTCTGGCGAACGGGGGAAGATCCTTTCACACAAGAACTACTTTGGGCTACTGGCAACCCGGATGAATTCGGTTCCATTATATCGGGTCCGTTTAATGGTGATACTGTATCTTATTATTTCACTGCTGCCGATATGGTAGGGATGGGGACATTCCTACCCGCGGGAGCGCCCACAGAGGTCTTCGTATTTTATGTGGGGACTGACCTGGTGCCCCCGGAAATCACCTGGGTGGATTCGCTGGGCGAAACCGTCCTTCGCTCAGCATCATTCGAGGTGAGTGCGGCGGCTAATGACAACATCGGCGTTGATTATGCTGAACTGATATGGAGGGTAAATTCAGGGTACTGGTTTTTTGAACTTATGGCTCATGTTTCAGCCGATACTTTTAAAGGGGAATTTTCTTATCAGAATCTGTCCGTGGGCGATGCGATTGAATACTTCGTCAGAGTAACTGATTCATCAAGCCAATCCAATACAGCGGACAGCCCGGTGCAGGGTTTTTCGGTGGAAGTCAGCGCTGAATTGGATGATTTCGAAGGACCCATCGGGCCATGGGTATTTACCGGTGAATGGGGTATCACTGAGGAATTCTCTCACAGCGGATCATCCAGCATGGAAGACAGCCCATGGACGCAGTACGCCCCCAGTTCGGATTCTTGGGCTCAATGGGGGCAGACCTGGAATCTTTCCGGTTTTATTCAGGCGCACCTGACCTTCTGGGAGAAACATCTGTTAGCGCCCAATTCCGATTGGGGATTCTTGGAAATATCAGCAGACGGCGGACCCTGGGAATCTCTGTTTGCCATTACCGGCACCGATCCGGAATGGTACATGCGGGAGATTTCCTTAAACGATTACTGCGGTGGCGTTTGTTCCGATCTGCAGTTTCGCTTCCGGCTGGTAACAGATTCCACCGGATCTTCTTTTGGCTGGTACATCGATGATCTATCCATCTGGGTGGAAAATGTCGTTCCCATCGAAGGCGATGAACGTAGCGATCAAATTCCCCATAAATACGCCTTAGGACCCATCTTCCCCAATCCGTTCAATCCTGTCGTTCATATAGGGTTCGACTTGCCGGAAGACGCCCAGGTCAAATTAAGAATATATAATATCAGCGGGCAACTAATAGAGAACTTAGCGGAAGATCTATTTCCTGCGGGATCCCACCAGATTTCTTTCAATGGCGCTTATCTGCCTTCTGGAATCTATCTCTGTGAATTTTCAGCGGGTAGTTTTACTTCATATAAAAAGATAATCCTGATCAAATGATCAGGGGTAAGTGCATAAGAAGCGCCCTCTCAGTTAGAAGGCGGTCGGGTGGCATACTTCTGGCTCCAATTCATTGGAGACGAAGCATGTACTTTCTAACATATGTATTTTGCATGCTTCGTTCCCGCTGAAACGGAACCAAAAGCATTCCATCCATCGATAAGTTCTATAGTGTTATAAAAACTTAGTTTACTGTTCGTTTAACATTCTCATCAGTTTGCGCATCTTACGGCGAGCCTGATTGCTCTTGCGCTTCTTGGCTTCTGACGGCTTTTCATAGCGTTGATGCTTGCGGATTTCTGCCATTAATCCGGACTTTTCACAAGATTTGGTAAAGCGCCGGAAAGCTCTTTCAAATGGTTCGCCTTCGCGTACTTTGACGTAAGTCATGGACTATCAGTCCCTCCTTTCGGTTAAGTAATTATAAAGCTTTAAAAGATAGCTCTATATTACAGCCAAGTCAAGTATATTTCCTGCTTTTTTTGTTTGGGATATGACAGAAGCCCCCGTTATTGCCAGCCCTAAATGGGGGGATTTTTTATGTGTGAAAAACCGATTATTTTACATTTCAGGCTGGCGACATATTTGACAAAGGCGATTTGATTCTTCAGCACAAAAACGACAGAATTTTAAACTCCCACGCACGAAATCTGGAATTGCGCCAAATCTGTCGTTTTTGGGGGTTATGTGATTGGTTTTCAGGTGGTTTAGGTTGTCAGTCATATTTGTCGCCGATGACAGATGTGTCGTTGTCAAGAAATTGTTAATGGGGTGCTTTAGGATGAAGGATAAACCGAGGAAAAGTTGTATATAGCAGTGGTATTTTCAGGGTTTGTAAGGATTATATATATAATATACAACAATAGTTCAGGGAATGCAAGGCTTAAAGAGGTGAATTTAAGGTGTCGGGGTCAGGGGCCGCTAAGGGTAAGCTATCCCTACTACGAAAAAATCCCCCTTAATCCCCCTTTTTTAAAGGGGGAAACTGCAACGCTCCCTGCATACCCACTGATTCCCCCCCCTTTCCCAAAGGGGGGAGTTCCGACGTGTCGGGACGGGGGGATTTGTCATTCTGGCTTATCCAGAATCTGACATGAACACGCCGTCTGATTCCAGACAAGCTGGAATGACGGCTTTTCTTATTTCTACCTCACCACCACCATCTTGGCGACATGGCTGCCGGTGGGGGTGTGTAACCGCAAGAAGTAGATGCCAGAGGAGAGGGAGGATTGGTCTATGTGAATGGTGTAGCTGCCGGGCTGCTGGTAGGAGTTTTTTATAGTTTTTGCATGTTGGCCAAGAAGATTATAAAGCTCTATCTTAACAACACTTGCCCGATGAATTTCATATTGTATATTCCCATTCAATGATCCAGAAATTTGGGAAGTAGGCTCATCAGGTCGTCTACTTGGATCAGCACCGCCAAGCGTGCCATCAGCATTGCAGCGTTTGGCCATAATGTCAAAGTGGTTGTCGCCAGCTTCTTCACACCAGACTCCCACTGCTCCACCATCTTCAGAGGGGGCAATACCGAAGTGATGAACTTCCAACATGTCAGGACTGTTATCTAACATCGTGATGAGTACACCATTATCACTATAGCTTTTCCTACCTGATAAATCCAGAGCCTGAATATACAAGTATTTGGGGTGTAAGAGCGGATTCTCTGTGTACTGAAAAACGTTGAAAGAGTAGAAATAAGGATATCTAAAGTGCCATGCTCGGCTATTTCCGTTAATCAAATGACTAAAATAACCAAATTCTGCGCCCACTTGTCCGCTACCCCAGGTCGGCCAATAAGTGTGGCCTTGAATATCCATCCGTTGCCCGTAGATCCCCCATCCTTCGGATTCATTACCGTATAGAAAACCCAAATAGAAAAATCCAGGTTCACCTGGAAAGATATCCGTCCAAACATACCAGCTCACATGATCCCGATTCCATAAGACCTGCCCATCTGGACTTACACGCTTAGCGTTGTTATAATAAGGATTTTCGGGATTGGCATGTAATATAAAACCTCCTTCGCCATCAGGTATAATCTGATGAAAGAGGGTACTTTGACAGAGAAAAACACCATCGCGGGGGGACCACATCGGATTTCCTTCTGAATCGAATCTCTGCATATGGAGGGAACCCCAGATATTATAAGGCGGACGCCAATCATCCCAGACTACGTAGAAACCACCGCTGCCGTCCTGAGTTACTTTAGGAAATCGTTCAAGCTGTGGACCAGCTAAAACAACGCGTCCACTATCCCCATATAGAGGATTGCCCATCTCATCAATGTGTTGGGCTACAATATTATCATCATCGTTATCTATCGCTAAGAAAAATCCGCCGTTTCCATCACTGCTTATGTCAATATAGCCACCTAGAAATGTCTTTAAGACTAACGAAGCTGAATCCCCCCACAATCGATTTCCCTGTGAATCCAATTTTTGGGCATAATAATCGAATTGATTCATGCCTGGGTTTATACGCCAACAGATAATAGCACCGTCTTCTCCATCAGGGATGGTTATTAATTGATTGGTATTGAAGTAAGGCATAAGGGGGTAGACTGACTCTGGTTCAGCATACTTAAGTTGACCATATTTATCTACTATCTGATACCTACCAGCTAACCAACCGCCGTTATAGACTATTAGAGTACTGTTATCAGGATAAGGCAATGCAAAAGGATATCTTTCATGAAGAGAATCAGTGGTTGCTACAGGAAGGTTTTCCCTTATAGTGGCTGGCCAGTAAGCCTGGCTATTATACATAAAAGCCAGGGATATTAGAAGGGTAAGTAGAATGAAGATCTTGAAGCGCATAGCATTTTCCAGAACACATAACAATATACGAAATAAATAGCCAAAAGTCAAGCGGGGAAATATTTTTGGAGGTGGTTTTCTTCTGAACCGTTGATTCCAAAGATTAAGATACCCTACGAAAACCTCGATCGCTTCTTTTTTCCATCAGCATATTGATATTTATCACCAATTACTTCCGCTGCATGCTTGAAAAATGTTACCAGACACAGCGTGTAGAGCTTACTGAAGAAGAAATGATGGATAGGGGTTGTGCTGATAAAACGCCATAATCGTATGGGATGCAAATAATATCTCAGATAAGCTAATTTTACCATTCGCTGAAGTTTTTTATCGGACATAGCGCTCAAGTTAACGCTTAGTGAATATAGATGGCTGTAAACCATACGCTTGGTAATTTTTCCATCTTTAACAGCTTGTTCATAGATTTCTGTGCTTGGATAGGGATTCAGTATTAAAAACGATACCGTCGATAGTTTCAGCTTGAAAGCATAATCCAGAGTAATTCTCGCCTGCTCCGCTGTTTCGCCCGGAAAACCTACGATAACCGACAGACCGACGGAAATCCCCCTTGATGAAGTATAGTTGATTATCTCACAGGTTTTTTTAAGGTCATGTACGCGATTGATTTTCTTCTGAATAACTGGCGATCCGGTATCGATAACGTAACATATACGAAAAGTGCCCATTTCAATGAGTTGATCCACTAAATCCGGTGTTATCAAATCGGCTTTTAATCCGTTAGAGAAGCAAAACTTGAGACCATAATTGCCTGCAGAAATGCGTTTGGCGATGTTTGAAGTTCTGCGTCTATCATAATTGAATATGTCATCGACAAATTCTACTTCCTCCACCCCATTTTCTGTTTTAAGATACTCGATTTCCTCTATTATCTTATCGACCGAACGAGCCCTGACCTTTTTTCCAAATATATTATGACAGTAGGTACATTTGTAAACGCAGCCTCTGGTTGAGGCGATCGGAACGCACCGTCGCGACGTTACATGGAGATTCATGCTGCACTGCCGACGATTATAGAAATACCTCTCTAAATCGATCAGATCCCAGGCTGGCATAGGTATCTCATCCAGATCATCAACTACTTCAAGCTGATTTGGTAAATTTACACCTTCTCCCGTTTTATACACAAGACCTTTTATTTCGCTTACGTTACCCTCCTGATCCAGAGCCTTTAGCAATTTAGTAAGAGCTATTTCCCCCTCACCAACAATAACATAATCTACCGCAGGATCGTCAATTGCTTCTGAGGGTTCGCTGGAGGCGTAGGGTCCGCCCAACACGATTTTTATTTCGGGAAAGAGCTCTTTTATTAAATTCGCGGTGTGGTGCGCTTCGATTTGTTCACAGCTTAGTGAACCTATACCGATAACGTCAGGTTGGAAAGATTCGATTGCCTGGATTACCTGGCTGTCTTCGGCACTCTTCTCGACGCCATCAAAGATGCCGATCTGGTGGTCGGAATAATGACGAATATAAGCTGCAAGAGATAACAATCCGAGGGGAGGGAGGGCGCAATAAATACCGGAATCGGGGCGTAATAGTAATAATCTCTGCATTGCAACTTAAGGAAGCTGGATTTTACACGCGTTAAGATGAGATTATCTGTTGAGTCAGGGTGGCCGGGACTGTCCGTAAGGACCCTTAAGTGGTTTCCCCAAAGGGGCGGCTGACGAAGTCAGGATATCCCAGTCAGGCCCCACAACATGTTATAAGGGCGTTCCACTGAAACGAGAACGCCCCTGGTTCATCCTTTATAATTTGTATTTTTACTTCATCAGTACCATCTTGCCGGTAGCAGTGTATGCACCTGCCTGAAGACGATAAATGTACAGACCGGACGCCATTTGCGACCCGTCGAAGGTTTCACTGTGAAATCCGGGCTGCATGCTGCGGTCTAAAAGCGTCATCACTTTCTGACCGGCAACATTGTAAACTTCCAGGTGAACCTTCTCTGGCGTTGCCAGATTGAAGTTGATTGAAGCCTGCGGATTGAACGGTTCGGGGAAATGCCCCAGCAGTTCGGTTGCCTCAGGAACAACAGTCCCCTTTAACGCGAAGGTTTCCTCGACTTCACCATCAAAGAAAGTTGCTGTTCCACCGGTTTGTGAACCATCTCCACCAGCAGCTTTCTCAAATTCAAAACTGCTCCAGCTTTCGATGATATTGGGGTGTTCACCGGTATATGCCGTCACCGTATATGTACCCGGCATGGAAATTCCGCTGATCGTGATATAGAGCGTTCTCGCAGCGGATCCTCCTGGAGGCATATAGAGATCTTCACGCAGCACCAGGGGGATTATCTGCATATCCGGCTGTTGCAGGTTGTACCAGCCATCGTACAGGTTATAGTAAATTGTTGACGAATTAGTGAGGCTTAAGCCAAACCACACAGTACCACCCTGTGGCGGTAGAACTACCGGCGCTCCAAAGAGCGTGAGGTCCATTATGGTTATACTCTGCGGCTGAGTCTGATCGAAGTAGTGCGCGCCCTGGTCAACTATGGTTCCATCAGGGTCAAGGGGAGAAGTTGGATCACCGGCATCGATGCAGGGGCTGTAGGGCTGCAGTTCGAAATTACCGGCGTTGGGATCGACGAAATAAGGAGGCCGGTCCATATTGCCGATTCCTGCCCAGCCACCTTGAATATCACTATAGGTCATGGTCATGGAACAGCCTCCAGGCACGTAGAAAGCGCTGTTATTACCCATAATGATGTTGTTTTTACCCCAGGGATTGGAATTCAGATACAGTTTTACGGCATAACCTGCATTTCCGTAGATGGTATTGTTGGTAATTTCAGGAGAGCAATGATCTCCAAGATAAATGGCGGTATGATTGTTTGCCCAAAGCTCATTGTAGGTTATTACCGGACTGGAGTAGTGATGAGCGTAAATACCTGTACCATTGCTACTCGAAGAGACATTCACGTTTATCTGATTGTCATGGATAACAGGTGAACTGTGATCTAAGAGTAATCCTCCACCACTACCGGATGATGCGCGATTGTGGATAATCCCGTTCCCTTCCAGGATACCGTGGCTATAGTCATAGTACAGTCCACCAGCGTTATCAGCATCATTATCTTCCAGGAAATTGTTGCCGAGGTAGGGGTTATTACATTCCAACAGATAGATTCCGCCGCCATCGTCATAAGCGAAATTATCAACTATTACGTTGTTGAAGACCTCAGAATCAGTCTGAAAAAGGTAGATAGCTCCACCATCATCATCAGCCTTATTATCCGAGAAACGGCAATCATGGACTATAGCGTAGGTGTTGTAAATGTGAAGTCCGCCACCCTTACTATAGGGCTCGGAAGAGGGCCCCTGGGCGTATCCCCATTCGATTACACAGTAAGCAACTTCGGATACACCTTCTGTGTTCAACAGGTTGAGACCTGCCCAGGTTTCGGTTTCATAGGGTAAGCTGTGGGTCATGACTATTGAATCTCCAGGTGCGCCGACAGCTTGCAGATTCCCATGTGCGATGAACTTGAAATGCGCGGTGAATTTCACTTCAACGCCAGGCTCAATCGTCAGGACAGAGCCGAAGGGGACTTCCATATCAGCTATGACGTAATAAGGAGATCCGGCTGCAGTCCACGTTCCGCTCACCTGTCCACCGATGTAAGTTTCTGCTAAGACGTTTGACCCGAAAACCAGGAAGAGCACAGTAATTAGAAAAAACGTAATCTTTTTCATGATTCACCTCCAAAGTGAATTAAGGGTACGTTTGGCATATTTGAAAGATCGTAAAGAGTTAGTTGTACTATTATAATAAATTTTTATGTAAAAGTCAAGTCTTTTTTTCTTATCAGGCAAAAAAAGTATATATTTTCGGTTTTATTGGTTCATAAAACATTACTTTCGTGCTACTTGGACGCTGAAAGCGAGGAGCTTGTCAGTCGGCTGACTGATGATCTGAGGCAACATATAGTGAGGAGGTTGGACATTCTTGTCCGACTTTGGCTTCGAACATAAGACAGGCAAGGATACCTGTCCTCCCCACATAGTAGGACTGCCGAACTACACCTCCTTCGACAACTAACCACGACTCAGGGTAGTGCGGAGGGTGGCCCCCGCTCCCTACCTCACCACCACCATCTTCGCAACCTGACTGCCAATGGGGGTGTGCAGACGGAGGAAGTAGATACCAGAGGAGAGTGAGGATTGGTTTATGTGGGTGGTGTGGATGCCGGGCTGCTGGTAGGAGTTCTGTACAGTATTTACATGCCGTCCCAAAATGTTATATAGATCTATTTTGACCATGCCCGCCTTCTCAATTTCATAGTTTACCCTTCCTTCAGACAGGCTCGATATCTGGGCTCTTGTGGGTGGTATAACCTTAGCAGGCTTAAGTCCACCCAATGTGCCGTCCGAAAAACAGTGTTTCGAATATACGTCCCTCTCAATTGAATTACTCTCGACCAGATAAATGCCTGTAATTCCTCCATTCTCATCTGGGACGCAATTGTAAAGTTGGGTGGAGTAGAATAATGAATCATGATGATGGCACATATATATGCCTTCATCACCCCAGCAGCGGTTACCATTCCAATCCATCTTTTGTGCGCATATCCACTCATCGTAATAGGCACCTACGCTAAATAATCCGTAGAAGTGTGAATCAACATAACAATAAGCAGTTTGTCCTGAAAGCTCCAAACTAGGGATTGCCATAACATTTCCCTCGAGACTACCAAGAGTCGGCCAGTAGGTGTTACCTTCCATATCCAATTTCTGAGCTTTTAGGTCGTTATGATAAAAACCGAGATAATAAATACCCGGTTCGCCCTGTACCATATGAGCGCCTGCTCCATAGCTTATGTTATCGATGGACCACAGAACTTGGGCATCCTCATTAATTCGAGCTACGAAATTATTTAAAGTAACCTTGTGTATCAGAACCCCCCCCTCTCCATCAGGGTACAGCTCACTGTAGGTGTGATTTCCCGGTTGAACCAATTCACCATTAGGTGACCAGGTAACATTGCCTGCTGCATCAATATGCTGCATCCACACCGAACCTACCCATCCACCGTAAGGTGGTCGATAGTCGTTCCAAACGACATAAGCACCACCATTGCCGTCATGGGTGACTGCTGCATGGTCCATTTGATATTCATGCCTACAAGCAGTGACACCGTTTTCATCCCATAACTGTTGACCAGAACTATTCAGACGGTGTACAACTGTTCTGCCACAGCCCGTTATGGGAATAAAAAGTCCACCCTGTCCATCTGCGCTTAGATTTGTATAAATGTCAGCTCTTGGAGAAACATGAATTGCCGATTCCCCCCACAACAAATTACCTAGTGAATCAATCCTTTGTGCCCAGGTACCTGTTAATAAGCCGCCGCTCGAACCATAATACCAAACAGCAAAAACGCCACCGGCACCATCAGGTACGATTTCAGCATTATAGGAATAGCTAGAAAAAGTATCAGCTTTCATTGGCTGTGGATCAGGAAATACCAGTTGTCCGTAAGGATCGATAAGGTGATAGCAATTGCCCCATCGACTGTCATAGTAGGTTACAAAGGTGTAATCATTTGGTAGGGGTAATGCTTCAGGGTGACCCTCATATATACCTGAATCATTAGCAACAGGTCGGTTCAGTTCCGGAGTATCGTAGGCAAACCAGTAGTTGGAGTAGGCTAATTCCTGACTGTTGCAGACAGAAACCAGCATAAGGAAAGCAATAAGCGGTAAGAATATTTTGAAGCGCATGGTAACCTCCAGAAAAAGGGACTATGACAAGTACCCAAATAACAATATACGAAATAAATAGCCAAAAGTCAAGAGGGGAGATATTTTGGGGGGATTTTTCGAGCATTGCCCTGCCCTGAAGAACAGGGCTACGGATAAAAAAGCCCCCTGAACGGGGCTCTAGATTCGATTACAGCCCGCTTCAGCGGGGTTTTAGTAATATCCGTAGACCAGTGCTTCAGCGCTGGGCGTGATCACTGGATTCTCTATAGGTCCGTAGGACTCCTGCGGAGAGTGCTGCGTACCGGGGCAAGCCCGGAATGACAAATACTTTAGCCGCCCTGTCATCCCTGCCTGCCCCCACGGGGCCTGCCCCTTCGGGGCGAACGCAGGAATGACATTTCCCCGTTAATCTGCGAAATCTGTGAAATCTGAGGAACTTGTCCGCCTCTGGCGGATCTGTGGTTCAGTTTTCCCCTACCGCACCACCACCATCTTGGTGACGGGTGGCATGCTTCTGGATCGCCGTAGGTGATACGAAGCATGTCTATTCCAGGCCAATTAATATCTATTGTATCAGATTTTTGATACCGAAGGTGGTACGACCAAGAAGACAATACCTGTCACAACATACTAAAAAAAAGCGTCCCGCCGCAGCGGGACGCCCCTTATTATCCTTTAGAATTTATCCTTTATTTCATCAGTACCATCTTGCCAGTGACGTTGAATTCACCTGCTTCAAGACGGTACAGGTAAATACCTGATGCCAGATCAGAAGCATTGAAAGTGACGTCGTGGACACCGGCATTGCGGTGACCGTCAACCAGGGTTGTAACCAACCTGCCGTTCACGTCATAGACGGAAAGCAGCACCTTCGCATCTGCAGGCAGAGCAAAGCTGATGTTGGTGGTCGGGTTGAACGGATTCGGGTAAGCACCGATGACCTCGAAGGCTTCCGGTACAATCAGTTCAGCAGTGTTCGTGATGATCTTATCGAACGGATTCGGGAAACTGGCAGTCGGCATGTTAGCTTCAAAGTCGAAGTCAAGATCCACTGCGCCAGCTTTCGACCAGTCGAAATAGTCCTCTTCCCAAACTACATTCGGAAGCACACCGGTACGCACGAACCACTGGTAGTTACCGCCAGGCCAGCCTGCCGATACCGGATACCAGTTATCAGGACGGTTGATCGTCCAGCCCGGCTGGTAGTTAACCAGAGCACGTTCGATAACCTGGATAGTCGTAGTACCTTCGTAGACTGCGTCGATCCAGACGTCGCCATTTAACACCTGACCGCTGGTGTTCTCAGCCAAGACACCCCAATCGAGGTTGCCACCACCGGATGGGACTGGTGAGCCACCGATTAACCAGGTATCGATGGACCAGCTTGGGGGTGGAGGAGGTGCTTGACCGAAGTATGTAAAGATTTCAGTTAATACTTCTTCCCGGGTATTGGTAGTATTCAAGCCATTGATTGCCTCAAATGGGAAGGCTAAGAAACAGAGCTTGCCATTACTGGGGTGGTCATAAGTCAGAGCGCCGTATGAAGCACTGCCATCGTAACTGAAAGCTTCTTCGGCGGGAGCTAACACTTGAATCCCATCGGGCGAGGTACAGGTTCCCGATCCTGCGCCGCCGGGATTGCAATCTACAGTTAAACCATCACCTACTGGATTACCGGTCATACCGGTCAGTTCTTTGATTCCAGTACTCGGCGCATCCAATGTAGCGTGTAGCACATCCTGCAGATACGTTGGCGCTATTGCAGTCAGCCCCTGGGCAACATTCTGCCCGCTGAGGAAGAGCATCCCGCCTGCGCTAAGGTAATCTTCAACGATCACCTGCTCGCTGGCATTAAGCGCGTCAACAGTAGCCCACCCTGTCAACCAGATCAGTATGGGATATTGGTTAACCCAGGCGGAAGTGGGAGTACCCAATTCATTGATGTCCCAATTCTCGTAGCTCTTGCTGAGATTATCCAATGCAGACTGATAGTAAGTCTCGATTATTCCCAATCCATCGTCATCGATCAGCAGAACGTCCGGCCAGCCGATGTAGATTTCGATATTGTAGTTCATCACTGTCGCTTGAGGATCGGCAACTACTTCCAGGTTGAGTGTGCTGTAATGCGGCAGAGCAGCCGGATCCACTTCGAAGACGAACGGAAGGGTGTTTGTTGCCTGGCTACCGTTGGGGACATCCGGATAATTCACGACGGAAGTGGTGAAGTTCAGATCCGGATCGGTAGTGCTCAGCGTGGCTACAACGTTGGTGGCAGGCTGATAGGAAACACCATTTTCCAGGGTGATATATACCGAAGCAGTCTCACCCGGTTCAGCTCTACCGTCCATATTGCCATCATCTTCGATTACATGTTCCACATAATTGAGATTGGGAAAATCAACCGGTACTTGTCCAACTTTTGCCTGCAATATCTCCCTGTTGGAATTATCCTGAATAAAGCAGGCAACATCCAAATTCTCCACTAGCCAGCTCGGATCCATAGGGCTGGTACCGTACCAATATGCAGTATCATTAGCCGTGGAAGTAAATGCCTGTCCCGAAGAAGAAGGCACCATGTCCAGCATGGCGTGGTAGTGGTGAGGATTGCCGTTAGGAGAAGCGGGCAGATAGGTGTAGCGATCCAAAACTACTAAATGGATGGCTTTATTCCCAGTTATGTTCACGTCGGATACTGTGGTACAGACGATGTCTAAGTTGTTTCCTGATACTGTGACATCGAGATCCATCCATACATGAGAGGGGATCGCCAATCTGGAATTAATTGATGATTCCATCTGGTATTGTTGGGTTCCCATGCTGAATCCATCACACCACATAGCAGGAACAGCATTAACGTTATAATAGCTGCGTCGAGCATTATTATCTGCCGGATTCGCCAGATAGAAAGGATCGTTTGAAGAGGGCCAACTCATGTGGTAAGCGATATCAAAGACCTGATCCTCACCATAGGCTACCATCACGTTGTGTAGTGTAGCATTTGGTGTTGCACATGGACCGCAGCCCCAGTTGGTGTGATCTTCTACCAGCACTGTTCGATCATAGGCTGAAGCAAGGTTTGCCAGCCCCATGAATAACAGTGTCGCGGCAAATAGAACCATTAGTTTTTTTCTCATAGCATCTCCATCATTTGTTTTTATCTGTATTTCTTTGTCATTCCATTTTTTCCCGAAATATTAATATAATAAAATTTGCGGCGAAAAGCAAGCCCTGTTTGTAAAAAAAGCTCTTTTTTACTGTTTTATCACCGGGGTGGTAAGTATAGCTTATAATATAACATTTTTATGAAGCAATGTCAAGCGCTTTTTTTTGCGGATGGGAAAAATCAGTTTATTTAAGGAGCGCCACCCGTTTCGTCAAGTCACACTTCCCTAAGGGAAACCAGGACCTAACGCAACTTTAAAAGGCGGGGGAAACACCCCCGCCCTACGGCTTATAACTGTATATGCAGAGTCGAACTAATGCCCTTCCTTAGGCGAACTGACAGGGATGTTCGGATTTTTGCCCAACGCCAGCGACAGCTGGCGGTATCGTGTATCCGATGCTCCTGCCATCTCCAGTATTCGGTTCCAGAGTTCAACCGGTGGTCCGAATTCGGTCCAATCGACGGAAAGCGTTCTGATCCCCCGGTACTTCATCTCCTCTATCAATAACTTGTAGTTTTTATCGAGTTGCTGAAGGTAATCCAGAGGTACACCTTCCTCACTTTTGCGGGCGCGGATTGCCATACGCCTGTCGCACTCTTCCGGAGGAACGTCCAGGTAAACGAACACGTCAGGCGGCATAATATCACGGCTCATGTTGCGGTACAAGCTCTCGTAAAGTTCAAACTCCTCCTGAGACATGAAGCCTCGCTCCTTTGCTGTGGCAGCGAAAACGGTATCGCCATAGATCGGACGATCCTGAATTATGACCATTCCGCTTTCTCCCCATGCCATTTCCACAGCCAGCCGATGTTGTTCATAACGGCGGCTGAGCATGAACAACTGCATAGCAAAACCGCCGCCACGGTTTTCTTTGGAGCGTAAGTCATCATAATAACGCTGGAGAAAGTAGGCAAAGGCGGAATCGTGGGTCGGTTCTTCTAAGACGCGAACTTGGCGTCCACTGCTCCCTACAGCAGAAGCTATTGCGTGGCAAGCGTTTGTTTTCCCTGCACCGATATTGGCATCTACTGCAATGAATAGTCCTTTTCTCATTTTTCCACAATATTTTTTAGATTAATGTATCCTTAATATAAAAAATGGAAGGCAACTTATACAAGGGAAACTTGGGGGAATGAGGGATGACGGTGTGGGGAGGATTCTATTTCACCAACACCATCTTGCCTGAAGCGGTGAAGTCGTCTACTGTCAGGCGGTAAAGGTAGATGCCGGAAGGCAGACCTGAGCCGTCGAAGGTGATTTCGTATGTGCCGGAGGGATAGTATACCTCCGCGTAGGGGTCGGTCTTGCGCCGACCCGAGGGCGAGGCATGCCTCGCCCCTACAGAAACCCTACGCCCATTTATATCAAACACATCCAACTTCACCCAACTTGCAACTGGCAACTGGAAACTGATAGTAGTGGTGGGATTAAACGGATTAGGATAATTCCTCGCAATTATCTGCTCAGCAGATAGCGCGGCAGCTTGTCTGCCGCCTATTTCATCAAACATCTCCCCCGAATTAAACCAACCTGATGCATAATCCAACCCGCTGGAACCTGACTTGGTGAAAGTGAAACTATCAAAGGAAGTATCTACTCCCGCCACCGCATAGGCATTATAAGAATAAGTTCCTGATGGAGCACCTGCAGGGACATTCTGGCTTCTTTCTCTGGAAATGGTCTGTTCTGATCCCATTGTTATTGACACCGGCCCCAAAACCGGCCCATAGATGCTGCCATTAGGTAGGGTCACATCGCACCAGACAGTGACAGATTGTGATGATGGATCAATATTAGTTGCCTGGATGGTATAATCAAAACTGCCACCTGTAGATGGGATTTCTATGGGTGTGTTGTGGGGTGTAAGCAGGATACGGACAGGGATACTCTGATCATAGTAGTAAGCCCCCATATCAGCCTGCGTTCCGTCCGGATCATTATATTGCGGATCTGGATCACCAGTATCGATACAGGGGGAATCCCACTGCAGGCGGTAATCCCCCCAGGTTGTATCAACGAATACAGGGTATTCATCAATGTTGCCTAAACCTGGCCAGCCGCCTTGAATATCGCAGAAATTGATTTCAGGATTTGAACTCGTGCCGATATGGATTTCATTTGGTCTATCATTCCATAAGATACAGTTATATAGGGACGTTCCTGAACTGAAGTTATAGAAATAAACTCCTCCACCAGAGTTAGTAGCGAGATTTTCACTAATAGTACACTTATCTATCAAAAGATTAGAAAAATCCAGATGAAAGCCACCACCCCAACTTGCAGAATTCTGTTCAATCAAACAGTGGCTTATGGTTGCATCTGAATACCAGCAGAAAATACCTCCACCTCGAGTATAAGTACCAACACAAGAGTTACCAGTTATATTACAAGCGTTAATGACCGGATCTGATGAAATACAATGGATTCCTGCGCCATAGAGTTCGGCCAAATTTCCAATGATGTAACAGTGGTTTATTGTCGGATTGGCATATTCACAGCCCAAACCTCCTCCGAATTGGCCGGCGATGTTCTCACCAATGCTGCTATAATCAATAATCGAATTGGATAAATGAGAAAGATAAATTCCACCACCATCGAATTCGGCATTATTATTATAAATAATACAGGAAATAATTCTTGGATTTGAGTATTGATTACAACAGATTCCAGCCCCCCACTCTGCAAAATTTTCCTCTATATCGCACATTGTTATAATTGGACTGGATTGATGAAGGTACATCCCACCACCGCATCCTGCAGAGTTATTATTTATCGAGCATTTATAAATTGTAGGGTTTGAGTTTTGGCAGAATATACCACCTCCATCATTATCCGATGAAGCACCAGTTGCCTGTCCATATTGTACTATGCAATAAGTCAATTGACTACTATCAGGCGCATCGATAAACCGTATCCCATGCCAGCCAACACTGGTATCTGCCGCTGTAAAGAGAATCGAGTCGCTTTCGGTGCCTTCCGCCAGAAGCCAGCCGTTTACTATCAGCTTATAGTGCCCCTGAAAGATAACGTCCACACCGGGTTCTATCAGAAGTGTGTCGCTGCTGATTATGGTAATTTCTCCTTCAATCAGGTAGGGAGAACCGGCTGCTTCCCAGGTACCGGAAACATTGCCACCGGGTATAGTGGTTTGGGAGTGAGTGATAGAGCAGAGCAAAAGTAGGCAGAAAATTGTTTTAGAAGCTTTCATGGTGGGTTTCCTCCTTTGCAAATCTCATGATCAGGGCATCGGAATCGCCCCTGTTATCGTTCATGTCATTCTGGCAAACGAAGTGCGTCCAGAATCTGACATGAACACGCCGTCAGATTCCAGACAAGCTGGAATGACGGTATAAAAGCCCGTAGTCGCCACTGTCCCCAACGTAACAATATACACAATCATTTCATATTTGTCAAGTGCTATTTTTTTCACTGGTAATTTTTCCTGATATTTTCAACATCGCTTGACTTTTCGGTTTGTTTTTCGTATATTTATATACACCAGTGGGTCGATACAAGATCTCCGAAGGGGCAGGCGTCCCCTACGTTTCAATCTGCGAAATCCGTGTAATCTGTGGGAATCTGCGGTTAAGACAAATAATATCCAACTCTGGAGTCTTCCATGCGTAAGATAGTAGTTATTTCTATAATAGCCATAATGACCGCCTCGGTGCAAATCAGCGTGGCATCAGTTGACCAGCAGGGTGAACCATTTACTCGCACTCTGCATAAAATCTATCTTCAGGATGATGCAACCCTGCGGGAGCTGGCGCAATACAACTTAGACATAGTCCGCTCTTCGGTTGACGGCAGCCTGTCGGTGGAAGCCTTCCTTAACGAAGATGAAGCGGAACTGTTGCGCGCACTGGGTTATCGTGCCGTGCCGACCCCTAACCTTGCCCGGGAGATGTTTCTGAAGCTGAAATCCGAAACCGAAGGCACAGATGACCCCCTGCGCGAATACCACACTTATGATGAAATGCTGATTGAACTGCAGGCTATCGCCGCTGCTAATCCGAGTATATGCGAACTGCACAATGTCGGTCCTACTGTGCAGAGACGGGCTCTGTGGTTCATGAATATTTCCGACAACGTCGGCGTGGAAGAGGATGAACTGGAATTCAAATACATATCCACCATGCACGGTGACGAACCGGTGGGCACGGAAATGTGCATGTATTTCATCAATCTGCTGGTTGACGAATACGGCATCGATCCTGAACTGACCGAACTGGTGAATGAAACCGAAATTTGGATTATGCCCTTGATGAACCCCGACGGCAACTCCATGGGCAGCCGCTACAATGCCAACGGAGTGGACTTAAACCGCAACTTCCCCGACCGGGTGGACGACCCGGTCAACACTACTGCCGGCAGAGAGATCGAAACCGCGGACGTCATGAACTGGAATTTCGGTCACCAGCCGGTATTCTCAGCCAACTTTCATACAGGAGCGTTAGTCGCCAATTACCCCTGGGATCACGGCTTCGATCCGCAGGCAAATGCCGTCTACTGCGATAATCATGACGTCGTCCTGGCAGCGTCAGAAACATATTCATGGAACAATTCTCCCATGTGGAATAACAACTTCGGATCCTTCACCAATGGTACTGTCAATGGTGCGGACTGGTATCAGATTTCCGGCGGTATGCAGGACTGGAACTACCACTGGATGGGCGATATGGACATCACCATGGAGCTGTCCAACACCGCCTGGCCCTCACCGTCTGCTATACCAGGACTCTGGGATGACAACCGTGAATCGATGATAGCATATATGCAGTTCGCTCACAGGGGGATAAGAGGAGTCGTTACCGATGCTGTTACCAGCTTGCCCCTGCTGGCTGACGTTAAAGTTGTAGGTCGGGATGATTTTGTCACTTTCACCGATCCAGATGTGGGTGATTATCACAGCACTCTGATGCCCGGAACATACGATCTGGACATAACCAGATTCGGCTACTGGCCTGCCCATTTGACAGATGTTGTGGTACTGCAAGGGACGGTTACCCGTGAAGATGTGGCGCTGCAACCGGCTGATCAGATGACTTTTACAGGAACTCTGCATCATCCCGTTGGGGGAGGGCTTTCTGCACGGCTAACTCTGGTGGATACACCCTATAATCCGACAGAGACCAACGTCAACGGAGAATTCACTTTTGCTGATGTATATGAGGGGGAATACACTCTGCGTATCATGAGTCTTAGCGATGGTTCGATCATCGAATTTCCCATAATCTTAAGTGCCTGGATGACTCCGTTGGAGTTATGGGGACCGATAAGCATCTTCTATGATGGATTTGAAGCTGGACTGGGCTCATGGAATGCGGAAGGTAGTTGGGGAACTTCAGGTAATTCTTACTCTGGATCACTTTCCGCTGCGGACAGCCCTTCTGGCGAATACGGTAACAACCTGAACATATCTCTGACAAACAACGGTTCCTTCGATCTGACTGAATATGACTATGCAGCTCTGTCTTACTACATCACCTACAACTGTGAAACCAACTACGATTCTCTCTTCGCGGAAATTTCAACCGATGGCAGCAACTGGCAGAAGGTGAACTACCACAACAGCAAACAGGACTGGTGGACCTTGGAGATTTTCGACCTGGATGAACAGCTTTCCGCGACCAATTTACAGGTGCGCTACAGGCTGCAGACCGATGGAAGCGTAACCCGCGACGGTGGTTTTATAGATGAAGTGCGCTTGAGCGTTGCCAGCATAACTCCGATTACACAGGAGGTAACCATCGCTCTGGCACCCTACGGAACGCCCATCCAGATTCCTGCCGCTGGTGGCAGTTTCGATTACAATATTGAAGCATCCAACAGTGGATCGACATCGGTGAATGCGGACGTCTGGTGCGATGTAACGCTGCCATCAAGCAGCCAGTATGGTCCTACCTTAGGTCCCGTGAATGTTACCTTAGGAGCCGGCGTAACTATCGATCGTGACAGAACTCAAACCGTGCCGGGAGCCGCTCCTGCCGGGGATTATACCTATCACGCCTACATCGGTGACTACCCCAATGTGATCTATTCGCAAGATAGCTTCCACTTCGAAAAGATCGGTGTCGATGATTCCGGTTTGGGCGATTGGTTGAACACGGGAGAGGAATTCAGCGGAAGCACAGAATTACTTTCTGCATTACCGCAAGAATGCATCTTGGCACAGAACTATCCTAACCCCTTCAATCCGGTAACAATGATTCACTTTGCGCTGCCGGAAGCGGGAGTCGTAAACCTGAAGGTTTACAACACTGCCGGTCAACTTATCACAACGCTAGTCAATGGATACAGAGAAACCGGCTGGCACGCGGTGAGTTGGAATGCTTCTGATCTGGCGACGGGGTTGTATGTGTATCGGCTGGAAGCAGGGGGAAGTACCTTCACCCAGAAGGCAGTGCTAATTAAGTAGTTTACCAATAAATCCCTAATATTCCGTAGGGCGGGGGTGCTTCCCCCGCCCTTTCTAATGTAGCTCAGTAGGGTGGACTAAGTCCGTCTGCTGATGGACGCAGTCCACTAATTACCTAATTCAGACAAAAAAGCATCAGGTCACACTTCCTTAAAAGGAACCAAGACCTGACGCAACATTAAAGAGGTCCTTCCTGCTGTTGTAGGGGCGAACCTCTGTGTCCGCCTGGTGTTATGCTATTAACCCTCTGGATCCCTGCGTCCGCCCCGAAGGGGCAGGCAGGGATGACAGGATGGCTGGAGTATTTGTCATTACGGGAAGGCTTTTGCCTTATCCGGAATCCAGTGAATAAATAATAAAGCCGTCATTCTGGCTTGCCCAGAATCTGGCGGCTTTATTATGTCAGTCTCGCAGAGCAGACTAAGTCCGTCAATCGACGGTAGCAGTCCACCAATAAATCTGTGCAATCTGTGTTATCTGCGTGAATCTGCGGTTCAGCTTTCTCTACTTCAAATACACCAACGAAACCTGTTCCACCTGATCGCCAGCTTGAAGCCGCATGAAATACAGCCCCGCAGACAGGTTTTGCGGCTTCCAGGTTACTTCGGATACCCCCGCCTGATGATGACTTTGATCCAACACTTCCACCTGCCTCCCCATCACGTCGAAAATCCTCAAATCGATGTTTGCCGATTCAGTGAGACTATATGAGATCACCGTTTCCCCATTGAAGGGATTAGGATAGTTGCAGATGAGTTCAATGGTCTCAGGCATCTGAACGGTTGAGGCAACCGGCTGTACCTGCGTATCTCCCGCAGTAGTTGTGCTATTCATCAACCTGCGCACCGATTTGGCGTAGCTGAAGTAGGGATCCATCGAATCGCTGGTGATGTGCAGGACGGTGCCCACATCCGCGGCACGCCATTCGTAGTTGATGGCTTCCTTGTGTTCTTCGTATATTGGAACCCAAACCCAAAGGAGACGGATGTAAACTGTAAGATCGTATATGACGTCGTTACGCATCCTGAGCGATTCATATCTTCCCAGAGGAACTATGGTGGTACCATAAGCGTCAACTTCACTGTCCATGGTGGCATGAAGTTCTATCCTGATGTCATATTCGGGAAACTCGAATATCTCATCGTAATCAATGGTATTCGACCAGGTTCGACCGAAGTAGAGGGGTAGATTGTACGCATTGAGATAAGGATTAAAGATCAGCAACAGCTCTTCACCCTCAATCTCTGCCAGCACTCCCCCGACGATCAAACGCATGGGATGGAGATATGCATACATGATGCCGGCTTCAGTGAGCCCCACCTGATTTAACTGCGAGGTCTCTATCACCAAATTAGCCCGCGACAGTTCCGGAGGTGCAACTGACGGGTCCAAATATGTATCGGTGCTTATGTTGCTGGTATCGCCGATGGCGTAATCCCAGGTTTGAGGTCCACCGGGCACACCCACGTTCACCGGTATCGAATCCCCATCTTCCGAATAATATTCGAATACCATACCAGCGGTGCTGGGGAAATCCGGTGCTCTAAGAACTATTTGAGCCTGACTTAACGCTACTGACATCGGCAACAGCAACAGGCAGAATTTAAATACACGCATCATTTGATCCTTCCTTTCTAAGATGACGAACTGAATTAACCTGGAATCGTCACTGTTTAAGCAGCGCGGCAGGGTTATGATCGATTACCAATAATATAATAATAAAAAAGGCTAAAATCAAGTAGAGAATAAAATTCCCGCTCATTACCCTTAGAGGCAGGGAGTGTGACAGATTTGGCGGACAAATTGTGGCGGTCAGTTTTGTCCGACATATTTGTCTTGCAATTCGTGCTGGAATTGGGTGGGTGATTTTAGGCTGCGACATTATTGACGCTACGGGGAGATGGTAGCGTATGGATGTGGTGCATTGTTGGGATGTGTTTTTAGGTAAGATTGTTGAGGATATTAGATGTTATATATATAATATACAACGGTTATAGGGAAAAAGCAAGAGAATTTGGGGTGAATTTCGATCCCTTCAGGATCGTACGGGGTATTTTGATTGCACTGTTCCGCAGGTTTCACCTGCGGCTATTATTGTATATCCCCTTCGGGGATAGGTTTATCGGTGGACTGCACTACGACTTCGTCTTCACTTAGTCCACCCTACTCGGCTACCCCCCCATCACAACAATACCCACCAAACCCATTGACATTTGACAACAGAAGCCGTATATTACCCTCACCAGAAAACGAACGAGGTTTTGGATGTTAATTATCATTCTCAGATTGATCGGAATTATTGCTGCTATTGCGACAGCAGTAATGGGTCTTAAATCAAGCGGCCCAAAGCATAGATATTTTTTATTAGCCATTCTTCTGCTCCTCCTGCAGGGGATACCGCAAGGCTTTGATGTATTTAAACCAGATCTGTCAGAAGAGACCATCCGGAAAATCGCCGAAACCACTAAGGATATATTACTGGAAGCACAGCATTCTAAGAAAATTCTGAACGATACTGAAAACGATGAGCTACGTCGCCTTGCAGAAAAAGGCTTAGAAGAGGAGGCACGAGCTGAGAAGATAGCTACTGCCATTCAACAGGGCTATGAGGAAGCCGCTAAGCAATATGCAGAAGCTACTCTGCGAGCCATAAAGTATTACCGCCAGGGTTTATCAGCCAATCCCAAAACCAGCGAACGCTGCGCGCTGTATAATCTGATAGGTATTGCTCATTACCGCATCTCTCAGTTGAATGAGGCAGCAGATGCCTGGGAAGAATCCGCCAGATTAGCTGGAGAATTGATTTCAGATGAGGAGAATTCTGAAGAAGAACAGATCGCTCTGGCTATTGCTGTAGGCAACTTAGGCATAGTCTATAAAACCCGCGGCGATCTGAAGCTAGCCGAAGAGATGCACCTTAAAGCGCTGAAGATCAACGAGGAGCTTGGTCGCAAGGTGGGAATGGCTTCAAATTACGGCAACTTAGGATTGGTCTATGGTACCCGCGGTGATCTTGATAGAGCCGAAGAGATGCACCTTAAAGCGCTGAAGATCAACGAGGAGCTTGGTCGCAAGGTGGGAATGGCTTCAAATTACGGCAACTTAGGATTGGTCTATGGTACCCGCGGCGATCTGAACAGAGCCGAAGAGATGCACCTTAAATCATTAGAGATAGAGAAATCTCTGGGTCACAAGAAAGGTATGGCTTCTGATTACGGCAACTTAGGCAATGTCTATCAAATCCGCGGCGATCTTGACAAAGCCGAAGAGATGTACCAAAAAGCGTTGAAAATACATGATGAGATGGGCAATAAGGAAGGCGTGGCTTCAGATTACAGCAACTTAGGCAACGTCTATCAAACCCGCGGCGATCTGAAAAAGGCGGAAGAGATGTACCAGAAAGCGCTGGAGATCAACAAGGAGCTTGGTTGCAAAGAGGGCATGGCAATTCAGCGTGGCAACTTAGGCGTACTCTATAAAACACGCGGCGACCTAAACAAAGCCGAAGAGATGTACCAGAAAGCGCTGGAGATCAACGAGGAGCTTGGACGCAAGGAGGGCATGGCTAACCATTACGGCAACTTAGGCAATGTCTATCAAATCCGCGGCGACCTAAAAAAAGCCGAAGAGATGTACCTGAAATCGCTGGAGATCAACGAGGAACTTGGAAGCAAAGAGGGTATGGCTAACCAGTATGGAAACTTGGGTAATGTCTTCGGAATCCGCGGCGACCTCAACCGTGCCGAAGAGATGTACCAGAAAGCCTTGAAGATCAACGAGGAGCTTGGTCGAAAAGAAGGGATGGCTATCCAGTACGGCAACTTAGGCATAGTCTATAAAACCAGCGGTGACCTTAAGAAAGCAGAAGAGTATTACCGCCAGGCGCTGACATTGTATAGAGAAGTCGGTGCGGAACCTAAAATTGAGTGGGCTATAGAGCGGTTGAAGGAAATCGGTGTAGAACCGTGAGCTGATAACTAAATTGATCCCCTCTTTCTCCCCCCTTGAAAAAAAGAGACTTTTAAATTATTGTATAAATGTTGCAAGCATGTCACTCCCGTGAAAACGGGAGTCCAGTGAATGTTCGTTAGAATTCATCCACTGGATTCCCGATCGGGGTCGGGAATGACACTGTGGCGAATATTTCTGTTGCCTCAGGTCTTGGAGCCCTTTAGGGCGGTGTAACCTGACGCTAAAAGATTCAAGCCCCGCAGGGGCGTAACAATGGTAACCGCAGGCGCAGCCTGTGGTATAGGTCCCGAGTATACGCTAGACCCTGAAAGGGTCAAATTAAATGCAGTTTGCTATTCGATCCCTTCAGGATCGTATGGGGTGTTTTGATTGCCCTGTTCCGCAGGTTTTACCTGCGGCTATTATTGTATATCCCCTTTGGGGATAGGTTTATCGGTGGACTGCACTGCGACTTCGTCTTCACTTAGTCCACCCTACTCCTCTGGGTGGTCATGAACCACTCCGGAACCGCTTTTTATCATAGCAGTTTAGGAGTCAGACGAGGGGTTCTGACTCCACCTCGACTGTAAAAGTCAATAGCTTACCGGACAGTTTTTTATCAGATTAAGCGACCTTTTTCTCGTTTTGTTCTTTGAATTCGTTAAACGATAATAATGGTGTTTTGCCGTTATTTCGATATCCCAGATGAGGG
>NJBN01000001.1 GCA_005223185.1 candidate division LCP-89 bacterium B3_LCP
TCGCTTTTGTGCGGAGAGATCAAATCACCTGCGTCACATCTGTCGCCAGCCCGAAATGTAAAAAAATCGGCGGCGGCGGGTGGCCGGGACAGCTCGATGTCCCGGTATGAATATTTTCCACCGGGGTCCCCCGACCTCTTCAGGGCCGGGTTTCGTTTATTCTTCCCGGGAATGTCCAAAGGACTCCTACGGAGAATTTCCGGGCGACGGGTGCCCTACCCCTCCAGTTCTGTAGGTTGGGTTAAGCGTAGCACAACCCAACAGGTTTATCTGGGGAGGATAGGCATTCTTGCCTGTCTCCCGGCGGGTGGCCGGGACAGCTTCCCCAAAGGGGCTGACGAAGTCAGGATGTCCCGGACACACCTTTCTTTCCCCGGGAATCAGCCAAAGGCTGACAAGTAAATTCCCCTGGGTGCCCCACAGCTTGCTGTGGATTGTCAGCCTGCGCCTGTGGTATCCCTGACCCCGACACCTCTTGGAAAATCTCTCCTACCACCAATTTCCCCACTTTTCTCTTGCATTTCCTGCCAGCATTGTTGTATATTATATATATGATCTCTGATATCTCCGGAAACACTACGGATATGTACAACTTTCTCTCGGTTCATCCTTCATCTTCCCGCTTCCATTTATAGTTTCTTGACAACGACACATCTGTCTCAGGCGACAAAAATGACTGACAACCTAATCCGCATGAAAAACAATCACATAACCACCAAAAACGACAGATATGGCACAATTTCAAATTTTGTGCTTGGGAGTCAAAAATTCTGTCGCTTTTGTGCGGAGAGATCAAATCACCTGCGTCACATCTGTCGCCAGCCCGAAATGTAAAAAAATCGGCGGCGGCGGGTGGCCGGGACAGCTCGATGTCCCGGTATGAATATTTTCCACCGGGGTGCCCCGACCTCTTCAGGGTTGGGTTTCATTTTATCTTCCCGGGAATCAATTCCCGGGCTATTTAATGTCGGTCCCGCTAAAGAGGGACGAAAACACAAAAAGCATCCCGCCACGGCGGGATAGCATATTTTTAGCCCGGAAATTTATTTCCGGGTGGCCTTTATCTTCTTTGATCCCCCCTTACTCCCCCCTTGAAAAAAAGGGGGGGCTTGTGTGTGTCCCCCCTTGTCAAGGGGGGTGTCAGTCGGCAGACTGACGGGGAGATCTATATTATGGTAGCCTGCGTTTCGGCTACGCCTACACTTAGCCTACCCTACGAAATCTATCCCCTCCACCATATCCACCCCATTTCCCCTTGATTTTATCGCCTGACCGGTTTACCTTAAATTTGCTGCCGTTTCTCCATAAGTTGCAGTTTTGCAGGCTGGGTTAAGTACAGCACAATCCAACATTAAGCCAAATGAAAGACATTAAGCGAAAAAAAGGAAATACTCATGCAAGGACAAAGAGGGATAATTCTAATTGGAATAATCTTGCTGATAGGATTATTCGCTGCTCAAATTCAGGCTGAGCCGACGGTTAAACTGCACGGCTTTACACAGGCTACAGTCATTAAGACGCAGGATAACAAGGGCTTTGTGTTTGACTTTGATCGTGTGAGACTGATCGCCAAAGGGAAGCTGAATGATCTGGCGGAATATAAGCTGCAAGTGGATTTCATGAAAACGGACACTGACGTCGACAAAGATGGCGAAACTCCCGCCATTATAAAAGATGCAGAGATCAAAATCAAGGTATATGAGAATATCAAAGTCTCGGTGGGGAAATTCAAAACCCCAATAGGCATGGAATTTTGTGCTTCCGGCGCCAAACTCGATCTGGTTAAACGCGGATTAGGACAGGCGCTGGTTTTTGAGCGTAATGTCGGTGCTATGGTTCACGCCAGCAAGTTGGGGCAGATAGGTTTCGGTTTTGCTGCGGGTGCGTTTAATTCCGGTCCCAACCAGGCAAATACGGTGGGCGATCCTGCGAAAGGTAATGATTACACCGTAGCAGGCCGGTTAAGCATTAATCCGCAGAAAGTGGTATATGTGCAAACTTATTTCGGTTCTGCTCTGACGAGCGTGGATCAGCAGGAAAGTGTGAGTATCTTCGGTGTTGGCACACATGTAAAATTAATGAAAGAACTCAGCATAAAAGGTGAGTTTATGTCACGAACCGACGCCCAGAACAATGATGCCGATGGTACCGATTTCTACGCTCAAGCTGGCTATCTACTGCATCCAGGGATCGAACCTGTCGTTAAGTACGAACAACTCGATGTTACTAATGACGCAATGGACCAGGCGAACATTACTGTAGGGTTTAATTATTACTTGAACCCTGATAATATTCACCAGACCAAGATCATGATCAATTATGTCGAATCTGATCTTGACGGTCAGGATGCAATTCAGCTTATGGTGCAGGCTGTCTTTTAGGAAAATCCTGAAATTCCACCTGCTTTTCACCATACCCCATTGAAAACAGTGACAAAAACAGCGCTCGCTACCCATCACTAGTTTAGCTGCATCCACCTCATTTCCACTTGATTTTATCGCCTGATCGTTTTACATTCTAATCACAGCAGTTAACCATCACAGACCGACCGGGGTAATCATGCCCACAAACCTGCCTCCGGAATATTTCGAGGTCGAAAGACGCTACAAAGCGGCTAGCTCACCGCAGGAGAAGATCAGTACTTTAGAAGAGCTGATCGCTACCATACCCAAGCACAAGGGCACCGATCACCTCCGCGCGGATCTGCGCCGCAAGCTGTCCAAGCTGAAAGACGCCGCTCAGGCATCCAAGAAGAAGGGCAGGCAGACCTCCTCCTTCCAGATAGATCGCGAAGGCGCCGGGCGGGTGGCTTTAGTCGGCTGCCCCAACGTCGGTAAATCATCCCTGTTAACCAACCTGACCAATGCCAAACCCAAGGTAGATCAAGCCCCCTTCACCACCTGGGTTCCCACCCCAGGCATGATGCTCATCGAAAACATTCAGGTGCAGTTGATCGATACGCCGCCGCTTAGCCGAGAATACATGGAACCGGAACTGCGGGAACTGATTCGCGGCGCCGATCTCATGATTATTCTGCTGGACCTGCAGGACTATCCCATCCAGCAGTTGGAAGACAGTGTAGAGATACTTAAAAGTCACCGCATAGAGGTATCCTGCACTGAGAATGAACCTGCTTCCGATTCCAGCCAAGACCTCCACCGACCACTGATCGTGGTAAACAAACACGATGACTGGGAACTGGATAAGGAATTTGGGGCGCTGTGTGAACTCTATGAAAATGAATGTTCCTTCATTTCCATGTCCACCAAGACCGGCAGGAATGTCCACCAGTTCAAGCAAGCGGTGTATGAGGCGCTGAAAATCGTGCGCATCTATTCCAAGCGCCCCGGCAAGGAACCGAATTTGGAAGCTCCATTCGTTATGAAAAAGGGCGGCACCGTGGAGGAATTCGCCGGGCAGGTGCACAAGGATTTCTTAGTTAAATTGAAAACTGCCAGGCTTTGGGGTAGTGGTGCTTTCGATGGGCAGCAAGTCAGCCGCGACTACGTGCTGCAGGATGGAGATGTGGTGGAGTTGGTGGTGTGAGGGTTTGGGATTCGGAGGTAGCTTAATGTTGGATTGCGCTGTACTTAACCCAACCTATTGAACTAATTGGGCTTACGTCCTGTTCGGGGCACCCGCGCGCTGTAAAGACCATTAAGAAGAGTGACATCCAGATAACGCCTGCAGACATTTCAGAAACCGATATCGTCGATATTTATAGGAATGCGTTATGATTCGTTATATATTCAGAATAAATTCTGCGTAATAAATAATCATAATAAAGTTATTATTCCGTAAAAATATGCGTATATTATATCATACAGTTTGTCATTATACTTTAGTTTGAGCATTTGGAGCGCTTCGTTAGGGTACCGTGGCATTCTAGTAAGTTATATCAGTTACATTAAAGTCAGGAGTAAAGTAATGTCACAAGGTACAGTGAAGTGGTTCAATCCACGTAAAGGTTTTGGATTCATTACGGTGGACGACACGGACGGAGATGTCTTCGTGCACGCCAATGAGGTTACCGGCGCGGGCTTCCGCAACGAGCTGTTAGAAAATCAGCGCGTGGAGTTCGAAGTTGGCCAGGGTCCTAAAGGTCCTATGGCTACAGGCGTCAAAGTGATCGAATAACCCAACCCACTGAAAACACACAACCCGCTTCGCAAGAGGCGGGTTTTTTATATTTAGGCGGGTGGCCGGGACAGGCCGTAAGGCCCCTCAGTGGCTCGATGTCCCGGTATGTCCGGAATGACATGTACTTACAGCACTGATGGAAACAACGCAGCATCTGTATGGGGGAGGAACAGTGCGGCCATGTATTCATCCATGTAGCCGGGCCAGGTGGAGAGTTCGAAGTAGGTGATCATCTTGGCGATCTGGTGGAGCTCTCCCCACATCTTCCGGGATAGCAGTGCCAGTCCGGCTCCGCGCAGGGAGCCGTTGCCGATATATTCAAATCTATCTCTGGGGAGATCAGGCAGCATACCTATTCTGATGGCGTTTTCAATGTTCAGAGTTCTACCGAAACCACCGGCGATCACCACCCTCTCTATTTCAGAAGCTTGAAGCCCTACACCCTTAAGCAAAGTCATTATCCCTGCGAAGATGGCGCCCTTGGTCCTCACGAGATTATCCAGATCGACGTCCGTGATGACGATGTCTTCGGCTCCGCCAGTTTGAACTTTATCGAAGAGTACCATCTCAGCTTTGCGGTTAGCTTTGCGTATTCTGCCGTCCTTTTCCTGCTGGAGTTTACCGCGAGCATCCACTATTTCTGTCGCATGCAGTTCCGCCAACAGGTCTATCAACCCTGATCCGCATATACCCCTGGGCGTGCCACCTCCGATAACGTTGTATGTCAATCCACCGGAATCGAGGTCGCGAACCACAGCATCAATGCTGCCGGGTAAAGCTCTCATGCCACATCTCACCCCGCTCCCTTCGAAGGCGGGTCCTGCGGAGCACGCACATGCCGTCAACCACTCCCGGTTCCCTAAGACAACCTCCCCATTGGTTCCAAGATCTATGTACAGAGTGAGTTGGTCCGATTTGTGGATGCCAGCGGCTAACAGACCAGCGGTTATATCCCCACCTACATAGCTGGCTACTGCAGGTGATAAGAACATGGGAGCACTATGTGGCATTTGTGGCATATTGACGTCCCCCGCTTGCAACAGGGGAAACTCTGTTACCGTAGGTACGTAGGGATCTTCCCTGATGGACTTAGGGTTCATCCCTAAGAAGAGATGCTCCATGGTGGCATTGCCCGCCACCACGGATGCCACCACTTGATCTTCTGTGGCATCAACCTCGCTTATCAGATTACCAAATATGCTGCCAATTGTATCAAGCACCAACTGATTAAGTTCGTTCAGCCCCTTCTCATTGCCAGCGTAGATAATTCGATGGATGATGTCACCACCGCAGGGTATCTGCCGGTTGTATTCACTCGATTCTGCAGCCACCTCGCCGGATGAGAGGTCTATCAATCTACCGAAAACAGTGGTTGTCCCTATATCAAGAGCTAAGCCGTAAAGGGGTCTTTCCTCAGTAGTATCCAGCGAACAGATTTCAGTAGTGTTACCTATTCTCACAGTCTGTACGTTAAGGAATCCATTATCTTCTCTTAATGCAGAGGACAGACCTTTTAAAATACTAATGTCAGCTTTGAAAGGACGCTTGCAGCCTTCCCTTTCAAGTGTTGAACAGAGTCTATCAAAGTCGGAAGAGTTGTTCTGAAGAGTTGCTTTAGGAACCGTAATGGAGAGGCATTGGAGAAGAGGATCAACTTTTAAGGCGAAGGTATGAAGTTCATCACCGGGGTGTTCGCCGGGAAGCCATTGAGGTTTAAATTCATCCTTTGCAAAAGTTAGTTCGGATTCATCGGGGACTTCGATTATAATGTCTTCAACTATTCGCGCCAGGCACGCCAGGGTAAGATTCTGTTCTCGCTCTGCTGATGAAATATTCGGTTCGCCAGTTAGAAAAACGTCCCCGGAAACCAGCTTCACCTTACAGCGGCGGCAGGTGCCCTGACCTCCGCACTCGCTTTGCATTACATAGCCAGCGCGCCGTGCCACTTCCAGCAGAGACACGCCCTCATCAGCTTCGATGCTGACTTCAGCAGGTAGGAATTTAACCTTGAAGTCGCTCATATATAATTATAATCGCAATAAAAAAGCGCCGGACGTGGAGCCCGAGCGCGAGGATTTACTTCCCAGCTTAGGCTCTCTTCTTCTTTTCCTTTCGTTTCACGACCGGTTCAGCTAATTTATTGATCACATTAGCCGTGATAGTTACCTGTGATACGTCTTTTTGGGAAGGCAATTCGTACATGAGGTTCAGCATTACATCCTCCAATATGGTTCGCAGAGCGCGAGCTCCCGTTCCCCGTTTGACTGCCTTTTTGACTATCGCCTTTAAAGCATCCTCTGCAAACTTCAGCTCGACGCCTTCCATTTCGAACAATTTCTGGTACTGCTTCACCAGGGCATTTTTCGGTGTGGTCAGAATAGTCTGCATAGCCTCTTCTGACAGGTCACTCATGGCTGAAACGACAGGCAGTCTGCCAATCAGTTCCGGTATAAGCCCGAATTTCATCAGGTCGTTGGGTTCGACAAGTTTCAAGTATTCATAGGTTTCCTTTTTCCGGTCACCTCTACCCTCTGCACCGAATCCCATGACCTTTTTCCCAACACGGTTCATCACGGTTTTATCCAAATCCTGAAAAGCGCCTCCGCAGATGAACAGCACGTTGCGAGTATCTATATTTATCAGCTTCTGTTCCGGGTGTTTGCGGCCGCCTTCAGGCGGCACCGATGCGACTGTACCTTCCAGCAGTTTTAGAAGGGCTTGTTGAACGCCTTCTCCGGAAACGTCCCGCGTAATGGAAGCATTGCTGTCCTTTCGCGCCACTTTGTCAATTTCATCGATATAGACAATGCCAATTTCCGCCTGGGGAACGTCATAGTTTGCCGCCTGCAGTAGTCTGACCAGGACATTTTCGACGTCTTCGCCGACATATCCTGCTTCGGTCAATGTGGTGGCGTCGGCAATGGCGAAGGGAACCTGGAGAAATCGTGCCAAGGTTTGCGCTATCAAGGTCTTGCCGGTTCCAGTGGGTCCAACCATCAAAATGTTGGCTTTTTCCAGTTCAACGTCATCGGTTATGGAAATGGAATTGACCCGTTTATAATGGTTATAAACGGCAACAGATATCCGCTTTTTCGCTTCATCCTGACCGATTACATAGTCGTTCAAGCGTTGATTTATCTGTTCGGGTGTGGGGAAGTTTTCAACTCGTTGGCGGCTGCGCTGAGCCAGTGATTGTGTCACCAGCTTGTGTGAAGCACGAACGCAGACGTCGCAGATATTGACGTCCGGTCCATTGACCAGGATCTGTACCTGAGCTGCGGTGCGCCCGCAAAAGGAGCATACTTGTGAACTATCCGAACGCATCAGTATTTACTTTTTCTTCTCTTTATCTTCTTTATCAACAATCACTTCGTCAATGATACCGTAATCCCTGGCCTCCTCAGCGGTCATGAAGTAATCACGATCAGTGTCCTTTTCGATCTTATCTAAAGGAACGCCGGTA
This sequence comes from candidate division LCP-89 bacterium B3_LCP, assembly GCA_005223185.1. Lineage (GTDB taxonomy): Bacteria > Electryoneota > B3-LCP > B3-LCP > B3-LCP > B3-LCP. The sequence continues at coordinate 7,604 of NJBN01000001.1, forward strand.
TGTTTGACCAGAATATCATTCAACCTACGCTTGATCTTCAGTATCTCTTTAGCGTGAATTTCGATATCTGTCGCCTGACCCTGGACACCGCCCATAACCTGATGGAGCAGGATACGTGCATTAGGCAGCGCCGACCGCTTGTTTGCCGCACCAGCCGCCAGAAGCACTGCTCCCATGGAAGCTGCCTGTCCCATACAGATCGTCGCCACGTCCGGTTTGATGTACTGGATGGTATCGTAGATCGCCAGTCCTGATGTGACTACACCACCGGGTGAATTAATGTAAATGTAGATGTCTTTTTCAGGATCTTCTGCTTCCAGGAAGAGCAGCTGCGCTATGATTAAACTGGCAACCGTATCGTCAATGGGCGTGCCAATGAAGATAATCCGCTCCTTCAGCAGTCGGCTGAAAATATCGTAGGCGCGTTCCCCTCGCCCCGTCTGTTCGACTACCATGGGAACTAAACTCATGAAATCCCCCTTTAGTGTTTATATTCTATTTAGGATATACTCTGTTTCTGACAGAAGTTCCCTGCGTTTATTAGTAAGTTCTCCAAACACTTCTTACATCGGCATTAAAATTGTGACTCTTAACAGTACCAATAACAATTGTAGGGATTCATCCAGAAATCGCGCCAGTTCTGCGGGTGTTTTCTTCCAGGGCATCTATATTATAACCGTATTGTTTGATTTATGCAAGTTTATTCTATGCATTCATCAGGGTATTAACCTAAGCACTGCTAATGTGGGTGGTCATTGTGTTCGTCTGAGAAAAATTCATCGAACGGTATGGTCTTGTCTATGATCTTAGCACGCGACAATAACAGGTTCAATATTTTCCGTTCCAGGAGGTCATCATCCAGTTGGCTGCGCCTCTTTGCATCATCATAGGTGGCCTGGATCTCCTTGACCTTTTTGCCTGACATAGCTGCCTGTCGTTCAAATTCCCTCTGAACGTCATCATCTTCTACCTTCAGGTTCTCATTTTCCGCGATTTTTCTCCTGATAAGGTACCATTTCAGGTTCCAAACTGCTCTATCACGAAATTGACTGCGAACGTGCTCCTCATCAAACTGATTATCAGGGGAACTCTTACGGGCATCATTTATAATTCGGTCGAGGTACTCCTTCAGCATGCTTTCGGGCACGTCCAGGTGGGAATTATCGACCACCTGGTGAGCTAAAAGATGGGTAACTCGTTGATGCGAGACCGCTTCCACCTGATTGGTCAACTCTCTGCTAACCGCTTCCTGTAAACTCTTCAGATCATCAACGTCATTGCTTATTTGCTTGGCGAAATCATCGTTCAGTTCAGGCAATTCTAGGGTTTTTACGGATTTAACGGACACCTGGAAATAATCTGTCTTCTTATTATCATTTGGTGAAGTGGGAGGTCTCATCAGACTCACATTGCGGCTCTCTCCGGACTTAATACCGATCAGCGATTGGCGAAAATCATCGGAAGCGCGTCTCAAGTCAATAGTTACGTCTTCCTGCTTGTGTCCAATTATGGGAACGAACCCCGCATCCAACTCCTGCACGTTAGCTTCTAACAGGCTGCTCTCTGTAGCCGGCCCATCATCTTCTGATATGATAGCGTGCTTCTCACGCAAGCTGTCAATCTGTTTCTCAACCTGCTCTGCGCCGATTTCGGCATGCTGTCTGACAACTGTCAAGCTGTCGTAGGCGGCTAATTCGATGGTTGGTTCGACATCTAAGTCGGCTTTGAATTTCAACGGCTTGCCAGCTTCTAACTGATCAATCTCTATTTCAGGTACAGCAACAGGCTTGCCGATGTCAGCTTCTTTGATCGCCTGATCGTAGTACTCACCTATCTTGTTGCCTAAGATATCGAGCTGCAGCGACCGTTCATACTTCTGGCGCACCATGGACAGGGGCACGCGTCCGCGCCTGAAGCCCGGCATATCGATATTTTTCTGCAGCTTCTTAAGCTCTTTTTCCACTTCTGTTTGAGTGTCATCGCTGGGTACTTCTATGGTAAGTGACCAACGCGTACCACCAATGTGTTCTTTTTCAACCTTCAAGGGATACTCACGGGGGGTTAGATGTAATGGTTCTCGATTTTAATTGAACCGAATCTTTTTAAGATAATATACTTCAAGCGATTTAGCAATGGGAAAATTCATAAAACATTTAGGCACTTTTATTTACTGATTCGGCCGTAGCCTTTTCAGGAGACGCTGAGCTTCGCTAATTGTAGGGTCGAGATCAAGCGCTTTTTGAACCTCCTTAGCGGCATCTGATCGTAGTCCTGCATTCAGGAGAGAATTGGCTAAGTAAAAGTGAGCATGGGCATCATCCGGTTCAAGCATGCAGGCTTTCTGGTAAGCTTCGACAGCTTCATTCATATACCCCCTCTTGGTGAATTCGATACCATAGCGCCAGTAGAGCTCCTTTAAAAAGTAATTTGCGTACCTGTCGTTGGGATTACTGTTATAAGTGGCTTCCAGGTACTTCCGGGCTGCTGGCAGATCACCCTGTTGATAAGCGGCAAAACCTCTATCACGGTTGACCCAGGTTTTGCGATTTTGTTCCCATTCAATAGAAAACAGTATCATGGCGGAATCGGACATTCCATACATTAACTCCAGCGGTGATTCGCGGATTTCCACTAATTGTAGAATATCTTCCCAGGGATCTACATGCTGATGGCGGGGGATGGAGTATTCGGTGAACGGTTTGTCATCTCTAATTATGGGCGCATCACCTACGAATCCCTTAAGCTTCTCCGGTCCTAACAGGTAGCCTGACAGAACTGCCCAGGGATCATCCAGGCGCACTTTGTGGAGCGCTCTGTGAATGTCCTCATCGTCCACCATGCGGTTCATCCAGGTCCAGTCTATTTGGAGGGAATCCCGGGCACAAAGCAAGATACCCTCAGTACCGATGAGCCAGAAGCTGCTCTGTGGGAAAACCTGTAGAGCTGTCCTTATCAGCGACTTGGCATCCTGCCCTGACATGCTGTACAGAGGCACCCATTGGCAGATCACACCGCCGGGATTTAATTTTTTTCTGGCTTCGTGGTAGAATTCGCGGCTGTATAGAGCTGTTACTCCTTTTAGTCCCGGATGCATAGGTTCTAAGGTTATGACGTCGTACAGCTCATCTGTGGTGAGCAGATAACTTCTGCCATCATCTATGATGACGCGCACATGGGGTTTTTCAAGTACGTTGCCATTCCATTCGGTGAAATACGATGCAGCTTGAATGACTGAAGGACATATCTCCACGCAATCAACGCGATCGAGATCGTACAGCCCCAGAGCGCCGAAAGTACCGCCGCTGCCGAAACAAATTACCAGCGCATTTTTCGCTTCCGGGTTCGCCCACAGAGGTAGATGTCCTAAGAGCTGATTTTTACGCTGACCGGCAAGTCCGGTGGCAGTTGCCTGCTGCTGATTCAGTAATAGTCTGCGTACATTATGACCCCGGCGATCTTCTGTGACCATAACGGTCTGGTCGGAACTTTCATGGTAATACAGCAGTCTGGCATTTTCATGATTCGGTATCTGCAGGAAACCGAAGTGCGGTTGGATGGGATACTGGAAGAATACTAATATACAAGCCACGAGGCAGAATGAGAGGGTGGCTATCCTCAAACCCTTGCTTATGGGTCCCAATATCAGAGCGGTTAAACCTACTAAAGCCGAAAATATCGCCAATATCAATAAACTCACCTGGATTCCGACAAGAGGGATCAGGATAAATCCACTGCCCAGAATGCCTAGAATGGATCCGGCGGTATTTGCCGCCAAGACCTTGCCAACCTGTCCGCCGAACCGTTTGATGTTAGTGGTGTACAGGGAGACCAGCAGGGGGAAGAGATATCCCAGCAATAACGTTGTCGGAAGGATTAACACCAGAGCCTGCCAGATGGTGTTACGCAGAGTTTTCCACCAGAAGGAGGGATCTGAAATGTCAGGACGCGGCATATCAACGTTCATCCAGATTAGAGTGGAGAATCCAACCACGGCCAAAACGGATATTCCGACTTCCAACACTCCGAATTCAGCCCACAGGTGAGCCGGTTCTTCCGTCTTGCGCTCCGCTATGCGGAAACGTATCAAAGCGATCAGACTTCCACCTCCGATCCCCAGCAGGTAGATGCCCAGCATCAAGGCGAAGGCATGTGCATCGGCGACTATAGAGAACGTCAAAATTCGGAACCAGACGACTTCGTATCCCAACGCAGCCAGACCGGAAAATCCAGCCAGAACGAGAAGCAGAATCTGCAAACGCGAAGCAGGGGATCGTAAAAGTTCCGTCGCTGGCTTGCGAGACAATTGCGGGGCTTTTTCAGGTCGTTTTATTCTGGTTGCTAAGTAAATAGCGAAGAATCCGATGGCGAAGTTCAAGAACATCGCCGCGATTACTGTCTTCATATAGCCCAGGTGTTCCAGGAGGAAAAAACCGCAAAGCAACGTTCCTGATGCAGCACCGATGGTGTTCACGCCGTATAAACCACCCAACCGGCTGAAGCGCTGCTTCATTAAGGTCGTCAATCCTCTCGATACCGCTGGCAGGGTGGCGCCCATCAGGAGAGTTGAGGGGAGAAGGATAACTACAGCTAATACAGACTGGATTAAAATGCGTGAACCGGATGGATTAATCGCAGCGTAGATGTTTCTTATCAGAGGAATTAGAATAACGGCAAGCAGCGCAAATACTCCCACGCCAATCTCCAGTAAACCGTACAGACGCAGAGGAGAAACGTGGTCTGCGCGTGAACCTAAGAAAACTGCCCCCAGCGCCATGCCGCCTAAGTAAACCGCAAGCACTACAGAAACAGCCGGTAAAGTACCGCCGAAGATCAGATTGAGTTGTCTGGCAAAGGCGGTTTCGAAAACCAATGCCGTTAAACCGGACAGGAAGAAGAAGAGGTAATACCAGCCAATCATGGGAAGCCTTTGAATTGAGGTAGTCTATCTCTACAACGCCGTAAAGATAGCTAATTCAATTAAAATAATCAAGTGGGAAAATGGCTTTAATCACCACGATACCCATTTTGTGGAAATAAAGGGCGGACACACAGGTCCGCCCTTACAACCGTTGATTGTTTTATATGGTCATTTCATCAACACCATCTTTCCACTAGCCGTGAATTCACCAGCGGTCAGGTGGTAGATGTAGATGCCGGAAGGCAGGGTTGACCCATCGAAGGTAACTTCGTGTACACCAGCATCCCGCCAGCCGTTGATTAAGGACGAGGCATACCTCGTCCCTACAAGAACCGCACGGCCGGAGATATCGAACACATCCAGTTTGACCAGACTGGCAACAGGCAGGGTGAAGGTGATGGTAGTGGCAGGATTGAAGGGATTGGGGTAAACTGAGTTAAGGGAGAAGGAGGAAGGCAAAAACGGATCTGATTTCGCCTCTTCGTTGTGGATTCTAATCCAATTATCCCAATCGGATACAATTGGGCCATCACCTGTAGAAAGCTTCTCAAATGGGAAGCTGTCGCTGCCCCAGATGATATCAGGATAGACACCTGCATAAGCATCGTAGGTGTATTCACCGGGGGGTGCATTGGCAGGAACGTTCTGCGTTCGGTCGCGATCTAAGGAACCACCACCGGGAAACGTAAAATTAAAAGGACCGAAAAGCGGACCGTGTTGCGTATTATCAGGCAGAGTGGCCATAATCCAAGCATCGAAAATCAGTTGCACTTGGTAGCTATTGGCAATAATAACGTTGAAGTTGAAACTACCGCCGGTGGCAGGGATTACAATCGGTGGGTTTTCCGGCGTAAGTGTAACCTCAATCTGCGGCGACGATCCTCCAGCATCCAACTTCATTAAGTACATGTCACTATTAATGCCAGATTCCCAGACATATCCTCCCAGGATGTAACCACCATCAGCCGTCTGCTGGACGGAATAGCAAACAGTCTGATTGGCACGAGAAAAAGATTGCTGCCATTCCTGGTTTCCTAGATAGTCGGTCTTCACAAGGTATATACTCCCTTGACTACATGCACCGAATGACTTGGTCCACCCCCCTAAAATATAACCGCCGTCAACCGTCTGTTGGACGGAAAAGCAATAATCAATATTGCTTCCACCGAAGGTCTGTTGCCATACAAAGTTGCCCAGGGAGTCGGTCTTCACCAGGTACATATCTCTCATACCGGCACCATAGGAAGGAGTACTTCCGCCAAGTATGAAGCCGCCGTCACCCGTCTGTTGGACGGAATAGCAATAATCCCAACCATCGCCGCCATAAGTCTGTTGCCATTCCTGGTTTCCCAATGAATCAGTTTTCACTAAGTACATATCATAATTACCTGCGCCAAAGGACCAAGAATCTCCCCCCAGAATGTAGCCGCCGTCTATCGTCTTTTGGACGGAATTGCATCTATCACAATCGCTGCCGCCAAAGGTCGCATCCCATTCCATTATACCCAGTGAATTGGTCTTCACCAGGTACATATCATAGTCTCCTGCTCCGAATGAGAAGGTTTCTCCCCCCAGGATGTAGCCGCCGTCTGTTGTCTGTTGGACAGAATAGCAATACTCAGGACTGCTTCCACCGAAGGTCTGATCCCATTCAAGATTTCCCAATGAATCAGTCTTCACCAGGTATATATCATGTCCTTCATTGACCTCGATATTCCCCCCCAGGATGTAGCCGCCATCAGAGGTCTGCTGCACGGAACGGCATTCTTCATATTCACCGCCACCGTAAGTTTGCTCCCATTCCAGGTTGCCCGGGGAATCAATCTTCACCAGGTACATGTCGTTAGAAATTGCTCCGAAGGACCCAGTACGTCCGCCTAAAATGTAACCATCATCTGTAGTCTGCTGGATGGAATAGCATCTTTCTCCTTGGTCGCCACCATAGGTCTGCGTCCACAGGGTGTCCGGGGGTTGGGCAAAGGAATATGCAACTGCCAATACTCCGCTGATTAGAAGTGATAAGATTGCTCTTAGCATGGTATCCTCCATGGTTGGTAGAATATGGGGAGGTCGGACATTCTTGTCTGACAGGCAGGAATGCCTATCCTCCCCGATAATTATTATTTCATCAACACCATTTTGCCGGTCGCGGTGTAATCACCTGCGGTCAGGGTGTAGATGTATATTCCGGAAGCCAGATTCGATCCGTCGAAGGTAACTTCGTGCGCACCTGCATCCCGCCAGCTGTTGATCATGGGCGAGGCATGCCTCGCCCCTACAGGAACCGTTCTACCGTTGATATCGAACACATTCAGTTCAACCCAACTCGCAACTCGCAACTCGAAACTAATAACTGCCGTTGGGTTGAAGGGATTGGGGTAAACCTGTACCAGATCGTAGGACGATGGAGTGCTCAGTCCGACGATTTCCTCTTCAAATCCATCGAAATTCGTCCACCATTGGGTATAGCTTCCACCACCGAAATCCGTTGCCGATTTACTGAAGCCGAAACTCTCAGATGACCAGACATCGGAAGGATAGATGCCCACGTAGGCGTTGTAGCTGTAATCTCCGGATGGCGCATTAGCGGGTACGGCCTGGGTCTTGACGCGCGAAATCGCACCGGTCGGAGCGGCAAGGGAGACATTGATGACGGGACCGAAAATCGAGGAATTGGGTAAAGTCACATCAATCCAGACGCTGCAGCCGATGGGAACGGCTTCGTTATTCACCAAACCTATAGTGTAATCGAAACTGCCCCCAACCGCGGGGATGACGATGGGCGGATTTACCGGTTCTAAGGTAACCTGAACATCCGGCACTCCGTTTATAATGGTGAACGGTGCTGATGTGATAACATCTGCGAATGCCCAGCCATGAAATACTGTTAAACGCAGGTAGCAGTCTGTCGAAGTTTCGACCTCCGAGACGGTCCATTGGTGGCGCCCGTTGGCGGGCAGGTCATCCGCGATGACCGTCCAGGGACCGGTAGCTCCGGTGGTGGAAAGCTCAATTTTCACATCTGTTACTACACCTGTATCAGGTAGAGCGGTTAAGTAATCGATGAAGCGTACCGATCCACTCTTGAACAGTTCCCCACCTTTGGGATACATTGGCTTGATGCTAAGTGCTGTGGCTACTGACGTTTCTTTATAGAAACGCAGATGGTTGTAACTGCTGATCCAGCCGCCTTCGTCGGTCAAATGCACGATGTCCGGGTAACCGTTGTGATCGGCATCGCCGCCCACGCGGAATGCTTCGAAATCGCAATCCGGATCGTTCTCAATAATGTAGGTGGCAGCACCCGTCCAGTTTCCGGTTCCATCTCCGGTCCACACGGTGACGCGACCGTCACCTCCAGCAGCCACGTCACAATATCCGTCGGCGTTCATATCGCACAGTTGCGTCATCCCATAACCGCCGGTTGTGGGCAAGTTGCCGGTATAATCAACCCACTGTGTGGACGATTCATCGAATACCCAGACTTTTACAGCACCACTGGACGTGAAAGCCAGATCCATACCGCCGTCGTTATCCACGTCTCCCATAGAAGGTCCGGTATGACCTAACGTGCCTCCAGATGGCAGGTTGTAATCCGCCGGGTAGAACTGACCGTTACCGTAGCCGAAGAAAACCGTGCCGCTCTGGTAAGCTGTGGCTATGTCCAAATTCCCATCCTTATTGATATCACCGAAGAATACGTGCATCCCGCAGTTGGGGCCTGGAGTTACCGCCTGGCTGTGAGTCCAGGTGCCATCTTCATTATTCAGGTAGATTTGAAGAGGGTTGCCGGAGCCGAAAGACGTTGCCGCTATGTCAAGGTCGCCGTCGTTGTCCACGTCGCCGAAGTCTGTGGCGAACATGCCGTAGTCTTCACCCTGACTGGCTAAACCGTCATCCCAGGGCGTCCAATTCTGACCGGTGCCGTCACCAATAGCAACTTCTATCAACTGGTCGCCGAAATCATTTCCGGAATAGTTGTGGTGCATGGCATAGCCCACGTCTTGATGCCCATCATCGTTGACGTCACCCACGCAGATTCCGCCGTAGCCGAAGTTCCCATTCATGTAAACCTGCCAGCGACCATCACCATCACCGAAGTAAACCATGATCCCATGCTCATCGGTATTGATGTAGGGCGAGCCGTGATCACCAATTGAAATCAGGTCGATATTACCATCCTGGTCTATATCAGCCATCTCTATTTCGGAACGGCCGCCTTCCCACTGAGGAAATCCCAGTCCCCCGGAATATTCCGTGTATTCCAGTGCGATTGAATCATCGAGTATCAGACCTGTACATGCAATTAAGGTACACAGTAGAGTGTTTAACGGTAGATTACGCATTGCTTCCTCCGAACTACCCTAAATTGGTGGTTATGGTTAGTGATTCTAATAATATACACAATATTTTTGAATTTGTCAAGTGGTTTATTTTTTTGTGGGAAAATTGTAATAGAAAAAGGGCAGACACACAGGTCTGCCCCTACAACCATTAGTTATCATTATGCTGCTATTTCATCAGTACCATTTTACCCGTTGTGGTAAATTCTCCAGCAGTCAAGTGGTAGATGTAAATACCAGAAGCAAGATTAGAACCATCGAAGGTGATCTGGTGAGTGCCGGCATTATATTGACGGGTCGACACAAGGTTGACCCCTACGCGGCGACCATTTATATCGAAAACATCCAGTTTCACCCAGTTTGCAACTGGCAATTGAAAACTGATAACTGTCGAAGGGTTGAACGGGTTGGGGTAATTACCGATCAAAGCATAATCAGTTGGATTATCTTCTTCTGAGAGGTATAACCATTCATCAAACGGTTCACCATCATTCACCCAGTTGTCGATCAGGCTTGAACCATCACCAGCAGTTAACTTCTCAAAGGTAAAACTATCCAACGATGTATCTGTACCAGCAACTGCGTAGGCATTGAAAGAGTAAACCCCAGCCGGAGCTCCACCGGGAACGTTTTGCATACGGTCTCGATCTACCGTCCCACCTTCGGCAAGATAGAGGGCAATCGGTCCGATAACCGGACCGTAGATCGATCCGTTTGGCATGGTTATATCGCACCAAAGGTTGAAGAAAATGCCGGCAGGTTCATTATTAATGGCTTCTATGTTGTAATCGAAGCTTCCTCCGGTGGCGGGGATCTGAATCAGTGAGCTTACCGGTGTTAAAACTACACTGACTGGCGGTATCGGTTCAGTTATATCAACCGTCCCTGCATAGGGCAGCATATCGTGAGCCGTTATCATGAGATCTAATTGACCTGATTGCTGCAGAGGTTCAGAAAAGAATACTGTGGCTATACCTGAAGCGTTCGAAGATCCTTGTCCCAGTACGACGTTATCCTGAGAAAGAGTAACTAACGCGCCTGCCATACCGATATCGCTTACCTCGAACAATATGGACCCTTGTACAATTTCTGGGTCATAGGTCGGAGTAAACACTCCCGGCACCGCCGTCCATATGTCCAATGTGGGATCACCTAAGAGGTTCAGCTCGTAAAAACACCAGCGCAAGTAGTTATCGAAGAACGTTGCCGACACGTTATCCGTTTTCGAGTCGTGATTCGCTTTGCCAATAACGGTGATGTTTTCACCATAAATCGCATCCCCAAATTGCCTGTGGAAACGCTGAGATGGACCATCGGTAGTATAGAATGCCCCCCATCCGAAACGGCTGTTACCTATAAATGCCACGGCAGCGTGAGCAATCTTGGTGAATTTTTCCATTATGCAATCGGAACTGTTGTGTTCGAAAGCACCAGCGTGGCATCCCTGGCTGTATCCTATGAAGAAATTGTGATTGACGCCGTTGTTGGTGAAGTTATTATCGGTTATCTGGGAATTGTAGAACTTGAAATTATAATTCCAGCTGGCGTGCCCCAGGTGATGCACCACGTTCGGTCCTGAATTTAGAAGCGGCAGCAGATTACTCATACCTGACCAACTGGTTCCGGGATATTCATACAGGGAATCCACCGCTATGTTTTCGGCAATTCCAACTGTGCTGTAACCCCAATTAGTCGATCCCAGGTGAATCTCCTGCATGTATTCCCATCCCCAGCTATCCCATCCCAGATCTTCTCCAAGCATGAGGGTAGTAACTACTTCATCTACTACAGGATCAGTCTGGTACATCAGGGATTTATTCACAACATTGGTAACTTCACCAGCATCAGCACAACTTCTACCGATGAAAACGTCCGCATACAGGTCTTCTTCACCCGGTTCGCCCCAGTGGCTGTCTCCATCGTTATTCCAGTTACCATCCAGACCGGCATAGTAGAGATCGCTGGGGATATCTTCCGTGTACGTTCCCGCCTGCACCCACAATTCGCGGCAATCGATGTAATCAACGTCGCCACAGAGGAAAACGTAAGATATACCGTTATTGGAATAATACTCGATGATGCAATTGCGGATCTTCTCCTGGAAATCATCACCGGGGAAATTGATGTAAATGTCTTCCACTGTTTCCACAGTAGTGCGGATACCGCTGCGGTTCTTATAGTCGATGAATTCCTGGTAATCGTTCACTAATGCAGATCCGGTTATAACCAACAAGTTCCAGAAATCCGTATCTAATTGAGTTTCAGGACCATAGGTCGCTAACATTTCCGGATTCTGGATTAACCCGGCAACGCGTTCCCGTACGGAAGGATTCACTTTTAGCATCTGCGCGTGTGCAGTAATTGATTTTTGTGTCGGCTGACTTTTCACCGTAACTTCGATCCAGGGGTAGTAGGACAACTCTCCGGAAAGCGGTCTATAAATAACCGGGCAAACCAGAGTATTAGCTATGGAATGTCCACAGAGAAAACCTGTGTGCACTTCAAAAACGGCAGAAGCGGGGAAATGATCATCACTGCTGTAGATTGCTGCGTCAGGTGATGTAGGCTGATGTGAAGACCTTGTAGAAAGTGGATATGGCTGGTGGCGGTAGGCAATCCGGTATCCATCACCAAGGGCAACCGGTTCTGCAGTTTCGATAGTTATGGATACTGCTTCTTCTCCCGGTGTTAACAGTAATGCTATCTGCGCATGAGGCAGCAACGGTGAACCAACCAGCCCCCAATTAGGAACGCTTTCCATCACCACCATTGCCTGTCCGTCGATGATTTCAACTGTCGGTTGTTCGAATGTATAGGTGTGTGTAGTTACACCTGAAGCAGCTATCGATGCTGCCAGAGTAATTGTTGCCATCACAGAAATTATCAAATTCAAGCGTCCCATCATTGATCTCCCTTATAAGCGTGCGAGCTGTTCCCTCGTATTATGGTTGACATTCGTAAGATATGAACTATAAAGGTAATGAAATTTTCATCCGATTGCAAGTCTTTTTTTTCGTGGGTACGGTTTTTTAGGGAATCAGGATTCGGGGGTCAGTGATTGTTGGGTTGCGCTACGCTTAACACAACCTGCAAGACTCCAGCCCTCCAGTCATCCCTGCCTGCCCCTACTTAACCACCGTAATCTTCCCCGAAGTGGTCTGCTGAGGCGTCTCAAGCTGTATTATATACACACCTGAAGAGTAATGTGCAGCATCCCATATATGGGTGTGGGTGCCGGGTGACTGGATGCCGGAGGTTAGGGTGGTGACTCTGGCGCCTAAGATGTTGTAAACGGCTAAGGTAGCTTCTTAGGGAGAAGGCAGTGTAAAACTGATCCAGGTGATGGGATTAGCTGGATTGGGACCGATGGAGAAGTCTAACTTGGGGAAGGGCGTATCCGGTCTTTTGGGACCGACCTCGTTCTGACCGGTTACGTTGCGGAAGAAGAAGATGCCGCCGCCTGTTTCACCGCAGAAAAGATCTTCGTCTCCGTCTAAATCGATATCCACAAATGTGGGACATGGTTCAAGCGAAATATCAGGAAATAGCACATCTATTTCCAACACCATATTGGCGTTTTGAGGAGTACCAGTATTTCGGTAGAAGCACAAATTATAATCGACATGACTTTCAATAAACAGATCATAATCCTGATCGTCATCAATGTCAACAAAATCGAATCCTCTCCAACCATCGCGCGGATACAGGAACTGAATACCCTGCCATTGTGAATCTACACAGGTAAAATTGGGCGATAACAAGTCGCCTATATTTTGATAGTAGAAGAAATTACCGCCACCATCAGAAATAAACATGTCGTAATCGCCATCAGCATCAATATCCGTCAAGCCAGGGCTGGTATTCACAAAAAAGTCTTCGTTTGTGATATAATTAGGATCATGCAGAACAAAGTCGGGCTCCTGAGGCGTGCCTCGGTTTATATATAACGCCACTGAAGGCGGGCCGGGAATGACCCCTTCACCGCAAAACAGATCGTAATCGCCATCGGCATCGATATCAACGAAATAAGGCTTAATTGCAGGTTGGTAAATACCCTGCCAGGCTTCCGCGGTTAGTATAAAATGCGGATTTCCGCCCGTTCCCGAGTTTTCAAAATAGAAAAGGTGATCAGTTGTAGCAGCAATCAAATCCGGAGCTTCATCTCCATTTATATCAACGATTTGAGACCGGGTTTGCCAGTAACCAAGGTCAATAGTCAGGTAGTTTTCAATTACAGGGCTAAAGTTGGGTGTGAACGGTGTTCCTATATTTTCATAGTAGAAAGGCCCAGTATCTTCCGATCCCACAAACAGATCGTAATCCCCATCCCCGTCTATGTCGGCGAACTCGGGGGAAGCATGGTCGCCTACATCGATATTGGCAAAATGGTCTGTTTGATAAATGAAATTGTAGGTTATTGAATCGCCATCATTTAGAAAGTACCAAATACTCCCATTTTCATCTCCGATAAAAAGATCAAAATCAGAATCGTTATCAAGGTCACAGAAGGTGGGATCGGCATTATCACCTACATTTACGCCTATCCAATTCGCATCTTCCAGGTAGAATGAAAAACTGTCTGGCGTACCGATATTCCTATAGAATTGTAAATGCCCTTGGTATTCACCACAGATTAGATCCCCATCATCATCGTCGTCTAAATCAACTAACGCAACATGTGTTCCAAAAACCCAATTGCCCGAGGCTTCGAACAGAGTATCTGAAAAACCTGTAAAATCTGGATCATTTTGCGTCCCGACATTTTGGTAATAACGAACGTATCCAGCACCAATTAATAGATCTTTATCACCATCATCGTCCAGATCCCAGAAGTCAGGATTGGTGTGGCTGTTGTTTGGGAAGCAACAAACTGACTCCCAATTGTTCGCACCAAACACGAATTCAGGATCAGTGGCTGTTCCAGTGTTCTCATAATAATCGACGTAATGAGAAGAACTTCCGACGAAAAAATCCAAATCGTTATCCGAATCTATGTTGCACAGATCCGGGTGTGAATGTGTATACCCCCCCCCCAAGGTGCGAAGATCTGCCACCCATCTATATCAACCAGAATGGTGTCAAATTCCTGTTGGAATTCGAAGTCCTGGGCGAATGTCAACACAGGCAAAACCACCATTACTAAAATCCATCTCATAATCACCTCTTCGCTATCTTCCTCCTGCAAATTTACGTAATAAATACCGCAAATACAAAATATTCCCCTCATGGTAATTCCCCGTGGGGCTCTCAAGGTTGTTGTTAGTTAAAAATTCCGTGTCTGCTATGTAGAGCAGTCCGCCTTCACCTTGAGGCAGGAAAACTAAGGCGGGTTTGTCATAGGCATTCAGCAGCACTTCAGCCTGTGGGTTGGAAATTCCTATCTCCCAGGCTTCGTGGAAGCGAATATTTATATCCAGTGAATCAGGCATATTCTCCCCATTATTGGACGCTTGAGCCATTCTTTCTGCCACTTCCGCTGGTCCCAGGGGCACGTTCAGTGGTTCCACACCGAAACCATCCAAGATGCTCTGTGACCCATCGTACTCTTCATAACCACAGCATATGATCAGCAAACCTCCCGCATCCATGAAAACTGTCAGTGCTCGACGTTCTTCCCGATCGAAGCGTCGCACCGGCGCAATTTCAACAATAACCTTAGCATCTGTTATAACTTTATCATTCCACGATTCCTGCATAATCGGCAGGAAACCGGAACGGAGCAGGCAGTTGTTCAATCCCCACACGCTCTGCGCTGATGTCAGGTTCAACGGACAGCGTGGAGCATGAGTGAGATCCACAACTGCGCGCGGTGGAGCACTTCCTATCCAGCCCATGTCTATACTATCCACTGAATGGGAAGTTCTATTCTGACAGAATCCCAGCGCCAGGAAAAGCGCCAGCGATCCCAGCGTCAATCCGGAAAAGCCAGCGCCGGATAGACTCCAGATCAGCAGTGAACCTGCCAGCAATAGTATTCCCAGTATCTTCATCCAGCCGGGTGGGTGTGTCACCGGAGAGAGCATATAGCTGAACATCCGTTCGACGAACTTTGACGACCGCGCCAGTGCTCCGTTCTGCAGTGTTGACGTATCACCGAATACCAGCACTTTGCCATCGCCGGCAATTGCTTCGGCAACTAATATCTGGTTCCCCAGCCGCTCATCCGGTGCATAGCGAAAATTGCCCAAATAACCATCCTTGACATTGGAGGAATCACCTGAATCCGACCAGCTCTCTCTACCCACGATCAAAGGGATCGCTGGCGAGGATAAATCTAACGATGCTCCCACCCAGATCTGTGAAACGCCGGGTTGGGACCCACCCTGCCGGATCAATCCCAGACCGGCAGTAAGTGGGTGGGAGGCGGTCGAAAGCGATCCCGACCATCCAGTTCGGTGTGGCTTAGCTGAATCGAAGTTAAGTTCGATACCGTAGGGTTTCAGTAATTTGTTGGATGGCTCCCGTATGCCGGAAAGAGAGGTATGATCCCCCATAAGCAGCAGGGAACCGCCATTCGATACGAAATTCTGCAGGGCTTTGGTCTCCGGGGAGCTCAAAGTCTCCTTCAGGTTAATAATGACCACGACACCGGCTTGGCT
The DNA here is from genome assembly GCA_005223185.1 of candidate division LCP-89 bacterium B3_LCP. Classification (GTDB taxonomy): domain Bacteria; phylum Electryoneota; class B3-LCP; order B3-LCP; family B3-LCP; genus B3-LCP. The sequence goes on from NJBN01000001.1 coordinate 23,464, forward strand.
TAAGACTTCCGAGGAGAGGGAATCCTGCCGGGAGACCTTGAATCCGCGCCAGGAGAGGTAATCGGGGATCAAGCCGAACATGCCGGATGAACCTCTGCCGTAGGTTCCGTAATGGGGAAGATCCCAGTTCAGATAGCCATTATGGTAAAAAACCACCTCTTTATCGTATCGGGGCGTCCCGACTGAAGCAGTCCAGCCGGACAGCAGAGCTCCTGTGAAAACCAGGATAGGGATGACGAAGGTTCCTCGTTTGCGTGGGGATTCTATTGGTTCTGGAGAATCTATAAGACCCCAAATGGTCAGCACGAATCCCACCAGAATCAACAACGCCCACTGCAAACTGAAGGCGTCCTGCAGACCGTGCAGACCGTGATGGTGAAGATAGCTATTCAGCAGTGGTATCATCCACCAGTAGATCAATAACGATAATACCAACACCGCTGCTGTGCACAGAGGGATGATGATTCTTCGTTCAGACAGCATGGATGCTAAGGGAAAACAGAGGGCTATGCCGATAAGCCGCAGACCGGAGGCTGCTGAGGATAGATTGGCGTCAGCAATTTTTTGGGTGATACCAGCGGATAATTCATCCAGACCGAACCAGAACTCAGGGTGGTGTGTCCATATCCAACTGAAAATTGCGGCTATGAGGGCGGCTCCCATCCAGCGACGCCCCCAGGATCCTCCTGCCCAGGGCAGTAGAGCCAAGAGGAACAATCCTTCGGGGCGGTGCACGGGTCCGATAGGATTGAAAAGCAGAACTGCCGTGAGGATTGACCACAGGACTCTGCGCCTGCCTGCTGAAAGAAAGACTACAAGAAGCCATAAAAACCCGCCCAGGGGACGGGATACGACAGGATTAAGTGCGCCAAGCTGACAGCAGAGTAGCGCTAATGCCAGAAAACCCAACGGTGCGGTCAGAATAAAGGAGCTCGCAGATTCCTGATTCAGCGAGGACTTTCTCACATTGAAGGCTCCTCTGCATCTTCATTATTCGGGAAGAGCGGTTCAGAGAGGGACACGTCATCCTTTCTGCTTTCAGGGCGGGCGGATAAATCTTCATCTTTGCGGGTTCTGTGAAGCCTGACGTTCTTCTCCAGCTTATCCAGGCGATGGTTTACCTCACGCAGCAGCGCGAACAGCTCATTTGCCATGGTGAGCTGCGCTCTGCGAATGGTTTCCAGAGAATGCCTGAAGGATCTGGCACCCAAGGTCTCTTCGCCAGGTTCTTTTCCGGCAAAGCGCTCCTCCAGCGTCTGCTTGATTTCAAACCAGGAGGCACGGCGCGCCTTCATTTCCTGAATCACCTTGAAGAGTTCGACGGCTGTGGGCTTATAACCCCTCCCACCACCCGGTGGCGTGAAGGGATTCAAATAAGCTGCAAATTCTGAACGATAGCGGGAAATGGTTGTGGCGGACACTCCAACCAGGGCAGCGACGTCAGCGGTATTCAGGTACGCCGATTCCTTTTTCTCTTCTACGGGGTCATCCCCAACGGAACGATCATCGAAATCCATGGCGTTATCCTATGTAAAGAAGCGGTAAAGTAGTGAGTGTGGTGTTATTGGACTCTGTGGTACATTGGTAATCTCGTGAAATATAAGCAGAAATTATTTGGAATGCAACCAAAAATTTGCAGTTGGTTGAATTTAAGGTGGAAATTAGAGAAATCTCGGAATTATCCTTGACTTTTGCCCATTTGTGCAGTATTTTATTGGTGCAAATTTGTTCAGACAAAAGGGATAGTTGCCCCAGGAGGTGAAAAATGGCTCGACCGCTGACAGATAGGCAAAAGGAAGTGTTGGGATTTATACGCAAACAAGTCTCCACCAAAGGCTACCCGCCGTCCATCAGGGAGATCGGAAAGAACTTCGGCATCAAGTCCACCAATGGCGTTCGGGGAATTCTGCAGGCATTGGAACGAAAAGGCGCGATAAAGCGCAGCCCACAGTTGTCGCGTGGGATTGAACTGATGCACCCTGATGCAAAAAACGCAGCTCTGAAAGCCTCCATGATCAGGATCCCGATCGTGGGAAGCGTAGCTGCCGGTCATCCCTTGACGGCGGAAGAGAATGTGGAAGGCTTTGTCGCCGTTGATAAGGATCTCTTGAAAGGCGATAACACCTTCGCTCTGAGAGTTAAGGGTGATTCCATGGTGGGTGCGGGAATTTTCGATAAAGACCTGGTTTTCGCCAGGCAGCAGCCTACTTTCCGGCGTGGTGATATCGTGGTGGCGGTTATCGGTGATGAGGCAACGGTCAAATATTACTATCCGGACAGCAGTAACATCCGTCTGGAACCAGCCAACCGCTTTTTCGGTCCCATCGTGGTGGATAAAAGCACACCCGGATTTCACATCGCCGGTAAAGTTGTGGGGGTATTTCGCAGGATGTGATGGGGGGGGTATGACACATCATCAGAAATAATGTTGAGTTAGAAAGAATTCGCCGTTATATTAGATCCAATCCAAAGAATTGGGAAATTGATCCAGAGAATCCGGTAAATAAATGAAATATTGCCTTTTATTAATTCTCCTCCTCCCCACCCTCATCTTGGCACAATCCCCGTTGCTGCCGGTGGATCATTCGGCCTATGACTTCTTGGAGCGAATGGAAACAAAGGGGCTTTTAGAACATCCCCTGCTGGGAAGCAAACCAGTTTCGCGAGTGCGAATCTCCGCGCTCTTGGATGAAGTGCATGAGGCATTGGCAGGCCAGCCCGATCTGCTTTCCAGTGTGGACCGGGATATACTAAGTGTCCTGCGCTGGGAATTCGCCCGTGATGCGGAGAGGTTCGCGATCGATTCTCCACCAGCAGAACACCCGGATGGGGAAACCAGAATTGATTGGATCCATTCCGGGATACTGGAACACGGCGGCTTCTTGGGTACATTTTACCGCAACGGTTTGAACCTCTACTCGTACCAATCGGATAAATTCGACGGATACATTGATCCTCGCGGGATGGCTCGGGTGATACAGCAGGAAGGTGATAACCGAACTATCGCCATCACTGCCGTGGGGATACGGTTGCGGGGCCAAATCTATGATAAACTCGGCATATACTTCGACTTCCTGGATAATACAGAACAAGGACGGGGACCGTATTGGGACCGGGCACAGCTCTATGAAGACCGCACCGGCTGGGTCCCCAATATGGAAGGGAAGGAATTTGCCAATTATGACGTGAGCAACTTCGATATGACCTTTGGGGGAGGGTTCTGGGAACTGCACCTGACTAAAACACCGCTGCGCTGGGGACCAGGTCAAAGCGGGCAATTGCTCTTATCCGACTGGGGTACATCCTTTCATCAGGTTCAGGCGGGATTTAATTTGGGATCGCATCTGAGGCTGGTTTACGTCTTCGGAACATTAAAGACATATCCGGAAGTTTACGACTGGCTTTACAACTCTGCCGGGTATGTTCGCAATATCGAGGCTGACAAATATATCGCCGCTCACAGGTTAGAATGGGATCCACACCCTCGCTTTAGAATTGCTTTTTCGGAGACGGTGATCTTTGGGGAACGAAATCCTGAACTGGCTTTCCTGATTCCAGTAAACTTCTTCCATTCTGCTCAGCACGATTTGGGTGATGAAGATAATTCTCTGCTGACGTTCGATGCGACCTGGATATTTCATAAGGGCTGGAGGCTTTACGGCGAGCTACTGGTAGATGACGTCTCTTTCAATAAGTTAGGTACAGATTTTTATGGTAATAAGCTGGGTTGGCTAGGGGGATTATCCTGTGTTGAACCTTTAGGGCTGGACAACTTAGACGCCACCCTGGAAATGGTTCAGTTACGCCCCTTCATATATACTCACCAGTATCCAGTCAATGTTTACACACACTGGACTGCACCGTTAGGGTACAGGTATGGACCTAACACTGAAACTCTGTTTTTCGATATACGTTACAGACCCCACAGAAGGGTCGCACTAAACCTGAACCTGACCCGAAGCCTGCATGGAGGCAACACCGCTTCATACAATGCGGGCGGAAACATTCTGGAACCACACGAACACGGCACTGATGAAGACGCTCCTTTCTTGGGGGGTGCGTTGGAGAGAATGCAGGGGATTGAGATTGGTGGCGAGATCGAACTGCTTATGGGGCTCTACATCTGGAGTAGAGGTTCATGGATTGATTACGATGGTGACGGATTCTGGGAATGGGAAGCGGGATTCAGGTTTAATTAGAATTGCGGCTTAATCAACCAACACTATCCTTCCATCCGTTTGGGAACTCACCCTGCCCTCCATTAAGAAAGCCTTCATAGCCAGATCACGATCGAGCCAGCCGGTATCGGTGATAGGACGATCCACTAATTCAAAACCAAAGTATTTCTGCGGGTGACTGGTGATGTACTCATTGGCAACCACGGTGTACATCTTTTCTGATTCCACACGCATCCCCCCCACCGTTATTTCAAGGAGTTCCCCGCTGTTTTTCCTGGCTCGGTAACGCAGACCGCTGATTTGGTTTATGTCGCGCATCTCTCTTGCTTGATGGCTAACTGCTCTCTTCAGCTCTAAGCCACTCATGTTAAAGGTCATCAGACGGTTGCCGAAGGGGTGCAGTTCCCACATATCTCTTTCTGTAACGGTTCCCTCCGGAACGTTCTTCCTCAAACCTCCTGAATTGATAAAAGCAATGTCTTTGCCAGTAATCCGGGTGATGGCATCCGCAGTCCAGCTACCCACGTTACTTTCACCGTCCCAGTTTCGCTCCCAGGGGTCAAGCAGTACGCCAATAGGTCTGTCCAATCCCTCCGCTACCTGACTCTCCTGTTCTTCGATCAGTACGGCTATGTCTTCCCGGGGTTGCAGGGAATCGCTGTAAACCGGTATCAGTTGTCCTGTATAAGCGACAATCCTGTCGTTCACGGTGTCAACCTCCGCTCTGAACAAGCCCAGATACTGACCCTTGGCTCCTGCCTGCAGTATGGGCACTCCTGATTCGACTAATGGTTCGAAAAGACGCGCATGTTTGTGCCCACCCACGATCAGGTCCAATCGCGGACATGATTCCGCCAGATGCTTATCCAAATTGACGCCGTGATGGGTGAGGGCAATCTGAATGTCGGTGATCTCTTCCACCTCATCCAACCATTTGTTGATGATGGGCGCGGGATCCTCGATGCGAAGCCCTGGCAGGGCATCGCTTAAAACGTAACTGGACAGATATTGAATGGTGCTGCCTATAACTCCGATTTTCACACCGGCTCGTTCGAATATCATAGCGGGTTCGGTGATTGTCTGTCCAGTGAGCGAATCGAAGACATTACAGCACAGTACAGGGAAATTAGCGCCGCTATATCTCTCCTTCAAACTGATCCATCCGTGGTCGAATTCATGGTTTCCGGGAGTGTAGGCGTCGGGCTTGAGATAGTTCAAGATTTCAATCTGCGACTGCCCTTTGGTGATGGCGCTTATGGGTGTGCCGGTGAACTCATCACCAGCATGGAAGGTGAGCGATCGAGGATAATGTAACCTTAAAGAATCCAAGAGTGTAGCCAGATATGCAGCTCCACCGACTCGCACGCGCTGGCTATCTATGTAAGTTTCGAATGGTTGATTCTGGGCATGGAAGTCATTCCAGTGAAGGACGGTTACAGGAAGTGGTTCCGGGGCTTTCTGGCAGCTCTGCCAGAGAAATGCTGATACTATTAAAAGCAGTATCGCGTAGAGTGGGGTTCTATTCTGCATAGTTGGCTCGCGCCTCAGATGAAAGAAACCATTACTTGATCTTGTGAATTTAATTCGGTTGGTCTATATTCTACGTTGAAGTTACGAATGGATAAAGCAATGAACAACACTGGCAAACTTATCGTTTATGAAGGCATTGACGGATCCGGAAAGACGACGCAGCTCCAGCGATCAGCGGAATGGTTAAGCAGCAGGAAATACCTTGTGCGCACCTACCGTGAACCGACCTCTGGACCGCACGGGCAGAAACTGCGGCAGTCCGCATCAACCGGCAGGCTTTCAGCCGAAGAGGAGATGAATCTCTTTCTACGGGATCGCGAATGGAATGTCACCACGCGCATTAGACCTGCACTAAGCGAGAGGGTGACGGTGCTTTTAGATCGTTACTATTACTCTTCCATCGCCTATCAAGGTGCACGGGGACTCGATACTGAAATGATCCGCGATAAAAACAGAAAAATCGCTCAAGAACCCGATTTAGTATTGCTCTTCGACCTTGACCCGGAGATGGCAATTGATAGGATTCGCGCCAGCAGGGGTGATACTCCCAACCTCTTTGAAAAAATCGACTACCTGAAAAAAGTCAGGGCTATCTTTCTATCGCTGACCGATCCAAATATGGTGCGAATTGATGCCTCGGAGCCTATAGATACAGTCTGGCAGCAGGTCGAAGAAGCTCTCGCATCTCTGTTCCCGCACCCTTAGTAATCCCATTTTCTCAGTTATTTCTGCAGGATTACTTTCCTGGTTGTCGCACTCTTACCTGCAATCACATTAATCATGTACACACCTGACGGGTAACTCTCAGCATCCCACAAGAAACGATGTGCGCCACGATCCAGTCTCCCCAAGAACAGTTGATCCAATCTCTGTCCGTGAACGTTGTAAACGTTAAGTTCAGTCTTTTCGGAAAAGGGAATATCCACATTTATAGATACAACCGCATTGAAAGGATTAGGGTAAGCTGTCAATTCGAAACTGCCTGGTAACTGGAAGCTGTAACCGGGTTTAATCGAAGCAGTGCCTAAGCGGTATATACCCAGGTCAAACTGATCTGCTATGTATATATCTTCACCATTCAGGAAGAGTCCTTTGGCAACTCCGGGTGTGCGGTAGGACGCCTGATAGGTTAGCATGAAGGGATAGGTGACGTCAATTGCGTAGAATCCCCCATCATCCGCAGCCAGAAAAGCTGTGTTACCGTCAATTTTTATGTCCCATACCGAACCAGAGGTGTCGAACTGGGCTACAACTAGATCTTCAAGAAGCACCGTCATGCCGGCATAACCATCTGCCACATAGATATAAGAACCATCCGAGACACATTGACGTGCCAGGCCGGGAGTATCATATTCAACCAATAGATAGGGCGCGTTCGGTTGGTGCGTATTTACCAAGGCGACTCCCGCATCCCATTGGCTCACGTAAGCAGTATCATTGCTGAAAAAGATGCCCTTCGCCTGCCCCGACATGGGCAAATCCGCCAGGTATTCAGGGTATTCAGGATCTGTGATATTCAGAACAAGCAGACCACCATCGCCATCAGCAACATAGAGGCAGGTATCGCGAACGGCTAAACCCGTGGCTTCACCGTCGGTATCGAAATGTGATAATTCATAAGGTAGAGAAGGAGTACTAATATCGGTGAAATACACACCGTCTTCCTCGTGCGCCGATATGCAGACACTGCGATCATAATAGACGTCCACGACATTTGCACTTAGATCAATCTCCGATATAAATTGAGGATCATAGGGATCGTTGACGTCTAAGAAAGTCAGTTGACCGGTATTCCCTCGTGCCGCCAGTGCTATATCTTCATGCACCCAAACAGAACTAACGCTGCCGATCAGAGAATAGGTGTCTAGCATCACCGGTGCAGCGGGATTGGCTATCCATATTGAAGCCAGCCCCTGATCGTCGTTTGCCAAAAACAGAGTCGTTGCGTATATATCAAGCCCCACTGCAATTCCGGTAGTATCTAAATTTGCAACTTCATGGGGGATTTCAGGATCACCAACGTCCAGGATCACCAAACCGTTTTCATCATCAGCAACGTAAGCATAATCATCCATCACTTTTATATCGCGGGCGATACCGTCAGTATTCCACTGGCTTATCAGATTCGGATGCAGGGGGTCGCTAACTCCAATAATCAATACTCCTTCATGACCGTCCGCGAGGTAAACGATGGTATCCACCTTGGCGATCCCAAGCGCTGTGCCATCTGTGTTATACCCTTCACCGATGACGTACGGCTGTGAAGGAGTCGCAACGCTGACGATCTTCAAGCCGCCGTTTTCCGCGGCGAGGTATAGAAGAGAACTCTCAATGTGCAGATCTCGAGCCCATCCGCCCAATTCTTGTTCGTTAAGAGAACCAACTATATATGGAATTGATGGTGAAACTACATTGACAACTTGCAAACCGCCACTTCCGTCTGCCACATAAAGGTGCGCTCCGGATTTAATGCATTCCCAGGCGTAGCCCGGTGTGTCCTTTTCACCCTGGAATATTGGCTGGGAGTTGTCTGTCACATCGAGTACCTGAATGCCCGCCGTTCCACCTGCTAAATAGGCATAGCCCTCTGAAACGTGAATTCCTTCAGTAATTCCCGGTAGTGCAAAAGTTGAATGCAGGGTGATCTGTGCAGGCGTCGAGACGTTGAATATCTCTAACCCGTATCCCATAGAACAATATGCGTAATTATCAACGATCTGAACATCGTGAAAAGGTCCCCACTGCAGTGATTCGGAGACGCGATAGACCCCATCTCCCCACTGGCCATAGGCAGGATAGTTAATGGTTAAACACAACAGTACAGATACAATTAAGACAACGCCGCTTGTAGCCAATCTTAAACAGCGCATCTTAAGCTCAAACTGGACGTGTAATAGTCGTTTTATCATTGTTTGGGGAGTTATACATTCGCCAATGCGAAGGAAAGCCGTTCTATTTCTATGACCATATTCTCATTTCGGACGGAAACGTCCTCGGAAACCATGAGTGTGATGGGCGCAAAATTCAGGATAGCTTTGACGCCAGTTTCCACCAGTGCGTTCGCTACCTTCTGTGCAGCATCCACAGGCACCGCGATTACAGCTATATCAACATGCCCTTTTCTAATTTCTTCGGATAAGTTATCTAAGTTCTTCACCTCCAGTCCACTTATCTTGGTACCGATCAGTTTGGGGTCACTATCGAGTAGTAGAGTAAAGTGAAAATTCTGTTCTTCAAACTGCTTGAAATGAATCAAGGCGCGACCGATGTTTCCCACGCCGACTAAAGCTAAATGCCATTCCTGGTCCAGACCTAAGATGCGCATTATGTTGTCTTTCAAATTAAGGACGTTATAGCCCAAACCGCGGCGCCCGAAGGCGCCGAAGAAAGAAAAGTCTTTACGGACCTGCGCTGGAGTGGAATTGTTTCTTTTCGCCAGTTCATCGGAAGAAACGGTCTGGACGTTATCGGCTTCCAGATGTTTTAAGGTCCGATAGTAGCGTGAGAGGCGGCCTACGGTGGCGTCTGATATCTTCTGATTGAATCGTTCTGCCCCGGATCCGCTGATAGGAGTTGACATTATTTGCTCCACAGGAAATTATTTATCTTTAGAAAACCCATGATTCTATTAAACCTTTCCACATAAATTGTGTCAAATCTCTGAAAGCCCACAGAAGCAACTCGTAAGAATGAGGGGAAAATCATGAAAAGATCTATGAAACTTTCGTTGACGATATTAACGTTATCAATAATGCTTCTCGCATCGCTGTGTAATAATAGTTATGCTCGTGGCATTCATCGTTACAGAACCAAACATGTAATTAGAGTAAAACCAGTCTGCCGGGTTGTAGTTTATAATGTAGATGGATTTCGTGTAAAAACACCTCTCTGTTGCCGATGCTGCCATCCGACTGTGAAACTAATATGGCATAGGCATCACTGGTAGTTGTATTCAAACACCTGCTTTTTCTTTGCTTCTTTCTATTTTTACGGTAACTGGGATATCAATGCAAAAGCAGGTGCCGGTTCCGGGATTACTCTCCACCTTGATGGATGCTCCATTCTTTTCCAGGAGATGCTTAACTGAAGAAAGCCCCAGGCCGGTCCCGGAAGGCCTCATTATCCCTTCATTTTCCTTGCATGCCTTGGTGGTGTAAAACGGCTCAAATATCCTGGGAATATCCTCCGGAGGAATCCCCTGCCCTGTATCAATTATGGTGAGGACAATCCTATTGTCACTATGGCTATACTCGGTACTGATAGACAGCGTACGCTCTTCTGTATCTTCCATAGCATCAAGTGCGTTCTGAAAAAGGTTCTGGAGACATTGGGAGAAGTCACTGTAGAGCCCGCGGATCGTGGGTATATCCGGTTGTAGCTGCAGGTTTGTTTCCACCTGATGTTTGAAGAAGATGTTGGCTTCTAAGAATTTCAGTTCCGTTGAAATAAGATCGCTAATATTAATATCAACAACGTCCATCGCTTGATCCATCCGGCTCTTCTCGGTCAAATTGGTGATAATGTCTCTGATGCGGAAAGCTGCCTGCAGAACGTCATCAAACTCCTTTATATCAGGATTGTTTAGTTTAGCCATCTCTGCAGTCATAATAATGGCAGATAACGGCGAGTTTATATTATGCGCTATACCTGAAGTAAGTAAACCGATTGCTTCCAGCTTCTGTGCCTGCAAGAGCTGCGATTCCAGTATGCGAAGTTGAGATACATCGGTTGCGGATACTATAAGCACCTTGGATCGACCATAATCATCTGGAACTACAGACATCGCCAGTCGAGCCACCCTTTCATGCCCATTCACATCAGGTTGATTGATCTCACCAACCCAGCGACCTTTCTTCAACAGGTCCGCCATAACCTGATCGACAGCATCTCTATCGGCGCCGGCGACCAAATCCTTAACATTTATGCCGATCATTCGCTCAGGGCTATAGCCGTAAAAAACCGATGCTTCGCTATTGGCGTATTGAATATGCCCTTCAGGCGTCGTTATCAATATAGCACCATGTGCTTCTTCCAGAGCCCGCTTATAGACGCTTTCCCTGTGTTCCTCTTCTTTCGCTAAGGTGTCGTCATCCACTACGTTCTGAATATCCGGGACCGGGCTGTCAGTCAATTTATGCCTCTTAGTATTTCATTTAACACAGACGTTCCTAACTACTATTGGGCTCCTGGTTTGCATTACCGCTAAAAAGCTCATTCTGTCCGTCCGGTGGTTCGCCATTCTGGTTATCCATGCCTTCTTTCAGTTCTATTTCGTCCGTTCTAACCACTTTGGCTATGTCGGCTATAACGTCGTTTTCGTTAATGCGTATCAAACGGACGCCTTGTGTGGCTCTGCCGATGGTGCGTATTTTTTCTATCGGCTGTCGTATGACCATACCTGCAGCAGTTACGATCATCAGGTCATCCTGATCGACAACTTCCATAATGGCTATCATTTTACCGATTCTTTCATTAACACGCAGAGTGATAATTCCTACGCCGCCTCGGTTAGTCAAGCGGTAATCCTGGATGGAGCTGCGCTTGCCGTAGCCTTTCTCCGATGCCACCAGTAGCGTCCCTTCGCGCTTGACCACCACCATGCCGATAGCATAGTCGTCACTGCGCAGCGAAATACCCTTGACTCCGGCTGCCTTTCTGCCCATAGGGCGCACTCTACTCTCCTGGAATCGGATCGCTTGTCCTTTGTGCGTGCCTAAAATGACGTCATCATTGCCATCAGTCACCTTAGCCTGGATGAGTTCATCACCGTCACGAATATCAATGGCGATAATTCCCACCTTGCGGGGATTTCCGTATTTGGATAGCGCAGTCTTCTTCACCAGACCGCGGCGAGTTGCCATAATTATGTAGCGGTCTTCGGGGAAGTCAGCTACAGAGACGATGGCGCAGGGCTTTTCATCGCGTTCAACATTCACCAGATTAACAATGGGACGTCCTTTGGAACCGCGCCCCATCTGAGGCACTTCATGAACCTTCAGCCAGTGGCAGCGACCCTTATTGGTGAATATCAACAGGTAGTTGTGAGTGGAAGCAACGAAGAGGTGTTCGATCCAGTCTTCGTCCTTGGTTTTGGCACCGGTCAGTCCTTTACCGCCGCGTCCCTGTCTACGCAGTCCGGAAACAGGGAACCGCTTTATGTATCCCTGGTGCGATATGGTAATCACCATCTCTTCTTCGGCGATCATGTCCTCTACGGAGAATTCGCGGTAGTCAGAGACGATATTGGTACGGCGTTCATCTCCGTAGGTTTCCGCGATCTCCTTTAATTCTTCCCGGATCAGTTCAATGCGGCGCTCTTTGGAATCTAAGAGTTGCTGCAGTTCGACCGACAATTCCTGCAATGCCTTGATTTCATCCAGCAGTTTCTGTCTTTCCAGGCCAGTCAGCCTGGCTAAACGCATATCTAAAATAGCCTTAGCCTGAATTTCGCTGAGTTCGAATTCCGCCATTAAAGCTGTTCTGGCTACGTCCACGGATTTACTCTGCTTGATGATGGCAACGACGCGATCGATGTTATCGACTGCGATGCGCAAACCTTCTAAAATGTGTAGACGTTCCTTGGCTTTGCGCAGTTCGAATTCCGTTCGCCTGACGATGACTTCGTGGCGGTGCTTCAGATATTCCACCAAGAAGCTGGGCAGTGGCAGGGTGCGGGGAATTCCGTTGACCAGAGCTACAGAATTGACGCCGAAGGTAGTCTGGAGTTGTGTGTGCTGGTACAGATTATTCAGCACCACGCCGGGGATGACGTCCCGCTTCAATTCAATGACTAACCTCATGCCGTCCCGGTCGGATTCGTCGCGGATATCGGCAATCCCCTCCAGTTTTTTGGCATTGACCAGTTCAGCGATTTTCTCGATCAATTTCGATTTATTGACCTGGTAGGGAATCTCTGTTACTATAATGCGGTCGCGCAGTTTTCCCGGTTCGATGCCAGCCCGAGCACGCACAATTATCCGCCCTTTGCCTGTGCGATAGGCTTCCCGCACTCCTTCCAAACCGTAGATAATACCGCCAGTGGGGAAATCCGGCGCAGGGATTACCAGGTGCAGAGCTTCACAGACGTCGTCTATAGTATTGCGGTCCTGGACCCAGTTGGGCTCATCGAAGTTTTCGCCAAAGCGATCTAAGACATAGTTCAATCCCTCTACGATTTCGTGTAGATTATGCGGTGGGATATTGGTCGCCATGCCCACAGCAATACCGGAAGTGCCGTTTACCAGCAGGTTGGGAATCTTGGCAGGGAGCACGGAAGGCATTTGCAGAGATTCGTCGTAATTGGGGACGAATTCCACGGTCTCCTTGTCAATGTCCGCCAGCATTTCCGCGGACATGGGCCGCATGCGAGCTTCGGTGTACCGCATGGCTGCTGCGCCATCGCCGTCTATGGAACCGAAGTTACCCTGCCCATCAATTAAAGGATAACGCAGGGAGAAATCCTGCGCCATACGCACCAGGGTATCGTATATCGCCGAGTCGCCGTGAGGGTGGTACTTACCCATGACGTCACCCACGATGCGGGCTGATTTTTTGTACGCTTTGCCGGGTTGTAAGCCCAGTTCATGCATACCGAAGAGGACGCGCCGATGCACCGGCTTCAAGCCGTCGCGCACGTCTGGTAAAGCGCGGGAAACTATTACGGACATGGAGTAATCGAGGTAGGAATTCCGCAGTTCCTCCTCGATATTTATCGCTGTTATCCGTTCTCCGGGGATGAAGGCCATGTTGTTTTATTCTTTACTTAAAGCTAATATCTGCATCTCCACAAGCTTTTTAACAATAGCTGGGAATTCTTTTTTATATTCTGAAATCGGAATAGTATCCTGGATATCCACTTTAAGTGGAAAATACTCTGATCTTCGCACTGTCACCAATTCTCCGGGTTCATCAAGACCAAATCTTAATGTTGATATTCGGCCTTGATGTAAATTGTCATCATAACTATTATCAACCTCTATATGGAAAGATGGTAATTCCCCCTCAACCTCCCTTGAGGCATATATTCCCATTTTCCAGATGACATCTTCTGAATATTTTATTTTTCCAAATAGAGATCCTTTAAGATCGTCGTGGTATAAATTTTCTGGAATATTAAGAAAATCGGATTCAATTTTCAGTCCGAGTTCCTCTCGATATACATTAGTTAGATTTTGTATGGTATTTAGAAGAAAATCAAATACTGGTCTTGCCTTTTTGCTTGCTGTTATTTCCCTATCAACTTCAGATAATTTCATCTTCTTAAAATCTAGCTTTCTGGCTTCGAAAGTGCCCAGGAATTCATTTGCCCAATCTTGAAAATCTTGTTCAATTACCAATAATGAATCTTTAACCGAAACAGAGTCACTTAAATCACTGGATTTAGCATCATCTATTTTGGATTTAACTTCCTCTATCTTTTGATTAAACGTATGCCTCGTTTTATCATTCTCAATCTTATTACGCACAAAACCACCATAAATTGTTAGGCCAGTGCCTAATGCGATCAAAATCAACCCTATGTATATGTAAAGATTCATGGATGTTCTACTCCACTAGCTTCATTTTTCTTTTTTATGTTGTTCTACAACGGAACCGCTTCCCTTAGAACGCGTTGGCGAATCCGCTTTTTTAAACCCTGCTCGGTGACTACATCTACATCACAATGTAACAGCTCTCGGAGATCCATCAACAATCCTCCCATATCGAACAGGTTCCGTCCGGATTCCATGTCCACTAGGAAATCCACATCGCTGTGTTCATCACTTTCGCCACGAGCGACGGAGCCAAAAACGCGGACATTGTGAGCGCCATGTTTGGATGCAAGCTCAACAATTGCTTTGCGTTTGCTCTTTATTTGCCTATCGATCTGCATTTGTCTTTAATATTGTGTTAGATCCTATACTACCCCCTCCTGAATACCGTACGACGCATCCCCCCAATATAACCACAATCTACCTCTAAATGAAATAAATCTTTCGCTTTTACGCTTGGGGCATCGGTGTTTGGTGGGGTTAAGGTTTCAACTTATCTGCTTCGTCGATGATCTTCTCCAGCATCTCCTCAACCCCTAACTCATGTGCCCACTTGCGTAGATAGTCTAGATCCAAATTCTCTCTTTGAACTTCGATCACACCAGACGCATCGCGTATTTGGCGTTCGGAATCGCTGGATTTTGCCCAAACAAGTTTGCTCAGGATAGCATCTTCAGGGGAGGTGACTCTTACCTTCACACCAAATATCAAGCCCGCTCTCCTCCTTTGAAAAGCCTCCTTTTGAAAAGGGAGGTTCTTCAGCACAATGAGGTCAGCTTTCCAACCTGTTTTGTGATCGATAATATTGAACATAGTGTGTTTTCTGTAGGCATCGCGAGCCGCATCGCTGCTTATGTAATAATCTTCGGAAAACGAGTTAAGAAATAATTCAAACTGATCCTGTGTTGGCTGAATAACGATGTCAAAATCATTCGTGGTGCGAGGCACCCCCCATAAACCACTTGCCATCGATCCTGTCACCATGTAGGGGATTTTCGCCGTTTCCAATTTGTTGATTAACCGCACCAAAAAATCGCTTTCTTCCATTACGGTTTTACCTCTATGTTAGGCAACAGTAGATCAAAAACTTCTCGTCCCGCCGTAAGACGAATTACTGCTAATTTGACTGTTTCATCATCGTACTCCGGATGCCTCATACGCACCCCGTCTTCGACAGTACGACGCATTCCACGGCATAATTGGGACATTAACTTCATCCGCCCTTCCGGTCCTATGCGCCGTAATACCGCAATCTGGAACCGATACGCTTCGAGTGTCGTATCAGCCGGTATTGGACTTATCCCGTCTAACGGTCCTTTTGGCATGTTCCAACCTCCATCACTACACCACCTCCGGTGCCACAATCCAGACCACTGACCAGGCGCCTTCTTCATCCCGCTTCAAACAGACGATGCCGCCGTTCCTAAAGTCAATCACCTTTTGCGCTGCATCGCCGGAGATCAACAGCGAAGCCAGCCGGCTCAAGTGCGGTAGATGACCTGCCAGCATCATATCATCTGTTAGTTCTTCAATCTTAGCTGCCCAGATGTCAGGATCATCCATGGGAGCCAAGCCTTCTGCCGCCTCTACCCCACCTTGAAGCTGCAGGTATTCCCCCAATATTTCTGCGGTCTGGCGCGCCCGAGTCTTATCGCTATGAAGGATGCGATGCACCGTGCCACATGCTCCTTTAGATGCCACATAGGATGCCACCTTGCGGACGTCTGCCTCTCCCTCATCGGTCAAGGATCGGTCGGGATCCTCTTCCTTCGGTTTGGACTTTCCGTGCTGGACTAAGTAAAGAAGCATTATTAGTCTAATCGGTTAGTTTGGCTTTCTCAAATAAAATAAGGCTTGACTTTTCCGTTTACAGTCGTTATATTATTAGTACGAACATCTTCGGGGATGCAGGCATAACCTGATCGGTTATGCGCCTTTCGGCTGCAGTCGGATCTGCTTCCCCGCTACTTTAAATGCGAAAGAGGCGCCTCGGGCAGACGGCGCCTCTTCTCATCTCTGATGAGATGGTGTTAAATTCGTCTATCCCGACCCCGATCATTCGATAATGTTCATCCCCCTTATCTCAAATTCTCCTTGTCTTATCGACGATACGAATTCCATGGATTGCACCTCTTCAAAGAACTCCTTCACTTCTCTGCGCCCTCCATGGTTCTGGTTGATAATATAAGCAAAGATATCTGCTATCTGTAGTCCTATAGAATGAGATGCCGGTGCAAATAGCGGCGAACCCATCACCCCGTGAAATCCTCCCCCGAAGGTGGTCTTGTACATGAAGTTCATGACACTCGATCCTAAGACCCGATCGCGGTGTGTCTCTTCATTCTTGAATACCAGCTTTGCCAACTGTCCGGGATTGCTTTCCAGCATGAAAGTGTTGATTCTCTCGATGAGATAAGCTAAAAGTAGTGAACAGACCTCTTCGTTATACCAGTCGGATCCCGATATGGCGCCTTTTTGCACAAGTACGGGAATGCTGTTGGCGTTGTTCTGCTTATTCTGATGAGCACAGCGCTTGGTGGTGGAAAAAATCGCAACTTCTTCGAGGCGACAGAGGCTGAAGAGTTCTCCAACGAATTCCACCTTTCGGTAGCTTGCCAGAGCTCGATGGCTGGCTAAGGACCTACCTAAAAGTGGATACTCTCCAATCCCCGGCTTCTTGAAGAACCTGCCCTTAAGCCTCATCAGCTTCAAGCAGAAATCGTCATAAGAAGTCTCATTTAACGCAACGCCAGCAATGGTAGCGTAGTAATCATCTTCTCCGGGGCGTTGCCAGCGGCTTTCATCGATAAAGACCAGTATAGACATCCACAAGCACTCCTGATATCACATTCATAGGTTACAAAATAAGCAACGCCGCCGCCCCATTTAAAGCGCGCCCTCTTGGGGTTCCATCATACTAACTTCTATAGGCGTACTCCTACATTATATAATTAATGGTTTTTACGAGGTTTATAGGGTGATATATATCACAAGTTGACGGTTGATAGTGCTGTCCGAAAAGGGTCACTCTGTACGAAGGACATTTATGTTTTGGGAACAGCCCCTACTAGCTACACATCCAGGTTTCTCACGTACCTGGCATTTTCCTCGATAAATTGCCTGCGGGGTTCAACGTGATCCCCCATCAGGGTCTGAAACATTTTATCGGCTGCCGCAGCGTCTTCGAGATCGACTTTAAGGACCGTTCTACGCTCAGGATCCATGGTTGTCGCCCAAAGCTGGTCAGGATTCATCTCACCCAAACCCTTATAGCGTTGAATATTGACTCCCTGTTTTCCCCCGAAGCGCTTCAGTACTTCTTCCTGTTCACGATCGTCATAAGCATAGAATTCCTGCTTTGCTTTGCGCAGACGATAGAGTGGCGGTTGAGCAATGAATATGTGTCCTGCTTCAACTAACTTGCGCATGTGGCGGAAGAAGAAGGTCAACAACAGTGTGCGAATGTGAGCACCATCCACGTCAGCATCGGTCATGATGATTATTTTGCTATAGCGCAGCTTTTCTATATTGAAATTGCCGGCATCACCGTTTCCGTTATGGTTGTTATTCTCGCCGTTTTCCGCTGCCTCTTCACCGCCGATTCCCGCACCGATTGCCTGAATGATTGTACGGATTTCTTCGTTGGCTAAGATTTTGTCCTGGCGGGCTTTTTCCACGTTCAGTATTTTTCCCCGAAGCGGCAGAATGGCTTGAAAACGCCTGTCTCGTCCCTGTTTTGCTGATCCTCCTGCGGAATCTCCCTCCACCAAAAATAGCTCGCAGTGTTCCGCTTCGTTGATGGAACAATCTGCTAACTTGCCCGGAAGCGTTCCTGATTCTAAGGCTCCTTTACGCCGGACTAATTCCTTGGCTTTCCTGGCTGCCTCTCTGGCACTGGCGGCAGCTGTGCATTTATCTAAAATGCGGCGGGCTATTCCGGGGTGTTCCTCCAAGAATTCATTTAAGGATTCACCGACGATGGATTCGACTATACCCTTGACTTCAGAGTTTCCCAGGCGGGTTTTGGTCTGTCCCTCAAACTGGGGATCCGGTACTTTTATAGAAATAATCCCCGTAAAACCTTCCCGGGTGTCCGTACCTCCTAATGCAAATTTGCTATTTTTAAATATGTTATTCTTCTGAGCATAGAAGTTCAAGGTTCGGGTTAATGCAGTTTTAAACCCGGAAAGGTGAGTGCCACCCTCAAGGGTATAAATGTTGTTGACGTAAGTAAAGATGTTTTCCAGGTAGCTGTCGTTATATTCAAAAGCTACCTCCACGTGTACACCTTCACGTTCACCCGTGATTACCACCGGTTTGGGGTGCAGCGCCTGCCGGTTTTCATCTAAGTAGGAGACGAATTCTGTCAGACCACCATTGTACAAGAAAACTCTTTCGCGCGGCTCATCATCACGCAGATCCTTGGCGGTAATTTTCAATCCGCTGTTGAGAAAAGCCAGTTCCCGGAGTCTGGTTGACAACGTTTCAAAGCTGAAGAGAGTAACTTTGAATACTTCATGGTCCGGCAGGAAGCGAACGCGGGTTCCCGTGCGCCTCGACTTCCCCACGTTTTGTACGCTCTTTTCCGGCTTGCCGCGAACGTAGCTCTGGCGGTACAGATTACCATCACGGCTGACTTCCACCCGCATCCATTCAGCTAAAGCGTTCACGACTGAAACGCCTACGCCATGCAAACCACCTGATACCTTGTAACTCCGTTTGTCGAATTTGCCACCGGCATGGAGTAACGTCATTACAACTTCAAGGGCAGAGCGTTTCTCCGTTTTATGTTCATCCACCGGTATTCCTCTGCCGTTATCAACGATCTCTGCTGATCCGTCAGGGAAGAGGGTTACTTCTATCTGGGTGCAGAAGCCTGCCACAGCTTCATCGATGGCATTATCTACTGCTTCGTAAACTAAGTGATGAAGTCCTCGGCTGGAAACGTCTCCTATGTACATAGCGGGACGTTTGCGGACAGCCTCAAGTCCTTTTAGAACGGTTATCTTTTGGGCATCGTAACTTTCGACTGTTTCTGGTGTCTCAATGTCTGTCATTTATTTTCCGATATTTTTCAAATGTTGATTTTGCCTACTAGAATGCAACAGCACTCTCCTCCCCCCCATCAATACCAGCGCTCCGATAAGTATCAACATACCGCCTGCCATTTCTCTCATACTGGGAATCATCCCCATGAAGGTGAAAGCTAAAATGAAAACGAATACAGGTTGGATCTGATTTAATAGCGCTACTTTAGAAATGTCTATATGTCTCATGGCGAACAAAAAACACAGGCGCGAAAAAAGTGGCCCGATAATTCCGATAGCGACAACGTGCCAGAAGACGCCTCCAAGATCGAATAAATGCTGTCCTCGCAACAATACAACAAATGTGAAAACTACCGCAATAATGGAGTTGCGCACGAAATTTAGCGGTATGGGATGAATATGCCGAACCGACTGCTTGGCGAAAATTTCCGTTATTCCAAAGAATACTCCGCTGGCAACCATCATCCAGAACCAGTAGCTTAAGGCGACGTCAAAAGATATGCGGATGATCACTATCCCAAAGATCAGCACCAGTCCTCCCATAGCTTCATGCAGTCGAAATCTTTCTTTTAAGAACAGCAGCCCTAACGTCACGGTAACTAAAGTCTGCAACCTGCCGATAAACGAAGCGACCGTCGGATCCAATCCCTGCAGCCCCATCCACATCGTCTGTAAGGCTGCGATACTGAAGGCGCTGAAAGCTAATATATAAACCCAGTCCCTTTTACTACAACTGCGTAGTTCTGAAAATTTTCCTATATATGCAGACCAGATGCCTAAAGGTACAGCCGCGACCATAAAGATCCAGGCTACAAGCTGTTCCGGCGTAATTTCTTCAAGAGCAGCTTTGCCTAACGTATATATACAACCGGTGAGGAAAGTGCTGGTTATTACAAACGCGTACCCTTTGCTGGTACTTGACAAGTAGTCAGTCCTGGTCTTGTTTTATGGTAACCCGGGTATTCTACGACTCTTATATCGTGTAGAAATTGAAGTTAACTTTGTATTCTTTCGTGTACCCCTTTAGCGATCTCGCTCCACAGCTTGACACACTGCATGAATTCATCGCGGTCCTTATTGGTTACCGGATTGGTAAAAGTAATCGCGGCTCTGACCTTTTCAACGATATCGACCCATTCATCCATTTTAGGCAAATTATCAATGAACTTGCCAAAAAGTTCTGTGTGCTCTTCGAAGATTTTTCTCAGATCTTTTATGTCCGTATAATATATAGCTTCTGCCCCAAATTGCCCACGCCAGCGTGTTTCGCCTTCACCCGAACGGCGGTCAAAGGTGCTGTACATGATGTCTCGCGGCGCTACATCGTACCACCAATCTATGCCATATTCCGTTGCCATTATTGCAGAAACAACGCGACGCATGGAATTCTCCAGAAAGAACAGCTTCATGCAGATTTCCGCATTTTGGTGAGCGTAAATAATCATTCCGTTATCCAGATAGGGATCGGTGTTAAGGTGATTTTTCTGCGCTTCACGTAACGCTTCTGAGGTCTCCTCTTTAGCCGGCAGTGCATCATCAATGATCTTCCTTAAACTCGGATCTGTTTCTCTTATCCGCAGGAGATCATATTCAGTGGCGTATTTTGACACATCGATGCCCAATTCCATGGCAACAGCTATTGCCGCTTGTTCACGCTTCAACCCGGTGGTTTCCGATTTTTTAACCACGTGCCCATAGATCTGGGTGATTCCTGTGTTTAATTTGTTCTTAAGTTGTTTTAAGAGTTCCTGGTTGATAGTACTCATACAATTTTGTACCTTTACCTTTTATACCTGTGAAACTGTCGTTTTGTTTTCGTTCTGTAGTGTTGTACAGTTGTAAAAGGTCAGCGTATCCTCATCTCTTTGATCTTATAGCGGCCGTATTTCTTCTTCAGCTCTTCTAATATTTTGGGCTTGACCATTGTCAATTGTTGGCGCCATACTGAAGAGTCTGCCTTTACCGTTAATAGCCCTCTTTCCAGCGTTTGCGGCGAGGCGTGTTTTGCCACTGTTTCGCCAACTACCTCTACCCATTTATTCTGCAGTTCAGCAGCTTTTAAATAACGCCTTAGCTTCGGTGACCGCACCGCGTTTTCCAGGGCATCCGCCAATGTCATATAAGGAAAAGGCTTGGCATATTTCCCCTTTTGACGTTTCCTCATGATATATGGTAATAATATCCCTGCGGATTACTGCAGCCTGATAGGCATCAATAGCATCAGGAGTTCTTCGCCTTCCTTGGTCTCGTTGGGTCGAATCAGTCCCGCTGAAGTTGAAGTCCCTAAGTTAACTATGATGGACTCATCCGGAACGTGGCGGAGTGCCTCCAGAAGATAATTTGCATTGTATCCGATCTCAAGATCATCGCCCTCAAAGGTTGCCTCAATCTCTTCCTGCGCTTTCCTGCCACTATCAGGATCCTCTGCGGATATTCCGATCTTGTCAGAAGTTACTTTGAATACAACCAGGCGGTTAATCTGGTTGGCAAATATAGAGACGCGCTTTACGGAAGCTATCAGCGGTCCTACGTCCACAAGCAGTTTATTGGGAACGTCCTTAGGAATAACCGCATCATAAGAGGGGAATTTTCCTTCGACTACCTTGCTGGTAATCACCATATCATCCATATCGAACACAACCCTGTTGGTCGCTAAGAAAATATCGACGGATTTAACCTCTTCCAGATTCTTCTGCAGAAGGTTCAGTGTTTTTAGAGGAACGATCACTTCCACATCATCTGCCGCAGATGTTTCGTCAGACTGTCTCTGCTTAACCAGTTTTACCAACCTGTGACCATCTGTTGAAACTGCGCGCATTTCATTTGTCTTGAACTGAAGCAGGAGTCCTGTCAATGCCGGACGTAGTTCATCGTGGGAAACTGCGAAGACCGTCTGATCCAAAATACTCTTCAGCTCCTCAGGGCTGAAGGAAATCTTCTGAGGTGGTTTATCTTCAGGAGCTGGTGGATATCTTGAGGGGTCTTCTCCTGGGATGTTAAATCGTCCTTTTTCTGTGCTTATCAGAAGATGTTGATCTTCTGTGGTTTCTACTTCAATCTCTGCTTCCGGTAATTCCCGTAGTAACTCTTGAAGAGGTCTTGCCGGAACCAGTACCGAACCATCTTCCTGTCCTTCTACTGTTACATTGGTTATCAGGAAAACGTCTCCATCCGATCCCGTCAACGTCAGTTTGTTACCCTCTAGGACCGCGTGGACATTATAGAGAAAGGTTAAAGGCGTCCGCGAAGGAATAACACCGGATACCTTAGAGATCCCCTTTAAAAAAGGATCCTGAGTGACTTTAAACTTCATAATGCACTCCTGCAGTTGCAAGTCATGAACCTTGTTACTATTAATATTTTTATAGATTAATAAAATATAGTAGTAATAATAAGCATTGTGGATAGGTGAATAAGCATGCTAAGTGAATAATTTAAAGCAGACGTAGTGATGTTAGTAAAAAGTTAATTTTTGTTGATAAATTGTGGGTAAACACGTAAGAGACCACCGTGTAATCACAATCACGTTAACAAAATGTGTTTATTAAGAAGAAACCAACACCAAGCTAACGTGAAATTAACATGTTATCAACACTTCAAGGTGAAGGTATTTTCGACTTTAAAGACTGAATCTCGGATGATAATTTTGAATCACCATTTAACCGTTTACTGATGAGGTTACGCGCATGAATGACCGTTGAATGATCACGATTACCAAAACGCAGACCAATACTCTGCAGCGAGGAATTGGTAAGGTCAGCGCAGAGAAACATGGCAACCTGCCTCGCATGAGCGACCTCTTTCTTGCGATTTCTCGCTATTAAAAGATCTGCAGGAATATTATAGAAATCAGCTACTTTCTTTTGGATGGTTTCTATATCTATAACAGCAGATGGAATCACGATGTGATCCCTCAAAACGTCTTTAGCTAATTCCAGCGAAAGGTCTTTTCCTGCAATTGATCCGTAAGCGAGAAGACGAATCAGAGCACCCTCCAGATCACGGATGTTAACCTTGAAAGTTTGCGCTAAGAAATCTCCTACGTCAGCAGGAATGTCTATTCCTTCCTGATCGGCTCGCTTTTGCAGAATTGCCAGGCGCGTTTCGAAATCCGGCGGTTGGATGTCGGTAACCAGCCCCCACCCTATCCTGCTGATCAAGCGCTTATCGAAATCATCAAATTCTTTTGGAGGACGGTCGGAACTTAAGACAATCTGAGCGCCCGCCTGGTAAAGAGAGTTGAAAGTGTGAAAGAATTCCATCTGGGTGCGCTCTTTACCCTGGAAGAATTGAATGTCATCTAAGAGGAGAAGATCCACTGTACGGTAAAGTCGGGAAAAATCGGTGGTTTTGTATCGCTTAATAGCCAAAATAAAGTCATTCATAAATTTTTCGCTGGTGACGTATAGAATATTGCTGGTTTTGTTGTGTGCCAGCGAAAAATTACCTATAGCTTGAATGAGATGCGTTTTACCCAGACCGGTTGCGCCGTAAATAAAGAGAGGGTTGAAGGGCGTTTTTCCCGGAGCTTCTGCCACCGCCAGGGCAGTAGCTTTGGCGAAGGAGTTACTGTCTCCTTCAACAAAATTTTCGTACGTGTAACGAGGATTTAGCTGGGTTCGCTCGTAAAAATTTATTTCCTTCGTTTTTAGCTGTCGTGATTCTACTACAGGCTCAGGCTGGGTTTCGACAGGGTCTTCTTTGATGATCTTGTACTGAATTCTTATCTTTCCATCAGAGATGTCCGATAACGCCGACAGGATGGTTTTATTGTAATGCGTATCAAGAAATTCGTAGAAAAAGCGATTGGGCACACCCACCTCAAGTATGTCTTCCGCAAGCTTCAAGCATCTCAGCGGCTCGATCCAGGCATGAAAACTACTCTTGGGGATCTGGTCTTCAATCTTCTTTAAGACCAAATTCCATATATTTTGTGCGTCCATTGACATAATTAAATAATTAACAATAAGATGTATTCGGGAAGTGCGAGAATCCACCGTAGCAAAAAAATATAGGGATATTCAGAGGAAAAGTCAAGCAAAATTATAAAGCTTACTCAAAACGGAATTCTTGTGTCCGCGTCCGAGATCATATTGAGGCAGAAACTTTCTTTCGAAAAACGGCAGAGAATGACTTGCTTATCGGTAAACTTTATGCTATATTAGTTTTCTGTATTTTTCAACAGGAGAGAAATGAAGAGAACATATCAACCCAGTCGCCGCAAGCGCTTAAACAAGCACGGGTTTCGTAAGCGCATGTCCACGGCGGATGGCAGGAAAGTTTTGAGCCGCAGACGGGCGCGGGGTCGCAAGAGATTGACCGTTTCCGATGACATGTAGAAGATTTCCCAGGACTATGCGCCTGAAACGAAGAACGGACATCAAAGAGGTGCTGGGACTGGGGAAAAAGGTTACTCGGGGTGGACTGACGATTTTTTTTTACCCGGCAGCGCACCCAGATTCGCCGTATTAGTCGGTCGAAAATTAGGGAAAGCACATGTGCGAAACAAGCACAAGCGTTGGGCACGAGAGGTTTTTCGAAATAACAGAGATGACTTCAAAAAAAACGGCAGCCTCATTGTCAGCTTCAAGCAGGTTTTTAACGACTACTGGATGGTTGAGGAAGCTATCCTCTCTGCTTATCAAATTGCCATCGAGAATAGTGGTGATAGTGCTTGATATATATAGAATGAGTTTCGGCATAAGTTTCGGGGGACAGTGCCGATTTTATCCTTCCTGTTCCACCTACGCAAGGCGGGCTTTTCTGAAAAATGGTGTACTGCTGGGGGGAACGAAGATCCTGTGGAGATTGGTTAGGTGCAACCCCTTCAATCCAGGCGGTGTTGACGAGCCCTGATTATGGATAAAAGAACAGCCATCGGCTTTGGGTTTATTATACTGGTAATAATTCTGCTGCCCTATTATTACAAGGCAGTGCTCCCCCCTACTGAACCTGTAGTCCAACCAGAAATAAGCGGCGAAGAAACTACCACACCTGATACAACCTCAACATATATTGCCCCCAAAGAACTCACCACACAAGAAGAATTTCCACGGGAAATATCTGAACCAGGAGCTCTGGGCACAGGAGGATTTTCCCCGGAATTGCAACCAGAGACAATCAGGGTGGAAACTCCTTTGTATTCTATGGCATTCTCCACTCGTGGGGGAGTGTTGACAGAATGCAAACTATTGGAATATAACGACCAGTACGGCGATCCTGTACAAATTATCAGGGAGGATTCCCAGAGCAACCTGAATCTGATTCTTTATAACCTGGGTAATGCTTTAGATCTACGCCAGATTAAATTTGTTCCAGATAAAAAAGATCTATTTATTTCAGAAACAGGCGAAGGAAAGCTCACGCTCAGGGCGCAAACAGAAGACGGCAGCTGGGTGCAGAAGAAGTTTACTTTTAGGGGTGATGTTTATACTATTCAGATGCAAATCGATGCCGGCGGAATAGCGGATCTCGATCCCTTTTATGAACTGTACTGGGGTGACGGTATGGCTATCACCGAAGCGGATTCAACTCAGGATGTCTATTATGCCAAAGCCTACGCTTATATGGGTGGCGAACTTGAGACCTTCAGCGAGAAAGGGAAAAAGGACCTGGCCGGTCAGGCGAGCGGCCAAACCGACTGGGTAGCTCAACGCAATAAGTACTTTGAAGTCGCCCTTCTTCCGGTTTCTCAGAAGGCTAAGGGGGTGCTTTTCGGAATACAGGCTAAAGCCAAAGTGGGGAAGATTATTCCCAAGGTTTACAGTATGGCTCTGAGCATGGGGGGGAGGCTCGACCGAGAACCGGCAGTATTTGACGTTTTTTGTGGTCCCTTAGACCAGAACATTATAAGGAACGTTCATCCGGCGCTGGAAGAGACCATGAACTGGGGATGGGCAGTGATAGAACCTTTCAGCAAATTGGTATTGTGGTCGTTGAAGGGATTGCATACATTCATTCCTAATTACGGTCTGGTGTTAATCATTTTTTCGATCATCATCAAAATTGTAGTCTGGCCCCTGACGCACAAATCGACCAAGGCAATGAGCCGGATGTCCGCCGTTCAGCCCAAGATGAAGGAACTACAGGAGAAACACAAGGGTCATCCGGAAAAACTGAACAAAGCTACGATGCAGCTTTATAAAGAGGAGGGGGTTAATCCATTCTCAAGCTGCTGGCCCACCCTTTTACAAATGCCGCTGCTTTATTCGTTGTTTATCATATTCAGATCTACCATAGAATTGCGTCAGGCGCCGTTTATAT
Organism: candidate division LCP-89 bacterium B3_LCP; assembly: GCA_005223185.1. Classification (GTDB taxonomy): domain Bacteria; phylum Electryoneota; class B3-LCP; order B3-LCP; family B3-LCP; genus B3-LCP. Next base: position 50,014 of record NJBN01000001.1, read on the forward strand.
TCTGGATAAGTGATCTGTCTGCTCCTGACATTATAGTGAATTTGCCTTTCAATGTACCCATGTATGGAGCACACATCGCACTGCTGCCCATCGCGATGGGCATAACGCAGTTATTAATGAGTAAAGTGATGATGACAGATCCCAAGAATAAAGCCATGGTTTACTTTATGCCGATATTTATGGTGATGATATTTAATAACTTCCCATCAGGGTTGTCCCTTTATTACGCATTATTCAATTTATGGACCTACCTGCAACATATCTATCTGAAAAGACAGGGTGTTTTGCAGAGTCCTGCGAAGCCAGCCAAAGCCTGACACGGTGGTTTATACATACATTGATTCCCGCTGACAGGCGGGTTTTTTTGTGAGGGATTATGTGCAGAATTTTAACCCTATAGTCGGGGTCGCCTGCCCCTATGGAGCCCCTGACCCTGACGAGATACATTTGTAAAACAATTGAGATATAATAGCGAATGGAGGACGTAAATATAAACAGTCTTGAAGACACAATCGTGGCTCTGTCAACTCCCAGGGGACGCGGCGCCATTGCTGTTGTGCGGCTATCGGGTGAGCGATCATTGGAAATCGCTTCTGAGATAGTGGAGAATAGTGAAAAGCTGTTGGAGCAGCAAACACACCGGATAGCACGGGCGAGATTGTTATTTGAGAACGGGCAGCTTCTTGATGATGCGCTATACTCGCTGTTTCTGAAACCCAACAGCTATACCGGAGAGAATGTGGTGGAGTTCTCTATCCATTGCAGTCCCTTTATTATTGCCAATGTAATAGATCGTTGTTGTCGAGAAGGAGCTCGTCCGGCAGAACCTGGCGAGTTTACCCAGAGGGCATTTCTTAACGGACGCATAGATTTAGCGCAGGCGGAAGCTGTCGCCGATCTCATAGCATCAGAGGGTGAAGCAGCTCACCGCGCTGCAATATCACAAAAGGAGGGCAATTTATCCCGGCGAATTGAGTCCATTCATGACAATTTGTTAGAAACGGTTGCTTTATTAGAAACGGAAATAGATTTTTCCGATGAGGATATTCCTATTGTCGACAAAGGAGAATTATTAGGAAGAATGGCTATAATACGTGAAATACTCGTGGAGTTAAGAGATACCTATCAGCGCGGACGTATGCTGCGAGAGGGTGTTCGGGTAGTTATCGCTGGAGCTGCCAATGTCGGCAAATCGACGTTATTCAACGCATTGCTTAAAGAGGACCGAGCGATCGTTCATGAACAACCGGGAACCACGCGAGATTCAGTTTCTGCCCGCATAGAGTGGGGGGGGGTCGGAATTAGGTTGGTGGATACGGCTGGTTTGGGGGATCATTTAAAAGGGCCAGATAAAGCGGCAGTTACCAAAGCAAGAGCGGAAGTCAAGCAAGCGGACTTAGTGTTGTGGGTAATAGACCTTTCCGAAAGCGATCACGAACTACCTCCTGCTGATATCATTGATCGTATGTTGTTGGTGGGAAATAAGTCGGACATAAGTGTGAAGTGTGAAATTCCTTCAGAATTTAAGCACCTGATGGTATCAGCATTAAAAGGAACAGGATTGACTAAGATTACAGATAATGTGTTGAATATGTTATCGTTAGATAGCAATTCAATCGAGATAGGCAGCGATACTCTAACCAGGGAAAGACACTATAGAGCAGTGGCAGAAGCTGTAGAATCTGTTGAGAATGCTCAAAGCGCCCTGCAAAAGGAGCGTGGAACAGAGCTAATAATTGCGGATCTCTGGGAATCTGCTAAGCATCTGAGCAGTATTATGGGAAAGATGACGGCAGATGATGTCTTAAACCGCATCTTCGGGGAATTCTGCATTGGGAAGTGAGTAGTAAGCTAATGTTTCACGTGAAACATTTTCGCATTAAATCTAAAAGGATTGTTTAGCGAAAGGTATATATCCAGAAGTGGATTACGATGTAGTCATAGTTGGAGGTGGACATGCCGGATGCGAAGCAGCTTCAGCTTGCGCCAGGTTAGGTGTTGACACTCTGTTAATAACTCAAAGAGAAGCAGATCTAGCAAGAATGTCATGTAATCCCGCCATCGGAGGATTGGCTAAGGGGCACCTGGTCAAAGAATTGGATGCGCTGGGTGGAATTATGGGATGGGTTGCGGATAGGTCATCGATACAGTCTAGGATGCTCAATCGCTCCAAAGGACCTGCCGTATGGTCTCCCAGAGTGCAATGCGATCGAGAACTTTATACAGAAGGCATGCGCAGGCTTCTTGGTGATACATCAGGTTTGGACATCTTGGAAGATGAAGTTGCAGATATAAGCCTCTCCAATGGTGCGGTAAATGGAGTTGTTACCATACAGAGCGGAACCATAAATGCCAGGAAGGTCGTGTTGTGCGGTGGAACATTCTGGAACGGTGTGATTTATATCGGAGAATGGCAAAAACCAGCCGGGAGGATAGGAGAAGATCCGGCTGTGGGTATCTCAGATCGATTAGAGAAATTGGGTTTGAGAAGGATCAGGCTGAAGACCGGAACCCCGCCTCGGTTAGATGGTAATACCATAAATTTCAACATGTTGGAAAGACAGGATGGGGAAGAGGAGCCCATCTGGTTTTCTTCAGATCCTCCAGTTGAAAGCCTACCTCAACGACCTTGCTTTCTGACTTACACAAATGAAGAAACACACGATATTCTACAGGGAGGCTTAGATCGTTCTCCCCTTTATACGGGCAGAATAAAGGGAGTGGGACCCCGTTATTGTCCTTCAATTGAAGATAAAATCGTGCGTTTTGCCGATAAGAATCGTCATCAGCTTTTCATAGAACCAGAAGGTTTGCAGGAGGAAGAATACTACATCAACGGTTTTGCCACCTCGCTTCCAGAAGATGTGCAACTTAAGGCTTTGCGAACGGTTCCGGGTCTAAGCGATGTGAAGATGAACCGCCCCGGTTATGCGGTCGAATATGATGTTTTTCCAGCGGAACAGCTGTCCCTTTCGCTGGAATGTAGAATCATTAATAACTTATATTTAGCCGGGCAGATAAACGGAACTTCCGGATACGAGGAAGCGGCAGTTCAGGGATTCATCGCCGGTATAAATGCAGCCAGGTCTATTTTAGGGAATGACCAAATTGTTTTGGGGCGTGATCAGGCATATATAGGTGTGTTGATAGAAGACCTGATAACCAAGATACCGGAAGAGCCATATAGGATGTTCACATCGAGAGCTGAGTTTCGCCTGCTGCTGCGTCAGGATAATGCCAGGCAGAGGTTATTGGATGTTGCCCAAAAAATAGGGTTGGTTAGCACCAGAAAGCAACAAAGCACAAAGGAGAGTATTGACAACAAAGACCGTATTATTAAGGGTTTGAAGTCCACTAGCGTTCTTTATAATGGTGTTCGCATGAAATCTGCAGAATTGTTGAAGCGACCTGAAATCAAGCTCACTGATCTTGTGAATTTTACCGATTTTCCTGGCGAGCAGAGAGAATTCATCAAAATTCATTCACAATCCGCTTTCCACGCAGAAGTGGAGATCAAGTATAACGGCTACCTGGTTAGACAGCAGGCACAGGTAGAGAGCTTTCGCAAGATGGAACAGCTGCTTCTGCCCGTTGTTATGGATTATGAAAGCATCAGCGCTCTATCAGCAGAAGCGCGCTGCGAATTGAACAGAATTCGCCCAGAAACTTTAGGTCAAGCGTCTCGAATTCCCGGTGTTCGTGCTGCAGATGTATCCGTTCTTATGGTTCTTCTGAAGAAGGGGTGGTAAAATGGGGGAGATCCCTCAAGAAACATCAGATTTCGGTTGACTCAAGCCTGAATGAAGGAAACAATATGAAAATATTTGCAAAGTATGTTGATAACTGTCCAAGCATAAGATGAAGCTTGATAAGCATAAAATATTGAACCTACATTATGTGGATAACCCTGATTTTTATCCCCAGTGCCAAGCTTATGCATCACTCTTAAGTTATTGGAATACAATAATTAACCTCGTTTCAGACAGGATTGTTGATAACTTGTTTACAGATCTAATTGTTCAATCTATTTACCCCTTAAGTAAACAGATAATTAGCCTCGATTCTCACGTGTTGGATGTGGGAACCGGAGCCGGTCTTCCAGGAATTCCACTGAAGCTGGCTCGCCCGGACCTGAAGATGATACTTTTGGAACCACGGCGCAAGAAGACACTTTTTCTAAAGCGAGTTATTGAAGAACTTGAACTTAAGAACATTGAAGTCGTTAGATCGAGGTTGCAGGATTTCTCCCAAAAGGGTGATCAGCTGCAGAACTATGACCTGATTACGACGCGGGGGACGGGTTCATCGTTACAACTGTTTCCAAACATGAAACATCTGCTTAAGCCACAAGGCAAGTGTTGGTTTTACAAAGGGATAAAGGGTCCAAAAGAAGCCAGGGAGATCAGCCAGCAGAAAGCAGTAAGCACAGAACTTATGAGAATCGACAAAAACATGTGCGTTATAGTGGTTGGAATAACTCAGGGAAAGGCAATAAGGAAAAATATGCCTACTCAGAAAGAAGAATAATGGAGCGGATATCAGATAACTTGCAGGCACGTTTAGAGAGAATCACCGGATTTCTCGAAAAGGAACAGAGCGTGAAAACCTGGCCCGGTCCCTCCGAACCTCTCGATAGCCTGATCCTAACGATTCTATCCCAGAACACCAACGATAACCTGCGAGATCGTGCCTATGACAACCTCCGCAGTCGTTTCCCTCAATGGATGGATGTTCACAGTACTCCAGTCGAAGAAATTGCTCAGTTAATTAGAATCGCGGGGCTGTCTCAGCAGAAATCCAAAAGAATCAAGGAGATACTTGAGTGGGTGAAGGAGGAATTTGAAGGGTTTTCCCTTAAAGCGTTAGAGAATGTTGATGATGATGAAGCGCTAAAACTGCTGACCAGCCGCAAAGGTATAGGAATCAAGACCGCGGCTGTGGTTTTGATGGCGACATTAGGGCGGGATCTCTGCCCGGTGGATACGCACGTGCATCGTATAGCTAAACGATTGGGCTGGGTGTTAGAAAAAATCAATGCCGAGAAGACATTCTGGCAGTTGCGTCCGCACGTTCCTGAGGGCAAGGGATACTCACTGCACATGAATTTACTGCAGTTTGGCAGGACTATCTGTTCCGCGCGCAAGCCGTTATGCTCATCATGCTACCTATGGGCGGATTGCATTTATCCTCAGAAGGGAACCAAGAAATAGATGTGTAAATGCTGTAATAACAAATAGAAAAGGCTGCTCTTGCAGCCTTTTCCATTAACAGCAGTAAATATTATTCCGAATCATAATCTATCAGCACGTTGATTTTTCTTCCTCCCAGTTTCTCTCGCCCAGGTATAAAGGAAAGCTCGATCAGAAGGCTCAAACCAACAACCACTCCACCTAACTTTTCTACTAAGTTGCAACAAGCCGCAGCCGTCCCTCCTGTTGCCAGCAGGTCATCTACGATAAGCACCCGCTCACCCTTCTGCACGGCATCGATGTGCATCTCGACTGAATCTGTGCCATATTCCAATTCGTAAGATTCGCTGACGGTTTCAGCGGGGAGTTTGCCCGGCTTGCGAAAGGGAATGAATCCAATTCCGTGTTCATATGCCATGGCAGCTCCGAAAATGAAGCCGCGTGATTCTATTCCGGCGATTTTCTGCACCCCATCATCCTTGAACGGTTCCCACATCTGCCGCACAGATTCTTTGAAGCCGTCAGGGTTCTTTAAAAGAGTAGTAATGTCTTTAAAACCAATTCCTTCCTTGGGAAAATCAGGTACGTTGCGGATTAGATTCTTCAGGTTATTCATGCTTTACCTCGTTATGACAAAGTTTGTATATATACCATCATAGGGCTTGTACTCGACCTTGACCCCGCTGATATTACTCCAGCGGGGTCCAATTTTAATATCAGAGATAAATTGTTCAACAGCAGAACGATCACCCTCAACTTCCGTTTCCACCGATCCGTCATAGTTATTGCGCACCCATCCGGTCAGCTTAAGCCTTTCAGCGCAGTTGGCGGCGAAATAACGAAACCCCACATTCTGGACGCGTCCCTGAACTATCATGTGTGCGCGAATATCGTTCATCGTTGCGGTTCCCAGGTGATTAGGCGCCTACCGGTGATGAACCCCCAGATTCCGATAAAAGAAGCGAATAGAAGCATTAACAGGTAAGCAGGAAATCTAAACCAACCTGCTGGCTTTCCGCTAAGCTGCACAAAAATACCGATTAAGCCTGAAAGGCACAGTAATGCCTGGATGATCAATAGAGCGGCAAAAACAGGTATAGTGATTAGAAACAGACAACATACGAATATCCCCAGCATCCATACCGGTGTAAACCAGCGTAAGACTTTATGGGATAGCAGTTGAAGCGCCAGCCATTTCGAAGATAATGGGTTAAGGAGGTCTCTATTTTTCCACAAGCCGTACAAACTGCGCTGCACTATGCGTTTCTTTCTACGAAATTCCGCCTTAAGGTTGCGCGTGCTGATCTCTGTGCACATTGCAAACGGTTGATATACGGTGCGTTTACCTCTTCTTAGAACGAGCAACGGCGTGATGAAATCGCTGATGACATCTTCATCTAAGGGAGTGTATAATTTCCTTAGCATTGCGTATATTGCTCCATTTGCACCGAACATCGTACCCAAATTGCTCTCCGCCCGCTTCAGGAGGATTTCGAGCTTCCAATAGAGACTCTCTTCCTCGCTTACCGCTAACGGGTGTTTCTCATAGGTAATCTCTCCGCAGACGACTCCTATTTCATCGGATGCATCAAAAGCATCAACCAGTTTTCGTACAGCGTCAGGCAGATACATGGAGTTGGCATCTGTGAAGACCAGAACTTCACCTTCAGCTTCTTCCACGGCACGATTTAGAGCAGCGGTTTTTCCTTTTCTATCTTTCTGCTGTAAGAGAGTTATTCTTGCGCTTTGCAGTTCCTTAATTAGTTGAACCGTTCCATCCGTGGAATCGTCATCTACGACAATCACATACAGTTTATCTTCAGGGTATTCCTGTTCCAGAGCATTATTGAGCTTCTTGACAATATTATCCTCCTCATTGAATGCGGAGAAGACCAAGGTAACTGAGGGCAGATCTGACCATTTGGGCTCGAATTCTCTCTTTGTAAAACTTCCCAGCAACAGGATCAAGGTGGGGTAGAGGAGAAAGACGTAAACCAGTATCCCTGCGAATATGAAGAAACATGTTAAGAAAATCACCGGATAGACCCGACCTGTTTATGGTTTCAATCTATGCATGAGCCTGGGATAGGGAATTGTTTCCCTGATATGCCGTATGCCGCATATCCAGGCGATGGTTCGTTCTAAACCCAGCCCGAAACCGGAGTGGGGGAAAGTACCGTAGCGCCTCACGTCCAGATACCACTCGAAAGCTTCGGAGGGGAGATCGTGCGACTTTATTTTTTGTTTCAAGATATCTAAGTTATCCTCCCTCTGGCTGCCGCCTATGATCTCTCCGAAACCCTCCGGAGCTATAAAGTCCACTGATAGGGAAGTTTCGGGATCATTTGCTTCGCACTTCATGTAGAAGGCTTTGATGGCAGCCGGGAAATGGTGGATTAACAGAGGTTTATCATATCCTTCCACCAGCGCTTCTTCATCCGGAGTACCGAAATCGTCGCCGGGTGTGAAATCGATGCCTTTGTCAACCAGTATTTCACAGGCTTCCTTGTAGTGGATGCGCGGGAACGGTTTCTGAATACATTCCAACTTTGATATATCCCTATCCAGAGTATTCAGTTCGGATTTGCATCTCTCCAAAACCCTCCGGATGATGAAACAGAGCATATCTTCACCTAACTCCATGCAGCCCCTCAGATCCATATAGGCGACTTCGGGTTCCAGCATCCAGAATTCGGTCAGGTGTTTGCGTGTCTTGGATTTTTCCGCCCTGAAAGTGGGACCGAAGCAATACACTTTGCCGAAAGCCGCACAGCCGGGTTCCATGTACAGTTGCCCGGATTGGGATAGATAGGCTTTATCGCCGAAATAATCGGTCTCAAACAGGGTTGAAGTTCCTTCGCTGGCGTTGGGCGTGAAGATGGGCGCATCTAAGTTGATGAAACCTAGGTCATCGAAGAAATCGCGCATGGCTTTGATCACCTGGTGGCGTATCCTTAAGATCGCATGCTGGCGCCGGGAACGGATCCACAAATGCCGGTGATCTAAAAGAAAGGCATCGCCGTGTTCTTTTTTGGTAATGGGGTATTCGTCCGCACTGCCAACGATTATCAAGTCCTTCAGCCAGAGTTCGAAACCGCTGGGAGCGCGCTCGTCCTTGTTGACCTGCCCTTGGACGATGATGGAGCATTCCTGGGTAAGTTCCTGGGCTGCTGTCCAAACTTCTTCGCTGACTTCCTTTTTTGAGAGGACCCCTTGAATCATTCCAGTCCCGTCGCGCACTTGCAGGAATTTCAGCTTGCCGCCGGAGCGGAGGTTATAGAGCCATCCTCTGATTTCTACTGTTTCGCCCTCGCGGGCAGCTATGTCGGATATGTAGGTTTGGTGCATGGGGAGATTTAATATTTATCGTATAGGTGTCCCATCACGATTCCAACAACTGGTTATTTCCTCTGGGATACCGGCTTCATTAAAGAGTGGTTGGATTATTTCGTTTATCAATACTCTGATACTTTGTCTCATTGTATTTAATTCCACAGATTTAATATATGGTTTATAGGTATTCTGCATAGGTTCACCACGATGACTCCTGCTCTTTGGATATAATAAAGCTTTACCGGAAATATTTCTAATATCAGCGAATATTCTTAAATATCCGTGGTAAGAATATTGAGTGTGCCAATCAACAAAAGTAAGGAGTGTATAAAAAAGATCTTGTACTATAAGCTTTGAGTTGATGGCTTCTCTATTATCGCCGTAGAAGAACATATTTGTAGTAAAAGATACAGTTCCATCAAAATAAAACCTCATTACTGCTTCCGATACGAATTTCTCATAATGGTCAAGTCTAATGTTTGGAATACCGGAGTTGCTATAATGCCCCCCCCAAAGGTTTATATAATTGCTGTTTAGATGCAAGGAATCAATAATGACGGAATCATCAAATCTTTGTGTTGTCAGAATAGGCGCAACAGTTAAGACCATGCCACCATTTTCAGTATCTGCCAATCTGCTAAATGTTTCTTCAGAAACCTCCTTTATCCTTTCATCTGTCCATTTCACCCCCCTTCCAATCATCTCATATCTTGTCCTAACCTCGTATTCATCCATTGGTATATTCTGGTCACCGTATCTTTTGTAGTAGCAATTCTTCTTTTTAACCACAACCATGTGAAGGGAATCGTGGGACATTGGTATATATATCACCAAGACAACACGGTCCGAATTACCGCGAATGTCGATTGTGTTACAATGAATGGTTGGTGTCGGCATGATTGATGTGTAGATTTTACTGTGTAGTTGTGTCTCTAGATCGCCATGCTTTTGAATACCAACTATTTCGCCAGGTCTTATCTCTATAATTTTGCCATCATTATCCTTTAATTTGTCTTCCGCAACACCCAGGATTAGCCATCCGCCTGAGGTATTGGCGAAGGCGGAGATGTCCTTAGCAAGTTCTGTTGTTTTATTCTTCTCGTAATTATCCCTCTTATAATCCAGGTTATAGCTCTCAGGAATTTTCTCATTGACGAGCCATTTAATATCTTCAAGTTTCAGCTCGCTGACAGGTTTTTGAAAGAAAGACTGCTCTTCCATACTTGTTCCTTGAACCATATTGAAAGCCTAATTCCTAGCCCCTTTCAAGGGGCTTTTCGGTTTATCCGTAGGCCGGTGCTTCAGCGCCGGGCGTGTCCTTCATAACACATTTCCCTGGCATCCGTACTGGTTATCAGCTTCTCTGCCCAGCCCTGAAGGACTGCGCTACGGATTTTTAGAACCCCCCTGAAGGGGGCTAAAATAAAAGGGTTAGTGAAGCTTACCCAGCATTTTCCAACGAAGTAAATAGCTTATTGGCTTTGTGGTATTTAGGTTGATTTTCAATGTATTCGACAATAGTATCCAAATCGCGCTCACTGAAACTGACCACACCATATCCTTCCTGCCAGGAAAAATTGTTTAGTGAAAATGACCCCTTAATTTCGTGTGAACTAAAGCCTTTTATTTCACCAATCCACTGGGCAATGTTCAGGCTTGGAGGGACCTTCACTGCTAAGTGAACGTGATTCTCAATTCCACCAAAAGAAATAAACAACACTTCCTTAGTTTTTTCACATTTGGAACGGACAAAGGTATTAAGCGCTTTTAATACTTCTGATTTTAATATAGGCTCATTGTTCTTTGTATGCCAAGTAAAATGTAAATAGATCTTTGAGTAAACATTATGGGGCAAAACTAACCTCCTATGGAGCCCCTTTCAAGGGGCTTTCAAATTATCTGTAGACCGGTGCTTGAGCACTGGATTCCCCTCAATCCTCCACCTTCAATTCCCGGGTCATCAGGTCTATAACAGCCTGCTTAGGATCCTTATCCTCGAAGAGGACAGTATAGGCAGCTTCGCAGATGGGCATGGGCACGTTCTCTCTGCGGCTGAGTTGATAAGTTGACCTGGTGGTGCACACTCCTTCCGCGATCATTGACATGCCGGCTTCCACTTCTTCTAAGGTCTTACCCTTTCCGACCTGTTCTCCAACGTATCGGTTGCGGCTGTGGCTGCTCATGCAGGTGGTGATCAGATCGCCCATGCCGGAAAGCCCCGCAAACGTGCGCGGTTGACCACCCAATTTAACTCCCAGACGTGTCATTTCCGCCAGACCTCTCGTCAATAACGCCCCTTTAGTGTTATCCCCGAAGCCCAGACCATCGGATATACCCGTGCCAATAGCTATGACATTTTTCAGCGCAGCGCCCAATTCCACGCCGATCAGATCCTGGGATGCGTAAACGCGAAAAGAAGGTGTGTAAAACAGTTCCTGAACTGTCCTTGCGGTGTCCAATGAAGGACTGGCAGCAACCACGCTGGTGGGAATGCCCCTGGACACTTCTTCCGCGTGTGATGGACCAGAAAGAGCCGCATATTGATTGGGAAGCACATGGGGAAACAGGTCAGCGACCACTTCAGAAGATCTCTTGAGTGTGTCCTCTTCGATCCCCTTGGCAGCGTTGACGATGAGAGCGTTTGTGGGGAAGTAATCCACCATCCTTTCCATCGCACTTCTGACGAACTGCGATGGTATAGCCAGCAGCACGACGTTAGCGCCCTGCAGACATTCTACAGCGTCATGGTGAATGGACATACTTACCGGCAATGGAATTCCCGGTAGGAATTCTCTATTCTCTTTATCCTGCTGCAGTCTAATGGCTGCCTCTTTGCGGAATTCCCACAAGCGGACAGGAAAACCTTTTCCGTGTAACACAAGCGCCAGGGTAGTGCCCCAACTGCCAGCCCCAAGGACGGCGATAGAGGGATTTGAGTTGTTTGGCATTTTTATCTAATTTAAACGTTATAGGTCTTATGCATCTAAAGTAACATAACCCTCAGATCACCCTGCCCACTTCAAATATCTTCCAGCTTGCAAATTCCTTCGATGCAATCCGATTGGCATCATCCGGCGATACCACCAACGCCATTCCCACACCCATATTGAACACGCGTCGCATCTCATCGGTTTCAACGGGACCCAGCTTTTCGATCAAGTCGAAGATGGGGGGGACTTGCCAATTACCCCAATGGATTTTAAGCGAATGTTCCTTGCTGACAACCCTGCGTAAATTGCCCTCGATGCCGCCTCCGGTAATGTGCGCAATCCCCTTGATTTTCAACTCTCGGCGCACCGCTCTGATTGCTTCTAAATAGGATGGATGCACCTTTAACAGACAGTCAGCCAGCGTGCATCCCAATTCAGATATATGCTCATCCAGACCGAGTCTGGCTTCATCCAACAGTACTCGCCGCGCCAGAGAATAGCCGTTAGTATGTAATCCAATAGAGGGAAAACCCAGTATGACGTCGCCCTTTTCAATTCTTTTACCCAGGATTAAATCATCTTCATCCGCCCAGCCAATGATAGTTCCCGCCAGATCAAACTCGTCATCCTGATAGAATCCGGGCATCTCCGCGGTTTCCCCACCTAACAGAGCGATACCATTCGCTTTGCAGGCTCTGGTAAAACCGCTGATGACCTCTACCTGTACGTCAGGATTTAATCTACCGCAACCGTAATAATCAAGGAAGAAGAGCGGGTCAGCTCCGTTTGCTAACAGGTCATTCACGCAGTGGTTAACCAGATCCTTACCAACGGTGTCGTACTTACCCGCCAGAAAAGCGACCTTCAGTTTGGTACCGACTCCATCAGTGCTGGCTAACAAGACGGGGTGTGATTTTTTCCCAATAGGCAGGCGAAAGGCTCCGGCGAATAAACCAACATCACCGATAACTTGAGGTGTGCGGGTAGTTTTAACCAGCGATTTAATTCTCTTCAAGGCTTCATCAGCCGCTTTGAGGTTCACTCCTGATGATTTATAATCAATAGGCATAGCTGGATTCAACTGACCGCAGTTTTGTACATGCTGTTGATCTCTTTTTCGTAGCGTTCCATTACGACGTCGCGCCGCACCTTCAGGGTGGGGGTGAGTTCACCCGCTTCGATGGAAAAATCACGACGAAGGACCACGAATTTCTTCACCTGCTCAAATTCGGCTAAGTCCACCGAAAGTTGGCGAATCTCAGCGCGAATCATTTTATTAATCTTGGGATCGTCAATTGATGCATCCTCATGAAGGCTGTAATCACTATGCCATAAACCCACGTCACTCAGTTTCTCAAAGTTGGGAATGGCCAGCGCAGTCAGGTATTGACGATTATCTCCTATGAGCATTATTTCGTTGATATAGGGGCTGGTTTTTATCAGATTCTCTATAGGCGCCGGAGCTATATTTTTACCTTTTGACGTAACCATGATCTCTTTCTTGCGACCGGTGATGACCAGGTAGCCGCGTTCATCAAAATGCCCGATATCACCAGTGCGGAAAAACCCCCTGTCAGTGAATACTGCTTTTGTGTCCTTAGGTAGGTTATAGTATCCCTGCATTATGTTGGGTCCCTTCGCCAGGATTTCCCCCCCGGGATCGATTCTGATATCGACCCCCGGCAAGGGAGGACCTACGGTGCCAGGGCGGTTGTCTTCGATGATATTGGCGCAAAGCACCGGACTTGTCTCCGTCAAACCGTAACCTTCGATCAGAGGCATCCCCGCCGATACGAAGAATTCGGCGACGTCCGGAGAGAGCGCAGCCCCACCGGATACGAAAATGCGGATGCGTCCGCCGGTCTTGGCGCGTAATTTGGAGTAAACCAAACGATCCGCTAGAGCGCGTTTAACTGCCAGGGCAGGTTTTTTTCGCGATCCACCGTGCATGGATTGTCTGCCTACGCCTAAAGCCCAGTGAAAGATTTTCTGGCGAACTTTAGGGCTTTTCTCCACCGTGTCTAAGATCTTGGCGCGCATCATTTCATACAGACGGGGTACGGCTAACATGACTGTTGGCTGCACCTCGCCCAGGTTCTTTGACACGGTCGCTGGTGATTCCGCATAGGCGACACTGGCGCCAGTGCAGAGAGGCAGGTAGTGCCCTGCCGTCCTTTCAAAGACGTGAGCTAACGGTAGCAGGGATAGAAAGACATCCTTGGGATTTATGTCTAATACCCCTAATACCTGTTCCAGGTTCGCTAATATGTTGCCGTGAGTCAGCATGACGCCTTTGGGTTCACCGGTAGTTCCGGAAGTATAAATCAGAGTTGCAAGGTCATCCCGGGTAACTTTTTGTAAAGCGTGAAGAACCTGGTCGGTCTCTTTTGTGGAACTATGGAGCAGTTTACTAAAATTTTCGAACTCGGATGAGTTGTCTTCCGAATCATCAAACACCCATATTGACTCAAGCTGCCCCTTGATCCGTAATGCCTCCGCTTTCTTCGCCTGGGATGGATTTTCGGCAAAGAGGATTTTCACACCGGCGTCTTTGAGGATATATTGTACTTGCGGCGCGGTGAGACTGGTGTAAACAGGGACTAAAACAGCGCCAATACTTTGCGCCGCGAAGTCCACATAGGGCCATTCCGGCCGACTGCCGCTGATTAACCCTATTTTGTCACCTGGATTGATGCCGAGATGGAGAAATTGAGCAGCTAAAGCCAGTACCCTTTCTCCAAACTCCTGATATGTGATGCTCTGATAGCCGCTGCCCGCCTTGTGCATTAAAGCAGCTTTCTTCCCGAATTTCGCGCATATTTCCTGATGGACTGCGCCGATAGAATCTGGAAACTTCATGGTGGTAAGGGGATTTTTTTTGTAAATGTGGTATCTTCCTGAATTACGATACGCCTGAACAGCACCGATATTTTCAGGAGAATTTAATTCGACCTGTTATCAGATCAAGCGCTTTCATCGAATATACAGAAAGTATGACAAAAATGCAAGCGCTTTTTTCAGGGGAGGCGGAGATAACGCGGGTTTAATAATGGGTCTGTGGGAAGATAGTGTACAAAACCAGGAAAGGCGTCGGTTCTTAATTCTCACCTTTATCATCGTGCTTCTTGATTCCAGCTCGCGGGATGCCTAACTTCTGGCTGATTTCGTCGATATTCTTCAGAGCTTCAATCTCTCTTTCCATCTGGATGGCAGCACTATCTAATTGCCTGGCAATGAGTTCAAGGGCTTTCTCTATATGCTGGACCGCTTCAGGATCAGCACCGCCGTCCTGGAGCAGCCGGTTTGATTTGGCTACGGTCATCAGCGCCATGGAGAAGATTACGAATAGGCGGTTGTCGCGTAGCGTCTTTTCTAAAGACATTTTAAATCCTGGTAATATTCATTGTTAAAGCACCAGCTATAATATACACATACCTACCTCTTTTTCCGGTGATATACGTCACTTATCCATCTCCCCTAAAAATCGGTTCAATACGCTTGATTTAACTCCAGTTGGTGAATACATTGTATCCTGCTTCTCAAACTACCATTACAAACAATTTACGAAAAATGCAGTCAAAGCACACTCCAACTGTTCTGCTGGTTGATGACAATAAAGAATTTCTCGATGTAACGGAGAAAATCTTGAGGGAAATAACCGGTTATAACGTTCTAACACTCGCAGATGGCAGAGAGACGATACAGGTGGCAACTACCCAGAAACCGGACGTTATCGTCCTGGATGTTTACATGCCCGGGAGGGATGGTCCTGATATCTGCCGCCAGCTTAAGGGGACACAAGAGTTAGATAACATTCCCGTGCTGCTGTTGACAGGTGGGGGAAATGATGCTCAGTTTCGGGCGCGCTGCCTCGAAGATGGCGCAGATGATTTCCTGATGAAACCGGCAGACAGTGATGAATTAATCGCCAGGGTGAACGTCCTTCTGCGCATAAAAGCCCTGCAAGATGAACTGAGGCGCGAGAGAGATGAATTAGAGGAAAAAGTGCAGGCGCGAGCTCGTGAATTAGAGAAGACGGAGACTTTGGCAGCCATCGGAAAGATGGTTGCTGGCGTGGCTCACGAAATTCGTAATCCCCTGGGCGCTATCTCTAATTCGGCGGCGGTGCTATCACGCGATTTGATCTTGGAAGGTGAAGATCATAAGTTGATGGACATCATTGTGCAGGAATCCAATCGCCTGCGGGATACTATCACTGATTTCTTAACCTTTGCGCATCCACCTCCGTACAATTTTACCCTGGTTAATCTGCGTGAACTGGTAGAGGACGTAATCCTTCTTGCAGGGCAGGACACCTTGTGCGGTGATGAAGTGGTTTTTCAGGCGGATATTGAAGATTATCTACCGGAAATAGAGATCGATCGTGACCGTATCCATCAGGTTTTATGGAATTTAATCAGAAATGCGCTGGAAGCCACCGGTGAGAGAGGCGAGATAGCAATTAGAGTATTCACTCAGTTACTGAATCGTAAAAATGGGGTGGTAATACAGATCGTTGATGATGGTTCCGGTATACCGGATGAGGACGTCGAACATATTTTCGCTCCCTTCTTTACCAGGAAAGCAAAGGGCAGCGGACTTGGTCTGTCCATGGTGCAAAGCGCAGTCAAAGCACACTGTGGTACAGTGAGAGTACAGAACGATGATACTGGCGGTGCAGTTTTTAAGGTATGGCTGCCCGTGAGACAGGGATGATATGAACGCTATGGATGATTCGATGGTGAGAATTCTAGTTGTTGATGACGAAGTAAACCAGACTGATTCTCTGGTGATTCTGCTCAGGCGGGAAGGATTCAAAGCAGAAGGTGTATATGATGCAGGGCAGGCTATGTCTTTCTTACGACAGCAGGATATAGACCTGGTAATAACCGATCTTAAGATGGCTGGACACGATGGCATCTGGTTGACGGAACAGATCAGGAGGAATTATCCGGAAGTTGTAGTTCTGGTGCTAACTGCATACGGAACAATCGAGACGGCGGTCAGAGCCGTAAAAAGCGGCGCGTTTGACTATATCTTAAAACCAATTCAACCTGAGCAATTGCGCATCGCTCTGGAACGATCCCTGAAATGGGGAAAGATGAAGAGAAAAGTACGCCAGCTTGAAGATCAACTGCAGGAAAGGCATTCTACGCACAAATTCTTGGGGAATACCCCGGCGATATTGCGGGTATTACATCTGGTGGATCGTATTGCCGGTTCTGATTCAACCGTATTAATAAGCGGTGAATCGGGTACAGGCAAGGAACTGATAGCTGAAATGATCCATTCCAAGTCCTTGCGTAGGGAGCTTCCTTTGGTTATAGTCAATTGCGGCGCACTACCGGAAACACTACAGGAAAGCGAGTTGTTCGGTCACGTAAAGGGTTCTTTTACAGGGGCGTTGAGGGATAAGAAGGGCTTGCTGACAGAAGCTGACGGAGGATCTCTTTTCTTGGATGAAGTGGGGGAGCTCTCACTGGCAGCACAAGTCAAATTGCTGCGGTTCCTCGAAAACGGTGAATGCCGCATGGTGGGGAGCACCATCATGGAAACTCTGGATGTGCGGGTTATAGCTGCTACTAACCGCGACCTGGAGAAATCAGTACGGGAGGGTAAGTTCAGAGAGGATCTGTTCTACCGGTTAAATGTGATACCCATTTCAGTCCCACCCCTGCGAGAGATAAGAGACGATATACCTTTGATTGCACTTTCTTTTCTGGATGAATTCTCAAATAAGATGAACAAAAAAACGCCTCGCATTTCAGAGGGCTGTTTAAAGTTGCTGCACGAACACAACTGGCCCGGTAATGTGCGTGAACTGCGCAATCTCATGGAGCGAGCGGTTGTCGTAGATCAGGATGGAGTCATCAAATTAGGCGATTTCCCCGAACAGATGCATTCTTTAGGCGGGGAAATCGTGGAAAGCGGCATCAAAAAAAGACTGTCATTGAGAAAGCTGGAAAAGATGTACATCCTGTCCACTCTGGAAGAGTGTGGCGGCAGCCGCAAGAAAACTGGGCAGATTCTGGGAATCACCAAAGCCACCTTATGGCGAAAACTAAATATTTATGCGACAGAAGAACTTGACCACAAAACAATCTAAAAGGTTTCATATATAAACCAATTCCCTCCTTTTTCGCTGTTTCCGTGCAGAAACCTAAGGTATAATACTGGCACAGATTCTGCAAAATTACCCCTTAAATATTTCAATTTAGGGGGAATGAACATGGCAAGCGTCTTGATTGCTGACGATGATTCCGGATTCCTGGTTTCTCTTTCAATAGCGCTCCGTAGAGAAGGTTATGAAGTTTGGGCTGCAGAAAATTCCGAAGAAGCCTTGAATCTATTAGATGCGCATAGCTTCGATTTCATGATGATAGACATAAGATTA
The DNA here is from genome assembly GCA_005223185.1 of candidate division LCP-89 bacterium B3_LCP. Classification (GTDB taxonomy): domain Bacteria; phylum Electryoneota; class B3-LCP; order B3-LCP; family B3-LCP; genus B3-LCP. The sequence continues at coordinate 67,860 of NJBN01000001.1, forward strand.
GGACCCCTGCTGGGGGTTGAATTGGCTGAATGGGCGCTGCTCAGGAAACCGCAGCTTCCGGTGATCTTTATGTCTGCTTACCCCTATGGAGAACTGGAAGGAAGAATGCGAAGGGTAACACCGCTGCCCGTCCTGGAAAAACCATTTGATGTGGGCCAGGTAAACACGGTCATGACGAATCCAGTTGAAAGCAGACACTGAACCTGGCCAATGAGTTAATAAATGAAATAGGGCTTGCAAAAGCCCTTTTTTATTATATATTTATTGCATTATTGCGCAATAATGCAGGGAAGAATTATGAGTAGAAATAACAGGGTTGAACTGGAAGCGGATCTATTGACATTATTGGCTCAGCCAACCAGGTTGAAGATCCTCTACTATCTGAAGGGCGGTGAAAGATGTGCTTGTCATATAAATCCGCAAATGCAAGAAGATCCATCTGTCATCAGCCGTCATCTGGTAAAGATGCGGGAGGCTGGGCTATTGGAAAGCCGCAAAGAGGGTGTGTCGGTCTATTACAAGATCAAGGAACCACGTGTTTTTAATTTACTTGAAATGGTGGACAACATCATACATACCATAGCTAAAGAGAGAGCTGATGAGATTTTAAGAGTATTTTAAAATTTTTTAAGTACTTTATTGTATTATTGCGCAATATCACAATCAATAGAAAATATAAATGAACCTGATTTACAGTGGACTTGAAGCCCTATCTGAATATTTGTCAGCTCATGTCCTCACTTGCTTGATACCAGCTTTTTTCATCGCCGGAGCTATCGCTGTTTTCGTCAGTAAATCAGAGGTGATGAAATACTTTGGCTCTAAAGCGAATAAAGCTCGCGCATATAGCGTAGCATCGGTCTCTGGCGCTATTTTGGCGGTTTGCTCTTGCACCATTTTGCCCCTTTTTGCCAGCATCCGACAACGAGGAGCAGGTTTGGGCCCCGCCGTTGCGTTCTTATACTCAGGTCCTGCCATCAATGTTTTAGCAATTGTCTATTCCGCCAAATTATTAGGAATGAATCTGGGAGTTGCACGAGCAGTCGGCGCTATCGTGTTTTCAGTTGTGATCGGCTTGATTATGGCAGCCTTGTTTAAGAAACAAGAAGAAGCATTACACAACGGTACTGCTGAATGGATATCGCCCGATGATGATAAGAAATACCCACTCTGGAAAATATCAACATATTTTGCCGCGATGGTTGTTTTCCTTGTTGCCGCTTCTTCCATCGGGTTAGTCATTGGCCTTGAAACCATAGAACCCGGAAAGGCGTTGATGAAACTATCAGGCAATATCACACCGGCTCTCATCGCTCTCGTCTTCTTTATCTTATCAATATGGTTCTCGTTTAAGTGGTATACGGGTGAAGAAAGAGAAAATTGGATGAAAGAAACCTGGAGCCTCGCCTGGAAAATCGTCCCTATCCTCCTGGCAGGGGTTTTCATTGCGGGAATCATTAAAGAATTGCTTCCAGAACCTTTGGTACAGCGCTGGGTTGGCGGAAACTCCTTGGGAAACAATTTACTGGCGTCAGTGTTCGGAGCACTGATGTATTTTTCGACATTGACAGAAGTTCCCATCGTTAAAGCGCTGATGGATCTGGGGATGGGCAAGGGACCGGCGTTGACATTGCTGTTGGCGGGGCCCTCATTATCGCTGCCCAACATGATCGTCATAGGAAAAGTGATGGGAATTAAAAGGACCGCTGCTTATGTTCTGATAGTAATAATAATGTCAACTTTCACTGGAATGTTATTTGGTAAAGTAATCTAATTTAAGCACACTGATATGAAGATTACCCCTAACTTCAGGGCTTCAGCAAAGGAAACGAGCGCCAATTGGATGACATAATCTCATCATTAGTTGATAATAAAGGAGATGAATAATGAGAAAGATCGAAGTCTTAGGACCAGGGTGTGCTCGCTGTAAGAAAACCGAACGAGTAGTCAAGCAGACTTTGGACGAATTAGGCTGGCAAGAGGGTCAGGAATACTCTTTGGAAAAGATAGAAAATCCGAATGATATAGCTGGTCGCGGCATTTTAATGACACCCGGAGTGATCATCGATGGTCAAATCTTCTGCGTGGGTAAGGTACCAACGCAAAAGGAAATATCTGAATTTTTAACCAAGTGAGGTTGCGATGAAATCCTGGCTTCGCTGGACCATTTTAACTGCCGTTGTTTTTACAGTATTTACCATAATTATCGCTAAAAGAAGTGGCGAAACAGGCAGCATTGTCGAAGAGACGCCATCCCTGACAACTACCGATACTATCCTTGACGATATTCCCTGCTGCTCGGAAGAAGAATGGGCGGAGGCTGTAGGTTCGCAAGAACAGAAATCCGCCGTGCTACCTCGCCTGCTCGAATTGGGTAGTGTCGGCTGCCGCTCCTGCGACATGATGGCTCCTATTATTGACGAGCTTAAGGAGGAATATGCCGGGCGTTTATCTGTCGAGTTTTACGATGTGAGGAAAGACCCAACACTTGCACGACAATATCGTATCAGGATAATCCCGACCCAAATATTTCTGGAAACTGATGGAAAAGAGTTCTTCCGTCATGAGGGATTCCTACCCAAAGATGAAATTCTTACAATTTTGGATCAGATGGGAGTCAGTCAATGATGGAAGGAATCGAACATTACGTTCGGGGAAATCCTCTTGCAGCAGTAGTTGCAGTCTTTGTTGGAGGCTTACTGTCAGCTTCATCACCATGCGTGCTGGCTATCATGCCGATGGTCATTGGTTACGTGGGCGGGCACAGTCAAGGTGATCGAAAAAAGGCGCTGATCTATTCGCTTCTTTTTGCGCTGGGATTAGCAATTACCTTCACCATCCTCGGCGCTATGGCGGCCCTGTTTGGGCAACTGATGGGTGACGTCGGAAAACTCTGGTACTGGATAGTGGCTGCGATCGCCGTTTTCGTGGGACTTTCCCTTATGGGTGTGTTCGAGATCCGCATTCCCTTCGCTTCCAAGATGCAGACGAAACGGCGTGGAGCTCAGGGAGCTTTTCTGTTGGGATTGCTCTTCGGAGTTGTTTCCTCACCTTGCGCCACACCCGTTCTGGTCTTGATCCTAACCTTCGTGGCGACGCAGGGGCAGGTTGTCTACGGCACTTTATTGCTGTTCGTCTATGCCATCGGTCACTGCGCTTTGATTATTTTGGCGGGAGTCGTTACCGGTTTTGTGGAATCATTCGTAGAAGCCAAAGGAGTCGCTAATTTCTCAATCTGGGCAAAACGGGTATCCGGCGCGCTAGTTACGCTGGCAGGACTGTATATCTTATACTTGAACGTATAATTTGATTTATCAATGAAGAAATGAACGCAAAAACCAAAAAAAAACTATCCTTCCTGGATAGATTTCTTACGATATGGATATTTTTGGCGATGGGTCTGGGTATCGGGCTGGGATTTTTAGCTCCAGTAGTAACGGATGCGATCACTCATCTCTCCGTCGGCACCACATCGATCCCTATAGCGGCGGGATTAATTTTGATGATGTATCCACCTCTGGCAAAGGTGCGCTATGAACAGTTGGGGGAAGTGTTCAGGAACTGGCGGGTCTTAAGTCTGTCCCTGATTCTCAACTGGGTTGTAGGTCCTATACTTATGTTTTTCTTGGCGATTATCTTCCTCCCTTCCTACCCTCATTATATGACCGGACTGATAATAATAGGATTAGCGCGCTGCATAGCTATGGTCATAGTTTGGAACGATCTGGCGGGAGGCGACCCGGAATATGCCGCCGGATTAGTGGCATTTAATTCCATCTTTCAGGTACTCTTCTTTTCGCTTTATGCCTATGTTTTCGTAACTATTCTGCCTACCTGGTTCGGGTTTAGCAGTTACATCGTGGATATCACCATCGGTCAGATTGCTGAAAGTGTCTTCATCTACTTGGGCATACCCTTCATCGCCGGGTTTCTGACCAGGTTTATCCTCATCCGGGTTAAGGACAAGACCTGGTACCACACCAAATTCATCCCCAAGATCAGTCCAATTACCCTGATTGCCCTGTTATTCACAATAGTGGTTATGTTTTCGCTGAAAGGGGATAAGATCATCGAGCTGCCGTTAGATGTGGTGCGCATTGCCATCCCGCTGCTGCTGTATTTCCTGATTATGTTCCTGATCTCATTCCTGTTCAGCAAGAAAGTCGGTGCGGATTATCCCAAATCAGCATCTCTTTCCTTCACTGCCGCTTCGAATAATTTTGAATTGGCGATTGCGGTGGCGGTGGCAGTTTTCGGCATTCATTCGGGAGAGGCGTTTGCAGCAGTAATCGGCCCGTTGGTGGAGGTGCCCGTACTGATAAGTCTGGTAACTGTGGCTGTATGGTTTAAGAAGAGATACTTTATTTGATTATGTTCAAATCCCGCAATTTTAGTGAAATGTGTTAGATTCCAGACAAGTTCGTAAGAGTCCTTTGTGGCTGGAATGACACATTTCTTCACTTTTGTGTCAGATCATGTCCCGCTCCGGCGAGAAGACCAGAAATAAAATGTAAAAGGGGCATTGCAGCAAAGCGAAAATGCCCCCTTATTTATACTTCATCCTTTAGACTTTACTTCAACAACACCATCTTACCTGATGCATTGAAGTCTCCAGCCTGCATACAGTAGATGTATAACCCAGACGTCAAACCGGAAGCATCAAAGGTAACTTCATGCACCCCAGCATCCCGCCATCCGTTCACCAATTCTGCAACCTTCCGTCCCGAGAGATCATACACCACCAAGTTTACGAAACTTGCATCTTGCAACTTGAAGCTGAGAACTGTTGTGGGGTTGAAAGGATTGGGGTAATTCTGACACAGCGTATAATCTTCCGGCTGTGCGTTCTCTAAGGTAGTAAATGCGATCGGTCCCTCGAACGGATCACCGTAATTCTCCCACCCTGACAGGGCATCTCCTACCGTAGATCCTAACTTGGCGAAGCGGAAACTTCTCTTGGAAGTATCCGTTCCCACTACCGCATAAGCGTTATAGTAGTAAATCCCCGGTGGCGCTGCCGGGGGAACGTTCTGCGTCCTTAAGCGGCTGATGTTGCTATTGGCAGAAGAGGTGACAGCGATGGGACCTATAACCGGACCATACACAAATCCGCTGGGCAGGGTTATATCACACCAGATATTGGTTGCCTGTGGATTTGCCGTGTTATTGGATAGAGTCAGCAGGAAATTGAAACTGCTCCCTGCTTCCGGGATTACTATGGGTGCATCATAAGGCGTCGCCAGCATGCGCACCGGTTTGGACTGATCGAAGTAACAAGCTCCCATGTCTGATACGGTATTATCCGGGTCCAGGTATATCGGATCAGGATTGCCAGTGTCTATACACGGCGATCCCCACAATATATCTGAGTACGCTTGCGCCTCAGTTGCGAACATGGGATCAGCATCTATATTACCGGTACCTGGCCAGCCGCCTTCAATGTTGGAATAGGTAATGGTGGGGCTTGTGCCGGTGATCTGGAAAGGCGTGTTGCCGCGGACGATGAGATTGGTAATGGTGAGCGATGAATGTTCGATATTTAATCCTCCACCAGTACTACTGGTATTGTCTCGAATCGTATTGTTGGAGAAAGTTCCATCCGAATTATAGACGTAGATGCCCCCGCACAGTCCTTCGGCAGTATTAGATACGAAGGAGTTTCCCCTGATATCGAGAGGAAAGCCATTCCATATATAAATGCCTCCGTAATCTGCAGCAGAATTATAACCGATTATGTTGTCGGTAATGACGTGAAATGAACCTATTATTTCCATGCCACCACCGATACCCCCTCCAGTAACCGTATTGCTAGTAATAAAGTTGTTATTTATAACGCAGCCTGAACCATTGCACCTGATACCACCGCCGCCCATGGAAGTGTTATTGCTGATGATATTATTGCTGATAATAGCACTCACATCATAGCAATATATCCCACCTCCTAATGATGATGTATTATTGATGATAATATTGTCGGAGATAGTTGGCGCAAGGGGCCCTTCACATTTGATACCACCACCATAATTAACGGCAGAATTATTACTAATTATGTTACCAGTTATGGAGCTACCTGAATCAAATACAAGAATCCCTCCGCTAGAACCGCTCGCCGAATTATATTCGATCACGTTATCTTGAATGATATCGTAGGAATAACATGACACGATAGCGCCGCCGTAATCTCCTGATGAATTACCACTCAAAGTATTGCCTATCAGGTCAGCAAAGGACCAGAAAGTAAAAATAGCCCCACCGTCGTCGCCCGCGGAATTGTTGGAAATCGTACAATTCGCGATAACAGGGTTGCACTCATCAAAAATCATGGCACCTCCGTCATCGCCAGCGTAGTTATTGGTTACCGTGCAATTGTCGAATGTCACATTTGAGTAGCCACCATAGATTGCTCCACCATCATTATTAGCTTTACAACTATCGATGATGCAGTGCGTTATGATGGGGCTGCAACTCTGGAATTTTAGGGCCCCACCGCTATTATCCGCCCCAGATGCCCAACCGCGTTTCAGAGTGCAGCGTTCCAAACGTGAAGAATCCTGCGCTGACAGGAAGCGTATGCCATGCCAGAAAGTCCCTGCGTTCAACGCATCGAAACGAATCGGATCCATTTCCGTTCCCACCGCCCAGAGAGTGGCGTTTGTCTGCACAAAGAGCTTGCAATTGACGATGAATAGCACCTCCACGCCCGGCATAATGGTAAGTGAAGAATCCTGAGGAACGTAAAGCTCACCCTGCACCAGCACCGTGTCCGCATCCCATACTCCGTAAACGTTTCCGCTAACCAGGATAGTCTCAGCGGAACAGAGAGCATAGCTCAACAGCATGAGACTGACAAAAACCAGAATTAACCGTTTCATTTTAACCTCCGTTAAGAATGAACAAATATAATGTACAATAAAAAATGCACAAACTCAAGGCATTTTTTTTATGCAGGTGAGATTTTCTAAATTGCTAAGAAACGTGGGGTTAATGAGTGGTTGGGGCTTTTGGTGAGTTTCTATGTGGTTTTAATCGGAAATTTCAGTTTCTTCACGTGCGGTTTGGGTGGTCATAACATCATTTATAGTGCTGAACAACGTCTGGGCTTGAATGGGTTTTGGGAGGTACTCATCCATTCCCGAATCCAAGCACATCTCTCTGTCCCCTTTCATGGCATGAGCAGTCATGGCGATTATAGGAATGTGATCGCCCGTTATTAACTCCTTCTCTCTGATCTCTCTGGTGGCGGTAAGCCCATCCATTTGGGGCATCTGCACGTCCATGAGGATAAAATCGAATTGTGGCGTCTTTGCATCAAAGAGCAGTTCGATTGCCTCTTTTCCGTTCTCAGCCACTGTTACGTTGTGGCCCCGCTTGGAAAGCATATTTACAGCCACCTTCTGATTTACCAGATTGTCTTCTGCTAAGAGAATATTGTATTTTTTAGCTTCTTCTCGCAGTGAATGGATCGTGGTCAAATTCCACTGTGTGTCCTCCTGTGATTTTATGCCCAATACCCTGCTTATCGTATTCATCAGCACGGACTGTTTTACAGGTTTGGTCAGATAGCCTTTAATACCGATTTGCTCACAACGAACGGCGTCACCTCTTTTACCACCGGAAGTCAGCATGATCAATTCAGTGGAATCATATCCCCGGGTTTTCCTGATCTGCTGCGCTAATTCAAATCCATCCATTTTCGGCATGTGCCCGTCAATTATTGCAAACGTAAATGGAATGTCTGATTTTCCGGCATCATGCAGAGCGGAAAGAGCGTTCTCCCCGTTCTCGGCTGCCGTAGGTATCATACCAACGTTCTCCAGAACTTTTTGCAATAAAGATCTGGCGGTTTCATTATCATCGACGATTAAAGCGCGCCTTCCCCTGAGTTCTTTAAGACTTTGGTGAGGTTTTTTGCCAAGACTCTTTTCCTGACTACTGAAAACAGCCGTAAAGACGAATTTGCTCCCCTCATCTACGCGGCTTTCGACGCTGATTTCTCCGCCCATCATGGTTACTAACTGTTTGCTGATGGTCAAACCCAAGCCGGTGCCGCCGTGCTTCCGGGTAGTGGAACCATCTGCTTGTGTAAAGCTGTCGAAGATTGCTTCCACGCGGTGTTCAGGAATACCGATGCCGGTGTCTTTGATCTCGAATTCGAATACTAAAGTATCTTTGTCAGTTTCTTCTTTCTGTCTGGCAAAGAGCGATATTTCACCGCTGTTGGTAAACTTTACGGCATTCCCCATGAGGTTGATTATCACCTGACGGAGTCTGCCCGGATCGCCGACAAGGGCTGTGGGCGTTTCCGGATCCATGAAGCAATGCAGTTCGATGCCTTTCTCATCTGTTTTATAAGTCAGGATATCCCCGATTTCCTCGATAATAGTCAACAGGTCGAAGTCTATGGCTTCCAGTTCCAATTTACCGGCTTCTATCTTGGAAAAGTCTAAAATGTCGTTGATGATCCCCAGCAGGGCTGAACCACTGTTACTTATGGTTTCAACGTATTCACGCTGTTCCTTACTCAGGTCTCTTTCTTCAGTTAGAAGTTGCGTGAATCCCAAGATTCCATTGAGCGGAGTGCGTATTTCGTGGCTCATGTTGGCTAAAAACTCGCTCTTGGCGCGACTGGATTCTTCAGCCTGTTCTTTGGCTGCTTTTAGCTCTTCTTCAGCCTGTTTGCGTTCGATGATTTCCTGCTGCAATTCATCGGTTCTTTCATGAACCACATTTTCCAGATTTTTATTATACTCTTCAATCTCCCCCCTTGAAGTCTTCAGGCTTTTTATCATAGCTTTGAATGATTTACCTAAAACACCGATCTCGTCACTGGATTCAATATCCAGCTCGACATTAAGATTGCCTTGAGACATCTCCCGGGCTGCATCTCGTAACTTTTTTATGGGTGCTGTCAATTTACTCGAAAGAAGGCCGCCAACTATCAATCCCAGGAGAATGACTAGAAGACTGACTAATAAGGTTACGTGCCTATTGTGGGTAACCTCAGCATTTAGGTTGTCCAACGAAAGACCCAACGCTAATGCTCCTATCAGTTTACCGGAAGAATAAATGGGCGCTACCACATTGAGTAAATCATATCGAATAAAACTCCGGGGCTCAGGGATGAAACGCAACTCTATAGGTACGTCTATCGAGTCTTTGGAAAAGTTTGCCAAATATTCATCTTCCCAGCGAAGAACTTTTACATAAATAACCTCTCCATCCTGCTCCACACTCGCCCAATTTTCAAATAACGATTCATCATCATGGTGTGCCAGAGCAGCGCTGACGCTGTAAGCTAACATCTCAGCTACACTGGTTCCCTTTGATTTGAGTGCATAGAATGCCTGTTGCTCCTGCCGTGCGGGGAAGAACAAAATAATGAAGACGGCGATTATCAGTGCAACCGCAACAATGGCTGAAGTTATCTTCTTATTGATTGACAGGTTGGCGAAGAATCTCATTATATTCTACCTGAATATCCCAGGAACCTTCACAGAATGGTTCGTTGATATAACGTAGCAATTCAAAGTATCAGACGGATTGTTTTTTTACAAATAAAAAAATTGAAATTCGAAGCCTCAGAGAAGTATTGACCTTAAAGTAGGAAAAGGGTATCAGGGTCTTCTAAATGAACGCTTGAGTTTGAAAGGAATTGTTGCTGGAATTGGCCGAACAAGTTAGAAAATAAATTATAAAAATTTCTAACAAATCTCTTGACTTAAGCGTATTATATGTGTAAATTAACAGTAATAATTCTCATTATTGATAAGGAGGGGCTATCAATACTTCACCGAAAAGCAGAATGACCAGGCAGCGCAGAGTAATTTTGGAAGAACTGCGCAAAGTCAGAAGCCACCCGACGGCAGATGAAATTTATCAAATGGCACGCAAGCATCTGCCCCGCATCAGCCTGGGTACTGTTTACCGCAACCTTGAAGTTCTTTCAGACCAGGGCCTGATAAAGAAACTCGATGTGAGTGGGGATCGCAGTCGCTTTGATGGTGATCTCACCGAACACGTTCACATACGTTGCATCGTCTGCGGTCGAGTGGATGACTTTCCCGTTCGCCCAGCAGTGACCTTGCCTGAGATCAATAATGATTGTGGATATGAGATCGGGGGTTTCGTTCTGGAATTTTCCGGGCAATGTCCGCAATGTAAAAAGGCGGAGGTCTGTTGATAATGGGATTTTACGAGCGATGAGTTTGATTAAACTGAGAAAAACGAATAAAAGCAATTAAAACGAACCAAGGAGAAGAAAAATGTCATCATTAGTAACAAAAGAGGCGCCTGATTTTACAGCTCAGGCGGTAATGGCGGATAATTCATTTGAAGAGTTGAAACTTTCTTCATATCGAGGAAAATACGTGGTACTCTTCTTCTATCCGTTGGATTTCACCTTCGTGTGCCCGTCTGAAATCATCGCTTTTAACAAAGCGCTGGAGAAGTTCAGATCGAAGAACGCCGAAGTTATCGGTGTTTCCATAGATTCGCACTTCTCGCACTGGGCTTGGAAGAACACCAAAGTAGAAGATGGCGGTATAGGTCAGATTCAGTACCCGCTTGTGGCTGATTTGAACAAGAATATCAGCCGTGATTACGGAGTACTCTTCGATGAATCCGTGGCTCTACGCGGACTGTTTCTGATTGACAAAAAAGGCATCATTCGCCATTCCGTCATAAATGATCTTTCGCTGGGTCGCAGCACCGATGAGGCGCTGAGGATGTTGGATGCCTTGCAGTTCAGCGAAGAACACGGCGAAGTCTGCCCGGCTAACTGGCGGGAAGGCGAAGAAGCCATGAAGCCAACTGCTGAAGGCGTTGCCGATTACTTAGCCAAACACGCACAGTAATGCTGTAGTGTCTGAATTAAGAACGATCCGGGATGTGTGTGCATTCCGGATCGGAAAGTACCAAAATAGGGAGAAACAGGTATTCTTAGCTTTCGTTGGAATAGAAATAACTATGCAGAGTAAGGTAATAACTCAATAAGGGGAGATTTAATTATGAGTACAAAGGAGATACAAGAGAACTTAGCCACTGATATGGATCACTGGATGCAAATTGAGGATGCCGCAGTGGCGTCAACTGGTGCAATTATTGAGAAGACCGGTAACCCTGTCGTTCGCCTGGTAATGGAAATCATTCAGCGTGATTCGCTGATGCATCATCGTATTCAGGAGTTCATCAAGGATACCATAACCAGAGAACCGGTTTCTTTGACGCCGGATGAATTGGCGGACGTGTGGACGATGGTTGAAAAGCACATTGAGATCGAGAAGAAAACAGTGGAAACGGCAGAGAATGCCATTGATTCAATTAAAGACAAGAAGATGGTTGTTCAGGAGTATTTGTTGAATTATCTTCTTATTGACGAGAAGAAACATGATTCTCTGCTGGCAACGCTGGAAACTATAAAGAAGGGAATGTACCCTTACGGTTAAAATCAGGGAGGTAAATAATGGCTGATAGATTTCAAATCTATAAGTGCGAAAAGTGCGGAAATATCGTTTCTGTCATGCATGGTGCAGGCGGTACTTTAGAATGCTGCCATGAAACGATGAAACTCTTGGAAGAAAACACCACGGACGCTGCTCTGGAGAAGCACGTTCCGGTATTGGAAAAGACCGGAAGCGCCTGGAAAGTCAGTGTGGGCAGCGTAGCTCATCCTATGGGCGATGACCATTACATTGAGTGGATCGAATTGCTTTATGGAGACAAAAGCTGCGCAGTTTTCTTGAAGCCAGGAGATACGCCGGAAGCTCTGTTTCAGGTCCAAGCGGATAATGTGACCGCCAGGGCATACTGCAACCTGCACGGTTTGTGGAAATCGTAATCATTTCAGGTCGCCAGGATGTATATTCTGGCGACCTGTTGGCTACCATTATAAACAGGGGATCAAATCAGTGGATGTACTTATACTATCGAGACTGCAGTTTGCCGTTGCATCGATGTTCCATTTCCTCTTCGTGCCGCTGACGTTAGGATTGTCTATCTTGCTGGCAATCATGGAATGGAAATACGTTCGCACTGGAGATGAAGAATATAAGCGGATGGTGAAGTTTTGGGGAAGGCTCTTTGTCATAAACTTCGTCATAGGCGTGCTGACCGGTATAACTCTGGAATTCCAGTTTGGAACCAACTGGTCTAAGTACTCCGAATATGTCGGAGATATCTTCGGATCGCTTTTAGCAATAGAATCTACCTTAGCGTTCTTTCTCGAATCTAGTTTCTTGGCAGTATGGATCTTTGGTTGGGATAGGGTATCGAAGAGACTGCACGCATGGAGCATTACGATTGTAGCCATTGCTTCAAATGTATCGGCTTTCTGGATCTTAGCTGCCAACGCCTGGATGCAGAATCCGGTGGGTTACACGATCAGGAACGGAAGAGCTGAGCTGACAGATTTCTTCGCGGTTATCACCCAGAAACTTGTCTTTCTTGAATTCCTGCACGTGGTTTCCGGTGCCTATATCTTAGGCGGATTCTTCGTGATGGGGATCAGCGCGTATCATCTGCTAAAAAAACAGAATATCGACTTCTTCACCCGATCATTTCGCATGGCGCTGGCATTCAGTATGGTTTTCTCAATTTTAGAAGTGGTCAACGGTCACTTCTCCGGCAACTACGTTGCCGAACATCAGCCCGCCAAGTTAGCCGCCATGGAATCTCACTGGGAGACACAGACTTACGCACCTATGGCACTGCTGACCATCCCTGATGAGGAGAATGAAAGAAACCTGGTTGAGCTTATAAAAATCCCGGGGATATTGAGCTTTTTAGCTTTTAACAATCTCGCCGCTGAAGTTACTGGTTTGAAGGATATTCCTAAAGATGAAAGACCCCCTGTGGCTTTGACATTCTACCCGTTCAGGATAATGGTTCTGCTGGGCTGCCTCTTCCCCCTTCTCTCGATTTTCGGCTGGATTTGGCGCAAGAAGCTCATCGATCATACCAGGTTCCTGCGTATCATGCTTTATGCGATACCGTTGCCCTATCTGGCGATAGAGATGGGCTGGATGGTAGCGGAAGTTGGAAGACAGCCGTGGATTGTGTACGGAATCATGAAAACTTCCGATGCAGTGTCGCCCATTGCTGGATCGCAGGTGATGGTGACGTTGATCGCATTCACTGTTTTATACTCATTACTTGGTATCGTAGATTTTCTTCTTTTAGCGAGAATAGCGAGGAAAGGGCCGCAAGGAATTGAGGCGGCTTCAACAGGGAAGGAGGTGCGGATATAATGGAAACTGTATGGTTCATTTTATGGGGCGTTCTGTGGGGAGTTTATTTCCTGTTGGATGGATACGATCTGGGCGCCGGAGCGCTGATGCCGGTAATGGCTAAATCGGAAGAAGATCGAAAGAAGATTTACAATTCCATCGGTCCGTTCTGGGATGGTAATGAAGTATGGCTGATAACTGCAGGTGGGGTTACTTTTGCAGCTTTCCCGGGAACGTATGCGACCATGTTCAGTGCGCTCTATTCAGCATTAATGCTGGTGCTGTTCGCTTTGATTCTGAGAGGCGCTGGTCTGGCAATGCGTGAAGAGACGGCGAATCCTCGGGCGAGGAGATTCTGGGACGTTCTCTTCTACGTCGGTAGTTTTTTAGCAGCGTTACTCTTCGGTGTGTTCTTCGCTAATATCTTCAAAGGAGTTCCCATCGATGGTGAAGGCGTTTTCCACGGGAACCTCTTTACACTGCTGAATCCCTACGGTTTAATGGGTGGTCTGCTTTTCCTGGTGTTTTTCTTCACACATGGATCAATCTGGCTGGCATTGAAAACGGACGGGGATTTACAGGAACGCGCTACAAGAAGCGCATTGAGATTCTGGAGAGTGTTACTGGTGATATCAGTCCTCTTCCTGGTCTTTTCTGGTATCTTAACGAGTCTGTATGATAATTACCTGGCTAATCCGGTGCTGTTCATTATTCCCGTGATTACGGTGGTATCGTTGGTCCTAACCGGGATTTTCGTAATGAAGCGGGATTGGTATAAATCGTGGTGGACGTCGAGCATTTACATCTTGAGCGCCACGCTGTTCGGTGTAATAGGGATCTACCCGAGTCTGATGCCATCCAGCATTGATCCCGCATTCAGCAGAACGATCCATAATACTGCTTCCAGTCCGTTGACGTTGAAGATAATGCTGGGAGTAGTGGTAGTTTTTGTTCCGATTGTTATCGCCTACCAGGCGTGGATACACAAACTCTTTGGCGGCAAAGTCAAAGGTGATCGATCTGCCTATCACGAAGGGTATTGAAACCACCCTTAACTCAGATGGAAAGCGTACTGCCTTCTATCTGGCAATGTGGAACTCACGAATAAATAAGACAAATGGACAAATTACAGCAATTAGTTGGAGAATTCTGGGGAATCTTAGCTGAAATGGCACCCTATCTCCTGTTTGGATTTATAATTGCAGGATTCCTGTCCGTATTCATTTCGCCAAAATTGGTTGAACGGAATTTGGGTGGACATGGTATCTGGCCAATCATTAAAGCCTCACTTTTTGGAGTGCCGCTGCCGATATGTTCTTGTGGCGTTCTCCCCGTTGCAGCGTCTTTGCGCAACCACGGAGCCAGCCCCAGTGCCACAACTTCTTTCCTATTATCCACACCCCAGACGGGGATTGACAGCATATTGGTGACGTACAGCCTATTGGGTCCTATTATCGCTATCTTCCGTCCAGTAGCGGCATTTGTTACGGGAATTATTGGTGGAGGTCTGGTGGAAGTATCCACCAGAAATGATCTTGGGAATGAATCAATGCCGCAGAAATGCGAGGCGGAATGCTGTAATACCCAAAGCGGTCAAAACAAACTGGTAAAAGCGCTGCACTATGGTTTGGTCACGCTTCCTGAGGACATCGGTAGAGCTATTTTGATAGGTTTAGTAATAGCTGCTGCGGTCTCTCTGGCTCTTCCGGATGATTTCTTCGCCGGGAAGTTGGGAGATGGAATCTGGACCATGCTGGTCATGCTGGTTGCTGGAATTCCGGTTTACGTTTGTGCGACGGCTTCGGTTCCCTTAGCGGCAGCTTTGATGACTAAAGGAATATCTGCAGGCGCGGCGCTGGTGTTTCTGATTGCCGGACCGGCGACAAATGCAGCGGCTATCGCCATGATATGGAAGATATTAGGTCGCAAAACCGCTTTAATATACTTAGCAACAGTGGCAGGTGGTGCATTGGTAGCTGGCTTGCTGTTGGATTATATATTTACTATCGAAGGCATTTCCGTTTCAGAACATTTGCACAAAGGAGGACAGAGCTACGTTGAAAATATCAGTGCTATCATATTGATTATTGTACTTGGCAACGCCTTGATAAGTCCTTATTTTAAGAAGAAAGATGATGAGATTACGGAGACAGGAATGGCTATAACAATTCTTCAGATCAAAGGAATGACTTGCAGCCACTGTGTTGCTAATGTTACCAGGGCACTTCAGGAAGTTGAGGGCGTCAATTCGGTTTCAGTGAACTTGAAAACAGGCGAGACGAAAGTTAACGGTGCAGGTTTTACCGTTGATGATTTAGAGCAGGCGGTGGTAAAAGCGGGATATAAAGTTATAAATTAGGTATGTTTACCGTCATTGCGAGGAATCCCGCAGTAGCGGGATGACGAAGCAATCTCAAATTAGAATATGAAAAAACTAAATTAACATAAACAGAGGTGGAGAATGCACGAGAAGGTTAATCACATTGCCCCGGAGGGGCACCCCATACACACCCTAATGACCGAACACGCTGAGTTATTAGGATTCGCGGATGAATTAGTCCAGAAAGCTGCTGCATTGAAAAGCTACGATGGATACAGTGAAGCTTCTGATGTGATCGAAGAGATAAAATCGCTTATCGCGAAGTTTAAAGATTCGGAGAAGCACTATCTGCGGGAGGAGAACGTCCTGTTCCCTTATATCGATAAACACGGCATTAGTGGTCCTACGCAGGTAATGTGGACGGAACATGACCAGATCAGGGACCTAAAAAAGGGCTTTTTCCCGCTGGTGGAAGACCCCGCTGATTGCGTTTATACGGATTTTGTATCGCAAGCTGGATCTTTTAGTAGAGCGTTAAAGGAGTTGCTAACCAATCATTTCCACAAGGAGAACAACATCCTCTTCACTATGGCTATGGATGTCATCACTGGTGAGGAGTGGAAGGAGATATCCAGCCAGTTTGCAGAAATTGGCTACTGTTCATTTTCACCGATTGCTGACGTTAGCGAAGCGGAATCGGGTGGCAGAACTATTTCAAGCAATGGTGAGATGACCTTTGCAACAGGCAGTGTGCCATCCAACGTGATGGAAGCCATGCTGAACACTCTTCCTGTGGAAATCACCTACATTGACGATGAAGATACCGTGAAGTATTTCAGTCAATCAAAAGAAATGATCTTCACCCGCACTAAAGCAATCCTGGGTAATAAGGTTCAAAATTGTCATCCTCAGAAAAGTGTGCACCTGGTCAATAAGATAGTGGAAGCATTTCGTGATGGGTCTAAAGACGTCGCTGAATTCTGGATTGATTTGGGCGACAAGAAGGCGTATATCAGGTACTTCGCCGTCCGCGATGAGAACGGAAAATACCTGGGCTGTATGGAAGTAACACAGGATATAGCTCCAATCCAGAAAATTGAAGGTCAGAGAAGACTGCTGGATTGGTCATAAACGCAATGGTATTGCGTTAAGAGTAATAGCTTGGAGAATAAAATGATATCTGAAAAAGTGAATGAGATTCTGGACTTCGCCATCAAGAATGAGGAAGAGGCGTACCAGTTCTACAGCGATTTAGCTGCTAAGATGGATAAAAAGCACATGAAGACCATCTTTGAAGATTTTGCCAAGGAAGAACATAAACACAAGATGAAGCTTGAGGGAATCAAGAAGGGACACGAATTCAAGCATACTGACAAACAAATTCTGGATCTCAAGATCGGTGACTACATGGTGGATGTTGACGTTGAGGGCGATCTGGATTATCAGCAGGCGCTGACTCTGGCTATGCAGAAGGAGAAATCCGCGTTCAGGCTTTATACGGATATGGCGGAAGCGACAACAGACGAGAACCTCAAGGACGTCTTCAAAGCGTTAGCACAGGAAGAAGCCAAACACAAATTGCGCTTTGAAATCGAATACGACGACGTTTTTTTCCAAGAAAACTAAACTTAACAGGAGATGACCCGTGTTAAAGAAGAAAATCGAAAATGCGCTGAACAAACATTTAAACGCAGAACTATATTCTTCCTACCTTTACCTTTCCATGGCTGCCTATTTTCATAGTCAGAACTTAAACGGATTTGCCAATTGGATGCAGGTGCAGGCGCAGGAAGAGATGATTCACGTGATGAAGTTCTACAGTTACATCAATGATCGGGGTGGTCAGATTAAGATGATGCCTATAGAAGGTCCCCCCACCCAATGGAAATCATCCCTCGATGTCTTTGAGGGAGTATATAAACATGAACAGCTTGTAACCAGTCTGATTCACAAGTTAGTTGATCTGGCAGTCGCCGAGAAAGATCGAGCGCTGCAAAGTTTTCTGCAATGGTTCGTGGATGAACAGGTCGAAGAGGAAGCATCTGCTGATGACGTAGTCCAACAATTGAAATTAGCCGGGACTACCGGCCCCGGTTTGTTCATGTTAGATAGAGAATTAAAGCAGAGAGCTTTCACGCCACCCGCAGATACAACGGAATAGTGACACAACGGCGGCGATATAGCCGCCGTTTTTCAGATTAGAGAACCTGCACATATCATAAGTTGTGTTGTAAACTATGACAAAGAGAATCCAGAGAGATACCTTAGGTGAGATAGAGATACCTACCGATGCATATTGGGGACCTCAGACCCAGCGGGCGGTGGAAAATTTCGGTGGAATCAGTGGGTATAAACCACAGCGCGGATTCATCTGGGCAACTGCCTCTGTGAAGATGGCAGCTGCCATGGTTCATCGCGAATTAAAGCTGCTGACTCAGGAAAAAGCCGACGCTATAATTCAGGCGGCTACGGAAATCAAATCGGGCGAACTGGACGATCATTTTGTAGTGGATGCCTTTCAGGCTGGCGCCGGCACTAGCCACAACATGAACGCCAATGAGGTTATCGCCAACAGAGCTCTGGAAATACTAAAAAAGGAACGGGGCGATTACGATGTAATCCACCCCAACAATGACGTCAACATGGCCCAGTCCACCAACGACGTCATTCCCACCGCTTTGCGGCTCTTTATTCTGCACGATAGCCTCCCACTTCTGAAAGTTCTGCAGCACACCGAAGATCAATTCAGAAAAAAAGCTAAAGAATTCTCTCAAGTTTTAAAATCCGGGCGGACTCACCTCCAGGATGCCGTGCCTGTCAGCCTGGGACAGGAATTCGGAGCCTATACAGAAGCGGTGAAAAGAGGGATGGACAATATCTCCGAAGCGCGCGAAAAACTGTATGAAATAGGACTGGGTGGAAGCGCCACAGGAACGGGTCTGAATGTTCATCCTGAATATCGTGAACGGGTCGCTAAAAAGCTGGCGGATATAACAGGTTTTAAGGAGATAAAAACCACTAATAACTATTTCTGGGCAATGCAGTCCCTGGGACCTGTGTTGGATTTCAGTACTGCTCTATCCAATTTGGCGGTGGAAATTTCCAGAATTATGAACGACCTGCGTCTACTGGCCTCAGGCCCGACCACCGGATTGAACGAAATCGTTCTGCCTGCAGTTCAGCCGGGTTCATCGATTATGCCGGGTAAAGTAAATCCGGTTATGGCTGAAATGCTGAACATGGCTTGCTTCAGTGTAATCGGTCACCACCATTCCGTTGCTTGGGCAGCCGCTGCCGGACAGCTCGAACTGAACGTAATGATGCCTCTGATGGTATATTCGATCGGCGAACAGATGAAGGTGTTCAAAGGCGCTCTGGCTGCTTTTCACGATAAGGCACTTAAAGGGATAAAAGCAAACCCCGCCTCCTGCACCCGTTTTTTCGAAAATAGCTACGGGTTGGTAACCGTACTTAATACCGTTATCGGATATGAAAAAGCCGCTGAGATAGTCAAGGAAGCCCAAAGTGCAGGCTGTTCTATAAAAGACGCAATATTGAGTAAAGGTGTCTTGACTGAGGAAGAGATCGAACAAATTCTCGATCCGAAGTTGTTGACTGAACCCGGTATACCGGATATAACCAGGCCAGAAGATAAATCTTAAAATAACTATAGAGTAAACTATGCCCAAGAAAGAGATAGGAAAGTTCTCAGTTTCCTACATGCAGATCCTCGATGAAACCGGTAAGGTGGATACTAAGCTGGAGCCGAAGATCAACAATAAGGATCTGCTGGCGATGTATCGCTGGATGGTCTTAAGCCGTGAAGCTGACCAGCGCATGATTAACATGCAGAGGCAGGGTCGTATAGGCACTATGGGACCCAGTACAGGTCAGGAAGCGGCACACGTCATACCGGCATATCTGATGAATGAAAAGGATTGGTTTGTGGGAGCTTTCCGCGAAGCGGGAGCCCGCCTGGTTCGTGGAGAAACTATAGCGCAGGCTCTTCTCTTCTACAACGGTTTTGAAGAGGGCAATAAAAAACCCAAAGAATATCGCACATTACCGGTCTCAATTATAGTCGGCGCCCAGACGCTGCACGCTGTGGGAATCGGATATGCGGTTAAGTATCGCGGCGAAAAAGATACAGCGGTAGTAACCTTCATGGGAGATGGCGCCACTTCGGAAGGAGACTTCCACGAGGCGCTCAATTTCGCTGGTGTCTGGCAAGCGCCTGTCGTATTCATCTGTCAGAACAACCAGTGGGCGATTTCCCTGCCGCGGCATAAGCAGACTAAAGCCGAAACTATCGCTCAGAAAGCCATCGCTTACGGAATCCCCGGCATCCAGGTGGACGGCAATGATCCTCTGGCAATGTATGTTGCCTCGAAAGAGGCATTAGATAGAGCCCGTTCCGGCGGCGGTCCCACATTCATCGAAGCGGTAACCTACCGTCTGATGATGCACACCACCGCTGATGATCCTAAAAAATACCGCACAGAAGAGGAAGTGGATGAGTGGAAGCAAAAAGACCCACTACCCCGTTTCCAAAAGTATCTAGAGGGCAAAGGGATCTGGGATGCGAAAAAGGAAGAAGCTCTAGTAAATGAGATCAAGAGCGAAGTTGACGCTGCCGTGAAGGAATTTGAAGACTTGAAGGAACTGCCAGCAGAAGCGTGTTTCGACCACGTTTTTGGAACCAAACATGTAGATATTGAAGAGCAGAGAATGGAATTTTTAGATGATCAAAAAAGGGGAACCGACAATGCCTAAGATGAACATGGTTCAGGCGATAAACCTTGGTCTGTTTCAGGAGATGAGCAAAGACGACAGCGTTGTTGTACTGGGTGAAGACGTCGGCGTTGACGAAGGGGTTTTTCGGGTCACTGCCGGTTTGTTGGAGAAGTACGGCGAAGATCGCGTAATAGATACGCCGCTGGCGGAATCGGGAATCTTCGGGACTTCTATAGGTATGGCATTAGCCGGACTTAAACCCGTCTGCGAGATGCAATTTTCCGGCTTCTCCTATCTGATAACTCACCAGTTGGAAGGACATGCATCCAGGTTTCGGTCTCGTTCGCAGGGCGATTGGACGGTACCTTTGGTTGTCAGAATGCCGTACGGCGGCGGAGTGAGAGCTATGGAACATCATAGCGAAAGCAGAGAAGCTCTCTACGCTACTATCCCCGGTGTGAAGGTTGTAATACCATCTACGCCGCGCAACGCCCGGGCGCTAATAGTGGCGGCGGTCAGGGATCCGGATCCGGTGATATTCATGGAACCCAAGCGTTCTTACCGAGCCTTTAGAGAAGAAGTGCCGGAAGAGGAAGAGGTGATGGAGATCGGTAAGGCGCAGGTTGTCCATGAGGGGGATGACATCACCGTTATTTCCTGGGGAGCGATGATGCGACCGACCATTCAAACAGTGGATAAAATTGGGGAAAAACTGGGTAAGAAGGTTGAACTCATCGACCTGCTAACTGTCAGCCCGATGGACAGTATAACCATCACCGAATCGGTTAAGAAGACAGGCAGATGCGTAATCGTCCAGGAAGCGCCCAAGAACATGGGGGTTGCTTCAGAGATCATCGCCAGGATAAATGACAAGGTGTTGATGTATCTGGAAGCTCCGGTGAAGCGAGTGACCAATTACGACGTCGTTACTCCCTACTTTGGCAGAGAGACTAACTATTTCCCCACGCCTGATAGGATATACCGGGCTATCGAAGAGACCCTTAACTTTTAGGAGTGCACCATGTTTGAATTTAAACTCCCAGACTTGGGCGAAGGCATCCACGAAGGTGAAATCCTGAAATGGTATGTCGAAGTCGGTGATGAAATAAAAGAGAACGACAACTTAGTTGACGTTGAAACTGACAAAGCGGCGGTTACCATAACTTCACCGAAGGGCGGTAAAATAAGTGCGTTGAACGCCAAAATCGGCGATATCGTCAACGTCGGCGATGTGGTTGCGGTTATCGATGACGGTACTGGTGAAGCGGTTGCGCCAGCCCCTAAGGAGGAGAAAGTTGAGGCAGCTCCTGAACCTGTCGTGGTGGAACCTACAACTGAAGCTCCGACGCCTCCTGTCCCTATGGAGAGAGTCGGTCCAGTGGCAGCCGCCCCCGCTACACGTCGTCTGGCGCGGGAGTTGGGTGTTGATATCAATCAGGTGTCAGGAACAGGACCTGCTGGTAGAGTTATGGCTGATGACGTGAAGCAATTTGCCGAAAGAGGCGTTCCTGCACCTAAGGAAGTGCCCGTCTGCCCGGTTCCTCAGCCCGTAGAAGTTGAAGAGACGAAAGCCCACGCTGAATTTGCCGCTCGCGCGGCTTCGACCATCCCCTTCCTGGACCTTGATCCTCTGCCGGATTTCACCCAGTGGGGACCTGTAGAGATTGAGCCGCTTCGTTCCATCCGCAGAAAAGTAGCCCACCGGATGACCACTTCCTTCGTTCTGGTTCCGCATGTGTCTCACATGGACGAAGCGGACGTTACCGATCTCGAAATTTTCAGAAAGCGTGAAAGAGAACGCCGTAAGGATAAACCAGGCGGACACCTCACACTGCTCGCCTTTGTGATCAAGGCGGTGACAGCAGGTATAAAAGCAACGCCTTCGTTCAATGCGAGTTTAGATCCCTTTAAAGAAGAAATAGTTTATAAGAAATTCTATAATATAGGAATTGCTGTAGATACAGGTAAAGGTTTGATGGTTCCCGTGATTCGTAACACCGACCGAATGAGCATCATGGAAATTTCCGCTGAGATTGAGAGGTTGGCGGCACAAGCTCGTGATGGCAACATCGACGTCAAAGACCTTCAGGGCGGAACCTTTACCATCACTAATATCGGACCCCTGGGTGGAACGGCGCTTCTGCCGACCATAAATTACCCCGAAGTCGGGATCCTGGCGATGGGTGCGGTACAGGAAAAACCGGTCGTTCGTAATGGTGAAATAGTAATCCGTAAGATTCTGCCGGTTACGCTGGCTTTCGATCACCGCATCGCCGATGGAGCCGATGCAGCCAGGTTTGTGACGGAGATGGTGCGTGAACTGTCCGATCCAAATCTACTATTGTTAGAGACTTAAGAATCCACTACTGGAGATAAATCATGGTTATGGGGAGCCTTAAAGAAGAAGCCGAAGTTGCAGTAATCGGCGGCGGTCCCGGCGGATATGTAGCTGCCATACGCGCGGCTGATCTGGGTAAGGAAGTTGTCCTTGTCGATGAACGTGAAAAGTTAGGCGGCACCTGCTTAATTGAGGGCTGTATACCTTCGAAAGTACTGATCAATGCTGTGGAAATTGCCCAAACCGCCCGCGAAGCAGACAAAATCGGGCTATCCTTCAAGGACGTCCAATTTGACCTGGACAAACTGCGCGGCTGGACCAATTCCGTTGTGGATAAATTGACTGGAGGCATTGATGGATTGTTGAAACGCAGGGGCGTGGAGGTGATCCACGGAAGGGCGCGTTTCGAGAGCAATAAATCGCTGGCGATTGAGGGCGGTGAGGTCGCAGGAATAGACTTCAAACACTGCATAATCGCCACAGGATCGCGCGTGAATCGCATTCCTGCAGCAGAAGGATTGGACGTCTGGACCTCCCGGGAAGCGCTGCAACTCCCGGAACTTCCTGAGCGGCTGTTGGTAGTCGGAGGGGGTTACATCGGGTTGGAATTAGGGTTGGTGTATGCTGGATTGGGGTCAAAGGTGACAGTCGTGGAATTCTCACCCGGGCTGCTTCCTGGCGCAGACCACGACTTGGTTCGAGTTATGGTCAAGCACTGCGAAAAACGCTTCGATAAGATAATGTATGAATCGAAGGTGGTGGGTATCGAGCAGGTTTCCGGTGGCTTTGCTGTGAGTGTTGAGCATGGGGGAGAGGTCAGTAAGTTAGAAACTGATCGGGTGATGACTGCTGTAGGCAGGCGACCGAATACGGACAATATAAGCATTGACAAAACCGATGTGAAGGTTAACGATCACGGCTTCATCGAGGTAGATGCAGAGGGAAGAACGGCAGTTTCAAATATTTACGCCATCGGTGATGTAGTTCCCGGACCTATGCTGGCGCATAAAGCCAGCAGGGAAGCTCACGTCGTAGCTGAAGTTATAGCACAGAAGAAATCAGCTTTTGACAATCGCGCCATCCCAGCGGTCGTCTTCACCAATCCGGAGATTGCCTGGTCAGGATTAACCGAACGCGAGGCTAAAGAGAAGGGGATAGAAATCAAAGTGGGACGTTTTCCCTTGCAGGCACTGGGACGCGCTCAGACTTTAGGTCGCACCGATGGGCTGGTAAAGGTAATTTCCCATCCTGATACAGGACTTGTTCTGGGTGTCGGCATGGTCGGGCCGCATGCTTCAGAGCTTATCTCCGAAGGAACGCTGGCGATTGAGATGGGTGCTACTTTGGAAGATATCATCGTCACCATTCACCCGCACCCCACCTTGTCGGAAGCGATCATGGAAGCGGCTGAAGTTGCGGCAGGCGAACCGGTGCATATCAATCCGCCGCTTAAACGGTGATCAGATTGATCGAAATAGCTGAAAGTCAAGTAATTGAGGATTACGAAGTTGACCTTGACATAATCAACATCTGCCGAATCAAGCGCCAACCGCAGTGCAAAGTGTACGTGCCCAAAGAAACGGCAGTTGTGGTAGGACGGGGTGGCAAAGCTCACCTTGAGGTTAATCTGGAAGCCTGCCAGTCGGATAGCGTCCCGGTCGTACGCCGACCTGGTGGCGGCTGCGCGGTAGTCATCGATCCCGGGAACGTCATCATATCTGTAGTTCTGCCCACGGAGGGAATAGAGGGTAACAAACAGTACTTTGACAGGTTGTCGCAGTGGGTGATCGACAGACTTGCCGAAGCGGGTATTACCAACGTTTACCAGGATGGAATATCAGACTTAGTCATTGACGACCACAAAATCGGCGGTTCCAGCATCTACCGCAATCAGGATTACCTGTACTATTCCACCACGATTCTGGCTAATCCACAATTGCACCTGATAGACCGGTATTTGCAGCACCCGCCCAAAGAACCCCCATACAGGCGCAATCGATCGCACCGGGAGTTCCTGGGGACGTTATCGGTAAAGTTTGGTGAAGATTATTCTGCTCAATTGCTGGCAGATTCCCTGAAGAAATCCATTTCCAGTGAACAGTTGATATCGCTGATTTAATCATCCTTCTTGAGCGTTTCATGTTGGAGTTTTTAGAACAATTCAACCCTATCGTCCAGACGCTTTTCGGGACGGGATTCACCTGGTTCATGACGGCTGCTGGAGCGGCTGTTGTCTTCCTGGCGAAGAACCTGAATAGACGCCTCAATGATGGCATGCTGGGATTCGCTGCCGGAGTGATGATAGCGGCGAGTTACTGGTCGTTATTAGCCCCCGCCATCGAGATGTCGGAAGGAGGGGTTTTACCAGCCTATATGCCTGCCGTCATCGGCTTTTTGCTGGGCGGTATATTCTTGCGGGGAATAGACATGATCCTTCCGCATCTGCATTTGGGCGATCCCATAGAAAAGGCAGAAGGCGTTAAGACTAACTTTCAGAAAACCACTCTGCTGGTTCTGGCAATAACGCTGCATAATATCCCTGAAGGCTTGGCGGTTGGCGTAGCATTCGGAGCTGTCGCTGCCGGGTTGGATTCCGCCACCCTGCCCGCTGCCGTAGCGCTGGCGATTGGAATAGGTATTCAGAACTTTCCTGAGGGGACGGCGGTTTCCATGCCGCTGCGCCGTGAAGGACTGTCCCGGCTGAAGAGTTTCTGGTATGGGCAGCTTTCCGGTATGCCGGAACCGATCGCTGGAATTATCGGTGCGCTGATTGTAATGTCTTCCCGCGCTATTCTGCCGTACGCTCTGGCATTCGCTGCGGGCGCCATGATCTTCGTGGTGGCAGAAGAGGTTATCCCTGAAGCACAGCGAGATGGGAATCGGGACATCGCCACAGCGGGTGTGATGATCGGTTTCGCCGTGATGATGACTCTGGACGTGGCGCTTGGTTAAAAGAAGTATAGAAGTAGAGAAGAAAAGAAGGGAAGAATTATGATCGATGATGAAGGAAAGAAAGTACTTAAAGCGCTGGTAGGATTCACTGATCCAGCTTCAGGGAAGGACATCGCCAACGCTTCCGGTCTGGATGCCAAAGTTGTGTCCAATAAGATCAAAACCCTTAAGACCAAAGGCTTGGTGGACAGCCCGGCCCGCTGTAAATACGCCGTTACGGCAGCAGGCAAGGATGAATTGTCGTAATTCACCCGTCATTGCCCCATAGGGGTCCCTACGGGACGAGGAACGAAGAGACGAAGCAATCTCATTATCTGTGGCGTCAGAAGCCCTCGTCTGACGCAATTCAACGACAAAAAGCGTCATTCTGGCTTGTCCAGAATCTGACGCTTTTCTCTATAGGCTGACAAATGAGCCTCCTTCAGGGGGCTTTTACTATCCGTAGGCCAGTGCTTTAGCGCTGGACGTTCCTTACACCACCCGGAAATAAATTTCCGGGCTAATTTTATGCTGTCCCCTTAAGGGGACGCTCTTCATCGCCATAGGATTAAAATCCTATGCCCTGATTTAAGGTAAATTGGTTAAAACCAATAGTGATGATAGTAATCTCACCAGTCGCTTCAGCGACTTGACCCTAAGTCTGGGCGTACGAATTTATTCGTGCGGTCCCCGGGAAATGGTGGACTGCGCTGTGCATAGCCCACCCTACAAAACTGGTTATGTAGGATGGACTAAACTAAGTGCGTTGGAGACGCTCATTCGGAACTATCCACCGCTTTCTGTTCGAGTTGGATTTCAGTATTTTTTACTTCATCGAAAGACTCAATCCACTGCTTTAGACGATTAGCATGGTCAGGCGTTAATTCATCGAAATCGTTAACGTGGAGGTGAATCACTATAGATATATTGCTATTTCTTGATTGTTCAGGTAGTTTTTGTCCTTCCACCTCATTCTCCATGATAGGGCTACTATCCCCATTAGTCAGTATACCAAGCCCTGCCTGTTTCTCAATACCGTCGAGATTCCCCCGTGTCAGTACACCGCTCTCATCAACTACTATAAGGTCGGTGTAAACAATAAAATCAATCAGAAAATCCAACGCATTAGAGTCCCCTTCGGGTGCACCACATTTAAGGGCTAACGATTTTCTTAGATCACTTTTTCTTAGACTTGAACGCAAGGCGAGATTCTGAATAGCCACCTGCCCGTACCAACAGCCAACAACAATCCTTCGAAGATGAGATTTGGCGCCATTCTCATCCCAAGCAGATTCGCGTGCAAACCGAATTGCGCTCTCGCTCGGCACATAATAGCCATACTTTGGCATTATTAAAATCCCCGACTCTTCCAGGAAGCGGTTATTGCTACTAACCGTTGTTGGGTTAATTCCTGCTGCGCCCGCAACATCCTTAAATTTAACCTCGGCCTCACCCCCATTCGAAGCGACAGCGTAGCCCTTGATGATCCTAACTAACGTCTCTACGCTGGATCTCGGTAGTGCTTTCTCAGCAGCCAATTTGGCTGAACGAGCTTTTGCCTCAACTTCTTTTATAGTTTCATTCTCACTCATCGCCTTCTCCTATTTCCAATGCTAGGCTATATAGAAATGGGATTTCAAAACTATCAGATAGGTTTACAGCCCTTCTATCTTTGATTGCTATAGCCCCTACTCGTACGAGATCTGCTATTACTATATTTGCATCTAGCGAATCTTCTCTACCCAACGCCTTACTCAACTCTGAACGACTGAAGCAACGCGACGCGCTGCCCTTAAGTTGGTCATAAGTATCCTTATAGTTCTGAAATACTTGGAGAAAATCATTAAGCTTGGATGCGGCCGTGCGCTCCACTGCTTCGTGGATGGCCTGCCATGAGACCAGCTTTCCATTCGTAGGCGTATTGATATCCTGATTATTGAAGTTTTGTTGCGTCCTTTGTGCTGCGATGCAGAAGTTGATCAGGTCGCGTGGTAAAACATTACCATTTCCATCTTTGAGTAATTCATAAAGCTGATCAAAACTGTTAGGTATTTTTCCCTTCTTCCAATCGAAGATTTCGTTAATCCATTCTAAACTTGTTGGAAAGGTTAGTAGATTGTCATGTGAAGGATGAAGCGGCCGAATTCGGTGAGCCAGTAATATTGCTAAATCTTCTCGGGACCACTCCAGATCCAGTTTTAAAGCGCTAAAATGGTCTTTGTTGACGTAAGTCAGCGAATGGTAAACATCGCTCCGAAAGAAGAGTTTAAATCGTATACGCTTTAGACGTAGTAATTCCGCAACAGCCCTCATCAAATTGCTGAGTAGATCCTCAACATTATCATGATCGTGGCCGTTAATCGACACTTCATCGAGACTATCCAAGCAAATCCAGAGATCAGCACCTGATTCCTCAAACCATTGGTCCGCGGAATAGATTACATAGTCGATTTCAGTTGCTGCCAACGCTTTTTTAGGAGGAATTTCAGTCTTAATGTGGTCACCTAATCCAACTGTAATTTTTATGGAACGCATTGATTGCCAGGCTGTAGGCACCTCATTCACCAAACCCCATCGAACCAGAAAACGCTCAAAGGCACTTCTTAATTCGCTTGGAAAATTAGGTTGTTCTAAGCATAAATTTGCTATAAGGCTTGCTATGTAGAAACGCCAGAGAATAACTTGTGAAGAAATACCCAGTGGTTGTAGAGTGGCCCAATGATCTCGCAGTTTGGGCTCATCACTTATCCAAAGATTTGGTGGCGCAAAAATTGGGATTTCTGACTCCAGCTCACTGAACATCTGAAATATCGCGCTCTTTCCTGCCCCCTTGGCACCCAAAATTATATAGGTTTTATCGGAGCAGGCAAGTGCGAATGACCCAGACCGATAAAAATAATTTCTGAGTTGCCGTCGTTCCTGTTGGGCAGCACCCAATCCAAAATCTATTTTATCTAACATTTTCACATGCTCGATCTATTAAGCTTGTTGTGATTCACCGTACCTTTGGTTTATTCAAATATACAGAGTGGTAAATAGAAAATCAAGGGTTTTTCCTACAATAAGTATTCTATAATTAATTTGAAAATGACTTCTTAACACGATTAATTTAGATCCCGGCTTGCTTGCCAATCCGGGTTTGTCTCAAAGATTCTTTCCCCCTGTTTCCCCCAAAAACATAATTCAAAATCCTCACTATGTCAACCATTATTTTCACCAATACCCCATAAATCCCGCCTCACCACCCCACATCCACCCATTCTCCTCTTGCTTTTTGGGGAGTTTTTTGTTATATTGCATATATAGGCATATTTACATCCCGTGCCACCTCAACATCCCGCAACCTTTTCAACTTACCCCGACTTGCGTTAATTCTGTCCATCTGCTCATGTTTTCATACTTAAATTCACCGTCAATACTGTCCGACACTACATTCTGTCGGTAAAATATGTCACTAAAAGGGGATTCAATCATGGCACAGTTGCAAGGATCGAAAACGGAGAAAAACATCCTCACCGCTTTTGCCGGAGAATCGCAGGCGCGCAACCGCTACACGTTCTTCGCCAGCAAAGCCAAGAAGGATGGTTACGTTCAGATCAGCCATATCTTTGAAGAGACTGCCAATCAGGAAAAGGAGCACGCCAAAAGGCTGTTCAAGTTCCTGCAGGGCGGAGAGGTCGAAATCACCGGTGCGTTTCCGGCTGGCGTTATCGGCAGTACCTACGATAACCTGATGGCTTCCGCTGCCGGAGAGAACTACGAACATACTCAAATGTATCCTGAGTTCGCGAAAATCGCGCGCGAAGAGGGTTTCGATAACATCGCTATAATCTTCGAAAAGATCGCCGTTGCCGAAAAACAACACGAGAAGCAATACAAGGAACTGGCGGCGAACATCCAGGCTGGCAGAGTCTTCAAGCGCGATGGCGTGGTAGTCTGGCGCTGCCGCAACTGCGGATACCTGCACGAAGGAACGGAAGCTCCAAAGCAGTGTCCGGCTTGCGCGCACCCACAGGCGCATTTCGAGCTGTTGGGAGAGAACTGGTAAGCATTGACATAGCTACTTACCTGCGTAGATTCGACCACAAATTAAAACTATGGGGCGGCGTGAATGCCGCCTTTTCTTCTCACTTTTCCCCCACAAAATAAAATACCTTGACAATACCATTATTTTTTATTAAATTGTTGTATGTAGAATTTAATGAACGGAGGTGCCTCATGAAATGCTGCAAATTCTTAATTCCACTGTGTATATGCCTTTCTGTTGCAGGTATAAGTTTAGCGCAGATTCCCACATTCGAGGATGTTGCTCTTTCAGCGGGAGTGGCTGAAGACGATTTAGGTCTGGGCGCCGCGATGATCGACGTCAACAACGACGGATTCGATGACATCCACTTAATAAATGACAGCCAGCCTGGAAACCGGGATTTCCTCTACCTCAACCAGGGTGATCTGACCTTCCTGGACATCACCTATTCCGCTCATGCCTGGATGCCGCCGTTCTCCAATACCGTGCGCATTTTCGATGTGGATAACGATGGCTGGCAGGATATGTTCGTTTCAACCTATAGCTCATCTGAGGGACACAGGATTTACCGCAACAACGGCGATAACACATTCACCGACTGGTTCCCTCAGAGTGGGCTGCGCAATCATGCGCTAAGCACCGTTGACTTAGTGGATATAGATAACGATGGCTGGGTGGACGTCTATTACGCTACGCACGACTGGTTTCCTTTTGGCGTGCTCTGGCGAGCCACCGGTCCCGGAACTTATACTTTTTCACGGCAGACGCCTGAGCAACTCTGGTATATCTGCGAAGCCGTGTTCTGCGATTTCGATAACGATGGTGATATGGACCTGTTTGAAGGGAACCTGTATGCCTATAATCTGCTCTATGAAAACAACTTTCCCAACTTCACTCAAATCGGAAGCTCAGCGGGTATTTCAGGAAGCCATAACGACTTTAAGTACCCCATAGTCGGAGATTACAACAATGACGGGCTCTTCGATATATATTGCATATATTACACAGAATGGGGCAATTCTCCCGACTGCCTCTACCGCCAGGATACACCCATGCAGTTTATTGATACTCTGCCAGCGACGGGGATTACCGTTATGGAGGAGACCTACTGCGGCTGTTGGGCTGACTTGGATAACGACGGCTGGCTGGATCTGCTGACCTTTGATGCTACCCTCAGTAACGCCCATTTCTGGCATAACCAGGGTGACGGCACTTTCGTTGACGTTACCCAGCAGGCGGGCTTAACTCAGTCCACTACCCAAGCTTTTGCTCCCGTAACAGGTGACGTCAACGCTGATGGATTCCTGGATTTTTACCTGGTCAGGTATGGCCCGGCTAACTGTCTCTACGTAAATAGCGGAAATGACAATCACTGGTTGCAGGTAGCGCTTGAAGGTACCCAATCCAATCGTTTGGGAATCGGAGCGCGGGTGAAGGCGGTGTCCGGGGATTTGGTACAGTGGCGTGATCCGGGTGGTGGGCGGTTTGCGGGAAGTTCCAACGCACCCTACGTTCACCTTGGTTTGGGTGATCACAGCGTGGTGGACAGCCTCTACGTCAACTGGCCCTCCGGGCAGGTGGATCTCTTGTTAGACGTTCCCGCTGACCAGCGCATAACTGTGGTGGAAGGGTCGTTTGATGTATCTTCAAAGGAGCTTGAAGCTACAGATTTTGATCATGATCTCCAGGTTGCCGTAAACCCCAACCCGTTCAATCCGACCACAGTTCTAAAGTACAAGTTGCAAGATGCAAGTTTTGTAAACTTTAGAGTTTACGATATTTCCGGACATTTAGTTGCCGAGTTGGTGAACGGCTGGCGGGATGCGGGTGTGCATGAGGTGGTGTTTGATCCCACAGGGGCAGGTGCTTTGCATCTGGCGTCGGGAATTTACCTCTACCGATTGGAAGCCGATGTTTTCAGTGCCTGTGGTAAGATGGTATTGGTGAAGTAGTTGTTAGGGTTTAGGGATTAGTTAAATATAATACCAAACCTTAGAAAAGGTAAAGGGGGGAGGAGAGGTGGAAAAGCGGTGGGTGGCATGCTTCTGGATCGCCGTAGGCGAGACGAAGCATGTAAACAGAAAAAGCGTCATTCTGGCTTGTCCAGAATCTGACGCTTCTCTCGTCTGAACCGCTGATGCACACGGATGTCACGGATTGCACGGATATTTATCTGCGTAATCTGCGTAATCAGCGTAAATCTGTGATTCAGACAATTATTTCATCAATACCATCTTCCCCGACGCACTGAACTCTCCAGCAGTCAGACGGTAAATATAAATACCGGACGCCAAGCCCGAACCATCAAAGGTGATCTGTTGCTGCCCAGCCACCATCCAACCCTCGCGTAGGGGTCGGTCTTGCGCCGACCCGACCTCTCGCCCACGAATATCAAAAACCTCCAACCTGACCAGACCGGGTTCGGGCAGCGTAAACGAAATGGTGGTCGTGGGATTGAAAGGGTTAGGAAAGACGCCTAATAATGCAAATTCCTCTGGTAGGTCGAATTCCCCGAATCCGACGGTCTCAACTGATTCATCCCAGCCGGAAAGATTCCAGTTATCAATTGCTTCTCCACTTCCACCCTGGTCGTATCCTACCTTGGTGAAAGCAAAGGCATCTTCATCCCATATTTCCTGTAGCGCAAAATCTCCAATTTGCCCTTGATTAATGTATCTTCCTTCCGGTGCTCCTGCTGGAACCTCCTGGATCATTAACCGCGAAAGGTGAGATGAAGGCTGTAGAGTGATATCCTCTCGTAACAGTACCGGACCATAGAGGCTTGTGTCAGGAAGCAAAATATCAATCCAAAGATCGAGTGTTCTTTGTTCTGGGGAAAGGTTCGTTAGATTGATATAATAACCTACTTCTCCGCCCCAAGGCAAAATATATATAGGCTCGTAGAGTGGCTCGAAAGTTATTTCGATTGGAATATACTGATTCTCAGCATCAACACGAACCAAATACAAATCTTCTGAACCGCTTCCATATGAACTGGTACCACCCGTGACTATATAACCTCCATCAGTGGTTTGCACAACACTGTAACCATTTTCATGCTCTTCTGCTCCAACTGGTTGGTTCCATTCTTCATTACCTAAAGAATCGGTTTTTATCAACCACAGATCATTTTCCCCGGCTCCCCAAGAGTCTGTAATACCGGTTATAATATAGCCCCCATCGGTTGTCTGTTGGACACATTCTCCTTGATCACCGTCGCTTCCACCGAAAGTTCTTGTCCAAATCGTATCTCCTGCAGAGTCAGTTTTTACCAACCACACATCTTTCTGACCCGAACCGAAAGAGTGAGTATTTCCTGCCATTATATATCCATCATCATCGGTGTTCTGTACGCTGAATACGCGATCAGCACTCGTTCCACCATAGATTTGAGTCCATTGCTCGTTCCCGTTTATATCTGTCTTCACTAAAAACGCGTCTTCATCCTCACCATACTCTTGTGTGTACCCTGTCAGAATATATCCTCCATCGCCAGTTTGGTCAAGATCAGTCCCTGTCGCATTCCCAATCACTCCAAAGACGCGATTCCATTCTTCAGCCCCATTAGCATCAGTTTTAATCATCCAGGGTGCTCCTTTAGTTCCCCCTATTATATATCCCCCATCAGGAGTTAGTTGGACACTACTTCCATATTCATTACCAGCTTCCCCAAATGTGTAATCCCACTCTTCGAATCCGTAGGAATCTGTTTTTATCAGCCAAACATCATGACCACCTGCTCCAAACGATGCTGTGTTTCCGACTATAATGTAACCACCATCTGGTGTCTGCTGTACATCGCTTGCATGTTCGTGATCGCTTCCCCCAAAAGTTCTGTGCCATATAATAGTTCCCCATGTGTCTGTTTTTACTAACCAGGCATCGTAATAACCGGCACCATAAGAAAGCGTGAAACCTGCAATTATAAAACCATCATCAGCGGTTTGGCGGACTGATGATCCTTGATCCTGATAGTCACCGCCGAAATACTGAGTCCAAAGAGTATCAGGTGGTTGGGCATACGATACAAACATAATTCCAACCACACCCATTAGTATAAATGTTCTACGAAACATTACAATCCTCTCTTAAAATTCTTTACTGCCAGATCTCCACACCTGATACGCACGTCAGTTTGCTTGAAAAGTTTATGATACCATTAAGTTGTTTGAAAACACGATTAGCATATGGGTTATAAACTCTTTTCAAGGAGCCTTGTTGGCTTCATTTGCAGATTTTCTTTTTAGTACCATTATTTCATCTATTATTGGCTTTAATTTGTACTTGTCGCCCCTGAAAGTGAGGGCATAATTAGTTGTATCGAAGTTACGCAGATAGTCTTCAGGTTCTATTCCTGAAATCCCTCCCGAACAGTAAACATTCGCATCTACGAAGTTTTTTCGCTTGGAAGATGCAGCCCAGCCCTCAAGTCGTTCATCAAAATGTTCGAAATGATTTCTAAACTTCCTCGGCTCTAATGGCGAGTTATAGTTCACGCCCAGCGAATTCCTCAATTGTTCAGCTCGATCAGGAATTTTAGCATTAGGTGGCCAAAGCAATTTTGACACATTCCCGGCTGAAACTAGAAACGACTGAATAGAATACCAGATTCTGTCCTTATCATGAGATGGTAACGCTTTTTCTAGGTCTTGGAATGCCATAATTGTAAACATACACTGTCTCTCTGTCTCGCGAAGAAAAATACGCAGAATCTTTTTATCCATTAGAAATCTCTTTTTTGTTATCGTGCAATCAAACGCCCCCGTCTTACTGGTCTCAGACGTCACACGAGGGCATGCGACGGCACGCTTATAGATGAATCTAAAAACTAATATACAAAATAGAATTGTGTTTGTCAAGGGATATTTTGGTAGGAGAGTAGATATTTTTTCATTGTCGGCGGAAATGTCGGGGTCAGGAACGACCCCGACTACGGTGTCTCTGGTGCCGCCGAGTCCCTGTACTCGGCGGGTGAGTGGTATTTGGGGGTAAGCCCACTTAAGGGTCGACGCAAGGTCGACCCCTACGCGCGTAGGGATCGATTTTACATCGACCCGATTCTCATAGACTCCAGATCATCTATGCAGCAATGTACAACATGCCCCGTCTCTGCGAGCCAGAGGCATGCCATCCCGGTAGGGTGGCCGGGACAGCTTCCCCATAGGGGCTGACGAAGTCAGGATGTCCCGGCTGGGACTGGCAACTCAATCCACGATCTCCACCTCAATGCTGCCCAGACCGACTTCGGCGTCGATGGTGAGGCGGTGAGGGGCGCTGTCCCAGTTGCCGTTACGGTAGAGACCGTCGCGCACTTCTATGATAGAGCGATCCAGATCGACTTCTGAGAGGAAGTTACTCTGGCTGTAAACTTCCACGCCTAAGTCTTCAGGAATTTTCACCGTGGCGCTGCCCAGACCGACTTCCAGGTTCAGTTCCGCTTCGTCCACTTTCCATTTGCCGTCCAGTTCCAGCGTTGCCGATCCCAGCCCGCATTCTAAGTTCAATTTCCCGAAATTAGCGTTACCCAGACCGATAGCGGTAAAATTACCCAGACCGATCTCCAGATTGATTTCATCAAGGCGTTCCTGGTTGGGTTCATCGAAGGTCAGTTCGATGTTGGAGAGACCGCCAGCGATCTCCAGATCGGTGAGTTTTAAAGCGGTCATGTCCAGTTGACCTTCAACCAAGCCAATATCTATTTGCAGATTAAGCGGTATTTTTGTGGTAAAGAGCAGTTCCCAGCGTTCATCCTCGGTATTTAATTCACCGTCTTTATCACTACGCGATTCTATGATCAGGTAGCCGGTCTTGCCCGACTTGCGAAAGCTGATTTTGGGTTCATCGTAGTCGGTATCGTACCTAACGTTAGCTTCCAGCAGGTTATTCCCCTCGACCTGCCCGATGGTCAGCTCGGCGATCCCTATTTCGATCTCTATTTCCAGGTTTTCGAGGTCCTCGTAGGGGATGGTTTTCTGAAAGTTTTCGAAATCGCTTCTGGCAAATGTCAAAACGGGGAGAATGAGCAGCAAGCTGATAATTGTCAGCAATTTTCGTTTAAGCATGGTATTTCCTTTATTCAGTATAATGTGAATTCGAGATTGCTTCGTCATCCCGCCGTAGCGGGATTCCTCGTCCCGAAGGGACCCCTACGGGGCAATGACGGTGTGGGATGGTTAGTATCGCTCTTCGATGAAGATATCGCCATCCACGGTCTTAAGATAGATCAAGGGTCCACCACCGTTGACGTCACCTGTAGCGGTGATGCGTCTGTAGGAGCGATCCCAACGCTTGTCACCCTTCTTGCCGTTGTCTTCGGATATTTTCAACATGAACTCGCTGTGTATGTTGTAATCGGAATAATGGTCGGAGATCTCAATTTCCGCTTCGACGGTAGCTTTGACGTCCCTGGGAAGCTGCAAAGAGATCTTTCCGCCGCTGGTGGAAAGGCTGATCGGTTCTTTAAGCATACCTTTGCCAGTGATGCGAGCTTGCACGTTTCCACCGGACGTC
The DNA here is from genome assembly GCA_005223185.1 of candidate division LCP-89 bacterium B3_LCP. Taxonomy (GTDB): domain Bacteria; phylum Electryoneota; class B3-LCP; order B3-LCP; family B3-LCP; genus B3-LCP. Next base: position 103,943 of record NJBN01000001.1, read on the forward strand.
TTCCCCATGAGTCTCCCCATGACTTTGTCGAATTCGAGGCATCCACCGGCGGTTGACACGTCCACATCTTCGCTGACGTCGTCTATTTCAATGTCTCCGCCGGAAGTTCTGCCGTAAACGCTACCCGCAATCAGCGTGGCTCGAACGTCGCCGCCGGATGTGCGTAGATCTATGTCCCCGACGACGTTTTCTGCTTCAACGTCGCCTCCTGAAGTTTCCGCGGAATGCGATGATCCCTTCACTTCCCGCAAGGATATTTCACCGCCGGAAGTGGATAAGTCAAGGTCTCCAGTAACCTGAAAAGCTTCGACATCTCCTCCGGAAGTCCCGGCATCAACGTTGCCCTCGATCGATCTGAGGACGATATCACCACCTGCGGTTTTCAACTTGAAATGACCGCCTCGAGCGTCCCATAGCTCAACGTCGCCTCCTGCAGTTTCGGCTCTAACCTCACCGGCAACGCCCCTAACCTTGATTTCTCCGCCAGCAGTTTCCACATCCAGATCGCCAGTAACGTCGGAAACTTCCACGTCACCACCCATGGTTTCCAACACCGCCTGTCCTTCCAGAACTTCCAGGCGAATCTCGCCACCCATGGTTTCTACTTCCAGATTGAATTTGGTGGGCAGCTTAACGTGATAGGAAGAATGGACATATCGGCGTCGCTTCTGATTGCCGAATACTTCGATACCGTTGCCGGTCTGGGTAATGCGAGCACGGTAGCGCTGCAGTGCGGATTCGGCTTCCTTTTCGATATCGACGTCGAAGAAGAAGTCTTCGATTATCTCCACCTGATTTTTATTTCCACCTGAAATTGTTATGTCACCGATCAGGTTCTGCATATCCAGGTCGCCGCCCGGGGAAACCTCAAACTGCGTGGTTATGGTAGCGCTGTAACCACCATGTTCGGCTTTTATTTCGATTCTGGGATCGTCCTTTCCAACTGCAATGCCGGATATCATAAGAAGGCTTAAAGCGGATATCCAGAGCCTCTTATTTGATTTCATCGTATTTCTCCATGACAGATTTATTGGTGTAATTGGATTAATTTCATATTAAAATTGGATTGTTTGATTGCCTGCCGGGCTCTCATTTTCACGTATGCATTGGAATCTGCTTCTGCTGCCTGCAGGTAAATCGGCGTGGATTTAAAGCCATTATCTCCTGCTAATAACATGTCAATAGCGCGAATGCGTATGGCGGGGTTGGAATCTTTAAGCAGCGCCTTAACGAAAGCCTGTTCGGTTATCTCATCCCGGGAGATTTCACTTAAGGCTTCCAAGGCTTTCAGGCGCACTCCATCATTACTGTCGTTAATCAGGGCGTACGTCAGAACTTCGCGAGCAACAGCGCTGACTTCGGAATTGCGAGCCAGTTCCTGTACTGAATTCAGGCGGGCACCTAAGTTGCTTTCGTTTTTGACTGCCCAGGTCAGAAGGACGTTGATCAAGTCATCAGAAGAGCTACCTTCGATCTGGTAGTCCTGAGTAGCGCGGAAATTGACCTGCAGGAGTCCGCTTTCGGGTGCTAGTGAAGCGACTCGCACATCCTGTATCTGGCTGCCTCCGTTTACAATATTTTCGGTAATGAAGTGCCTTTCTAAAGCAGCAGAATTCACCGGTGCAACCAAAGGCATACCAGCAGAAGTATCGGGCGAGGAGACCAGAACATACCTGCCGATGATCAGACCTAACAGGAGACTTCCCAGCACCAGAGCAGGCTGTGTTAACGGTTGCGGGAAAGGCGTGAACCATTCCCTGATGCGATCCCTGATGTTCCAGGCAGAACGGCTGCCTTCGTCAGCTCTCAATCTCACCACCAAGTGTTCTCTTGCGGACTTAAGCATTTCCGGCTCAGGTTGGGCTGGAACGCGAGCTGTTAAGAGAGCCTGAAAGTGGTCAAGTTCTCGCTGGCGTGCCTGGCAGTTGGGGCAGCTTTCCAGGTGTTCCTGAAAGGCATCTTCTCCGATTGAGATTGGTTCGCCGTAGACTTTCTGCCAGTAGTAGCCATCGAAGTCTTTGCAATTCATGATATTATATCTGTAGTTTGGCTTTCTGTACGATAGTACGGTTCCAGAATTACTCTCAGCTTTGCTAACGCTCGGAACAGGTAGGCTTTAACGGCTCCTTCACTGATCTTCAGAACGCTTGCTATCTCCTTCAATTTCATGCCTTGATCGTGTTTCATGACGAAGACGGTACGCTGTCTTAAGGGCAGTTCGTCCAGTGCTCTATCGATCTGTTCCAGCACCTCCCGCCGCAATTGTAAGTTTTCAGGATTGTCTTCGGGGTTGGCTGGCGCTGATGCGAAGAAGTCGTCGCTGTTGTCCATGAGCTGTTCTCTCTTTTGTCTGCGGCTCAAGCTCCTCTTATGACTGATTGCCACGTTTACGGCAATACGGTGCAGCCAGGTGGAAAATTGCGATTCAAAGCGGAAGGAACCTAAAGAACGGTGCACCTTCAGGAAGATCTCCTGGTAAACTTCATCGGCGTCGAAGCCTCTGCCCAATACGGACCAGACCAGGGACATTATCCTGCTGTCGTGCATGGCAACCAGTTGGGAGAAGGCGTTATCGTCTCCGTTTCTGGCGTTTATAATTAGCTGGTGTTCTTCCTCATTCATAATTCATAAAAATAAGAAACCCGGGCTGGTCCTTTCACTACTTTGGACGATGAGATGAGAGAAAAGGTTGCTCTATAAAAATTTGCCTGAAAAGAAAAAAGTACTTGACATGAATGATAATCCTTTGTATATTAAAACACAAGCATATAAAATATTTATTTCGCAAGGAGATATTTCATGCGTATATTGATTGGTGTCTCTTTGATTTTGTGCTTCATTGTTATACCCGCTTCAGGTCAGGAATCCTGGATTCTTCTGGAGGAGTACACTTCACCAGGGAATTACGCTATGGGCTTATATTATGCAGGAAAATATCTCTGGCATGTCGACTGGGATACGTCGTCGAATGATGCCACGATTTACAAATTGAATCCATATAATATGGCGGTGATAGACAGTATACCGTCACCGATTGAACATCCCTGGGGGATAACCGCTGATGCCAACAGTTTCTGGTTAACGACCCACGGCGACTGGGGGGGTTCACCGGTAAGCACATTAGCAAAAATACGTACCGATACATTCATGGTTAGTGCTATTTACTCCTTTCCAGACTTTTATTTTTACGGTATAACCTGTGACAGTACAACTAACCATCTCTGGATTGCCTGCCAGACCTCAAGCTGGGATCACTATCTAATGGAGTTCAATCCTGATTCTGGTGAAGTGGTGGAATGGCATCCCTGGGAATCGGAATGGGACATAGGTATTCAGTATTGGGGTGGAGAGCTCTGGGTCAATACAACCGATTATTTTTACCCTGATTACACCTACGTCGCAGATATAGACAGTAGCCTAGCCATTACTAATACTCTGCGCGTTCCCTATGCAAATCCATGCGGAATCGCTACCAATGGAGTGATCTGGTGGATCGCCTACTACCGTTTTGACAACTTTATAATCTGTAAGCTCATTCCTCCCGGCACGACCTATCACGACATAGCGGCTCATTCGCCCGTAATTCCCCAGTCAGGCATACTTGAGATAGCCTCATTCGAGCCGCAATTCCGTTTCATCAACTACGGATCGGTGCCGGAAATCGATGTTCCCTTCGTGTGTGAGATCGAGAATGACTCAACAGGAGCTGTTATATATCATGGTGAAGATATCTACGGAGATGAAATCGCACCGGAGGAGATAGTCACGATCACATATCCTACAGTCAGTGGTTTATTGCTGGAACCGGAAACCGATTATACCTTCACATTTTACAGCGATCTTTTAACGGATCAGATCCGCGATAATGACACTATGCGCGTTCACGTGTGTACTGAAGGAGTTCATGATCTAGCTATATTGTCCGTTATTGATCCGGATACTACAGAGCCTCAGGCGACCATTATACCTTCAATAAGTGTGCAGAACCAGGGTTCACATTTCGAGCCTGTCGCTCCTGTGCATTTACAGATTGAGCATCCAGATGGCAGCTTAAGTGATTTTGATTCTCAGGTTCTGGATTTAGATCCGCTAGAGATTGATACAATTTACTTCAGCCCGTTTGATCCTACTGAGTCGGGAGAGTACGTTTTTGAATTCGATGGTATGCTTCCTGACGATTATAATCCAGAAAATGATTACATGATGATGATGTGTGCTATCGGCTTAGTACATGATGTGGCTCCCGCTGAAGTTGTAAGCCCGGAAGCATTCGAGCCCTTGCAACCAATTACACCTCGTGTGATCGTGGAAAATTTGGGGGATTATGATGAGCCTCTGTTTCCGGTCTCCTGCACGGTTGAAGATTCTGTTTCAACGGTTTATTCAGAGCAGGGCTACTGCCAGCCCCTGGAGCCCGGTGAACAATGGGAAGTAGTGTTTTATAATTTTTATCCTCAGTATCCAACCAATTATATCTTCAATTTCACCACACTGCTAACCGGTGATCAAGTGCCAGAGAATGATACACTATCTATTACTTCCGCAGTGGGATTAATCTATGACGTTGCCCCTATTGACGTGATTGAACCAACGCAAATTATAGGTCCTGAACCGTTTACCCCATCGGTCATGGTAAAAAACGAAGGAAATGTATTTGCGGATGGTTTTTTTATCCACTGCCAGGTGGACAGTGAATCCGTCTCACTTTATAATATGCAAACCTGGCTTCCTGCGCTTAATCCCAACGAAACCGATACTGCATTTTTCGATATGATAACCTTGTCTAATTTGGGTGAGTACCGTTTTCTATTCATTTCAGATTGGCAACTGGATAATTATCCGGAAAATGACACGCTTGAGTTCTGGCCTGAGTATCTATCGGTAATCGATGGAAAAGACGCCTTGCATATATCAGATTTCCACGTCGAAGGCGCTTTTCCCAATCCTTTCAACTCACAGACTGTATTTGAAATAAGCTTACCAGAAGTCGCATCGATAGATGTTTCGCTATTTGACCTGAGCGGGTGTTGTGTTCATCAGATGAACTTTGATCCTTTAACACCGGGTGTGCATCGCATCGAACTCAAAGTTTCTAACCTTCCCAGCGGAATGTACATAGCGCGAGTTTCTACAGAGAAGTGGGAGGAATCGATCAAGGTAGTCTTACTGAAATGAGGAATCAATTGCCTGTTGATATATATATTCCATGCTATCAACCAGATGAATATCTGGACAGATGTATTCAATCTGTTTTGAAGTATACGAAGGGAGATATATCATGCGTAGTGTAATTGCTATCTCTTTGATTCTAAGTTTTTCTACTCCGATTGCACTAAGCCAGGAATCCTGGGTCATGCTCACGGAATACCCTTCACCTGGCGATGGTGCTAGAGGTCTTTACTATGCAGGGAAACTCCTCTGGAATGTCGATCATGAAGCTCAGACGGTATTTACCCTAAATCCTTATAACTTAGAAGTAATAGACATATATCCATCTCCCATAGATGATCCATGGGGCATCACTGTTGCCAATAACCGTTTTTGGATGACGAATTTTAGCAATAGTGTGAGTCAATTGGTTAAGTTGCGACCTGATACATTTGCAGTGGCGGCAACATTCGATTTCCCAGGATATTATTTTTACGGACTCACATGTGACAGCACAAATCAGCATATGTGGATCTCAGCGATGGATCATTCTTATACAAAATATTTACTTGAATTTGATGCGATTACTGAGGAGGTAATCCAATGGCATAGTTGGCCCTATATATGGAATCTTGGCATGCAGTATTGGGATCGTTGTCTGTGGGTGAATTCATCCGATTGGAATTATCCTGATTATACATATATTTTTGCCCTCGACTCGATGAATGTTGAAGAAATGCTTACTTGTCCGCTGGCCGTTCCAGAAGGGATTGCCACTAATGGAGTGGTCTGGTGGATTTCCCATTTCAGAGATAATGCTCCCTATATTTGGAAACTTATCCCACCCGGAGCTGAAGTACATGATATCGCTGGATATCAACAGGTATTTCCCAATACGGGAATTCTTGAACAGCTGGAATTTGAGCCTCAGAGTCGGTTTATTAATTACGGATCTGTTTCAGAAACTGACGTCCCGTTTGTCTGCAGGATATGGGAAGATACTACAGCGCCAGTCATTTACTATGATAGTTTGATCTACAATGGTACAATTGCACCGGAAGAAATAGTGGATATCACCTTTGATACAGCTTATTTTGAACCGAATAGAGATTATACTTTAAAACTTTATAGCAGCCTTCCCTGGGATCAACACCGAAACAATGATACCTTAAGGGTTTATGTACACACTGTTGGCGGAATCCACGATTTAGCCATATTATCAATACTCGAACCAGAAGAATCAGAACCTCTTGAACTTATTATTCCCACTATAGAAGTACAAAATCAGGGTGATTACTTTGAGGCTACTGCACCCGTTCATCTAGAAATTGTACACCCTGACAGCACAATCAGTGAATATGATAGTCAAGTTTTGGATTTAGATCCGCTAGAGATTGATACAATTTACTTCAGCCCGTTTGATCCTACTGAGTCGGGAGAGTACGTTTTTGAATTCGATGGAATGCTTCCTGACGATTATAATCCAGGAAATGATTACATAGTGATGATGTGTGCAATCGGCTTAGTACATGATGTGGCTCCCGCTGAAGTTGTAAGCCCGGAAGCATTCGAGCCCTTGCAACCAATTACACCTCGTGTGATCGTGGAAAATTTGGGGGATTATGATGAGCCTCTGTTTCCGGTCTCCTGCACGGTTGAAGATTCTGTTTCAACGGTTTATTCAGAGCAGGGCTACTGCCAGCCCCTGGAGCCCGGTGAACAATGGGAAGTAGTGTTTTATAATTTTTATCCTCAGTATCCAACCAATTATATCTTCAATTTCACCACACTGCTAACCGGTGATCAAGTGCCAGAGAATGATACACTATCTATTACTTCCGCAGTGGGATTAATCTATGACGTTGCCCCTATTGACGTGATTGAACCAACGCAAATTATAGGTCCTGAACCGTTTACCCCATCGGTCATGGTAAAAAACGAAGGAAATGTATTTGCGGATGGTTTTTTTATCCACTGCCAGGTGGACAGTGAATCCGTCTCACTTTATAATATGCAAACCTGGCTTCCTGCGCTTAATCCCAACGAAACCGATACTGCATTTTTCGATATGATAACCTTGTCTAATTTGGGTGAGTACCGTTTTCTATTCATTTCAGATTGGCAACTGGATAATTATCCGGAAAATGACACGCTTGAGTTCTGGCCTGAGTATCTATCGGTAATCGATGGAAAAGACGCCTTGCATATATCAGATTTCCACGTCGAAGGCGCTTTTCCCAATCCTTTCAACTCACAGACTGTATTTGAAATAAGCTTACCAGAAGTCGCATCGATAGATGTTTCGCTATTTGACCTGAGCGGGTGTTGTGTTCATCAGATGAACTTTGATCCTTTAACACCGGGTGTGCATCGCATCGAACTCAAAGTTTCTAACCTTCCCAGCGGAATGTACATAGCGCGAGTTTCTACAGAGAAGTGGGAGGAATCGATCAAGGTAGTCTTACTGAAATGAGGAATCAATTGCCTTCTGTTGACATCTATATTCCCAGCAGAGAGAAGGATGACTTTTACCGCTCTGCAGAAAATTCCATCAGGGAGAATACTAGATCACAATTTAATCTAATTGAGAGTATCGGTCAACGATCGATAGCGGGAAACCGTAATGCTGGATTACGAATGTCAAGTTCTGAATTTGTGGCTTCACTAGATTCGGACTGTGAACTTGTCCAGGGTGATTGGCTGGAGAATATGATGGAAATTCTCCTGTCTGAGGATGATATCGGGCTGGTTGGTTGTAAGATTGTTATGTTTGACGGCAAGATATTTTCTGCTGGTACCGCTCCGAACTGGAGATCATATTGTTACGGTGAAGTTGATGAAGGACAGCGCGAGATAGTCGAAGATGTCGTGGGGGTATCAGCAAACTGTCTGCTTTATCGGAGAGGATTATTAGAGTACGATGAGAGATTTGTTGGAGGTAATGGGCTCGAAGATTCTGACTTCTGTATTCGTTTGCGGAAAAAAGGATATAGAGTCTTCTATGACGGAAGAGTGAAGGTGGTACATAAGAAATATCCCAAAGAGAAAAATCCTCTTTTCTGGAATCACCTTTATTTTCATTTAAAACATCCCACAACTATTTTAGCTCAATACAGGAAGGTAAGAGCTTAATAAAAGAGCGGAGGTTATCATGAAAAGGGTATTTTTCTTGAGTATTATACTGCTGCTTTACGCATCGTCACCACAAGCAATAACCATTTACGTACCTGATGATTACGCTACCATAGGTGATGCCATTCTGGCGGCATCAGATGGTGATTCGATTCTCGTGGGACCTGGCGAATACGATCAAGTTCCATTTACAATAACAGGTCCAGACAACATAACCCTACTGGGAAATGGTTATACTGGAACAGATAGAACAGTTGTTATCGGCTACGGTATTGTTCCAGGGGCAAAATTTGAATTACTTAGTGTAGAGAATTGGGAAATAGGTCACTTTGAGTTGATGTCAAGCAATAAAGGTGTAACTCCAAGCGAGTGTGTAGACTGCTATTTTCACGATCTCTATATTCACGATTTTAGCTGGTCGTATGCAGATGGTTTCGGAGTGAGTGATAATTCGGGGATATTGATAGAGCGGTGTGTGATCGATGGAGCTCCTTTCGGTGGAATATATCTCTGGGTTACGGGCAATACCGGAATTACAATCAGGAATAATACAATAGTGAACTGTGCAAATGGTACTTTAGTAGGAGCTCCGGTACCCGATTTAGTGCTGGAAAACAATATAATCGCTTTTAATGGCGATGGTGTCGAATTCTTAAATTATTCTTGGACTGGTGGTGAATTCCTCGATTACAATGACATGTTTAATCCCGGCAACAACTGGTCTGGTTGCACACCGGGACCTAATAACATATCCGCGGATCCCATGTTTATCGGTGGAACGGAAGCCGAACAGTATATGCTCCTGCCCAATTCCCCTTGCATAGACGCGGGCAACCCGGCGTCACCTCCGGACCCGGATGGAACGGTTGCGGATATCGGCTGTTTCTACTTCGACCAGAACTTCGTCATGGGTAACCTGACCGTGTATGCCGAACCGGTCGAACCTCCGGTAGTAATTCCTCCGGAGGGCGGGACATTCGATTACACGGCATCAATAACCTGTGATACTACGAATTACGCTTTCTTCGACGCCTGGGTGGAATTCACGCTGCCTAACAGTGTAGTAGTAGGCCCAAAATTCATGCGTTCTGACAACCTGCTGGCGCCGGGAGATTCGGTCGGCAGGGATTTAAGTCTGCACGTATCAGCGTTCGCCATGTCGGGAACCTATGAGTTGACACTACTCACAGGCATGTATCCTGATACCATTTATGTTTCTGATTCGTTCACCTTTGAGAAGTCAGGTGTCGATGCTCTGTCTGGCGGGAATGAACCTGCTTACGCCGTGCTGTCGGGGTGGGACGAATCTGAGTACATAGAACTCCCTGTCAACAGCGTTAGCGTTGCGCAGGATATCAGCTTGGGATCACATCCCAATCCCTTTAATCCACATACGTCTTTAAGCTTCACACTACCTGCTTCCGGCCGCACGTCGCTGAAGATATTCGATCTTGCAGGCAGGACGGTTGCTACGCTGCTGGATCGAGAGATGCAAGCAGGGTCACACAGTATGCAGTTCGATGGAAATCAATTAGCTTCGGGAGTGTATCTGGCCGTGATAGAAGTGGGGAATATGCGGGCAGTGGAACGGTTACTCTTACTCAAATGATAGAAGTAAGTACACTACAAACCATGAAGATCAAATAACCAAAAAAAATATCAATTCTAATTGGAGGCTAAAATGAATTGTAAACTGATTCTTGTGGTAACACTCATGGCGGTTTGCCTGACAGCAAACGCAGTTACACTCTACGTACCTGATGATTACAGCACAATACAAGCCGCCATCGATGCAACAGTTGACGGTGATTCAGTTGTAATCGATCCAGGTGAATGGGAAGGATTTTACGTTGTAGGTGGCGCAAATGATCTCACCATCTTAGGTTCCGGGGCTTTTACTGATGATCCGACAATTGTTCATGAATGCACACTGAACCCTATCGGCAGCGCAGTTTGGATTGAAAAAGTATCCGGCTGGGAATTAGCAGATTTCGCCGTTGACCAGGATAATCCCGCCAGTGCTTCTGGATTCGAACTCTGGGATACGCAGGATTTCTGGGTGCATCACATAGACGTGATTGAAGTTGCCCACCCCGGCAGCCATGGGATCATCCTTGATGGAACGGACAATACACTCGTGGAAAAGTGCCTGGTTAGAGGCGCCAACTATGATGTGGTAACCTGCTGGTACGGCGGTAATTCCAATGTAACGTTCAGGAACCTGACAATTTCCGCCAACGGAAACGGCATAATTAATCGCGCCACGGTGAATAATTGGGAGATAAGCAACTGCCTGGTTTACGATTGCGGAGATACGGGTGTGGAGATCCATTACTGGTCTTCCAGTTATGATATCCAGTACAATAATTCCTGGGGAAATTCTGGATCAGAGTACCAGGGATTCAGCCCAGACACGACGAATATTTCTGAGGATCCAGATCTCCTCAGCAGTGTGGGCGTAACCGGCTGGGAAGGATTCATGTTGCTGCTGAGCTCGCCATGCATTGATGCTGGCGATCCGGGATTACCTTTGGACCCAGATGGCACAATTTCTGATATAGGCTGTTTTTACTACGATCAGAATAATCCCATGGGCAGCTTAACGGTAACCGTAGAACCGGTCGAACCTCCGGTAGTAATTCCTCCGGAGGGCGGGACATTCGATTACACGGCATCAATAACCTGTGATACTACGAATTACGCTTTCTTCGACGCCTGGGTGGAATTCACGCTGCCTAACAGTGTAGTAGTAGGCCCAAAATTCATGCGTTCTGACAACCTGCTGGCGCCGGGAGATTCGGTCGGCAGGGATTTAAGTCTGCACGTATCAGCGTTCGCCATGTCGGGAACCTATGAGTTGACACTACTCACAGGCATGTATCCTGATACCATTTATGTTTCTGATTCGTTCACCTTTGAGAAGTCAGGTGTCGATGCTCTGTCTGGCGGGAATGAACCTGCTTACGCCGTGCTGTCGGGCTGGGACGAATCTGAGTACATAGAACTCCCTGTCAACAGCGTTAGCGTTGCGCAGGATATCAGCTTGGGATCACATCCCAATCCGTTTAATCCACACACGTCTTTAAGCTTCACACTACCTGCTTCCGGCCGCACGTCGCTGAAGATATTCGATCTTGCAGGCAGGACGGTTGCTACGCTGCTGGATCGAGAGATGCAAGCAGGATCGCACAGTGTGCAGTTCGATGGCAGCCAGTTGGCTTCAGGGGTGTATCTGGCGGTGCTTAATAATTCAAAAAGCACTGCTGTCCAGAGAATCCTGCTGATGAAGTGAAGGCTGAATAAATGTAAACAGGCAAAGCCGGTCACCTGACCGGCTTTTTTATGCCTAACCCTCTAAAATCCCATTGATTTGCTTGCCTATAAATTGAATTTAATGTACTTTCAGAAGACTCTGGAGCATATCACAACGGCTTCTGAGATAGTGAGGACGCATCGTTGGAGAGGGCTGCTTTTGCATTATTTATGCTGGTATATGGGGCAATAAAGCAGCAACGGATCCTAAGGACGAATACACCATGTCGTGATACCAGATGAATGAAATCCAGTATAGTTGCCTGGAAATTCACAACTAATTTAGACAAGAGACCAGACTTTAACAAAGTGAATATGGGTCGAATTGATATCTGGCTAAATTAAAGTTAGAGACGAGAATGGAAAAACAAGCCTGGTTAAAGACATCAAAAGTACGATACGCCATAATTGGGATTTTGTTTGGATTATGCTTTCCAATTATAGCGACTATCGTGGAGATTACCACACAACAACTACCGTGGGCTCTTGGCAGTATACTCTCAGCTCAGGCATCTACTTCACCACTATTATATATTATTGACACAGCTCCTTTTTTCCTGGGTTTATTTGCTCTATTCGCTGGAATTCGGCAGGACGCGCTATCCAGAGAGAACGACGAACGTCAGCGCATTGAAAAGGAGTTGAGGAGCATAAGTGTAGAACTTGAAGATCGTTTTCGGAGGAAAACGGAAGAGCTATTAAAAACGAACACAACACTAAAAAGAGAAATTCCCGAGCGCAAGCGAGCGGAAGAGGAACTAAAAGTACTTTTTGAGATAGGGAACTTAATCAATGAAACCGGTGATTTGGATGAATTGTTAGCCGGCATTCATCTTAGTGTTAAAAAAGTGATGTACGCGGAAAACTTCTTCATCGCGCTGTATGATGCCGATACGGATTTGGTATCGTTCCCGTATTTTGCTGATCAGCACGATCCTACACCACCTCCAAAAGCCAGCGGAAGAGGATTCACCGAATATGTATTGCGCGCGGGCAAACCGTTATTGATGACGCCGGAAATATTTAATGAATTATTGGCCAGCAAGGAGGTCGAACTGATTGGGACACCTCCTCACTCATGGTTAGGTGTGCCTCTGTTCATACAGTCGGAGCCCATTGGCGTATTAGTGGTGCAGTCTTACGAGGAAGGTATAAAATACAGCTCGAGTGACAAAGATCTGCTTGTCGCCATGGCTAATCAAGCGGCAGTGGTCATTGAGCGCAAGCGCGCGGAAGAACATCTAAGAGAAACAGGAAAAAGACTTCAAGATATTGTTTTGAGCTCTGCCGATTGGATATGGGAAGTTGATAATAAGGGGAGATACACATTCGCATCTGAAAAGACAAAGCAAATATTGGGTTACGATCCTGAAGAAATCATTGGGAAAACACCTTTTGATTTGATGCCGAAGGAAGAAGCGGAACGAATAGGTGTAATTTTCAATGAAATAGCTTCTAAAAAGATGCCAATTTATGATTTAGAGAACTGGAACTTAACAAAAGCAGGGAAAAAAGTTTGCCTCTTAACTAACGGTATGCCAATTATAAATGATGAAGGTGAGTTAATCGGCTACCGTGGTGTGGATAAAGACATCACCGAACGCAAACTGACAGAGAGCCGCCTCGAACGCATCAATGATCTGAAAGAAGAATTACTCCGCCCGTGTGAAATCAATGAAAAACTGAAGAGCATCACTGATGGTATTGTAGAAATATTCGATGCAGATTTCGCTCGCATCTGGATAACGAAGCAGGGTGATTTGTGTGAAAAGGGGTGTTTCCATGCCGAAATTAAGAAAGGACCGCATGTCTGCCGGCAGAAGGACAAATGTCTCACATTGATGGCAAGTTCAGGGAGATATACACACATTGACGGTGAAATTCACCGGCGAGTTCCTTTCGGTTGTTATAAAATCGGCCGTGTAGCGGCAGGTGACGACACCCGATTCCTCACGAACGATGTAATAAATGATCCGCGCGTGCACGACCATGAATGGGCAAAGGGCTTGGGTTTAGTCTCATTCGTCGGGTACAGGCTGCTGTCTGAAGCGGGTCAGCACATTGGCGTATTAGCTCTATTCAGTAAACATAAGATTTCTGCAGAAGAGGATGCGCTACTGGAAGATTTGGCGCACACGACATCTCGGGTGGTTCAAACTGCTGAAATGCTACAATCCTTGCGTCAGAGCGAGGAAAGCAACCGTCAATTGATTGAGTCGATGAACGATGGGCTGGCTATTCAGGATACCCAAGGGGTAATAACTTATGCCAATAAGGTTATCTGTAGAATCTTGGGTCGGTTCGAGAAGGAAATCGTGGGGCATCACTACAGCGATTTTTTAAATGAGGAAAATCAGCGAATAATCGAGGTAGAGACTGAGAAGCGGAAAAAGGGCGTTTTAGGGACATACGATCTATCCTGGACGAGAAAGGACGGAACCCAGGTTCCCACCTTAGTTTCTCCTGCGGCTCTCATGGATGCCGAGGGTAAATTCACCGGCAGTTTCGCCATCATCACTGATATTACCGAGAGAAAAGAGCTTGAGGACTCAATACAGGAGGCTAATGAATTTAAAGAACAGATATTGGCAACGGCAGGAACAGCCATTTTCACAGTAAATACAGATATGCATATAACAAGTGTGAACGAAGAACTGTGTGAGATAACCGGATTTGCTGAAGATGAACTTGTGGGAAAGCATTGTCATATTTTAAGGGGTGAACCCTGCATGCAGGAGTGCGGACTATTCAATCCTGACAGAAAAGACCCAATCTTCAGGGTTCAGTGCACCATAAAAACCAAAGAAGGGGAAAAGCTTACTATACTTAAAAATGCATCGTTAATTCATGATGAGCGTGGGCGAGTTACGTTCGGGGTGGAGTCGCTTTTGGACGTCACGGAGATGATTAGATCCACCGAGGCTGTAGAGGAGGCAAACAGCGATCTATTAGAGACAAACGAACAATTGGCCAATGCTATCGATTATGCCAAAGAGATGGCACTACAAGCTGAATTGTCCAGTGCTGCCAAGAGTGAGTTTTTAGCAAATATGAGTCATGAAATCCGCACGCCGTTAAACGGCATATTAGGATTTGCTCAACTTCTGCAGGAAGACGAATCCTTAAACAGCGAACAGTTGGATTACGTCAATACCGTTTACAACAGCGGCAGCGCTCTTTTAAGTCTCATCAATGACATCCTGGATTTCTCCAAGATAGAAGCGGGCAAGTTAGATCTTGAGATTATGGATTTCGATCTGCGGACAACTATCGAGAGCGTAGGTGATCTGTTGTCTCCGAAAGCCTACGAGAAGGAGTTGGAGCTATACTGTTATGCAGAACCGGATGTGTCGACTTTACTGCAGGGCGATCCAGGAAGGCTACGGCAGGTATTTTTAAATATAATGGGCAATGCAATTAAATTTACCGAGACCGGGGAAGTCGTGTTGTTGGCGAAGCATGTCAGCAGTCAGGATGATGAGACAGTAATAATGTTTGAGATAAGTGACACTGGAATAGGCATTCCTGAGGATCGTATCAAGGCAATCTTTGAAAGTTTTACTCAGGCTGACGGTTCGACAACACGGAAGTTCGGCGGCACCGGTTTGGGTCTGACTATCAGCAGGAAACTGGTAGAAATGATGGGTGGCGAACTTAACGTCCAAAGCGAAGCAGGTAAAGGAAGCACATTCGCTTTTACTGCAAAGTTCAAACAACAGGAGGTTCAAGCGAAGGCGCCTCTATCCATCGAAACATCGAATCTGAAAGGGATTAAGACTTTAATAGTGGATGATAGTTCTACAAACCGCAGGTTCCTGAAACAGACGTTGACCAATTGGCAGATGAAACCTAACGTTGCCAATAGCAGTGAAAACGCCCTGTCGATGATCGAAAAAGCTTACGATACAGAGCAGCAGTTTGATCTATGCATAATTAACGGTTACATGCCCAGAATGGATGGTTTCGAGTTGGCGTCGCAGTTAAAAGGTGATGTCAAGCATTCAGGGGTTGACATAATAATGTTGACTTCGACAGGGCAACGCGGGGATGCGGCTCGTTGCAAAAAGTTAGGGATTGTGGGCTATCTCACGAAGCCGGTGAAATATTCGGATCTTCACGATGTGATATCGCTGGCGTACGGTGAATCGCACCAGGCGTCAAAGGATTCTGCACTGTTAACCAGTCATTTAGTGCGTGAGAACCGCAAGCGCTACAATATACTGGTCGCTGAGGATAATCCTGTGAATCAGCGGCTGGCGATTCGATTGCTTGAGAAACACGGCCATAGAGTAACAGTCGCCAATAATGGTAGGGAAGCTGTGGAGATGTTCAAAAAGCTGACTCCGGGTGGTATAGACGTTATATTAATGGACGTTCAGATGCCGGAGATGGATGGTTATGAAGCCACAATCTCCATTAGGAATTTAGAGAAAGAAACGGGTGCGCATATTCCCATAATTGCGCTGACTGCTCATGCCATGAAGGGCGACCGTGAACGGTGTCTCCATGTTGGCATGGATAGCGTTATCACCAAGCCCATTAAGACTAAGGTGTTATACGAGGTAATTGAGGACACAGCAAATTCATTACAAGATGATGGAGTGGGAGAGGTAATAGGTACAGAGGCAGGAAAGGAATCACTATTGGAAGAAGAAGTAGGGGAATTAGTAGTATAGAAAAATAGCCATATTGAATTTTGTACAGTTTACATCATTGGAGAAGCAGTATGAGAATTCTGATAGCAGAAGATGAGCGGGTTTCGAGGCGCTTGCTGGAAACAACTTTGAGAAAGTGGGGAAATGAGGTCATCGTTACCTGTGATGGCACCGAAGCACTGGAAGTTCTTCAGGGTGAAGACAGTCCCAAGCTCGCCATCATAGACTGGATGATGCCGGAGATGGATGGCGTCACCGTATGCAGGGAGGTGAGGCAACAGGTGAGCGTGGATCCAGTTTACATAATTCTCTTAACGGCTTTGGGCAAAAAAGAGGATATCGTAGAGGGATTTAAAGCAGGCGCGGATGATTACATTACCAAGCCTTTCAATCACCAGGAATTAAAAGCGCGGGTACAGGCAGGCGCAAGAATTGTTGAACTGCAATATAACTTATCAGAGAGAATTAAGGAGCTTGAAGCGGCTTTTAGACAGGTAACCCAGCTTGAAGGAATGTTGCCGATCTGTTCGTATTGTAAGAAAGTTCGTGGTGACGATAATTACTGGCAGCAAGTGGAACAATATGTCACAGATCGAACAGATGCAAAATTCAGCCATAGTGTCTGTCCGGATTGTGAGGAAAAATTTGTAAAACCTCAATTTGAGAAAGTTGCCAAAGAGTTAGCCGCAACTAAACAGGAAGACTGAGCTTGTTGTATTGTTTGTGTAAAACAAGGAATTGGGGATATGGCAATCGATGAAGAGCAGGTAGTTATATCGAAGACCATCAAGAAGCAGGACATTGAGATTACAGCAGAAAAAGAGAATCTCTGGTCTGTTCAGATAGCGTTTCCGTCCCTTTCGGTTACCGAAAAGGAGATGTTGGCGCGCACGCGCGATGCGAAGAGAATTATCGCACGAAATTTCAACGTTCCTCTGGAACTGCTTGAACTCAGGGAGGTGATAGACAAGGCGCCGCGTCCGGAAGGACTATCAATTCATATATCTATTGGCAGAATAGAGATGGGGCGCGGCAAGCCGCGGGTCCGATTGATTCCTTTGGGAACAGCCAGCGGTAGCGTTTTTCCCGATATGATAGCCGAATTGGATTTTTACTATCTGGATGAGTCTGACACTCCCATTACCATGGATCGCCTGAGGACGGAACTGGTAAACAAGGGGGTGTCGTTGGAGATGTGTAATTACAGTGTCATGCAACGCACCATCGAAACAGTTCACGAGCGGAAGAGCCTGGTGACGAAGTTGGAAGTAGCCAGAGGTTCACTTCCTGAAGAAGGGCGCGATGCCAGCTTAATCTATTCTTTCTGCACTGATTCGGGCGGTTTGGGAGTTTTGGAAGGTTTACGTGCTTTGAAAAAAGTGCGTGAGAAGAATGTACTGTGTGAAAAAGCTCCAGCCAGAAATGGTACGGTTGCTGGGCGGAACGTTTCAGGAGAAAATATACCCGCGCTACAGGGAATGGATTTTCAGTTGGTAGCGGGAAGCGGGGTTAAGTTATCAGATGATGGGAATACCCTTAGCGCATTGAGAACCGGGTTGGCAATCCTGAATCGCACTGTGGAAGAGGTGGATACGCCAGGTGGTAAGCGAACAGTCACCACCAGTATAGAGGTGAGTGTTAAGCAACTTGTTAAAATGAATGCCGAAGAGATCGGAGATCTTGTATTAGATGATTCGGTTGATATCAATGGCACCTTGAAAGAAGGAAAAACCGTTTCTACACCCGGGGAAGTAATAGTTAACGGTGACGTAGAAGAGGGAGTGATTTTACATGCCGGCGCTGACATCACTATTCATGGGCAGATCAAGGGTGGTGAAATAACCAGCGAATGTTCGGTATTCAGTAAAAGCGATGCCCAAAATAGTACCATTACCGCTGCCTCTGACGTGAATATTAAGGGAGATGTGGTTAATTCTGCCATTTCAGGCCGCAAAGTCAAGATGGGGGATGTTAGCGGGAGCAATATCGAAGTAGGGTACAAAGTATGTTTTAACCGTATAAGCGATGATGAAGGTGGACAGAAAACCGAAATTTGCGTAGGCCGCGATTCATTTTACAACAAGAAACTTGAAGCGAATCAAGAATATATCGATAATATGAGCGCTAATTTGCAGCATATCGGTGAACTTTTCGGAGAAGATGTAACAGCTCGTTTCAACCCATCAAATATAAGAACGCTGCTGTTTGACCATTTGAAGCGCTTGCGCAGGCGTGGTTTGGTCAACATGAACAATGAACTGGTAAAATCCTTTAAGAAACTTCTTGAAGCAATTAAGCCGATTAAAAACAGTATTGTAAATAGAGCAGAAGTGATTGATAATCTGCAGAAGGAAGCTTCAGCAGAAAGTTTAAACAGGCCGGTTATTGTGGCCAGGATGGGTGTGAAAGATCCCTTTGAAATCAATATAAATGGGAAGAAAACCACTATAGAAGCTACCGATGATGGAACGGCTATTTCAATTAACGGTGATGGTGATATTATTATCCACAAACTGCGACCACCTTCACGACGCGAGGTAAACTTAGAGAGCGTTGATGCGGATCAGGAGAAACCCACTTGATATTTATCAGCTATAAATGAATATAGGCTATGGACCCGTTACGGCAACAAAATAATGTTCAACCCCATTTCGCGGGGGATCCTGAGATTGAGATCGAGCAGTTCGGGGAGGATTACTGGGCAGCGCGAATTGTATTCCTCGACTTTGATTCTTCAGATCTGAATAAAGCGAGCCGCATCAGAGAAGCGAAGCGGATGATCTCGATGCAGTACGGGATTGCTGTAGAACTTTTAGAATTTAAGGAAGTCTTAGAAAAAGTCCCGGTTCCAGAAGGTGTTTATGCGCGAATCCTGATCGGTAAAATAGAGATAGGGCAGGGTCCGCCGGTCGTACGTTTGCGTCCGACACAAACGTCTCGCGGAGAACTGCTCCATGAAATGATAGCAGAGGTCGATTTTTACTATTTAGACGAATTTGAAGAACAGATTACCGCAGATAGAATTGAGCTGGAATTGAACCGGGCGGGAGTAGATATCACCCTCTGTAATTTTGACGTTATAAATGAGGCGCTCAATACTGTAATTGAGAATAGGAATTATGTAAAAAAGTTAGTAGTAGCCAGAGGGGAACTACCATCAATTGGCAGGGATGCTGAGATTGAATACACGTTTTATATAGATCCTTCTGGGTCAGATAGCATTTCTGACTATACCACAGGAAGGAAGGTAAAATCACAGGATATAATCTGTCAGAAAATACCCGCCCGCGATGGTCGGCGAAGAGGATGTACAGTTAGAGGCGATCCAATTCTACCGATACAGGGATTGGACTTTGAATTGGCTACTGGAGAAGGTGCCAAGCTTTCGCTTGATGGGAACACCGTCACAGCCTTGCGAGAGGGGATAACCATAATTCTCCGCAAGAACCGCCGAATTTACACTCTGGCTGGTGAAAAGACGGTTACTGAAAAGCTTCAAGTATCGGTAAAACCATTAGTAGAGTTTGATGCGAACGACATACTCAATATCGCTCTGGAGGAGTCCGTTGGAATTATAGGGGATCTTAAGGAAGGGAGTTCTATTAAGAGTGATGGGGAGGTGTTTTTAGGTGGTGATCTGGAGCGGGGGACTAAAGTTTCTGCTGGTGATGACGTTTTCATAAGTGGTCAAATACTTGGTGGGGAAATTCAGACGAATGGTTCCATGTACAGTGAGGGGGACGCCGCCAATGTATCCATCTCAGCCACAAAGGATATCCACGTTAAAGGAAAGTTGAAGAACGCGAACGTATCGGCAGACAGGATAAGGGTCAAGAAACTTGAAGGTTCAAATATTGAAGCTGGGCGAAAGCTAATAGTTGATGAAGTAGGCGACGATGCGATAGGGCGGAGGACTGCCGTCAAATTGGGCAGACAGGATTATTATCAACATAAATTGGGGGAAAACAGAGACGCTTTAGTTGATTTTAGGGAAAGCCTGGAACGGATTAAGAGTCTATTTGGGGTGGACCTGTTGGAGCAGCTTAATGGATCTAATCAACAACAATTGTTGGTGCGATACATCAAAAGATTGCGGCAATATGGTCAGAACGAGCTGGAAGGAGAAACAATCGATTCTTTAAAGAGGCTTCTAGAGACAGTTCACCCCTTGCAGGAAGTAATTGAGGAAAAGAAGGATGAGATTTCAGTTCTGGAGAAAAAAGCTTCTGATGACAGAGAACACAGGCCGGTAATAGTGGTCAGGGAAAAGATAAGGGATGAGATTGATGTAACTATTGGAGACCGTACGGAGACCGTGGTCCCCGCTGAGTCGGGCACTGCCATAACAACTTCAGAAGATGGCGGGGTCAGGAAATACGAACTGAAAGCGCCATCAGGGAGAAAAGCCAAGAGGTTTTTTACATCGAAAGCCAGCCAAAAGAAGAAACATAACTGACGCTGTATTTGATAAATACCAACAAATTTCGGATCATCTCGTAACAGATATTGAGACCTGTTTTTTTTAAGGCAACTTTCCTTTTACTGAACAATTGATTTTGGTGGACTGCATCCCGCTTGGGCGGGACTTAGTCCACCCTACAGAGAATAAACAATAGATGCGGGTTATCCAGTCAAATGGGGGGGTGAGGGCGCTTTCGTGATCCCCGGGGCGGGGTCCTCCACCTCCGCCGTCTAAGCGTTTCCCCCCCCGTCCAATAATAGATTTTGAGAATTTCCATTAAAAAACCCGCCGCAGCGGGTTTTAAGACGCATAACTTCCCCAAACACATCTACACAACCAATCCGAAGCGTCCTCCTTTATAGCAGACAACCAGTTGATCACCGATAGTTCGGCTGATGCGGAATCCAAGCTTGCGCAAGCGGTTCAGATCTACTTCATTCCTCTTCATGAGGGTAGCAATTCCATCCAGATTCGATTCGTGGAAGGGAATCCGGTTCTTTAACAGAAGTTGAATTGGTTCGCTTGTGAGCATTTTAACCTCGTCTAATTTGGTTGTCCTATCTATTAGACGACCACCGAACCAGAAGGTTGCTCATTAGTTGATAAAAAAATCAGATCGGCTTGCCGCTGCGGTGACCTTTAACGAACTGAGCCCATTGGATTGCCATTTCGACCTGAGGTGGTTTTCCACTGACTGTGAGGGTGACAGACCCTTGTGTATCTTCCCAGCCACCTGCTGCTACCATTGTCGCTCTCGCACCGGTTAACAGTTTAAAAGCCTGCAATTCAGTGATTATAGTAGCTCCCATAACTGGCATCAGTCCGGCTTTCTCACCGGTGGAAATGCCGATTCTGTCAAGTCCCATGGTATATGTTGCTTCTGGAACGGAGGGGATTAGTTTTTCCAAGCCTATGGGCATTAGCAGAGTGGAACCACGGGCTCTTATAATGCCCAGTGATTTCCCCATAGTTCCTCCGGAACGGGAAGCAAGAAGTACTCCCACGAGGCCATCCGAATCAACTGCGTTACCGCCCTTGATCAACACATCTTCGCGACCGAATTCCTCGATTATTTCATAGGGATCTGCCTTAATCCTCTCCCCGCGCTGTAGGATGACCGCTTCTAACCTGTCATCTTCGGCTGTTACGTCCAATTCACCTCTGCGAATAATCCCCGCAGAAAACTTCACCGGATCGACTTCTTCACCCAACAGGCGGGACGCTACAAATGAATTGGTAGTTCCTAAACTAATAACTATAGTTCCCTCTTCGAGAGCTCTGCGCACGGCAGGATGCGTTGCCACAGCTTCCGCAATGAGCATTTTAGACTGGTTAGGTGTCAGAGTCAGCAAGCCCAGCGTTTTTGGTTCGGTATCCATAATTCAAGCTCCACAGTCCCGTTTTTACAGTTTCAAAGATGAAACTCTTCGAAAGGTAAATCGGATCCCTGATAATAGGTATCGGCGAAAGAACAGCAATTTTCTACTTTAAGTGTTTCAGCATCTCTTCAATTGTTGATGTGGGAAGACTACACTGATTATTTTTACACACATAAGCAGCCGTCTGCCCATTAATAGCTTCGTAGAGCTTCACAAACGGCGCAATCTGGGTAATTGCACCAGCTTCTTTATTGCAGGGGCGCTGGATCACGACCAGGTTAGGTTGGTACTGGTTGTTTATCGCCTGGATCATAGCGGTAGTGGAATGATCCTCCCTATCACCTGCAATGATCACTTCATAAGTGGGACCTTGGGCGAAAATCAATCCATTCAGCATGTGCGTGAAATGGGCCGGAGCACTCTTTATTTGCGCTGAAAATGCCTGCAACATTTGATCTGCCTTTTCTTCCAATTCAGGATTTGCCGTGATGTGTGATAGTTTCAGAAGGTTCAACAGGGATACTGAATTACCAGAAGGGACGGCGCCGTCGTATATTTCCCTGGTGCGCATAAGCAGTCGTTCGGCATCATTGGGAGTGAAGTAGAATCCACCTTTATCATCGTCCCAGAAGTGGGTGATCTGGTATTCAGTAAGGCTTAAGGCGCGTTCAAGATAGCCCACTCTGAAGGTTGTTTCATAGAGTTCAATCAAGCCCCAGGTCAGAAATGCGTAATCATCGATGTTGCCAGATATGCCGGCTTCACCTTTCCTGTATCGGTGCAGCAGTCCACCACTCGGTAAAGTCATCTCTTTTAAGACAAAATCGGCAGCTCGCTGTGCCGCAGATGTGTAATCGGGGTCATCCAGAATGCGCCCTGCTAAACTTAAGGCAGCAATCATCAGACCATTCCAATCAGTCAGAATTTTATCATCTTTCTGGGGATGGATTCTGTCACCACGGACTGTAAAAAGAGCCGTTCTGGCATTTTGCAGGCGAATTCTAAGATCACTTATATGGATTTCTTGCTCATCCGCAATCTGTTCAAGGGACTTGGTTAAATGGAGGATATTGTTGTTCTTTCCACCGGTGGATTCATCAGTGAAGTTGCCATTTTCATTAATCCTGTACGCTGAAGCGAACAGTTCAGCTTCAGTTGGCCCCAGTATTTCCTTGATCTCATGTATTGTCCAGAGATAGAACTTACCTTCTTCGCCTTCACTATCGGCATCTTCTGCTGAGAAGAAACCGCCATCAGGAGAGGTCATATCGCGCAGTACATAGGTAAGAATTTCTTCCGCTGTTTCTCTGTATGTATCCTTACCGGTAGCCTGATAGGTTTCCAGATAGGCAATTGTTAAAAGCGCCTGGTCGTAAAGCATTTTTTCAAAGTGGGGCAACAGCCATTGCGGGTCTGTGGAATAGCGGTGGAAGCCATAACCTAAATGATCGAAAATGCCTCCCATGCGCATTTGTGTCAGGGTCTCTTCCACCATGTGCAGTGCTCTTTCGTTTTTATCACGTTTCCAGATGCGCAGAAGGAATAAGAGATTATGCGGTGTGGGAAACTTCGGTGCGTTGCCGAAACCGCCACTGGTTTCATCGAAGGTCTTCTGAAAATAATCATAAGCTTCATCAATTGTCGATGCAGACAGAGAACCTGCATTTAGCTTAACCTCAAGCCCATTCATGCTACTTAAAGCCGTTGTGATGCGATCTGCCGTATCCTCTATATCCTGCTTGCGGTTTTTCCAGGCATTTGAGATTTGTGGTATCAATTCCATCATACCGATGCGACCGTAACGCGAATGTTTGGGGAAATACGTGCCGGAGAAGAAGGGCTTTTTATCAGGCGTCATAATGATGGTTAAGGGCCAACCACCGCTGCCGTTCATTATCTGACAGACGCTCATATAAATGTTGTCAATATCCGGTCGCTCCTCCCTGTCAACCTTGATATTTACAAACGCTTCATTCATGAGACCAGCCACCCCTTCATCTTCGAAGGATTCATGTTCCATAACATGACACCAGTGACAGGTGGAATATCCAATAGATAGAAAGATGGGTTTATCCTCATTTCGGGCTTTAGCGAACGCTTCTTCTCCCCAGGGAAACCAATTAACGGGATTATCGGCGTGCTGCAGCAGATAGGGGCTGTTTTCGGAAGCTAAGTGGCTCAGTGTCCTGCTTCCGGGGTCGTCGTTAGAATTCATAGCTGAAAAATCGTTATGGTTATTGGATTGATTTATATCGGAACTAACTGCCACCTGATTCAGGAGAAGCATAACGGGCAACAGAAGGAGATGTATAATAAGCTGTTTCACGGTTTCCAATAGTCAGCCGATCTGGTATTTATTGTAGGGATCTTTCCTATGAGTTACGGAGAAAAGGCTCAAAATAATTGAATGAGGTGTTAATTTTCCGAGGTGAGAGGTATGTAGAGGGTGTGGATTACCACTAAAGGATGGTTGCCACAGCTTTCTTTAGCTAAAAGATTTTGTTCATATCGAAAAAGTAGAAATCCGGCATACAGTACTGGCATCCCTGAAAGCGGGGGATGTGTTCTGATTCACACATACGCTTGACGGTATCCAGAGTGTATATTTTCTTACCGCTTTCCTCCGGGATATCTTCGATATGACATTCGTATCGAGGGTGGGAAAGATCATGTATGGTGTTGGTTCTCAAATCTGTGAGATACATAATGTCTCCATAGACTTAGCGTTTCGTTTCTAAATATAACAAATAATGAGTTTCGGGTCAATGACTAACGACAGATATCATGGTATCTGCTCATATTATAAGAAAAGCGTGATGATGCGCCGGATCACAGCAACGGTGAGATAATTTTCGTTCATTATATTATATTGAAAATATTTTAGTTTTTCTTAAGATTGTGGGAGAGCATGAAGGTCACATTTTGGGGAGTGCGGGGATCGCTGCCCAGCCCCCTAAGTCCCTCTGAAATGCGTGACAGACAGAAGGAGCTGTTAGCTGCTATCAGGCAGGGTGGAATTCCTACTGCGCGAAATGAGGACAGATTTCTGGATGACGTCTCTGAATCGGCCGTATTGGTGGGAGGCAACACTTCCTGCGTGGAGGTGAGCTGTGGGGATGATAGGTTGATATTTGATGCAGGCAGCGGTATCAGGTTGTTGGGATGCCGCTTGATGGAAAATGCCTTCGGGCAAGGCGAAGGATTAGCGCGCATTTTCCTGTCGCATACGCATTGGGATCATATTCAAGGATTGCCATTTTTTGATCCTTTATACGTACACGGGAACAGGATCGAGATTTATTCAGGTTTTACCAACATTTCTGATCGCTTGGAACAACAGCAGCGCAGGGAATATTTTCCCATACCGCTTCATGATCTGAAAGCGGATATTTCCTTTCATACAATAGTTCCGGAAATTCCCTTAGATTTCGCCGATATCAGTGATCAGACGCATCATTTGCGGGTTATTGTCCATGAACTGCAGCACCCCGGCGGCGCTTTTGGGTACCGAGTGGAATGCGAGACTGGGTGTGTTGTGTACGCCACAGATTCGGATTTCACCAGCAACGATATTGAGGATATTAAGGACAACCTGGATTTCTTCAAAGACGCTGACGTGCTGATCTTTGATTCCCATTTCTCCTTTAAGGAATCCATTTTCCGCAGCGAATGGGGGCATGCATCGGCTGCACTGGGAACCAGATTGGCGGCGTTGGCGAAGGTGAAGAAGCTGGTATTATTTCATCATTCACCTGAATACACTGACCGTATGCTTAAAGAGCTGTTACATGAAGCGCAGATGCACAAATCAGGACCGTTTCCGCACCAGATCATTTTGGCACGGGAAGGTCTAGTACTAAATTCCTTTTAATTCTCTCACGGGATATGTATTTCGGGTTATAAAGGTCGAATTTTTTTGGAATTTTATAAACTACTTGACTTTCGGCGATAAAATTGTTAACTTATATACATTAATATGGGGAGTCGGGGCGCATATCTCCTAATCAGGAGGAATAATAATAAGAAAGCTGTTCTAAGAGCTTCGAGAAGTCATTACACGATTAGGTTCTCCAAATGGTTAACTGGTATAAAGCAATGACCCATCGAGTTTACTTTAGAACAGCCGCAATCTATCGCCTTGATCGGGGACTCCCATGTTAAAAACGTTAAGAATTTTTACAATCTGTTGTTTCGCTATCGGGATCTTAGCGGGATTCTACCTCATTCCATCAGATGACGTTAACAGTGAACCTGAAGATTCGCCACTGTTCGCTGTCTCACTGGAAAACACTACCAATTATATTTCCGGAAAGGGTGGAACCGGTAGTTCACCTGATGGTTCTTCCGGAGGAATGACACCGTTGGTCACTTGCGAAGTAACTTGCGGCCCTACCTGTGCTCAGACCACCTGCGGAACAACGTGTGTCGAAACCTGCGAGTTCACCTGCTCAAATACCTGCGAACAAGCAACGTGTAACTCAACGTGTTTGGCCACTTGCCAGACGACCTGTTCCAACACCTGTTCGCAGCCGACGTGCGAGAGCACCTGTGTCGTAACCTGTTCATATACCTGCGAAGACCCCATCACGTTGATGTCATTCGGAGTAGGCACCAGCGGTAGCGATATAGTGGTATACTGGACTACCGGCAGTGAGGTTGACAACTACAGATTCATAGTCTGGAAATCCCTCAACCCGGATAACGGATTTTACGCTATCGAAGAAGTGCTGAGTGCTGGTAACGGTGTAACCACGACTTCATATGAGTTTACGGATAATGCTGTCCAACCCGGTATTACCTACTACTATAAACTGTCGGACATAAGCATTTACGGTTATGAGACCATGCATGCGACGGTCGCGTCCGCCACGACGGGCATCGCAATTGAATATTGTCTGGTTGATAATTTCCCGAATCCGTTTAATCCGGTTACTACCATACGCTTTTATCTTCCCGAGACTTCACAAACTGAACTTACAATCCATGATATGAGAGGAAGGTTGGTAAACACTCTCGTTAATGGCGTAGTTAGCGGCGGTGTCATGCATGAAGTCATCTGGAACGCAACTGACGACAGGGGAACTTTTCTACCGAGTGGGATGTATATTTACAGACTGACCGCTGGTGATCAAAGCGCCAGCGGTAAAATGGTCTTTATGAAGTGATCAACTGGTCATAAACGGAAGCTCCTGAAGAATGCTGCGACCATTATCCGGGGCGCCGGATAATGGTTTTTTATGTCCAAATTACCGTAGTTGAGGCGAAACATGCGAGGAAAACAGAATTTCAAAGCGATATATCATGTGATAGTTATCATCGGGTTGTTGTTGTCAGGATCTTCCCCCGTTTGGGGAGTGCCTGCGCCTCCGGGGATAACCTTAATATCATGTGACAGAGCCGGTGCAGTCGTAGAAATGCAGCTGCCTGAATATCAGATAACCGAATTAGACATGGTAGAAGGCATTTTCAATGACGTTTCGATATTTGGCTGGGGAAGACTGGCTGAAGAGGGGAAACCAATGGTTCCACAGGCTGGTTTTCTGTTAGCAATTCCACCTGGTGCCAATACCAGTATCAATATTGAAGAGGTGCAATCGCAGACTATCGCGCTGGACAATCCACTGCCCGCACCTGGTTGGGAGACGGACGTCTTCATGAAGAACCATGTTGAGAAGCATTCTCCAATTGCTTCGACTTATAGTACGGGCAGCCCCTTTCCCCAATCCTGGGTGAGTATTGGGGAAGCAGCCTGGTTTCGCGGCTATCACGTAGTGCCGGTACGCGTAACACCGATTCGCGCTATTCCCAGTTCGGGTGAAGCCTTGGTAGCGGATAAAATCAGGTTCCGTGTTAATTTCAGTGGTGGCAGAGAGGGAGCGTATATCCATGATCCCTACGGTGAGACTACTGCGCAGAGTTCAATCCTGAATTTCACTCAGGCACGTAACTGGCAAGAGAGAACGCCGCCGACTTCTACAGGAACGCAGGACAGTTATGGTGATTACAAGATACTGGTCGATCATGACGGTATGTACAGTATCACCTATTTTGACCTCGATCAAGCAGGAATAACACCGGAGAGTATTGACCCCCAGACCATAAAAATCAGCGTTCAAGGTGAAGAGATACCAATCTGGATAGGAGGAAACGTCTGGGATGGCAGTTTCGATCCGGATGATTATATACTGTTTTACGGCACTTTCGCGAGGGGGACCTATACTTATGAGTATCTATATCAGCATGAAAACGTATATTGGCTCGATTGGGGCGGATTAAATGGAGCGCGTATCGCGGATGAAAGCAGCGTGCCGATTGGTACGGAGGTCTCTTCGTTCAAAGCCAGAACACGGACGGAAGTGGATACGCTCTATGAGATATTCGGTGACGTCCCTGAAGAGGAGGATGTGGACCACTGGATGTGGCTGAATTTGGACGCCACCTTCTACCCCCAATATTCTCATCTGCTGAATTTGCCGGGGTTGGTTGTGTTGACTAACAAAAGTTACGATCTCATATCTTCGTTTCGGGGTTATACCATTGTTCAAGATCACAACGTCACCGTCGATTGGAATAATTATCCGGCAATTGAGGCAACCTGGAGTTGGCAGGATTCTATCATAGTTTTCGGGTCTGTACCTGGGACTTACATAGGTGACGGTTCGCCTGCTAATCCCAATGAATTGGTTTTTACAGCAACACCGGGTGAATTTAATTCATTCTACTTAGACTGGATCGAGATAGGTTACTGGCGGGGATATGGAGCGATTAATGATACGCTGCTATTTCAGAAGCCGGAGGATTTTGCAGCTCAAACCGTCCGGTACAGGATCGGTGGCTTGAGTGATCCGGCGAATACGGAAGTGTGGAATCTGACCACTAATAAGAGAATAGTAAACCCAGATATTTTGGGGGATACTCTTAGTTTTGCCAATTATTCAACAGATGAAACCTACTATTTTGCGGCTGGACCCAGTAGTTGGATGACACCCCAGATAATAGAAGATGTACAGTCTGATTGGAGCAGCAGTAGTCATGGCGCTGATTACCTGATAATCACTCATGAGGATTTTTATGCTACCATGGAGGAATTTGCTGGTCACTACAATGACGCAGGAATGAGGGCGGAGCTCATAAAGGTTGGTGATCTTTATGACGAATTCACGTACGGTTTAAAATCGCCGGAGGCTATTTTTAGTTTAGTTCAGCATGCTTACTACAATTACCAATCACCGGCAGTATCCTATGTGCTTTTAGTTGGTGATGCATCATGGGATTACAAGGGCAACAATGCGAATTCGTACACAGATTTCGTCCCGACGCACTCCTTCCCAACTTACAAATGGGGTGAAACTGCTTCAGACAACTGGTACGTTTCAGTGACTGGAAACGATCCTGTTCCTGATTGCGCTATAGGACGTTTCCCTGTGAATAATATTGACGAAGTTCAAGTTCTGGTCGATAAGACATCCGTTTACGCTGAGAGCGCACCACCGGGGTACTGGCGTTCGCGCATAATCTTCTCAAATGGTGCGAACGAACTAAGCGATGCTCTGGTCTTTGACTCGACGGTGGAAACTCTCTTGGACACCACTAATTTTCCTGAATGGTATGATCCTCCGCGCGTATATTCATTGCCATCGCCAGGTTATGAAGAATTCCAAGGGGATAGTACCGACCTGATGGCGGAGATCGATCTGGGCGCGGCTATGGTAAATTACATTGGGCACGCCGGCAACGAGATGTGGTACACGTTGAGTGTGGACAACATTTCTCAGTTGGAGAACGGGGATAGGCTGCCCTTTGTAGTGTCGTTTTCCTGCTATACCGGTATCTTTTCGAATACTACCGGTATGGGTGAAACCTTCATCTTGAAACCGGAAGGGGGCGCGATAGCTTATTGGTCGAACGGAGCGATCGGATTTACGAATACAAATACATACATCAACCAATTCCTCTTTAGTAACCTGTACAGTGATTACCCATCAAACCCTTACACATTTGGAAAGGCGACCACGGACGCTAAGCTGGATTTCTGGGCGCAGTGGTTGGGTGATCCTCATGACGTCATCCGCACCTTTGTCCTGCTTGGTGATCCCGGGTTGACATATCTCTGGGAGGATCCCAGTCCAGCGGATACTATTGGCAATGTGGATCCGGAGATAATATTTTACGTGCCTGGATCTCCGCATTTCAGTTCAGGTGATTACATAGACAACCCGGTTGAATTCGGTTGCAGTATTTATGATCCTGATGGATTGGAATTGTCATCCTTACAGATGGAGCTGACACACTTAGTAGATGGAGCCGGAAATCCTGTCGATACTTCCTGGCAATGGATCTGGGAACCCGGTTCATCTGCACCGCCTGATTTCACCTTTGAATTGCCGGATTCCTTGGGTGACAGCCTGAGGATAGACTATAGCAATCTGTTGGGAGATGGTGAATGGTCATTCGATATGCAGATCGCCGATTATTTTCTAAATGGTCCACAAACACTTAGTACAACATTTAGAACTGCAGGCGGCGAGTTGGTGATAGAGAACCCGTTAAATTACCCCAATCCCTTTACCAATGAGACCAGCATCACGTTCAATCTATCGCAAGATGCGGATGTTACCGTTAAAATTTACACTGTAGCGGGGAAATTGGTACGCGTGTTGGACGTCCCGGAAGTTGTCGGTTTTAACATTCACGAGTTTGATGGGCGGGATCACCAGGGTGATCCACTGTCAAATGGAACCTACCTTTATAAGATCATAGCCAACCAGGGCGATAAGAAGGTGGAAACCGTGGAGAAAATGGTGAAGATCAGGTAGGCAGTGGTTTGCTGGTTTTAAATTAAAAAAAGTCCAATCCCCGTAGTTGCGGGGATTTTTTATTAATACAGTTAGGTTCATGCTTATATTGATGATTGTACTTTATGCGAGCAGTAGGCGTAATATACTTAATTCTGAAGTCCTCATCTGTCGGTTTGAGAAGAGCGGTGAGAATGGTCATTATCTTTAGAGAGGCTCACCGGCTTAAAACAGGCAAAAATATCTTGACATCCAATGAAAAATATAATATTATTTACCAATCAAATTAAATGGAAAATGTCTTAGGGGGAGATAAGGCTTCTTTTAAGGAGCGATCTAAGACCTGCCGCTGCATAATCACGCGGCGAAAACCAGGGGGTTCCACCAAATCAATCTGCCTCCTATTCTCCTCGATTCCTTAATAATAACATCCAACATCGATCAGGCGAGACATGCGCCCAGACGTCCTTACTGCAAAGCGACCTCTTTACATCCATATTAGCCTTATGGTTATTCTGTACTTAATCGTTATCCCCGGATTGGGACAATCACGGGATTTCGATGAGCTAAGTACGCTGTATTTCACTGATCGCAGTGTAGAGTATGCTAATGAGCTTTTATTAAAGGAAGAGTATCTGGAAATTCTGTACGAGTCGGTGGTAAAGGAGTTTAAGAAACGCAGAGTCGAGGATTCGGCACCTTTGCAAATTACCAGCACTCTGGGTAAGGTCGAACCAGCACATTTCGATCTGAATAATCCCGAAATCGCTTCAGCAGGTATAGCACAACGATATCAACTCTGGGTCGATTTTGAAGA
The DNA here is from genome assembly GCA_005223185.1 of candidate division LCP-89 bacterium B3_LCP. Lineage (GTDB taxonomy): Bacteria > Electryoneota > B3-LCP > B3-LCP > B3-LCP > B3-LCP. The sequence continues at coordinate 135,643 of NJBN01000001.1, forward strand.
GAGGGAATTTCAGCGTCGTTTTCAGAATATCTTAGGCTTACGAAATACCATCATTGAACAGGCTACCCCAGCACAGAAGCACAGGATGTTTCGTCACGAGCTGGAGATATCGCTGAAATATTATGCTGATGAGGATTGGGATATCGCCAGTCTGCTTTTCGATCGTCTATTATCTGATTATCATTATGATGAGATGGATGATATTCTGTTTTATCAGAGCCAGGTTAGAATCCAACAGGGACATTTGGACGCGGGGCTCTCATATTTAATGCAGTTATTGGAAGGGAATCCGGAGAGCGAATACAGAGCTAAGGCATACGATCAGGCTACTGAAATATTACAGCGATTTAGTGAAGACTGGGATATGTTGATTCTTTACCGGGCTTATTTAAAAGAGGGCGTTCCGGGAGAACCTCTAGAGATGGGGGGGATTCACTTAAGAGCGGCTCGGGCAGAAGTCAATATGGGTCATTTCCAATCTGCGGTAACTATGCTGGAGAGGGTTGATACACAAAGCCCGTATTACTTGGCTTCACGCTATTTCTTAGCTGATTGCCTGACAGCAATGGAAGAATGGGCGCTTTCGGTTGACGTGCTCACTGAGATGGTCAACCTGAAGCAGAAGAACCTATCCTACGACCGCTGGCGAATGCTGATTGACGAAGCCAAGATAAAATTAGCGTATATCTACTACGAATCAGGTGATTACGAGACAGCTTCGGATCTCTTTAAGCAGGTCAAGCGCAGTTCCCCGTTTTATGACAGAGTATTGATGGGTAATGCCTGGATAGCCTACAAGCTTGACAATTATGAGATGTCCATCGAAAAGGCAGAAGAGTTACTTAATACTTACCCCCTTTCAACCGAAATATACGAAGCGGGTTCGTTGGCAGGTTATTGCTGCGAGCAAACTGGCAGTAAAAATACTGCGATGGAGCATTTTTACGAGGTGTTAGAGGCTGGCGTAGGTCAGGGGAAGTTGAAAACATTTCAGAAGGAGAGAAGGCGCATTGCAAATGCTTTCGCTCAGTTAAATGCAGTCGAAGAAGAAGTATTCTCCTCCGGTGATGAGGTCGCGTTCAGTGAATATAAACGAGCTCGCAACCAGCTCCTTCTCTGCCAGAGAAGGGTAGGATTGGCGGAGTTGCTGGAAGTAAATGCATCCATGAGAGCGCTTGTTGAAGAGCGGGTGATTTTGGACAGGCTCTTAGCTGAAAAGGACAGCTTAGAGGACGTGGTCATATCCGCGGATGATGCTGGTTTAATCGCTAATCTGCTGGCTCTGGAAGATAGAATTTTCACCATCATGGATGACATAAAAAACGCCGGGAATAAAGGTATAAAAGCGACACCGCTTTATTATCGTGAATCTCAAATCGGGTATATAAACTTAGTAGCCGACACATTATCTTCCAGGGTTGAATCAGAGATAGAGACTCTGGTAGCACATATAAATTCAGCGGAAGATATGTATCAGACCGCCTTGACCAGCGGGAAAGCGGAAGATTGTCTGCAGTACGGATTGCAGTTAGATCATCTAAATGGAATGTTGAGCAAGAGTTATTACAATCATACATTATCAGAAACATCTCATCGTCCTGTACTTAAAACCAGGGTCGATCGCTGGAGTGATTTCAGTTTCAATCGTTATGCCATGGGTGGCATGGAATTCGATGAGTTGGAAAGCATGTACGAACGATTAAAGCAGGTCGAAGGTTACCTACTCACTTTGGATGAGATGGTGGACGTAAGGGATACCGGGGCTCAGTCGGGAAACATGGTGCCAACGTCCACAGGAGAAAACTCGGAAACGGGCGGAAATGAGACAGAATAAGCAAGTGAGATTGGAACGTAAAAAAACAAGTTACTTCCTGTACCTTCTGTTAGCAGCAGGTATGTTGGTAATGTTAATGCTCATTCCATCATCCAAAGTATCGGCGGCGGGCGATAGCGGTACCACTGATGATCTGCTGCGACAATGGCATAAATTCAAGTCGGAGTGTGCTGATACGGGTCGCGTAGCTGAATTCATGCAGGAAGGTGAGAGAATCATAAAACGTCTGCAAGAGCTGGAAGATTTGCGGAGAAGTTCCAAGCAGGCTGCCGGGGAGAATTTTTATCAACGTATTGCCAAACTGCAGGAAAGATTTAAATATCTTCTATTCCAGATAGAGATGGCGCGCCTTTCCGTTTTACCACCACAGGAAATAGAGATAATGCAAGCGCGTTACTTAAATGAGCGCGATAATCTGTTGAAGGATATCAAAGCTCTGGAAGACTCAATTATAGTGCGAGGGGAACTCTTTTTAGAATCTTATAAGCAGCAGATAGCTTTAAAGCATCAGCAGAGCAAACAGGAGATGATCGTAGATTTCATCTACAGGCTAGCTGAGATCTATTACGGGCGAGCTGAAGAGGATTTTTACGCAACTAATGATGTTAAAATCTTCAAACCGGCTCTGGAGAAATATCAGCGAATAATAGATGAATTTCCTGCTTCGGAATATGTCGATGATGCCCTGTACAATATCGCCTACGTAAAGAATAGTTCGCAGTTGCCGGATGATCAAGTGGAGGCGATCACTCTCTATAAAACTTTAATTGAGAAGTACCAGAATTCACCGTTTGTCGCCGAATCATACTGGCGCGTGGCAGAGCACTATTTTTATCAGAGACCTCCCCAGACGCATGAAGCTATCGCCAATTACTCTCAATTGTTGGAGTATCCCCAAACAAGCTGGTACGCTCGAAGCCTCTATAAAATCGGCTGGTGCCATTTCTTAGATGGTGATTATCCTTCTGCCATTGAACATTTCACATTAACGGTGGAATCCAGCTTAGACCAAGCGACAGAACCAGCAGACGTCATTTTTGCCAGCATGAAGGATGAAGCGACACAGTACATCAGTGTGTGCTTTGCCCAAGATCAAAGTGAATGGGAAGGTTCCGGCGTTGACGCTGCTTTGACCTTTGTCACTGCAAATTCCCTCCGCCGGGAAACCTACGGGAAGCGTATAATAGAGTATTTAGGCGATATTTATCAGTATCAGGTTGGGAATTATCCTCTGGCTATCGAAGCTTATGAAGCGTATTTAGATCTATACCCGTATGACAGTAAATCACCGTGGGTGCAAGAGAGGATAATAAACTGTTATGCGATCAATTTAAGGGATTTTGGGCAGGCGTATAACGAGAAAGATCGGCTGTTCGCGACATACCGCGCCGGTACAGATTGGGATCAAGCAAATCCGGATGAACAGCTACGTGCCGATGCTGACGTAATAATCGAAAAATACTATTTTCAGAATATCAATGAGAGCATTGGCCGCGCTTTAGATACCCAGGACAACGTTTTGTTGACGAGTTCAGTGGGCATGTCCCGTAATTACCTGGAGGCTTTCCCTCAGGGTCCCAATGCTTACACGGTGAACTATAACTTAGCGATCATCTTAGATCAGCATTTGACGAACAACAACAGCGCTTACACGGAGTATTTGAAGGTAGCGCAAACTTATCCGGACGACAAGCATCGCAAAGAGGCGGCTGTCAATGCGGTAGTGGTAGCTCAGAGGATGGTTAGTGCAGAGGGTGAGAAACCGATAGAGGAGCTACAGGGTGCTGAACTCTCAGAGGCTGAAGTAAAGTACGTTGGTGCTGTTGACAATTATCTCGACCTTTTCCCGGGCGGCGAAGAAGCCGAGCTGTTTTTGCTCAATGCAGGTTCCGTCTATTACAATCATGGCGATTACGCCAATTCACGCATCTATTACGACAGGCTGCTAACAGATTTCCCCGAAGGAGAACGGCGGGCGGATGCTTACCGCTACGTGATGAACGGCTATTTCTCTGAAGGGGAATATGGGGATGCTGAACGCATTGCCAAGGAAATCCAAATCGCTGGATTTGACTCAAGCCTGGTTGCCACAGCAAAAACGAGGCAGGCTGAATCAGTTTTCTTAAGCGCACAGGGACTGAAGTCAGGTGGCGACGTATTGGCAGCAGCAGAGGAATATAAACGCGCTGCTTTAGAGACACCGGGATATGGACAAGCTGATAAAGCTCTGTTTGAATCCGGTTTGGCTTACCAACAGGCGGATGCTTATTCCGAAGCGAATGAGGTGTATCTCCTCTTAGTGGAAAACTATCCGGAATCTGGATTAGCCGATAAGGCTCTATATAATGTGGGGTACAACTGCCAGAGCGAGATGAACGACCAACAGACCGCTGCGCGGACGTTCGAGAAATTGTCGAGCCAGTACCCTGAATCAAAATTGGCGCAGGACGCTTTGCGCAATGCCAGCATTAATTACGTAGAGGCTGAAGATTGGACCAGCGCCATTCGCGTGAACAGAACCTATGTCTCCGTATATCCAGCGGCTGCAGATGCCAGTGTCTATCTGTTCGATAACGCAGGACTCTTCCTGAAAATGGGGGATGAGGAATCTGCCGGTGCGGTATATGATGCCTATGCCAACAAGTACCCGAACGATCCCCGCGCAGTTCGTGCTCGCTGGGAACGCGGACAATACCTAAAAGACCAGGGGAACACTGCGGAAGCTTTAGGTCAGTTCACTCTGGGAATCGAAACCCATCGGTCATTAGTTGCCAGTGGAGGTGAGGGTGAAGAAACTTACGCTTCCAGGTGCCTTTCCGAAGTGATAAATTCTGAGTTTGAAGTATATCAGGCGATAGAATTTTCGCCGGCCTCGGCAATCGAAAGGCAGAAAGAGCTTAAGTTAGCCAAACGCGAAAATCTATTAGCGCTCTGCGAAGAGATGAACAGCCTGGCGAAAGATGAGATGTTTGAAGGTTTGTACACAGTTGGTAAGGTAGAAGAGGAACTTTCCTTAGCATTTTCAGAGCAGGCGCTTCCCGATAAGGGGCGTGCTGAAGAGGGGATCTTAACCAGAGAGACTGCCAACCAGGACGCGATCGAAATATCAGGACGTGCCATAGAAGCATTTATCAAAGCTGCAGAAGATATCGATCTGGCGATAGTGGTGTTGAAAACTAAAAAAGCTGAATTAGAAGAGCATAAATCTGGGTTATCTACCTGGGTATCAGCTGCCCAGAAAGCGGATTCGATACCACAACCGACGCTCCCCGATTCAACGGCGATGCTGGCATCTATCGACCGCAGTTTAGAAGGAATACTCTCAGCCACTGAAGGCGGATCGGATTGGGGGCGAAGAGCGCGTGAAAAGGTGGCGGAATTAGCTACGCGAAATGCCGAGATCAAGTTCTCAACAGTCAGGGCATTCTTAGACCTTCCTGATGTAGGAAAGACGGAAGATTTGCGCATGCTTTACCGGTCCGGCGTGTTGTCTGAATTTGCATCTCCGCGCGGTGCAGGCGTAATTCAACTCTATCGTGATGCCGTGAATTATTCAGTTTACAGCGAAAATGCGGGTGAATGGACAACGAAAGCAATTGATGGTGTTGGGCAGGTTTTCGAGGTACTTAATGCAGAGTATAGCGCTCTTAATGAACGTGCTCTAAATGCCTATTCACAAAATTACATAACTTATCAGGATTTATTAGGACAGGGTGAAGGCGCTACCACTTCTAAAGGATTGGAAGCGGCTGATATAGCGGAACGGTTGGTGTTGTATTCTGATTATTCCTATGAATTTGCCATAGGTGCGTTGACAACTCAAGACAAGCAGCTTTTAGTGGCTTCAGAAGGCGAGGAAATTCCCGCAGAGATAATTTCTCGCTATACAGCGGCAGCAATAGAAGAGATGTTTCTGACCAACGAACGGTATTTGGGTTTGGTTGCCGAAGCTGTTGAATCAAAGATTGCCGCTGAAGAGCTGGAGGAAGAATCTGTATTGTGGGAAGATGCAGTGATGACTTTTGAAGACTGCGCTTATAATTTCGGAGAACATCAGGGAGAGCTGCTTAACTTAGCGATGGAATTTAATCAGATACACGGTAATGACCGTACCATGGCATTACGGATCGGCTGGGCTCTGGTAGATCTTGACCGGGAAGCGAATTTGTCACTGCTTGCTGATTACGGCACTGAGATGTGGATTAAATCGGACGCGGAATTTGTGGTCAATCAGGAGTTCACACTGGGATGGGAGGCATTGGAATTTGATACAGACGGTTGGAGTTCACCATTGACCACTACTTATGTTGGTGAAGCCGATAGCGAGCTTGAAGGCTGTGATTTCTTATGGGCGGCGACAGAATATGACAGCTTAGTGTGCGACAGCCTCTATTTGCGCAGGGATTTTGAAGTAGAGAATGAACCAGTCGCCGGTGATCTATGGATCAGTGTGGATGGTGGTTATGCATTGCTGATAAATGGTGAATACGTCGGTGCAGCGGAGACCGGTGAAGGTTGGAGTGAAATAGCGCATTATGACGTTTCTCAGGTGCTGGTAAAGGGACCGAATGCCGTGACAGTTATGGCAGTTGATCCTGATTCAACGAGCGGTGGGGTTGCATTATCTTTACGCTACAAGGTACTTCCCACAAAACCGTCAGGAGGACCTTGATACATGTTCATACCTATGAAAAACTTGACAGATTGCAAATATTCCTGGTATTTAGTCTTAATTGCGGTTCTTTGCCTAACTGCCTATCCAGCTTTTGCTCAAGAAGCGGTGGATAATCAGGAGGTAACAGAACCGGTACCGCTGGAAGATTCAGCCGATTACTGGGACTGGGAAGAGGGAGAATTAATCGAGCTGGATGCGGTGCAAATCGAAGGTGAAATTGCTCAGCCCAATGTGACTATTACAGTCTCCCGTCAAGAACCGATGTTCCGTCAGATCGGTCTTGAGCGAACTCCGGTGGAGGGATTGATAGATCTGGACATCAGGGAGCAAGGTATTAAGGCTTTGGAAGTAGTTAGAATTGAGAACTGGGGCGAGATACTTGACCGTCCCCGTGAGTAGTACGAACATCTGAAAAGGGAACCGGAATGCACAAACTGGCGCGTTACGAGGTCGATAAGCGGAAACAGAAGCTGATCGATTACCTGGAAGATGAAGAGCTGTTTGAGGAGATACTTGACACCTTCAAGCCTCGCGAACTGGTTGAAATACAGGTAATATTCTGGAATTATGTAATTGATTACTCCTACGTAACCGGTGAGAACTTTTCTCGTCATAACATTACTGAGCGCATGGAGTCAACAGCGAATTATCAATACCGAGTAGGCTGTAACGAACGTATCGACTACTGTCGGGGAAACATCTGTATAAACACACATCCGAACTGTGCCGGGGATAAATTGAAAGCACAGATAATAACTTTGCGCGAAATATTACTTGAACTAAAAAAATCGCAATAATGAGGGTCCTACGATGCAAGAGTTCTTTCACTCGTTCAACCCGGAAGTAAGCGGCTACATCTTCATGTGGGTCATCCTGATCATGTTTGTAGTCATGATAGCCATTGCATTAGAACGGGCATTTTATATCATAGTTCGTTCCAACGTCAATGCGCCGCGTTTCATGGCTGAAATCCGCAAACTGGTGATCAACGGTGATTTCAAGAAGGCTATGAATTTGAGTAAAGCCGCAGGGTCAAAGGCATTACCAGAAGTCACACTTGCCGCATTAGCGGAAGCTGACAAGAAGGAATTTGTCGATTACCGGGCAATTCAGAATGCTGTGGATGAGGCGACTCTGGAGATTATTCCCAAGCTGACAACGCGAACCGGCTACCTGGCTATGATTGCTAACATAGCCACATTGACGGGTCTTTTAGGAACGATCTTCGGTCTCATCAAGGCGTTTACCGCCGTGTCAATGGCTGGCGCTGAAGCATCCACTAACCTGGCGGCTGGTATTTCGATCGCCATGATCACCACATACTTCGGGTTGCTTACGGCAATACCATCAATTGTCGTCTATACGGTGATCAACACCAAAACAACCAAAATCATCGACGATATCGATGAACATTCGGTGAAATTGATTCACCTCCTGACCGGGAGCAAATAAGATGGCGTTTCGACCGTCGCTGAAAAAAAAGCGTCAGTTTGAGGAGGCAGAGGCAAACGTCACTCCGGTGATGAACCTGATGTGCGTCCTGATCCCGATGTTGCTGACAACTGCGAAATTTGTGGATTTGGCATTACTGGAATACAACCCGCCGGTGCTTCAGGAAACGGATGCATCCGTAGATGATAACCGGGGTGAAGGTGGTGTCTCCACAGAATTGTTGGAACTGCGCGTGAACGTTGCTTATGACGGCCTTGAGGTATCCATCTTCAATGTAATTGAAGGAGAAAACTTCACGATCATACCCTTGGATTATGACGGTGCGTATGATTTCAGGGTGTTTCGCGACAGGCTGGTGGAGATTAAAGAGCGGATTGTCGGTCCGGCGATTTCAGAGTCAGAACTGCTGAATGATGAGACAGGAAAACTGGAAATAGTCAACGTTTATAAGTACACAGACGCAGAACAGATCCGCATCTCTGCTGAGGGTGATGTTCCACTGCAGACTATCATACAGGTGTTGGATTACAGTCGTGAATACAAGAATTTAGACGGTTATTTCCAACCTCTGTTTCCATCACCAGCATTGGGACAGTTCCAATAAACGCTTGAGGTATCCATGGCATTCCCACCATCAAAAGGTAAAAAACATCTATGCCGAGGTGATTTGAAGCTACGCATAACGTCGCTCATGGACGTTATGACGTTAGTGCTTCTCTTCCTGCTGAAAACCTATTCCGTTTCCGGCCCTTTGATGAAACCGGCTGAGGGCGTTGAACTTCCAAGTTCAACGGTTACTCAGGAACCAGTTAAGGTATTGGGTTTGATTATCACACCTGATGGTCTGTTCGAGGATGCTGCTGCAGGGGAGCGGCGGATGATCGAAGGGATTGATGTACTCAATGATGACACCGTGCTCCAGTTGACCAATCTATCGACATATCTGAGTAATGTTCAGGAAAGGAATCGCTATTTAGGGCGAGAGGAGAAGCGCGTCCTCACCATACAGGGTGACAAATCGATTCCTTATCGCTGGGTTCTCAAGGTGATAGACACATGCTCCGGAGCAGGGTTCGAAAAGATAGACTTCGTAGTTTACAAGGAATCCAAGTATCGAGGTTGATGTGACCGGCTATACAACCTTCCCGAAGGAGTTCCAGAGGAGCTTGTTCGGCGAAATTGACAAATCATTTCTGGTTATTTTCTTAATAACTCTGGTAGTTCACGTATCCATTATCGGTTATTTGCAGGGAGTTGAATGGGCGCAGATGACTGAGGAGGAGGTGGGACGCTACCTGGAGGCTATCTACAGGGTTTCACCGGCTACGATAGAACGGGAAACTCGGATGGGTCCCACAGTAACCACCACAGGAGCTGAGGAGGAGGTCGCCGAAATTGTCGAAGAGGAAGTTCCGGTGGAACCTGAAGCTCCGACCAAGACTGCCAAGCGGCGAGGGTCGAGAGCAGAGCTTGCTCAAGCCAAAGCTTCACTGAGGGAATCTGCTCGCAACGTAGGTATCTTCCGTTTAGCTGGCGCTTCAGGAGGCCGCGCAGGAGCTACCGGTTCCGGTGTGGCTCGCGGTCTGAAGACTGGCGGCGGTTTAGGTGGCGTGGAGATGGGCAAAATAGCCGGAATAGCTACAGGCTCTGATGCTGATAAGGTGGAGAAAGCTCGAGGCGGGCAGCGCATCACAGAGGGTACAGGCGGCATTGACGTCACCCAATTGACAGAAGCCCAGATAGATGAACTCTTAGCTGCATCGACTGTTGAGATAGCTGCGCTTCCGGAAGTTGAAGGATTGGCGGCAAAGAACGTCAATCGTTCCGGTTCCTCCATCAGAACCATAGCCGATAACAACCAGCACCTTGTTAAGGCGTGCTATAATCGTTATAAACGCAAGGACATAAATCTTAAAGGTAAGGTTATTGTCGAATGGAGTATTCTGCCCAGCGGAAAGGTGGACAAAGTCAGGATCGTTTCATCGGAATGGACAAAGGCGAATTTAGGACGCCGCGTGGAAAAATGTCTGAAGGATGTGGTCATCACCTGGTTATTTGATCCGATTCCGGCTGAAGCCGGAAAGGTGCGAGCCAGGCAGACTTACATCTTCGATTGACCTTAATTATTGCATGAAAATAGAAAAGCAGGGCTGACGTCCTGCTTTTTTTTGTGTCGTTATATGGGTTTGTCAGTTCTGTTCAGATGAGTAACTTTCGACATAGCCAAGGTATTTACCAAGTGTATCTGCGATGATGCTGTGACCCAATTTGTTTGGATGAGCATCAATGCTTGGCGGATATATCACAGTGGAGTCAATGGCGGCTTGAAATACGGGAAGGAGATCAATGAAATTAATATGATGTACATCGAAGTGGTTCTTCACCTGAGAATTGATGGCAGCTTCGTTCGAGATGATATATTTTATGGTGCGTGCATGTTTTAGTTCCGGTCTTTTTAATAGATGGTGTGTAAATACACTCTCTTTGGTAGGAATTAGTAGAACGATGAATCCGATGTTCTTATCGATGCAGAGCTGGTTCATTTCTTGGAACATTTGAAGACTTATACGTAAACCCTCAGAAATTGCCGGGACACTTTGGTCAATAAATTGAATCTGCCAGGGGGGTGCAAAAGCGGTTTTAATGCCGCTTTTGGGATTCTTTAGAACGGTTATCTCATCTGCTTCACCTAACAAGGATTTTACAGTTGCATAAATGGTGTTTGTCAGTAACTCGCGAAGTAAACGGTACAGGATACTGCGATTTAATAGCAGTTTTCTAATCTCAACCAAAAAAGCGGACCGACCGACGTTGAGATCGGGATATGACCAGATGCTGTCCTGGTAAAATTCTTCGCTAAGGAGATGATTCCAGTACTCATATTTCGATGCCATAAGGAAGGCATCCTGCAGATCATTACCATAGTAGAAACCTGCCACGACAGTTGACGGATTCAGTGTAAAGGCTTTTTCTTTCAGGAGGTGGAAGTACTGTATGGGACCGTAACCTCCAAGTCCTAAGTTATATACTCTTTCCTGCAGCAACTTCTCCAGTAATACAGGCCAGGTGTTATCCTTAAGGACATTGGCGCCGTAGGTTTGCGAATCACCTATTGTGACGATGTCAACGCTATCGGGTACCGATTCATTGCGATAACCCCAGTCATCATGTCCTGCTGAAAACGGCTCGATACGCCACCTGATCACATCGTCCGCGATGAGTTTTGGTTCCAGGTAATCCACTGGATTAAGAAAAGCCTGCAGGATAAGTTCACCTATCAGAAGACAGATCAACAGTGATGCGATCAGGAGAAGGCTGTTTAGAGCGTATTTTCTTAGCTTGAGGGGAAAATTCATGGACAGGTATGAATACACTGTGGTTGTTTTATCAGGATCAACTCATCGTTGAGCTAAATGGTCATGTATCGTTCTGGCAATGACTTCATAACCATTCCTGTTTGGATGACCATCGCTGTTTGAGGGATAGATGCGTTTCTTGCCAATAGTCTTTTGAAGTGGTTCTAAGAGGTCAACGAAATCTATGCTATTCTGAATGAAGTATTTCTTAATAATTTTATTTATGGAGCGCTCATTGAGAATTAATTTGTCAACCACTTCAGACTGTTTAAATTTTTTGTTATTAAAGATATAGTCGGTGTACACGCTCTCTTTCGTTGGTATCAGTGCAACGACGAGAGATATTTTCCATTCAGTACAAAACTCGTTCATCCTGGTGAATAGATCAAGGCTTATTCTCAACCCTTCAGTTGTGCGGTAATCGTCAAGGTTTAACACGGCTAATCTCTTCGCAGGTGTGAATGCTGTGTGAATGATGCTGTTGGGATCGTCGAGCATGACTATGTCTTGTCCACTCTTACGAAACAATTTCATCTCTAAATATCTAAGCTTTTCTGCCATGGTAAAAGTGAATAATCTGTAGAGTATGCTTTTGTTTGCCAACCATTTTCGAACTGGCGCTAAGAATACAGATTGACCGTCGGTCATGGAGTCATCTGGTTTAAAGTCTTTCCCGATATACTCCGGATCGGCTAAATGTGCCCAATATTCATAATTGTAAACCATTGAATAAGCCTCGCGGATGTCGTTGCCGTAGTACAGTCCTACTACTATTGTAGATGGGTTTAGTGTAACCGCTAAATTTTCCAGGAGATATGAATATTGTACCGGACCGTAACCGCCTAATGCCAAATTATATACATTCTTATTAGTTATTCTCTGGAGAAATGCTGGCCACGAGTTATGGGCTGAGGCATTACTTCCGAAGGTTTGCGAATCTCCCAGGGTGACGATATCGGCGCTATCTGGTACAGACTCATTGCGGTAGCCCCAGGCATCATATCCTGCCGAATATGGTTCAATATGCCATTTTATCACCTCATCTTGAATGAGTCTTGGCGCGAGGTAATCCACTGGATTGAGAAAAATCCTGATGAAGAACTCTCCCAATATTATGCAGATTAACAGGGAAACTAACAGGAGTAAGCTGTTTATGGCGATTTTTTTCAATTTGGCAGGTTTTGTGAAGAAACGAGCGCTCAATTAATCGAATAATTAAATTCAGGTATCATTTCAGCTTTCCCTCCCGTTTCAGGGACACCCAGCCATCTTTACCTATGATGATATGGTCGAAGATTTTGATACCCATAACTTTACCAGCTTCAATCAGTAGATTGGTGATAGTCAGGTCATCTTCTGAGGTGTCCGGGTCACCGGAAGGGTAGTTGTGTGCCAGGATAACGGCTGCTGCTGAAAATTCCACTGCCAGTAGTTCGTGGTTCTTTAGCACAGCAGGACCATGGACTATAAGTTTCTCGCGCGGTTTGAATTCATTCCAGTTTTATGTCATGAGATCACAGAACCGGGGGTAGTTTCATCATCCGGTACGATGATAACCGGCTTGCCATTATCATCTGCTGCCAATAGCATACCGTTTGATTCTATGCCTCGTATTTTCGCCGGTTTCAGGTTGGTTACAATGACCACCGATTTGCCGATTAAGGTTTCAGGTTGATAATGTTCAGCGATGCCGGCGACCAGTTGGCGTTTTTCGTCGCCAAGATCAACCTCCAGAATGAGTAGCTTATCGGATTTAGGCGCCGGTGAAGCGCTCAGGATTTTGGCAATTTGAATCTTGGTTTTACGGAAATCATCTATACTGACCAGGTTATCAACCGATTTAATATCAGGAGTTTCAGGCACTTTGGGTATCTCCAGCTTAATCCTGGGGAAAAGGGCGGCTTTCTCAGGGATGGCGTAACCATCCGGAAGGCTCATGGCGACGGTATCTTCAGGTATATTGAGCGGGTCTTCGATGCCTAACGTTCTCAGTATCTCACCCATTTTATCCGGCATAATGGGCCATAAGCTATATGCGGCAGTTGCCAGGTCTTCCAGAGCTATGCGCAGGTTGTAGCGCGTTCCTTCCGGGTCGGTTTTACCGGTTTTCCAGGGAGCAGTGTCTTCAACGAATTTGTTGATCCCGCGAACGTACGCCATATGAATGTTCAGTGCAGAATTTAATTCAAATTCATCTATATGTAATCTTGCCGATGCAAGAAAAGGCCTAGCGATATCAATTCCGCGTTTCTCTTTACCATTCTCGTTGGACTCTCTCGACGGAATTTTACCTTCACAGTACGTATGAACTAACTTCAGCAGACGGCTGTAGAGGTTACCCAGATCGTTGGCTAATTCGCTGTTGTAGCGTTTGACCAGAGCTTCTTCTGAGAATGAGGCGTCCTGCCCCAATGACATTTCCCTGCAGAGGAAGAAGCGGAATGCATCCGCACCGTACTTATCCACCATTGCTAACGGCTCCACCACGTTACCAAGCGACTTGGACATTTTAACCTGGTTAAAAAGCCACCATCCGGTAGCGAAAATGGTTTCTGGAAGTTCCAGGTCCGCGGCTTTAAGCATGGTGGGCCAGTAAACGCAGTGCGTGGTTAGAATATCCTTTCCGATTAAGTGAACTGAAGCGGGCCACCAATCTTCTCCTCTGGATTGCGGTGCCGTATAGTAATTGAAGAGAGCGTCAAACCAGACGTAGACTACGAACTTGTCATTGAACGGGAGAGGTATTCCCCAGGAGAGGCGTTCTACAGGTCGGGATATGCAGAGGTCGCCTAAAGGTTGGTTTAAAAAACCCAGGATTTCATTGCGGCGCGTTTCCGGCAGAATGAAGCGGGGATTTTGCTTAATATGATTTATCAGCCAATCCTGATATTTCCCCATGCGGAAGAAATAGTTTTTTTCTGTTAAGCGTGTAACTTCCCGTCCACATGAGGGGCAATTCCCTTGAGAAATGTCCTTTTCCGTCCAGAAGCGCTCTTCGGGTACACAGTACCAGCCTTCGTATTCATCCTCATATATTTCGCCAGCATCCCAGAGGCGCTGGAGGATTTCCTGAACCCGAACGCTATGACGTTCTTCGGTAGTGCGTATGAAGTCGTCATTGCCGATATTCAGTTTTTCCCAAACGTTCTTATAACGCTGCACCATTAAATCGCAATGTGCCAGTGGAGTTCTGCCCGCCTCGGCTGCGGCTTCAGCGACTTTCTGTCCGTGTTCGTCGGTTCCTGTGAGAAAGAAAGTATCGTCACCGAAAAGCCTGTGATAACGTGCGAAGACGTCAGCTATGACGCTGCTGTAGGCGTGCCCTAAGTGCGGCTCCGCGTTGACATAGTATATGGGAGTGGTGATGTAGAATTTTCCAGACATGATATTTATTTATACATATTAGTGCTAATACCGACTTATGACTTTGGCTTATGATTCTGCCTATTACTGTCGTTTTTGTGATTATTCCGACGATTATGCTGATGTTTTGATTGATGAGAATAGGAAGCTTTTCCCTTCGGTTTGGATGCCTGATGCCTATCCTGGTGGTAGCGTTTTTTGACCTGTTTTGCTTTTATCGCGCCTTTCGCATCGGTGCAGGAATCATTTTCATTATCTGATATGATGCCATTAATTTCATTGGGTGATTCAGGTTGCTGGCTTGGCGCTTCTTGAGGTTTAAAATCCGGAGAAAGCAGTTTTTCATACGTCGGCAGATCGACTTTCTCAACGTCTCCGTTATCATAACGCAAGGATATAAATCGGTTGAAGACATCCAGCTTCTCAATCGTCGCGGGACCTTTTCCCGTCATTATTTTAGTATCCCATCTGGGTAACTCCTCTAAAGCATCAATATATTCGTCCAGTTCGTGCTTCAGACAGCATTTTAACCTGCCACAACAACCTGAAATCTTGTTGGGGTTAAGGGGGAGATTTTGATCCTTAGCCATCTGAGTGGTTATGGGGCAGAATTCAACGATAAAAGCGGCGCAGCAGAGACTCTGACCGCAGGGCCCCAGCCCACCAAAACGGCGTGTTTCATCGCGGGCTCCGATCTGCTTCAACTCTATCCTGGTGCGGAAGGTGGCGGCAAGGTCCTTAACTAATTGGCGGAAATCAATACGTCCATCTGCGGTGAAGAAAAAGGTTAATTTTCTCCCGTCGAATTGGTATTCGACATCCACCAACTTCATTTCTAAACCGTGATTTTCTATTTTCTCCTTGCACGTAATTTTGGCATCATTCTCTTTTTGACGGTATTCCTCAAGTGTTTTCACATCCTTTGGAGTGGCTCGCCGCAGGACTTCATATTCTACTTCCGGTTGGTATTCTGGCAAACGATCCAGTAGGTGAACGATGCGTCCCAGGTCCTCTCCTTTGTCAACCCTGACTACTGCAAGATCTCCCATTTTTAAGGGGAATTCCATGGGATTGCTGAAGAGCTGACGCCGGTTTCCCTTAAATTCGATGCCAATAATAGGCAGAATATTTTCTGCTTCTTTGGGAAATACACGGGGAGATTTGCTATCATCCGTAGCTGCCGGTTGCGTATTTGGATCTGTATTTTCCATTGGTGAAATCTATTGTTTTTTAAACTTAAGTTTAGTTAAGCCGGTTTTTTACGGTAAACTGCGCTGTACAGTCTGCGAGCCAGCACTAATAATGTCAATGGCGCCAGGGTATTTCCCTGCAAGCTGCGTCGCGCTTCTTCAACGTGTTTTACGGCCAGAATAAAATCTGCATCTGGGCAGTTCTTCACGAATTTCTGCAGTAATTCAATGTGTTCGGTATGGATTACCTTCGGATTGTCTTCAACGTCTGCGGTTTTAATCAGGAGAGCATCTCGGAACCAGGCGCTTATTACTTCAAGTATAAATAACCGTCCCGATAGATCTTCCTTCTCCCATTTATCCACCCAGGAATTCATCTCAAGCGGATTTCTGCTTAAGGCATGTCTGATGATATTAATAGCTAAGTCAAGTAATGCGTTAGTCTTATCCATGTTTTCGAAGAAATCTATTGCGCGGGATAGATTCCCGTTAGCCAGATGAGATATTCGGTTAACTTCCGATGGGTCCTGCAGGCCGCGTTTACCCAATTCTGCCTGGATGGTTTCATCAGACAGGTTCGAGAATTCCACCAGGTGGCATCTGGACTGCAGGGTGGGAAGAATATCTTCCGGGGATTCGGCTGTGAGTACAAGTATGAAATCTGGAGGAGGTTCTTCCAGCAATTTCAGTAATGCATTTGCAGCTTCTTCCTTTAGTTTTCCTGCGTGATCAATCAACGCCAACCGGGGTTTATCTTCAAAAGACCGTTTAGCTGCCCATTGAAGCAATGATCTGATTTGACCGATCAATATGAACTGAGCGCCGCTGTATTCTACTTTTCGGTAGGGATCCTCAGCTTTTTTCTTAAGTATTTCAGGATAACGTTGGGTGCCTTCATTGCTTAGTTCCCCCGAATCAGAAGCAACTAAGGCTTTAGCAGGCAGGGGAATCTGGTAGCTGAAGTGCGGATGTTCCAACGTCGCAAATTGCAGGCAGGAAGCGCAATTACCGCACGGTCCTTCCTTTCCCATTTCACAGTTAAGCCAGCGTGCTAATTCGATGGCTGCGTAGGATTTTCCAACCCCCGCTGGTCCCCAAAAGAGAAGCGCGTGAGGCAAGCGATGACCTGTTACCATCGATTCTATGATGCGCAGGGCTTTTTTTTGATTTATAATATTCGTCAGAGGCATGTTTAATAGATGATTTATTTACTTACGGATCAACCAGGATTGGGGGTCCTGTTTTTCACGTTTCGCCCAGATTTCGAAATGAAGGCGAGGCCCTTGCAAAGAGCCCGTTTGACCAACACGACCTATCACTTCACCGGCATCGATAACCTGCCCTTCTCGAACCAGTATCTGTCCCATGTGGGCGTAAACGGTGTAGTAACCTTCGCTATGATCTACGATGACAGTATTGCCGTAACCACGTAACCAGGTAATGCGGGTAACCTGCCCGGTTCCCACAGTGTGAACCGGAGTGCCTTCCCCTGCTTCGATTTCAATACCGGGATTTTCCGTGATGGTGGCAAGTGTCTGGTGGCGCTGCGGTCCGAATTTTGATACCACTTTTCCTATAGCAGGCCAGTTCAGTCTGCCTTTCAGTTGTGCGAAAGGAACGTCGGGTGCCCAGGTGCGTTCAGGCAAAATCGGCAGAGTTTCACGCCTAGTCTCCAGGTCCCTGATCATATTTTCAACTCGTTCTGCCGCCAGTTTCTTTTCAGCTAACTGTCTGCGCAGAAGATCCTGATCCTGCCGTATCTGAGCAAGCAATGACTCTCTCTCTTTGCGGCGTTCAGCCAAGTTCTCAGTTTCAGTTGATTCATCCCGGATCAGTTTTTCCTTGAACTGGGCGGTCTTCCGGTAGTCATGGAGCTGCTCGCTTTTTCGGATTTTGGAGTCTTCCAGAGTCCTGCTGATCTTAGAAAGCTGCTGGTTTTTCTGGTCCAAGCGTTGCAGGTTTTTGCGATCAGCTTCAGTGATTCTTTGCAGGTATTCCTGGCGAGTCAGCATTTGCACAAGTGAACGGGAAGTGAGTATGGCTTGTAAAACGTCCCGCCTGAGATATTTATATGCATATACCGCTCTTTTTGTCACAATGGATGCCAGGGAATCCCGCTCTACGGAAATCTTCGCCGAATCACTACGGGTAAGTTCAATTTTCACCTGCAGATTACTGATATCCGCCAGAATTTTCTTCAAAGAATGCTGAGTACGAATGAGCTCTCTTTCTAATGTGTTTACCAGGCTGCGCCGCAGCGAGATTTCGCGGTCGTAATTTTCCAGTTCCGACAGGAGGTCCTTTTCCCGTGTTTGGCTTTCCTTGATGCGCTTTTCATACTGCTCAATTTCATCCCTGATGCGTTGAAGTTGTTCACTTGCCTGTTGAACCTCATCCTGCGGTACCTCACCACCTGATAAACCGGGCAGGAGTAACACCAGGCAGGTAACGAACAATCGAGAGAAAAACTTGCAACATCGGGTTTTCAAAGCCGCGTCTTTTAGTATTTTACTGGATTATATTAAAGTATGAACAATTATGTCGAAATGCAAGTGAAAAAAGCGCTTCTCCTATTTTTACCAGTGTTTCAAGTAGTCCCTATGTAAAGGGGATGCATCTGATGAAATTCCAATCAGTTATAAGGAATCTTGAAGTTGGTATTGAAGGATCATTCACTTAGTGGGGAGAAAAATGTTCCACTTGTGAAAAAAATGCTACATGGTTCATTCGAGGTGGATTTTTTGTTGACATTTATCAATATAGCGCTTATATTATTAGTAATTTGCCATAACAACAGTTAAAGAGGAGTTGAGACCTACAATGGGTGCTTCGGATAGCAATCCCCAGTACTTTTGTCCTCTGCGGGACGAGTTCATTAACATTATTGAAGCTGACCTGCTGGTGGTGAGCAGAACGGCGAAAAGTGATCTGCCCACTCCCGGTGATCAGGTAGCTCAGGCGAATATGACCATTCGCCGAGCATTTGATGATGAAGGGGAAGATGTTAAGGAAATCTGCCGTTATTTCTGGAATGAGACTGAATTTCACTGTTTTGGAATGGTCTTCGATGTAGATGAGTGTGTGAACGTTTTAGCGGTTGTGGATGGAGAAATCGCTGGTCTCCTATCCTATAAGAAAATGAATGATACGTTCTGCCTGGTTGTATTAAACGTTTATCCTGAGTACCAGGGACAGGGAGTCGCCCGCAGACTTCTGCAGGAGGTAATGGAGCAGGCACTTAAGCAGGGATGTAAAAAGATTCAAATCGCCACATCCAACGATGATCTACCGGCGTTGTGTCTGTACCAGAAGATGGGGTTTCATCTTGCCGAGCTGATACCGAACATAGTTGCTGAACACCACGGCGAAGTTATAAATGGATTTGCGGGGATACCGGTACGCGATGAGATCAGGATGGAGAGGGAGTTGTAGAAGGTTAATCCAAGTGTTTCAAGGTATTGTAGAAATCAGGACAGACACACAGGTCTGCCCCTACTTTTGAGAGGCATCAGATCGCATCCGTCGGCTGACGGACAGGACCTGACGCAACGTATAAAAAAAGGGCGCATACACAAGTGCGCCTCTACAATTGAGTTCTATTTCATCAACACCATCTTCCCAGTCCCTGTGAAATCACCGGCGGTCAGGCGGTAGATGTAGATGCCGGATGGTAAACCGGTGCCGTTGAAGGTGATTTGGTGGGTGCCGGGGGTGTATCTTTTGGGCGTTTCACGAAACGCCCCTACATTGCGGCCGTTAATATCAAACACATCCAGCTTCACTAAACTGGCAACTGGAAGGTCAAAGTTGATTGTGGTAATGGGGTTGAAGGGGTTGGGGTGAGCGCCTATCAGCATGAACTTTCCAGGAGTTTCCCGCTCCAATGCAGAACTTTCGACCGAAGTTCCCTCACTTTCAAGCCGGACTAAGTAAACACTGGTTGAGCCACCGGCGTAAGACCATTTTTCACCAGCAATGATATACCCGCCATCAACGGTCTGCTGAACACAGTGACCATATTCATTATAGCTGAAGTCACCTATGGTTTGACTCCACTGTTCAACACCTGAATCGTCGGTCTTGATCAGATAGACGTCGTGTTCAATCCCAGTGCCGAATGAAATTGATCTACCAGCAACGATATAACCACCATCTGTGGTCTGTTGAACGCTTCGTCCCTCATCAGTAGAGTTCCCCCCGAAGGTTTGATTCCAATCTTGATTTCCCAATGCATCGGTCTTAATTAACCAGACATCAGAAGAGATACCAATGGCAAAGGAATCAGTCCATCCCGTTATGATGTACCCGCCATCACTGGTTTGCTTAACGCTTCTACCTGTATCCTCATCGTCTCCACCGAAGGTTTGACTCCATAGTTCTGCGCCTGAAGCGTCGGTCTTAATCAAGAAAACATCCCAATCACCTGCCCCAGAAGATTCTGTGTATCCCGCGATAATATACCCACCGTCGCTGGTCTGCTGAACGCTATAGGCCTTATCTTGCTCGTCTCCGCCGAAAGTTTGACTCCATAGCTCTATACCTGACGCATCGGTCTTTATTAGATAGACATTATAATAATCAGGACCAAAAGAAAGGGTCCACCCAGTGATGATATACCCGCCATCCGACGTCTGTTGAACACAGTAGCCATAATCATTTTGGCTTCCACCGAAGGTTCGACTCCACTCTTCATTGCCTGACGCGTCGGTCTTAATCAAATAGACGTCATTATTACCAGCGCCATATGTAGAGGTATATCCCGTGATGATGTAACCGCCGTCGCTAGTCTGATTAACGCTGTAGCCATAATCATGCTCGCTTCCGCCGAAGGTTTGATACCATAGCTGGTTACCGGAATCGTCCGTCTTGATTAAATATACGTCTTGCCAGCCAGCGCCAAAGGATTTCGTATTTCCTGCGATAATGTATCCATCATCACTGGTCTGCTGTACACAATAACCATAATCATCCCAACCTCCTCCGAAGGTTTGTTCCCAGAGGATGTCGGGTTGGGCAAAACTGATAGTGGATAGGATCAGGATAGAAATGATTGACATTGATAGAGTTTTCATCTGGTTATCTCCTTAGGTGTGGCTAGTATCCATAATATAAGAGGAATTTGATAGGAGTCAAGGGGAAATGGATAAAGGCGACATATATGCCGCCTCTACCAAATCGATAGTTTTCACAAACCTTGGAACCTATTTCATCAACACCATCTTCTCAATCCCTGTAAAATCACCTGCAGTGAGGCGGTAGATGTAGATACCGGAGGGCAGACCCGTGCCGTCGAAGGTGATCTGGTGGGTGCCGGGGGTGTAACTTTTGGGCGTTTCACGAAACGCCCCTACATTGCGTCCGTTTATATCAAACACATCCAGTTTCACTAAACTCGCAACTGGAAGGTCAAAGTTGATTGTGGTAATGGGATTGAATGGGTTGGGGAAGTTCTGGGATAGTTGAGAGCGAAAAGGGCTTACAATATCTGCCACCGGTTCCTGGATACCCAGATAATCCCCTCCGCCGAATGTCCAGGTCTGATTGTCATTATTTCCATCTAACCACCCACCGAACATAACGATATAACTTGATCCACCTACGTCGGTTTCACACATCCGATGTCGAGCTCTCAACCCAGGAGTCACCGAATTTGAATCGAGAGACCAGGCATTTTCACTGACATTATACACCCATGTATCTTCATAAAAACCACTTAAATATTCTCCACCAAAAAGGATCACCTGGTCGTCCCCCAAGTAGGACATTGCATGAGTTCGTCTTTGATGGGGAATTGGTTCAATTGGCTGCATATTCGTCCAGGTATTTGTAATTTTATCATAGAGCCAGGTATCGTTAATGTATCCACCACTTTCCTTAAGACCACCGAAAATTAGAGCCTGCTCTGTGCCTAACCGGGCGATCCCATGATAATGCCGCGCCTCCGGATTAACACCCACAGGTGTAACTTCGGTCCAAGTATTCTGGCTCAGATCGTATATCCAGGAATCGCCGAGATACCCAGAATTATTGGCGCCGCCATGCACGAACACCTGATCATCGCCGATATAACACATTACATGGGAGTATCGAACAGGTGGTGAACCCGATGATGGTATCATATAGGTCCAAGAATTGGTACTCAAGGTATAGAGCCAGGTATCGCCAATGGGGCCTTGGAGAAACTCGTAGCCGGCAAATAACAACACCTGATCACCGCCGATATAAGCCATATCGTGATCGCGAAGCGGAGCAGGGACAGTTCCTTCAGGATCCATGTTAGTCCAGGTGTTATCACTCAGATCATATAACCAGGTTTCGTTGTTGTAGGCTCCACTAATCTCACCACTGAACATCAGTACCTGATCTTCACCGATATAAGCCATGGCGTGACCCCACCGCTCTATAGGTAAGGGTTCCGGTGGGAATACCTGGGTCCAGTCGTCAGCGCAATATACCCCGGTGGCTACCATTATTGAAATTAATATTGTGATTGGAACTTTCATAGTTCACTTCTCCATGGGTTATTTATCAAGGTGAATTTATTATTTCATCAACACCATTTTCCTAGTCCCTGTAAAATCACCTGCAGTGAGGCGGTAGATGTAGATACCGGAGGGCAGACCCGTGCCGTCGAAGGTGATCTGGTGGGTGCCGGCAGAGTAGAATCCCGTAGTCGGGATCGCCCCTGACCCCGACAAGGGCGAGGCATGCCTCGCCCCTACAAGAACCGCACAGCCGGAGATATCAAACACATCCAATTTCACCGGACCCGCGACCGGTAGATCGAAACTGATAGTGGTTGTGGGATTGAAGGGATTGGGGAAACAGGAAGGCAACGCCCATTCATTAAGCAAGTATTCCTCTCGTGGATCAACAGCCGTTCCTTGATGATAATAGTAACATCCCATATCCGCTCTCGTGCCATCCGGATCATCGTACATGGGGTCGGGATCTCCGGTATCTATACAAGGCGAATTTCCCTGCAGATGATAATCACCCTGCGAGAAATTTACAAATGAAGGGTTATCGTCAATATTGCCTGTGCCAGACCAGCCGTCTTGACAATCAGAGTAGGTCATAGTAACAGTGGCACCAAAAACTTCGACCACTTGTTCCGGAGTATTTCCCCAGATAATGCAATTGACTAATACAGGGTTAGCGTTATCACTGTAAAGTCCACCACCTGTCGCAGCCTCATTGGCGACGATGGTAATTTTATTCATGATAAAACTAGTAGATTGGATACAGACGCCACCACCCCACATGGCAGCGAAATTCCCGCTGATTTCGTTCAACTCGAATAAGTTGGGAGATGATAGAAGGAATACTCCGCCACCGTGACCATTATTAGCAAAATTTCCGCTAATGATATTTTCACTAATGAATGGATGGGTCCCAGAGTGGCATAAAATCCCACCTCCACTCGTGCCGGCGACATTTCCCTGAATCGTATTTCCGCTGATGTTGGGGCTGGAATTATTGGTAAGATAGATCCCTGCACCGTCATTAGCAGAATTATCACTGATCGTGTTGTCGCTAATGGTGGGATTGGAAAGGGTCTCGCAGTAGATACCGCCGCCGTCATTTTCAGCATGATTTCCGTTTATCATATTACAATTTATAACGGGGCTGGAGTAATCCATACAAGCAATTCCACCTCCTTTATAGTATGCATGACAGGCATCGATCAAACAATTTTGAATCGTGGGACTTGATTGACTGCAGTAAATCGCGCCACCGTATGCGTCCAGATAGTCTTCAACCGTTTGACCGTGTGTTAAATGGCAGTATTCCAATGTGCATGAGGAGGAAGCGTTTATGAAGTGAAGGCTGTTCCAGTTTACACCGGGAGTATATTCGTCGAAAAGAATTGAATCAGTCTCCGTTCCAGCAGCTATCAGCGTGGCATTATTGTCAACGATGAATCTGTAGAATTCCAGGAACAAAACTTTTACACCAGGATCGATAACTAATGTCTCCCCAGGCGGTACTCGTATTTCTCCATCAACCAGCACCGTATCTACCGACCAAGTTCCGGACACATCTCCTGAAACGTAGATCACATCAGCATATGAAAGAACAGCTTTTGCGATGATCAGGTAAATTACTAATGGAAGTAGCCTTTTCATTGTAACCTCCGTGTATATTTCGTATTGCCATTTTAGGAAATATAAAGAAATTTTGCGACAATGTCAAGCAGAGATATAACAATGAGAAAAATAGGCGAACTCGTTGGTTCGCCCATTTCATGTAATCTTTAAGCTGGTATTGGCGCTTATTTCATCAACACCATCTTACCTGTCCCGGTGAAATCACCGGCGGTCAAGCGGTAGATGTAGATACCGGACGGTAGACCGGTGCCGTTGAAGGTGATTTGGTGGGAGCCGGCAGAGTAGAATCCCGTAGTCGGAGTCGCCCCTGACCCCGACAAGTTAACCTTGCGCCCATTTATATCAAACACATCCAATTTCACCAGGCTTGCGACTGGTAACACGAAGTTGATGGCTGTGGTGGGGTTGAAGGGGTTGGGGTGAGCTGTGATATGAATCGATTCCATCTTCTGATGTTCTGAAGGGTTCGTTTCCACAAAAATGTAATTATCGCTGACCGGCCACTCTCCAGAAACATACTGATTCTCGCCAGATTCTATCTTTTCAAAATAGAAATTATCGAAAGCATAGACTGAATCAGGGCAAAGTCCTGCGAAGATGTTATAAGAGTACACACCATCAGGCGCCCAGGAAGGGATAACCTGTGTTTTTGAAGTACTTACGAAATGCACGTTTGGGCCGATGCTGACATTGTATAACGGTCCTAACAATGGAGAGGTCTGTTGGCCGTTGGTTTTAGTTATCGTACTCCAGAAATCGAAGCTGTACGGTACAGCAGTACTGTTATCAGCCACGACTTGGAATTCCAAAACGCCACCCTCTGGCGGAATTTGTATTGTTGTGGTGTCCGGAATAACTTCCAATGTCAATGGCGCATCGACACAGTATAAGGTGACATAAAGTTCCTGTGGTGTGTTCAGCGTGTAAGGTGCCATGATGGCTAGGGTATCGATATAGATTCCCTGCCCTGGCCAGGTTCCCCCGACAGAGATCATAACAGTGTCTATACCACCGGGATCTACAAAGCCTTGTTCGGGTTCCAGGAAGAGCCATTCTATATTTTCGTTGATGTACCAGGTCATGGTTGTATCGCCCTGATTCGATAGAACGAGGGGTTGTGGCGGTGGGATAGGATCCTGGTTGGGCGTCCAGACGAAAATGGGGATGGTATAACTGGTAAAAAGATGTGCTGTTGGAATCGCCCATCCGAAATAGCTATGGCCGGAAATGGTTCCTGTGTTAGAGCAGAAAGCACCGCCCCACCGGGGATTGATCCCGTCTTCAATGCATGCACTTGACCAGTTTGCGTACTCAGAAATATAACCTTCATAGATGATGCTGAATTCCCAGGCGCTGGTGGAGGACAAATTGAAATGATTGTTGCGCATTGTTACATATCTTGTGATTTCTCCCCAGTATGACCTGTAGTGAAGCAGGATTGAGAAGAGGCCATCATCATTCGCCGCACAAGATGGATATACAAAACTGGTAGAGCCCCAGTTAAATTCGTACTCACTACTCCAGGTAACTCCACCATCATCGCTGTAAACATATCTCAGCTTGTCAGTTTCGATGGCCATTTTATTATAGGTGGCTAAAATATAATCCCCATACATACTGACAATACCGCCAGCATGATACCAGGTAGATAGTTCAGATGAGACAACCTGGGAGCTCCAGGGCCCGGATCCGAACGGTCCTTCTGATGTGGCAATCCGCACATTATCGAAATCTACGAGGCAGATAAAGATCATATCGTTACCGGGGCAATACGTGATCCCATTGCCGGTATACATACTAAACGGGTGTGAATAGTCATGCGCTACAGTTGCCTCACCTGTCCAAGTTAAGCCGCTGTCCATACTGACTTTAAATTTTATATAATGCTCATCTGATTGTCCCATAGACCAGGCAGCATACAGATAAACACTTGATCCAGTGAAGTTGACTTCATCCGAAGTGAGTGATCCGTAATCGATGTGCTCAGTGAACTCGTGAACAGTAGTAAATCCCGAATTTAAAGGATTACTGGGCTGGAACCAGAAGGCTTCCAAAGCGTATTCGCCTGAGCCCTCAATGATATATAGAACATGGCAGCGGTCGTTCGATGAGATGAGTTCTATATCCTGAGCGAGAATCGCATAATCTTGGTTGAAAATGATTTGGACACATTGCCAGGGATCAGTTGATGGGTCGCCAGTGCTTTTATACACCTTCACATATTCGTGTGTGTATCCCAGTTCAGGGTTTGCTGTGACTACAGCGTAATAATCATCGTTTTCGCCACGTGATACAAAAGGATATTTGGAATTGTCATCGATGCTGGTGTAATCATCAAGTTCACCTGGCTGTTTGTTAACAACGATAGCCTGCACTCCGAATTCGCTGGAGTGATCATGTGGGTTCTCTGTCGAATTCATTATGTCGGTCGCTGCTTTTGTCTTTCTGTTCTTGTGTGGTTCATCTGCTAGCAGCGTAATTGGCATAAAAAAAATGATACAGTAAACTACTATTACCGATTTAGTTATAGCATGCATGATAAACTCCTTCATATATTCATTTTGTTCACTTCATCAACACCATCTTACCGGTCCATGTGAAATCACCAGCGGTCAAGCGGTAGATGTAGATACCGGACGGTAGATCGGTGCCATCGAAGGTTATCTGGTGGGTGCCGGGGTTGTAGGGGCGGGTTTCGCCTTCGGCGTCCCAGCGGGACAAACCCGCCCCTACATTACGCCCGTTGATATCGAATACGTCCAGTTTTACCAAACTGGCAGAAGGCAGATCGAAACTGATGGTAGTGGTGGGGTTGAAGGGGTTGGGGTGGGTACTCAGTATCCTGAAATCTTCTGGTTGAGGAGGTGATGCGGAAAGGATTTCGCCATCGAATTCTTCACCTGTATTGAGCCACAGGGATACAGCATCTCCCGCGCCTGAACTCAATTTCGAGAAGTCGAAGCTATCGCTGTCCCATATAACG
Organism: candidate division LCP-89 bacterium B3_LCP; assembly: GCA_005223185.1. Classification (GTDB taxonomy): domain Bacteria; phylum Electryoneota; class B3-LCP; order B3-LCP; family B3-LCP; genus B3-LCP. The sequence continues at coordinate 162,607 of NJBN01000001.1, forward strand.
TCAGGGTAGGAACCGACATAGGCGTTATACAGGTAATCACCTGATGGCGCTAAAGCAGGCACGGATTGAGAGCGGTCTCGGTCAACGGACGTCCCAGCGCTTAAAGTGATGGTAACCGGTCCCAGAACCGGTCCGTAGGGAGATCCGTTGGGTAGGGTAATGTCACACCAGATGCCCAATGTCTGCGGTGAAGGTTCGTTGTTATCGACAGCGATGTTGAAATCGAAAGTGCCGCCGGACGTCGGAATCTGAATGGGTGTCCCGTAGGGGATCAGAGTAACGTTCACATCCGGTACAGTTATGCCGTAATCGATGTCTGTAGTGAATTTAAGGGCGACACCGGCGGATAAAGTAGCTGAACCGGGCGTGTAGTGGTTGGCATAAGTAACCTTGACGCCGTCCGACTGCTGCCAGTTTTCAATACCTATGGTGCAGTAGTTTTCATCCGCGTCGTAGTTCTGGAACTGATAATATTGGAAGATGATCTCACCGTCTCTGGTAGAGGTGGGATAGTAAGCTGGATCGTTCAGGATAACCTGAAACCAATTGTACCCGTAGCCGTCCAGGGTGCGGGCGTTCTTCCATTCTACGATGACGCGATAGTTCATGAAGTCGTAGAAATAGTGCACCGAGCCGTTGCTGAGTATGAGATCGTCCCAGAAAGGAGCTATCATGGCAGGAGGTCCTAACGCTCCGGGGATGTTCCAGTTGCGGAAACTGATGTAGCTCTGGCTGCTACCCATGGATATCCAGCCGTTGGAACAGACTGTGATCTGGTTATAATCCTGTCCGTAGTACCGGAAGGTGAAGGGGAGATTCTGCAAAACGGAACAGTCGTCTTCATAGCCGTAGTCGGGGAGGCTCAGAGTTATCTGTCCGGGAACGGAGGAAATTTCCATCCAGTCATAAACCGGCGCTTGTTGGTACATGACGTCACGCGAATCGAAACAGCGGTAACCGTAGGCATCGGGACCTGCAGGATCTGCATCGGTGATCTCTCCAACCAGGAAACTCACAATTAACGTATCGCAGTAAACGTCTGACGATACGATTAATTCCAGAGGCACCGTCCATCCGGGCGGGCAATTTTCGGCAGCTTCAAGAGTGAAAGGATCCCCGCTGTTTTCCGAGGAAGCTCCGGGCGTAATCTGACCCCAAGCACCATTGCCATCTGTAACCGTCAGCTTTTCATCCGGTGACGTTAAAGTGCCGATGCAATTAGACATGGTGACTCCACCGGAATTCAACAGAGTGATGGTAACGTCAGCGGTTTCGCCGGGTTGGATGATTCCGGATGGGTTCTGGATGGCGTATTGATTCGCTTCTGCCAGAGGTGCAACCACAGGGAGATTGATCAAGTTTTCCCATGAACCCTGATCGCAGGCGGTTGTCAGGGAAACCTGAATGATGCGACTGTGAGGTGCTTCTTCCGAGAGAACTAAATTAAAGTCATCGTTCAACTGTGAAGTAGCGCCGGGAGAGGCGTCAGGGCCGTTCAGGGAGCTTTGGGTAATGACGAGATAAGGATCGGAAGAGTTTACCGTGCCGGTAACATTGGTGGCAGTCTGACTGGAACCGGTATTGGTCAATGTTGCCACCAGTTCAATGGTTTCTCCCGGGTTGACCAGAGCATCTCCGTTGCCGGACGATTCACCGGACATATCATCATCGATTACATATTGTTCCAGCCCCAGAGCAACAGCCTGCTGATTGATGGTCAGAGAGCCCTGGTAGGTATCCAGATTGTGACCTGTTACGGTTACTGTGTATGTTCCCTCCAGAGCATCCTCCAGATCCAGCAGCAGGTCGCCGGATACGTCAGTCCAGCCGGTTATCTGCACGTTGTTGGCGCTGCTGTAAACGCAGACAAGTGCACCTTTCACTGGCAGATCATGAGATTCAATGTTAATGGCAAAAGAATTGATGCCAAGAGGCAGAGTAGTCTCATGGGTAACCACGAGAGGTGAGGGAATTCCCGTCCACATTTCCAGACCGGGGTCGCCCAGGATGGTGTATATGTGGAAATAACATTCGACTGAGGAATTTGTGCTGCCTGATCCCTGGTTGTTGGGCATGCCGAAGTACAGTTCCATCAAGCCACGCAGGACTGCTGAACCAAAATTGCCGATACCTTCGGAGAAGATGCCCTGGTAGATACCACCATCTATGCAGTTGTTCCATCGTGTATGTGTGTAGAGGGAAGTGGGACCTACGAATCCCACTGCACCTTTGGGATTGGTTGTCGATCCATAGCGTATCCAGCCCTCACCGAAACAGGGATCACTGGAAGTGCTGGTGAAGTTGCCTCCACCGCAGACTATAGAGGTGATGATGGGTAGTTTCCAGCCGTTATAGAGGCTGGATATGTTGCTGGTGGTATAATATGGCGGCGTCCAGCATGAATAGGAACCGTAGCCGCGGTAGTTTACGAAGGTAACTCCATCGTTTATTTCATTATTGATATAGGGATAACCGCTGGAGTAGGGAGGATAGGATATTTCCACGATTTCCACATAGCCGTCTTCGTACATGAGATCGCGGCAGCGTTCTTTGACGTTCTTGCAGGAGAGTGAGCCGTTGTAGTCGTAAACCATCAGACCCCGCGTGAACCAATCTGTATTCTGAGTGTAAGGATCAGATTCATATCCTTTTATCTTGGAACAGATTACCGCCAGATCGTTACTGGAATCCACGGACAATCTTCCTACTAACATGTCGGGAAAGTAATCGGTGCCTTCCAGCAGGACGTAGGGGAGATCGCTTGCATTACCAGAACCACTGTAGGTATTGGTGGGCATGCCGTAGTCGTTGTCACCCACTAAAATCAGGTAATCAGGGGGCACGGGCCAGGTATTGTATATGTTCTGGATGTAGGATTTTATCTGGTAAGCGGAAGTTCCGGTTTCGTTGGTGTTCTTAACCGTGCAGGGGAATCCTTTCTCTCGCTTCCATTCCACCAGCATGGTTTCCAGGGAGCTCTGTAGGTTTGGCGGAGTGATGAAGAGGTATCCTCCCAGAACTTCCCCTTCATCCAGACCATTGTCCGGTGGATTCATCACTATTCGCTTCACCAATTGAGAAAACAGACGTGACTTATTGCTGCGAGGTCTCAGGATGGGATTCTCAGCGACACCATCGAAACGAATCTGAAGGGTAAGGCTGCGGTATACTCGCAGTTTATCCCTGGCGGGGTTGTATTGAATTGGGCGAAGCTCTAACCGTCCAATGCGGTAGTCTCGCAGGATAACGGGGCGGTCAAGATGTACTGGCGAATCGGGAAACCAGCGATCATCCTGGTACGAAGATTCATCGAACACCAGCGGTGAATCTACCGGTCCTTCCGGCGATTCGATTCTGCCTTCCTGCAAAGGAGGTGGAGTGTAACCGGATATTTCAATATAGTCCGATTCTGTGATCTCCCAGTTCCATCCTTTCTGTTCCGGGAGTAGCACCAGTTTTCTTAACACCGGTATTTCCGGTTGTCCAAGTTCTCCGAAGAGACCGGAACCGTCGAAACTAAGCTGCTTATACAAGCGATTCCCCACGGTAATTGTCTCCGATTCAAAGCCGGGGAAGGTTAGTTGCAGACGGATTCCCGAAGCATCGTTTGATATTACATTGCAAGTGGGTGAGGTTCCGTTAGCGCCAGAAGGGAACCATTCGCTCTGTCCTGATTGCGGCAGCAATAACAGGAGAGATGCGATGATCGACAGTAGTGCATGCTTTTTCATATATGCCCTCGTCTTGGATTCAGACCAATTGAAATTTTTCTCCTCTGAGCGAGCCGGATTAGAGAAGAGAACCAGCGAACATAATAAGTTAACAAATAACAACCTTAATGTCAAGGGATTAATTATTTTACCCGAAATATTATTTTTGATACTTTTTCCCCTTCGTAGAGTCAAAGTGAATATTGTAATCGTACAGGTAATTTACCCCTCATTAAAAAAACGAAAATGTTTGCTTGCATGTGTAAAATGGTTTATATTGCCTTGAAGAAAAAAGCAACAAGTCCTCGATCCTTTTATATTAATCATCACTGGAGATCCAGTTATTTAAGCACTGAAGATTCATGAACGATTAAGTAGGTCAAGGAATGTAAGAAAAAAGCTGAAGTAGTTGTGGAAGAATGATTAAAGCGGGCAGCCCTCAAGTTGAGGAAAGAAAAGTAAATGATGATGAATTGATCGCTCTGGTGGAAGCGTTTCAGTCGTTCAACCGCAATACAGCAGTATTGAACCAGGCATATCATAAGCTGGAAGGTGCAGCGGATGATTTAGCCAAAGAACTCGAGGAGACCAATACCAAACTTCAGCAGAAGAATACTGAATTAGACAGAGTGAACCGCTACCTTGAGGATATTTTAGGTTCAATAGGTTCAGGTGTTATCGCTGCTGATTTAGAAGGACGAGTGACCATTTTCAATCGCACTGCTGAGGAGATGACAGGCTACTCGGCAGAAGAGATTATAGGAAAAAACTATCACGAATTTTTATCGGGGGAGTTGAACGAAGAAGCTCCTTTACTGAATACACTAATTAATGGTGTGCCGGTGCAGGGTTTGGAACGTGAGCTGCCGATAAAAGATGGCGGAACCCTACCGGTTAAATCATCCTCATCGTGGATCACGTCTTCGGCGGGCGAACAGTTAGGAGTGGTCGAGACCTTTGAGGATATTTCGCATTTACGATCCTTAGAACGACAAATTCTACAGCAGAAGACTTTAGCCGCCTTAGGAGAAATGGCGGCTCAGGTTGCCCACGAATTACGCAATCCTTTAGCCGGCATAAAGGGTTTTGCAGGACTTTTAGCTGAAGATCTTTCCAAAGAAAGTTCCGAATTCAGGATGGTGCAACGCATAGTTGAGGGAGTAGATTCTTTAGACCGCATCGCTACTAATTTGTTGATATTTACGCAGGATTGTCCTGGGGAATTTAGGCGACAGCCGTTAGAAAAAGTATTCGACCAGGCGATTGAGTTAATTGAAGTGAGCACCAAGGGGTCGTTTGAAGTAAGCAGGGACTATCCTGCGGAGAGATGTGAAGCCAAAATTGACAGCGAAAAGATAAAGCAGCTCCTGTTAAATCTCTTACGGAATTCCAACGAAGCGGCTGAGGGACAAGGAAAGGTTTCTGCGGGGTATAAGTACAATCCCCTGACAAATGAAATCAATCTTTTCGTCCAGGATAGTGGTCCTGGCGTATCACCCGAGGACCTGGAAAAGATATTCAATCCTTTTTACAGCACCAGATCGCAGGGCACAGGGTTAGGTTTGGCGATAGCCAAAAAGATAGCTGAGCTGCATCGCGGGAAGATAGAATATTCATCACCGGATGGTGGTGGAGCACAATTCACGGTAACGATTCCGATCATATAGACAACAATTCACAGGGGACACCTACTTTCACCGGGGGGTTAGTGAGCGCAGCGAATTCCAATTTAAGCATCCTGGTCGTGGACGATGAAGAACTCGTACGCGATTTCCTGGGTGAAGCTTTAACTCGCCGTTCCTACAACGTAGATCTTGCCGCTGACGGCAAGAAGGCCAAAACTATCTTAAAGAACGAAGCCTTCGATCTCGTTTTAACAGATCTGAAAATGCCGGGTGTTTCCGGTCTTGATTTGCTACGGTTTGTGAAGGCGCATCATCCGGAAACGCAAGTGATCATGATGACAGCCTACGGCACAATAGAGAATGCCGTGGAAGCCATGCGCTTGGGCGCCTTCGATTACATTACCAAACCGTTTACTTCTGGTGAGATCGAGCTGATTATTGACAAAGCGTTGGAGCACCGCCGCCTGGTGAATGAGAACCGTTTCCTACGCAATGAACTATCCAATAAATATCGCTTCAGTTCTATCATCGGTCAGTCCAAACCGATGCAGGAAGTGTTCGAGATTATGAAGGTGGTAGCACCCAATCATACTACCATAATGGTCGAAGGTGAATCAGGTACCGGCAAGGAGTTAGTGGCGCGAGCGATCCATTACAATAGTCTGCGCAGGGACAAACCGTTCGTTAAGATAAATTGCGCGGCACTGCCTGAAGGTCTAATCGAATCGGAGCTATTCGGTCACGAAAAGGGTGCTTATACTCACGCATTCACCAGAACTCGCGGTAAGTTTGAGCAAGCTAACGGCGGGACTATACTCTTCGATGAAATAGGTGAGATGGCGCCGGGGCTGCAGGCTAAACTCCTGCGAGTTTTGCAGGAGCGTGAATTTGAGCGCATCGGGGGACAGGAAACTATTCAGGTTGATGTGCGGGTGATAGCGACTACCAATAGAAACTTAGAAGAAGAGGTAAAAAAGGGAAGGTTCCGCAAGGATCTATATTACCGGTTGAATGTAATAAGTATCCATCTTCCGCCACTTTCACGGCGCCGGGAGGATATACCTCTGTTGACACATCATTTCTTAAGCCGCTATTGCGAGGAATATAACAAGGGTATAGAAGGAATATCGGAGGAAGCCATTAATTATCTGTGCCGTGCGGATTGGCCGGGTAACGTGCGGGAATTAGCGAACCGCATAGAACGTGCGGTCGTTTTATGCCGGAACGAACGTGTGGAAATAGGAGATATGCAGATGGGCGGAAGGTCTTCATCCAGCATGCTTGACGATTATCCTCCCATACCCGGAACGACTCTGCGAAACCTGGAGAAGTGGCTAATTCTAAAAACCCTGAATTCTCAGCGCAGTAACCGCACCAGGACCGCAAAACTTCTGGATATTTCCATAAGGACTCTTCGGAACAAAATTAAGGAGTACCGTGACGTCGATGGCGAGGAAGTCATCTGATTGCTTAGTGGAATGACACGGGTTATTTTTGCCGTACGTAATGGTTCGGATTTTCCCCCCTTTGTGGGGGTTTTGCTTTTTGGGAGATTGATTTGTGCTTATTAAACAGGAATAACGCCAATTTCAGCGTGGCATGAAGATTGCTTTTCTCAGGTGCGAAACCTCCCTTTTATGCGCATAACAATCAGCTTTGTAAGAAGAGGAAACCATGCTGAAGGAACTTCTGTTCGGCAGAACCCAGATTCCGCTGTTGACGCGAGGTCTTGATGCATTGCACCTTCGTCAAAAGGCTATCGCTAAAAACATAGCCAATGCACAATCATCCGGGTATAAACGTAGCTTAGTTGAGTTTGAAGGGACTTTGCAGAAGGTTATAAAGCAAGATCGGAGAGACGTCAGGCGTACTCACCGAAACCACATATTACCTAACAGGAAAGCCGCCAATGTCCGTCCTTTCATGCGCCAGGCGAATAATAGGATTGATGGTTCCGGCTCGGAAACGGTTGTAGCTGAACGTGAGATGGCGGATTTGGCACAGACACAGATCAAGTACGAAGCGGAAGTCAAATTGACTCGTCATCATTTTGAATTGATTAAAATGGCAATCAGAGGTATGGGTTAGAAATGCACAGCTTCCCTGTGCATCAATTCCTTGAAGAGCCAAGAAAAAAGATAAGGATGGGACAATTATGCCGATAGATGAGCTTTTCTCTTCACTGCAGATATCAGCTTCCGGACTGACATCGAACCGTCGCTGGATGGATGCAATCGCGGAAAACCTGGCAAACGCCAAAACAACGCGAACAGACCAGGGCGGACCGTACCGACGCAAGGTAACAACATTCCAGGAAGTTCAGAAGAGCTATATGAAACCACGTGAGAACAAGCAGTTAAGCCTCGATATACGCAGAACACAAAGTGGTCATATAATTTCCGGTCAAAGTCACAGACAACCTGCTACCAGAGGTGAGGTCGAGGCTCAGATTGTGGATGACAACGCAGATTTCACCTGGGTTTATGACCCCGATCACCCGGATGCCAATGGAGAGGGATATGTCGCCTATCCCAACGTTGAGGTCGTGCGGGAAATGGTGGACTTGATAACTGCTTCACGGGCGTACGAAGCCAATGTGACAGCAATGAGTGCAGCGAAAGCGATGCACAAGAAAGCACTCGAGATTTAATAGGATGATTTAGGATTATATAATCGATGGTGGGGCAACGATGAACATGGATGAAATTAGACGAATTCAGTCAATTTTAGAGCAGCAGATTGCGCCTGGTTCTGCCAAAAAGCAGGAAGGCGAAGATAAAGTTTCATTTAAAGAGACTCTGGAAACTTTCGCCAATGACGTCAACAGGTTACAGTTAAACGCTGAAGAAGCAACGGAGCGCTTAATTTCCGGTGACGTCGAAAATATTCATCAGGTCATGGTGGCGATGAACGAAGCGGATTCCAGTTTCCGACTGATGATGGAAGTGCGCAATAAAATTATTGAAGCGTATCGAGAAATCATGAAAATGCAGGTTTAAACCAGCAACGATAATTTAGTTTTAGATAAATTAAGTAGATATGAATTCAAACTTACGAACACTGCCAGATCAACTAAAAAGCACTTTCGAACGGTTTTCGGCTACCCAAAAAATTACGCTGATCTCTTTATCGGCGGCGACAGTTGCTGTTATTATAATACTAATGATCTGGGCAAATCGTCCACAGTACACCATATTATTCTCCAATTTAAGCAGTACGGACGCGGCAAAAATCCGCGATCAATTGCAGGATGAAAAGGTGAATTACCAGTTACGCGATGGGGGTTCCACCATACTGGTGCCCAAAGACAGGATGTACGATCTGAGATTGCAGTTAGCCTCAGAAGGAGTTCCCAGTCAGGTTGGTACGGGGTATGAGATATTCGACCGTACCAACTTAGGGATGTCAGATTTCGTTCAGAAGCTGAATTACAAGCGTGCACTGGAAACCGAATTGGCACGGACAGTATCAAGTTTGAGTGAAGTGGATCAAGCCAGAGTTCACGTGGTGATGCCCGAACCGGCGTTGTTCCGCGAAGATGAGAAGCAGACCACCGCATCAGTAGTGTTGAAGCTAAGAGGGCGTTCCAGGCTGCGTGAAGAGCAGATCAGAGGCATAAACATCCTGGTAGCTCGTTCGGTAGAAGGTCTTGATGCGGAAAATGTAACGATCTTGGATTCTCACGGAAATCTCTTGTCTGGTTGGGGGTCACCCGATCCAATGCTCGGCTTGACATCGACACAGATGGAGTTACAGCAAAAGGTCGAATCGCAGTTAGCTTCTAAAACACAGAGTATGTTAGACGGGGTCCTGGGGCCAGGACGTTCCATTGTCAGGATTTCTTCCGAACTTGATTTCCAGACCATAGAGCGCACCAGTGAAACATACGATCCCGAAAGTTCAGTAGTTCGTTCCGAAGAGCGGACCGAATCGTCATCAAAAGGCACGGGAGCTCCGCAAACTAAGGAAGAAAACACACTTTCCAATTACGAAATTAATAAGACTGTTGAACGTTTGGTCAATTCCGGCGGGTCAATCTTAAGGCTTTCGGTAGCTGTTATGGTTGATGGGATATACAGCCAAGCCGAGGACGGCAGCATGGAATATGCTCCCAGAGCAGACGAGGAGATGACATCGCTGGAGAACATGGTGAAAGGAGCACTGGGTCTGCGTGAAGATCGAGGTGACGTGTTAGAGATAACTAATATCGCTTTTGATAGGGAGACTTTTACCGATGTAAGCGAAACATGGGCTATGGCGCAGTATCAAGACTTAGCCATAACGCTTCTGCCCAAAGTGATCTTAGGTGTGGTTTTGTTTATGTTGTTGTTTATGTTGCGCGGGTTTCTCAAAAAGCAGCATACGATTGCAAAGAACGTCCTTCAAAGAGATCAAACCTTTCTTCCTGAAGGGGAGACGAGAACAGCGCAATTGTTACCGGGGAGAATGGGGGCAGGTTCAGGCACTGAGAGTAAACCGGCGAAGGTTGAGCTTCCTTCCCTGGATTCTGAAGTATCAGAAGAAGCTCTAACCGCCAAAGCGAGAACCGATCAGATAATGGAATTTGCCAAAGAGAAACCGGAAGTAGCCACCCAGTTGCTCAGATCCTGGTTGGTTGAATCAGATTAGATATTATTATTAACCTAAAGAGATACAAATAGATGCCACTTCCCGCAGTAAATACACAAGAGCATGAAACGCTTATAGGATCACAGAAGGTAGCCATAGTTATCCTGGCATTAGGAGCTTCAATAGGCGCAGAGATTTATAAACTACTTAGTGAAGAGGAAATACAGCATGTAACCCAGCAGATTGCTTTGTTGAAAAATATTCCGTCGGTTACAATTCGTAGAGTCATGGAAGAATTTCACACAATGATAAAAGCTCAGGAGTACATTACAAACGGAGGAATTGAGTACTCTCGCGAAATTCTTGAAGCTTCTGTTGGCGAACAGAAGGCTAAGGACATCCTAAGAGATGTGGAGATGTCCATGCAGGTAAAAGGGTTTAACGTTCTGCAGGAAGTTGATCCCAACCAATTGATGGCTTTTCTACAGAAGGAACATCCACAAACTGTCGCCTTAGTTTTAACTCAATTGAATCCTCTTCAGGCAGCCACCGTATTGATTGATCTTCCCCAGCCAGTTCAAGTGGATGTAACGCATCGTCTTTCCAAGATGGAACGGGTTTTTCCTGAAACTATCAAAGCGGTTGAGAGGGTATTGGAATCGCGCATTGATTTTTCCCAGGGGTCTCATCAGTTGGGCGGAGTAAAATCAGCGGCGGACATACTAAATCTGGTTGGTCAACGACATGAAAAGAATATCATGAATGGGTTAGCTAAGGAAGATCCGGAATTAGCTACTGAAATAAAGAACCTGATGTTTGTATTTGAAGACGTTATCGCCCTGGATGATCGGTCCGTTCAAAAGGTCCTTAAAGAGGTTGATAATAAGGATCTGGCTTTCGCACTGAAAGCAGTTTCAGAGGAATTGAAGGGCAAGATTCTTTCCAACATGTCCAAGCGTGCTTCTGACATTGTCTTGGAAGAATTGAAGTTTATGGGCCCGGTTCGCTTGCGGGAAGTAGAGGAAGCTCAACAGAAAATCATAGAGATTATAAGGCGTTTGGAAGAGGAAGGACAGATAGTATTGGGTTCTGCACAGGATCAACTGATCTAATTCGATTAATTGGCATTTATGATTTATTACTGGTAAGTCATGAAGGGTTTGACAAAATCTCCCCAAAAGTGTGAGGGTCTCCCCCCTACTAAAACACTAAAAACGGGGACGTACAAGCTATTCGAGGGAGCGCAAGAAGCGGTAGTGGTGCGCAACCGCCACCGCGTTTCGAGCCAGGAGGACACTTTAACGGATTCAGATCTATTGCTTCAACTTGTAGATGGTGGTTGGGAAAAGGCAGAAAAGGCTTATTATGAGGGGTTGGATGAAGGATATAGTATGGGTTTTACTGTAGGATTGCGTGAAGGGTATGCGAAAGCAGAGAGGACAACAGATTTTTTCAAACAAGCTCTGGATTCAGTGGAAAAAGGACTATTACGATTTTATGCCGGTGTGGAACGATGGTCGGTGAAGCTATCAATGACGATTGCGGAAAAAGTTATCGAAAAAGCAGCGCACGAGCATGAAGACATAGTCAAACAGACCGTCAGAAAAGCGATAGCGGAGACAGCAGATAAAACCAAGATTATTATCAAAGTTAATCCTACTGATCTGGAGATACTAAAAGATTTAAGATCCGATATCAGCGAATTATCTGAAGGGATAGATCACTTGAAGTTCGAAGTGGATGCCGGCGTTACCCCCGGGAGTTGCAGAGTTGAAACGCCATCGGGCCTGGTTGATGCAGATTTTACCACTCAGTTAAGTGAGTTACGCAAAGCTTTAATTCTTCACGAAGAAGCCAGAGAATGAACGCGAAAGTAGCGATAACAGACGGGGAAATAGCAGAACGTTACCGACCGTACTTCGATCGGCTGGATGAATGCCGACCGATGGTTCACACAGGTCGAATCAGTGATATAATCGGTGTGGTAGTGACGTCAATAGGGCCTTCCGTTGCGGTCGGTGAAGTTTGTCGAATCACATCGCCGGAAGGACAGATTACGCCTGCAGAGGTTGTTGGATTTCGCGGTAATCGCGTTCTGTTAATGCCCTTGGGCCCGATTGAAGGCATCGCGCCAGGATACCTGGTTACTGCGGAAAGAGAACCGTTTCGAGTGCCTGTTGGAGGGGGATTATTAGGGCGAGTTTTAGATGGTTTAGGGCGACCGATAGATGATAAGGGTCCATTGATTGCAGAAGGAACCAGGCCTGCATCCGCGATGCCACCCGCTCCTTTGGAACGGCAGAGGATAAAAGAGCCGTTGGTGACGGGTATTCGTTCGATAGACGCCCTGCTAACCTGTGGAAAAGGGCAGCGCGTGGGGATATTTTCGGCAGCGGGCGTGGGGAAATCCATATTATTAGGCATGATTGCCAGAAATACTTCTGCTGAAGTAAACGTAATCGGTCTCATCGGGGAACGGGGCAGGGAAGTGAGAGAATTCATCGAGAAGGACCTGGGTGAGGAAGGGCTGAAGCGTTCGGTGGTAATAGCGGTAACATCAGACCAACCAGCGCTTATCCGGATAAAGGGTGCTCATATTGCCACATCCATTGCAGAATATTTCCGCGATCAGGGTATGGATGTGATGCTGCTGATGGATTCGGTAACCAGATTAGCAATGGCTCAGAGGGAAGTTGGTTTGGCGATAGGTGAACCTCCTACGACGCGTGGATACACGCCATCGGTATTCGCCATGTTACCGAAACTAATGGAGAGAGCAGGTGCCTCCAAAAAGGGCAGTATCACAGGGATGTACACCATACTGGTTGAAGCGGATGACATGAATGAGCCAGTATCGGATGCCGTCAGGTCAATTTTGGACGGCCATATCGTACTTTCGCGCAAGTTGGCAGCCAGGAGTCATTATCCTGCGGTAGATGTTCTGGAATCAATCAGCCGCCTGATGACGGACATAATAGATGATAATCATTTGACAGCAGCGAGGAAAATATTAGAGCACTTAGCAGTCTATCGGGATGCGGAAGATCTGATTAACATCGGAGCGTACGTAGCAGGTTCCAATGCCAAGATAGATCTGGCGTTGGAGAAGATGGACGCAATTTGGTCGTTTTTAAGGCAAGATATTTCCCAGAAAGGCGATTTTAATGAGACGTTACAGAGTCTTAGGGAACTTGCCGCATGAAGAAATTTATATTTCGCCTTCAGCGTGTTGCTGAGATTCGGAAGAAGAAGGAGAAAGAGTGTCAGCGTGATTTTGCGTTATCCATGGATGAATTGAATAGACAGGAAGAGCTATTATCACATGAAGAAGGGGAGTCTGAAAAAAGTCATCAAGGATTACACCGTGCTCTGGAGAAAGGTCATAGTGCAGGTGAGTTGACTACGCTTGATGGTTGGCGAACCAGGAAACTGAAGATGTTGGATGATCAGATAGAGCGCACGGAAAAACAGCGCCAGGAGGTCGAGGTAAAACGTAAAGGTTTATTGCAAGCGACTAAGGAGAAAAAAATATTAGAGAAACTGAAAGAACGCCGCAAAGCCGAACATCAAATCTCAGTACAAAGGGAAGAACGGTTATTTTTAGATGAGCTGGGATGCAGAAGTAAAAGTTCACCAGAGACTCCTCATATAGAAACTGTAAACGTTGGGAAGGATTAGGATCCTGTACCGGAAAATAGACATCGCAACAAGGAAATAGCAATGGCAGATGAAAATATTAACGAAATACCTGAAGAAGGAGCGCCAGAAGCGGCGTCCGGAGAGGAAAAATCCGGGATTAAACTGCCGATACTATTAGGTGCGATAGGATTGCTATTTGTGCTTTCGATAGCAGGCAACTTCATTTATATGAAAATGACGTACGTCGCTCCTGAAACTGGTGCGGATGAACTAATAGCCGATGAATCACACACAGGTCATCGCATGGAATTGGGTGATGGTGAAAGTCATGGGGATATGGAACCTGAGGAGGAAGGTCCCATGATGACCATGGATCTAAGTGAAGAGGCGGATAACGTCGTTCCGGGGATTCAGACGCTTGATGTGGCTCATTCCGATTCAATCACTAAAGTAGTTGCAGACAGCGTAGCCCGAGAGGACAGCATCAGCACCTTGATTACCAATTTACAGACTGACAAAATTCGGGGTGATTCCCTTTTGGTGATTATGCGACAGGAATTAGCTCAGGTGAAAAGTGATTTGGAATCCAAAATTACTAAAATAGATTCTGTGCATTACAAACAATCCTTAAAGCTGGCGAAGATAGTGGAAAATATGCCTGCGGAAGAGGCAGCGAAGATGCTGGAATCTTTAAATGATGAAATGGTAATACGTATCTTGATGCGTTTGAAGCAGCGTCAAGCTGCCAAGATCATGGCTGAGTTTTCGACCTCGAAGTCTGCTCGCTTGAGTGAAGTGATCATGAAGCCAATAATTCAGGGCTAGAGATTAACAAATCGGCAATAAGAGAAGTGAAAGCCAATCTATTAAAGAACATAATCCTACTGGGTATCACTACCGCGAAAGCAGGTGGCGAATTTCCCAGCCATTCACCCAAGAAGTCTGCTGCGTCGAAGAATGTATTCAGCTCTCTCTTCCAAAGCGAGAAGAAGGCTGAGTTCTTAAAGGTTGGTAAGCCAGGGAAAAAACCGGCACCTTCAGTCATAACTGAAGGGCACCGCCTGAAGATGAGTACCCCGGACAGGAAACAGAAGAGCAAAGTATTTGACGCTGCCGGCCAGGATGCACCCTTTAATCCGACTATTCCGGCGGGCAATCCGTTGCCCAGTTCTGACCAGAAGGCGGGTGTATTTACCCAGCCTGTTATTAGGAAAGGAGACGGAATCAACGAGATTGAAAAAAGTCAGACAACCGATATTGCTCAAAATAAAGGGAGAGCGGTTGTAACTGCTCAACTAAAAGGAGATAATGTTGCGGCGAAAGTAACTGAAGGGAATAAAGGGCAATCTGTTAATGTTGTACAGCATGGCACTGTCAAAACAGCGAGGAATGTAAAGGTAACCAGTGCACATCCGATAAAAAACAGCATTCCAATGAGGACGGAAGAAGGCGATGGACCGGTACACAAAGCGCCTCAGATTAAGAGTAATGCAGTTCAACACTCTGGTTTCCATACTAATACATCAGGGAAGGGAAATCAAATTACTGAAAGTAGTAAAGAAACGCCTGTACATGCTGGCAGAGCAGTTCATTCAGTTAGAAATCCGTTAAATACGGTTCATGGAACCGACATGAAGAACGTTGGGAATTTAGGGAATGATAATGGCGTAAACACTGATATTCATAAAGTTGGCACAAAAAGTACTGACAACAATACAAAGTTTTCATCAATTTCTTCGCAGCAGGTTAAATTTAATCCCGGCAGCTTAGCGGCAGAAAGGGTTGGTTCTTTCCAGAGAGAAACTGCCAAACCGGATATGATTAATGAATCGCTCAATAATGTAAAGATAGATGGTTCTCGAGGGCATGAACAGGAAAGGACTGAGGATTCTAATCAGATACACGCCAGAAGAATTCCTCAGTCTGTGCACAATGAAAGTTCCGGTTTAAATAACCATAACACAAGTGACAGCAACGATCAAACACTACTCCGATCAGCAGGCCGTCTGCAGGAACATAATTATCAACCCGAAGTGCGCTTCGTGAATAACATGCCGCATGAAGTAGCCGATCCAGCGCAAACTTTCGATTTGGATGTTCAGGATGACGGTGAAGGCGAATTTGGAGAGGTTAATAGTAGAATCGCCAGGTCAGGTCAGACTTCCAACGAGAGCGGAGTGACTGGAGGTATCTCAGGTGGGGGGACCAGCGGTCAGGGAAGTTCTGGCAGGTCAGGCGGGAGTTCTTCGGCGGGTGGTTCTTCAGCGGGAGGATTTTTTCTGCCCGGAAAACTCAGCAGAGCCGTGACGAAAGGTGAAACAAAGCAGTCGAAAGATGATCATTCTGAGAAGTCATCAGCGAAACCGACAAAGAAAGTCGGCTCGAACGGGCGAGGTCCATTACGAAGCGGTCAAGTGGATAATCCTGCCATGATTAAAACTCATTCATCGGTTAATGGCAAAGCAATTAAGACAGGAAATCAGGGTGGTCCCCTGCTGGACCTTGAGGAAAAAGTCGCACAGATCCAGAATCTTAAGCAGATGACGGACAAGATCAGAGCACAAGCTCAACTTCTGAAGATGGGTGGTGAAACCACTATTGAAGTCAAGCTTCATCCCGTTAAGTTAGGTGCGCTTCGTGTGCGGATCGGCGTTAATGGTGATGAGATGAACTTAGCATTCTCAGCGGATAAGTCAGAAACAGCGGCGGCATTGCACGAAGTTCGGGGCGAACTTGCAAATATAGTTACCGAACAGGGATATACCTTGACGAATTGTGAGATCGAAAATCGGCTGCCGCAGCAACGCTGGCAGCAGTACATAAATGACTCACATTCCAAACAGCAGAATGACAAACAAGGGTATAGAGAAAATGCAGGGCGTGAAAACCGTGAAGATGAAGAGAACCAGCATCGTCCGCTTCAGTATGGGTATAATACTATGGATTTAGTTGCATAGATGATAATGTTAATTAAACAACATGAAAGGAGGTGAAAGGTGAGTACAGGCATAAGCAGCTTGGGCGGAGTCTCTTCCGGTACTGACCAGACGAGTTCAGGAACTAATAGTGTCCTTGGACAGATGGATTTCCTGGAGTTGCTAATGGTCCAGCTTCAGTACCAGGACCCGCTGAGCCCGATGGACAGCCAGGAATTTTCGGCACAACTTGCGCAGTTCAGCCAACTGGAACAGATTACTCAGATGAACGCGAATCTGGAAGCTTCACTGCAGACCAATCTGATACTGGCACAATCAGTGAATAACACCATGGTAGCTGGCATGATAGGACAGAATGTGGTAGCATACGGCAACAACACAGAGCTGGTGGATGGCGGAGAGGTTACGCTGAATTACAACCTGGCGAGTTCCGCGCAGAACGTCACCATCGAAATCAAGAACGAGAACGGTGCTACGGTTCGCACTATCGAAGTCGATGCGCAATCATCCGGCGACCAGCAAGTTGCCTGGGATGGATTGGATGACGATGGGGAAGAGTTAGCAGATGGTATATACACCTTCAGCGTCGATGCTCAGACGAGCAGCGGCTCTTCTGTTCAGACTACCACGTACACGGTCGGTACCATAACCGGCGTTACTTACGTGGATGGGATGGCTGAATTTCTGGTAGGATCCGTGCAGATTCCATTAGGTGACATTTACAAGATATTAGAAGCGTCGTAACTAAAAACAATAGCAAAGGAGGTGAGCGGGAATGATTGATCTGCGGAGAATCCAGGGTGCACCGCCCTTACAGCAAGAAACGGCGGTCTTGGAGAAGCAGAACCCTAAGGTGGAGCAGCCATTTGCGGAAGTATTAGAGAAAGCAAAGGGGAGCTCCGGGGAATTGAAGTTCTCCGCACATGCCCTGGAGAGAATGACGCAGCGCGGCATCGGTTTAACGCCGCTGGAATTGGAGAAAGTGCAATCGGCAGTTCAGAAGGCGTCAGATAAGGGCTCACGTTCGAGTCTGGTTTTGCTGGATGAACGCGCTTTTGTAGTTTCCGTAGCGAACCGCACGGTTATAACCGCTATGGATGGGGACAACATGAAGGATCAGATGGTAACTGATATTGACTCGGCAGTAATTATCTGATATAAGTATGCAAATTATAACTGACAACATGAAGAGAAAAATCAATCACAGGACAGAACGGCTTGAAATGAACCAAGGGCTGGACCTCTTGCTGAGGGGGCCCCGGCGCTGCGGAACGACAGAAGCGGCGCTTGAACACGACCAGCCGGGAGCTGTCCCTAAATTCAGGAGGAACATATCATGATGCAATCATTATTCGCCGGTGTATCCGGCATTCAGAATCACCAGACCTGGTTGGATATCATCGGTAATAACATCGCCAACGTGAATACGATTGGATTCAAGTCCAGCCGGGCATCGTTTGCAGAAGTGCTCTCGCAGACTATAAGCTCTGCGACGGCTCCCCACAGCGGTTACGGCGGGACGAACCCAATGCAGGTAGGTTTAGGATTGAAACTGATGTCCGTGGATACTCAGTTCAAGCAAGGCACGTTTGAATCCACTGGTAATTACACTGACCTTGCTATCCAGGGTGATGGATTCTTCGTCCTTTCTGACGGGAGTCAGAGGTACTTCACGAGGTCCGGTGCTTTCAGCATCGATGCGGAGGGTTACCTGACTGCGCAGGGTGGCAGCATGAGAGTGCAGGGTTTCATGGCTGATCAATTAGGCACAATTGCCAACAATATGTCGCCAAGCGACATTCAGATACCGTTTGGCATGAAAGCCCCTGCGAGCGCTACTACAGAAATCGGATTGTACTGCAACCTTAATGCAGAAGCAACAGATTCCGATGCAACGTTAGTTGCCGCTGGCAGTACTGGTGTATCTTCGGTTTCCGGTCAGGCTATCAATGGTGCGGGTGGTACTCATGTTATCACCATTGCTGGAGCAAACGCCACCCAGGGTTCGGGTAATGGGATTCACAATCCCTTGGTAACCATGGATTTAGACACCACCTTAAGTGAATTTTCCGGTATCGCCGATTATGAGAACTTCACTGTAACTGTTGACGGCGGCACCGCTGTGGAGATTGATGGCTTGACAGAAAACAGTACTATCCAGAACCTGATCAATGCCATAAACGACCAGGTATCCGGAGTAACGGCATCCTTTAACGGTAGTGAAATCGCACTTACCAGAGATTGGTACGGAGCTAACACCAACATCGAGATGTCCGGGGATATTTTTACGGAGATATTTGATGGAGGATCTCCTGGAGGATCTTGGGCTTATACTGATGGAATCGCATCTTCCTTGGTGGCAACGGACGTCTTTACACCTTCCGGTAGCGGAAGCCCCGTTACCACGGTATTGCAATTAGATGCGGACGATTCTACCGGCTTGATCACGAACATCGCCGATATCGGCGGCGGCGGGATCACCTGCTATGCCGCGCCTGATGCAGCTAACCCTCCGGGTGGTTTAGCATTGGGGACTTTGACCATAGAAACTGCTGATACCACACATGCAGCGTCAATCGTCACCTACGATTCGCTGGGCGGGGAACATGTCCTGAACATCAATTTCACAAAAACTGCCGTACCTAACAATTGGGAATGGGAGATCGATGTGGACGAACCCGCGCAGGCAATCAGCGGAAATACCGGTACGGTTACCTTCAACGATGACGGATCGCTGGAAGCCTTCAACTATAATGGTGGGGTATTGAGTTTCTCATACAACCCCAATACCGGCGCTGAGTCCGTCGTCAACATTGATCTGGACCCGGGTACAATCGGAGGGGTAAACGGCATAACTCAGTTTGCCAGCGCCACTACCACAATTGTACAGGATCAGGATGGCTACGGTATGGGTGATCTGTCCAACGTTTCCATCGATACCAATGGGACAATTGTGGGATCATTCACCAATGATCAGAACCTCACGCTGGCTCAGATCGTACTGGCTGACTTCCACAACCCTCAGGGATTGATGAAGGAAGGCGGCAACCTCTATCGCATAAGTGCGAATACCGGAGATCCGATCTACGGACTTGCCCAGACGAACTTCGGCTCGACAGTATTTTCAGGATACGTGGAGATGTCTAATGTGGACCTTTCCAAGTCATTTGCTGACATGATTGTGGCGCAACGCGGCTTTCAGGCGTCGTCGCGCGTGATAACAACAGCAGATCGTCTCTTGGATGAGGTACTTCGTCTGAAGCGTATGTAATAGTTAAGAAGTCCGGCGGGGGATAGTCCCCCGCCGGGCAGAATATAGCAAATACGGATTGCAGATGGTAGAACTGACGAAATTAAACGGAACCGTCTTGGTGGTCAACAGTGATCTAATCGAATTTGTGGAAGTATTACCGGACAGCCTCATCACTTTGACTACAGGAACGAAAATCATGGTTCGTGAGAACGTCTCCGATATAATCATGGGTGTGGTTGAGTTTCGTAAGAGGATTCGCAGAGAAAGCGATAGCCAATATCGCAGACCGGATGTTGCTTCTGAAGAGAAGAAATAATCTTCAATTTGCTGCGCTGTTAATAGCTATACGAGAATGACGGATTTGCCGGTGAGTGGATTGCCGTCTATTTGAAATTGAACATAGTAAAAATGCCAAAACCCAGTTGAGAGGAAAGAGATGAATTTTAAAGCCCTGCTCGGTAAGCCTATAAATATAGTTATGGTGGTCTTCGCCGTCATTGGAGTAGTTCTGCTGTCCAGAGTGATAGTTCAGACTTTCGTATTCAGTCCACCAGAGCAAGCGGTAGTTCACGATGGTGAAGCGAGTGTGCATTCTCAAGAGCGCGAAGCGAAAAAAGAAGAAAAGAAGAAGGACAGCCACGGTGGAGGGCAGGGTGAAGGCGAAGAACCAGAAGAAGGGATTCACATGATCGAGAACCTGGTTGTAAACCCCGCTAATTCAGGCGGCCGCCGTCATCTTATGGTTTCTCTGGGACTGGAATACCATGAACTGCATGTGAAAGAGGAGCTTGAGCGGTTGGATCCGCCGATAAGAGATAACCTGATAACTCTGTTAGCCGGTCAGGAGATGGGAGTTCTGGCTGATATCAAGTATAGAGAGAGGATTCGTAAGTCGCTTTTGAAGGCGATAAATTACTACATTGAAGACGGAAGAGTGGAAAAACTCTATTTCGTCAGGTACGTTTTCCAGTAGTTAAATTTAAATTCGCTATAATATCAGCCATTAGTTTAAGATTGATTAGGAAGGTGTATAGATGAACAAAATCCTTTCACAGGAAGAGATTGAGGCTTTATTATCGAACGTTTCTGAGTCCCAGGACGTGGATATCGATGAAGAGATAGAGAAGGAAGAGAGCAAAGCTTTACAGTTTTATGATTTCAAGCATCCCGATCGCATCTCCAAGGACCAAATACGTTCGTTGCGCACACTTCATGAGAACTTTTCCCGGTTATTAGCCACATATCTTTCCACTGTTTTACGGGTTATGGTTGACGTTAACCTGCTATCCATAGATCAGGTTACCTATTCGGAATATACCATGTCTCTATCCACTCCTTCCAGCATATACGTCCTATCCAGTGAGAACCTTGATGGGAAATTGATAATAGAACTATGCCCAGCGCTACTTCTGTACATGGTAGATCGTCTTTTGGGTGGCACCGGCGACAGCACAACGGAATCACGCGAAATAACGGTAATTGAACAGAATGTAGTACGCAACATAATCAACAATTTGATCAAAATATTCAACGAAGTCTGGAGTCAGGCGGTAGATCTGGATTGCAAGTATTCTTCCTTTGAGACGGATCCCCAATTTGTGCAAATTGCACGATCTTCAGATATTATTGCGGTGATCTTCGTCGAAGTTCAGATTAAAGGGCAGAGTTACCAGATGAACATCTGCATACCTTACTACATGTTAGAGCCGATTCTGCCCAAACTTTCCAGTCAAGCAGTTATTGGGTTAACGAAGAAGAGTTCGGAAAGTGACAGCATAATGCTGAATGTAAACTTATCAGCGACGCAGTTACCTGTTGTTGTGCAACTTGCGAAGGCACGAATAACAATTAAAGATCTATTATCATTCAGGCGAAATGATGTCATCAGGTTAGAGACCCGCACTGATGATGAATTGCCGGTGTTCATAAAAGACCGTGCAAAGTACAAAGGGTTGCCTGGGCGCAAAGGACGCCATCGTGCAGTACAAATTTCGAATATCATCGAACCTTTAGATCAAATTTATCACCAGTAAGATAAAATTATAGTTGTAATAGATTGATTAAAAAGGAGCCACCGGATAAAGGAAGCATCATGACAGTAAATAATTCCCTCGATAACGTGAGAAAGGTTTTAGAGCCGATTCTTGAGAACGTTGCTACTTCTCTAAGTATGGCTCTGAACCACACAGCAGAAATAGAGCTAGGTGAAATTCATCCCGCTAATATGCAGGAACTGGCGAAGGATTACCCAGATGAAGCAGTTTGTATGGACGTTGCCTTTGTCGAAGGGTTTTCCGATAAAATTGGCTTTGTATTGGCATCAAAGTGGGCGGGGACCTGGACTGATCTGATGTTGATGGGCGATGGGAAAGCGGAATTTTCGCCTGATGAACATTTAGATGGGATCGGTGAACTGTTGAACCAGGTCAACGGAGTAATGGTTCAGGGATTTTCCGATTTAGCGGGTAGTGCCATCAAACTGGATCCGGTAGTGACAGCTTTAGACCAGGTGTCCAACCGCGAAGAACAGTGGGAATCATACTTCCGGATTGACCTGACACTGGCAGTCGAAGGCTTCGATCAGGGCACTATTACCATGCTGCTTTCGCCTCAATTTGTAGAAGATCTGAGCAGTTTGGCAAAACCCGCGGATGAAATCGTCCAGATGGAAGATCGTCCTCCACCGGCAGTTCTGGATGATGTTCTGGAATCAGATCAAGCTACGGAAGTGCGCCCGGCGGCATTCGAGGAATTTGGGACTGACTTATCGGGTGGATCCGGTCAGAGTATCAATGTTTTAATGGACGTCGAATTGCCGGTAATCATAGAACTGGGACGTACTAACATGTTCATCCGGGACATCCTGGAATTATGCCCCGGCACCATCGTGGAATTAAATAAATTGTCCGGGGAACCGGTTGATCTTCTCATCAATGATAAGAAGTTTGCCAGGGGAGAAGTTGTGGTAATAGATGAGAATTTCGGTATTCGTATCACCGAATTAGTAAAAGTGGAAGACAGAATACAAACACTGAAATGATAACCTCAGCGCGACATAACGTATGCGGGTGTTTTGCAGTAATCACTGTCTTGATCGGCGCTTCCGTTGCTTCTGCGGAGGATGGCGGAGGCACACAAGACCTGTTTGCCTCTTCGCTGAAAGCTTTAGGTGCATTGGTACTGGTTTTAGCGCTGATCTTCATCGCGGCCTGGCTGGTAAAACGCTATCTGAAGTTTTTACCTCAGGGAGGAATTCGCGGGGATGGAATAAAAGTTATAGCAGTTAGAGCGATAGGACCCAAAAGATCGATTCACATTTTGGAAGTAGGAGGCAAGAAATTCCTCGTAGGTTCCACTGAAAGTTCAGTGAATTTGTTGAAGGAATTCAGTGAAAGCGATAGGGTTGAAGTTCTCCCGGAACGGTCAGATTTCGAAGATAAATAAAGTCGTGATTTATTAATACCTGGTAAGTTATATGGCTAAGTACCAATTCAAAGTCGAAGTAAGCCCGACTGAAATGGAGGCGTTTTTAACGATACTACACGCCGGTTCTGGGGACGCGGAGTCAGTGAGAGATTTTCCTGATTACACTCAAGTAGTGCGACACCTGAAGATATCGGGAGTAACCTGCGGAATTAATCGAGATACTATAGAAAGACTCCTGCAGCGCCGCAAGTTTGGTGACACAATAATGGTTGCCAAGGGAACGGAGTATGTACCTGGTAAAGACGGCTTTATAAAATATCATTTCCACGTTGGAGAGGAGTGGGAAATAGACCCGGCGAATGTTGACTGTATGAACCTCTTACTCAAAAGTGATGACAATCAAGTACAGAAGGGCGATCTGTTAGCGCTACACGTTCCACCCGAAAAAGGTCATGATGGAATCACGGTTACCGGGAAGAAAATAAAAGCCGTTGCTGGAAAGGCAGTTTACTTGATGGGCGGTACAAACACTTATTTTACTGATAGCAACCGGCGAGAGTTACGTTCATCGGTTAGTGGCGTCGTTTCCATCAAGGCTGGAGCAGTGCATGTTGATGGAACGCGTCTTTTGGAAGGTGATCTTGTGAATGGCTCAGAAGATATTGATTTTCCGGGTCATGTAATAGTATTAGGAAACGTGGAAGACGGGTTGAAAATTCATGCTGGTGGAAGAATTGAAATACACGGGAATGCAGGTGACGTCCAATTGGAATCTGGCGGTGATATTATCATCAAAGGCACATTTATCGGTAGAGGCAAGGGCGAGGCTAAGGCAGCAGGTGACATTCAAGTTAAGCAGGTGGTAAACCAATCGGTTACGGCATTGGGGTCCGTACAGATTGTCAATGAGTGTGAAAATGCCCAAATCAGCGCTGCGGAGAGTATTCAGATGGGTTACTACGGCAGCAAGGTAATCGGTAGTACATTAGAGGCTAAGTGGAATATAGCTGTCAATATTGTTGGTGGCAAAGAACTTCCCAGCAGTGCCTTGCACCTTAATCAGTGTACCAATGTCAATGATTTCTGCGTTTCCATAAATGATGAAATAGATAAGTGTCAGAAAGAATTGGATAACATTGAAACTGAAACTAAAGAAACACAGATGGAACTCTCTCAAAAACACAGAAGAAACAAAGAATTAATATATAAAATGAGGGATCTTCAGGAAAAACAGCGGGAATTAACCGATAAGTTAAATGGACACAATCTGGTATTGAAAACACTCCAGGGGAAGTGTAAAAAACTGGGTGATCCGGGGGTAATTAACGTTCTCACCAAAGTTCGTAAAGGGACGAAAATTTCGATCGATGGGGCTGATAAGACTTTGGAAAAAACGGTTAAAGACACAGTTATAAGGAATATAAACGGTCAAATCAATACCATGACGAAAGAATATTCTCTTGTCTGATAATATGGAATAATTATTTCCTACTTAGGTATAGCACAGAGAAAATCTAAATGGATCAAGTGTGAAGAGATTGAAGTTATTAACCTGTTTTGCCGCCATAGTAGCGGTAATTTTTTCACTTCCAGAAACTTCTGGGGCACAAGCTCCTCTGCCTAAAATTATCATAGGTGTTGATCAGGTATCAAGTCCGGAAGACCTTGCGGTTACCCTGCAGATTCTCCTAATGTTGACGGTTCTCACGCTGGCACCTTCGATATTGGTGATGATGACTTCATTTACGAGGATTGTGATAGTCATCCATTTCCTGCGTCAGGCAATGGCTACACAATCCGTACCACCGAACCAGATTGTAGTAGGTTTGGCACTATTTTTGACTTTTTATATCATGAGTCCAACATTCAACCGGATATATGAGGAAAGCTGGCAGCCATTGCAGGCACAGGAGATCACTACGCAGGACGCGTTGACTAAAGCGGGCGACCAGTTAAAGTTATTTATGTTGGCTCAGACAAGGGAAAAAGATCTGGCGCTATTCGTGAGAATTGCGGATCTGGACAAACCGCAAAGTGCTCAAGAACTGCCATTGAGTGTGGTTATTCCCGGCTTCATCATAAGTGAACTGCGAATCGGGTTTCAGATCGGGTTTCTTCTTTATTTGCCGTTTTTGATAATAGATATGGTTATAGCATCAGTGCTGATGTCCATGGGAATGCTGATGTTACCACCGGTGATGATCAGTCTTCCCTTTAAGCTTCTTCTGTTCGTCCTGGTGGATGGATGGTATCTAATGATTCAGTCGGTAGTAGAAAGTTTTGTGGGGGTTCCATGACGCAACAAATGGCGATCGCGATCTGTAAAGATGCAGTATGGACGGCTCTCTTCGTCGCCGCACCTATGCTCGGTGCAGGACTTATTGTGGGTATTACCATCTCAATTCTCCAGTCTGTCACCCAGATACAGGAGATGACCCTGACATTCATTCCCAAAATACTGGCGGTTACGACCGTATTAATCTTCGCTCTTCCCTGGATAATGAACATGCTCATCAGTTTCACTAACGAAGTCTTCGCGTTGCTATCTGTGATAAAATAGCCGAGATGTAGTCTGGAAGGTTTTGTGTCGGAAGGAAGAAATTTTATGATCTTTGCTTCATCATATTGATTATTCAGGGCTTAAATAAACTACATAATAATGAATTTAGAACCATTTATTGATCAGGCGCTTTTACTGGCGCTAATTTTTTTGCGGATAGCTTCTGCTTTGGCGGTAATGCCTTTTTTCGGTTATCGTGGTATACCGGTGATTGCAAAGGCTGGACTGTCGATAACCATAGCTCTAATAATTTTTCCCGGTGTGCAGACGCCTGCAGGATGGACGGGTGCAGATTTGGGATTATTCGTTTTCATCAGCTTGGCGGTTGCAGAGATTGTAACCGGTATCTTAGTAGGGATGGTGACTCACTTTATCTTCTACGGTGTGGAATTATCCGGTCAGTATCTGGGCGTTCAAATGGGCTTCGGGATAGTGAATGTGGTCGATCCCAGCACCGAACAGCAGATTTCTATTATAGGGCAACTGCAATATCTATTTGCCATTCTCATTTTTCTCACATTCAACGGTCATCATTTTCTCTTAGCAGGTCTACAGGAGACATTTTCTACCGTTCCGGTAGGAGGATTTGGCCCTGATTCCGGGTTATTAACGATCTTTATCAAGCTTATGGGTGACCTCTTTGTGGCAGGCATTAAAATTGCCGCTCCGGTAATGGCTGCCATTCTGCTTTCTGAGGTTGCGCTGGGCATAGTTGCGCGAACAGTTCCCCAGATGAACGTCTTCATTGTGGGTTTTCCCCTGAAGATAGGATTGGGACTCCTGGCGTTGGCTCTATCCATGCCGATGTTTGTGTACATCCTTAAGTTATTATGGAAGAATTTTCAGAGTGACTGGTGGCAGTTCATCGGTCTTTTGGGGCCATAACCGGCAAAATCAACCGTTTGCACTAAAACAGACCTGATAATCTATGGCTGAATCGAAGGATTCATTCCAGGAAAAAACAGAAGAACCCACCTCAAAGCGAATTCGTGATTCACGCAAGAAGGGGCAGGTGGCGAAGTCCATGGAGATCAACTCCGCCTTGATACTGTTAGTTGGTCTGCTGGCGCTTACCATATTCGGCGGAATGATGTTCAGCCAGATCATCGCAGCGGAACGTTTCCTCTTCAGTCAGGTGGGACAGATTCAGGTGACTCAGGATACACTTCCCGGTTACCTGTTGGCGGCGATGACGATGTTTATAAAGATATTAGCTCCGGTGATGGTGCCTATAATAGTTGTGGGTATCTTAGCTAATGTTTTGCAGTTCGGATTGCTTTTCACTCTGTACCCCATAAAACCAAAATTTGACAAACTTAATCCCATTTCCGGCATTAAAAAGTTCGCTTCCAAGCGATCTTTAGTGGAATTAGTTAAGAATATCCTCAAAATTGTAATGATTGGGTGGATAGGCTACCTGGTCATCTCAGGGATGGTAGATGAAATGATTCCGCTGATGGATCAGACTCCATGGGCGATATTCCTGTTTGTATGTAAAGGTGTTGCCAAGATCGGTTTTTATACGGTATTCGCTATTTTACTTTTAGCGATCCTGGACTTGGTGTATCAACGCTGGCAGCATCACCAGGAAATGAAGATGACAAAACAGGAGACCAAAGACGAAAGGAAACAAACCCAGGGTGATCCCCAGGTAAAAGCTAAGATAAGGCAGGTTCAATTTAAGACTGCCTTACAGCGGATGATGAAAAACGTGCCCACTGCTGACGTTGTCGTTACCAATCCAACTGAGTACGCTATAGCTTTATCCTACGATGAAGAGAATATGACAGCTCCATCAGTCGTCGCCAAGGGCAAGCGCTTAATCGCGCAGCGCATCCGTGAATTGGCAATCGAGAACGACATTCCCATCGTTGAGAATCCCCCGCTGGCACGAGAACTGTACAAAGCGGCGGAAGTCGGTCAGGAGATTCCGGGCAAATTATACCAGGCTGTAGCGGAAATTCTCGCCTATGTTTACAGATTACGTACAGAAAACGAAGTAATATACGACTGATTTTCAGGGCACATTCCTTGCATAGGTAAAAACAGATAACCATCCTAAAGCGCTGATACATGTTAAAATCCGCCATAAACAATCCCTACGCTCGAAATATAGCCGGGCGCAGCGACGTTTTCTTAGCTGTAGGTGTGATCGGGATTTTGATCGTTATGATCATTCCCATTCCCACTTTCCTGCTGGATCTGTTGTTGGCGCTGAATATCACTCTGGCAGTGGTCATTCTGATGGTGGCAATGTACACCGATGAAGTATTGAGTTTCTCGGTGTTCCCGGGATTGCTTTTAGTGATAACTCTATTTCGACTATCACTGAACGTGGCTTCGACGCGGTTGATCCTGGGTGAGGCTTATGCCGGTACCATCATTCAAGCCTTTGGCGGTTATGTAGTCGCCGGTAATTACGTTGTCGGTGTAGTGATTTTCCTGATTCTGGTCTTGATCAACTTTGTGGTCATCACCAAGGGGTCCGGGCGCATCGCTGAAGTCGCAGCGCGGTTTACCTTAGATGCCATGCCCGGCAAACAGATGGCTATCGATGCGGATCTGAACAACGGTCTGATAGATGAGGAAGAAGCCAGGGAAAGGCGCGAAAAAATCACCAGAGAGGCTGATTTTTACGGCGCCATGGACGGTGCTTCCAAATTCGTGCGTGGCGACGCCATGGCGGGCTTATTGATAACCGCAGTAAACATCGTCGGTGGGCTGATCATCGGGGTACTGCAGTTGAAACTGAGCGCCAGTGAGGCGCTGTCAACATATACTATTCTGACCGTTGGCGATGGTTTAGTGGCGCAAATCCCCGCTCTGATTATTTCTACGTCAGCAGGTATCATTGTATCACGGGCAGCATCTGAATCCAACTTAGGCTCTGATCTGACTTCACAACTGTTACAGCAGCCTCGTCCTCTATTCATCGCCAGCGGTGTGTTGGCATTCTTCGCCATTGTTCCCGGTCTGCCCACCATACCATTTTTAGTACTATCAGGCATAGCCGGTTATTTAGGTTATCAGTTGGGGAACGCCGAGAAAGATATGCAGAAGGAAGGCATGGACGAAGCCTCCCAAAAAGCTGCCAAGAGAGAACCGGAACGCATCGAAGATTATCTGAACGTTGACCCCTTGGAACTGGAGATAGGATACGGACTCATACCACTGGTTGACAACGAGCAGAATGGAGATCTACTCTCCAGGATAACATTGATCCGCAAGCAGCAGGCGCTATCGCTTGGGATCGTTATACCTCCCATACGCATTCGAGACAACATACAGTTGAAACCCCAACAGTACGTTATTAAGATCCGAGGAAACGAAGCCGCCTCAGGTGAACTACACATGGGGCATTTCCTGGCTCTGAATCCGGGAACCGCTAAAGGAAAGATTGAAGGCGTCCAGACGAAAGAGCCGACTTATGGGTTACCGGCTGTGTGGATAGCATCCAATAAGAAGGATCGCGCTGAAAACATGGGTTATACTGTCGTAGAACCAGCGGCAGTTCTGTCCACTCACTTAGTGGAAGTGTTAAAGAGCAGTGCTCATAAGATATTGAGCAGGGAAGATACTAAGTCATTAATCGACAATTTCAAGAAGCAAAACGCCACCGTGGTCGATGAGTTGGTCCCCGCACAGCTCACCTATGGCGCCGTACACAAGGTATTGCAGAAACTGCTCAAAGAGGGCATTCCCGTGCGGGATTTGGGAACCATATTAGAAACCCTTTCGGATTATTCTTCACTG
The DNA here is from genome assembly GCA_005223185.1 of candidate division LCP-89 bacterium B3_LCP. Classification (GTDB taxonomy): domain Bacteria; phylum Electryoneota; class B3-LCP; order B3-LCP; family B3-LCP; genus B3-LCP. The sequence goes on from NJBN01000001.1 coordinate 192,078, forward strand.
ACCAAGGACACTGATATACTGACAGAATATGTACGTTATTCCCTCTCACCAGCTATAACGCATAAATATCAGGACCCTGATGGCAAGATATACGCATTGACCTTAGATCCTTCTCTGGAGAAGATGATAAGTGAAGAGTTTCAGCAGCAACAAGGGCAGAAAACTTTCGCCCTAACGCTGCCACCGAATGTTCTCAATCAGATTTACATTCAGCTTAACGATTATGTACAGGAGATGCAGTCCCAGGGTAGAGTGGCGATCTTAGTCTGTTCACCGACTGTTCGAGCTGCCATGCGCAGGCTTACTGAACCGGTATTGCCTCAGTTATCAGTCATATCCTACGGTGAGCTGTTAGTCAACGCGGAAGTGGAATCCCTGGGGATGGTTACTTTACAGCCACAGCAGGCTGAAGTCCCGGCAGCATGAGGTCGGTAGGAGCATACCGGTTGAAATGCTGTCGTTTGACATACAGATAAAATGTTTACTATTCGACTTTATCTTAAGTTCTATCGGAGTGATCCGTGAATTTACAGACGCAAAATTACACCAGAAGCCAGCCTTACAAACTTATGAAAATCAAGAAATTCCTCGGCGCCAGTATGAATGACTGTCTCTTGCAGGTGAAGAGAGAGCTGGGCGATGACGCTGTTATCCTGGATTCACGCAAAGTATCAAGGGGCGGCCCTTTCAGCTTTCTTATGGATGACAGGGTGGAAGTTACCGCTTCTACCGCCGATCGCGGTATGGAATCGCGCAGACCCTCGCGGGATTGGAACAAGATGGCAGAAACAGCCAGGCCTGCTGAGGATAACAATGTATCTTCAGAGGAATTTGAGCTTTTATCCGACGAGATAAAAGGGCTGCAGAAGACCGTCCTGCAGATGGCTGATCACTTGAAGTTCAAGCAACTGCCCAGTCTGCCTCATGAACTGGAACGGCTTCACCGCGACTTGTTGGATAACGGAGTGGATACCACCGTTGCTAACTCACTGACACAAGAACTGACCCTGAAACTATCAGGAGAGGAGTTTGAAGATCGGAAGCTTTTGATAAAACGGCTTCGAGAGCGCGTCAGCCGGATTGTGAGATGCACACCTGTGGCATCGATAGGATCGAAACCGCGCGTAATAGCCCTGGTGGGACCTACCGGAGTTGGTAAAACTACCACATTAGCCAAGATGGCTACCCATCCGGATCTGTTCGGTCGCAAGCGGGCGGCTCTGATTTCAGCGGATACCTACCGGATCGCGGCGGTGGAGCAACTTAAGACATTCGCTTCCATAGCGGGTGTTCCCATGGAAGCGGTTTACCGCCCTCCGGACATCCGGCGGGCAATAGACCGGTTCAGTGATCGGGATGTTATTCTCATTGACACTGCGGGGCGCAGTCAGAACAACCAAGATGAGCTGCGAGATTTGATGGCTTTCATCGAATACGCCAAACCGGACGAGGTACAACTGGTTCTCTCCGTCTCCACCAGGCTTGAGGATCAACTTGATATAATAAACAAGTTCCGATCAGCAGGTCCCAGCAGATTGTTGTTTACCAAGTTAGATGAAACGATAAATTTCGGTATGATCTTAAATGTGTGCTATCACGAGAAGAAACCTGTGTCCTTGTTGACATGCGGACAGAACGTGCCTGATGATGTTGTTACACCGAACCAGATGCAGTTGGTGCGGTTGGTGACCGAAAAACCGTTCTTCGGTGATAGTTTACTTCCAGAAGTGAAGGAAAAATTTGCTTCTGCATAGGGGTTATTTAACGGGGGTATAAAGTGCGGGGGGTGTTGAAGCTGCGATGATAAATGATCAGGCTGCCAGATTGCGGGATATTTCCAGATTGAAGCGAGCAACGGAGGAACACCTGCGTCCAGTCAGGCGGATTGCCATAACCTCAGGGAAAGGGGGAGTTGGCAAGTCCAATATTAGTATAAATTTAGGTATCTGTTTTCAGCGGCTGAAACGCCGCGTCCTGCTGGTGGACGCCGATACCAACTTAGCCAACATCGATATTCTCTTAGGTTTAAGTCCTAAGTACACGCTGGGCGATGCCGTAATCGGCGGGCAGTTCCTGACTGACATCCTGCTGAGCGGTCCCGAAGGGCTCAAAATATTACCCGCCTCTTCCGGTATCACTGAGCTTGTCGGATTGGATGAGGTCGTGGCAGATCGCCTGGACAATGCTATGGCACAGTTGGAATCCGGACAGGATGCTGTAATCTTGGATACCGGAGCTGGCATCTCCCCAACCGTAGTGCAATTCGCTTCCGGAGCTGACGAAGTGATCGTGGTGACCACCCCCGAACCTACTGCCATAACCGATGCCTACGCGACAATCAAGGTTATATCATCGCGGAATCCAGCCTTGAAGTTCCACCTTCTGGTCAACTTTGCCAAAAACCGCCAGCAGGCGGAAGAGGTGGCGCGCAAAATACAACTGGTTGTGGAAAACTATCTAACGGTGAAGATTAACACGCTGGGCTTCATACCTTTTGATGCTCATGTGCCGCAGGCGGTCGCCCGTCAAAAGCCGTTTGTCCTGACGAACCCTCATTGTCCTGCATCCCTGAATATCAATTTGATCGCAAGGAAGCTGCTACGGCTTCCAGTAGAGAAGAAGAACGGCGGTTCCGTTTTCCGCCATCTATTTAAAACTAAGGAGTTAGCTTGACTAAAGAGCAGGCGAAAGGACCATCCTTAAGTGCCCTGGCAGCTCTGGCAACCCTGGCAATTACCCTCTGGATGGAGGTTGACTTAGCTTCGGCGTTGTTCCGGTCCGTGTTGGTGTATTTGGGATTTTCCATGCTGATAATGGCATATCGCATCGTGTTGGGACGTTTTGTGGCGTCCTCTCAGGAGAGAGCCGAGAGAGAGCTACTGGAAAAGGTGCAGAGGGAAGCCGAAGAAGAGGAAGCTAAACATCGCCAACAAGCTGAAAAAGCGAAAAAAGGTGTTAGTCCTCGTATGCAAAATGAAACCAACGGTAGAGCGGATACCGCTCTGAATAAGAAAGCTCAAAACGGTAAAGAACCGAAAGTTGGTGCGAGCACTGCCGAAAAGGGCGATAAGAAAGAGAGCGAGAAAGCAGCTTCACCATCTGTACACTGAAGCCATTTCTGACGTTCTACCACCGTCATTCTAAAACGTAGTGAAGAATCTCAAAATGGAGGGAGTATAATCTTAAATGGATAACCTGGAACTCTGGCAGAATTATCGCGGTTCGAGCGATAAAGCTGTGCGGGAAAAGCTGCTTTTGATCTATCTTCCGTTGGTTAAGTTGGTAGCCGGAAGGATCAAGCAGACTCTGCCGCAGGCAGTTCAGCTCGCGGACTTAGAAGGCGCCGGAGTTCGGGGATTGATCCAATCGGTCGAGGGTTTCGATCTTGATCGAGGCGTGCGTTTTGAGAGCTATGCATCAACTCGCATTCGCGGCGCTATCTTAGATAGCCTGCGTGAATATGACTGGCTGCCACGTTCCATCAGAGCAAAGTCCAAGCAACTGGAGCGCGCCATGGAAGCCTGCGAAGCGAAATTAGGAAGGATTCCAGATGATGAAGAAGTCGCGGCAGAAATGGATCTACCGCTGGAAGAGTATCAAGAGTTGCTGCAGAAAGTAGGTTCTTTACAGATAGTCTCTTTGGATGGTGAACCTGGAGGCGCAGAAGGTTTAGGAAGTTTCCACGAAGTGATCCCGGATGAAGATGCCCAGGACCCATTGGAAAGGATAGAACATGAAGAGGAAAAAAACCTGGTTATATATTGGCTGCAGGAACTTCCGGAGCAAATGCGCAGAGTTATGGTGCTATATTACTATGAGGAACTTACCCTAAAGGAGATAGGTGAAGTTCTGAGTCTTTCAGAATCCCGTATATGTCAGATCCATTCAGCTTCGATTCACTCTCTGCGGGCCAGGTTGAACCCTGAGCAGGTTGCATGAAGATAATCGCCTTACAGGATAATTTTTCGAAAGTGCAGGCTATCGAGGAGATGACCCAGCAGATGCTGCGATTTCCTGGCGAAGTACGGGAAGCGTTAAACGCACAGCTCAGGCAGCAGCGTTTAGATAAACGGCGTAAAATAAATAAATCGAAAAAATCTAAAGATGGAAATTTACGGACGGAAGAAAAATCAAGAATGACCGAATCCCCCTACTCAAGAGGTAGAAAGGATGATTCAGTCGATAGCTTTGAAGATAAAGAACGGCAATGCTGTATAGATTTTAAGATTTGATATGGAAGCTACTTTAACTGACGAAACACAGAGAATCCGCCTCCTGGCAAGCAGGGTAGAAGGGCTTCCCGCTCTGCCGATAATGGCAAGCAAATTACTGGAGGTCGTAGATGATCCTAAAGCTTCAGCGGCGGATATGGCCGCGTTGATTTCCACGGATCCTGCTCTGGCAACCAGGCTGTTGAAATTGGCTAATTCGGCGTATTACGGCTTTCCACGGCGCATCGGAACAGTTAACTTAGCTGTAGTCGTACTGGGTCTGGAGACGGTACGTGATTTATGCTTGTCAGTATTGATTACAGATTGCTTTTTTAAGGGCGAAAGCAACGCTACTTTCGATATGAATGGATTCTGGAAGCATTCCATGTACACTGCGGTCTGTACCAGGTTAATATATAAAATGGCTGGTGCCAGGCATCCCGGCGAGGGATTTATCACTGGTTTGGTGCATGATATAGGCAAGCTATTTTTAGGGCGGTATTTCCCGGTGGAATACAATGAAGTGATAGCTACAGTCGAAGAAGAGGAATTTCCCCTTTTAGAAGCAGAACAACAGCACTTCGGTGTTACCCATCCTACCGCAGGTTCCTGGCTCTTGGCTGAATGGAATCTCCCAAACTGGCTGGTTGAAGCAGCTCGGGATCATCACGGTTCAAGCAGCGGCGGTGAAAATGTAAAACTTTCCTGCAGCGTTGCCTTTTCTGATTTATTGGTACGAAGGAAATACCAGGATGAAGGGGGACCCGGACAGGTGAATGAAATAACCCCGGAAATGATCCAGGTATTAAATATGAAGAAGGACGTTTCAGGAAAACCCGATTTCGATATATATAATGCTAAGTTGGAAGGTGAAATTGATAAGGCTCAGGGTTTTATGGAAGCTATCACTAAGCCCGGTTGACGTAACATGAATTGATTGGGTACAATATAAGTATTATAAAGAACCGAATTACCAATTGCAGAATGGTTTCTGACGAACCAATAAATCCATATAACGCACCGAATCCACGACAGCGACCAAGGTCTGACTTTGACAGCAAAATCGCCGTCCTGGTGGAATCGTTTGAGAAGCGAATCCGCAAGCTTCGCAGTCATATCAATGAACTGGAAGTTCGCATCGGTGATCTCCAAACTGCCAAGGAAAACGATAGAGCTTCTTTCGACGAATTCTTAGGGCTGCAGGAGTTAAGCGAGATGATTCGCGCTACCAGCGACCCCGAAAAAGTCGTGGAGGCGCTTTTTCAGATCGTGCAAAAGTATATAGCTTACGATCAAATAGGGGTTTATCTCTTCGACGTCCGTAACGGGGAGCTGGAGCCGTTGGGCAGCGCACCGGCAAAGTTGACACAGGCGGCACAAAGCCAGTACGATGAAGGCATTTTGGATTGGGTGGTTTCCGAGCGCAGACCTGTTGTAATTCCCTGGACGGAGAGCTTCGGGCGGGATGCTGATTACATGCGGAAGCATTTAATCGTTGTACCGCTTATCGTTGGGGATCACCCCACTGGTGTGGCTCTATTGGCTACCTCAAAGGAACCAGATGATTTTACTCCGCAGGAATTAAAAATCCTCTTCTTTGCCATATCGCATGCTGCGGTTGCGATTCAGAATTCTTTAACAGCCAAGGAAGTGTTGAAGACCAAAGAATTTCTCTCAAGCTTACTTGAAAACGCCGGTGATATCATCTTTTCAATAGATATGAACGATCGCTTTTCTTACCTTAATCCGGGTATCGAAGACCTTGGTTTCCAGAAAGATGAATTGATAAATCAACATTTCAGGACGGTTTTTAAGCGTCCCGATACAGGACGCAGGATACAGAGCACATTGCATCACGGCAGTAAGCAGGTGTTCGACCTGGAATTCTCTTCCGGAGTCGCACGTAATCAGCGATTTACCATAAGTCTTGTACCGATTAAGGACCGAGATGGTAAAACGACAGGTGCACTGGGAATCATGCGCAATGTCACCGAAATAAACCGCTTGCAGAGAAAGCTGCTGGAATCGGAACGCCTGGCTGCCTATACGCAGACGGTAATCACGCTAAACCACGAGATCAACAATCCATTGACCACTGTCCTGGGAAATGTATATCTTCTGGAGAAGGAATCTGCGGAAATTGACTACCCGAATTTTGCCAAGCGTCTCAAGGTCATTCAGGATAATTGCATGCGTATACAGCAGGTAATAAAGAAATTAGAAAGGATAGACGAACTAAAAACGGTCTCCTATTTAGGTGATACAAAGATGGTTGATCTGGATGATGACAAAGATGAATCAAAATAAACCCAAAGTGAAAGGCACTGGTTTGCGATATTTTGTTTTCCCTTTAGTGGTTCTACTCCTGTTACCGCAGGTATCCTTATCAGGGCGGCTGATGTCGTTCGATCTTTCCAAGAATTCTAACAAGGACTACTCTATACTCTCGCTCCATTTTGACAAAGTAGTATCCTATACGGTAACTGAGCTGGACAGAGGTGAAAGATTAAGGCTCACTCTACCGGGATGTCAGGTTGAACCACTTGCGGCAGAAGAGATAGTTGATATCAAGGGGAAATTGATAACTGGAGTTAAATTGCACGCCCAGCACGATGCACTGGTTTTCGACTTCCACTTTTCCGGCAGGATGAAACCGGTCGTTTTGGAAAGCCGCGATCCCTTCAGCTTAATTCTGGACATTTCTCATGATAAATCAGCTCCGGCTGTTAATAAGAAGCCGAAGAATGTTCCCCAGCAGACTGTTCAACGTAAAGAGAAAATACCACAGAATCCTAAATCAAAACCAGTTACACCCACACTGAGGAAAGAGCAGAAGCAGTCTGTATCCTCCGAGCAAAAGAGCACGAAATCAAGCGTGGTGAAAAAAAAGCGTCCACCCGCACCGGTATCAATTATACCATCTTCACCGCAGGGTAATTTTCTGGAAGGTTCATATCTGCGGCAACAGGGCTATTTATCTGAAGCTCTGGAGCACTTTGAACAGGCGCGTCGTGACCCGGACATGAGGATTTTAGCCATCGCGGAGATAGCCAGCATTTATCACCAACTTGGAAAGAGGAAGGAAGAAGTCGCCGCGTGGGAAGAGTTATTCCACATTCTGAAGGTTAAATACTCAGGAGAGGCTTTCACTACACATTCAGGACATACAGGTGTTGCTACTGGAAGCAGACTGTGGACTGACGGTCATCAGCAGTCGGGAGGACAGGCACAGCAAGAGAATAGGAGTGGAAATACGCTGGCGGTGATTGCCTTCGGTTTAGTGATATTATTATCCGGTGGGATGGTCTGGTTCTTCCTGAAATTGCGAAGATTAGAGTGGTTAGCATCACTCAGGTCTCTGGATGAAGAAATATCGGAAGAGAAAACCGAAACCGAACCTAAACCTGAGCCCGAACCAAAATCAGAACCAAAACCACAGGATACTGCTGAGTCGGGTGAATCAGATCGGGGAGAGAAGCCGGAAGAAGAGGAAGTGCCAGAGAATGAACCTGAGACTCCTGAGGTGGAATCAGTTCAAGCAGAAGAGAAGGCAGAAGAGGAAGTAAAAGAAGAAGAAGAAGAAGAGAATGTAGTTCATCAACCAACTGAAAAGACGGCTCAGGAAGTTTTCACTCTTAGCGAGCAAGGACTTTCTATTCAAGAAATAGCGGAAAAATTGGGTTTGGGACAGGATGAGGTGCGATTGATCTTGAATCTCCAGCGTGAAGAGAATGTTACAGCCTAATTTTTAATGAAGACTAAAAGCGTAGAACGCGGCAATTTAGGACCCGTGCGTTTCACTGGATTGGTACCTGGCCAAAAGGTGCGTGGCCGGGTTATTTCCAGATTAGGCAGCGGGTTTTTTCGTATTGGAGCGGCGGGATATGTTTTTGACGCGGCTTCAGATTTGCCTTTGGAACCCGGACAGAGGCTCTTTGCACGGGTGGAATGGGGTGGGTCCAAGGTTATTTTGCGCGTTCAGGAGGAAAATGGAGGTAAACGCCACTATCAGAAACGGAAGGAAGATCCGCAGGAGATCAAACGCGTCTTAGAGGGATTAGGAGTTCATCCTGATGAGTTGAAGATAACTGAGTTTCAGGAGAGGTTGAGTCGCTATGAGATGCACGGAAATTTCCCCGAAGTTGAACCTTCGGATATCTGGGTTTTAGGCATACTGTGGACGCGTGGTATTAAAGGTGGGGCAGATGCATTCTCATTGATCAGTTATTATTTGCGTGAAGCTGCTATCTGTAAATCCGATTCGATGGTCATCTCTTTCGAAGATGTTCTGGTAAATTTATTAGAGCTAGAAATAAAAGAACTGGATCAGTACACCGATGAACTATCACATAAAAACGATCTGATTATGCAGGATGAAGAAGAGCAATACAGAACCGAGAGGAAGCAGGAATCGTGCGTTATGCTGAACTGTGCAGATGAAATTGATGGAGTCTATTATCACGCGAAAGCATCTGACGATCTCTCTTGTATGATGGTGCGAGATAGCGACGGTAGGATCCTGCGTTCCTGGATTGATAATCCTGCTAAGCCCGGTATGCTGATTGAGGCGGCGCGTTCCCACGGAACAGTTAAATTAAGGGTGATAACTGTTAATCAGGAGTCCGCAGGAGATGAAGGATTGGCAAACGAATGGCGTGATCAACTTGAAATCGTAACGAGGCAAAGAGAACTGAATATAGATAGTATTGAGCACCAGTTACCTCAGGATACTGAATCAATTCGATTTGCATTTTGGAGGAAACGAGCGAATAATTCAATAAAAAATATGGAGGCGTAATCGCAAGAAGATTTTTCTTTACTATCCAGCCAATTATCCTACCACTTGTCCCAACGGCGCCGCGGAAACAGAATCCTCCCCAGAAGTATAATGCCCAATCCTATGAAGAAAGCTCCGACTAAGAACGATAGCAATTCAGGGTAAGCCCAGAGTAGCATTCCGAAAATTATCAGGAGTGAACCGATCCAGAATGTGGGACGTTGATAAGCTGGGATACTTTCGTTTTTCATGTTTCTTCCGTAGTATTCTTCCATTTATCCTTTAAAAGCGCAGGTGCAGGAATCGTTCCAATAAAAGAATCAGTGACTGTATAATTTTTAGAAAATCCCCCAATTGAAGCTTGTTTTCCGGTGGAAAAGTAGCGATATTTTCATTCTATCTTTAAAATTTATTTAATTGGAAATCTGATGGATAGCAATATAACAGGAGGGAGGACTCATGCTTGCTGAAAAAGAGAAAGCCCGGCAGGATGAGAAAGGCGATGATCGTCGGCTGCTCCTGGATATGCTCTGGACATACAACAGAGCTATATCAGAGATATTAGAAGAATCGAAGAGTGACGGACAGGCCAGAAACGAGTTATATTCCTATTTCTGGCTCTTGGAACGAAGCTACGATCTTAAAGAGGATACCATTCATTCTCTGGAATGGGATCTGGGACGCGAATGCTTGCGAGTGGTGAAGAATCTGATCTCCCGCAGGTCCCAACGGCTGACGGGATTTAACTTAGTGGGACTACTGCGCAAGCTGGCAAAACCCAGGCAGTGCAATAAAGCGCTAAAGGAAATATCCCCCGGTTTTCTGATTGAGTTAGAGCGCTTATTCGCGGGGTGCCGGGCTCGTTCTGGGATTTATTATGATCAACAACCATCATATTTTCAGGAGATGGAGGGGCGGGAGGCTTCAGAGGTTCGCAGCTATGAACTCGACCACATGGCCGAGTGGATGCACGAAGGAATAAGCAGGTATCCCACAGGTTTTGATGCTTCTGTGATTAAGACACGACAGCGGAATAAGAGGAGAATTTTAAAAGCTCTTGGTGGCGATGAGAATAACTGGAACGACTGGCACTGGCAGTTGCGCCATGTGGTTCGTGACGTTGATGACTTAACGCGATTAGTAGGGTTATCCCATCAGGAAGTGCAAGCGGTAAAGGGTGCGGTAAAGAATCGACTCCCATTTGGGATAACTCCGTATTACGTGCATTTGATGGCTCCAGATCCGGGTGAGGTTTCCGACCGGGCTATTCGATACCAGGTGATTCCTCCAATGGAATATGTGGAGCGGATGTCGGCGGGAAAGAGGAAGCAGGACAGTTCTTTCGATTTCATGCAGGAGAGGGATACATCACCGGTGGATCTGATTACGCGCCGCTATCCCATGATCTGCATTTTGAAGCCTTATAACAGTTGCGCGCAGATTTGTGTGTATTGTCAGCGGAACTGGGAGATAGAGACCTGCTTAGATCCCAACGCTTTAGCCTCAAATGATGAATTGGAAAAGGCTATAAGGTATATTGCCGAAACTCAGACGCTGAAGGAAGTTCTTGTAACCGGCGGTGATCCCTTGATTATGGGTGATAAGCGGTTAAAGTGTATCCTTGATCGGCTGGCGGAGATACCTCATGTGGAACTGATTCGCATAGGATCCAGAACGCCGGTTGTGCTGCCCATGCGCATTACGGACGAGTTAGCGGACATGCTTGCCAGTTACAGGAAATCTGGCAGGCGCGAAATGTGCATCATGACGCATTTCGAGCATGCTTCAGAAGTATCTCCTGAATCTGCAGAAGCTGTAGAAAGGTTGCGTATGCGGGGAATGAACGTTTACAACCAGGTGGTGTTTACTTTTGCTAACAGCCGCAGATTCGAAATGTCTGCCCTACGCCGCGCCTTGAGGATGATCGGCGTTGAATCATATTACACCTTTACTCCCAAGGGGAAAGAAGAAACTGATTGGTACCGGGTGCCATTGGCGAGGCTATTACAGGAGAGAACAGAGGAAGCCAGGCTAACTCCGGGAACCTGGCGCACGGATGATACTATCTTTAACGTTCCCCGTCTGGGTAAGAATTATCTAAACCGGCGTCAGGATCACGAGTTCATTTCCATTCTACCTGACGGGAAACGAGTGTACGAATTCCACCCGTGGGAGAAGAAATTAGCGCTGGTTGACTCCTACCTCCATACTGATATGTCAATACATGAGTACCTCCAGCGGATTGAGGAGATCGGCGAGGATCCTGACAAATATTCCACCATTTGGTATTATTTTTAGTATCTGATCCCTGCAAGTAGCTGATTAGAGCATCCCGCGCCGTTTTCTGATTACCCATTCCAGAGCTAACAGTACCACCAGTAAAGTCCATAAATCCCACCCAAGGAACATTCGACGCGACCATCCAACTTTTGCCGATCTGAAGGGCGCTTCCAGTAGGTCAGGAAACAGGTGCAGTGAATCTGATGGCAGGTATTGACCACCTGTTAGGGAAGCGATGCTTTCCAGAAGATCTCTATTTTGATATAACGTCTCCTTTTCCACGTTGTAGGCTTCCACAACAATTTTACCGGATGCGGTTCCGATTGTATCTTCTTCGATAAAAGCCGCGCCATGGTAAGTGTAAGTTCCAACCGCTTCAGGCTGGAAACTACCCTTGTATCTATATCCTTCCGGCGCAAGTTGAATCTTGGATTCGCCTTCGGAACCGACCAAAAGAACTTCAATGCGGGCGCTTTCCACATACTGACCATCACCGCTTAATACTGTCGCTTCGAATTCCACATCCTGACCTGATGAATACAGGTTTCTAACGGGCTTCAGGTCAAGGGGTTGTTGTTGAGGGCTTGTTGACAGCCATCGCAGTGTTTTCAGGATGAAGCTTTCGAAGAGTTCACCACTGCCGGTAAGACCCTGATTCATAAAGCTCCAGCGCCAATAGCCCGCGCCCAGCGTTGCTGCCAGGCGAGTTTTATTTCGGGTCCATGAAATCGAAGCCGGGCCTATATTTTCAGCATTATTTAAGTTTTTAAATGATAACAGCACATCCGCTTCTTCTTGTAAGTTAATGCTGAACGCAGGGGTTTGCACTGGTGGGAGATCAGCCCAAAGGGGTAATTCCACGGCTTCAATATCAGGATCAATAATTACGTAGTAGTGGTCAGGATGGGCGGCAGCTTCGGTCTTGGGACCAATGCGGGATACTTTAAAAGGGAGTTTACCCCAGATGGATTCAAGATTAGAAAACAGGGGGTTTTCATTCATCCAGAACCAGGCGGGTAGGGGCTTACGTGAAAGCGCTTGCTGAATCGTAGAACGGGCTTTTGCCGAACTCTCTTTGTCGGGAAAGCCCATGAAAACGATGACGTCAGATTTCTCTAAGAGGGCATTCAGTTCATTCTGAGAAGTATGGTAAAATCCTCCCTTTTGCTTGGCATTAACGGTATGAATTTCAAGGTCCGGCAGTTTGCCTGCAATTCGGCAGAAGAACATCGTCTCGTAATCAGGTTCTCCCGATATCAACAGCACCCGAATGCGGCTTTCCCGTACTTCCAACAGGCAAGATCTGGAATTGTTGTGAACGTTTCTCTCATCTTGCGATTGTGCAAGGCGGGTAGTTAAAGGGAGTTGTCCCACCTTGACAGGAGTAAATTCTAAATTAACTTCGGTGGTCAACTGATCAGGTGGCAGGTTTATCGTCTTACGGCTGATTACCTGTTGACCATTTCCCAGCAGTTCGATTTGAACTGTTTGACCTTCCATCCCTTCGGCTGATACGCGTGCCGTAATTTGTGTTGATTTGTCCTTGTAAGCGTATTGTGGACTGGTCAGTGTTTCTATACGTGCGTCGCGTATTTTAGCAGTATCACCTATACCGACAGTGAAGATGGGGCAGGGGGTCTCAAATCCCACCTCTTCCGGATCAGGACCAGCGTTATGGCCACCATCAGTAATGAGAAGGCATGCCGAGCATTCGGTTTCTCCTAATCTATGTAAAGCTTCTGTCCAGGAGGAAGCCAGGTCAGTACCGATTACATGCAACTGTAGTGAATCCAGGTTAATTTCCTGTAACTGCCTTAACGAATCACCGGAGGCAAACCAGGCTATTTCAAATTCATCTTCGATAGATTCCCACGCTGGATTATGCATCAACTTGTCCAGCTCATCCAGTCGGTTTCCAGAGGCGTCTTCTAACTTCATGGAAGCGCTGTCATCGAATATAACCGCCAGAAGGGGTTTGAGCTGAACCTGCCTATGAAAAGAGATGGTTGGTTCGAAAATCAGGAAGATGACCACACAGAGGGTTGCGAATCTTAACAGACCTAATATCAGGCGAATGACAAGACTGGAAGGTGGAAGAGTTTTTCTATATGCAGAGAAAGCCCACATCAGAGCCAGAATAATCAGGATGATAAATAGAACCGTAGATCCTTTGATACTTAAGGAGATGGAGTTTAAGCCGAGAGAAAAGAGAGAAAGTAATCCAATATTAAACGGAGTCATCTTCTTCCTTTCTCAAGGATCTCGGTGAGGGGTAAATCAGGGCGACCGCACAGTGAAAGGTCATCTCTTTCACCGTTCAAGAGTCGCTGCCAGCCAACCCAGGCGATCATGGTGGCATTGTCAGTGCACATGTTCGGTTCTGGTGAGTGGAAAGTCCCATCGCGTTTTTCAATTTCTCCGGACAACCTCTGCCGGAGTTGATTATTGGCGGCGACTCCACCGGAAAGCACCAATCCGTTGTAATCGCCTTCGTCGAATGCTCGGCAGGTGGGGTGTACCAGTGATTCGATGGCGGCATGTTGGAAGCAAACCAGCAGGTCGTTTCTGTGATTGTCTAATGCATCAGGAGTGCGCCTTATAAAATTAGATACGGCTGTCTTTAATCCCGAGAAAGAGAAATCAAAACCTGCCTGACCCCGCATGCTTACGGGGAATTGATGGTATTTCATATTTCCGAAAGCCGCAAGTTTTTCAACTTCAGCGCCGCCGGGATAACCTAATCCGCATAAAACTGCTACCTTATCGAAAGCCTCACCGGCAGCATCGTCACGGGTCTGACCGATTAATTCATACTGACCGAATGCTTGTACGCCAACGAGCAGTGTGTGTCCTCCGGATACCAGCAGTGCTAAAAATGGAGGACGCGGCGGATTCCCTTCTAAAGCGGCGCTCCAGAGATGCCCTTCTAAGTGATTTACGCCGATTAACGGGATATTTTTAGCATATGCAATCGCTTTAGCAATAGATATACCTACCAGCAGAGCTCCTATTAAACCTGGTCCCTTGGTGACTGCCACAGCATCGATTTTATCAAAATCAATTTCGGATTCATCCAGGGCTTGAGTGATAATCATCGGCAGCAGATTCAAGTGGGCGCGACTGGCTAATTCCGGCACGACACCCCCATACTTTGAATGAAGCCAATGCGTGGAAACGATAGAAGAGAGCACCGCGCCATCTTGCAGGATGGCGGCGGCGGTTTCATCGCAGGACGTTTCGATACCCAGGACTATCATAGGCGATGCATGAGAAGTTCAGTATATTATCTTCACGGTATCGGGAATTACTTCCAGGAGTTCCACATGGTCCGGTAGGTGGACAAGTGGGGTGAGCGTTTCTGTACTGGTTTGATGACCTCCGGCGCTCACTGAAACCATGAGGTTATCGCGCTGTATGTCATCCAGAACAGATCTGGCACCTATTAGTTTAACATCGACAGTTGGAGGTTCACAAGTACCCGGCTGATCTGGCGGACAGTTTATCACGCTGACCGGCACGTCAGTAAGCTGTTTTTCAACAATCTTATCAATCTGTACTATGACTCTGACGTCAACGGGGGAAACGTCAACAGTACCACCTTCAGGTGGGATCAAGCCCAGTTTCATGTTAATAGGCGTTGTCGCTCCATCTATCTCCTTAACCTGAGTACTAATGAAGCTCAATCCATCTAAAATAGTCTTGGGACCGATCAGCTCAGCCGAATCAGGTTTACACTTGACCGGACTTATAATACCATACCCCTCTGCGGGGATTACATTGAGCATCGGCTGAATCTTCTTCTTGCATTGGACTTTATCATCAAGCCGTATGTGAACCGTATCGGGACTTAAGACTTCATCCACCTGCACATTGATGCCGGGCGCCCATTTAACGTGTTCCAACCTGATAGGATAGTTGTAGAATTGTTTTATTGAGGCGATATCCAAATTGATATGGGCATCGCCGAAAAGTGACAGGAGCAGAAGGGAAGTGCCCTTCCCGCGAAAGCGGATTACTGCTTCGGATTCGGGTGTTTGCAGGAAAACCCGGTTTTCCTGCAAATTGGTAATGGAAATGGGGATATTCAACACCTGGTCGTAATTTCTGCCGGTTATAACGAAGAACCAGAGAAAGACAGCCATCAGCAGAAGGGCTATTTTAGCGGGATAATTTTTGAAGAAGAATTTACGCCAGTTCATTTCTGTGGAATCCCCCTTGTATATTAACTATTTCTTCCAGAAACTGCGGCTAAAAAGGACCAAAACAGTGAACAGTTCCAAACGTCCCATCAACATCATGAGGATCAATATCCATTTGGCTAACCCTGGCATAGCGGAGTAGTTCCCCATCGGTCCCACGTCTCCGATGGAAGGCCCAATGTTTGCCAGGCAGGCTATAGATGCGCCAAAAGACGTCTGGAAATCCAGTCCCAAAGCGGACAGTATCAACGCACCTATGACGAATATCACGATGTACAGCAGAAAAAAACCTAAGATGTTAGTGGTTACTTCCGGAGGGGTGATCCTCTGCCCGAACCTTATGGGAAAAATGGCATTGGGGTGGATGAGCTTTTTGATTTCGTTATGTGCGTGCCGCAGGAGGATCATGCAGCGCATCATCTTCATGCCGCCACCTGTTGATCCCGCCATACCACCCATAAACATCAGGATTATGAGTACCAGGACAGCCAGCGGGTGCCAGGCTTCGTAATTGGCAGTTACATATCCTGTGGTTGTACACAGCGAAACTACCTGGAAGATGCTGTCTCGCACACCGGAGCCAGCTGAATCGAATCGAGTCCAGGAAAAAACGATAACGATAATAATTGCCGTTATTATACTGCCTAAGTAAAATTTGAATTCAGTGTCCTTGAAGTAAAGCAGTGGCTTGCCTAATAGAGCACGGTAATGCAGTGCAAAGTTAGTTCCCGCCATGATCATAAAGATGATTATCACCCAATGTACCCAGGGGTTCTCATAAGCCGCTATGGAGGCATTACGAGTGGAAAAGCCGCCTGTTGCCATAGTACCGAACGTATGGCAGAGAGCTTCAAAGAGGTCCATTCCACAAAACATCAAGAGGACGGTCTCGATCCCTGATAGGAGGACGTAAACTCCCCAGAGCAGCTTGGCTGTTTGATTTATCCTGGGTGTGAGTTTATCCTTTGTGGGGCCCGGCGCTTCAGCCTTGAAAAGCTGCATGCCTCCTATCCCTAAGACCGGGAGAATCGCCAGACTGAAGACGATAATGCCCATACCACCCAGCCAGTGAGTGAAACTGCGCCAGAATAGGATGCTTTTAGGCAGAGCTTCGATATTGGTCAGGATGCTGGCGCCCGTGGTGGTGAAACCGGACATAGCTTCAAAGACGGCATTGGTAAAGGAAGGAATAGTGCCGGTAATCATGAAAGGCAACGCACCGAAAAGAGCCATAACCAGCCAGCCCAGGCTTACGATAGCAAAACCTTCGCGAATGCCGATTCCAGGTCCAGGATCGCTGAACCGCCAGAACAGATAGCCTATCCCGCTGGTAAAGGCGGCGGAAATGGCAAGCTGGGTCAGTTCAGGTTCACCGTAATAGAGAGCCCATGCTGCTGAGAAGAGCATGAAAGCTCCGATAAAACTCAGCAGGGCGCCTAAGAAATTTATTACAGGACCAATTTTCATGTTAAGCGAACCAGGAATCTACTTTGTGATGCGCCTCCGGCAGGTAAAAGATGAGGGCTTCGTCACCGGCGTTTACCTGCGTATCACCGGTAGGGATGAAGACTTCTCCGCGACGCTTTATCGCACCGATCATGGAACCATCGGGGAATTTGAGTTTAGTCAGAGGCTTCTTGGTAATTTTAGCAGTATCCTCTACGGAATAAACGATAGTTTCCGCGTCAATTCCGCGTACCTGAGAGAAGAAGAGCACATGACCATGATGTATGTACTTCAG
Organism: candidate division LCP-89 bacterium B3_LCP; assembly: GCA_005223185.1. Classification (GTDB taxonomy): domain Bacteria; phylum Electryoneota; class B3-LCP; order B3-LCP; family B3-LCP; genus B3-LCP. The sequence continues at coordinate 209,286 of NJBN01000001.1, forward strand.
AATTGCGTTGCTGGTGAGAATATGCTTATTAACCGCAATTTCCAGACCGATGGCTTTGATTATGGGCAGATAAAATTTCTTTTCCACAAGGGTTATTATACTCTTAACGCCCAGATGTCGGGAAACCAAGGAGGTGACAATGTTGGTCTCATCGTCGCCGGTGCTAGCGATGAAGGCATCCATATCGGGGAGACCTTCCGCGGCAATGACGTCAATATCGCGTCCGTCGGCTTCCACAACCAGAGTATCGACCAAACGTTCAGCGACGCGTTTTGCTCTATTCTCATCAGAATCAACCAGTTTAACTTTGATCTCATTGTCATCCTGCAGAATCTTAGCCACGAGCTGTCCGATACGGCTGGCGCCCAAAATCATCACGCTTCTGGTGATATGCATTTCAGCGCTTACTAAAGCAAACATGCTGTTTGCTGCATCGTGGCGGGTTATGACATAGATTAGGTCTCCTTCTTCGATTTGGTGGTTACCCTTGGGAATAAGTGTCTCGCTGTCCCGTGAAATGGCGACGACCCGGTAATTCAGATCGGTGAAGTGGCGCCCCAGTTCTATCAAAGTCTTACCGACAACCACAGATTCGGAAGTAACCTTCAAACCCAGCAGCACAACTTCGCCATTGAAGAATTCCATCACGTCAGTCGCCATTGGATGCCGGATCAGCCGGATGATCTCCTGGGAGGTTTCCAGTTCAGGGTGAATCATCAGGTCGATGCCTATGCGTTCAGGGCGCAGCACCGAATCGCGGTAACTTAATTCGTGATCACGGACGCGTGCAATTTTCGTTTTAACTTCGAACTCACGGGCGACCATGCAGGCTAAAATATTGCTTTCATCTGAGTTAGTCACAGCGATCAGCATGTCCGCTGAAGCGATGCCAGCCTCTTCTAAAATCTTCTGACCGGTTCCATCGCCTTCCAATGCCAGTACGTCCAGTGATTTGGTTATCTGCCTGAGGCGTTCGGGATCTTTTTCAACCAGGACGACGTCGTGGTTCTCCTTAACCAACTCGCCGGCAAGATGAAATCCGACTTCACCACCGCCTATTATGAGGATTTTCATGGGCTTAATTCCCGCACTTAGGTTATCGCGATTGCATTACTTCCGCTACCGCTTTCTTAGCTGCCTGCTCAAAGCTTTCACTATCCTCGTCAAAATTCACACAAACATCCCCAACGCAACTTTCCGGAACCTGAACATCACAGGTCCAGCAGCCGGGATTGCGGTTGGTCATACCGGCTTCTTCCCGCAGACGGTAGAGCTTATCAACTTCTTCGGGCGTCAGAATCCGTTCACCACCCAAACGCCCGGCGATGAAGCAGATCTTGGCGTAATGTTCTATACGTTCCATGCGGTAATAAGCTTCCATCAAGTCTGCGCCCACGGTAACCGCGCCGTGGTTGGATAGGAGAACAGCGTCCGCCTTGCCGATCCACTTCGATACAGCTTCGGGAACCTCTTCGGTGGAAGGGGTTCCGTATTCAGCTAAGGGGATGCTGCCCAAAGTCATGACGATTTCGGGCAGCACACATTTATCCAATGCCAATCCCGCCGCTGCGAATCCGGTGGCATAGGGCGGGTGAGCGTGAACAACGGCACGGACGTCAGAACGGTCGCGGTAGATAGCCAGATGCATGCGCAGTTCAGAAGATGGTTTTTTCCCGTCTTCCAGTGGAGTACCCTGGCGATCTATTTTAACCACGTGCCGGGCGGTCATAGCGCCCTTGGAGACGTTGGTGACGGACGTGATTAAATTACCGTCATCCAACGCAGCGGATACATTGCCGTCGTTGGCGGCAACCATACCAGCTCGGTGCAACCTGTGGCACACGTCCAGCAGTTGGTCAATTAAATCAACATCAGAAGGCATGGCTAACCTATTTAACTTCAAACAGTTCCACTTCGAATTTCAAAGTTGAATTAGGGGGAATTTTACCCATATCGCGTGATCCGTAGCCTAATTCAGGCGGGATAATCAGGATGCGTTTGCCGCCTTCTTTCATACCGGCAACGCCTTCATCCCAACCGGCTATTACTCTATGAGCACCTAAAGGGAATTCGAATTTATCACCGCGGTCAACAGAACTATCGAACTTGGTTCCGTCCAGCAGCCAGCCGGTATAATGCACTAAAACGGTTTGACCAGCTTCGGCAACTTTGCCGGTGCCGACTACTAAATCCTCGTATTGCAGCCCTGATGCTGTGATAGTCATTTTGCCTTCTCCTGATCCGGTTTGAGATAATGCGGGTGATTCTGTTTTCGTTTCATCTGCCTTTTGTTCGCTCTTTTTTCCACAACCCAAAAAGATCAGGCATAAGGCTAATACGAAGGGAACTAACTTCTTCATTTAAAAACTCCTGTTTGATGGTTATTTAAGCTTCTGGATGATTTCATCCATAGCGCTGATTGTTGATAGGTATATTTCCCGGGAATGTTCCCGTAAAAGTTTCGTTGGATTGGCTCTGTGTTTTTTGTGAACAGTTGGAAACATTACTTCCAGTTGCTTTTGTTTTGCCAGAGCATCCGCCTCGATGAGGTCGAATTTCGATCTGATAAATTCCAGATTGAAGGCGTGTCGGGCGTCCACCTTATGATAAAAATTGATAAAGGTCCAGAAAGCCTGATCGCTGTCGGCTGTGAAGGGAGCGGCTGCGTTTTGCCGAAACTCTACAAGTGTTGGGGCATCCCCGTCCAATGCGAAACCTTCCGGGAATTTATCAATACCGAAGCAGAAGGGGGTATAGCAGGAGATACACGGTGAGCCCAAGCAAGCCCAATAAACCAAGCCAACTTCGCGGGGAAGATCAGATCGTAGTTGTGCGATGAAACTGGTCTGCGTAGCCCAACTGCAAATGGTTGATTTTCCCGCCTGGTGAGGACTCCCGCTGGACGGCTCCTGTAGATCGAGATCAGTGCCTTCGTGGTGGTTGCGAAGGATCTTCATCATATCCGTCACATCCAACTTACGGTTTGGCTCGAGGGAGGATGGCAGCTTACTGTTTAGCTTCAATCTCTCATCGGTTACCTGGCATAATCCCGACCATTGACGTCCGAAGTTATTGGTATCTGCCAGTGCCTGCCGGTGTGCGTACGTGGCGGCGAAATCAAATCCATCCTCCGGATTCAACCAACCTCTCTTTGATGCGTATGAAAGTATATCATCACTGGCAATGACGTTTTTATAATCATTCAGGTCAACTTCACGTATCGAATAGACGTTAGCAATCATAGCGACCTGATCATCGGGTACGCGGTGCGCCAGCCAGTGTCTGCCGTGAACTACTGCGAACAGCCAGCCTTCGTCGGGGTCGCAGATGGTGTAAGTGCGCCCTGAAGAGTCATAGCCGAAGCGTTCTACCAATTCACCGGCTAATTCAATCGCTTCGCGAGCGGTTTTGCTACGCTGGATCAGGATATGACGCAGCATCTTACTGATACCGCCATCGCTGAATTCGGGACGGTCTTCACGGGATGGGCAGGCATTGGAAGTGATGCAGACTCCCCATTCGTTGACGAAAGAATCTGAAAAGTAGAGATCAGGTATTTCCGACCAGATGTATGAATAAGTTTCCGGGACCTGTTCGATATAACCGCCTTCCATTAACTCCACTGTAGAACCGGCTGGATGGGTTTTTCGTGGTATCTTATAATGGTTGACTATTACCGGAGGACCGGCGTCTTCATTATGAGCGACCAGAACGGATCCGTCTGCTGATGCATCCTTGCCGACAATAATCGTGAAACAACCAGCAGAAGCATTTACCGCGACGAATAGCGATAGCAGAAGAAACGCGAATGTAATCAATAACAATCGATGTGAATTCTCGATCTTCATGCAGGTCTTAATCATGGCTTTAATTGTATGCTAATTTCTTTATCATCGATCATGATAACACCAGACCCTGAGTAATTTAAATTAACTTTCTCGCCTGACATTTCCATCTTGTTAAAATTATGTTGAGCGCTCTCAGAGAGTTCTAGATGTTTATCATCAATGATTAAGGAGGAGATTTCCTGTACGAAGAAGATAACTTTTCTCATGCTATCTTCCCAGTTATTCTGTTCTAATATTCCGGTGTCGTGTATATCCAGAAGAAGCAGTTTGTTCTTAAGAACGTAAACGTTGAAGTGACTGCGCAATTCCTGTGTGCCCTGATCAACTAACCACTTCTTCGCAGAAGAAGAGCGCGACCTGCTCAAACCGTTCCTGCTGACTTCGATTTCTATCCGGTAGCCGGATTGCCGGTTAAAGGTCTGTAGTTCCTCGTTGAAGCCTTCCGTGTACTCATCGATCAGTTCCTCCGTCTCTTTAAGACTCTGGTCGAAATTGTAGTCAGCCTTTATTTGTTTTAGAAGCTTTTCAGATTCGCTGGCTTCCCATCCGAACTCCTCTTGCATGAGTTTAACGAAAGCGAATTCGGTTCCGGCTGCTTGAGCTTTACTCTTCCAGTCAATACCGAAGTAATCCGCTAGAAAACCCTGGGCGGCGCCTACGGAATAAATTCTGTTGCGAGGTACGTCTTCAGGCGAAATCGAGTTGCCGGTGAGCCTGTTTTCAAATATCTGCAGGAGATAATCCGGCATTGATATCGAGGAGAAATCATCTAACAGCGATGTGGCCACATCTTTCAATGAGGATGAATAGTGTAAATCGGTCATCAGGCTGATGCATTTCAGTTCAACGTATTTGGCGGTGCCTTCATTGATTTCCTGCCCCTGTTCATATTGGGCGATAAAGGGATCACCGCTTTCCCAGCGGTGTTGGCGTACTGCGGCGAACTGTTGTGCGTATTGGCGGCACTTTGCAGGATCATCCGCTTCCATACTCCGTAGCGCATCCATCAGCAGGCGCATTTCCAGGTAAGCCCACGCAGTGTTTTCGCTGTCCTGGATGGGATATTTCTCCTCTCTCGCCCAGGGGATTTCACCGAAAGCCTCAAATTGATATTCGTGGAAGGCTTCATGCACGATGAAGGCAAAGAGGTCGACGATAGATCTATTCACATACGGAACCGCTACCACTATCACGGTGTCCACTTTCTGATAAAAGCCTAACTGTCCCACTAAATCTCGATATTGACCAGAGTGGAAGAGAACCTCCGTTCCCATGCTGGGCCAGTCTGACGGATATGAAGTGAAACCCTCCACTTCCCCGTCATAATTGAGCAGAAGCGCCCATTTTTCAGGCATATAGAATATAAAAGGTATCTCCGCCAGATTATAACCAGACCAGACTGTATCCTGGAATTGCTGGAAGAGCTTGATAACTCCTTCGCACGCTTTTAGAGCCTTGATGTCATGTTCTGTAAACGTTTCATCTTCAGCGAACAGTGAGGTTGTGGATAAGCACAACGCCGCTATTATCAAGGCGATTATGGGAATAAAACTTATGTTGCGTCTCATGGTAGAACTCCTATGCCATCAACTATTTGGGGCGTTCATACTGTTTTCACCACCCTCGTTCCATGAGGTCGAACAGTTCCAGCAGACGGTCTAAGTCTTCGTCACTATAGTATTCAATCTGGATGGTGCCTCCTTTGCCTTTCTTATAGTTGAGACGCACATGTGTGCCTAACAGGTTACGCAAGCGCTCCTCTATCTGGGAAAGATGCGAGGGACGCCGCGACGTTGAAGTTGTGGGCGCATGGTGCGGAGTCAGTTTCTTTGCCGCTAATTCCGCTTTGCGGACTGATAGCCCTTCCTTGATTATCCGCTTCCAGAGTTGTACCTGTCTCTCCCTGTCATCGAAAGACAGAATAGCGCGGGCATGACCTGCTGTAATAGTACCATTACGCAGGCTGACCTGAACATCACGGGGAAGGTTTAAAAGCCGCAAGGTGTTGGCAACGGCAGCGCGGCTCTTACCGACGCGCTCGGCTATCAGTTCCTGCGTCAAACCGTATTCATTCGCCAGGCGGTGAAAGCCTTTTGCCTGTTCCAGAGCGTTTAAGTCCTCACGCTGCAGGTTTTCGATCAGCGCCAATTCCAGCGCTTCGGAACCGTCTTTGACTTCGGTTATGAAAGCCGGTATTCTATCTATATTCACTAACTTGCAGGCGCGTAGCCTCCTCTCACCCGCGATAAGTTCGAATTCGTCACCTGCCCTTTTGACAATGATGGGCTGCACTACACCTTTTTCTTTTATGGACTGAGCTAGTTCCTGCAGGGAATCCTTATCGAATTCTGAACGAGGCTGCTGAGGATTGGCGTGCACTTTGTCCACTTCAATTTCGGCGAAGCGGGGTGATCTGCCACCTAAATCGGCTCCTTCGGGTAATAGCGCGGCTAATCCTCTGCCTAATCTGGTCTCTTTATTACTCATTCTCGATAATCTCCTGAGCGAGTGATAGATAGTTCTGGGCGCCCCGAGAAGTTATGTCGTGGAAGATGATCGGCTGACCGAAGGAGGGCGCCTCGGACAGCTTGACGTTGCGGTAAATCACCGATTCGAAGACTTTGTCGTTGAAGAACTTCTTCACGTCTTCCGATACCTGTTTGGAGAGATTCAAGCGCGAATCGAACATGGTCAATAGCACCCCTTCTATCTCCAGTCTGTTGTTCAAATGTTTCTGCACTAAACGAACTGTGTTCAGCAGTTGGCTTATGCCCTCCAGCGCGTAATATTCACACTGTATGGGAATCAGAACGGAATCGGCGGCGGTCAATCCGTTCAGAGTTAAAAGGCTCAAAGAGGGCGGACAATCCATGATTACGTAATCGAAATCGTGCCGTATTTGCTGCAGAGACCGGCGCAATACGTGTTCTCTGCTTTCAACTGGCACCAGCTCTATCTCCGCTCCCACCAACTTAATATCTGAAGGGATTAATTTCAGATGTTCCAAGCTGGTATCATGAATAATTTCCTGCGGATTCAGATTCTCAATCAGCACTTCATAAATAGTCTTATCACGCTTATCCGCAGTGATACCTAATCCCGAACTGGCATTAGCCTGAGGATCGATATCCACCAATAGCGTTTTCCTCTCCGCTGCTGCTAAGAAGCAGGAGAGATTGATAGCGGTGGTCGTTTTTCCCACGCCGCCTTTCTGGTTGGCGACGGCTATTACTCGGCTCATATTAGTTTTTAGATGATATTACTTTTGTCAGAACCGCGGATGGACACAGATTACACAGATGACGCGGATAAATATCCGTGCAATCCGCGACATCCGCGATCATCCGTGGTTCCGACTATTTACTACAATAATTTAAGTGTCTTCTCTTTTTCTCTTATCTCTCGATTGGCTCTCTTTAGGGTTTCATGCCATTGTGGGAGATCAGGTTTTTTACCCTCGAATAATTCTTTTATGGTGACGATCTGCATGACTGGGAACTCTAAATCAACACCAGGGATTTTCCATTTCCCCATAGCGGCAGCTTCTGACAACATCCCCTTCGTCGGTGGTTTAAGAGCGATGATAATTCCCATAGGCGCTTTATCGCGTTCGAGAACAGCTTTCAGCTCGCGCACGTCTTTGGGTTGATAAGCGCCCCCTTTGACCGAAATGATGATCTTCTGGTAATTGCTCTTTCCATCTTTGAAGAAGAGCAATCCGTCCACCCCCTTGTCGCCCCCACCTTTGCTCTTGTAGGGTTGTCCACTTAACAGAGATACAGCCCAGGCTTCGAACTGGAAAGGGGATTGTTTAAATAGCTGTTCGGCGTCATATACTGATTTGGGTTCACCGATAACCTCGAATTTGGAATCGGGAAAATGATCTGCCATACGCTTCTTGATTAGGGCAATGGCTAGATGAGTAACGTCGATCCCGATCCAATTTCGGTTTAACTTCTCCGCCGCTGCAATCGCAGTACCGCAGCCACAGAAGGGATCAAGGACGACATCGCCTTCGTTAGAAGAAGTTTGGATAATCCGCTCAAGTAGCGTAATAGGCTTCTGAGTAGGGTAACCAAGGCGTTCCTTAGCGAATGATGAAATAGGATTAATATCCATCCAAATATCCTGTAAAGAATTACCAGGCATTTCGTCTAAATAACGTTTATAGCGAGGAACATTTCCTGGTTTCTGTTGGACAATCCTTCCCTCCGAAATAAGATGCTGCATTTTCTCTTTTGAAAATCTCCAATATCGCGAAATCCCCATTATTTCGTATTTTGGATTGCCTTTGGCAGCTCCTCCTGGCCCTGCTATATTATCAAGCGTATAGCGTTTTCCGGTATCTTTGTCGACATATTTATAAATTTTCTCTATGTAGGTTTGGTCATATGGTTGATATAATTGGTTCCATTTGTACTTATCGGTTTTTGTGTAATATAAGAGAATGTCGTGTAATCGCCCAAAATGCTTTGCTCCCTGAATGAAATCACTATGTGCCGTTGATCTCTTCCATATGATTTCATTATTAAATAGAGTTATTCCGAATATCTGATCCATCAAAATTTTCAAATAATGACTGGCTGTAGGATCACAGTGAAGGTAAATGGAGCCGGTCTTTTTCAACACTCGGTGAAGTTCCACCAGCCTTATTGCCATCATAGTCAGGTAAGCCATGAGGTTATTGATCCCCATGAATTCCCGGAAGGCTTGCATCATGTTCTGCAACTGGGCAGGGTAGGCTCCGCTCATAATCTCATCGAACGCCTTCTGAGTCTCTTCCGTCCAGGTCCAGGAATCTTCGAAAGCCTGTATCTGAGCAGCGGAGTCCAAACCGGTCTTATCCTGAAAGATGACGTTATACGCCCGCTTGGAATTGAACGGCGGATCCAAATAGATCAGATCCACAGATTCATCCTTGACATGCTTGCGCAGGATGTCTAAGTTGTCGCCGTAATAGAGAGAGTTCATGTGATTTTTTATTGACTAAAGTCCAAAATACGTCTTTACCAGAAAATGCCAACCATTAATTTGGTTAAACCTTTCAAGTACTATAGTGGATATAGGTATAACTGCTGATTCGATCCTGTAGAAATATACATCACGTCTTTGACTTATGTTGAAGTCAGTACTGAGGAAAAGAACACCATTCAGCTTTTCAATGCCAGGATATTTCTGTTCTGTAGTGAGCTCTTCAACTTTGTTTATTGCTGTTTGCACAATAGAATCATCAATGCAATGTGGGCTACTGCTTGCGATGACCAATATATTTGGCTTACCGTCAATAAATTGATTTACCTTTTCGATTGCGGTATCAACAATCTGATCCCAAGGATCTTTTTTGGTTTCCCCAATATTTGTTAACATGCCCTTTATCGCCTCCATTTTTTCCTGATCAATTCGATCCTGGTCTTTAAAGCGAAAATGCTTCACTTCAGCATAGAATTCATTATTATCAAGAAAAAGACGCAAGTCCGGACTATCTCTCATTTCTACAGAGAATCCATGGTGAAGAAATAGTAATGCGGCATAATCTTCACATTTTAGGTCGTCAAACTGGAGGTTATCGTTTCTATTATCTTCGAGCTTCCTTATGTAACTGTCAACGTTTATCGCTCCCAGCTCACTTAGCTTATTCCGTATGATATCAATGAATTCCTGGTGCATTTTCTTTCCCTGATTAACCAATTCTGCGACATACAAACTACCACCCTACCTTTCGTCTGAACCGCGGATTTTCGCAGATTTCACGGATCACACGTATTTAATCCGCGCTATCCGTGTGATCCGTGTTCATCCGTGGTTCAGACTATTTGTAGTTCCGACTATTTATGTGTCTTGATAAATCTCTTCCAGTTTAATCGTTTCTCACCGAAATTAATCAGCAAACCAATTTCCAGTTTGTAAGCTTCCAAGTAATTTATCATCTGAGCTTTATGCAGATCATCCAACTGGGAAATTGCCTTCAGCTCTACCATGATTAATTCCTCGACCAGGAAATCTACCCGGCGAGTACCGATATCCATACCCTTGTATTTAATGGGAATTTCTTTCTCTCTGTCGGATTTCAATCCCGCCTTTTCAAATTCAACTGCCAATGCCCGTTGATAAATCAATTCCTGAAAACCGCTCCCAATAGTATTATGCACCTCCATTGCACAACCTATTATCTTTTCGGTTAATTCAGGGTACTTGAGTTTAGTGGTACTCATGTTAATTAAATTACTTATATGTGGTTTCCTGTCTGAACCGCGGATTTTCGCAGATTTCACGGATCACACGTATTTAATCCGCGCTATCCGTGTGATCCGTGTTCATCCGTGGTTCCGACTATTTATTCATCCTTCCCTATCAGCCAACATCCATCAACTCCATTCTGGGTCCATAGGCTTTTTCAAAATGTAATCGCAGCGGCTCAAACTGCCGCAGATCGGGGTCTTTGCTGACGAGGTCGAAAGCGTCCTTGCGCGCAACTTCCAGCAGCTCCCGGTCGTCAATGGGATCTGCGATCTTGAAATCAGGCGCGCCGTGCTGGCGTGTACCGAAGAATTCCCCGCCGCCACGAATGCGCAGGTCCTCTTCAGCGATAATAAAGCCGTCCTCCGTCTGTTCCAGCACCGATAAACGTGCTTTCGCCTCTTTGGTCACCGGTGGATCGACTACCAGAACGCAGACGCCGCGATGCTGTCCCCGTCCCACTCGCCCTCTTAATTGGTGAAGCTGGGACAGACCGAACCGCTGAGCCCCCATGACCGCCATGACCGTGGCGTTGGGCACGTCAATTCCCACTTCGATGACGGTGGTGCTGATTAAAAGATCGACGTCGCCTCGAGCGAACGCCGTCATCACCCGTTCTTTCTCTTCCGTCGGTAAACGCCCGTGCAGTAGCTCCAGGCGAAAATCCTTCATTATCCCGGATTTCAGCTCTTCGTAGGCGTCCACTGCAGCTTGCAGATCTAACTTCTCCGACTTTTCCACCAGCGGATAGACGACAAATCCCTGGCGTCCCTTGAGCAGTTCTTCTCTCAACTTGCTGAAGAATTCATCCCGCTTTCTCCCGCTGTAAAGGCGGGTTACAATCGGCTGTCGGTGCCCCGGGCGCTCCTTCAGTAGGGAAACGTCCAGGTCGCCATAGAGCGTCAGCGCCAACGACCTCGGTATCGGTGTGGCAGTCAGAACCAGAACGTCAGGCGTTTTACCTTTACGGCGGAGTTCCAGTCTCTGGGCAACTCCAAAGCGGTGTTGTTCATCTATGATAACCAGCCCCAGCTTGTGAAAATCCACCCCTTCCTGGATCAAAGCGTGAGTTCCTATAACAATCTGCGCCTCACCGTTATTTATCGCGGTCAGTTTTTCTCTTCTTTTGCCAGCGGGTAATCCTCCGATTAACAGGAGGGTACATATCCCTAACTTTTCAAAGAACGGTTTGAGAGTCCGGTAATGCTGCTCAGCTAAGACCTCCGTGGGCGCCATGAAGGCTCCCTGATAACCACCTTCCACCGCCATGGTTAAGGCAGTCATGGCAACCGCAGTCTTACCAGCCCCAACGTCTCCTTGCAGCAGGCGATTCATAGGGTGTTCAGATTCCATGTCCTGTCTGACGTCCGTCAGGACGGAAAGCTGCCCCTGTGTCATTTCAAAGGGAAACTGCTTCAGTGCATTGCGTGTCAGGGCTCCCGGATGAGGGAATTGAATTCCTTTCTGGCGGTGTTTCCTCCTTATCTGTCGTAGCGCCAGAGTAATCTGGATAGCGAACAGCTCTTCGTATTTCAGCCTCTTTAGAGCAGCATCCTTCTCCGGCATTTTCTTCGGAAAGTGAACTTGATGCAGTGCCCTCTCTCTGATCAGAAGCTTATGTTTAGTCCTCAAGTTCGGCGGCAGGATTTCTGGGACCATTCCTTTACTTAACTTCACACCTGCTGCAATCACCCGTCTAAACCCTAGGCTGTCAAGCCCAACTCTAGCCAGCACATCGGTAGAAGGATACAGAGAAATAATGGTGCCAGTCTTAGCACGCAGCCCCAAGTCTTCATCTTCATCCAAAAAATCAACTGCTGGGTGAGCCATCTGCAGGTAATCTCTATGAAGCTTTGCCTTCCCTGAGAAGGCAACAGCCTGACCAACCTGAAAAGCTCCGCGCCAATAATTCAGACCCCGAAACCAGACAGCCCGTAGTGAACCGGTATCATCAACTATCCTAACTTCCAATCGCTGCCGATGGGCACCACCGCCAATAGTCTTAAAAGCCGCCACCTTTCCGACAACGGTAACTTCACGGTTTGAAAGATCCAGCGAATTTATAGGTACTATCAAAGATCGATCCAGGTAGCGCCGGGGGAGGTAGTACAACAGGTCGCGCAGGGTTTCAATCCCGATCCGCGCTAACTGCCGGGCACGTCCGGGGCCGACACCAGGTACGAACTGCACCTCTGTATCGAGACTGCCGTACGGATGCTTCCTTTCGGTTTTCTCTGGTGAATCTATAACAACTCTCCGATGAACATCACTTGCGGCGTACGCGATAGGTGATCACAGTTTCTTTACCGGCTGCGACGGGAACCTGAAATTCGATAGTGGTGGCGTTCTTCTTAACATATTGGTGCGATTTTTCCAATATTTCCCAATCACCCCAGATCTTCTCAATCACTGAGATGGTGACATTCTTGTCTTTATGGTTACGCAAACTGATGCTGTATGCCTCTTCCCTGACCCGGTCGGTGAGTCTCTTCATATCAGTGGTTTTCTTCTCGGCAGTCAGATCGAAAGCTGAACCTGTCACGATGCGAACTTCTTCATCCTTCGGCGTATGTTCGATGCGGTCTTCACCGATGAATTCTAAGGAATTATCATCATCCTGCTGGTAAACTCTGACCTTGCCAGCAGGCAGCGGTATTCCCAGCCCGGCTTTTTTCTCATTTTCGAAGACCAGGTTTACCATGACTTTTTTGGGAGATTTTTGCGGTTCAAAGATGTATTCACGCTTTGCCTGAACGGTTACTGGATCGAAGAGGCTGATCTGTTTAGTCTGCAGATCCTTCAGGGTTGTGGGACGTTGCAGAGTGTACAGGTGATACTCATAAAATGCCTTTTCTTCGAAAGCGGGAGCTTTTCTCTGAGTTCTGGCGTCCATGGTCGTCATCATTTCGGCGAACTGTTCCCGGTCATGGACTAACTTCACATCTCCTGCCATGAGTTTCAGTTTGGCGTTCTTATAGGTGGCGCCGGAACGGTTTTCTATCGATACCCACGAACTCAAGTCAAGATCATCTGTTTTATCGCTGATGACCGCTACGTATTCGGCATGCCAGGTCATTCCGTGGGTTAGATAAGATAGTTCGGCGTTCTGTTTACCGGATTTGTGACCTATCAGTGACCAGACCAGCGTTGGACGAGTGCGCAATCCTCCGGGCAGTTCACCGAAGCGAATGTCACGGACAGCATCGGGGCTGATGATCTGGACTTGCCCATCCTTGGACTGCAGGATTAATTGCGAACCGGAAGCAGAGAGAAGCTTACCCTCAAACAGATCTCCCTTGTCGGTGAAGACTTCTATTTTCTGATCCAGGTAACGTTCTAACAGCCTGGTGCGGGAGACCAGATCGTATTCGAAGTCCTGATCTAAGATGGAGACGTTATCCAGCTTGAGGTGAACCGAAGTTGGATCTATTTGAGCGGCGACGTCGGCTGCTTCAAAGGTAAAGGCTCCTCTTTCGACCGATATAGGGCGGATTTCTTTAATTAGTCCTAAGTTCTGGTTATAGACGGTTACGGAGACATCCTGGGCGTAACAGGTAACCGTTATAAGGACTGCTAAAATTGTAGTTATTAACTTCATCACAAACCTCGTGGAGTTTTTGTTTTCATTAGCATCACGGTTGGATAGGTTAATCGCTCTCAGCCATTGCATCATCCACGCTTTCAAAAATTTCAAAAATGGTGTCGAGCCGGGTGATCTGGATTATTGAGCGCACTTTTTCTGACAATTTGGCGAGTTTAAAGGAACAGTTTTTTTCCGTTATTGTTCGATGTGCGGCGATGAGGATTCCCAGACCGGTGGATGACATGGCAACGACCTGCGATAGATCGATGACAACCCATTTCTTATCGTGATCCAGCATTTCTGAAAGTTTCTGCTGGAAGGTGCTCGAATCGGTCTCGAACATCACGCGACCACCCATATGGAAGACGGCTCCGTCCTTAAACTCGTTGATTTCAAGAGTCATTCCAGACATCTTATACCTATTGATATTGTAATTAAGAGATGCAAGAATCGCCGCTGCGATAATTGCTTTATAAGATTCATTGTGGAATCAGCCTGATCAGAAAGATAGCGAAATTTATATACAAACGCAAGTGGAATCCGTGCTTTTGCCGAATTTCGCTTGCAATTCTAAAGTAAAATAGTTAAACTGACTCTATACCAGTTAGTTATCTTAAAAAACACCATATCTGGAGGATGAAATGCCTGATAATAAAATTCAACCACAACAGCCACCTGTGCAGGGCCCACAGCAGCGATTGAATATCGCCATTGATGAAAACGTCGGTGAAGGGACTTATTCGAATTTAGTGCTGATAGCTCATACGCCGGCAGAATTCGTGATGGATTTTGCCCGCGTTATGCCGGGAGTGCCCAAAACCAAGGTGCAGGCGAGAGTGATAATGACGCCACAGCATTTGAAGGGATTCGCCAAAGCTCTGCAACAGAACGTTGAACAGTTCGAAAAGCGCTTCGGTGAAATCAAAATACAGGGCATGCCGGATGGTAAAGAATTCGGTTTCCGGTCAGGACCGGAGAATGCCGAGTAATATTCAATTCCTAAAGACCTGATCTTGCGGGAAGTTGCTTCCCAGGCAGATAAATATATCACAATAATTATGAAAGCGACTCCCGGGTCGCTTTCTATTTAATCCCAGATTAAACTCTGGCAAGCGGAGTAATCACATGAAACTTACAGTCGTGATTATCACAGTTTTGATGCTAACCGGTTTATGCAACGCCCAGCACGATCCCGAAACGGAGCAAAACAGTCAAGACGCCTGGCAATTGATGCTATCCCAATTGAACCTGAACGAGTCTAATTTAGGATTTAAGCCCAAAGGGTATTGGACGCGCTATCCCGATCCGAAGGATATACCCTTCAAGCTCCTGGCTTTCGATGATCTGTTTGCCGAACCCCAGCGGATCTATGATTTTGTCAAGATCATGGCGTTGTCGGTGGAGGATTATCTGCATCCGGATTATTTATCGGGAAGCGACCGCGGGCATAGCAAGGGATTGCTGAAAGTGGCGTACTATTGCGGAGTGCGCAACGCTACGGCTCAGTTTCGCGATTACAGTGCCTCACTATGGGCGGAATTGGACGAAGAGGAGCCGCTGCTATTGGCTATTAAGGCAATTTACAACCAGACAGGACGTGTTTATCGTTATAATGCTATGGGGCAGGCGGCTGATTTTCCCTTATTGGAACGCGATTTTCGGCAGGCTATCGAACCCATAAACCCGCAAGTCAGGGTCGCCATAGCGCGAACACTGTTGCACCTTTTAGAGGCTCACAGGTTCCAACAAATCGGTATGCGCAATGTTGACTATGAGAAAGCCCTGAGCTGCTGGCGGATTCGCCATTTGGGTGAAACTGAATTTGACGGATTGGAATACTTCCCGCAACTGGAAGACTGCGCCCGAAATGTGGATATTAATTCCATATATTACGCAGGATATAAATTACTGGCATCGGCTGAGATGCTGGCGGACAGCCTGTCAGCTTTGTTGGATGACAAAGGGATCAACTGGAAAAAACAGAACCTGAACGTGGTAACGCCCATTGGACGGATTGTGCTTTCAGGGTCGAAGAATGATGTGCATCAGTATTCAGACGCGTTTCTCTTAGTTGATTTCGGTGGGAATGATACCTATAGAGGAGCGATCGGATCGACACCCTCGCTGAACATTCCCATCTCTCTGGCAGTGGATCTGTCCGGTCATGACAAATATATCAACGAAGATGAATATCTGCCTTCTCAGGGTGCCGCAATCTTCGGTGCGGGTGTGCTGCTGGATGTTTCAGGTGATGATATATACCGGTCGAAACGGCTGTCTCAGGGAGCTGCAATGCTGGGGATCGGTGTGCTGGCTGATATGGAAGGTGACGATGAATACCACATGTGGACTTCGGGACAGGGTGGAGCTTACTTTGGAGTGGGCGTTGCCATCGATAACAGTGGAGATGATAAGTACACACTGTGGGGAGACGGCCAGGGATACGGGGGATTGGGCGGCGTAGGGACGCTGATAAACCGCACTGGCAGCGATCATTACAGGTGCGAACCGCTGTCTGAGAATGCCTTCCGACCTGACTATCATTCCAAGGATGGAAAATACAACTATTCCTATTCGCAAGGCTGTGGCATAGGTCGCCGGGGGGACATAACTGACGGTCATTCCTGGGCTGGTGGCATGGGCACCATCATTGACCTGCGCGGCGACGACCTCTACGAGTCCGCGAATTGGTCGCTGGGATGCGGATACTGGTACGGCATGGGTTTCGCCTATGATGGAGGCGGCGATGACGTCTATCGCAGCGCCAACTGGACGCAAGCCAGCGGAGCTCACTTCGGCATAGGCGCTCTGATTGATGAGGGTGGCAATGATGAGCATATCGTTCACGGTCATCAGTCAGCGGGATTGGGCTTCGGGCATGATTTCACCATATCTCTGCTGCTTAATCGCGGTGGAAATGATAAGTATCGGATACGAAAAGACGGGCTGGGTTATGCTATCAACATGTCGCAGGTATTTTTCTTCGATACTGAGGGGGAAGATCGATATGTTACAGGTGGTGGAAGAAATTACGGCAGGAATAACTTCAGGCAGTACAATCCGCCCATCATTGGAGCATTCCAGATGCTATTCGCCGATCAAATCTGTCTGTTCGCCGACGTACAGGGGAAGGATAGCTACCTGCGTTTGGATTCCGATACCGAGAAGACGAACCCGGATCCTGATATGGCTGATGGCGTAGAGTTTTACTTTCCAACAGATGCCCAACGGGATTCGCTGAGTAATAAACGTTACTACGGACTGGGTAAAGACATCGAGGAGTTCAACGGTCCGGAAATTGAGGCTTTCCGGGATAAGATGAAGAAGAGGTTTGAGGAGTTCAAATAGAGAGATATCTCATCTTTAATTGGGGAATGATTATGGCACCAAAAAGTATCATCACAATGGTAATAATGCTGGTGTTGTTCGGCTGTGGAAGCAGTGAGCAACCTGAAACAAAAGTGGAAGTGGAGGTAAAAATGAACCTGACATTAACCAGCCCCGCTTTCGAAGAAGGGGCGATGATTCCTGAAAAATATACTAATGATGGAGCCAACGTTTCACCGCCACTGGCATGGGTGGAGGTACCGGAAGGTACGGAGAGTTTCGCACTGATCTGCGATGACCCGGACGCTCCCATGGGTACCTGGGTGCACTGGGTGGTCTATAACCTGCCTGGTGATACGAGAGAACTGCCGGAGAACTTCCCGCCAGGTGAAGAGCCGGTAACAGGCGGTAAACAAGGGCTTACCGATTTTGGCAGCTACGGGTACGGAGGCCCGGCGCCTCCCAGCGGAACGCACCGTTATTTCTTCAAGCTCTTCGCGCTGGATTGCCAACTTGATTTAACCAGCAGCGTGCGCAAGAGCGATCTGCTGAAAGCTATGGAAGGACATGTTCTGGCACAGGGGCAATTAATGGGGCGGTATCGGAGGAGATAAGATGTAAAGTTGGGTTATCCGCTTTCGGTGGATAGCCCAACCTACATATCAATAATCTACAATCCTTTTTTGCACTTCTGCAGCAATTAGCAAACCGACCTCTTCCTCTTCATCGACAACCGCATGTGCTCCAGCTCGAAGGAAATCTGAAGAATACATATGATACCTCGCACGGGCTACAATAATCGTATCAGGCGACAACGCATGAACCTGCCCGATAATCTGTCGAACAGTGGACGGATCGGGCACGGTGATCACAACAGCCATAGCCTTTTCAAGCTGCAAATGTTCCAGTACCTCAGTGCGGGTTGCATCGCCAATATAGGTTTGGAAACCATATTTGTGTGTGTCAGCCGCTGTTTTGGGGTTCAATTCAACAACGATGATGGATTTCTGCCCTTTCATCAACTCCTCAGCTGCGTGTTTGCCCGCAGGACCAAAGCCTACGATTAAGATATGGTCGCGTAATTTGTCACCTGATAAGACCGATGTCTCAGCCCTTCGAGGCAATTTGCTGCTTCGTTGCGGTAAAAGCCTACCGACGGCTGTTGCTGCGTGAGGTGCAACCGCGATCAAATACGGTGTGAGGAATAGGGTTACAATCGTTGCGGCGATGATCAGTTCAAACAGATCACCGCTAATCAGTTGTCCCTCCTTAGCTACCTCCGTGAGCACAAACGAGAATTCACCGATCTGCGCCAGGCAAATTCCCGTGGCAACGGCGTGGTTCAATGAAGTGCTGAAAAGAAGTGTCACTGCGGTTACAACGATCGCTTTTCCAATCATGATGGCTGCAACTACTGCCACAATTAGCACCCAATGCTCCAATATCCAAGCAGGATTACTCATCGCGCCGATGGAACTAAAGAACAAGGTTACGAAGAGAATTCGTAAGGGAGTAACGTCAGCACGAATTTGAGTGGCAAAAGGGGATTCAGCGAGCAGCATACCGGCGACAAATGCTCCTAACACCGGTGAAAGACCTAACTCATGGGATACCCATCCCGTCCCAACAGCCGTGACCATCGCCAGCAGAACCGGCAATTCACGACTGCGCGCTGCTTCCTTCGTCCTCAACAGTAATGGCACAATGTAATTTAAAAGTATGTAGAGTGTCCCTACCAGTAATGCAGCCACTACTACCGCTCGCCCCATATCCCAGACTATTTGACCGATGGAACCACCACCGCCAAGCGCGGTCACGAGAAGCACAAGTGGAACTACCGCGATGTCCTGAAAGAGTAATATCCCCAGCGCATTGCGACCATGGATACTGTCTATTTCCACCCGGTTTATTAACAGACGCAATACCACTGCGGTACTGCTAAGTGCAACTATTGCCCCGACTGTTAGCGCCAAACGAAGATCAAACCCGAGAAGCCTACAAACACCTGCAGACAGAACAGCAGTCACTAAAACCTGTAAGGTTCCTCCACCCAGGGCAATTACCCCAATACTTCTAAGCCTACGCCAGGAGAACTCCAAGCCGATAACGAATAGCAGCAAGGCAACCCCTAACTCCGCGATCGCAGTAATCGCTTCATAATTCGGCAACAGGTCTAAAGCATTAGGACCCAGAAACATGCCAGCAAGCAAATAGCCGATTATCGGATTCTGGCGCAAGCGCACACATATGCCGCCTAACACCATTGCTGCAAAAAGGAGGATTAATATATCAAGTACTATCGTCCAGAAGCTCATGAATTTCTCATTGTAAAGCCCAGCTTAATCGAACTTATATTTATACCCGCTTCAAATGTGCTCACGTTCTTTGACTACCTGAATACTTCCCTAATCTACCAAACTCAGTCCAAATAATCAACCCAAAACAAAGCATACTTCGTGTGAGACCTGCTATCGCACCACAATTCACTGGATTCCGCATCAAGTGCGGAATGACAATTTCATAACCGGGGTCGCCTGCGCCTATGGTGCCCCTGACCCCGACATTTCGCGTAGGGGTCGGTCTTGCGCCGACCCGACCTATTGCCGATGCCGTCGGGTCTCTGCACCCGACGGTATTGCAATATACAAAATCTAAAACCTTTTGTCAGGTCATTTATTTTTTTGAGGGGTTTTTAGGAAAGGCGGGGGACATAGGCGTAAGCCCCCTTACGGGCTTCTGGATCGCCGTAGGCGAAACAAAGCATGTAACTGAGAAAAAAGCGTCATTCTGGCGTAGCCCAGCGCATAGCGCCCCTACGGAGAATCTGACGCTTTTCTTTTCTGAATCACTGACTCACACTGATTAACCGATGACACAGATTTTATCCGCGAAATCCGTGCTATCTGCGAAAATCCGCGGTTCCGACAATCACTTCATCAACACCATCTTCACTGACGCACTAAATTCCCCGGCGGTCAAGCGGTAGATGTAGATGCCCGAAGATAGTCTCAATCCACTTGCCCCTAAAGTGTTGAAGGTAACTTCATGCACCCCCGCATCCCGCCAACCATTGATCAAATTCGCTACAGAACGACCGGAAACATTATAAACCGTCAAGTTGACTTTGGCTGCTTGTGGTAACGCATAACAGATCGTTGTCGCTGGATTGAAGGGGTTGGGGAAGGCGGGATAGAGGGCGAAATGATCCGGTATTTGCGGCTGCGTAGTTAAAGTCAGCCACTGATCGAAGCTTTCTCCGGAATTGAACCAGTCATTGACAGGACCGCCGTCTCCGGATTCCCATTTAACAAATGTGAAACTATCAGCATGCCAGATATCATCGGGATGGATGCCGACGCGCCCACTGTATTCATAGTTACCGAAAGGAGCTGCCGCGGGGACGGTTTGTATCCGGTCTCTATTTACAGTCTGACTTGCAGATAGGGTAATATTAACCGGTCCAAGAAGGGGACCAAACCAGGTTCCGTTTGGTAATTGTGCTACAATCCATACATCGAACGAAAGAGACGTTGCTTCGTTATTCGTTATCGCGATATTAAAGTCGAATTCACCACCAGTAGCGGGTATTGTAAGATAACTTTCGTCTGGGATTAAACATACAGAGGCAGATGGCATGTCCTGTTCAAAATAGAAAGCCCCTATATCGGGGATGGTGCCGTCCGGATCATCAGGGCAGACTGGATCACCTGCATCAATACAAAGAGAGTTTTGCTGCAAGTTGAAATTGCCATTGAAAGGATCCACGAACAACGGATCAACGAAGATATTATTGCAAAAGTCGCAACTGTCGCCATTGAGATTAACGTTGGTTAGCTCCCCAAGGCCTGCCGGAATGTTTAATCCTACAAGGTTACCACCATCATTATTAAATATGTCACAATATTTTATTAAGCTCTCCCCTTCTTCCCCATAATACCCCCCCCCGCCTGTATTGTCTTCGATGATGTTACTGGTAATAAATTTGCCTTCATAGCCCCAGTAGTTGTTATCAGAGAGGTACATTCCTCCGCCATCTGGCGCTGTATTATTCACAATCGTGTTATTACGAACACCGGGGGAGCCCGAATTCTGAATACACATTCCACCGCCGCGCTCACTTGCAGTATTTCCACTGATCAGGTTATGATGGATGTCGTATCCACCACCGCTGGATATGTAAATACCTCCACCCCGGTTTGCTGCACTATTATCAGAGATCTCACAATAGCCAACTTCAAGATCGGTGCCTGGATGGCTGATAAGCAAACCACCCCCCCATTGAGCTGAATTTCTCGATATAATACAGTCAGTAATGACGGGCTCTGAATATTGGTGCGAATGGATTCCCCCACCAAAACCATTCGCGACATTGTCAGTAATCGTACAATTGCTGATTAAGGGCTCATTCCAGGTTATCCCAATTCCGGCACCGTTGTTTTCACATGTGTTATTATTTACAATACAATCTCTAACGATACAATTTGACCCATAAATATTTATTCCGGCACCTTTATTATTAGCGAAGTTCTCACTTATGGTGCAGTTTGATACCTCCGCACTATCCGAAAGATAAAGATAAATTCCACCACCATACTGCCAGGCAGAATTACAGGAAACGGTGCAGCTGTCGATAATGACCGGTGAATTATTGCACCAGACTCCACCGCCGTGAAAACCATAATTATCTCGAATCGTACAGTGTTTAATAACCAGACTGACATTATCGCAATATATGGCAGATGAATCACTTTCAGCGATAACAGAATATTCTAAACTGCACGAATCTGCAGCAGAGTCCCAGAAGCGAAGACCCTTCCAGCCTTCTATCCCCTCGTTAGTAATAAATTTTATGCTGTCGCTCTCAGTGCCAACTGCGTGGAGATAACCGTATATGTCAAAACTATATAAACCATTAAAAAGCAACACCACGCCCGGTTCTATTTCCAGGTAGTTATCGGTATCCACGTAAATGTCCCCATCAACTTCATAAACTGCCTGTGGTAAAACGCCGCTGATAGGACCTGACAGAGGCCCTGATTGAGTAATCGAGAGGGCTACGGGAATCTCCTTTGGGCTGCCCATCGCACCTTCAGCGATAATCGTGATTTCTCCTTCATGGATTCCTACTCCGAGTCCAGTTGTATCTACAGAAACAACCAGAGTGTCCGAAGGAGGTACTGGCCCCCCCGACATCGGAGTAACAGTCAACCAATCTATACTCTCTGAAACATTGTAATTAAATGTTCCTAGACCATCATTGTATATGACCAGTATCTGATCTTCAGGATTGGTATAACCGTATTCCACGTAAAAGTTTAGGCCACCAGGGAAAACGGATAAAAGGGAAGCAGACAATGTGGAGTTGTAGTGGTAACCCAGATCAAGAATACCATCATCAGGTTCGCCATCCGTGCGCGTTGTACCAGAAATCAGAGGAGTTGCTGGATTACCAGTATCAACACAGGGAGATTGCTCAAGTTGTCCCGCTGCTGTCTGCGATAGGAAATAGTCTCCCTGCGACGCAGAGACAAATATTGGATCTTGATCTATATTCCCAGTGCCGGTGTATCCCCCTTCTATGCAGGTGTAAGTCATGGACTGAATCAGCGTAACTGTGGGATCAACATTGTTCCAAATGATAGAATGAACGACAGCTATATTGTAACCAAAAACAACACCTTCACCATCGATACCAATACCATGGGCAGCATAGCTTCCCTGATTACCGTTTTGACCTCCAGCCCCTCCAATACCCTGGCTAATTTGTTCGTGTGCTGTTATTGTGCAATTGATAAAGGATATATTGCTATTACCCGCACCACAAATGGAATACCCATCTCCTCCCTGGCCAACTCCTCCGGGTGCTCCAATACCAGGACTCGATGTACCACCAAAACCTAAAGCATCTCCTCCATTGCCGCCAGCTCCACCATATCCATCTCCCGTTTTATTCTGATAGAGCAGATTGTTAACCAAAGCAGTCGTTGAGGCTACACTATAGACTGCTCCACCGAACCCTGATAACCCAGGTGCACCTTCTTCACCATCACCACCGTAAGCTCCAGAAGACCATGATTCTGCACCACCACCATTGCCTCCATTACCGCCAAAAGCATCACCGCAATGATTGTTATGTATAACATTACCGTAAACAACAGCATGCGAACCTTCAAGGAAAATCCCTCCACCTAATCCGCTTAAAGCCGTTCCACCTTCACCCCCATCACCACCCGAGGCTGAATCCAGTGTTTCGAAACCGTAGGTTCCATTGCCTCCTTCTCCACCATAGGCATCTCCGGTTCTATTATAACAAATCTCGTTGTTTATAATAGCAGGGCTTGAATTAGTGCAATATATAGCCCCTCCGTGGCCCGACTCAACACTTTCTCCAGGTGTACCGGGACTCCCTATCGTACCATTTACTCCGAAAACGTTTCTCGTTCTACAATATGCAATCAGGGAATGGCTTAGTAGAACTCGTGATGAATTTTTTAGATAAAGTCCTCCACCATGCATGTACATGTCAGGGTATGGTGATCCAACACCATGTTTGATGATGCAATAGGCCAACTTCGAACTGTCCATAGGACTCGAGTCGGTATTCAAGAAATCCAATCCTTCACAGCCCTGGGTGGTGTCGGTTGCGGTGAAAAGGATCGAATCGGTCTCGGTGCCGACCGCCAGCAGTTGTCCTTCGCAGCGGATGCGGACTAAAGGCTCCATCAACACCTGTACGCCCGGTTCAATTTCAAGCGTGCTCGTGGATGTGATAACGCAGTTGCCCTCAATGTAAAAAGGCGAACCAGCTAGTTCCCAGACACCTGAAATGTTCCCACCTGAGATGTGGGTCTCAGCGTTTCCGAGGGAGACTACAAGTAAGATAGATAGAATGAATGATGCGGATTTCACATTAACCTCCAAAAGATACACAACTTTAATATACCAAAAGTTTATAACAAAGTCAAGCTTTTTTAAAAATCCCTGAAAATAAATTACAATTGATAACATTTACCATCGATGAACCACCAATTCATTCATACAAATTCACCTCTTTGTTCGTTGCTTTTTGGAACGGATTTGGGTATCTTATTTACTTGTGCATTTTAATCTAAAGGGTCTGTAATGGGAACCAAAGTAAGCTGGAATTTCGATAATCTTCTTATGGGTAACGTCGGGAAACCGCTGGGATTGACAGAAGAAGCTTTCAGCGGTGCTCTACCTCAAGCGCAACGTGCTCACGAAGATCTGATGCAGCGCCGTGAAAGGGGCGATCTGCCCTTCTACGATCTTCCCAAACGAGGTGAAATTGTCGCAGAAATTCTGGAATATTCAGCAGAAGTCCGCCGGCGCTTCACCGATGTGGTGATTTTAGGGATAGGGGGGAGTTCACTGGGGCCGGCAGCTCTGCAGACTGCGTTAGGAAGAAATCCCGATAATGCTGAATCAGGACCCGCTCTACACTTCCCAGATAACGTTGACCCCTTCGAATTCGATGCTCTGTTGGGGATATTGGATCTGGAGAATACGCTTTTCAACGTGGTGACTAAATCCGGGGGAACACCGGAGACGGTGGCGCAATATCTGATCGTCAGGGAGAGGCTGGAACACAAGTTAG
The DNA here is from genome assembly GCA_005223185.1 of candidate division LCP-89 bacterium B3_LCP. GTDB lineage: Bacteria > Electryoneota > B3-LCP > B3-LCP > B3-LCP > B3-LCP. The sequence continues at coordinate 233,896 of NJBN01000001.1, forward strand.
GGGATCGCTATAGAGAACATTTGGTTTTCACAACTGACCCGCAAAAGGGACAACTTCGGCAGTTGGCTTCAGAAGAAGACATCAGGACGTTCAGCATAGATTCCGGTGTGGGCGGACGTTTTTCGATATTGACGCCGGTGGGATTACTCCCGGCAGCGCTGGGGGGATTGGATGTAAAGGGACTGTGCGAGGGTGCTGCATTTGCGGCAGAAGAGGGAACGAACGGAAACATTTCGGATAATCCCGCTTACCGGTTCGCCCTTTCACTGTGCCTGTTGCGGGATAACAGGGGCGTGGGAACTGTGGTGATGATGCCCTACTGTAACCGCCTTTTGGGTATGGCTGATTGGTTCCGGCAGTTGTGGGCGGAAAGCCTTGGGAAAAAGATAGACCTGGCGGGAGAGGAGATCTTCTGGGGACAGACTCCGGAGAAGGCACTGGGCGCCACGGATCAACATTCCATGGTGCAGCTTTACATGGAAGGACCGTTTGACAAGGTGATCTGCTTCTTAGAGGTGGAGGATCACGGAGTTGATGTCGTCATTCCCCGCATATATCCCCAAAAACCGGACCTTAATTTCTGGGGTGGACATACGTTATCGGAATTGATTACCGCGGAGAAACATGCCACTGAAGAGGCGTTACTGCAAGCCGGACGTCCTTCCATGACGGCGCTTTTCCCCAGGGTGGATGCGTACTCTGTGGGGCATTTCCTGATGACACTGGAAATAGCCACCGTCTTTGCCGGATCATTCTTAGGAATCAACCCGCTGGATCAGCCCGGAGTGGAATTGGGCAAAGTGTTGACCAAAAAGAGATTGTCAGGTTGATAAATAGCGTTTCCACTGAAATATCTGCCCTGAAGAAAAATAAAAATGACCTTGCTTTATTGCCTGAATAATATTTAATTTAAACGTTTAAATAACTTGGAACTTACACTTGATAGACCTGCATACTCACACAACCGCTTCTGACGGCACTTTCTCTCCTGCTAAGCTGGTTCATCTGGCTAAGGATGAGGGATTGCAAGCTGTAGCCATTACCGATCACGATACTATCGCCGGAAACGCCGAAGCTCTGACTATCGGCAGAGAAATTGGTATAGAGGTCGTTCCCGGCGTTGAGATAAGCGCTGATTCGCCCTTCGGATCCATTCACATCGTGGGATTGCTCATTGATACAGAAGATGAGAAGATGGAGTCCATACTGACAGAACTGCGCGAATACAGGTACAAGCGCAACGTCAAAATGATAGACCTGCTGGTGGGGATGGGAATTCCTATCACAATGGAAGAATTGGTGGTTATATCGGGCGGTGATCTGGTGGGGAGACCTCATTTTGCCGCTCTTCTGGTGAGTAAAGGCGTGGTTTCATCCTACCAGGAGGCATTTAACAAGTATCTTAAAGCTGGCGGGAAGGCTTACTTAGATAAGAAACGGCTGCCGGTGAATGAAGCCATCCTGATGATCAAAAATTCAGGGGGGATACCCATTCTGGCGCATCCTTATGTTTTGCGAATAAAGGATGAAGAGAACATTGAAGCTAATATCGAGTATTTAGTCGAGCTTGGAATTGAAGGAATTGAAGTGTTCTATTCCGAACACAGCCGCGGAGATGAAGCTCTATTTGCCGATCTGGCGCGCAGACATAGCCTGCTGGTATCTGGCGGCACTGATTTCCACGGAGACGTCAAGCCGGGTGTGAGTTTAGGCAGAGGACACGGCAACCTGAATATTCCCTACTATCTACTGGAGAGCATCAAGGAGATGGTAGCGTGAAAGTTCCACCTTTAGATCTAAAAGCCCAATTCGAAGGCATCCGCGAAGACGTCCAACAACGGGTTGAAGAGGTCTTTCAATCGCAGGGATTTATTTTGGGACCGCTGGCGCAGGAACTTGAGACCCAGATTGCCGCATTGTGCGAAGTAAAGCACGGCATCGGGGTGGCTTCCGGTTCCGATGCGTTACTGCTGTCTCTGATGGCTCTGGGAATTGGCGAAGGTGACGCCGTTATAACCACCCCATTCAGCTTCTTTTCGACCGTTTCGGCGATCACCCGCTTGGGAGCAGAAGCCATCTTTGTGGATATCGATCCGGTAACCTGTAACCTCAACCCTGATCTTTTAAATAACATAACTCAGCCGAATGTAAGAGCTATCCTGCCGGTACACCTCTACGGGCAATTGGCTAATATGGAGGATATCAACAGATGGGCCTGGGAACGGGATATTGATGTTGTCGAAGATGCCGCGCAGGCTATCGGCGCTTCGCGTAACGGCAGACCAGCGGGCAATTGGGGAACGCTTTCGGCTTTCTCATTTTACCCCACCAAAAACCTGGGTGGCGCTGGTGATGGCGGCATGATCGTCACAGACGATGACGATTTGGCTGAAAAACTGCGCAGTTTGCGGGATCACGGTGCGCGGCAGCGATATTATCACGATGAGGTGGGAATAAATTCGCGGCTGGATGCTCTGCAGGCAGCGGTGCTGCTGAGTAAACTACCACATCTGGAGAGTTGGAACCAGAAGCGAAGGGAGATTGCTGATCAATACCGTGAGGCTTTGCAGGATCTACCGATTGAACTGCCCGTTGAGGAGGAGGGCAACCATCATATTTACCATCAGTTCGTAATACGTACCGACAGGCGGGACGAACTGAAAGCTTTCCTGGATGAAAAAGGCATCTTCAGTGCTATTTTCTACCCGGTGCCTCTGCATCTGCAGAACTGTTTTGAGTTTTTAGGTTACCACGAAGGTGATCTGCTCGAAGCTGAGAAGGCAGTAAAAGAAGTACTGGCTCTGCCCATTTTCCCTGAATTAGGGGAAGAGCGGTTCGGTATGGTTGTGGATGCGGTGCGGGAGTTTTTTTTGGAAAGTAGAAGTTAGAAGATAGAAGGAAAGAAGGTTAACCTAATAGCGAGCTAAACTAGTTTAAATTAGATCTCACTGAAGATGGATCGTTTCTTTGAATTCGTAAGCAAAGTTATAGATGATTGTGATAGTCTACTGAATGATAAAGACTATGAGAATAGAAAGGATATAGTAAGAGCTGTTCTGTTTTCAATCATTAGTCTTTTATCAGCCTCATATTGTTCTGGTCGCACCAGAAAAAATAATTGCTTCAACAATAAGAAGGAATTTGTTGCTTTTCTTAATAAATTTTGGATTTCTACTGAGAAATCACAGACGAGAAACCTAGATGTTGATGGTGAATCCCTGAATTTTAGAAGTCCAGAATTATTATGGGAAATAAGGAATTTAAGTGCACATCAATTTCGCGATGCAGGAATGGCTTTTCCTACCGAGAACGATGAACAGGTAATCGTCTCATGTCCTGTAGAACACAACGGTGTAACACGGAATGAAGTGGAAGTAAATCCTTATGTTCTCTCAAAAGCGTTGCGATGTATGAGCGTTCTCTATAAAGCTTTTTGCAAAGCGAATAATATAGATCCTAAGGCAAATTTACCTTATAAATCGATCTATGTTAAAGAAATTTAACTGGATTTATTGTCATTGTTTTCTTAACTAAAACATCCCCAGCCGTCATTCTGGCTTTGTCCAAAATCAGACGGCGAAAAAGCTTGTCATTCTGGCTTGTCCAGAATCCGACAAGCTTTTAGGAATCGATAGAACAATCTAATATGCCAGATAAAACGTTTGCTGTGTACATTTTGGCGAATGAGCGACCTACTCTTTATATTGGTATGACAAATGATTTGATTAGAAGGGTACAGGAGCATAGGGAAAATGTGAATCCAAGGAGTTTTACCGCAAGGTATTCAGTGCACAAACTTGTTTATTATGAATTCCTTGATGATGCGTACAATGCGATAGTGCGAGAGAAGCAATTGAAACACTTACATAGAATAGAGAAGATAGAATTAATAAGACAATTTAATCCGAAGTTTGTGGATCTGTTTGATAGGATTGTTACAGTTTGAAGACCAACTTGTCTGATTCTGGACAAGCCAGAATGACAAGTTGGGGTAATGACCAGCAATAACGACACAGAATGACAAATTGGAGTAGAATCTAGCCGTACGGCTTACCATGAAAAAACCCTCAATCATATTACTATCAACCCTACTTCTCTTCGCCTGCCAGAGCCCACGGGAGAAGGAACCGGAATTAAAGCCGGTTGCGGTTGATCTGCTGGAGATACGGGAACGCGGTAACTTAGTCGCGGTAACCGGTTACGGCGCTAACAGCTATTTTCTCTACAAAGGTCAGCCTATGGGTTACGAGTACGAACTCCTGAACATCCTGGCTGACCATCTGGACCTGAACGTGGAACTGAAGATCGTCAAGGATATGGACCTGGTCTTCGATGCTCTTAACCAGGGAGAAGTGGATATTATAGCTCTGGGTCTCACGGTTACCAAAGATAGAGCGGAAAAGGTAGCTTTCACAGAACACCACAACGAAACCCGCCAGGTGCTGGTGCAGCGCAAACCTGATAACTGGCGCTTGATGAAACTGCACGAAATAGAACGGCTCCTGATTCGCAATCCAATTGACCTGTTGGGCGCCGAAGTACACGTTCGCAAGGGGTCATCATATTACGCTCGCCTGGTCAATCTATCTGAAGAGATCGGCGGGGATATTAAGATTAAAACCGTTCCCGGTCACGTTTCCACTGATGAACTGATCGGTCAGGTATCTCGTGGGGAAATCGATTACACCATCGCAGATGAGCATATTGCTAAAATTAATTCAGCCTTTTACGCGGACATTGACTACGAAACACCCATAAGCTTTCCACAGCGTATTGCCTGGGCGGTGCGCAAATCATCACCGGAACTCTTAGAAACTGTGAATCAGTGGACGCGCGAGATGAAGCAGAGTGCCGTATATTATACAATTTATAATAAATATTACAAGGATCGCGGCGGTTACAGGAAGAGAGTTAGAAGCGAATTTTATGCCTTCAAAGGCGGGCGGATCTCCAAATATGACGATCTGATCAAGCAACACGCAACAGAACTTGACTGGGACTGGCGGCTTTTAGCATCGTTGATCTACAGGGAATCACACTTTGATCCCTGGACCCGTTCCTGGGCTGGAGCTGTGGGATTGATGCAGTTGATTCCGGAGACCGCCCGGCAGTACGGCGCTTTAGATATATACGATCCGGCTCAAAACCTGAAAGCCGGAACTAAATACTTGAAATGGCTGGAAGGTATATGGCAGGGCATTACCGATCCGATAGAACGAACCAAGTTCATCTTAGCATCATATAACGCAGGGCAAGGACACGTTTTCGATGCTCGCCGATTAGCCAGAAAATACGACCGCGATCCGGATATATGGGATGATAACGTCGGTTACTTTATCTTGAAAAAATCCAGCGCGGAATATTTTAATGACGAAGTTGTGGAACACGGGTATTGCCGCGGTGGCGAAACGTACGCTTATGTACGTGACGTTTTCGAGTTATATGAGCATTACAAGAAGCACGTGCAGTTGGAAGAGGCTATAGAGCCACCCGTAAATAAGGACAATATCGCCTCAGAGGGAATCTGATATGGACGAAAATCAGCGTTATGAACGCGCCCGCAAACGGGTCGAAGAGATCAAGGGATTCTACACCCACCTGTTGGTATATGTATTGGTCAATATTTTTCTCGTCCTGTTCAACTGGTTCTCCAGTCCCGGGCATTGGTGGTTTCAATGGCCCCTGATCGGCTGGGGAATAGGTCTAGCTGTACACTGGCTTTCCATCTTCGGATTGGGCAGTTTCCTGGGCAAGGAATGGGAAGAGCGGAAAATTAAAGAGATTGTGGAGAAGGATAAGGGGGAGTAATTATGTAGGGTGGACTAAGTCCGTCCCTTGAGGGACGAGCGCAGTCCACCAAATAAGAAGGAATATAGGAAAAGTAGCGTAGGGGGGACTAAGCCTCGCCCAAGCGGGGTGTAGTCCACCAATAAGTGATAATATCCATAAGCACAGAGAAATTATACCAAACGGAAAATAAATGAACCATAAACGAGTGCTGGTCATAGGCTTGGATTGTTTCACGCCGCAGTTTGTGTTTGACCAGTGGAAAGATGATCTACCCAACTTGAAGAAGTTAATGGATAGCGGAACCTATGGGCTTCTGGAAAGCACCATTCCCGCTATCACCGTCCCTGCGTGGCAGTCCATGATGACTTCCAAGAACCCGGGGAAGTTGGGTTTCTACGGATTTCGCAACAGGGCAAACCATTCTTACGATGAGATGTTTTACGCCAATTCGTTGGCGGTCAAAGAACCAACGGTATGGGATTTGCTGAGTAAGGCGGGCAAGCAATCAGTTGTTATGAGCGTGCCTCAGACCTATCCACCCAAGCCTATTGAGGGTTGTCTGATCGGATGTTTTCTAACTCCCGATACCGACAGCGAATTCACCTATCCTGCGGAGTTGAAAAAAGAGCTGTGGGATAACGTGGGTGAATATATAATTGACGTGAAGGACTTCCGCACAGATGATAAGGTTAATCTAATCCGGCAGATTTGGCAGATGACAGCGCGGCGTTTCGCCACCGTGCGCTACCTGATGGATGAAAAGCCCTGGGATTTCTTCATGTTCGTGGAGATGGGGCCCGACCGCATACATCACGGCATGTGGAAATATGTGGATCCCGAACACCCCAAATATGAAAAGGGAAACCGCTTCGAAGGGTCCATCCTTAACTATTATAAATACCTTGATGAAGAGATCGGAACTCTGCTGGGTAAAGTCGGTGATGAAACTTTAATTCTGGTCGTTTCCGATCACGGCGCCAAGAAGATGGACGGCGGGATCAACTTCAATGACTGGTTAATTCGGGAAGGTTACCTGACGGTCAAAGAGATGCCTTCAGAACCGAAAAGTCTGAAGAACGACAACATAGACTGGTCGAAGACCAGTGTATGGGGATCAGGAGGTTATTACGGCAGGCTCTTTTTAAACGTCAAGGGACGCGAACCGGAAGGTCAAATCGATCCTGCCGATTACGATCTCTTCCGGGATGAATTAATTCAGAAGATAGAAGCGTTAACCGATCCCGACGGCAATAACATCGGCACCAAGGTATTCAAACCCGAAGAGACCTACCCGGTGGTAAACGGCATCGCTCCGGATTTGATCGTCTATTTTGGTGACCTCAATTGGCGTTCTTTGGGCTCAATCGGCAACCCAACTATCTGGTCATTCGAAAACGATACCGGTCCGGATGACGCCAATCATGCTCAGCACGGGCTTTTTATCAAGCACGATCCTTCAGATCCAGGCGGAGGACGACGGTATGATGACGCTCACCTGATGGATATAGCGCCAACGGTGTTGGATCATTTAGGCGTCCAGGTGCCGGAGGACTTTGAGGGGAAGATAATTAAATAGGAAATAGATAACAGAGAACAGAAAACAGAACACTGGGGGGAGAAACGATGGAAAAGATGAGTGAGAAAGGTTTCACCATTTGGTTTACGGGGCTTTCCGGAGCAGGAAAGACCACGATTTCAAAGATGGTAAGTGAAAAACTGCGAGAAAGAGGCAGAAAAGTTGAACTCTTAGATGGCGATATAGTCCGCCGGAACCTGTCCAAAGGCCTGGGATTTTCTAAGGAAGACCGGGATATTAACATCCGCCGCATCGGTTTTGTATGCCATCTGCTATCTAAGAATGGGGTGGTAGCTATAGCTGCTGCCATCAGTCCTTATGAATCCGTGAGACAGGAAAACCGCAAGCTGATCAGTGATTACGTCGAAGTTCACGCGCGTTGCCCCATTGACGTGTTAAAAGAGCGCGACGCCAAGGGGTTGTACAAAAAAGCGCTGGCGGGTGAAATTCAAAATTTCACCGGTGTCAGTGATCCTTACGAGTCTCCGGAAAATCCTGACGTTGTTTGTGATTCTGACAAGGAATCACCCGAAGAATCTGCAGCTAAGGTAATCATCAAGCTTGAAGAACTGGGTTATATCGAATCAGAAAAAACAGCATCGGGATACACCAAAGAAGAAGAGGAGAAAGTAAACGAACGCTTAAAGGCGTTAGGATACTTATAACATGTGAAACGGGGTTATCCTTAAAGATGTCACTCTGAAAGTAGCGCGGGGGCTTGCCCCCGTATATGGGTGGCATGCTTCCAGCTCACCATAGGTGAGACGAAGCATGTCCTACTGGAACTGACGGAAATACATAATGAAATTTTTCTTCAATAAAGGAAATGCCAGGACGACCCGGCGTGTGGTCGTCATCGGTATAGACGGAACGCCACAGACTTTCCTGAAGAAACACATCGCGGCAGGAGACCTGCCGCACCTGAAGCGAATCACAGATGGCGGGCAACTGCATCAGATGAATTCTGTGCAGCCGTGCATCTCTTCAGTCGCCTGGTCAACTTTCATGACCGGCGTAAATCCAGGAAAACACCGCATCTTCGGTTTCGTGGACAGAAAGCCCAATCCCTTCGGGATATTTTTGCCCAACGCCATACACATGGGCGCTAAGACACTGTGGGATATATTCTCAGAAGCTGGCAAGAGGGTGGCGGTCATCAACGTTCCGGTTACGTCGCCTCCGAAGGAAGTAAACGGCATCTTGATAGGCGGGTTCCTGTCAGTGGACGTGCTCAAATGCGCTTATCCCAGGGAATTTGGTGCTGAGCTGAAACAGTGGGATTACCGCATCGATGCAGACGCCAATTTGGGTAGAAATGACAAAGAAGCCTTCTTCGAAGATCTGTTCGTAACGCTGGATAGACGTTTAGAAGCAGCGAGGAGGATTTTCGAAAGAGAGCCATGGGACTTCTTCCAGCTTCACGTAATGGAAACTGATCGGATCAACCATTTTCTGTGGGAACACTATGAAAAGGAAGATCCCAAATATCATGCGCGTTTCCTTGAATTCTACGGAAAAGTCGATGAACTTTTGGGTGAGTTCTACGACCGTACGAAAGATGACACGGAATTCATAGTGCTGTCTGATCACGGTTTCTGCACGGTGAAGAAGGAAGTTTACTTAAATCAGTGGCTGGAAGACAGGGGATACCTGAAGTTAACTGGCGATCAGCCGCGTTCCGTTGCAGATATGGATAGCAGCAGCAGAGCGTACAGCCTGATTCCGGGAAGGGTATTCTTAAACCTTGAGGGTCGCGAACAGAACGGGGCTGTTCCTAAAGGAGCTGAGGCGGAGGCTCTGACCAACGAATTAGCCGAAGCGCTATTAACTATGACCGATCCCGATGATGGCAGCCGTATCATTGAGCAGGTGGTTCGGAGAGACGATCTGTACACAGGTTTATATTCACAAGAAGCGGCAGATTTAATCGCCATACCCTATGATGGTTACGATCTGAAGGCAAACGTCAGACAGCCCAGCATCACCTTCAAGGGTGATTTGGTGGGCATGCACACCTTCTGGGATGCAGCTCTATACGTCAAAGACCGCCAGATTCAGATTGATGATTTCGGGATAATTGATTTAGCGCCCAGCATTATGAAAATGATGGACATGGAACCACTTCCGGAAATGGATGGGAGATCGCTGATTTGATTGTAGAGGATAAATTGGGGTTTTCAACAGAAGTGATGGTTCACACTGATTGCCGCCACTTTTTAGGGGATCGTCCCTGCAAGCCGCATAAAAGCAAGGGAGTTCACTGCGAAGGCTGCGAGGAATATGATCCCATCAGCAAACGAATTCTGATAATCAAGCTGGGGGCGGTCGGGGACGTTATACGCACGACGCCCCTGCTTCACGTTCTAAAGAAACCTGGTGTGCACATAACCTGGCTGACAGAAACGCCGGAAGTTATACCTCAAAGACAAGTTGACAGGATATTCAAACTGGATGCTTCCAGTCTTGCATACCTGCAAGCTACTTCTTTCGATGTCCTGTACAATCTCGACAAGGACTCCCAGGCTATTGCCTTGTGCAAACTGGTAAAAGCCAAAGAGAAGTTCGGTTTCACCATGAAAGATGGTGTTTGCGAACCGATTGATGACCAGGCACACGCTAAGTGGCTAACCGGTCTCTTTGATGATCTCAACCAGAAGAACAGATTGAGCTATCTTGATGAGACATTTGCGATGTGCGGTCTACAGTTCAAGGGCGAACGATATATAATTGAACTTGATGGTACTTCACCATTCGATATAGATCTCCCCAGACCGCTAATCGGCTTGAATACCGGCTGCGGAGCGCGTTGGCCCTCACGCTTGTGGGCATTCGAGAACTGGGCGGCATTAATTAGAAAGCTGCAGGAAGCGGATTTGGGAGTGCTTCTCTTGGGCGGTCCTGATGAGGACGAAAAGAACAAGAAACTGGCTGAAACGACAGGCGCGGCTTACGCAGGTTACTTCCCTCTGCAGCAGTTTTTTCACTTAGTGAATGAAGTGGACGTGCTGGTGACTGGCGTAACCATGGCGCTACATATCGGAATAGGGCTGGACAAGCGGATAGTGCTGTTTAACAATATATTTAACCGCAATGAGTTTGAACTCTACGACCTGGGACAAATCATAGAGCCTGACGTTGATTGTTTGGGGTGCTTTAAGCCCGTTTGCGAAGATGACTGCATGAATCTGCTAAAGCCAGATCAGGTATTCGAGGTGGTTTCCTTAGAGGCGGTTAAGGTTGGTGCGGGAGGGAGAGCAGCTGTTAAACCATGAGAAAGCTTACCCTTAGTTATTAAGTTAATTATTACTTAAGCATGCTATGAGTTTCAAAAGAGCTTGACTTTAAGGTTTATCTTTATTAATTTTAGCCTTACATACTAAAAACAGGAATGAGGGACACTGGCCAGGATAAAAGATTTTCAAAGTAGAGCGGCGACCCAATACCGCGACCGACCCATTTTGATAACAGGTGCTGATGGTTTCATTGGATCTCATCTGATCGAAAAGTTGGTTTCTGAGGGCGCTCGAATTCAAGCCTTGGTGCGGAAACCGGCTGAGGAACTCAAAAATATATCTCACCTGACCGAGCGTATAGAGCTGCAGTTCGCCGACATCACCGATGAAGACCAGGTGCTTGGGGCGTTGAAGTGCTTGCAGGGTGAGAGAGACGTCATAATTTTTCACCTGGCGGCGGAAGCGCATGTAGGTGAATCCTGGGTTCAGCCGGAACAGACGCTGCAGACCAATGTTTTGGGTACACTGAACTTGCTCAGAGCGGTCTGCGAGTTGAATCTGCACTTGCACTGCTTCGATTACGCCGGTTCTTCGGAAGAATACGGTAGCTGCGATCCTGCTAAATCTGAAAAATATCACCATGTGGAAGGCGGCGGAGTTCTACTGGATGAATTATCACCATTAAACCCGAAGAGCGTGTATGCTGCCAGCAAAGTCGCCGCAGACTTCCTCTGCCGGACATTCTTCGACGCCTATGACATTCCGGTGGTCGTTTCCCGCATGTTCAATAATTTCGGCCCCCGGCAGAACCCGCGTTTCATTACGGGAACGGTGATAACTCAGGCGTTATCAACTGATATTGTTGAAATAGGATCACCCCACGCCAAACGTGACTTCACTTTTGTCACTGATGGCGTTTGGGGACATTTATTGACGGCATTGTACGGTGAACCGGGGCAGGTCTATGTCTTTGGACAGGGAAAGAACGTTTCCATTGGTGAATGGGCCTCTTTAATCTTGGATTCAGGTTACAAAGCGGGATTTTGGGGACCCAAAGAACTGGTCAGCAGAGATAAACGCTTCCGGCCGGGACGAACTGACGAGGCGGATTTATTAGCTGATTCTTCGAGGTTGAATGAATTATGCGGCTGGCAGCCAGAAGTAACCTGGGAAGATGGAATTTTACAGACAATCAATTGGTATGCTGAAAATCGTCCCTTATGGGAAGGATTGGTGGATTGGAATCAGATAAAGTAAACCGGAAAAGCAAAACTAAGGAAAAGTTTGAAGTTTCCGTGGTTATGCCCTGCCTGAATGAAGAAGTAACGGTGGGAATCTGCATTGGTAAGGCGATGGATACCATGGAGAAAGCGGGCATTAAAGGTGAAGTGGTCATTTCTGATAACGGCTCTACAGATAAATCCGTGGAGATCGCTGAAGGTTTGGGCGCGCGAGTTGTCCACCAGTCTGAAAAAGGGTACGGGAACGCCTATATAAAGGGACTTTCTGAGGCGAAGGGTAAGTACATCGTCATGGCGGACAGCGATGATAGTTACGACCTGACCGATCTGATCAGGTTCATCGAACCGCTGCGCCAGGGATATGATATGGTCATGGGATCACGGCTAAAAGGTGAGATCAAACCGGGCGCTATGTCCTGGACACACCGCCTTGGCAATCCTGTCCTATCGGGTTTCTTGAACCTGCTATATCGAACCGGCATGAGTGACGCTCACTGTGGCATGCGCGCCTTTACCAGGGACGCCCTGCAGAGGATGCACCTGCAAACCGCCGGGATGGAATTCGCTTCCGAAATGGTGATTAAAGCCTCGAAAGCGAAATTGAAAGTAACAGAAATTCCCATCACGCTTCATCCGGACGGCAGGACGAGACCACCGCACCTGAGAACTTTCAGCGATGGCTGGCGGCACCTGCGGTTCATGCTCATGTACAGCCCCAGGCATCTGTTTGGTATATCAGGGACGATATTATCCTTGATTGGTTTAGTGCTGTTAGTCCTCTATTTTCTGGACTACATTGATTTGTTGGAGGGGATTTTAGGGGGTGTGGCGACTCTAAGCGGCTGGGCGATCACGCGCTTCGGGTTTTACGCACGAGCGCATCAGTTCACGTTGGAATTTCCCGATTGGGACCTGCCCTTGCAGCGGTTTTTCAAGAAGTTCAGTTTGGAGAGAAGCCTGATAATGGGCGTCGTCCGCACAATATTTGGCATAATCCTGTTGATAAGCGCTTATAAATTTCCCGCGGTATACTTCGACCGGCTGTTTCTATTGGGAACGCTTATATCCTGCTTCGGTTTTATGACCGTTTTCGACGCGTTTTTAACGCGGATATTGCAGTTTGAAGGGTTGAAATAAGAGGTGTTTGCTTTGGGGGGTAGGACAAGACTTTTCATACTGGTTTTTTATGCCGGACTCTGTTCTTTGACGTGTGATTCGGTTAACGCTGCTCCCTGGGAGACATTGCCACCGGATCACTGGGCTTACACGGAGATAGAGTGGTTACAGACCGCCGGGTATTTAGGTAGTTTAAATCCTGCCAATCTGCCCTACACGAGGGGACAGGTTGCTACGGCTATCCAAGCTGATCCTGAGCCGGAGGTAGGAATGGCTGTGGAACGATTTCAGCTTCTGCTAAGAGAGTTCACCGCTGAATTGACCTCAGCAGACGGTTGGAGTACTGAAGTGGGTGGACGGTTTTTCGGTGGTTTGGATGTGGTACACGGTTCGAGCAGTAGAGAAACTGGATATGCTGTATTAAGCGCGGGTGTGGGGAATCGTCGTATGGGTGCTTTCACTGCACTGCGCGCTGATCATGACTTAACTTTTAATGAAGCTTATCAGGGCAAGGTCTGGCAAGATTTTGCTGGTTTCACAGAAGCGGCGTACTTTACGGTTACTGGCGAGAAACAGCGCTGGCTATTGAAACTGGGGCGGGATCATGTATATTGGGGTCCCGGAGAAGATCATCTGCTGCTGAACCATTCAGCACGTGGGTTGGATCAAATCAGTTTCCGCGTGCGCTGGGAATGGGGTGAATTCAGCGCTTTGATCGGGCAGGTTAGCGATTTTACCGATTCCACCGACCAGCGCACTAACAGGTTTATCTCAGGGCACAGGCTGGACATAATCCCCTTCGATTGGCTCCGGTTGGGGATAAGTGAGACACTGTTGTTCACCGGTGGCATTCGCTTTGGATCGTTGAATCCTCTGCTGCCCTATTACGGGGAACTGGTCAATGAAAATTCCGAAGGCAACGGATTGATAGGATTCGATTTCGTCGCTGATCCCAAACCGGGATGGCGGTTGTATGGTCAGCTTCTTATAGATGACATACAATTCGAAAAGAAGAGTTCCCGAGATCTGGAACCGGCTGAATGGGGTTGGCTTGTAGGTGGACGCTGGGCAGATCTCAAAGGCTTTTTAGGTGTTAACTTAAGTTATAGCGGGATAACCAACCGCTCTTACAACGCGCTTGATCCCCGCTACCGTTATCTGAATTACGGTCTACCACTGGGATCAGAGTTGGGCAATGATGGCGACCGCTTGAGACTTGACGTTGCCTTCTGGCCCTGGGCGGCACTTCGTTTGGAAGGTTTTTGGGAATTCCGCCGCCAGGGCGAAGGTGATCTGATGGCGCCTTTCGATACCACCTATATGAATTACACGGTAGATGAGGGTTATTCCGAACCCTTCCCCACCGGCATAGTGGAAAGAACTCACACGTTGGGCTTGGGATTCTCCTGGCTGCAGGGGGGATTTCTGCAGATGGAAGGCTGGATCGGGCACGATTGGATGAGTAACATTGGACATATTGCTGGCGAAGAGGACGGAGGCTTCAGAGGGCGCTTGAGTTTGAATGTGCGTTTGGATAGGAGTGTCCTATAATATGAAGATAGCTGTAGGCGGAAAGGCATTGAGGAACAAATGAAAGGTATCGTCTTAGCCGGAGGTTCTGGGACCAGATTGTTCCCACTGACAAAGGTGACCAACAAGCACCTTCTGCCTGTGGGGCAGGTACCCATGATTTACCACCCCATATTGAAGCTTCTGGAAGCGGGAATTACGGAGATACTGATCGTGACCGGTGTCGAACATATGGGGCATGTCGTAGGTCTGTTGGGTTCAGGCGGTAAATTTGGCTGCGAGTTTACCTACAAAGTACAGGATCAAGCAGGTGGGATCGCTCAGGCACTGGGGCTGGCTAAGCATTTCGCTTTTGGGGATCGGATGGTGGTCATTCTTGGTGATAATATCTTTGTTGATCCCATTACCGAATATGTCAAGAACTTCGCAGTGCAGAAAGCGGGTGCCAGAATAATTATCAAACAGGTCGAAGACCCGGAACGCTTCGGTGTGGCTGAGTTGGATGGAGATAAGGTGAAGAGCATTTCAGAGAAGCCGTCTGACCCGAAAAGCAATTACGCGGTAACCGGCGTTTATATGTACGATTCTCAGGTATTTGAAATAATTACAAATCTGCAGCCTTCAGATAGAGGTGAACTGGAAATTACCGACGTCAATAACGCCTATATCAAACTTGATCAATTGAACTACGACGTATTCGAAAACTGGTGGACGGACGCAGGTACTTTCGAATCGCTCCATGTTGCCAACGAACTTCTCCGAAACAATAACCTGAGTCACTTAAAATATGCACCCAAAGCGGATACTAATAATTAAAACCAATAGATGAGATAATAACAACGGAACTGGATAACTATGAAAATCTGCGTAATCGGAACAGGTTATGTGGGGCTGGTAGCGGGCACATGCTTCGCTGAAACCGGCAACGACGTCATCTGCGTTGATGTTGACAAGCGCAAGATTAAGATGCTTAAGAAGGGGATCATCCCTATTTATGAGCCTGGCTTGAAGGAATTGGTGGATCGCAACACTAAGAAAGGTCGTCTCTCATTCACCACTGATTTGGACGCTTCGGTAAAGGAATCTTTAATTAATTTTATCGCTGTGGGTACGCCTCCAGATGAAGATGGATCGAGCGATTTAACTTATGTGTTAGCAGTAGCTAAATCCATCGGTCAATCTATGAATGGATACAAGGCTATAGTGGATAAGAGTACTGTGCCAGTGGGAACGGCGGATCAGGTTCGAGAGACCATCCGCGCCGAGACCGATCATCCATTCGACGTTGTTTCGAACCCGGAATTCCTCAAAGAAGGCGCTGCTATTGATGATTTCATGCGTCCTGACAGGGTGGTGATCGGCGTTGATGATTCTCGCGTGGAAGCCTTGATGAAAGATCTTTACAGTCCTTTCGTCAGAACCGGGCATCCGATTATCATTATGGACGTCAAATCGGCAGAAATGACAAAGTACGCTTCCAATGCCATCCTGGCAACGAAGATCAGCTTCATGAATGAAATGTCTAATCTCTGCGAAAAAATTGGCGCGAATGTGACGCTGGTGCGCCAGGGTATTGGCGCTGATCAGCGCATCGGGCACCAATTCCTGTTCCCGGGAGTGGGATACGGTGGATCGTGTTTCCCCAAGGACATAAAAGCCCTGATCTACACGGCTCAGAAGCATGAAATGGAGTTGCAGATCCTCAAGTCGGTGGAGGATGTGAACGAGAGGCAGAAACATCGCTTGGTGGAAAAAGTCAGAGGGTATTTCGGCGATGACCTCTCAGGGAAGTTATTTGGTCTCTGGGGACTGTCCTTCAAACCGCGAACGGATGACATGCGGGAAGCGCCTTCCATTGTCATTATCGATGGGCTGATAGAAGCAGGCGCTAAGGTGCAGGCGTACGACCCTCAGGCGATGGATGAAGCGCGCCGCATATTGGGCGATAAGATCACTTTAGTTGGTGATGAGTACGAAGCAACCAACGGTGTAGATGCACTGTTGATCGTGACGGAGTGGAACGAGTTTCGTGAACCTAACTTCGAAACATTGCAGAACTCCATGAAATCAACGGTCATTTTCGATGGCCGTAATATATACGATTCCAATAAAATGGCAGCGTTGGGCTTCACGTACTATTCGCTGGGTCGTAGCCCGGTTAACGGGGAGCCACCGAGGAAATAACGGAATTCATAGGATAGAACATGCGGGTTTTAGTGACGGGGGGAGCGGGGTTTATCGGGAGTCACCTCTGCGATCGTCTGTTGGAGCAGGGGCATGAGGTGATCTGCCTGGATAACCTCTTTACGGGCAGCAAGGATAACATCCGCCATCTGCACAATCATAGCCACTTCGAATTACTTCGCCACGATCTGATCGAACCGATACTCCTGGAAGTTGACCAGGTCTATAATTTAGCCTGCCCTGCATCTCCGATACATTACCAATACAATCCGGTCAAGACCATCAAGACTAATATCTTAGGCACACTTAACATGTTGGGTTTAGCCAAACGTGTTAAGGCGCGCATCCTGCAAGCTTCCACCTCGGAGGTGTATGGCAACCCCATAGAACACCCTCAAAAGGAAAGCTACTGGGGGAATGTCAATCCTATAGGTGTGAGAAGCTGTTATGATGAGGGCAAGCGAGCAGCAGAAACGCTGATGATGGACTATCACCGCCAGAATGGGGTTGACATACGCATCGTGCGAATATTCAATACCTACGGCCCACGCATGGCTGAAAATGATGGACGGGTCGTTTCAAACTTCATCGTACAGGCTCTGCGCGGAAGACCGTTAACGGTTTATGGAAAAGGTAAACAGACGCGATCATTCTGCTATGTGGATGACCTGGTTAACGGCATAATGGCGATGATGGAATGCGACGATATTACCGGGCCGGTCAATTTGGGTAATCCCAGTGAACGATCGATCATGGACTTCGCGCAACAAATTTTGAGCTTGACCGGATCTAAAAGCAAAATCGAATATCGTTCCTTACCCGCGGATGATCCAGTACAGAGGCGCCCTGATATATCTCTCGCTAAACAGAAATTGAACTGGAAACCTGAAGTGTCCATCGAAGATGGCTTGAATCAAACCATAGAGTATTTCAAGGAGAAATTAGAGTTACGCTAAATATATCTAATCTTGGTATTCTGTTTTTGTTACCTGGGATCATGTTAATCGAAGGGTGTGCCAGGCAGGCGCCACCTCCCGGCGGACCTGTTGACGTTACCGGTCCTGTGGTTACCTCCAGTTATCCGGAACCTGAAGTATCAGAAGTCCCTCTGGATATTTCTCCCTGGATACGTTTCGATGAATGGATATTGAGTGGTTCCGTCGAAGGATCGATTTTCATCAGTCCACATTTGGAAAGCGGATTTGCGGTAAAAACTTCGGGTAAGAAGATCAAGATCGTATTCAATGAAGAGCTTCCTCCTGACCGCACCATAGTTGTTACTTTCGGATCAGGCATCAAGGACAGTAACGGCAACCAGATGTCGGAATCGTTCGTTTTAGCTTTCTCAACGGGTCAATCAATAGACCGCGCGGGGATTCAAGGGCGTGTGAAAGGAGTGATTGATCCGGCTTCTGCCTGGATTTGGGCTTACCCATTGGTTGACAGCCTTCCCCCCGATCCTTCTACAGAGAAGGCGCTTTTTGCCGTCCAGCCTGATTTACAGGGTTTCTTTACGTTGTCTTTCCTGCCGCAGGGATGGTATAGAGTATTTGGAATTGAAGAGACCAGTAAGGATAGAATATGGGATGCCCAGAGTGAATCATTTGCCATTTCGGATCGTGATCTGTATGCAGAGGAGGATTCATTTCCGTTCACTAACCTGATGTTCAACAGGTACGATAATGAACCGCCTCATCTAAGAGATGCAGTCTCTATTCATAGACAGGGAATGAGGTTCAGTTTCAGCGAGCCGGTGGAAATATCTGACGTTGAAGTAAGTATCGTTTCCTACAAAGACCGACCGTTACCTGTTATTAATGAGTACAAAGACCAGGCTGATTCCAACGCTTTCTACATAACCACCGGGATGCAACAGACGGGTGATATATACCGTATTGTGTTAAACGGTTTATCCGATGAGAATGGTAACATAGCCGATTCTATCAGCGCGGAAGTCGAAACTTCAACCTCAGTTGATACAGTAGGTCCTTCGCTCACCTGGAGTTATCCGGGCAATGGCATGCGCGACGTCTCTTTGGATACTCCTGTAAAAGTCGGCTTTTCTGAAGCTGTAACGTTGACCGATTTACCTAAAGCTGTCCAAATTCTTGATTCTGACAGCATTATGATTAATGGAAGTTGGCATTATCAGGGAGCGTCGTGGGGAACATTCCTGCCGGATACGTTATTTGCTGAAAATTCAAGTTACCAGATACACGTCCATCCGGATTCTATCCGGGATATTTTTGGGAACAGGTCATCGGACAGCCTGGCGATAATGAACTTCACCACTCATGATACTGAAAAGTTCGGATCTATTTCCGGAAATGTTACTGGTACATTCGAAACCCCTCATATCGTTGCGGAAGGGATAGATGGTGTTGGTCTGTATGAATCGGCTGTGGACCATGATGGAGCCTTCCATTTAACACAGCTTATAGCAGCTAATTACCGCTTATGGCTATATGAGGACCTGGATGGTAACCATATATTCACACCTGGTAAACTTGATCCATTTACCTATTCAGAACCCTTCCAGGTTTTCGACGATACCGTGCGAGTTAGGTCCAGATGGGAAACTGAAGCCGTTACTTTACATTGGCATCCAAACAGGATCAAGATGGAAGAGTAACTCCTATATGACGGATTAACAAATCATAAATATAGATCAGTAAAATGAATCACGCTGTAATCATGGCTGGGGGAGTCGGAAGCAGATTCTGGCCCCGGTCGAGAAAAAAGAAACCTAAACAGGTGCTGAATATCTTCGGTTCCAATACTCTACTGCAGGAAACCGTTGACCGGATTTCGTCAATTATTCCGCCTGACAACGTGTTGATTGTGACCACTCACGAATTGGTGGGATATATAAAAGAACAGTTACCGGATTTTAATGAGAAGAACTTCGTCTTAGAGCCGGTGGGGCGGAATACCGCTCCCTGTATTGGGCTGGCAGCACAACGGTTAGCCGAGATTGATCCAGATGGCATTATGGTAGTTCTGCCTGCTGATCATTTAATCACAGATCAGGAACGCTTCAGTGCCTGTCTGAAACAGGCAATTCAGACAGCAGAACAGGATGATTCATTAGTCACCATAGGCATTACACCAACTCAACCGGAAACCGGATATGGTTATATCCAGTTTTCCCCGGACGACAAAAAAGCAAGCGGCGCTTATGGTGTGAAAACTTTTGCTGAAAAACCCAATTTGGAAACCGCCAGGCTGTTTATTGAAAGCGGCGATTTTTTGTGGAACAGCGGTATGTTTATATGGTCTGTCAAGAGGATTCTATCAGAGATCGAATCATCGGTACCTGAATTGCATGCAGGACTCACCGAGATAAAAAAGATAGAGGGTTCTGATGCAGACGCGCAGTTTAATCACATCTACAGCGGTATGAAGGCTATTTCCATCGATTATGCTGTGATGGAAAGAGCCCAGAACGTAGCTGTAGTTAAAGGAGATTTCAGTTGGTCTGACATTGGCAACTGGGGGGAAGTTTACCGGTTATCCCCCAAGGATAAGTCAGGCAATGTCAACTTAAATAATCACGTACTCATTAACACATCGAATTGCCTGGTTGATTCTTCGGATCGTCTGGTTGCTACAGTTGGTATTCAGGATCTTATAATAATAAACACTCCTGATGCCTTGTTAGTCTGTCATCGTGATCATGCGCAGGACGTCAAGAGAATAGTCGAATACATGGAAAGACGCCAACTGGATAAATACCTTTAAGGGTAAAGATGCGAAAGGAAGAACTGTTAGATCATTTAGTGGACCTGGCACGCCGGATGGATTTTGACGTACGGTATGATAGGGGATCATTTCGGGACGGTTCTTGCCGGTTACAGGATAAACGAGTGATCATTTTGAATCGAACGTCACCAGTGGGTCAAAAAATTGCCGCAACAGCTAAGGCTCTAAACGATCAACCCCTTGAGGGCATTTTCCTGCTTCCTGCAGTACGGGAAGTTATTACGCAAACTCGAAATAACAGTGCAGAGCTTATTACGGAGAATCATCATGGGTGAATCCAGACTAAAAGCGGTTCCTTTATTCGCCGATTTGGACGATGACAGCTTGGAAGACTTGGACGATCTGCTAACGGTCAAACGCTATAAAAAAAATAACTTGATTATCTTTGAAGATGATCGCGGGCTGAATCTGTTCATAATTTACCGGGGGCGCGTTAAGATTTCCAGAATCAGTGAAGACGGCGGCGAAGTAATCTTGGCGATATTGGGCGAAGGTGAGTTCTTCGGGGAGCTTTCCGTAATAGACGGTCTTTCCAGATCCGCGACGGTTACAGCTCTCGATGAAGTGGAACTCCTGGTAATGAAAAGAGAGGAATTCTATGGCGCCCTGGAAACACATCCCCAGATATCTATTTTTCTGTTGAAAGAATTAGCCGGTAGGATCCGTAAATCGGATACCCAGATAAAGAGCCTCTCCTTGAGGAATGCCAAAGGGAGAGTGGCGACAACGTTAATCCGTCTTGCAGAAGATATCGGGCGGATGAAAGCGGGACGGGTAATTATCCCTGAATTACCGTTACAGCGAGACTTAGCTAACATTGCCGGCACCAGCCGTGAAACCATCAGCAGAGTAATAGCGGCTTTTGAAAAGGAGGGTCACTGTTATAAAAAGGAGAGTGCCTTAGTCTTCGACGATTTTGAACGATTTAAACATGAATATATGTGAGGATATGGGACAATCGTCGTTGATAGACCGGTTTAGAGGGGGAGACGTTCGCGCATTAGCCAGGGTGATTACCAGTGTGGAGAATTCGGGCGGTTTGTTGCCGGCTGAATTAATGCCGATTTTCAATCGTACTGAACGCGCTTTTCGAATCGGCATCACCGGTCCACCTGGAGCTGGTAAGAGCACGCTAACTGATGGATTGTGTGCGCTTTATCGTCGCGAAAGAAAAACCGTAGGTATCATTGCAGTTGATCCAACCAGCCCTTTCAGCGGTGGAGCTTTGCTGGGTGACCGGATAAGGATGAACCGCGCTGGTCTCGATCCCGGTGTTTACATTCGTTCCATGGCCACGCGCGGCAATCTTGGCGGTCTGGCTGAAGCAGCGCTGGACGCTGCGGATATATTGGACGCTTTTGGCAAGGATATCATTATTCTCGAAACCGTTGGTGTTGGTCAGTCTGAACTGGATATCGCTCGCGCCACTGATAGTACTATCGTGGTTCTGGTTCCGGAATCCGGAGATGGCGTTCAAGCCATGAAGGCTGGACTGATGGAGATAGGTGACGTCTTCGTGCTGAATAAGGCTGATCGCCCCTCTGCTGAACGAGCTGCCGGAGAACTTAAAACGGCGCTCGAACTCAAGTACCATGAGGATAGCTGGAACCCGCCGGTTATTCCCACAATAGCTAACAGAAGTGAAGGCGTTGGGGATTTATTGGATGCGCTTAAGCATCACTGGCGTACTCTGGCGGAATCGGGGTTATTGAAGGAGAAAAGACGAAACCGCCGCAGAGAACGGATAAGGCAACTGGTCAATGGTGAGTTGCGGCGCAGCATGTGGAATGAAGATCGTCTTGAGCTTTTAGAGAAAAGGCTGGACGAGGGTGATAACCCCTTTAGCATTGCGGCTGAATTGAAAAAGGATTTTTTGAAGAAAAGGTAATGCCATCATGTCTGATGATAAAGATTCAGTGAAGAAAGCCAAACACCACTGGCAAAAAGAAACCGCCAAAGGATCGAAGAACCGCCTGAAGCGCTACATGACCACCTCCAGTGAGGATATCCCCATGCTGGTGACTCCGGACGACCTGCCTGAGTTCGATTATATGGACAAGCTGGGATTCCCGGGGGAATACCCGTTCACACGAGGCATTCACAGTAACATGTACCGGGGTCGCTTGTGGACTATGCGCATGTTTTCCGGTCACGGTTCTCCTGAGGATACCAACGAACGGTACAAGTTCCTGCTGAAGAAAGGTCAGACGGGGCTTTCCGTTGCGTTTGATCTCCCCACGCTCATGGGTCGCGACAGTGATGACCCCTGGGCTGAAGGTGAAGTGGGAAAATGCGGTGTGGCGGTGTGCTCGCTGAGGGATATGGAAGCTCTGTTCGATGGCATTTCGCTGGAGAAGGTTTCCACTTCTATGACCATAAACAGCCCTGCAGCGATTCTCTGGGCTTTTTACATCGCTGCCGCGGAAAAGCAGGGCGCTAAGCGCGAAAACCTGCGCGGAACCATTCAAAATGACATACTGAAGGAGTATATAGCTCAGAAGGAATTCATCTTCCCGCCCGGACCTTCCCTGCGTTTGATAGTGGATACCATCGAATTCGGTACTAATGAGTTGCCGCAGTGGAATACCATCTCTATCTCCGGTTATCACATAAGGGAGGCGGGAGCAACTGCGGCTCAGGAACTGGCGTTTACCTTGAAGGATGGATTCACCTACATTGAAGCCGCCCTGGAACGAGGTCTGGAGATAGATGAATTTGCGCCCAGACTATCCCTCTTTTTCGATTCACACCTGGATTTCTTCGAAGAGATAGCCAAGTTCCGGGCAGCGAGACGGATCTGGGGAAAGCAACTCAAAGAGAAATACAAAGCGAAGAATCCGAGATCCTGGCTGTGCCGTTTCCACACGCAAACAGCCGGTTGTTCGCTGACGGCTCAGCAACCGGAGAACAACTTGGTACGCACGGCATTTCAAGCGATGGCTGCGGTATTGGGGGGGACGCAATCGCTGCATACCAATTCCATGGATGAGACCTGGGCGCTTCCTTCGGCAAAGGCCGCCAAGTTAGCGCTTCGAACTCAGCAGGTTCTAGCTGAGGAGACCGGTGTCGCCAACCCAATCGATCCTTTGGGCGGCAGCTACTTTGTGGAATGGCTAACCGACATAATTCAGGAAATGGCAGAGGAGTACTTTGACCGTATTGATGACATAGGTGGTATGGTTCCTGCTATTGAAAACGGTTTCCCACAGAAAGAAATCGCTGCTGCAGCTTACCGGTATCAGCAGGAAATAGATAAGCGGGAACGACTGATTGTCGGTGTTAATGAATACGTTGACGAGGATGAGAAGCTGGAAATCCCCATCCTGAAGATAACCGAGGAGATGGTCAACCGGCAGGTAGGGAACCTGAAAGAGCTGCGCAAACGGAGGGATTCTGCTGAAGTTAAAGAGAAACTGATCGCTCTGCGAGAAGCCGCCGAAGGTACAGATAACCTGATGCCCCACTTCATAGATTGCGCCCATGCTTACTGTACATTAGGTGAGATGGTGGGGGTTTTAAAGGAGGTATTCAGCGAATATACTGAACCAGCGTTTTTTTAGAGGAGGAGCATATCTACGACAATTCCATGTATGGGGACGAGTGACTACGTTGGCCGATGGTTGAATGGAATTAGGATTGGTACAGGACACACAAAAAGTAAGGCATCATTTTGATGGATAAACCAATTAGAAAAATAGGGCAAAGTGAATTTGTTATAGGATTTATTTTACTCGTTTGTTTGGGTATGTCGGTGCAATTATGGGCTGCCTCCCAGTGGGCAGGAAATTTCGACAGTGACGAGGCTATTCATGGATTATTAGCTCATCATATCCTGGAGGGAAAGCTTCCAATTTACTTTTTGGGGCAAGGATACTTGGGGTGTATTGAATCATATATTGCCGCAAGTCTTATGAAGGTATTAGGTACAGGGGTTTTTACAATTCGGATTAGCAGCCTAGCTCTATTCTGTATCTTTTTAATTTTACATGGATTTGTGGTATACAAATTCTGGGGAAGCCGCACAGCTTTGATTAGTTTATTTCTGCTAGCACTACCTTCATGGCAAATCTTATGGTGGACCTTTCGACCAACGAGCGGTTTATGTCCTCTTTTCGTTTTTGGTACATCTGCCCTACTATTATCGCACAATAAAATATTCAATGGAAAATACCGAAGAGTTCGCATTTTCTTAATAGGAATCATTTTTGGCCTGGGAGTTTGGATCCATCCTATGATAGTATATTATATTTTACCTATTGGTACCTTTTATTGGTTACAAATGCCAGAATGGTCAATACTCCGGAAGCGATTAGCCGAATTCATATCGGCTAAGATTAACTTTTCACCAAACACTTTATTTTTCGGTTTGAGCCTATTCGCATTTTTATTGATAGTGGTGACCTTTTTTACAAGTGGATGTAAACCACAAGATTTATTCGTAAAATTGAGGATTCTAACACTAATAATTCTCTTCGGATTAATATCTACAACGGTCCTCTTACTATTTTTCAACAGTAAACGTCGTAAGCAGTTGATCGGTAGTAGCACCCTTTTAATGAGTGGTCTCACTCTTGGTAATTTCCCCTTGTGGGGGGCTTGGTTCTTCTTGGGGGTGGTCCACAGCCCCCGCACTGTATCTTCTTGCCCAATACAGATTCTTGACCGTGCAAATGCTGTTTTTGGAGAGATTCTACCCTCAATGTGGGGATTGCCTTTTTTCTCGGAAACGTTCTATTTAGATGTTATACACAGTTCGGTTTGGAGTAAACCACTTGTGAATATCGTTTTTTGGATGATTGTCTTGGTTAATCTTGTATTCTTCTTAGGTTGGTTTTTCTGGTCTGAGAGAAAGTTGTTATGGTCTTTGGCCACTATGTCACCTCTGCCTAAAGCGTCTCAAGGAGCTGCAATATTTAGCCTATTATTTGGTGTACCCTTAATCGTAGCACTCCTGGCGGGTAATACGGATATAGGTATCTCTGCGATGCGATATGTAGTTGTTTCCTGGCAAGCAGGTTCAGCCATTTTGGCTATCTCTATGTCGCACGTGTTTAATTCTTCTAAGATACTTGCTCGAATGCTTATTGGAATTTGGGCAATACAAATCATTTTTGGAAATCTGTTTTATGTTGGTAATATCTGGAGCCAACAAAAGGATTGGAATTCACATATGACCATTTCTGCTCTCGAAGAATTCTTTAATGAAAACCAAGTCGAGGGAGGATACGCTGATTATTGGATTTCCTACAGGGTTAATTTCCTCACTGAAGAGAGGATCATCATAGCACCCTATAATGGTGTTGATCGGTATAGACCATATACGAACAAAGTCCGTGAGCTTCCCCTGCAGGCTTTTATTTTTCATGTTGATTCAATATCAACTAATACATCAGAGGTGGAAGCTATGATAGATTATATGAATACCGACTTCGGTTTTGGTGTTGCCAAGACGGAAATCATTGCGAAATTGCCAGACATGTCATTTATAAAGCGTCAACAGGTTTCCCATTGGGATGTCTGGCTATTCAGTGCAGAGGGCGGGAAGAATGAATCTAATTATACAGGTAAGGAGAATTCATCGCCTCGAGATTATCCATAGTCTGGGAATTCCTATATCGTTGTTGTCAATCTGGTAAATATTTGATGTAAACAGGGAACATACTCATATTTGAGATTTTTCATGGAAATTCGTTACTTCAGTCTAACCATGTAATCTACTTCGCAAATGAAAGATTTTCTTCGAAATTATCGAACTGCACCTTGGCCGAAATTGGAGATACCGCCCATGAGGCGGGGTCATATATATCTCTTTGTCGCTTATGTGGCTGCACTTATTGCACTTGGCTGGCTCATCTGGTTTTCAGGAAGTATTCAAGCGGAAAACTTCCTAGCTCTCGGATTGGCCATCCCGATAGCATTTCTTCTAAAGAGTCGATTTGTTACACTTCTAGGACTACTAAGCTTCCAAGTTGTGCTTGCATTTATATTTATGGGGAATTCTGATTATGCTCTATTTTTTGTAGTAGGTCTTTTAGGCGCCATAATTGCTTTTGAAAGCCCCATTATTATGTATATGATTTTGGTTTTGGCGGTTTGGTTTGATAAGTCACTTTTCGCCGTTGGTCACCCTTTACGAATGGAATTCATAATTGGGTCAGGTCTCCTTGCTGGCTGGGTATTTAAGTCCTTATTGAGTAAATCCAGCAGGGTGGTTAAGGCGTCATTCCCTGAGTTTACTATAACTGTCATTTTATTCTTATGGGTGCTTATAGGATACATATTCTGGTGTTATGAGATATATCCTGCTGGCTGGGCGCAACTTAAATTTATCATTATTGGAACACTATTTTTCATAATTACACCACTTGTAATAAATAATGAGAAGTATCTTGATATCGCGGTACTTACATGGATAGGCGCTGCACTGCTTGCAGCAGGTGCTACGGTATACGCTATCAATGCAGGTATCGGTGGTGGAACGGATACAGGAAGTGAGAGTGGCTTAGAAATGATGGCATTTACCTATAAGAACAGTACCGCCACCTATATCAGTTATTCATTCTTCTTGGCTCTCGCCTACTATCATTGGTCAAAAAGACGATTATCAAAGATTATTCTGGCCACAATATTGTTGGCCTTTTTGAGTATAGTATTTTATCTGAGTTCCAAAATGACTCTGATTTGCATGGTGGTTGGCTCGGCACTGTTTTACATCGTGGATGGTATCAAGAATCCAAACAAGGTGAATGCTATAAGAATATTAAGTCGTTTATTTTTATTCATATTGATTCCTGTTGCTGTAATTACTGTGATTATTTATTCAGGTATTTCCGGTATCATGGGCCCATTTGCACAAGTATTGACTGACCCATTGAATGTTGGTTCAATGCAGTTCCGTCTGCAAACCTGGGATATTTGTAAAGACATTATTTTAACGGAGAATCATCTAGTAAGAGGATTGGGTTTAGCAGCATTTTGGCTCTTGGGAGGCGACTATGGGTTTTTAATCGCCAATTATCAGGAGGATATTGCCATATTCCATCCGCACGGTCTATACCTCGATATCATTTTGCACTTTGGGTTTGTCGGTTTGATTTTATTCTTATGGCTAATTTTAAAAAATTCTCATACTCTTTGGAAGTGCTACCTAAGCTTTACATCACACAAATATAGCTATCTTTGCTTTGGCTTTCTTTGGGGATTGTTCGCAACATATTTAAATTGGCTGATTGATGGTGCGTTTTATAGCAATGTCGATTGGTGGATGTACCTCGGACTTGCAGTTGCTGCGATTAATGTCGGCAAAACATCGAACGCTCTGAAATGACGGTAAAACTATCTTCAGGAACACTTCTCTTCAATCTCTTTGCGTAGCTGAAAAATGATCTATGATGGTTCAGGATGGAATGACGGTATCTCGAAGGTGGTCTTCAATTGCAATTAAATACAACAAGAAAAACGCATTATCTACCTTGGTATTCTCGGTGAATGAAAAGTTCAAAGGGGGTGTCTTCCCTGGCAACGCTTTAAATTGGTGGCATTTAACGCGCTACTCAATTACAGGATTCATCTTACTTTCTACTCTCATGCCTTTGACGAATAGCGTATTACATGCACGGCCCAGCATCCCCAGTGATCCGCTGTTCGTCTCATTAGCTGTCATTTTAATCTTATATATATTGTCCATTCTGGCATTATTTGCCTTTTTTCGTAGGAACGCCAAAGTTAAAAAGTTGGTTGTGAACAACATCGTTTTAATCGCTGCGACATTCATTGTCCTGAGCGGTCTAAAACTGGCAGATTTCGTTTTGGGGATGGTCATTAAGGAGAGAGATTTTATCTTCACACCTAACACCACCGCGCTTTATGATACACCCGAATTTTCATATACGGCAAGTATAAATTATTTAGGCTTTAGGGGGCCTGATCCCGATTTAAAAAAAGATAGCAAGACCTACAAAATCCTCATGCTTGGTGATTCCTTCACATTCGGCTGGGGGCTGGAATTTGAAGATACCTGGCCATGGGTAGCACAGAATATGCTAAATGAAAAGGGTCACAATGTGAGGATATACAATTTAGGCGGGCCTGGACACCACCCCATGCACTATTTTTATACCGCAAAAAGAACTCTTCCTCATTTGAAGCCTGACCTGGTTATCGTAAACATTCTCCAGGGGAATGATCTTTATCAGATCGCCCCAAAACGTTTTATGCAATCTCGGCTATTGAAAGGAGACGACCGCACAGCCTCAAGGCTTGAACAGCTCACAAAGTATTTTAAAAAGCTCTATCCTTTCGTTGGGTATATTCTACTTAGTGAAGGTATATTTGGCAACCAGGATATTGAAGTAGGCATTACACCGCAATGGCAGGAACAAGGCAGACAGATTTTTGATTTGTTTACCATAGAAGCAGAAAATCGCTTCTACCAAATAGACGAGCGAATTCAAAGGATGTTTTTTGACGGGCAATTGAACCCGAAGTTCGTTTACGATGCCGTTCTTGTACCAGATCGCTTTTTATATCATGAGAATACTAATGCTCGAGAGACTCAAAGGGCTATTGACCAGGCGTCAAACTATTTGAGAGACATTAAGGGGATAGCCCAAGAATACGACTGCGAGGTTATCGTCAGCATAGTTCCTTATCCTCCTTTTATCAGCCCAACCAGCTCGAAAAACATGCAATTAATGGGCTATATTTTGAACGAGAACCTGTTAACTTCGCAGGCTTCGGTGGAAGCTGTTCTCCTCGCTGCTGAGAACGCGGGTATAGAGTGTATTTCTGCTGTGGACCGTTTTCGGTCGATAGAAGAGGATAATCTGTATTATGACTTTGATTGCCATCTTAATGAGGCTGGAGCTTTAGAATACGCAACGTTTATCGCTGAGTCGATTGAGGGTAGAATTACAGATTCTGAAATCGACATTGCTGATCAACGACAGGAATGAAAGATATTTGGCCGATAGTTTCAACTAAAATAAAATTATCCCCTCACCACCGAATTGAAAAATCTTAAGACGACAAATCACGTTCGAAAATTTTCCTTAAATCTGTATCGGTATGATATAATACTGCTAAGTTTCATCTTTTTTTGCGCAATATTACTGAGATTGTACAGGTTGTTCGACCTTGACCTCTGGTTCGACGAGGTTGCGATCCTCTTTCAGACCGAGATGTCATTTGCAGAAATCTGGTCATTCAGTACCACTGAAAACTTTCCCCCATTTTACACATGGATGTTAAAAGTATGGGGCTACTTTAGTACAGATATTGGCTGGCTTCGATTTTTAAGTGCTATTTTTGGTTCTTTGATACCGCTGGTTTGTTATTTGATAGGGCGCGAGCTGTTTAACAGGAAGGAATCCCTGTACTTTGGGTTATTATGCGCTTTTTCCGTGCCACTAATCTATTATTCTCAAAATATTAGAATGTATTCCTTATTTGTCCTCCTATGCAGTCTTTCTTTTCTTGGCTTCATTAAGGCGCTCAAAACGAACGCCTGGAAATATTGGGTGCTGGTAGCGGTATCCAACCTTTTGGGCTTTTATACTTTTCTGTTCATGGTGTTTGTGATGGCAGGTGAATTTCTGGTATTATTTTTCAGGGACAGATTCAGATTTACCAGGTATTCGCGTTTCCTCTACCTTCATCTATTAGTCTTTATCTTGATGCTATTCTGGATGGTTCCCTTTTTCGAAAGGTATATCAATCTAAGCAGAGAAGTTCAGGCTCATATTACACTTGGCCAAATAGCGAAAGTGTTCTTCTTCTTAGGTACAGGCACCGATTTTTCAGATAAATATCTTTTAGCGTTCTTTCTTAATATCCCTTTTGCCCTTGGATTCATTATGGGAATACGGAGCTGGAAGGATAACAAACAAATCACGGCTTTGGCGATTTTATTCTGTTGCACCGTTCTATTTAGTTGTGTGTTATCTACTCTTGGTCCAACTATTCTCTATGGTCGGTATTTGTTATTTTTACTCCCCATTTACTTTGCACTTATTCTGCACGGTTACAAAAGCGTAAAAAGCAAGATTTTGCGAACCGTTGTATTGAGCGCTGTATTTATCTCTCTGCTTTATTCAAACCTTTACTATTACACTCATTATCTTAAAGTTCACGATGATTTTCGTTATCTTTGGTATGAAGTGGAAAGAGTCGATGGCCATTCCTTTTCAAAAATTGCCAGGGAAGTAGAAAATCAAATCACCGAGCAGGAGATAATAGTCCATTATTCAGATCCAAGCATCAGGTCCTTCAGCTTTTTCCCTTTCTTGTATTATCACGGAAGAGAGCAACCCGAATATATTTATTCCAAGGACGACTTGCCACAGCATGCCGGTTATCAGTATTTGAGAACCGGGGAACGACTTGGAAGTTTGGATGAATTAGCTGAATTACCAAAAGGTATTTGGGTTATCACATTAAATTCCTCGACTATTCTGACTGATTATGAGACTCTCGTTGAAACAACGAGACAATCTTGGATTCATCATGATAACTTGCCCGGTGAGCTCGACTATTTCGGCTATAAGTATAACCAAAGCTCATCGATTGGCGGTGTAACTGCAGCCCATTTCATATTGTCTGATGAGGAAAAACACCAGGTAGATAAATAGATAATATCATTTTAGAGTTAGAATTTAGAAGGAATACAGCAGGAGAGAAGCCTAAGAGCCATCCATGCCAACTCACGATCCCGGCTACTTCAGTAACATTCGTCCCGAGATAATAGAATTTGTTCCACAGGACGTTAAGAAAGTCTTGGAGGTTGGCTGTGGCTATGGTTTTTTTGGGGCGATGATTAAACAGAGGAACGGTGCTGAGGTCTGGGGAGTGGAATCGAATATTGACGCGGCGGCAGAAGCGGTCGGGAGGTTGGATAAAGTCGTTGAAGATAACTTCGAAGAGGGTTTAGATCTACCTGCGGGCTACTTCGACTGTCTGGTGTTCAATGATGTTTTGGAACATTTAGTCGAACCGGAAGAAGCACTGGAATACGGCAAAACACTGCTCAGTGAAGGAGGGGTGGTTGTCGCTTCCATCCCCAATGTGCGGTACATCAAGAACGTAGTACATCTCGTCTTTGGAGGAGATTGGAAATATACTCAAGACGGTATCTTAGATAGAACACACCTGCGCTTTTTCACGCACAAGAGTATTATCCGATTAATTGGTGAGTTGGGTGGTGAAATACTGGCTGTAAAAGGCATAAATCCCACCAGGAGCAAGTTTTTTAAGTTGTTCAATATCATCCTATTCAAGCGCTTCGACGATATGAAATACATGCAAATCGTCACCGTTTTCAGATTTTAACTAACTTCAAAGGAGACCAGGTAATGTTGGTAGAACCATCGGATAAAAAAGTCAGGGACAGAAAATTTGGATTCTTAAAGAGTTGGTGGGGAATCATTTATATCATCATCGTGTCATACGCTTTGATCGTAATGACGGTATTTCCCAAATGGACGGTTGATGATGCCTACATATTATATCGGTACGCGCACAATTTAGCCGATCATTCAGAGCTTACCTGGAATGTCGGCGAAGATCCTATTGAAGGATACACAGGTATCGCTTTACCAGTCATATTGGCTCTTTTTGCCAAACTGGGAATATCCCCTCTGGTTATGAGTAAGATAATCGGTATAATCTTTTATTTTGTGAGTGGTTTCGTCCTTCATCTATTACTGCGAAAATTAAAAGTTCAAAGGCTGGCTCACGCAATCGTCTTGATACTTTATTTTACTGCTCCTTTTAATTTTGTTCACGCTTGGAGCGGAATGGAGACAACTTTTTTCGGCGCAATCCTGCTGGTATGTATTTATGCTCTATTCAGCAACTTAACCCCATCTGATAAAAGAGGTCCCAAAGAAGCCGGATTGATTTTACTACTGCTATTTGCTGGCTTCGTCCGACCGGAAGGAGTTATATTAGCTGTGATGTCTTTTATTGCACTGGCATACTACAAGAGAAAATACGACAGGAATGAGTTTTGGCGCTTTATTGTTCGTTTCTGTATTCTATTTGTGATTCCAGGCTTCATATATTTTATCTGCAGATGGCAATATTATGGCCAGTTTTTCCCCAATACATTCTATGCGAAAGACAGTCCAACTATTTTTGAAAAATGGTCTATAATCAAGTTAGCTATATTTTCGATATTCTACCTGGCAATTCCCACCATAGGTTGCATAATATTAAACTCGATAAATCTCAAAGCAGTAATAGCGCAAGTTAAAGGTCGGTATTCTTTCCTGATGAAGCCGGAGTTCCTAATCGCCGGTTTTGCCGTTCTTGCTTTTGCAGTGTTGGTAAACTTTCAATACCTTCGCTCACGGCTATTAATGAATTTCGAATTCCGCTTTTTTGTGCCGTTTTTCTCCATCTCTTTGATCTTTTTAGGTGTTTTTTTAAGTTTAGGTTTTCATGCGCTTAAGGAAGTTAGGCATAATAAACCCATGATGTATCGGATAATCGGGACCGCGACGATTATTCTCTTCGCGGTTCAACTATTAGTCAACGTCAATCAGTTAAAAAAGTACGTGTATTTGAAGACTGCCTATAAAAGCATGATAGATGAAGAGCATATTCCGGCGGGTACATTTCTCAGGGAAAGTGTACCTTCTGACGAATGGTTGATCGTTATACATGATACGGGCGCTATTCCGTATTACTCCGGACTTAAGACCGTTGATTTCAGCCGCTTGAATGACGAAGTGCTTTTAAAAAAGGATCTATCCACCTCTGAAATTCTGGATTATTTTTATTCATTCAATGCCGGTGCAGTTGTTATTACAAGTTACGAGTGGGATAAAATCCACCAACCCTGGATTTACGGACCTGAAGCGGAACTTATCGCCAGTGATCCGCGCTTTGAGCAGTACGTTCTGGTTAAAAAATATAAAGCAGACGTCCCACCTGAGAGTCCTGCCCACGATTATTTCTTGTTTCTATTTCTACGTAAAGATTTAAGCGAATTGTTAGATGCTCCTTTAACAAATTCCTAAAAAACATGGGTGTGCCCCTATGAACAATAAAAAGCATCGATTCGTCACTGAATGGCACACTACGCATAATACTAAAAAAAAAGAACAATAATCTGATAAATCACAACTGGTCTTTACTACCATGAACCACAAGATACGCATTCTGATCGCCAAGCCGGGCTTAGATGGGCACGACCGTGGTGCCAAAGTTATGGCATCCGCTTTTCGCGATGCCGGTTTCGAAGTGATTTACGCGGGGCTGCGGCAAACGCCGGAAATGATAGTTGAAGCCGCCATGCAAGAGGACGTGGACGTTATCGGTCTATCAATTCTATCCGGAGCACACATGACCCTGTTTACCCGCGTAAACGAGTTGATGAAAGAACATGAGATGACCGATGTACTCCTCACTGGTGGTGGTATTATATCCCCGGACGACATCGAGGAGCTGGGAAAGATCGGTGTCGGCAAACTTTTTGGCCCTGGCACACCGACTCAGGAAGCAGTTGACTACATAAAGCAGTGGGTTGAATCTGAACGAAACGTAACTTAGAGGGGGTTGCATGACAAGCGAAGAAGTACTGAAAGTCGTAAATGACGAAAAGATATCCATAATTCGCCTCTGGTTTACCGATATCTTAGGGCAGTTGCGAGGTTTTGCCATAACACCACGCGAGCTTCCCATGGCAATGGAAACGGGGATGGGCTTTGATGGGTCATCCGTCGAAGGATTTGCCCGCATTCATGAAAGCGATCTGATGGCACTTCCGGATCCATCGACCTTTAAGATTTTAGGAGATGAGGTTGGTGAATTTCGTTCCGCTATCATGTTCTGCGACCTGAAAACACCAGAAGGAGCGCCTTTTGAGGGTGATACGCGTTACGTCCTGCGCCGTAATTTAGAAAAGATCGCCGCTGATGGTCTGACATACTACGTAGGACCCGAACTGGAATACTTCTATTTTGAGGATGAACACGATGTGAAAGTACTGGACGAAGTGGGTTACTTTGACGCTTCAATAGTGAGCCAGGGAACAATCTTGCGTAAGAAAACCATTCAGGTGCTGGAAACCCTGGGTATCAAGGTAGAATATTCTCACCACGAGGTGGCTCCGTCTCAGCATGAGATTGATCTCCGTTATGGTAACGCATTGGATATGGCAGATAAGGTTATCACCTATCGCTTCATGGTAAAGGAGATAGCTCGCCAGAACGGCGTATACGCAACCTTTATGCCCAAACCGATCTTCGGTGAGAACGGCAGCGGCATGCACGTTCACCAATCGATCTTTAAGAACGATAGCAACCTCTTCTTCGCAGCGGATGCCGATTATCATCTCTCTGAATTCGCTCAATCATATATTGCCGGAATCCTGAAACACGTGCGTGAGATTACTGCGGTATTGAATCAATGGGTAAACTCCTACAAACGTCTGGTGCCCGGCTATGAAGCGCCTGTTTACATCTCCTGGGGGCAGAAGAACCGGTCGGCGTTGGTCAGAGTGCCCAGCTACCGCAGCGGCAGGGAAAAATCCACCAGAATAGAATTACGCAGCCCTGATCCGGTATGCAACCCTTACTTAGCTTTTTCAGTAATGTTGGCAGCGGGCATGAAGGGAGTCAAGGATAAGTACACCCTATCCGATCCCATAGAAGAGAATATATATGAGATGACCGCAGCATCTCGAGTTGAGCAGAACATAGAAACCCTGCCCGGTGATCTCTACGAAGCAGTACAGGAGCTGACTAACAGCGAACTGATGCGGGAGACGTTGGGTGATCACGTCTTCAACAAGTTCGTTGATAACAAATTAATAGAATGGGATCGCTATCGGGGGATTGTTTCGCAGTATGAATTGAAGAAATACCTTCCCATTATGTAAGTATCGATATTATTCTGAATACACCAACTTAACAAAGAATGATTAATGACTACGTGAACGCAGAACTGATGGGTGCTAAGAAATTCCATGGACACCTGGGACCGTACCTGGTGATCGGTATGCGAATGGGGCATTTAATCAGTTCTGTCTTGGGGGATAAACCTTTCAGTTACAGGATTCATGCTTCTGTAGGTTGGAACCCACCGCCTTCGTGTGTGATTGATGGGCTTCAATTAACGACTCCCTGTACGGTTGGCAACTCTATGATTAGAGTGGAGGAACTGGGTGATATCGAAGCATGGGCAAAAATGGATGCACGCGAAGTGAAACTCAGGTTGATACCGCAAGTGCGGAAGAGAATAGATGAGGAGACCACCAAGGAAAATGAAGAGACCTTCGCGGGGGAGATCTGGGAAGCAGGCATTGAAGAACTATTCGAGCTGCATATGAGTTCTTCATGATACCTATACGTTCGATCACCATTTCAGCTTTTCTTATCGCTGCTGGGATAGCTTCATCTTTCCTGGCACATATAACCGGTATAGGTGGGAGAATCTTCCTGCCTCTTCACTACCCGGCACTGTTAGCAGGTTTGTTATTCGGCTGGCGTATGGGTATTACAGTCGGTTTGCTGACACCATTGATGAGTGCCATTTTAACGGGAATGCCACCCTTGATTCCCAGCGCGATATTAATGGTTCCCGAATTGGTTGTGTACGGTTTATGTTCAGGTCTGCTGCGAAAATATACTGGTCTTTATCCAGCTTTATTGATTTCCCAGATTATGGGAAGATTAGCATGGGGGGCGGCAGTTTTATTATTGACACCCTTAATAGGTTTGCAGATACCAGTTGTGCCCGCATTGATTACGGGTTTGGTCATGGGATTACCAGGAATAATTGGGCAGATAATCCTCATACCCTTGTTGGTAGTAAGATTGGAAAGATCAGGATTGGTGATAAAACCTGTTCGGGATTAGTTTATTAGAAGTATAAAAAAAATGGGCTGCATTTAAGCAGCCCATTTTTAGTTTTTATAGTGCATTTCGGTGCTACTGCACACCAAGTTCCTGCTTAAGCTGTTCTAATTCTTCTTCAGCTTTCTTCCTCTCAGCCTTGATCTTTTCAAGCTCCAGGTCAATGTATTCAAGCCCTTCCTGCTCATCTACCACCCATTCAAATAGACTCTTCCGTTCACGCAGCATTTTTCGTAGTGTCTTAGGATCGTCCACAGTGGAAAATGTGGGTTGTTTGTAGAACGTAGTCGAAGGATTGAACGAGATCACGCCATTCATTCGCCAGGAAGGATAGTTTGGCAGTTCACCGGGCAGTACAGGAGTTGAGCGTTCATCTTCCTGGTACAAGAGAATGTCTGCTGCTAAAGTTAAACTCACCCCATAGAACATCTTGTAGCGCAGACCTGGCGTCATCCAGATGGAGTTTTCACGACTGTAAATAAATTCTTTAGGATAATTTGTGAAGAAGGAACCACTGTTTTCCAGATAGAAATCGAACATCCTGGTCGGGTACACGCAGGCTAAACCGTAGATGAGTTCCTGGGAAGCTTTGAACATGCTGGTATCGATACCTGCGTCATTGTGATTGAGGTAACCCAGGTTGAAATGAACCGCCAGGGCGTTCTCTTCGTACAGAGGATTCGAGAAATAGGAAATCATTATGTCCATTTCCCATTCGATGCCGCTGCTCACGTATGGTTCTAAGTAGATATTATCTACGATGCCGGTACGGTAGCGAAGCTGGTTTAGAATTCCGAACTTGAAGTAGTTATTCCCGATGGTGAAGGGGAAATTACCCACCTTCACGCGAATATAGGTGTCATCGGGGATCTGTTCTAAATTATTGGGATTACGTGCGGATAGGTTAAGATCCTGGTACAGAATCTGAGTGAGTCCCAGTTCCACGTGCTTGGTGAAGCCGAAGTTGAAGGATACGGCTCCAGTACCGTTGCTAAGTGTGTAATTATTTAAGCTCTTAGCAAAGGCGCGGGTATGGAGTTTAATGTTCAATGCACCCGGTGGCAGCAGAGTTGGAAACTGAACCATAGTCAAGCCTTTGCCGCCGCTAAACTGCGTTGCACCAGCAGGCAGAGTCGAAATCAACAGTATCGCCAGAACGGCTATAATCAGGACGAGGCGGAAGCCCCCTTTACGCGTACTCATCCTGTCCCCCCTTTAGGAAACGGTTATGTAGTTCATGTCGTTATAACGATAAACAATAATCGCTGCCAAGTCAAGAAATAATTACCGTTTTTTATGCGTATTGAAATCTGTGGGGGAACAGAGAACAGATGGCAGAAAACAGAGGCTTTTATATTGTGAGTTGTACCCGATTCAAGGTAGCGCGGGGGCTTGCCCCCGCTTTGGGGTGCCCCACAGCTCTGCTGTGGGAAAACGTTATCCTCCTCAGATTACTTCATCAACACCATCTTCCCTATTTCCGTAGTCGGGGTCGCCCCAGACCCCGATATTTCTAACCTATATAGATATATCCCCGATGCTAGACCCGACCCATCAAAGGTGATCTGGTGCTGCCCAGCAGCCATCCAACCCTCGCGTAGGGGTCGGTCTTGCGCCGACCCGACCATTCGCCCTCTTATATCAAACACATCCAAAGTTACATAACCCGCAACTGGCAGAGTGAAGACTATATTGGTAGTTGGATTAAACGGATTGGGATATACATTCACAATATCAAATTCAGAGGGCACTGCACCGTCTGATTCCGCAAACCACAGATCAAAAGGTTCACCACTGTTCGACCAGTTGGCAACGGGAACACCATCTCCTGTTTCCAGCTTTTCGAATGTGAAGCTGTCGCTGTCCCTAATAACATCTGGAAAAACACCAATATTTCCAGTGTAAATATAAGTTCCCGATGGTGCAGAAGCAGGCACATCTTGAACACGAATTCTTTCTATTGAAGCTATGGATGGAATTGTTATACCAAAAGGCCCTAATACCGGCCCATGAGTGGTCCCATTCGGTAGTGTAGCCGTTATCCAGGTTTCGAATGTATGAGGTGATGCAGTATTATTCTCTATAGAAAAAAGAAAGTCGAAGCTACCACCGGTTGGGGGAATAGTCATGGGCATTGTCAATGGGATTAGATCTATTTTAATTTCGTTAATAATATTGCTTGGGAAGTTATAGATATTAAAATAATAATCACTAACCGTAAATATGTAATCTTGCCACAGAGCTACATCACGGGCTTCACCTGGAGATTCGTAAAAACCCACCTCAATTGGCAAATAAGGATCGGAAACATCTATAACATGGATTCCCGCATCTCCATCTGCAACGTAAGCGAGATTTCCTGAAGCAGCCACTCCATATGAATGATAACCTGGTAGATCATAATAAGCAGTCACTTCCGGGTTCGCGGGATCAGAAACATCAATTACAAGAAGACCATCATACGATGTTGCAATATACGCATAATCCGCAAGTATTGCTATATCACTGGGGCCACCAGGTATGCTCAATGATCCTAACAACATGGGATTTCCCGGATTCGATACATCTAAAACTAATAGTCCAGTAGGATTACCTATAGCATAAACATAATCGCCTAAAACTGCTACCTGGTAAATAGGTTCCACATATGAATAGTACCCAATTTCAATTGGATTGAAGGGATCGCCTATATCAACAATGCGCAGACCAAAATCACCGTCAGCCACATAGGCATAATCACCAGATACTTCAACACCATAAGCACGTCCAGGTGTATCATAATAGCCCACCTCATAGGGATTTAAAGGATCATTAATATCTATCACACGAAGACCACAGTATGAATTCGCTACAAATGCATGGTTATCATTCACGACGATCTCTTTAATTTCGTTATCTGGCAAATCGCAGAAACCAACTTCTGCCGGGCTGTTGAAATCCGAAATATCCACGACTGTTAGACCGTGGCATTCCATGTATTCATCTGCGATATATGCATAATTACCAGATACAGCAACAGCATTGAGATTTCCTTGTTTGTTGTAAAAACCTTCCTCAAATGGATTGTTTGGATCAGAGATATTCATTATACGTAATCCCTCTATCTGGTCAGCAACGCAAGCATAAATCCCTGCAATTGCAATTCCTTCAGCATCACCTGGAGTATTACAGGAACCGGTCAAATACGGATTTAGAGGATCAGCAATATTAACGATTGCAATACCTTCATGATCTGCTATATAAGCATACATGTCTTCAATAACTACAGAATATGCCGCACCTGGTGTTACGCAATAACTCACTTCCCACAGATTTTGAGGATTTTGGATATTTATTATGTGTAATGAAATGTCATCTGTCACATAGGCATGGTTACCCAAGATCCTTACATCTCTTGCAGGTCCAGGCAGGTCATAGCACGCCACCTCAACAGGATTACGTGGTATCGATATATCTACAATGCTCAAACCTGCAGGCCCATCAGCTACATATGCGTACTCCTGTGAATTATCAGGTATGGCAACATTCCAAGCCCAATCCAATTCAAAACAAGTGCCTACGGGATGAGGATTGTAGGGATCGGCAATGTAAATTATGTTAAGTCCTCCACTATATGCAGCTACATATGCGTACTCCTCGGATACTGCGATTCCATAGGTGCTTCCCATCCCGGGGAAATCACATTGGCTAATCGAAACAGGATTGCATGGATCAGAAATATCCAATATAAAAAGACCCTCGTCGAATGCACCAACATATGCATAATCACCTGACACGGTAACTCTTACCGCAAAATCCATCGTATTACAATGGCCGACTTCAATTGGATCAGTTGGATCAGAGAAATCTACAACACGTATGCCTGCAGATCCGTCGGCGACATAAGCATAAATACCTTGAGCATCGACATCATGAGCATAGGTCCAATATGCTATCTCCCCCACCTTCGTCACGTTCAAACTATCCTGTGCAAATGCTCCTCCGGCAAGCAGCAGTACTATAATTCCAGCATAAACAATCCAATGAAGATATGTGCGGTTCATGATAAAGCCTCCTTATGAAAGCACCATATTCTATAATATAAGACAGTTTTCTCAAAAAGTCAATACCCTGAGGGAAAATAAGTAATTTTTTATATGTAGTCTGCTCTCCACACAAAATGACAAATACTCCTGCCACCCTGTCATTCCCGCGGACGCGGGAATCCAGAGGTGTTAGGAACAACAGCACCACACAGCTCTGTGACGTAACCTCCCCTTCGGCGTTGTGGGAAGGTCTTGAAACCTCACATACCCCGTTAAGACAGATCCTTAGCGCAGCGGAGACCTGACGCAACAGGCAACACGCGAGCCCCCCTTTTTTTCAAGGGGGGAGTAAGGGGGGATCAAAATTCCCCCCAATTTCCCTTGCTTTTCCACCAATAATGTTGTATATTATATACAAGAATCCTCCAACACAGTGCTGTCGCACGCCCTCATTATTAGTGCCGCTGACTCCCTGCAGTCAGCGGTTGTATCAAAAGCCGAGTACAGGGACTCGTCTGCACGGATAATACCTTACAACTCATATGTGTATTACATCTACTGAATCCTGAATCCTACAAAAAAGACAAACCTGTCGCCAGCCACTTTTCCCAGGCACAAAACAGACGTAAAAAATGACGGACACTTCATTGTGTCGGTCGAATATGTCGCATTTCGGATGGGGCGAAAACACTTAGAGCGTCCCGCTACGGCGGGACAGTGTTGTATTAGCCCGGGAAATCTGTTCCCGGGTGTTGTCTGGGCAATACACCTATCATTCTGGGAGGGTGGCCGGGATAGCTACCCTGAAAGGGCTGACGAAGTCAGGATGTCCCGGCTGCCCCGGGAACGCCACCATCCCTATATGCGTCTAACAAGAAATCGCTTATGAACTGAATCCGTAGTCGGGGTCGCCTGCCCCTTTGGGGCCCCTGATCCCGACAATTTTCCAAAGAGGTGAATATGTTCTTGCGTCAATTGTTCCTGGCAGGGTCAATAAGCTGCCTGATATTGTTATGCCTATCGGGCTGTACCAAAAGCGTTCCCACCGCAGATACAGCGCCTACACCATCTGGTGAAGTGCGCTTCATTCATTCTGCCGCCAGCACGGGCGCGCTGGATTTTACCTATCTCTCTCTGGATTGGAACGTGTACGTGAGTGCCGTTAGCGATGCGGTGTACGGATACCAGTACGGCTATTACGACTTCAGAGCTGACAACAGGACTTTTCAGACTTACTTAGCCAACACCAATATAGCCGTAGCCAACGTTGCCTTCTACCTGACGGATAATTTCCGGTACAGCGTACTGGCTGTCGATCTGGATGCCACCATTAATCCCGAACTGATCGCGCTGGCAGATACGTTAGCATTGCCGCCAGATGGGAAGGCATTCCTGCGCTTCCTGCACGCTTCCGCGGACGCTCCCACGCTGGATATTCTCCACCCCGACAGCACCAAACTGGTCAGTGAATTAGCGCAATATGATGCTTCACCCTATCTGACATTAGATCAAGGGACGTATTCATTCTCAGTAAATTCGTCCAGTTCTGAAGAGGAGCTGGTGGTTTTAGATCCGGTTACGGTGATTTCCGGAAACAATTACACTGGTGTGCTTTCGGGATCGATCGATGGATTGCCGGGACCGGTTTTCAACATCAAGCTTTACCAGGAAACCAGTCTGTGATCTTCGGTAGGGCGATAATCTATTCGATTAAGGCAGGCGATAGGAATTCAGATAAACCTTCGATTTCTGCGGGTACGGCTTCCCTCTCAGTTCGATTTAACGGATAGCTGTCGCCCTTTTCGTTTCTCCGGGCGAGAATGCGAAAGAAAGGGATATCCTGTACGGCTAATTCAGACAATTCGGGGGTGGTAACAGAGATGGGGGAGAGTTCCAGCGTAGGTCCACCTAAGTGAACTTCTTCCGGTAACCTGACTGTCATGGAAAAGCGGGATACTTTCAGGACTTTGTAGCTGGATATGGCTAAAAGTCTCTCTAAAACGTCCGGGGTGAAGAACCAGCGGGGCAGGTCTATGGGCCAGAGTGAAGGACCTTCACCGTAGATCTGGAAATCCCAATCGCTGATGTCGGGGGTGGTGATTACTAAAAGACCGTCTTTCTGGAGCATACCGGATACCTTCTCGATCAGAGCGAATGGATCGGCAGTTCTCTCCAGCGAATTTTCCAGGCGTATCACATCGTATTGCTGCTGGAGGAGATCTTCGCCAATGGCAGCTTCCGGTTGAGCAATTAGTTCAGGTTCAAGATGGGACATTACCGATGAATCCCATCCCTGAAGCCGGGCGGTTTCCAGGATATCGGTTCCATCGTCACCTATATTCAGAAGCGATCCCGGGGGGGTTAGAAAATCGCTGACGTCATTCAGTTCCTCAAATCCTAAAAAAGGGGTAGAATCACTGTCCGG
Organism: candidate division LCP-89 bacterium B3_LCP; assembly: GCA_005223185.1. Lineage (GTDB taxonomy): Bacteria > Electryoneota > B3-LCP > B3-LCP > B3-LCP > B3-LCP. The sequence goes on from NJBN01000001.1 coordinate 276,635, forward strand.
TCTTGATCTGATTGACTGCACAGTGGTGTCTTCTTCGGGACCACCGGGCGGAAAATGTGGATAGGGAAGAGGGGTCTTAGAATCGCTTGAGAAATCCTGCCGGAAAGTGAGTCCGCAGCTCTTACAGCTTATAACTCTGTAATCTTCGCCGTAGTTCAGATATGGATCTAACACCGCACCTGTATTTCTACCAGCAGAATCACTTTTCAGGGTGAATCTCTGCTGGAATATAGTGCCGCCACATAAGATGCAATTTGTCTTCAGTTCACTTCGCATCAGAAAACCCCCCAAGTTGTATCATAGACATTGATTAATTACCTTAACATGTAGCGCGGGGGCTTGCCCCCGCTGGTAATTAGCGGCAGCAGGCTGCCGCGCTACCTTCTCAAAGTCAAGATATCTTGTTCAAATCCATCTTATAACTCGCAGAAAGAAGAGTTAAGCTTCTGTTTCCAGTAGTTGTTCGTCCTGTGAATCAGGAATGACCACCAGATCAGTTGATTTCTTTCTGCCGCGGCGTTTTGGCTTCTCCTTCAATCCTTGAGCGATGGGCACCGATGCGCCGATCTGAATGGTATCCATGCCTGTAAGCTGCATTTCCCGCTTTGCTAATTTGGCTTCTCCCAGACTCTCCAACACATAAGCATTCTGATGATGGAAGACGCTGTCAGTGGATTCAGTGCCTGATTTTAGATATTCCCATAGTTCCAGACGGTAATGGTCCCGCAGGTCTTTCTTGCTGGCGAATTGGTAAAGTTGCGCTAAACGGACATGGGCACGTATCCCGGAAAAGCGATTACAGGAAAAGTGATAGCGGAAGAGGGCTTTTTTGACGTTTTCTTCCATGTTCTCAATGAGTTTTTCAGCGCCTTCGGCATATTCTAAGTCCATGTAGAAGACACAAAGGCGTTGGAAGAGCCGCATTTCAAGTAGGGGCATGTGTTCGAAGAAACCATCTGATAGGACTTTCTCCAGAGGGCGAACGAACATCGTCAGCGGTCCTGTGGTAATAGGTACAGTGCAGAGTTTTTCCAGTATATCTACCTGTACATTTACGGGGAAGCCGTCCATGAGGTCACCCACTTGCGCAATTCCCGACTGTGGGTCATCGATAGAATTCAGATTGCGAACCGATTCCTGTAATTCGAGGTATCGCGTGGCAGATTGACTATTGTTAGGTTCGCTGATTTGTTTATTCTTTTTATCCGTGGAATCCTTTAGCTTCTTTCGCAACGTGCCAATAAATTGGGGCATGAATTGAGTCAGATTACTGCGGTTCTCGATGCATTTTCGGGCTACGGATCCTAATTTTTTCCTTATTTTTTCCTGCGCTAAAAGGTCCTTCAGAGCACTGGCGAAGGATTCTGCATCCCGCGCTTTCGCCAGGCGACCGCTGCGTCCATTTCGGAGCAGGTCGTTTATCCCGGGAACGTCCGTGGCGGCTATAGCTAAACCTTGCGCCATTGCTTCTATCAACGGCGTGGAATTATCTTCAAAATGCGTACTTAGAGCGAAGATGTCAGTAGCGCACAGTATGTCAATATGATCTCCCGGATCATCCATAATGGAGACCTGATCTTCTAAGCGCAAGGCGTATATTTTCTCTGCAATTCTGCGTCTTTCAGGACCTTCACCTACCAGCATTAAGACGAATTTCTGACCTCGCTGTTTTAACAGTGCACAGGCATCTAAGAGGGTATCGTGGTCTCTGCGCCTGTCAAATGGCGCTATCATGGTGACCATCTTCAAATCAGTATCCACGCGCAGATCTTTCCGTAAGCGGTGGCGGTCTTCTTTGGTCAATTGAATATAGGTAGTGTCAGCCGAATGCGGAAGCAGATTACCGACTCTTTCGGCGATTTGAGGCAGCGTTTGAGTTATAACTCTCTGCAGGTTGCGTGATGCCGGGAGAAGCAGATCGCTGAAATACAACGCGGAAAGTTCCTCGAAGCTGGAGAGCAGGCTGGGTTGATCGTCAATTTCAGCCACTACCAGAGGAACGCCGCTGGCCTTAGCTGCGATCAAGAAAGCAGCTCCCGCAGGACTTGGCAGAGATGCCATGGCGATCTTAGGTAGATCATCCTGCAGTTGCTGTGTCATAACTTTCATAAAGTTATAGGGATCGTCGGGTGGTATTGGATCAACATCCAGACCGGTCAGGGTTATGCCGCTATCGGCAAAAGCGCCTTCTCCGGGTTCATCGGAACTAAGACAGGTAACGCCGACTTTGAATTCTTTTTTCAGGAACGGCATTCTCCTGGCGACTTCGGCGGCTTTTTCATCGTGCAAGGTGGGTAAGAAGACCTGCATTTTCAACTTGGAACTCACACTAACCTCTAAGTTTATTTGTGGGGACAAATCTGCGCTGCATTTGCCTCACATTTCGCAAAAGGCGTGCCTTTTAACTTATGAAGGCAATTCATCACGTAATATTGGGCGTTACAGCGAATTGCTGCCGACATTAACAGATGTTATTCAGGCTTTTTATCGGAGAAATGCCACCGCTATAAAGGCAGAGCATAATCAGGAAGAGGCGAATAACCGCCACTTGGGGGTTAATAATGTCTAATGTCGGGGTCAGGCCCGTAAGGGGGCTTAGCTCGGCGATCCAGGTTGTGGTCATGGTGGTGGTGAGGTGAGATAACGAGCCGTCATTGCTCCGAAGGAGTCCCTACGGGACGAGGACAGCGTAGCCGGACGAAGCAATCCCAAGCCACCCACACCGTCATTGCGGACTCCGATCGGGAATCCAGTGGTATATCCGTGTCATCAGTGATATCCGTGCGCATCCGTGGTTCCGACATTTTTTCTTTAAAAATATCTCCCCTCTTGACTTTTGGCTATTTTTTTAGTATATTGATTATAATCACTCTTTTCCAGTCTGAAAATTTGCATTTTGCAATTGGAGGATACCATGCGCTTCAAAATATTCTTACTCCTATTACCTGCCTTACTACTCACCCTGACAGGCCCAACCCACGCCTGGTGGTTTGAATACGACACTCCAGAAGTTGATTTACCAGTATCTGCACACCCTGATACTGTTTCAAGAAAACCTATTGCCTTTCCCTATCCTGACGGAAGTACTTTAGTTGCATTTTGCAATTGGAGGATACCATGCGCTTCAAAATATTCTTGTTATTAATTCCCCTCTTTCTACTCACCCTGACAGCCCCCACCCACGCCTGGTGGTTTGAATATAATACACCAGAAGAAAACCTGCCTATTGCCGTTGACGAAAACATCTGGGAAAGTGATCCGATAGCCTTACCTTCTGGCAATGGGAGCACTCTAGTTGTCTTTTATAATGGAGAAGTCGGTATCTGCTACCAGCTTATTGACCGCTACGGTGAATTGGTTTTCCCCGAACCACAATCCATTGTAACTGGACCGGACGATTCCGATCGTTATTATCCAAAAGCTATATCCGATGGTGATGGTGGAGCTTTCGTCGCCTGGCGTGTATATTTTACCAGCCCTAATCAAGGCTATTACATCCAACATCTGGATTCTTTAGGTAACCGCGTATGGGATGAAGGGATTCAATTGACAGACTGGGAAGAATCTGACTTTACTTTAAACGTGGACGGCCAGGGTGGGCTTTATTTTGCTGCAAAATATACAGGACCAGGATCCAATGGCTCCGACATCTGGGCTCAGCGGATCGATGCAGATGGTCAATTCATGTGGGGTGATAGTGGAAGATTCATCCTTTGTCTGCCTTACAATGAACGCTATCCAGAAATAACCCACGATGGTAATGGAGGATTATACATCGTCTGGGAAGATTGGCGCTCACCTTACACTACGGCTGGTGCACTGTTCATGCAGAGGTTCGACGAATACAGCTTTCAAGTGTGGCCCGATCCGGCGGGAATATTTATTTACGAAGGCGCCTGGTATCACGATGTTATTCCTGATGGTGAAGGGGGATTCATCCTCCACACCGGTAGTGCGACTTACGGTTATGCTTTTCGAATCGGTTCTGATGGCACTACACTCTGGAGTCGCGATCATGTGAGCTGGGGATCTGGATACCAGGAAATCGTACCGGGTGAACCAGGCTATTTCTATTTGGGATATAGTTGGGGTCCAATGTATGCCCAACGCATGGATGTGGATGGTAATTTCTACTGGCCCGACTGGAGTATAGGTCAGTATGGGGCGCTTATGGGTGAGTTGGATAACTTTGACCATGGATCCTATCCGGATTGGGCTTACAAATACCCCTATTTTTTCGCCGGGTGCCCCACAGCTTGCTGTGGGATTATCTCTTTGACTTGCCCTCCCATGTCATTCTGAGCCCGCCCCTGGCGAGGCGAAGAATCTCCTTGCACAGCGGCGGGTGCCCGGGACAGCTTCCCCGAAGGGGCTGATAAAGTCAGGATGTCCCGGCACGTAGATTGGGTTAAGCACAACGTAACATAACAGGTTTCCTATAATTTCTTGACAACGACACATCTGTCATAGGCGACAAATATGACTGACGACCTAAACCATCTGAAAATCAATCACATAACCCCCAAAAACGACAAATATGTCGTAATCTTAAATTTCGTGCGGGCGAGTCAAGAATTTTGTCGTTTTTGTGCTGAAGAATCAAATCGCCTTCGTCAAATATGTCGCCAACCTGAAATGTAAAAAAATCGGTTTTTCACACATAAAAAATCCCCCCATTTCAGGAGGGATTAACTAGGTGCCCCACAGCTTGCTGTGGGTTCGTTGCAGAATGACGGTGGTGGTGTTTGTCATCCTGAGCGAAGCGAAGGATCTCGGTGCCAGACTGACAGGAGATTCTTCACCCCAATAAATTGGGGCTCAGAATGACACTACTAGGCATTCTGTTTAAGCTGCCAGAGACGGCGGGTGATCTCTTCCAAATGGGGAGCGATCTTGGCGGGATCGTCGGTCTTTTCCGGGTCGTTTTGGAAAATGGCGTATGGGACTTTACAGCCTTTTATCTCAATATACTCCGGATGAGCGGCCGTTATCTCTTCCCAATCGCTTTCCTTGTACATTTTCTCAAGCTTTTCATCCGGTAAGCCGTGTTCCAGGATGCTGTCCGGTCTGTCGGGATTGAAGCGGCGGCGGTTGCGGAACAGTGAGATTTCATAGGGGACGTTGATATAGAGGATTACTGCAGTCTTCAGAATGTCTTCGGAGAGGTGCTCGAAAGCAGCTTTGAAGCCGCCATGTTCAGATCCGCGTGCGAATTCCAGGATGGCTGTTGGTCGGGTATCTTCATCCTCGAAGTCGCGTACGAATTTAGAATAATCCAGGCTGATTCTCTCGATAAGCAGATGCCATTGATATTCGTTAAGGAAATATCCATCTTTGTCCGTGGACTTGCGAGGTTTGTCCATGATCTTTTCCAGTATAGCGTCCTCTTCAAACCAGGTCCAGATCATGGGAAAGTCGTCTATTTCGTGAAATTCAGCGATGTGAAAACGTTCCCTGCGTTCATCAAGTTGCGTTTTCTTCAGGAAGTCAATTACCTCAGATTTTCCGGCAGCAGGTCTGCCGATTAAGATGATATTGTCGAACGTGTCGCGCATTTGGTTAGTCCTTCACATGTTTATTACAGTTATTTTCCTTTTCTTTTTGCCTGCGGAAAAGCATGCCAGATACGAATGGCTAATATCAGACCGATTAAGGCAAAAGGCACTAAGAAGGGGGGCCACAGAGACCAGCTTTTGGTTGTAATAAATCCCAGGCATAGCGATTGTACTCCTGTGCCCAAATAGACGAAGCCGTCTATCAAACCCACAGCCGTGGCAGCGCCTTTGCGGCCTCCGAAATCCATAGTGGCAGTACCTGACAGCATACCGTGTACGCCGATAACGCTTAAGCTCATGAAAGCTACTATGAAGCCCAGGACGTACCAGGGGGCGTCCAGTGAGAAAATCAGCGCGACGGCGCCGCCCAACATAAGGCCGTACAGAAGGGTTGCTACCGGACCTCGCCTGGAACCGAAAACTTTATCAGAAACGAAGCCCGCAAAGATTCCTCCGGTTACACCCGCCAGCATCAGAACCAGTCCCCAGTTAGCACGCATGAAATGGTCAGCGCCGTACAGCAGCTCTTCCTTTATATATATGGGATACCAGTGCATGATGCCATTGCGCATGACGCCCGAACAGAATTCGATAGCGGCAACGGTCAGGATGATCTTGTTGGTCAAGATCTTTTTCAGAAGGAGACCCAACTGAAATGGCGCGTCTTCCTCTCCGGATGAGGCATCACCGGTATCGAAATCCTGATGACCTGCTTGCCCGGGAAGATCACGCAGGAGGAACAGTTCGATGATGAACATAATTATCAGCAAACCAGCAGGGATGAAGAAGACCCACCAGGTTGCATCGATACCGACGCCTTCAATACCCAGTAGTGAACGCAGCGCATTCTGAATGAAGTTAAGAGGGGTTTCCACGGTAGCCTTGGTTGCCTGCACAATGGCGTAACCCCAATCGAAGGCGAAGTAGATGCCTAATGATATCAGAATGCCAAAGATGCCACCGAAGATTCCTCTCTCTCTGACATGGAACCAGGAGGCGTTGACCTTCACTATCGCTACCGCTCCGTAACTCTGAAAGTACATGTTGGCGGCATACAGTACGCTGAATACCAGCCTTATGTTTAACTCGCCACCAGCTAACAACATGGAACGAACTGTAAGTCCCATGATGATATTCATCAGCGCAGATCCTAAAGCTCCGATCAAGATAGCCTTTTTCCCACCGATGCGATCGGTTAAAGGACCGTTTATGAGAAAGGAAAATGCGTAGGTGATGGTTCCAGCGGCGAAGATGATACCGAAGTCTTCCTTGGTCATCAGGTCGCCCAGGGCGTTCTTGGAAACCGTCAGGTTATAGCGTCCCATATAGAGGAATGCGTAAGTCAGTCCCAGTGGGAACCAGTTGAGGAAACGACGGATGCGATAGCTTTGTGAATGTTGAATGGGGATGCTTGCGGACATGAGGCTTTATACTTATTAAGTGGCGTTAAGATTAGTAGTGAGTTATCTGTTTCTTCTTCCCGAATTTCGCGATGATTGCTTCAAGTTGTGCTAATCTAACCGGCTTGTTAAGGATCAAGTCAGGCGGAACGGTCGAATCCTTCTTACTCTTGATCTGATCGTCACCTGTGAGGAAGATAACAGGAACCTGGGGATCGATTCTGCGGATTTCCTGCAGGAGTTGATAACCGTCAATCCCGGGCAAATTGATATCTGTCAGGACTATGTGTGGAGGCGGGTTGCTGGTTTTAAAACGGGACAAGGCGCTTCTGCCGTCGGTTTCCCAATGAAGTTCAACATTTTGTGTTTCGAAGAAACGCTTTAGCATTTTGCCCAGATCGGGGTCGTCTTCCACCAAAATAATTCTGATCCTCTCCTGTTTTTCCCCTCTGCTTGGTTCAACCATATTTATCCAATGTACTTACTGATGCGTATGCGGTTTGGAAAAGGAAACCTCATCTGCGTTAAAAGAGCGAAGCGGAGCTTCAGGAGGCGTTATGGCGTTCGGATAAATACTATCCGGGCTGATCCACCTTCCACCATAAATCGACCAGCCGGCTAAGATGTCAACCGGTTCAACGAATACTTCGATAGCCCATTCCATGTTGTTGAGATATTGCAGGGTGAAAAAACCGGGGTAATCTTCGTACATTACATAGGAACGGGCGTAGATATAGGAACCGTCATAAAACGGATCAGGATTAATATCGTACGTCCAGTCAGCCTGGTAATAGCCAACGCAGAAGAAGTCCAGATTCAGGGGCCAGTCCACGTTCCATTCATTCCAGCCATAAATTGGATCCAAGGATTCTACCTGGTATATAGTGCCTGCATCAGTAATGTCGGGCCATAAGCCGCCCAGATAGGATTCCACAGCCCAGCAGAGCAGATAGATTTCATCATAGGCGCCCACCAGCGTGTGAAGTTTTATGCGCACTTTGGATATTTTGTATCCTTCCCAGCCCTCCGGGCGGTCGAAGCGCACGATGAAGAAGTAATCTTCTGGTTGGGCCTGGTAATAGTAGGCGGGGTTACCGCAGTATGACAACCACTGTGGTGAGACGTCTCCATTGTAGGCGGTGAGCATGACGTCTGTTTCATCATTTCCCGTGTCAATGGTGAGCAGGGTTTCTATCTCTCCGGTTGGCGCATTTTCGCGGTCTAAAATCAACCAGATGGAACTGGTTAACACTGTACTGCCAGAGTCTTCCGAAGCGGTTATCCATGGTTCCAGGATTTCCACCGTCCATTCCAGAGTACCCTGTCCTGCATTGACGATTGACAACTCAACCGAATCAGCGAAAGCACCGAAGTCGATTGATGGGGGGAGTTCACCTAATACCGGATCAGCGGAAAGTTCAGCATGTAATTCAACAACAATGTCACCGCCGTTGGATGTCAGCAGGAGATCGTCTTCATTTGAGCCGATAGCCAAAGATGCTCGCACCAGGTCGATAACTACAGTATCACTTTGTGAAGCTGAGAGGGAGCCGGTGTTTACCTGAGGGTCTACCCATCCCGGATAGCTGGAAATCGTCCATGACAGAATTCCGCCACCAGCGTTGTAGATTATCAACGTTCTCTGCGAACCTGCTATACCGAAATCAATGCTATTCTGAGAAACACCGATCAGAGGGTCATCACTCGGCCCGATTGATTCGTCAACGCTGCTGCCAATACACCCTACCAGAAAGCAAGTTAGGATGAAGGAAAGAATAGCGGTAATCAGGTTTGTGGTTTTCATACAGTGCAGTTAAGTTTGTCAGGTTGTAATATAGTGCGCAGCGAAACAAATTGCAAGCAAATTCTGGAACTTGATGAAAAGTGCAGATCGGTTTGAGGGAGTAAATAATAGGTATTATGAGCAGGAGTTGCTTTCAGCGTCAGGTCACACCCGCCTTCGGCGTCCAAGACCTGACGCAACATCAAACGCGCGTAGGGGTCGACCTTGCGTCGACCCGCTAATTGGTTCAGAATTGAATAAGCGGGGGCAAGCCCCCGCGCTACACCAAGTCGTGGTCGGGGACGAACCCGAGAATATCAAGCTTACGAACAAATAGTCCGAAATGCGGAAACACATAACGCTAAGCTAAATTATCTCTATAATATGCTTGCATCTAAGGCTGTCGATGGATATTTTGGTTCTACACCAATTTCTTCTTAAGGATATGTAAATAATGAGCGAAAACCACTTCTTAGAACGTAAAGAATGTCCCGCCTGCAAATCACTCAAGTTGGAACAGATCTATTCCTGTGGTTTTCAGCAATCCCCCATTCGGGAGTATCTTGAAGCTTTCTATTCCGGGCAGGGTCATATCGAAAGTAAATATCTCGCCGATGCCTCCTATATTCTCGTCGAATGCTCAGATTGCGGGATGATCTTTCAGCGGGAAATACCTGATGACTTCCTATCTGATAAACTCTATGAAGAGTGGATAGATCCGGATCTCGCCCGTAAAAGACACCTGGAAGATTACAACTTACAGAAATTCAAGAGGTATGCTCAGGAAATTTTATTATTAATAGGTTATGTTGGCAAATCCCTAAACGAGCTAAAATTCTTCGATTTTGGTATGGGATGGGGTGAATGGGCAAACGTGGTGCGGGCTTTTGGGTGTAGCTGTACGGGTCTGGAGATTTCACCGACACGAATTGAATTCGCCCGGTCGCAGGGACTTAAGATCATATCTCCTGATAAAGTGCCTGAAGGGCATTACGATGTGATCAACTGCGAACAGGTTTTCGAGCACATTGCAGATCCGTTGGGAACGCTTAGGTGGCTTAAAACCGCCTTAAAACCCGGTGGTCTGATCAAGGTAAATGTCCCTGACGGAAGGGGAGTTAAGCGGTATCTTTCTGAAGATAACTGGAGATCGGCAGGCAGCGGGCGTAAGCTGATAAATCCAGTAAGTCCGTTAGAACATATCAACTGTTACAATCGCTCAGGCTTAATTCGAATGGGCGAAGTTTGCGGATTAAAGAGCATCGATATTCCACTATCGCTGCAGTGGAAGTACAGCATAAACATCGATGGAATTGGTGGTATATTAAAAGGATTGCTGCGTCCGATATACGGACGCTATTGGGGCAGGAGTACGAACGTGCTTTTCAGGTTTGAATAGTTCAGCCTGTTTACTGTATCAATATGATCGGCGAGCCGTTTATAAGTCTGTCATGTCCGTGGGTTATGAGCCTGTCCCCTTTATGCAATCCCTTGTCAATGATGACGTTGTACCCAATCACAGGTCCTAACTCAACGTGCCTGCGTACAGCGAATTCAGCGTTCTCGTCCGTGAGGAAGACTGAAGCGGATTGATCCTGTATGTCAACCAGAGCATCTTGAGGTATTAGAATCGCTTCTTGTTTTACACCAGTACTGATTGTAATAGACACTCGCTTGCCAATTTTTGCCACTCCGCCGGGATTTTCAAAGAGGACTTCAATATAGTAAGGATGATCCGTTCCCCCCTGGGTAATGCCTCTGGATTTGACTACGCCATTAAGCGGTATCTGCATCCTTTCTAATGGAACAACAATGGCGGAATGCCCGGTGTTCACCTGGTAATATTCCTCCTGATCCAGACTTGCCCTGGCGATTGCGTTAGGTTCGGTCTTAATAAAAAGGAGTACCGGTTGTCCGGATTTTATCGTATCCCCCGGTGAGATAAAATATTCAATAATCTTTCCCTTGAAAGGTGCAAGTAAATGGTAGTTTAACCGGGCGGATTTAGCGCTGTAGTAAACGTCTATAAGGGTTGAAATGCGTTCAGCCTGCTCTTCTGAATCAATCGGTTCTGTCTGGTCTTTCAGGTTCAATTGGCGCGATCTGTAGAGTTCGCTGCGGGCGTCAATCAGCATCAAGCCCCATTTCACCCAGTTCTGAATTAGAGCGGTGCTATCCAGCGTTACCAGTTTGTCACCTTCATTCACGCGACTGCCGATTTCATAATGAACATCGAGAACGATCCCACCAGATGGGAATGAAAGCTTTTGCTGACGTACCGGATAAACAATCCCTGCGCAGGGAATGGGACGTTGAACAACCTGTTTGTAGATGATTTTTGTTATTACTGGAACGGGAAGTGGACTTTCGGAATCTTCCCCCGCATCGTTCCGGTTACAGCTTGACACCAAGATGCAAACTGTACAACATAATATCACCTGTAAGACTTTGATTGGACTATTCCGCACGCGTATCAATAAGGTTTATGATTATCTCTGCTGGCTAATGTACTCGTTTTTATTGTAAAAGTCAATATCGAATACCCTGAGGAGTTGTACCGTGTTAATGTGGTATTTTCAACAAGGAACTTGAAACTCAATTATGGCGTAAGGCAGTAAAGCCCAAAGTTACAGTTCATCCTGATCATGAATGATAGCGATAAGGCGGAATCTTGGGTATAAATTCCATAAATCAGCGCTTAAGAGGGTTTGGCAGGGAAGCATGGGCGTGGACGTCTTATGATTTTGCCAATTCCGCTTTTGCCACTTCGGTAACCGCCGTGATCTTCAGTAAATATTACGCGGGGGTCATAGCCGGAGGTGCTCGGGGGACGGACTTCCATATCTTAGGCTTCGATTTCAACATTCCGGGCGCTTCGCTCTTCCAGCTTTCTGTACTAATCGGTACGGTATTAACGATATTTATCAGTCCCTTCGTGGGCGTTTTTGCGGACATGACCGGTTCCAAGAAGAAGCTGCTGATTGTGGTAACGACAGTGGGCTGTTTTTTTACTGCCGGTCTGGCGTTCATTAATCCCGGAGACGTGCTGCCGGGAGGACTTTTTTATGGCATCGCTCTATGTATGTTCCTCCTGGCTTTAAACCTGTACAACGCCTTCCTGCCGCAGATCTGTTCCCAGCGCGATATCGGTTTGGTATCGGGGTTTTCCTGGGCTTTAGGGTATATGGGAGGGGGGATATGCCTCCTTCTTAACCTTATTATGCTGGAAAATCCGGGTATCTTAGGATTCGAAGAGGGCACTTTCGGCGTGAGTCATGTTATGCTGAGTGTGGCTCTGTGGTGGTGGTTATTCGCTCTACCGACTTTTGTAGGAGTGAAGGAGCGACCTCCCAGAAGAGACATTAATAGCCAGACCGCACGCCCTCGCCAGGTGTGGAAAAATTTAGTACAAACTTTCAAGCAGGCGCGGAAGTACAAGCAGTTGTGGCTCTTTCTGATCGCATATCTTTTCTTCACAAACGGCATAGAAACCACTATATCTACGGCGTCGATTTTTGGCGATCAAGAGCTGGGCATGAGTACAAGTTCACTGATCACTCTTTTTCTCATAGTGCAGTTCACCGCTTTCCCGGGGGCGATTTTATTCGGTGTATTAGTGGATACATACGGGAATAAAAAGGTGCTCAGCCTGGCATTATCGGTATGGATTGTAGCACTGATCTGGGTGTATAATTTGGGTCTTTTCACCGATGCAGTCACTGAGTTTTATTTTGCTGCGGTCATGATAGGTATAGTGCTTGGTGGCAGTCAAGCTTCTGCGAGATCTCTCTTCGCCTCCTTTACGCCTCCTGCACGATCGGCGGAATTCTTCAGTTTTTACGGTATCAGCGGCAGGTTGGCATCGGTGATGGGACCGTTGACTTTCGCCGCCGTGAACATAGCCACACGCAGTTTGCGGCATTCGATAATAGCGATGGTTGTGTTCTTTGTGATTGGGCTGATAATCCTCTACCGAGTGAACGAAGAGGAGGGTATCCAGGCTGCCGCATTGGAAAGCCAATGATGTAGAACGCCCTAAAAATTCGCAAGCTTCTGTTGACAAAATAACAATAGCTAATTATATTCCATCTAAACTGATCCCTTATTTAAGGATAAGCCGATGGTCAAGAGCCGCGTCCTTATAGTGGACGATGAAGAAGAGATCTGCGAACTTCTATCAGGGTTCCTTGAAAGTCAAGAGTACGAAACCTTTCAAGCAACCACAGGCGCTGATGCAATTACTTTATTGAAGGAAGCTCGCCCCCACATCCTGTTACTGGATATACGCATGCCAGAAATGAACGGCGTTGAAATCTTGCGGAAGATCAGGTCAATAGATAATGAAATATGCATTATCATGATCACAGGATACCACGATGTGGAGATTGCTCAGGAAACTCTAAAATTGGGCGCTTCCGATTTTATCACCAAACCGATAGATTTAGACTACTTAGCCACCTCTATAGAGACGAAAGTCAAAACATTATTAGCTTAATCGCGCAGAAATGGCAACGATCTGACAGGAACACCTAAACACCTCAAATTCTGAGATCCCACCACAGTATTTATTTGTTGAACAACTTCCCATAGGATATTTCCTGTGAAGAAGGGTCTTTCCTCACGTGCGAATCTAAATTATACTCATAAATAACTGTACGGCTTGTGAGCAGATGTCAGATCTGTGGACAAGCCCTATATTATAATAAATCATACAATTAACAACTTTACCACTAAATCACCTGTCAAAAACCTCAACAGTTAGGTAAACTACAGCTTCATCAAACAGAGAGAAAGCCTATGTAACTAAAATAAAATTATAACGATACCTCCATTTCAGTTTATTGGCATCGGCTTTGCTTAATGGTAACGCAGAGTTGAACCTGCCTTAGTTTTCCATGCCCAATAAACTGAATAGACCTGATGAGAATTAGTATGATGTTGATGATTTCTGGAGGTAAGAAGATGTTTGCAGTTAAGAAGAAACTACTGAGTATAATCCTTATGCTGTTGGTAAGCACTTTGGCTACCTGGGCGCAACCACCGGATTCAACGGGGATGATATTAGTGGGTGGCCCGGCTGAGGATTACGGTTATGGAATAGATAAGACCAGTGACGGTGGACTAATCATCACCGGTATCACTGCTTCCTACGGTGCTGGTTCCTGGGACGTCTGGCTGGTCAAATTCAGCGCTAACGACGAGAAGGAATGGGATCAAACCCTGGGCGGCGCTAATATAGAGATGGGTCGTTCTGTTAGAGAAACCGCAGATAGAGGTTACATTATCGCTGGTGTGTCGGAATCATACGGCGAAGGTGGTCAAGATGCGTATCTGGTTAAAACGGACGACAATGGACAGGTAGCCTGGGAAATGTCCTACGGGGGATCTGAAGATGATCTGGCTAATTCTGTGCGACAGTGCCCAGATGGCGGCTACATTTTAGTGGGCAGAACCAAATCCTGGGGGTCAGGCGGGTACGATCTATTACTTCTCAAGACTGACGATCAAGGAAATGAGGAGTGGCATCAGACTTTCGGGGGAACGGCGAATGACTACGGGTACAGGGTAGAGGTAATTCCGGATAGCGGGTATATCGTCTCGGGATATACGGAGTCTTTCGGCAGTGGCAAGGCGGATTTATGGCTGCTTAAGGTGGATACAAATGGCGAAGAAATCTGGAGTCGCACGTATGGAGGGTCTTCAAATGATTTCGGTGGATGCGTGAGAATCCTTGAAGGTGAAGGGTACATCATTTCAGGTGAGACGCATTCTTACGGCAGTGGTAAAGGGGATATCTGGTTAATAAAAACAGATACAGATGGCGATATCCTGTGGGATCGAACCTACGGGGGATCCGAACTGGATGGTGGATTCCCGACCATCGGTGCTACTGATGGAAGTTACATTATCTCTGGCTGGACAAAATCGGACAGCCAAGGCGAAGCTGACATATTGATCATAAAGACTGACGAGGATGGTGAGGAGATCTGGAGTAAAACTTACGGCGGACCTGGGGATGACCGTGCTCTGGACATCGTTGAGTTATCTGATGGGGGCTTCGTGCTGACGGGATATGGCAAATCCAATAATGATGAGAACTATGACACGATCTTGATCCGCTTGAATGAGTATGGGGATGCAATCACGGGGATGGGCAGGATTACGACAACTGGCGAAGTATTGACTTATGAGCTTAGTGAACCGTATCCAAATCCATTCAACGATCAGACCAGGCTTACTTTCACTCTTCCGACAACTTCCAAGGTAGATCTGGCTGTCTATGATATTAGGGGACGTCTGGTGGCGGAACTGACCGGTAAGTACTATTCTGCTGGACAGCACACCATCGGCTTCAAAGCGGATAACCTGGCGTCAGGTGTTTACTTCATCAACATGAAGAGCGGCAACTGGGTTACCACTAAAAAGTGTACTCTGCTGCGCTAAATGCAATTACTACTACACAAGATGGGGGAGCTATATTTTAAGGGAAGATGACCCAGTTTTGTGTCTTAGGGAAGTGTGAGAGAGAGTATTTCAGATCCACAGTGTATATCGCTGTGGATTTTTTTGTGTGAAAGGAGATGATGTTCAAATCCAGTGGAAAAGGAAGCTCTGCAAGCCTACTTTGTCTCGTCGGTTTCCTCCTTTAGAAAATCGGTCATTGATTCTCCCATAACTGCTTCGTTGTAGGAAAAGTCGCTTTCGTCACTCTCTTGGCTGGCAAATCGAAATTCTAAAATCTCTTCACTTTCGGTGTTTTTGTCCTTCAACATAATTTTTCCTCCCGGCAAGTTTCACGCGTTAATCTCGTAAAGCAAAACCGGTGCCAACTGTTTTTCAAGCTGCTTTTTGTGCCGCCACTGTGATTTTTCCAGCACAAAAAGTACAATAGCGGCTAATATTGGCCTCCTGATTTCAACGCCATGATAATTTAACTAATAAAAAAATCACTTACCTTGAAATGCAAAAAAAAGCACTTGACTGTTAGTTAAAAATTTATTACATTTTCTTCGAAGCAGACTCTAAAGATATTTTGATGATCGCGGGATCGTCGTAAAGGATGTTTGAACCACCACCCCACATATGTTTACCCGTAAGTCCGGCCTTGAAATCCCGCATTTTAAGCTACAACTTCTTCGACGACTCAAACCCAACGAAGTTAGTACGCTTTTTTTATTAACACCCGTTGTACAGTTGAAATGGGCAAAAAGTTCCTGTTGTACTTTAACAATCCTTAATAATCTAATTTAAAAACTGATTCTGTAGAAAACAAAGTGTCGGTCGATTTTGACCTTCTCCTGAGGCTTGGAGGCGATATCATGGCGTTCACGCATCGAACGAAAACATCTTTAACAGTGCTGTTTGCCTGTACCGTATTAATATTATGCGTCAGCACGGCTTACGGTGGAAATGGCAAAGTGTCGGGTTATGTTTATGACTCTGAAACGCGTGTGCCCATCATGGGTGCAAACGTAGTTTTAGAAGGGACCCC
Organism: candidate division LCP-89 bacterium B3_LCP; assembly: GCA_005223185.1. Classification (GTDB taxonomy): domain Bacteria; phylum Electryoneota; class B3-LCP; order B3-LCP; family B3-LCP; genus B3-LCP. The sequence continues at coordinate 292,865 of NJBN01000001.1, forward strand.
TCAAGGAAGCGCTACAGACCTTGACGGCTTCTTCATGATAATAAACGTTAAACCGGGTAGATACGATGTAAAAGTCACGACCGTTGGCTACGCTCCCGTGAAGCAAACCGACGTGTTGATACAGAGCGACTTGAACACAAAACTTGAGTTTATGTTACCTCCTACGGTCCTGGAAGCTGCTCAAGAAGTAACAATCGTCTATAAAAAACCGCTTGTTGTGCTTGATCAGACCTCGAACGCTCGCGTCATGAGCGGTGAAGATTTATCCAGGTTGGTGGTGGATGACATTTTGGACGTAATCAGCCGCCAGACAGGTTTCACCATCGATGCGGAGGGAAACATACACGCTCGCGGTGGTCGTTCATCGGAAACCCTCTTCATCGTGGATGGTATGGACGTGCGTGATCCCCTGGTAAACTCAAAGATCGATTTCGACTTAAATAGTATGAATATCGAAGAGCTTAAGGTACTGACCGGCGGATTCAATGCGGAGTATGGGAAGGCTCAGTCAGCGATTATTATGGTAACTACGCGCGAAGGTGCGGATGATCATTACAACGGTCTGGTGGAATACAGCACCGATAATCTGATCGATGCGACTTCCTTTAATACAGACCGAATGGAGCTTTCCTTTGGTGGTCCACTTCCTGCCACCAGGATGCTTTTCGGAAAGCCGATCACCTTTTTCGTCTCAGGTTCTGCTGAGCTGACCGATACTTACACAGCTTTCGATCAGACGCGCCCCAATAACGATTATTTAGGTATAGGACTCGACCTGCCGGAAAAAACCGAAAACGAATTCTACGGTTCGGTGAAATTAGCTTACCAGTTAACCAGCAACAAGAAAATAACGCTTACGGCTAACGAATATTACAAGAAGTGGGATATCTATCCTAATGGTGAAGGTGGCGTTGGTGGTAATTATGGCTGGCAATATCAATATAACATTGAAAACCGTCCCTGGGCTGAGAACCAGCGCGGTCAGGTAAACTTGAATTTTACACACCAAATTAGTGAGAGAAGTTTCTATGAGATCCAGGTAGGGCGTTTTGAAACACGCAGCCACGTTTATCCGGGAGGGGGGATAACACCGGGTGATTTTACCTTAGAAGACGATGCAGAGAACGGGTATAATGTCTATACTGACTTCGATGGCAATGGTATAATAGATGCCGCTGACCTGGACAAACACGTACCTTTCGACGGTTTCGTTGATGCCAACCTGAACGGCCAATATGATGGATCGGGCGAAGGCTACGAAGACTTAAACGGCAATGGCATTTGGGATCAAGGTGAAGATTGGGTTGATTTAAACAGCAACGGTACTTATGATTATGCAGAGCCCTGGATAGACCGCATAAATCCCGATACGGGCGTGAACAACGTTGGCAGCTTCGATCCCTGGGATGATTACACGGACACCAACGGAAACGGTTACTGGGATGGCGACGAACCTCAACTGCCTGAACAGGATTGGAACCAAAACGGGGTGTGGGACGGCGAACGTTTCTGGGATGCCGATGGCAACGGTATATATGATGGAGATGGCGAAGGTTATTACGACGCCAATATGAATGGTCTTATCGATGAGAAGATGAATTTCGGTGATGACGAGGATCGATCTGAACCGTTCTGGGATGGTGATTTCTTCCATGATACCGGGGAACCTTTCATGGATACTGCTGACGAATACGGTTTCTACAATGGTTTCTGGGATGAAGGTGAGATATGGTTTGATCTACCCAGTTCTTATTCAAATCCCTTGACCGGTGACTTCATCTATGAATCTCCGTCGCTGAATGGTGAATATGACGGACCTAACAGCTTCTTTGATGAATATGAACTTTTCACACAACCAGCAATGTTGGGGTTCGGTTATGATCCTTCCTGGCCAGTTCTTTACAGTTATGAACCCACTCAACACGGTGCTGATTGGTCTACGAACTACTGGCTATACCAGGAGGGCTATTCCACATGGTCCAACCTTAAGGACGTTGCAGATGGAACTATCGATTACAAATTCCGTGCGTATAATCCACCCAATTTTCGATATGACGAGGGTGAATCCTTCACCGATTACAATGGAAACGGACAGTGGGACGGAATAGATTTCTTTCTAAATCCCGGTCAGTGGGATCAGACAGCGTATTGGTATGACAGATCAACTCTGGAATATTCGCTGAAATTTGATTTCACCAGTCAGGTTTCTAAGTCTCATGAAATCAAGTCTGGTATGGAAGTGAAATACCGGGAACTGGACATGCAGTCCATCGAAGGTCCGGATCAGCCTTACAATAACCCGGATGTACCTTTACCTCCTGGCAGTCCCTATGCGGACCGGGGCGAAGTACGAGACTTCTATAGTTTTGAGCCCTGGGAAGGCGCTGCTTACATTCAGGACAAAATGGAATTTGAGGGCTTGATCGTCAATGCTGGCATGCGGTGTGATTTTATCATTCATGATCAGAGTTTGGTTGATAACTCCGAGGCCATGGTTAGTGAAAATCAGCCGGGAGCAGTGTTGGCAACTCGTGGCACATATCAGGTCGCTCCCCGTCTGGGAATCTCTCACCCAATCACAGATCGTTCCAAACTCTACTTCAACTACGGTCATTTCTACCAGGCGCCTCAATATCAGTATTTCTTTAAATCAAATACTGGAAACGTCATAAACAGCGGTCTGGTGGGTAATCCCAACTTAGAGCATGAAAAAACAGTCCAGTACGCTCTGGGCGTTCAGACTCAGGTGACAGATGATCTGGTCTTCACGGTTGAGGGTTATTATAAGGACATTTACGGTCTGATATCCACAATTCCCGAACAGATCGTATCAGGCTATACACTTGATAGATATGTAAACCTTGATTATGGAAGGGTGCGCGGTTTCGAGATCTCAATTGACAATAACTTCTCAAAGAACTTCATAGTCTCATTTAAGTGGGACTTCTCCTATGCTTACGGGAAGGCGTCATCTGCTTTAGCTGCGCAGGAATACCGCCTGAGCAACGTCCCGGTCAACATGGACGAACATCCTCTGGGATGGGATGAAACCCATAAGATCAATGTCTTCGGCTCACTGATCTATCAAAAAGGCGAACATCCCTATCTTTTCGGGTTTAAGCTGCTTGATAACTGGCTGCTGACTCTGGAGTGGCGTTATGGATCGGGTGAACCTTACACCCCCAGTCAGTACACTACTGGATTGGATCCGAATCAGATCCGCGAAAACAGCTCTCGTTATCCCTGGCATGAAATCACGAACTTGAAATTTGAAAAATACTTCACTCTCAAAGGAAATACACATATAGTCGCGGGCGTTTCGATTGAGAACCTGTTCGATCGAGATAATGTCCGGGAACTGTACACAGAGACAGGAAATGCTTACGACAGTACCCACCCGATTCATAACGACGCTACTTTAAGCGAGCCGTATCCGGGACCATTTGACGTGGGTATTAATTATGACCACAATCCTCGTAACTACGACCCGCCGCGCTGGATCATGTTCAGTCTGGGGGTTACATTCTAAACTGTTCGTTTTTAGAAGCTGAAGGTAAAACTACCCGGTTTATCCGGGGAACCAGGAGTTTAATATGAAGGTGAGGATCCTCCTCTTGTTAATGGTTGGCGCAGTCCTCATTTGGGCAGGTTGCACCACAAATGACGGTAACGGTACCGGTCCGGAGTATGTGTTTGATGGTGAACCAATTGAAGGTGAACTTACATCACTTTTCGATTGGGGAGTAGATGATGCCTTCTTGGTCCAGGGTGATCTTACCATTCCAGCAGGTGAAACGGTAACCATTCCCGCGGGAAAAGAATTGCGCTTTGCTTACGAATATGATGGTGAAGGCAGGCGGATTTACTATAAGATGATCGTCAATGGGAAATTGGTCGCTGTTGGCAATGAGAATGCAAATATCGTCTTCACTTCTGCTGAAGGATCGGTAGGCGCAGGCGATTTCGGACAATGGCGAGCGATCATATTCGATGATTCACTGCACAGGATTACCAATCCTTCAGACAGTTCCCTCATGGAATATTGTCTCATACAGTTTGGGGCATCAGCAGATACCAGCGCACGCTACCCATTGGCGGATACCACGTTCGATTATACAATCGTCGGCAATGACACGGTGGATATAGATACAACTATAACCAATGACGGTATCTTCATCCAGGGCGCGATTTTGTGTTGGAATTCTAGTCCCATCATTCGCAACTGTACCTTAGTCGAGAACGGGTATCATGCAATTCTGTGTTACGGGGAAAATGCCAGTCCTGTGATCATCAACACCAATATATACCAGAATGACGGTGATGGTGTCCGCTGTGACCCCGAGGAGCATAGAGGAAACCCGGATATCTGGTTTACCAACAGCAAGGAGAATAACGGACGTCAATTTGGGGATTGTCCGGAAGGTGTCGGTGATCTGATTGACATAAACATAAATCGTGATTCCTGCGACTTTCACTACAACATAAAACTGGAACCCTTCTTCAATGATTTCGACAATCAGGATTATAGTCTGCACGCCTGTTCCCATCTGATCATGGCGGGTGTGGACACGACCACTATAGGTTCCATACCATATACTGTTGGTAATAATGAACTACGAGGTCTCCTGCAAAAGAACACCCCGTTATCTGCCGGTGAATGGCGGGTCTCCTGCAATGCTTTCGTGGAAGAGGGAGACAGCTTGAAAATAGAATCGGGCGCTGAGTTGGTATTCGAAGGATTTTACAACCTGCGCATTGGTGGCGTTTTAAAGGCTGATGGCGTGAATTTCACTCCAGTCGATCCGGAAGACCCCGAACAGTGGTGGTCAGGGATCTATTTTGCCAGTGAATCGGATCCTTCTTCTTACATTACCAACTCCACCTTTACAAACGCTTCCACCACGATGAAAGTCGATCCCTACGTTCAGGAGGATCCATTCGGAGGCGCTATTATAGTAGATGGATGTTCACCAACCATCAGCGGCAATACGTTTGAAAATTGCGAATATACAGCGGTTAGTTGTCTGAACAGCGCTCAATCTGTAGTAGCCTACAATACCATAGACGGCTTTGGTATTACTGGTATATACTGCTATGACAGTTCCCCCACCATACATCACAATGTGATCCACGATGGGGAGGGTAACGGTATCTGGTGTAATGTTAGTTCTTCACCGACTATAACTGACAACCTGATCTACAATACCACAGTCAATGGGATTAAATGTCGTAATTTATCATCACCGCATATAGAATACCTGACAATTACGGGCAGCGGTTATTCCGGGGTATTTTGTGATGATCACTCAGACCCAACCATAACCAATACCATCATCGCCCTTAACGGTTCGGCAAGTACCTGGCTGGCAGGTTATGGCAATGGTATAAAAGTAAACAATTCTTCCAGCCCAATTTTATCCTACAACGACGTGTATCAACCTGACGGACAGGGCGATCCTTATGGCGGCAATGTTACCGCCGGTTTCAATAGTATCAGTATGGATCCCTTGTTCGATTCGAACTATCATGTGGGTAATGATACCCTATTGACCGCTTCTTCAACTGGCGGCAAGATAGGCGCCTATGGTCAGGGTAATTGGTAGGGAAGATTTCTGTAGATAGAAGAATAATTTAAAACAAACAGACCCCCTGTTCAAAATAACTTTCAGGGAAAGGGCACCGTCCTGTTGGGAGGTAGCACTCCCTATTTGGAGGTTGATGAATATGATAAGGAAACGGATCTCCTTCAGCCTGATGATTGGTTTAATGGTTCTGGTTACCATAGCCGGAGCTCGTGACGATCAATCCATCATACAAAAATACCAGCCACCGGAAACAGCCATTGCGAATATCGCGCGTTATAACCGGGTACACCGTAAAGGAAACATCTGGATGAACTTTACCAACTGGGGTTTCTTTGGTAACTACAGTAACGGCGATCCGGATGCCATGGAGGATCCGGAATACCCCGGAACCTGGGCTCCACAATGCGAATACCCCGGTGCTTCCGATGTGCAGTATCTGTTTATGGCCGCCATCTGGGTTGGAGCGCTGGTAGAGGAAGCAGGGTTCTATTTCCCCCGTATTTCCGTAGGTTCAGAGGGGTGGACCGGACCGGGCCGCAATAATTTTGAACTTGAGCCCGGCGAAATAGGCGGTTTACCGCAGAAAGAGCATGGGATACGTGAACGCAGTACTATACAGAATTCCTACAACCGCCTGGGTGAATACGTTTATGACGAAGATGCCATCGCAGAGCAGGACTATTTAGCAGTTTACACCGATACCTTAGACGCCCAGTTCTGGACAGGATCGGATATTGTTGACGGTCCCCATTTTCCATTAGGCGTGAGGATCAGCCAATCATCCTATTCCTGGTCTTATAATTACGCTCAGGATTTCATTCTTATAGACTACGAATTCGAGAATATCGCCAGCAATTTCCTACGGAACTTTTACATTGGTTTATATGTAGATGCCGATGTGGGATTATTGGGATCACCCTCATACTATGAAGATGATATCTGCGGTTTCCAGAGGTGGTACTATTATGATAGATACCTTCCTGATGGATCAACTGTACCGGATTCCTTGATAATCAATACCGCTTATATTTCTGATAATGACGGACGCCCCCAAACCATTGATTCCGGCAATGACTACACTTGTCCGGACGTCACCGGTACACGCGTCGTACGTGCGCCGAATCCGAGACTCGAGACCTCATTCAATTGGTGGATTTCCAACGGTAATTCCGACTTGGATTTCGGACCATCCTGGCTTACAGATGGTTCTGAAGGGAACTGGACAGCAACTTACGGCACCCCGAACGGTGATGCCCGCAAATATTTCGTCATGTCAAATGGTGAATTCGATTACGATCAGATACATGTCGCCGACGACTCCTGGATTGAAGATAACCCCCAAATCACTTATGATGAAGACAGCGTAGCTACAATTCATCCATGGAAGATAGAGGAATATTCTGAAGCGGGCGATTTAGCGAATGGTTATGATACACGTTACCTAATTTCCTGGGGTCCGTTAGGTATCCGGGATCACCAGGAACCAGGCACCGGCGAATGGGTCTATCGTTTAAATCCCGGTGAAAAGTTCCACATGACCATGGCGTACATAGCTGGTGCTAACTTCCATACACCCGATGCACCGCAGGGAAACGTTTCAGGGACCAATCCAGTTAATGAATCACTCTTCAATTTTGCTCATTTGCAGCATAACGCTGCCTGGGCTGCCCGCGTATTCGACAATGACATGGTGGACACCAACGGCGATGGATGGTATGGTGAAGACGTCGGCAGCGATATGCTATACGCGGAAAACATCGGGGATTCGGTGATCTATTTTGGTGAATTCATAGACATCTATCCGGGACCTGATGCGGATGGTACTGAACGAAACGGGAAGTTGGATGCAAATGAAGATGGCATTTCCCGTCCGGAATTCGTCTACGATCCTCGCTATGGTGAATTGAACATCGGTTATACGCAGTACAACAATGTTATCGACCTCGGTGATGGTATCCCGGATTTCAAAGGTCCGCCACCGCCGCCTATCCCTGAGCTCAGTTATGAACTAACCGAGACAGAGGTAATCCTTCGCTGGAATAACAACTCTGAAGATCAGGAGTACTTTGATCCCTTCTCGCACGCTCAGGACTTTGAAGGTTATAGAATCTACGTATCGAATACTGGACTGGAATACGATTATCAATTATTGGCAGAATTTGATGTTGTGGACTTTGCCTATTACAGCATAACTGATTCACTGGCGACGATTCCGGATGCTCAGACCAACGGCGCTGCTACCATAGATACACTGGGTGATGGTTTAACTTATTATCGCAAACCTGTCAATACCAACACCGGCTTGTTGGCGATAGAAGAGACCGATTCGACCTACATCTATGCGATCAATAACGCCCATGCGCTTTTCCCGAGGTACTACAGCGTAACTGCCTTTGATTTTGGTGATCCCAGTTCGGGTACAGAGCCGTTGGAAACGGCTCGCAACGCCAATAGAGTTTACGTTGCCCCGTCGGGGAATCCTCAAAACAAGGTCAGCGTCGTGCCTAATCCCTACCGGGCTTATGAAGATTACACGCAGACGTACATAGAGACCAGCCCGGGTTCCGGTCTTTCCTGGGAAAATCAGGATGATGGAACTCCCGATTATTTCCCGCAGACCGACCGGCGTTTGGAGTTTATTAATCTCCCCATCAAATGCCTAATTCGCATATATACAGTCGCAGGAGATTTAGTCCAGATCATCCCGCATACGACTGAAATAATAAATAATTTTGGTGATCCTAATACTGGTTGGGTGAGTGATCATTCTGAGGGCTGGGATCTGAACAACCGAAATGGGCAGCAGGTGGTTTCAGGTCTTTACATGTTCAGTGTGGAAAACCTGACCTCAGGAAACGAAGGTAATATCGAAGTTGGTAAATTCGTCATCATTCGATGATGCTTAAAGGAGCCATTTAGTAGCTCGGAGCAACTTATGACCAAGCCAATCCGCAAAGTTCCGCGAAATAGCGTAAAGTCAAGCGCCATTGTAATTTGTATCATTTTAAGTGCGTCAGTTCTTTTCGCTGCACAGGATCAAGCAGCCCTGACCCCGGGTTCGCCTGACGGCACTGCCATCAATGGCAGCGTTTCCGGCGTGTGGGATATTACCGGGTCTCCTTACAATGTAGATGGATCAATTACCGTCGAGGAAGGTGACAGCTTGATCATCGAAGCTGGCGTCGAAGTCGTTTTTGACGGGAATTACCAGTTTGTGGTGGAGGGGTATCTCTATGCCGTCGGCGCCGAAACAAGCGGAGATTCAATCATCTTCAGAGCCGATGACCCATTAGTGGGCTGGGGAGGAATTCGCCTCAATCAGGCTCATGTAAATTCCCGCCTGGAGTATTGTCATTTTACTGGCGGATGGGCTAATGGAATTGATTTTCCTGATAACTGCGGCGGAGCTCTCTATATCTACGGTTCAATTGCTGCAGTGAGTCACTGTTCATTTGTTGGGAATCACGCGGCGTACAACGGCGGAGCTATTTTCATCTGGGGTTCTACCCCTGATATGGAATATAATCTCTTTACCGGTAACTTTGCCGATAATCTCTACGGGCATGCTTTATATATGGGGAGCTGCCCTGGTGTGGCTTTGAATCATTTTACCATAGCAGGAAATAACAGCACGGAGAACGATTCCACCAGTTACAGCCTTTATGTAACGTCCATGTCTTTTGAGATGCAAAATAGCATTCTCTGGGACACCCATTACTTCTCATTCGATGATGCCATAATCACCTATAGTGTAGTCGATACTCTTGAAGATGAAGTTCTGGAACTCTTCGGTGAGGGTAACTTAAATATAGATCCGCTCTTCGTCTTCCTGGACAGTCTCAATCAGAACACAGACTTGCATCTGAACCTGCATAGTCCTTGTATCGATGCTGCCTCAGTGCTATCCCCATATACCAACGAACTGGAACCGCACGGCGATAGAGCCAATATGGGCGCTTATGGAAATAGTCAAATAGCCGCCATTTCCGTCCCAGTCTTATCATTTTCGGCGGATTCTGTGATGACTTATCTACCTACAGACTCAACCTATTTCTATCTTCAGAAGATAGGTACTTCAGGTACAGTTGTCAAGGATACGACCGGGCAAAATGCGTACCCGGCGTATACGAGAATCTACAATTTAGGAAAACAACCTCTACATATATATGATATCGAATTCTCAGATAATCAGTACGGTAGTAATTTTTGGAATTTAGTTGATAGCACTTTAACACCTATTTCCCTGGTGATTGCACCCTCAGCTTCAGCTAATCTTACGATGACATTTACGCCTGAAGTCTTAGGTTTCATCAGTGCTACTGCTACCTTCATCGACAATGATGATTTTGCCAATGTTGTTTTGACGCTAGAGGGTATAGGTGTAGATCCGGTTATGGAAGCCAATCCAACTAATTTCGATTTCCCGCTTACGGCTGTAGGAGCCCAAGTCCCCATGAACATTAACATATCCAATGTGGGAACGGGTGCTGGATCAGATTTAATAATCAGTTGGTACGGTACCAGTAGTAATTTCCATATAGAAGATGGGGCGGGGAATACATCCGGTAATGAAGCAATTCCTGTTGGTGGAGCGACTACACATCAGATCGTGTTCACTCCCCAGAATGCAAGCCTCGGTTTTATTGACAGTCTCTTTTATGAGAACAATGCCGGTGATGATTTCTATATCTACGTCAGCGGATCGGCGGAAGAGCCAGATCTGGATTGGGAACCGGATTCACTTGAATTCAGCGTGGTGACTGTCGATCAGGATTCAACACTCGAAATCTGGGTTTACAACGAATATGGTGGTGTAAATTTGGTGTTGGGTAACTGGGATCTAACTGATTTTACCAGTTCGAACGACTTCACCATAGTGATGCCTCCGTCACCAGTAATTCCACCTCAGGACAGCACCAATGTTCAGGTAATATTCCATCCGGATTCTGCGGGTACTTACAACGAAGTGCTGTCTATAGGAACGAATATGCCGGACGCAGATGTGATCATTGTTCGTTTGTTGGGTACTGGTACCAGTCAGATAAACTGGGTTATCGATGAAGTGAGTGGCACCTGGACTGCCGCCCAGTCGCCCTATTACGTGGTTGGTGATATTTCGATTCTTGAGGGTGAGACCTTAGTTATAGAGCCGAACGTCGATGTGGTGTTCGAGGGCGATTTTGAAATCCATGTTTATGGGAAGCTGGATGCCCAGGGTACTGCTACGGACACGATCGAATTTACCACAATCGACGAAGTGGACAGCACCTGGTCGGGGATAACTTTCGAGACAGGTTCTTCTTCTGAATCTGTGATGAGTTTTTGTGCCTTACATCGCGGAGCCGTGTATGACTCATCTATGTTTGGCGGCGCTATGAGAATTAAACAGGCAGCTCCTACTATCGAATCCTGCCTTTTCTATGATAACGTAGCTTACCGTGGCGGCGCCTTGGCACTTTTAAATGCTTCTGAAGCTACCGTAACCGGGTGTACCTTCTATGAGAACAGCGCGGATTCTGCCTTCCTGGATTCTACCTATGGCTATGGAGGTGGTATATTCGTTAACTGGTACTCCAGGTCTGATGTGGTTGATTGCGAGTTCTATGATAATACAGCCATCTATGGTGGTGGTATCTACCTTGTTGGTGCCGATGGATCGGTAACTTCATGCAACGTCTTCGACAACCAGGCCTCCGAGATGGGAGGTGGGATTTTCATAGGATCTGGTTCTACCACTGAAATGGCGGAAAATGAGATTTATAGTAACGTTTCAGCGACCGGCGGCGGTGTCGCCATTCATGGTTACAGCAGACCATATATCCATAATGAGGCTATCTACCAGAACACAGCCGATTCTACTGGCGGTACCGGTGGTACAGGTGGCGGAATGTTCATACAGGATGGGTGTAATCCGGTGATTCTGCAAACATTATTCGCTGAAAATACAGCGCCACTGGGAGGCAGTGCACTCTACACGATTGGATCTGGCGCAATAATCAACTACTGTACTTTTGCTGCAACAGGTTCTGAGGTGGATGGTTGGCTGTTAACGGCGATGGGTGGTGATCAGAGTATGATCTCCAACTCGATATTGTGGGGAACCGGATGGGTGGACAGCTCTTACGTTCCACTCTACACTGAAGAATCAGACATTGCCATTTCATTTAGCGACGTCATTGACAGTTTGATGTATCCGGATGCAGCCAACAGCAATATAAACGATAATCCTGATTTTACTGGAATCGGCACGATACCAGAGATGTACTTATTATCAGGAACTTCGCCGTGTCTGGATAAATCCGAAGAAGGTGGTGAAATCGGATTTAATGGCGGAAGTTCAACACTGGATTGGACCGTTACGCTAGTTCTGTTACAGAACCCGGTACAGATGAACGATATGAATTTCGTCTTAACCAGCACCATTCCTCTAACCTCACCACCCTTCATGTACCTGGAACAGGATCTTCCTGATACTCTGGAATATATACCTGTTGACAGCGCTTATATGGCTCAAATCGCACCCATGGTTTACCGCCAGGCTATCTTCGAATCTGAGTTGGATTATCCGAGTATTGCTACTTTCACTTTCAACAATATAATGGGTGATCAGGGCGAAATGGTGCAGGATTTCATAGCCAGTACGCTGTCATCATTCAGCAATACCATAACCTATGGTGACGAACTGATAGCTCAATTCAGATCAACCGGTGGAACCGGATCATGGGGTATTTTCCCTGAATACTATACAGAACCGAAACCCGTCGATCCTGAACTGGAGGCGATCGGAATGGCATACCAGATCTTCACTGCCGGCGCAGATGTGGCTGAAGGACGAGTTGAATTCCTGTTGAACGAGACGATCTTAGGTTCTTACAGCGCTGATGGTTGTGGCATAGCAGTATGGAATGATGAAGGTCATTGGGACATGCTGCCTTCGTACCTTAACGGCAGCAAGGATGCTATCTGGGTGTCCGTTGAGGAGACCGGGACGTACAGGTTGATATGGGGTGATAACAGTAAGACCGTTGCATTGCCATCGGAAATCACACTAATGCAGAATTACCCCAACCCATTCAACCCGGAAACGGTCATAGGCTTCGCGATGCCTGATGCCGGTCTGGTAAAGTTAGACGTTTACAACTTGATGGGACGCAAGGTTACCACTCTGCTTAACGAATATGTTGGACCTGGTTTTCATCAGATTCGCTGGACCGGAGAAAACAGTTATGGTGTATCTGCCTCAAGTGGCGTTTATTTTTACAGGCTTGAAGTGGGCAGCCAGATGATAAGTAAGAAAATGATTCTCCTGCGATAAATCGAACATTACTTTCGGGAGCACAATATATGAAACGCTTCGTGCAAATACTACCAATCATTCTCATCTGTGGAGCGCTGCTTTTTGTGGGCTGCGCAACTGACGAGGGGACGGGTATTGAAGACCCGACCACAGCAACGGGATGGATAGAGTTGGGCTGGTCACAGTTCGAAATCGGTGATTACGATAATGCTGATTATTCATTCTCTTTCGGAATCAACGATGCTGAACAGGACTACTGGAATGCCTACGAGGATTCGCTTTATGCTGCTGCGATTGGTGATTCTACGGGACAGGATTCGTTGCATCAAGTCATGATGGATCAGTTGGAAATCTTGACGGATGGTCTCACCGGTATAGGTTGGAATTCGGTCAAACAGGCCAACGCTGCCACAGCGTCCTTTGTCTTCATAAACGCGATTGACATCGATCCTGACTACATAGACGCGTTGGCTGGCTTTGCTTTTTCACTGCAGACCATAGAACAGTGGCTGCAGTCGAACGAGAATGTCGAGTCAGTTCTGGGATTGGATCCCGACTGGGAGTTCGAACACGATTGGCAGATTGACTATTTAGACTTGATGTTGATGCGGGCGGAAAACTATTTCTTCTTAGCGGACTTCGAAGCCAGTCTGTTGGAAGCTTTAGTAGTTAATGATCTGGTTCGAGCGGATTATCCTCAACTTCCGGCATACACGGTTGAAGACTTTAATCTGGCTACAATTGAGGGCAGAACGGCGTTGATTGAACTAATTGACACGCTGGAAGATTACTTGTAAAGAACGGAGTTTCCGGATTACGGGAGCGGAAATCATGAGAAAACTAAGTACAATAGCCCTGCTAACCCTACTTTTATTCCCTGGTTTATGTTGGGGACAAGCCAAGGTCGGGACCGCGGGAGTGAACTTTCTGAAAGTCGGCGTCAGTGCACGTGCAATGGGTATGGCTGAAGCCTTTATCGGAGTTGCGGATGACGCATCGGCGTTATACTATAATCCCGGCGGTTTGATGCAACTTGATGAAGCCGACCACATCCTCACCCACATATCCTATCCGGCAGGTATCCAGTTTGAATACTTAGGGACAGCCTGGCCGATTCCACGTTTAAACGCGGTGGTGGGCGCGCACATCACCTTCTTGCACACCGACAAGATGAATGAAACTACTCCTGAACAGCCCTACGGAACGGGAAGACAGTTTACCGCCTCCGACCTGGCTATGGGTGTGACATACGCCCAGAAGTTGACAGATAAGTTCTCCGTTGGTGGTAACGTTAAAATTATCGAAGAACGCCTGGCGGATCAGAAAGCTACCGGAGTTGCCTTCGATGTAGGGACTTTTTACGAAACAGGCTGGAAATCCGTAGTGATTGCTATGGCGATCACCAATTTCGGTCCTGACATGAATTTCGTGGATTCGCCGTTCCCCATGCCGATAAACTTCAAATTCGGTGGGTCGATGCGTGCTGTTCAGACAGAACATCATAGTGTGATTCTGGCATTAGAAGGTTCTCATCCCAACGATAATTTAGAGCAATTTAACATTGGGGTTGAATACAGCTTTATGGATTTGGCTTTCCTGCGTGCCGGAAAGAAAATCAACGGCTGGAAACGTTACACATGGGATGAATTCCAGACTGACAATGAAAAAGACCCATATATAGAATATCCCGTCGTCAATGAGGATGGTTCAGTGTCCTTAGATGGCTTGTGTCTTGGAGCTGGTATCAGGCTGAGGCTTCCGACGCTGGATATTCGCATTGATTATGCCTATACAAACGTGGAAAAACTTGGTTCGATGTCCTTCTTTACGCTGGGCATCAACATGCCCAGCCCGACAGTGGGATTTTAAATCTGAAACGAGCAGAAGAAGATTTACCCTGGGGTAGTTATCACCTAGTGGGAGTAAAAGATGTCACTTAGCCGAAAAAAAATAGCAGTCAGCTTAAGCATAATCTTATTGATCGGGCTGGCTTTAGTACAGGGATGCGGTCAGATCACGGGCGAGTTCTCGGCAAACCAGCCGCCCATAGTGGAGATCGTCAACGTTCCTCCTGATGCTTCCGGTACGTCTGTTACCAAGCACCAGGGCATGCCTTTCTTGCTTGAGCCTCTAGGAAGCCCCACTACTATACTCTCCATGCAGGGGGCTGTTATGGATCCGGACTCTGCCATCAGGGTATATGATCTAATCCCCGATACTACCTTCACACCGACTGATACCGTCATTGTTTTCAATGAAGAGTTGTTCGTGGAAGGTACTGATTACACTATGGATAGACCAACCGGGACACTCACGGCATTAGCTGGTGGAAGTATGGCAGCAGGAGAGACCTATTATATCGATTTCTGTTTCAGCGTTGATAATTACTACGTCTTCTCTTACGCTCCCATCATTCACTGGTCGGGGTACGACCCTGACGGATTTGTGGATCACTACAGCTTTGCGGACGTCACCGATACAACCTTCATCAACGAATTCGACAATGCATCCGATCAGAATGCCTACGCTGTCACCAACATCGCCGCTGATATGTGGATCGATACGACTGCTATGGAAGCGCGCATCTATCTATTAACCGCTGAAGGAGATACAACCGAACACCTGTTTTTCGTCAAGGCGACTGACAATTTAGGCGCCCAGAGCAATATGGACGTTAAGACGTTCTTCCGTTCCAATAATGCACCCTACAATCCCCAGATAAAACCTCTGGAAGCACCTGATGCTGATTACACCCAGCATTATTTCGTTGAAGATACTCTGTTCTGTCTTGATGATCTTGATCCTCCCTGGGATGGTATCTCTTTCAACTGGACGGCAGAGGATCCGGATGAGAAGGAATTAATTCAAATTCCATTGGAATATAGTTATTACCTGGTAAAAACACCGGGTGATACAATCTGGCAAAACGGAGCCAGCGATTCCGCCTGGTCCGAGACACAGCAGATTCAACTGTTTGGTCTGGAGACAGGTTCATATACCTTCTCCGTGTGGGTGCGCGATGACGGCTTTACAGTATCCGCAGAGCCAGCCATGATCACATTCACGGCTGTACGTCCGACATTTGAACATCACATCCTGATTGTAGATGAAAGCATTCTGACCAGCCCGTCCTGGGGTTTTGAGCTGCCCCAATCAAACATAGATGATCCCCTTAATTTCTATTTAGAATTACTTGGGGATATGGAGGGGCAATTGGATTATGATAACTATGTCATGGATGGCGTAGATGTGAGGGTGCTCAATAATCGTGATGCAATCGCCTTAGCGGGCTCTCCCATTCCATACTCTCTGATAGGGCAGTATAGATTAGTGCTCATGCTCGATGATGATCATTCAGCTGCTGATGTTATCTATAGGGCTAATAGAAATACTGTTCTGGCGGATTACATGGATATTGGCGGCAGTGTTTGGATAGAGGGAAGATCGGTATTGGTAGGTTCATTCGGTTATTCGGATAGTCCTGAGGGAAATGACATTAATAGTTCAGGAACACAACCGAGAATCCTTGGTGACTATTTCCAATTACTTTTTGGATTCGGTGCGAAAGCTGAAAAGACGTTTATTCTGCCTCCACCATTTCCACCACCGGATCAGGCCAATGAATTCACCGGGGCTGTTTCCACAATGGGCGGTTTACCGGATATTGAGATTGACACCAGTAAAACTAACGTGCTGGCGAATCCACCCGGTCAACCTGATGGGACGCTGATAGACATTGATTGGTTCACTATCAGCGACGAAGCACAATCCATATACATATACAATTCCATCACGGCGGATACGAATGCAACCAGTCAATACGTAAATGGAGATACTTCTGCCGTTCAGGAAAATGCGACACCCGTTCAGTGCGTTGTTATGCCCCAGAACGATGGATTACTGGAAGTCTATCGTGTTGAGAATATCACCAAGGGGATAGTCGGCGAGGTTATCAGTTTCAATTCGACTTCAATTACAGTTTCGCAGCCATACGGCGCACCCTGGGATTCTACGGATTTCGTAGAGGTTGACTATAAATACGATCCTGTTTCCGAGTATCATTTAAAACCGGTTGCCTCACGCTATGAAAATCAGCAGAGGACTTTAGTAACTGTAGAATTGACCCCAGGTGTCTTCATCTCCACGTATCAATATTCGCTGGGGTATCGCAATGCAATTTTCACCTTCCCACTGTACTTCATGGAGAATGAAAACGGAGAGGTGGAGGATGTATTTAGGGAAATGCTGAACTGGTTCTTCTATCCCACCATACACTGGATTATCAACTGATTTTTGGAATAGAGAAGATGAAAAAGCCGGATCTTAAGTCCGGCTTTTTTTAGTCGAGCTGTCTTAACAGGTCTATGGCTGGTTTATAATCAGGGTATAAAAGAAGGGTTTTCTCAAGTTGTTCTTTCGTTTCGTCTAAGTATCCTAATTTCCCCAGAGCTAAGGCGAAGTTGTAGTGATATAGAGCCTGGTAAGGGTCCAGTTCGCAGGCAGCGTTGAAGTGGGCTGCGGCTCTCTCCGTTTCACCTGCTTGGGCTCCTTGCAGTCCGATTCTAAAATAGCATTGAGCTAAGTTGATTACCGCGTCAGTGTAGTCGGGTTTCAATTCGAGAGCACGTTCGTAATGAATTTTCGCTTCGCCCCACTTATTCCGATCAGAGAGGATTGCGCCGATGTTGTTGTGGGTTCTTGCATCTAATGGGTTGATTTCCAGCTCTTTCCTGTACAGGCTGTCGGCTTCTTCAAGATCACCCATCCTGTAGGCGATAACCCCTAAATTGAGGTGAACCTGCCAATAGGTTGAGTCAGCGTTGAGTGCAGAATGGTATGATTTCCGGGCTTTATCCAAATTGCCCTTTTCCAGGTGAGCGTTCCCCAAACTGAAATAAGAATGTGCGGAGTTCTCTCTTTCGATGCCTGCAAAGTTTGAGTTCACCAACAGGAAAGCCAGTATCAAGGCGATCAACGTTTTTCCCTTTTGCGCGCTCCAGAAAGTAGGTTTCGCCTGGAAAAGGAAGGCAACTACTATCGCACTGAATATGAGCAGAAAAGGTATCATGGGGAGGCGAAAGCGTGCGGTTACAAAGAACGCTATAACGCTCAAGCCGTAAACGGGCAGGATCGCCAAAAACCACCCCGGCAATATTTTCTGGCGCCAGGTTATAATCCATCCAACCAGTCCCAACGGACCTATCACCCAGAACCCCAACATCCTCAATAGCGGCATGATCGGGGTTTCACCTTTAAAGAAATAGAGATCCCGGTTGTTGCTTACCTCCAGTCCATTCCCGAACGCGTACACCTTTTTAGCCATTAATTTCATCCAGGAAACGGGATTATCCCGTATGAATTCCAGCCCTTTCTTATAATAAAAACTGCTCACTTCTGAGGGCTTCAGAATGCGACCTTCCGTTTCGTAGGCTAATCTCGAAGTCGCGGGTACATCCCAGTTTGATCCCAAACCGGGGAAACTGGAATGCAGACCGTCAGCTTCAACGTTATTACCAATATAAAAGTTGATTCCTCCCTGGTAGGCAACTGGAACAAAGTCACCGCCCTTTTGGACATTGTGCCAGGTTACCGGGATAATGGGAGTTAGACAGCCAACTATCAATATTAGAGAGCGCAACGCTCTTTTTTGCCACCTAAAATATATGCGTGTGAAAAATATGCCATCAAGCATAAATATCGGCAGGAGAATCAGGGCACTGGGTCTGGTGATTGCAGCCAGACCCAAAATCAAGCCCGGGAAAAATGACCACCAAGAATTCATACTTCTTCTGGATAAAGCGTAAGTTAAACAAGCTGATAAAAACAGAAGCAGAAAGAGAGTTTCGACCAATAGTTCCCCGTCAAAATAGATAAGCAGGCCGTAGGCCGCAACGCCTAAACTGGACAAAACACAAATAGTTCTACTAAGCTTAAGCGACCGCGCCAGTATGTAGGTTATAACGGCGGTTCCGGTGCCCACGAATATTTGCACTATTCTGGCTGTTAGGTAACTACCTTCGCTGAAGTAGTAAACCAGAGCCAGAAAATAAGGATAAAGGGGTGCGCGAAAGAATACTCCCTCATGTCCAATTCCCTGGCGGATGATTTCCCGAGCCCAGGCATCGTGGTATTCCGCATCGATTATGGGCGCATCGAAGAAGACTGTACTTTTTAGCTGGAGGATATATACCATTCGCAGCAAGAAGGCGATACCGGTAATTATGGTAATGTCTATCCAGATTGGTTTCTTGTCTGATTGAGAATTGGGCATCAATCAACCTATTAATATTTTCTTTATCAACGGGATTACATCGGTTATGCGTTCCGGTTGGTTCTCATCAATGATTTCGGAATCGAAATTCCAGATGAAGGGAACCGAATTGCGGGTGTGCGTTTTTACACTTGAATCTTCGATATTTCCGTGATCTGAAGTGATTATTATCTTGATACCCTCCTCGTTTGCAAGCGTCAATGTTGAATGAATGAAATCGCTAAGTTGCCTAATTAGGGATAGAATAGCAGATTTATCACCCTTATGTCCCAGGATGTCGGTCATAAAATGCTCGTAAAGAGTGAAATGTTCCTTTTTTGCTATTCCAACAAGAATATCCGCGGCTTCTTGTGCTGAAAGAATTGGTATATCTCCCCATTTATCACCTAAGCTTCGGTTGGTAAAATCATGGTAAAGAGCTTCTCTTTTCTCGATCTGTTCTACGGATCGGAATGGCTGTCCGGAGGCTTTAAAAGCATGGCTGGTTACGGACAGTCTGCTGAATGGAGTTATGTCTTCCGGGTGGCGGTAGGCATTGGCGAAAGTGGCATTATAACCGTTTCTGGTCAGGTGCACGAAGATACTCTCATTTTTGAGTAATTCAATCAACTTACGGCTGGGAAAGCCCTGAAGATGTTTACCTACAAGTTTCGGTGCATTGATCCCGGTCAGCAGCGCTGTCTGTCCAGTGGCGCTCTGGGGTAAGCCTTCTACCCCCAGACAGGCGTCGATGGGGATGTTTGACAAACCGTTGAAGTCAGGTTTGTGGTTTTTGGCAGGCCAGATATCAGGATGGTGAAGCAGAGGATTAAGCCGGGGATCATCTTCGCCTATTCCTAATCCATCTATAAAAATCAACAGTATTTTGCGGGAAGCTTTCAGCATATTTAATCTGTGTAAATAGTGTGATTTCATAAAATAATGCTTAATTACTGGAATTCCAAGTCAGTTTTTTCCTGAACTTTACCGTATGGCAGAATTTCAACATGAAACTGTCAGTATCCCGCTCACCTTAAGCGTTTTCAGCACGATGCCGGGAAATTAGGCTTGCATAAAGCCCAAGGATTCGGTATATTAAGCAGATATTAATATGTTTTAACCGTGATTAATTTGATAGAAACACTGCAGATTATAAGCCTGTCGGTTACTTTGATATTCATGCTATTTCTCTGGCTGGGACTTCGTAGAGAGAGAATCATATCGTCAAGCTGGCGTCCTACAGTTACTGTATTGGTGGCTGCGCGAAATGAAGAGAGGGATCTTCCCGGTTGTTTGGAAAGTCTAAATAAGCAGGATTACCCGAAAGATTTATGCGAGTTCATCATTATCGATGATGGATCGACGGACGCGACGGGCGAAATAGCTAAGGAATGGTCTGATAAGGATGCACGGTTCAGAGTGATTCGGCTTGAAGATGAACAGTCCAGATCGTTAGGTCCCAAGAAGAGAGCGCTTACTAAAGGCTTCGATGCGAGTTCCGGGGATGTTATTATCTGCACCGATGCCGATAGTCATTTCGGTCTGGGGTGGTTATCGGGAATGATCGCCTGTTTCGATGAAAAAACCACTGCTGTTTGTGGTATGGTTAAGTTCGATCCATCCCGCAGTTTCTGGGGGAAATTGGCTGCTTTTGAAGGCTTGGTTGACAGCATATTGAATGCAGCAGTTATCGGCATCGGAGGCGCTCTGAGCTGTTTCGGAGCAAATTTCGCTTACAGGCGGAAGGTATTTAATGATGCGGGCGGATTTGACGTTGGGTCCGGTTCGCTTTCAGGTGATGACGATCTGCTCCTGCAGAGGATGCGTTCATCAGGAGGGAAGATTCGTTTCTGTGCCAATTCGCAATCAGTGGTAATGACTCAAAGTCCCCAGGATAGAAGATCATATTGGAACCGCAAGCGGAGGCATCTATCTGCAGGGAAAAGATACGCATTTCACTGGATAATGCTGGCACTGGTGGTTTTCATAGCCTGTCTTACCACGGATTTACTGGCAGTTTTATGGTTTGCTGATTATCACTCGAATCTAAATTTTGCATATATGTGGGGGTTTTTCAGTCTTGCACTGTTCATCATATTTATAAGAGGAAAGATGATAATGCTGCAGGAAGGTTACTGGATCTGGTCCTTGACAATATCTTTAGTCTTCCCTCTTTACTTTGTCGTTATTCAGCCACTTACCTTGCTTCCCGCACCATCATGGAAAGGGCGTTCATCTAAGCATGAATGATAATACGGTTACACAGGAGCGAGCGACTGATTTTTCACCAGCATTAACGCGAATTGGTGAAAAAAAAGGTAGATCAAAAGCAGTCCGCAAGCGGATAATCTTCTGGACGAAACTGCTCTTGACGCTTTCAGTGCTAATCCTTTTGATAATAACCATCAAGCCGCGTGAGATAACCAGCGCCTTCGAAGGGAGCCGCTTTCCTCTGCTGTTAATAAGTTTAGGGCTGGTTATTCCCAATATAGGTCTGCGAGCTATACAGTGGGGTTATCTTTTGAGGATGGTGAAACCGGAGGTGAAAGTCAGGGAGATACTTAATTCATTATTGGTAGGATCTACCTTTGCGGTCGTCACACCGGGACAATTAGGGGAATTCGGTCGAGCTTTCTTCATTTCCGGTCGCCCGCGCCTGGAATTGATCGGCATTTCCTTCATCGATAAGATGTACAGTCTGCTGCCTATTATTTTAAGCGGAAGTTTGGGGTTGCTATTTATGCCGGGGCTGGTTTTTGGCAGTAATTCATATATCTTCATCTCATCGGCGGTTCTTGTGGCGATACTGTGGTTGATACTTATCTCCATACTGCTGTCGCCGCGCTGGATTCGCGATCTTCTTTATGCGGTAAATGTCATGCTACCCTATCGCGACAAAGTGAAAGTGCTGCTGAGTGGTCTGGATCCCATCAAAATCAAGCAATCACTCGTTCTGACCGGATTGAGCAGCACTCATTACCTGCTCTATATTTTTCAGTTTTACCTGCTCATAATATCCTTTCAACATGTGGGATTATTGGACATGTATCGCGCGGTTTCAGCGATTATCTTTGTCAAGGCTGCGCTGCCAATTTCCATAGGAGGGTTGGGAGTAGGAGAGACGGCATCAGTAGGTTTTTTGAGGGTTTTCGACGTTCAATTTGCTGCCGCTTTCAATAGTTCCGTTATTCTATTTACCATCAATATCTTATTTCCTGCTCTAGTGGGAGTTATAATTCTCCTGAAGCTGCGCTTATCTCCAGAGAACGGAAATGGTAAACCAGATGCTTGAACCGTTATGGACAGTATTGTTAGCTGCTACAGGTCTGATTTACTTTGCCTTTCTGGAAGTGGTCAGAAGGGGATTGGGAAAACTCCGTGATGCTGAAGCTTATCGGGATAAAGCGGATGAGTATTTAGACGTCAGCGTTATAATTCCCTGCCGAAATGAAGCTGAACACATCGGTCATGCTTTAAATGACCTGATCGAACAAAATTATCCTGCTGATAAAATGCAGATAATCGTGGTGAATGATCGTTCTACCGACGACACCGGAAAAGAAGTCAGTGATTATCTGTCCAGGATGCCACAACTTGAATTAGTAGAAATCAACTTGTGTCCGGATGGAATCTCCCCTAAGCAGAACGCCCTTGTTGCGGGAATGCAAAAAGCAACCGGTGACATTATAATCACCACTGATGGCGACTGCCGTTTTCAAAAGGGCTGGGTGAGTGCCTTAGTGAACCAATTTAAAGGTGAAACCGGCGTGGTAACCGGATTAACTGTTTTCGACCGTGGACGTTCTGAACCTTTCTGGCAGAGGATGCAGCAACTTGATTATCTCTCTCATTCATTTTTCGCTGCCGGCGCCATCGGCGCGGGAATGGCGTTCAACTGTAATGGCAGCAACTTAGCGCTGCGACGTGAAGTATTCGATGAAGTGGGTGGCTACGGTGATCTTAAAGATGTGTCTGTAAGTGATGATACCGCTTTACTGCAGAGGATCAAACGGGATACAAAATGGGACATAGCTTTCAGCACGGATCCACAAAACAGAGTACATTCCTGGCCAGAAGAGACGCCTGCTGAAGTATTTAATCAACGGTTGCGCTGGGCTGCTGGAGGGGTGTCAAGCAATCCCAGAGTGCTGATGTTTGAACTGATTACTTTCATCTTTTTCATGGCGCTGTTCCTGTCTCCCTGGTTATGGCTGGGAGGGTTGATTTCGGGAAGCTGGGTGGTTTTATTCATTCTGAAGCTATTGCAGGAGTTGCGCGTTATGAGGTTGGGATGGAATATATTCAAAATAAAACCGGATATGATATCCTTTTTGGCGATGGAATTGGTTCACATTCCGGCGATCTTGCTATTCAGTATCCTGGGAAATCTGTGGGGCTTCCGGTGGAAAGGACAACACTACAAAGGGATTGGAAAAAAGGAAGACGCTCCATCGATGGTATCTGAACGATGATAAGACTCCTGCCCACAGCAAAGATGCTGCAGGTTGCCCGCTGTCTGTATAAGAACCGGAAGAACGGTGCAGGGATCTATCCTTTTTACGCTTCTCTGAAGGTGACCGATCTGTGCGGCTTTCGATGTTCCTTTTGCAATGTCTGGCGCAATCCCGCGCCGGACCTGGATACTGAAGGAATTATTAAGGTGCTGCGCAATTTGGGGGATTCTTCCATCGTGTTAACGTCTATAGAAGGCGGCGAACCACTTCTTCGTAAGGATATCGAAATCATCTTAAAAGAAGCATCACAGCAGCCCTATTACCTTCTATTCACCACCAGCGTCAGGAACTTGCTCGATTATCCCTTAGAGACGTACAGTAAATGGATCGATCTATTTCACGTATCAATCGATGAGGGACACGAAAACTTAGAACTGTTCGACATCTTGCCAGAGATTGTGGATCTACCCTGGATCGTCTGCGTTCAGACTGTCGTGCGGGATTGTGATATGGGATCGATGGCTGAAAAGGTAAAAACCTGTGCTGACAATGGCGCCAAGATACTAATCATGCCAGCGGTAGAATTGGACGATGCCAAACACAGCTTTCCCGACCCTGCCCGGTTCAGCCGTGAAGTCGCAGATTTGAAGAAACGGTTTCCCCGTACCGTACTCACGCCACGGCGTTACCTGGATGCAATAAATGGTGAATCGCATTGTTCTGCTGCGTCGATTATAATAGACAGCGATGGAGGTCTGTTTTATCCCTGTAGAACATTAAATGAGAAGCCGGTCAACCTGACCCAAACCGATCTGATGGGTTATCTGGAATCGCAAGATGCATCAGAGCGCCGTTCCGTGATGAAAACCTGCGACCGACTCTGCGGCTGGTATCAGTATTTTGCCATAGATTTCTTCACTCAGCCGGGGGAGGTTCTGGAATCGCTGGGACCGTATTGGGGAGATCTGATCGGTTGGCGTTCAAAGAAAGCGTCTCACGTCTGAAAATTATGGATAGCTTAGTAGTAGTTATTGGTATTATTTATATTTTCATAGGACTGATTATATGGAAGGGTTTGGCAATCAGTCCCAAGAAAAGGGGAAAAGAAACGGTAGATTTCGCTTCTTTGATATTATGCGCCAGAAATGAAGAGAAGTGTTTAGAAGCCTGTCTCGAATCGGTTGAAAAGCTGGATGCTGATCCGGACTGCTTTGAGGTAATTTTAGTGAATGATGCATCTGATGACGCAACCGGCTCAATAATGGATCAGTTTGCAGCCAGGTGTGATTACAAAGTGGAGGTAATACATCTTTCACCATTGCGAAGGGATGAACCAGGTGGTAAATGGCGCCCTTTAAAAGAGGGAGTAAAAGCTGCTTCGGGTGAAGTTATACTCATCACGGATGCCGATGCGATACTTCCGGTGAAATGGGTAGAAGAACACTTGACTATTCTGCACGGAAGCGATATTTCAGCAGGTTATGCAATCAACCTCTATGGGAATGTATTTAACCGGATTTTGGGGTTGGATTGGCTGTTCATTCAAAGCGCTGGCGGATCGCTGTCCAACTGGGGACGACCTCAATCGGTATTGGGGAAGAATCTGGGGTTTCGCCGTAATGCTTACGAAGATGTTGGTGGTTTGGAGGGGATCGGTTTCTCCTTGACTGAAGATCAGAGTTTGATGAGAACAGTAGTTGACAACGGCGGTAAAGTACAGTTCTCATCATCCCCTGATATGGCTGTCAGCGTTTGTAGTACGCTGGGGGTTGGTGATTATTTAGAAAAGAAGCAACGCTGGGCAACAGGATTTTCTCTTTTAAGAAAGGAAGGAAAAGCCACGGTTTTAGCCGCGCAATTACGAAATATTGCCATAATTATAGGTTTATTTACGTGTTTGCCAATTGCTCTATCCATCTGGATTATTACTTCTTTCGTAAACTACCTGGTATTGCGCAGGATTTTGACAAAATTGGGTGACATGATAGACATAAAGTTATTTATGCTGTGGGAAATTTTCAATACTCTGACGTCTCCTTTGCAGATAGCTCTTCACTTTGCCAGTCCTAAAGTCGAATGGAAAAAACGGCGACTGTCAAATCGCTGACTTAATACGCAATAAATGAATCTGAATATATATGCCCCTGGTCTGTAATTATTATTTGACCTATCGCTGCAATGCTCGCTGCACATTCTGCGATTTATGGCAGCACGAAAACAGGGATTTGGCTGATGCTTCTGATGTACTGGATAATCTAAAAACACTTCGGGCAGCAGGTGTGCGCATCGTAGATTTCACCGGTGGAGAGCCCTTGATGCATCCAGAACTGCCCATGTTTTTACGAGTCGCCCGAAAACATGGACTGATGACGACAGTTACCACCAACGGAATCCTCTACCCCAAGTTGGCTGCAGAACTGCACGGTCTCATAAGCATTCTTCATATTTCCATTGACAGCATGGATCCCATCGTACACGATAAGCTACGTGGGATTTCCTGTTATGATTTGGCAATCAAATCGGTGGAGACAGCGCTGTCCTCAGGTGAAAAACCCGATTTGCTCTTCACCGCAGGCAGGGATAACTATAAGGATGTAGTACCACTATCCGGGTACGCCCGCAGTAAAAATTTAGTGCTGATAGTCAATCCCATGTTTGAGGTAAATGGTGGTGAAGGGGCTTTAGGGCACGATGAGTTAGTGGAGTTAGAGAGACTTTGCCGCAAACCCAATGTGTATTTAAACGGCGGCGTTATAAGGATCATGTTGGAAGGTGGCAACAACACGTTGAAACCGCGCTGCCGAGCCGTCTCATCGAGTATAGTGATATCGCCGGATAACGAGTTACTCCTGCCCTGTTTTCACCGGGCACAGGGTGCAGTATCGATAAATGGAAGTTTGAATCGTGCTCTGGCGAGTGCAGAGCGAATGAAATGGTTGCATCTGCAGGGGCGGGAAGATATATGCCGCAATTGTACCATTAACTGTTACTTAGCACCTTCCCTTCCGTACCGCCTGGACCGGTACTTCGCTTCCTTCATCCCCTGGGGGGTTAAATATCTATATTACCGTAACTTCCGCCTGAAACCAGCCGAAAGCAACGCATGACACCGGTTGATCTTCCTCCTGAAATTTTACCCTTAGTGGTGATGTATCCTGAAGTACATTATCGCTTTCGCGCTCTTCCCATCAGTAGGTATTTTATCAGGCAGCCTGAAATCATCGCTGATGCTCCCCACAGAATAGAACCAGGTCAGCCCCTGCCGGTACTGTTAGTGATAAAAGATGCTGATAGATTCCCGGTCCTCCTGCAAGGAGTCAATCTGGATATTCAGGGGAAGGATACCTACTACACTCACCATGTGAATTTCGGTCAGGAAATGGTTTCCACGCACTGGTGGCATCACATAGAATGGGTTGATCTTCCCGACGAAGCGCCCTGCGAATGGACAATCACCCCGACCTGGCGTATTCAGCTTCGGGGTAAATATCGTGCGGTAGGAACGGATAACTTAGCAGGTCTATCGCATAAGCCGCTGCAGGTTTTTCAGGCAAGCGATCCGTTGCCTCGCAAAGAAGGCTGGGTTTTCGGGGATTTTCATGTTCATACTGCCTATACTGAAGATCAGATAGAGTTCGGAGCGCCGCTTCCGGCATACCCGGCTTTGGGAAAAGCCATGGGGTTATCCTTCGTATTCGCGTCAGATCATTCTTACGATTTAGATGACGTGCCGGGTTCTTTCACCGAAGCTGATCCCAATCTGATCAGGTTTAAACAGATGCAGAGAGAAATCGTACAACTGAATGCTGAGAAGAGCGGAGAATTTGTATTCATCCCCGGTTACGAACTGAGCGCGGCTAATTCAAGGGGCAAGAACGTTCATCTTTTGTTAGTTAATCAGAAGGATTTTCTGCCGGGTTCTGGAGATTCGGCAGAACGCTGGCTGCACAGGAAGGCAGAATTAACCATTTCCGAAGCGCTGGCGCAGATGAAGAAGGAAACTCTGGCTGTGGCTGCTCATCCAAAAATGAAAGCGCCATTATTGGAGAGGCTGCTATTAGGCAGGGGTCATTGGGGGAAGTCTGATTTGGAACATGAATCACTGTTCGGATTGCAAGTCTGGAACGGCGGCAGCGGTAAGGATTTTCAGAGAGGACTGAAGATCTGGACAAAAGGACTACTGGAAGGTAAGCGATGGAAACTGTTAGCAGGAAGTGACGCGCACGGAAATTTCAACCGGTATAGACAGGTCGGTATCCCCATGCTCTACCTGACTGAATCCGATCGACAGTTGTTCGGAAAAGTCCGCACCGGAATACGAATCAGGGAAAGGTTAGATTTAGCCGGAATCATGTCCGCTCTACGGGAAGACCTAAGTTTAGTAACGGATGGCCCTTTCGCTGAGTTATCCCTTAAGAGAATAAATAACAACTCAATTAGCGTCAATATTGCCGCATCGAGCAGCTCAGAATTCGGGGAACTGGAAGTGGTTAAACTGTTTTGGGGAGCTGAAGGAGAACCGCAGGAGCGGATTCACCTTTGTCATGAAGATGTAGGTGGATATGATTTTAGTATAGAAACGGAGATTCCCAAACCGAAGGGCTACGTACGTATAGAGGTACAAACCAACAAAGGATGCCTCTGTTTAACCAACCCGGAGTTTATCGAGGTTCAGTCACAGTAACTTTACTCTGCACCACCCATGCACCCCGGTAACCTCGTTTGACCGCCACCTGACGCAGCTTGTTCGCTTCGGTGCGCGTTAAGCAATCGCCAATACGGATCTTATAAATTGGTGAATCGAATATCAAGTAAACATTTTGGTCGAATTCGATTAAAGCTTTCTCTTCCACCGAACGTGCTTCGAATTCAACGTTTGTAGTGAAGAGTTGCACGCGGTATCCCGAAACTTCTACGGTTTCAAATGATACAGCAGTATCCCTCTCGCTTTCATTTATAGAGGCAGACGTCGAAGGTTTTGACTGGAGTTCCGATGGTGGCAGTGTGATGGTTTCATCATCTGGAAACTCAAGCGGATCGAAGCTCTCATCCTGAGGGACGCGATTTATATCCTGTGGTGGAGATTCTTCCAATGTGGGTGGTGGAGTTGGTGCGCATCCGGCTTGCAGTAAGATTACTGCTAAGATGAGGAGGAGAGATATTGAGTTTATTGCTTTCATTTCAACTCTGGAATTTCTTTAAACCTTATCTATATAACTTCATAAGCTTCTTTTAGTATCCATCCTCGCTTGCCGTCAGCCAGCCTGATCTCAGACCATTGGGCAACTTCCCTGAGAATTTCCATCTTTACACCTTCATGCAGGGCGAACAGCTTGGTAGCCTCAGCTTCTGGTGCGCTGCGGATTTCAACGTCCTTTATCATCACAATTGCTTCGGTGAGATTGTCCTGGTAGATTTTCTGTTGAACGAAGAAGGCCCCTGAAAGGACGAACACGGCGCCGAAAAATAGGAATCCTGTCAGCAATATTTTTCGCCAGCGAATTCTACGCACAGAATGTAATGCGATGAGACATACAGCTACCAGCCATTCAGTTAATATGAACAATATTGACCATTCCTTCACCGATAACATAGAAGCAGCTTTGTTGAATAGAGTAATTAAGAAGAAGCGCGGCATCGGCTCAATGCGGTCGAAAATGCGCATGTTGGCTAATTTCAGGTTAACGTTCAAGTCCGGATCGTTTCCTAAGTAGCGGCGAGCTCTTTCATAGTTCAAGATGGTATGCCCGTATTCTCCCTGCTTGTAATAACAGTTACCTAAGTTATAGAGGATTTCACCGTTGATGAATCCTCCAGCGATGATATCCTCATAAACAGTAGCGGCGGTATTGTAGTCATTTTCACGATAGCTCTCTTCAGCTTCCGCATAGGCTATGTCCAAGCCGTGGGTTTGCGCTTTCAGGCTGAGAATGAAGATACACAAAAAGAAAAACAGGGATAGAATGACGGCTAATCCTCTTCGCACAATCACAGTTTGTTCCCCCAGGTTTTTTCAATGCGATCCAAAACTATGTCAACCCGTTTCAATAATCTTCTTAGAACATCTTGATCTGTAACTTCCATAGCGAAACGCGCTGCATTGCATTCGTTGAAAATATCGTTTAGTGTCGTCATGATATCTTCCGGGACGTCGCGCTTTTTCAATTCTTTTAGCACATCATCTTCCATCAGCCCCGAAGCAGGAATAGCGAGTTTAGTGCTGAGGAAGTTCAGCAAAGTGTTGTGGATAGCTCCATAGGTTGCAGAGGCATTTGTGTCAGACGTTCTCTTCACCAGGGATTTTAACTTATCTTTCGATTTATGATAAATCCTGTGCTGTTGGCGCCGAACCTGAAGTGTGGGAGCGCCCAGCAAGCGTGCAGCCCACCATAAAATAACAATAATAAGCGGTGGAAGGGCAACGCCAACCCAATAAGCAAACGGCAGGTTTTGAGCAGACCCGACCGCATACAAACGACCCGGAGTTTTCAGGTAACGTACATCCTTTGCCAGGAGTTTCACTTCTTCGCGGGATATTCCTGAAGGAGAGCCGTAATCACCATCACCTGAACGCGTAACGGAGATTTCAAAGCCTCTTTCTTTTATAGTCTGGTAAGTTCCAGAGGACGGATTGAAGTAAGCAAAATTAATGGAGGGGATAGCGCTTTTCCCCGGAATACGCGGTATAAGGACGTATTCGAAAGTCTTGGATCCGAAGATTTTGGCGCCAGATTTATTTATCTTAATAGATTCCTTCGGTTCGTATGCTTCGAAATCTGGTGGTACTGAAAAATCGGGCTGCGGTAAAAGCTTGATGTTTCCGGTGCCATTGAAGCGAACTGACATGGTGATCGCTTCATTGGTGCTGACCTCGTCTCGGTCAATTTTGACTTCCATACTAAAATTACCGACGGCTCCCGAAAAATTACGGGGTTTACCCTCATCCGGTAGAGGTAGAACAGTCAGTTTCAAGGGGTCGGTTTGGATGAAACGCTCTTCGGTTCTGTAACGGCTGAAAGGGCTGTCGAACATCATATCGAAGGGATCCTGGCGCCTTCTTGATTGCCGCTGCACCTGTACCTGGCAGGTGACTTCTAATGGATCGATGATCATTTCGCCCGGATGCGTGGAAAAGAGCGCTACTCGTCTGATTACTGCTTTTTTATAGTGTCTCCCCCCGATAACTTCGTCCTGAACAGCGGGTTGTTTAGACGAATCAAACTCTTCAGTCCAGAAACCCGGTGTAGCGGGGAGATGGCTGATTTCGTAAGCATTTACCGAGACACGTGTGTAAATAATATATGTCAGGATTACCTGTTCATTCTGGAAGATACGGTTCTTATCGGCTGTAACTCTGACGAACAGTTCCGATGATTCCTTATCTGTGGTTTGGGGTAGAGGAGTGGTTCTTTTCGCGCTTCCTGGTGTTGTGGTTACAGTTCGACTTCCTACCTGTAGGAAAATCGGTTCTGTACTATAGATCTTCCCTTTATGAGTCAACCGTACGCTTTCGATTGTCAGCGTACCAGTACGCTTTGGTTTAAGGACGTATGACCAGGACTTGATCAGAGAATAGTTGGTGTTGATAATCTGAAAGGTACTCGATTCGTTAGGACCGGAGATTATGCGGAAATCAGACAGTTCCGGCAGTTTGGGGTCGGATACCCTGGATACTGAGCCTTCCACCTGAAGCGTGAGTGTGAAGGTATCGGTGACGTCCAGCGCAGTACGATCGACAACAGCGGTAAAGGTAATGTCCGCGGCACAAGTTATACCTACCAGCAGAGATAGAAGGACAGCGACGGAGATGAATATCATCAGACGTTTATCAACTGTCCGATATGAAACAGATCTGCTATTAATTGATTCTATCATTAACTCTGTTGTTTTACTTACCAATCCTTGCCCTTACCTGAAGCAGCTGCCGGTTGTCGATGCAGATTTTCCTGCACCTCTTTTTCATCGGACTGCAGTGCGTTGAGCAAACGTTCAGCATCTTCTTTACTCATGGTTTCAGGCTGTGGCTGTTCTTGCTGTTGTGTGTCCTGTTGTTCTTCCGGGGTCTGTTCCTGTTGTGACTGTTGATCCTGTTGTTGTTCTTGCTGGTCTTGTTGCTGTTGATCCTGCTGATCTTGTTGCTGTTGTTCGTTCTGATCCTGATTTTGTTGATCGTTCTGATCCTGTTGCTGTTGTTGCTGGGGAGGTGGATTTTCCAGCATGTGTAAAGCTAATTCCAGGTTGTGCAGGTAATCCCGCTGTCCGGAATTTAGCTTTAGAGCGGATTTATAGGCTTCCACAGCTTCCTGAATTTGCTGTGACCCGATTAAGGCATTACCTAAATTGTAAAGTGCGTCCGCTCTGACCAGGTTGTCGGAGCTTATCAGCGAATTCTGGAATGCTTGACCGGCTTCCGGGAACTTCTCCTGCGCGTGGAGGATGTTACCCAATCCGAAACTTATTCTGGTGGTATCACCTTCCTGGCTCAAGGCATCCAGGTACTCCACCAGCGCATCGTTGTACTGCCCCTTTTCGTAAAGCTTATCTCCGGCGCGTACTTTGGATCGCCAGTTAGCCTGGCATAAAGTGGGCAACAGCAATAGAAGAGCTACAATATTTAAGATTTTTCCGTTCATTTCGATTTGTCAGTTGAAAGTATGCGTAAAAAGCGCGGCAGACGCACCTTGCGGTCAGAAAGCAGGTGCTCTATTATTATCAACAGGATTGCCAATAAGATTATAGGTTGATAGCGATGTTCGTATTGCGTGAATTGTCTTGACCCAAGTTCACCTTTCTCCAGTCCGGATATGGCTCCGATTATGGCATCCCAGGCGTCTTGACCACTGGTGCAGCGTTGATAGACGCCGCCAGTTTCATCAGCAATTTGTTGCAGCATGTCTTCGCCCAGTCGTGTTACCACGACATTCCCGTCGCGGTCTTTTTGGAATTCGCCACTTTTGTCACCCAGAGGAATAGGAACGCCTTGTGGTGAACCTATACCAACGGTATGTATGACGATCCCCAATTCCTTTGCCTTATCCAGCGCCTCAGTTACTTTCGATTTGTGATCTTCACCGTCGGTTATCAATACAATCGACTTACCGGCAGGGCTATCTTCCGAAAAAGCCTGCAGGGAGGTGTTAATGGCGGCGGAGATGGAAGTCCCGGGCATTGAAATTAAGTTCGGCTCCAGGATATCCAGGAAGATTTCCGCGGCGCCGTAATCGAGGGTCAAGGGGCATTCGATGACAGCCTTACCCGCAAAGGCAACCAGAGCTACCCGGTCGCCTTCAAGCCGGTTCAGGAGACGTCGCATTTCGTGTTTGGCTTTTTCCAATCGCGAAGGCGCGACGTCCAGTGCCAGCATGGATTTGGATACGTCCACCGCCACTACTATGTCAATTCCTTCTCGCTTGATCTCCTCTATCTTAGTGCCTACCTGCGGATCAGCCAGAGCGATTACAGCCAGTGTAAAACTCCCCACCAGCAGGGCGTCTTTGACATATTTTCGCCGTATCGATAAGTTGGGTGCGATGACGGATAACAGCGCTGAAGAAGCAAAACTCTTCCGAAGTTTTTGGCTGATTCTACCTCTGTAGTAGTAGAGAAAGGCTACTAGAAGAGGTATCAACAGCAACAGGTAGAGGGCTTCGACGTTTCCCCAGCGGATCATGGCATAGTCCTCAGTCGTGTCGCGGATAGGATGATTTCTATCAGAAGAAACAGTACCGCCCAGCCAATATAGGAAGCGAACAGTTCCGCCTTTTGCCGGTACTGATGAACTCTGATCTTACTCTTTTCCAACTTGTCTATTTCAGTATAGACGCGCCGAAGCGCTTGTGCATCGGTAGCCCGGAAGTACTTTCCACCAGTCTGGTCAGCGATCTGCCGCAACAGCTCTTCATCGATTTCGACCTGCACCTGCTGGTATGAGGTTCTCCCCCACTGATCGCGGACGGGGTAGGGAGCTAACCCTTGAGTTCCCACCCCTATGGTGTAAACACGGATTCCCAGCACTTGAGCGGCGGATGATGCGGTCAAGGGATCGATCTCACCTCGGTTGTTCTGCCCGTCAGTCAGCAATATGAGAATGCGGGATTTCGCCTGGGATGCCCGTAAACGGTTGACACCGTTACCTATAGCCATGCCTATAGCCGTGCCATCCTCAATCATGCCTTCGGTGACCATCTCAATCCTGATACGCTCAAGAAGCTGCTTTAACAGATCATAATCGAGGGTAAGAGGGCACTGGGTAAAACTCTGCCCGGCGAAAACCACCAAACCGATCTGATCCGAAGTACGCCCGTCTATGAATTCGGAGGCTACCTTTTTGGCGGCTTCTAAACGGTTTTTGGGACGGAAATCCTCGGCTAACATGCTGGTGGAAATATCAAGCGCCAGCATTATGTCAATGCCTTCGGTTTCCGTATGCCGGCTTTGCAGTAATTTCTGTGGTCTGGCTAAAGCAATTATCAGTAATATTACCGCGGCTGCTCGGAGGAACTTCAGGATGTGCCTGAGCTTAGCGCCTTTTCCTCCGCCGGTCTTCTTAATCACACTAAGGCTGGGGAAGCGCACCGGGATTTTCCTTTTCTTCCCCCAGAGCAGACCTGCAATAACTGCTGCAGGTATCAGCAGGAGAAGCAGCAGCCAGAGCGGATCGTGAAACTCCGTCACGCTGCCTCCTCACCAGAGAGAAGTGGTTCAGGCGCCGGTTTAGTTTTTTCCACTAATGAATAGCCACGTTCTAAGCCCTTTTGACAGGTTAAAGCGTTCGGTTGGTGCTTGGCGAACTTAGCTAAGTCCGCATCGTTAAGCATTGTGCCAAGCGCGTCGTAAAGTTCCTGGTTACCTAAACGCGGCTCTATGTCGCGCAGAAGTTGAAAACTGGTTGATTCCATTGCCGGCACATCGAAATGCGCTTCGATGTAAATCCGGATTATCTCACTGAGTGCGCTGTAGTACTCCTTTATTCTGCCTTCCTGATATAAGCGTTTATCGCGTAGTTCATCTAATGCTTCCAGAGCGATTTCATGGGCGGGGCGGGGTGGAGGCCCGGCTTGAATCTCTTCGGTCTGCCGTTTCCTGCGGCGGAGTAACCAGCGTATGAAGAAGAATATAAATACAGCAGCTATGGCTGCTGCGATCCAGGGTGCGATTTCGGCAAAGCTGTAGCCTAATTTCCGGGATCGGTTGGGCTGAAGGAGATGATGAGGCTGAGCTGTAGTATCCGCCAGAGCTTTGATGGAATCGGGTACTATACCCTGAACGAATATCTGGTATGGTCTGGTAAAGGCTGTATCCGCGCTAACATTATCGTCCGGTTGCCAGCGGAACTGGATAGGCTCTATGATCTGATTGCCACCGCTATAGCAGGTGGTTTCCCATTCTAAAATCCAGCGCTGAATATTATTTTCTCTAACAACAGATATGGTATCTATCGGTGAAAGCAATTCAAGAGGCGCCAGTGCCTGACTCCATTCCGGAAGGATGAGTTGACCTCCCGCAGGCGCTTCGATCGCTATATGCATCGTAACCGGATCACCCACAACGATGGAATCGGCACTAAAGCTTAAATCAGCTTCAAAGACGGCTGCATTTAATGCTGAAGAAATAACAAGAGTTGCAAGTATTGTGAATAATCGTTTCATCGGCGTTTAGCCCGCAGGCGAAAAAAGCGTGATAACGGCAAGATGTAATCCTGATTTACCGGTAATTCAACGTGATCGATGTCGCTGGATCTCAGGAGTTTGTTTAGCTCACGCTTTTTATCCTTTATGATTGTTTCGATTCCACTGGATACTTTGCGATCATAAGTGTCCAACCACAACTCTTCCCCTGTTTCAGCATCCTGCAGTTTCAGCAAGCCCACGGGGGGAATAGTCTCTTCGCGGGGATCACGTAGCGATAAAGCTATCAGGTCGTGTTTTTTACCCACTAAGCGCAGGTCGTCCTCGAATCCTTCATCCCAGAAATCGCTGATAAGGAAAGCTATCGATCTTTTTGACTGGACGCGCTGGAAATATTCCAAAGCCTGGCGAATATCCGTGCCGGCTCGTTCAGGTTGGAAGGAAATCAACTCCCGGAGAATGCGCAGAACATGGGTTTTTCCCTTCTTGGGGGGCACGTATTTCTCTATGGAATCGGTGAAAAGGAGCAACCCCACCTTGTCTTGATTCTTCAGGGCGGAAAACGCCAGCAGCGCCGCAACTTCGATGGCAACTTCGATTTTCAACTGCTTGACCGATCCGAAGTAACCCGATGATGAGAAGTCGCAGAGAAGCATGACCGTCAGCTCGCGTTCCTCTTCAAACAGTTTAATGTAAGGATGTCCCATGCGCGCGGTGACGTTCCAATCTACCGAACGAATGTCATCGCCGGGCATGTATTCGCGGACTTCGGCGAATTCTATTCCTCGACCTTTGAAGACGGAATGGTATTCACCAGAGAAAATCTCTTCGACGATTCCTCTGGTTTTTATCTCTACCTGACGGACTTTTTTTAGGACTTCGCGGGTTTCCATCGATGAATTATCTCTAAGGTACTTCCACCTTGTTGAATATCTCCTGGATGATCTGTTCAGACCCGATTTCCTCTGCTTCTGCTTCGTATGTAACGGTAACACGATGGCGTAGCACGTCGGGACCGATTTCCTTGATATCATCGGGGATTACGAAGCCGCGATGCCGCAGGAAGGCGTGGCATTTAGCCGCCTGCATGAGGTAAAGGGTAGCTCTGGGAGAAGCACCATAAGCAATGTAGTCCCGCAGATCACCCATATTGTAAGCATCCGGTTGTCTGGTTGCGAAGACTATATCGAGAATATAGTTCTCGATCTTCTCATCGGCGTAGATATTGGCCACGGATTGTCTGGCTTCGGTGATCTGTTCTATCGCTGTAACCGGTTTAATATCCAAATCATGGATGACAGCATGGCGCTTCATGATCTGTCTCTCTTCTTCTCTCTGGGGGTAGTCTATCAGAACTTTGAGCATGAAGCGGTCAATTTGTGCTTCCGGAAGCGGGTATGTGCCTTCCTGTTCGATGGGATTCTGAGTGGCCAGAACCATGAAGGGTTCTTCCAGGCGAAAGGTATCTTCGCCGATGGTAACCTGGCGTTCCTGCATCGCTTCTAATAGAGCCGATTGAACTTTTGCGGGAGCACGGTTTATCTCATCCGCCAAGATAAAATTAGCGAAGATGGGACCCTGTTTAACCACGAAATCACCGCTCTTCTGGTGATAAACCAGGGTGCCTATTAAATCAGCGGGTAGTAGATCGGGCGTAAATTGGATCCTCTGGAATTTCGCCTGAATAGCCATCGCCAGCGATTTAGCCGCCATCGTTTTTGCTAGACCGGGAACGCCTTCCAGCAGGATATGTCCATCTGCAAGGAGTCCTATAAGCAGGCGTTCCACCATCTTTTTCTGACCTACGATTTCCTTTTGAATCTGTCCTAAGAGATCATCCACGAAGACTGATTTCTCTTCAATCTGCCTGGTGATCTCCTTAATGTCGGGAGCGTCTGAAGATATTGCCAAGGTTCACCTCGGTGTCTTTAAAATGACACAGTTTGTATATCTTTAAATTACAGCACTTAGGTCGAGTTGTCCCGGAAGGGAACTCAATAATGCTATACCTGAAATCAAGCCAAAAAGTTCCTATCGTTAAGGTGATATTTCCCACAAGAGACGTTTAGACCAATGAGGTAAACGTAAGGTTAAAGCACCGGTCTAAATTTAGTTAATTTTCCTTGCAAGTATTGCCTGCTATAGTTAATTTATCTCAGCAATCGGCATAAATTTCCTACTATCATTCCTTTAAATCTGTGAAACAACCCAGACCTTTGCTTAAAGCTTTTAGCTTTTGGACTTTAGCCCTAATTTGCACCGCCTTCGCCGCCAATTCTCTCCTGAGCGAATCCGCAGAACTCGCTCCGTTTGATAAGCCCGCAATATCTATCATAGAGCGTAGCGAGGGGTCGTTAACCTTCCGCATCGATTTCCCGGAATTGAAAGCGCAAAATACTGAAGGTGAAGCGATTTTAAAAATGGGGAAGATGCCACGTCTTCCGGATGGAAACGGATTTATGGTGCCCGGGTATAGTATCATTCTGCCTGGACATTCGAACGATCTAAAGGTCAAGGTGGTTGACGTAA
This sequence comes from candidate division LCP-89 bacterium B3_LCP, assembly GCA_005223185.1. Taxonomy (GTDB): domain Bacteria; phylum Electryoneota; class B3-LCP; order B3-LCP; family B3-LCP; genus B3-LCP. Next base: position 330,607 of record NJBN01000001.1, read on the forward strand.
AAACTGCTATATTCCCTCTGAATCATCCTCCCTGTAAAATAAAGGAAGATGAAACCCTGACCGCCGGGAAACCAGGTTCTATGTCAATATACTCCCGTAATGAAGATGATAGAAAGATCGGGAGAATAAAGGGAGCTATTAACAGTTCACGCTGGGTATCACATAGTGATTTGGGTCAGGTTAATCACATTCCTATATCCGTATTAAAAGTAGCGCCGGTGCGCTGGCAGGAACGAGCTTCAGAGGTGAAGTACCTCACTTCACTTGCCGTCAAAATCGATTTTCCCAGCAGACCCAATAAAGGGCAGAAGCGGGTAACACTACCGAAATCTTTAAGAAGCCTATCAGCAGACCTGCCCCTGCCGGTTTTCTCGAATCCTCCCAACAATCCACCTCAGATCAGTTCCTCCACCAATCAGGAACGTCTCAAGATCTTCATCTCTCAGGAAGGGATTTGTCATCTGGAATCGGCGGATCTGGCAAGCTGGGGAGTCAGCCTGTCGGGCGAGGATCCTCGCACAATTCGCCTGGAGAATAAGGGACAGGAACTTCCCATTTACGTTTACGGGGAAGCTGATGGACGCTTCGATGAGAATGACTATATCGAGTTCTGGGGGGAAGGATTACACAGCACCTATATCGATCAGAACCCGGAAATATACAGCGATCTCTATACCGACGTTAACGTGTATTGGCTGTCCTGGGGGGGACCTTTGGGGGCTCGCCTGGTGGAGGAATCCGGGGAAGTTGTGGAAGTGAATGAATTGAATATGTTCAGAGCTACCTCCTATCCATACTTTTTGCACAAGGAAGATAACGTTTATTACAACCGTCTGTCGCAGGTCGATCCGGATTCCTTGAAGGAACACTGGTATTACGATGGTGGTGTATCAGCTTCTGAGACGAGGGATTACAATGTTTTCCTGCCCTACCCGGATCAAAATTCTTTGGTTAATACCAGCGTGCGCGTTTCGTTGCAGGGATTGACTTATCCGGATGCCTACGGACAGGGCGGGCAGCACCATGCTTACGTCAGTCTGCAGGATCAGAATTCAGCAGCATTGGAAGCTGGTTCTTCGGGCGCATCGTGGTGGCTGGGGCAGACAGGCGTAATATTGGATGCTCAGGGTGATCAAGGCATCAATCCCAGCGAACTTATACATGGGAACAATCAACTGTCCATCTTCGTGCCGGTTGACACCGAAGCAGGTCCCAACGATACGATTTTACTGAATTGGTTCCAAATAACCTATCACAGGTTATATCAGGCTCATGCGGATTTCATATTTTTCTCTCCACCTGAAGCTGCGATGGATACATTGGTGGATTTTCGTATAGAAGGATTCAATTCGCCTCAAATCAGCATTTTCAAGTTAGGACAATCCAAGATTATCAATGCGGAAGTTATCCCTTATCAGGTGAATGATGAGACCTACTACAAGCTTCACTTCCAGGACAGACCCTATGGTTTTCGTGATTATATAGCTTTCACACCGGCTGCCAGGTTGTTACCAGATTCAACTCAGTTTGATGAGGGTTCAGATATTTCCACACAGTTGACTACTGGTGCACCGGTTGAACTTTTAGTAATCGCCAACCGCGATTTTGAAAATCATCCGGGATTGCTGGAGTATATAGGGCGAAAAATTCTGTTAGTTGGCAGGACTGACTTAGTCTTCATAGATGACGTATTCGATGAATTTTCAGACGGAATATATTCACCTCAGGCTATTAAAGATCTCCTGCTCTTTCTCCCAACGACGCCAAAATACTTAACTCTTGTGGGTGACGGTTCCTACGATACTCGCAATACTTACGGCTATGGCGGCAACCTGATGCCCGCTCATTATATACAGACGAAAGCCTACGGTGCGGTGGCGAGTGATTACTGGTACAGTCTCTTGACCGATGATCTGATGCCGGACTTGGCGGTGGGACGAATTTCCGCTCGAACTGAAGAGGAGTTGACCGATTTCTTAGATAAACTGGAAAAATATGAGACCGATCCTGAATCAGGAGCATGGCATAGCACACACCTTTTCGTCAGTGGGACTGGCGGCGTGGCGGGTACCTCCTTCCTCTCCATGAGTCAGGACGTCATCAGCCGGTTGGAAACTGACGTCATGGTGGAACGTTTGGCGACCGATCCGGTGACGAGTCCGTTTTACGGCGGCACCGGCGATCTGATCGAACTGTTCGATAAAGGCGCACTGGTGGTGGATTACAACGGTCACGGTGCGGGAGCAGTTTGGTCGGATAATTCACTGTTCCGCCTGGAAAACCTGCCAATGCTTTCCAATCAGGGGAAATACCCCTTTGTAACCAACTTTACCTGTTTCATCGGCGCTTTCGATGCTCCCCAGCAGAACTTAATTTTAGGCGAAGAGTTCATCTTCGAACCTCAGAAGGGCGCCATCGGAGTGCTGGGATCGACGGGACTGGGATGGTTCATCAACGGCGGCTGGCTGCAGGAAGAATTGGTAAATCTGTTGTATGACAACCCGGATTTAAGTTTAGGTGAGCTGATAAATGCAGCTAAGATCGCCTATTACGCATATTATGGATTAGGCGGTTCGGAGGAATCGTTCGATACCATGCATTTAATGAATCTATTGGGTGATCCTTCGTTGTTTTTAGCTTTTGCCGACGTTCCCGCAATTGTCCCTGAGATAACGCCTGAGTTCGTTTCCTATGGCGATTCCGTGGAGATACATTTAGATGGGAATTACGGCGATTATCAGGGCAAATTGAGGATATATGACGAGTATAATTACCCTGCATTACAATATAGTCTGCCCTTTGAAGTCCCGCTGATTCCGTCCGTTTCCGGGATGGATGCGAGTTTCATCTTGCCGGCTCTGGGTGATTCTGTCTCGCTTAGCGGAGGAACGTATCGTTTCAGCTTCTGGGAAACAAGCGGGGAAGAGTCAAACCGTTTAGCTGCGCCGTTGTACCTGCTTAGCGCTTATTCTGGCAGCACGGTTGTGGACTCGCTTAACCCCAATCCCAATCCGGTTTACGCTTCCGATGAGTTTAGAATTGAGGCAAAGCTCCTGGACGCTCAGGGGATTGACACCGCCTGGGTGCACGTCCTGATAGAGACCAATGAAGGGATATTTATCGCAGAAGATGATCTGGGGTTAGCACCAGCCAGCATGGCTAATTGGTATCAGTCTGAAGCAGTTATTGACTCTTCATTTTATGGCTATAATGTGCAAGACAGGGTGGTCCTTCAGGTTCATGCCGTTGACGCTGAAAGCGATACTACGCTCAGTGACGAAGTCATATTCTATATTCTGGACAGCCGACCTGATCCTGAATGGGTGGCAGGAAGCCTCACTACAGGGATGCGTGAAACCTTAGCGGTTTTATTGGTGGAAGTGGAGAACTTGGGACAGAGCAGCATAGATTCTGTGGATGTTGCCTTCTACTATGAAGGTGTACTTCCGGCGATTGGAAGCGCGGTGATTTATGATTTAGATGCAGGAATGATCACCGAAGCGTATATCCCTTCAGATTTCAGCCAACCCGGTAGTTACGACATAGAAGTTGAGGTAAACGGCGAAGGGTGGATAGATGACGCCAACCCGACAGATCCGTACGCTGCATCGCTGATTGCTGATCACTTTACCATAACGTCCGCTATTGGCACAGGGGACACGTTAAGCATCGACGACACTTTCCACGCGTACATACCGCCGGGTGGAATCACCAACCCGCAGGGGGTGATCGTCTTTCGCCAGTTAGATGATTTAGTTATCCCCAGTATGCAAAATGGGTTGTCTTTTGTACTGCAGGATACATTGGGATACTTTGAAGGGATGGGGTTCGAATTTGACCTGTTAGGCGGCGCGGAGATTATTGCGGATTCTCTGAAGTTAATAATAGACATTGACCAGGAGTACGATTCACTATTGACCAGCAATGATCTGGCTATTCACGTTCAACGCTCCGGTCAACCTTATTGGCAGCTTTTAGCTGGTGAAGTGCAAACTGTCTCCTACCCGCCCAATCCGAGTTATCGTGTAACAGCTAATCATAATTCGGTGGGCTATTTCACGCTGCTGCTGAATCAAGATCACCAGGGACCGGTGGTGGAAATTTCAGTCGAAGGACAGATCTACACTGACGGCGGTTACGTTCCCAGCCAGCCCAAGATTTCTGCTCTGGTGCAAGATCCCAGTGGGGTGAACAGTGATTTGGGCACATACTGGATCACTGTAGATGGGGCAGCTGTGGATTCCAATTTGGTTTCGGTGGCGACCGACAACAGCGGACAGGTGATGACCCTCTCCATCAACCCGGTTTTTAACGTCGGCAGCCATTCGGTTTCAGTCTGGGCAGAGGATTTTTCCGGCAATCAGGGTTCAGCATCCATACAATTCGAAGTAATGGGGGAATTCAGGCTGGATTTTATAGGCAACTACCCCAACCCCTTCAAGGATAAGACCTACTTCGCCTATAGATTGACAGAACAGACAACAGAGCCAGTGGCGATTAGAATCTATACCGTATCCGGACGGTTGATTCGCACGCTCTACAGCTCATCACCCGATGAGATCAACTATTCGGAAATCTACTGGGATGGGAGAGACGATGACGGTTCCAATATAGCTAATGGAGTATATTTCTACAAGATAACGGCAAAGCGCGGCGATCAGGAAATCGAACGGACGATGAAAATGGCTAAACTGCGCTAAAAGGAAAGATAGGTGAATTTGAGAATAAGTAAAGCGACATTAGTTACGGCGTTATTTTCCCTGTTGTTAATCCCATTCGCGGATGCGAACGGAACGCGCTATGCGGGTGAATTCTTAGAGATCGGTGTGGGAGGACGAGCTCTGGGGATGGGTGGCGCTTACTGTGCGCTTGCCGATGATCCTTCATCCTTCTATTGGAATCCAGCGGGGCTTGCCAGGGTTCCAAGTATTTCCATCTGGGGTATGTATTCGAATCAGTTCGGTGAACTGGGTGATCCTTTAGCCAGCTATTCGGTTTTGGGTGCTGTCATCCCTGTAACCGGGGCGGCTCTTGGAATTCACTGGGTGCGCCTGGCGGTTGATCAGATCCCCATTTTTCCTGATTATTCAGAAGATGCAGGTTATTCATTGGAACAGAGGAAACAGTTCATAAATGGTATCCCTACCGGTTATTTCGGTGATTCGGAAGATGCGCTATTTATAAGTTTTGCCAAGATGATAAAATTCAACCTGGATTTAGGTTGGGCTTTCTTCGTGATTCCGGTTGAGATTCCCTACGGCGTCAACCTCAAGATGGTTCGTCAGAAGCTGTACGATCAGGAGGCTTTCGGGATCGGTGCTGATGCGGGTCTGCAGATAAAGTTCGCTCTTTCGGATATGTTCGGTAAGAAATACTTAGGTGATTTTCTCATAGGAATGACCTATCAGGACTTCTCTAAAACCGGAATTGACTGGGGTGAGGGCAATGCGGACGTTATCACGCAGAATTTCCGTTTCGGGATTGCTTATCATCAGGAAATTCCCAAACTGAATAGTGAGTTTAACATAGAGCGAGTTTCCAACACACGCTATCCTTACGAGGGGCGCTTCGGCATGGAATATACCTGGGATAAGATGCTTTCCTTGCGGTTTGGGTTTTCCCGCCTGGATTGGGGAGAGTTGACAACAGGGCGCTGGGACGACATAGATTTCGGAGTGTGGAACGCTGGCGCTGGTATCAGGTTTTGGCACATGACCTGCGATTACGCCTTTTTAAAGGCGGAACTGGGAAATGCACACAGGTTGTCCATCATTTATCAATTTTAGAAAATGAGTAATATCCATAAATTAATAGAGAGTAGCACTAATCAGGTTAGTCTGCCTGTCAAAATCACAGGCTGTCTATGCTTGCTAATTAGCTGTCTGGTTATTCTGGTGGGATGCGGACGTGAGGAGATAGCTGCTGATCTGATTCCACCGGAAGATGTTTTATTAACAGTGCGCAGCGCGGATACCTCACTGGTGGAAGAGGGAATCGATGCGGTTCCAGGTGGGCATTATATTTACCTGAGCTGGCTGGCATCGCCTGCCGATGATCTGGCAGGATATCGGGTATTTCGGCAAACACAGGATTCGGCGGACTTCGACATGGTCGATGAAGTGGATGCTTTTATTACCGAATATGAAGATCACGATCCTATCCTGGCGCCCAATCAAATCACCGGTCTCACACTGGGATTTTCTTATTGGGTAGTGGCTTTTGATGAGGCTGGTAATGTCAGTAATTTATCCGATGAAGCGACCTACAGATTGATGCCAACGCCGGTGCTGTCGCCGCCGGTCGTACAAGGTGACAGCCTGGTTTTCTCCTGGAGTTACAATCAGTATGATCCGCTGGATTTCAGTTTTTACGTAATCAGATTGTTTCAGCAGCAGGGATCTGATTGGATTCCGATCTGGATATATGTCCATAACGTGCCCTTCCCGCTGGAAGCGGCTTATTATTCAGTATTTCTTTCAGCAGGAACGTATAAATACCAGGTGGACGTTGTAGGGGCGCCGTTAGATCTTCCTGCAGGCAGCGAGGCGGATCTGGAATTCGCTTTCCCTTAAAAATGTAAATTTGAAACCAATAAGTATAAAGTTCGGGTCTTACAAATGATAAAGAAACCACTTCTGATATTAGCTTTTGGTCTGTTTATAGCTGCACAGGCTAAAGCAGCGGATGAACGGTCTGTTACCGTACCTAAGCAGGTTGAGTCAGGGGCGCAGTATTTCATCGGAGATGAGAACCAGCTTCTCATGCAGGTGAACGTCTGGGGCAGAGTAGAAATGCCGGGACAGTATTTCGTGCCTTCGGATACGGATCTGATCACTCTGATATCGGTTGCAGGCGGACCGGCGGATAAGAGCCGTCTGGATAACGTACGCATCGTGCGCGGCGCCAGTGCGGGTTCAGAAGTTATCCAGGTGAACATCAAGAAATACCTGAAGACAGGCGACAGAACGCTGATTCCTGATTTAAAACCTGAAGACACCATTATCGTATCAGGTTCCATGTGGTTTGTGATGTCGACGGTTATCTCCGTGGTGGCGCAATTAGCTATAGTAGCTAATGTTTACTATTTAGCCGCGCTGGCGAGCAGGTAACTTTTGATGATTCATTCGCGTATGAGAATGAAGCACGGAACGTCAACCGGGACTAATTAGCGAACACCGATAGATGTACAGGGAACGTTTCATTCCGGTTTTGAGTATAAACGGGCAAAACAAGTCGAAGTTTTGCCCGTTTTGTTTTGTGTTTTATCCAAGTTAATGCCCTAAAAAAATACATCTGAGGCGAAGATGAAGCCGATAATTTCGATAGTAACCATCCTGTTGCTGTTGTCAGCCGTTTGGGCTCAGGATAGTCCGGTTGAGACAGTTACAGTACGCGGGGAAGCCACAATTTATGAAGGTGACATCCCTGCCGCTCGTGATGAAGCATTAGTGGACGCTCAGCGAAACGCCCTTGAACAGGTTATGGGTGTGCAGATCAAATCCGAAACTGCCATACAGGATTTTATGCTTGCTGACGACACCATTTTATCGATGATTTCAGGTCATGTCAAGGACAGCAGGATCACGTCCGAGAAGCAGGAGATGGAGTACCTGGTACTGGAAGTCGAATGTGATGTAGTGAAGGAATTGAGTCCTGAAGAAGCACAGAAACTGATGCGGAATTTTTCCTGTGTTGTTGGTTTCACCACGGAAATAGATGGTGGCGTCGTTGATGATAATCGCATAGGGAATAAGTTAATCTCCGATCTAGTCAAAGCCGACTTTGACGTACGGGATATATCACAAATGTTATCCTTGGAAGGATATCAAGCGCAATTCAGGAAAGCAGTTGATAATCAGGATATTGCAGCCGCACGCTGGATTGGCAGGCAGCTTCTCTCTAATGTGGTCATTGTGGGGAAGGCTAAGCTGGAAATGAAGGAGAAAAAGGAAGTTACCGGTTTTGCCGGGGTGGTTGGCGTATATGTTTACGACTGCTGGCTGGAAGCTCGTGCAATAGAGGCGGAGAGCGGTCAGATCATCGCTCAATATGCATCAGAATTTGAAGGCGTGCAGGGAACGGGTAACACTCCCCAGAAAGCCGTCACCATGGCTATGACCAGGGCGGAGAGAGCATTTAGCAAGGATCTGCTTTCGCAGTTAACCGAATACGGAGGCAAGAAGAGTCGCCCCATAACGGTGGAAGTGGAAGGAATTCCGACGTATGAATCGTTCCAGAAAGTGAAGCAATTCTTAAGCAATGTACGCTTCCGGGATTCAGAAGTATCTGATCTGGGCTTCGCGGCGGGGGAAAAATCCACTTTCAGGTTTAACTATTCCGAAAAGATCAATTTGATCGCTATTAAACTGGATCATCTGCCCAATCTTTCCGTAATGGACCGGTCTGAAGTAAAAGTAATCTGCCGATACTCGTCCATTCAGTAAATATGATATGGGTAGTATAATCTGAAAGTTACTAATTTAATAGTAATTAGCTAATTATATAAACATAATAGAGCGAGAAGATTTTATGAGAACAACTGGTTGTGTCAGCATTTTTCTTATTGCATTTGCTCTGGTTTTGAACTTAGGAACAACATCCGCATTTGCTCAGGACACACAGGAAAAATATCAGCGTAAGTCCATATCCTACGTGGATGCTGTGTTGAAGCTTGGGAATGCTTCAGATCTAATGCCCAAGCAGGAAAGGACTCTTCTGGAAGTTATCAGGCGTGAAATTGAAATGCCCCGCTTTGATTATAATGCTCTTCCCAGTGAGATAGTCGATGCATTTAAACGCGATGCTTTAAGGCGTGGAGTGCAGGACATTGACGCTTTGACGGAAGCGATGAACGAGGTATTAGTTCCTGAAATCTTGCGAATAGTAGATATAGCCAAGGAGATGCGTGCTCAGGACTTAGTCAGTGAAGCCGCGCAGCATTCGTTTGTGGTGGAGAAAGCCAAAGAGACGGGGATTACGGCAGAAGACTTAGAAGCGATCATGAATTCTGCTTATATCTATTTACCGGTGCTGACCCAGGTAAAGGTTCATGATTCCAAAGCGACAAATACCGTTAATTACGATCTGCGTGGTGGGATTATATGGTTTGCCGTGAGAACAGATGAGGCAGGAACCAGAGTCGAATTATTAATCAAAGATGAGGCGGTGGGAAAGGGCGCTGCCAGGCGTGATGCTAAATTTAAATATAAAGGTCGACGTGTCAATGGACCTGAATACGCTTTCATCACTGCTGCGGAAGTGCTGGCGCAGAATCTAAAAATCGCCGCACAGAAGATACCGGATTTCCAACTCACTAACCCTTTGGCAGATACTGGTCCCGGTTGGGTGGAATTCCCCATGGGGAAGAGAGAAGGATTGGGTGTAGATGATAAGTTCATCATTGCGGAATTCTACGAAGAGGGGGACGGATCACTGAAACGACAGGAATTGGGTATGGTGCGCGTTGCCAGGGTAGCCGATAATGTCGAAAAGAAAGCCAATTCGCGCGCCCGGACGGTTATCGGTGGTGGCTATGAACGGGGCATGCTGGCGCTGGAACATCCCCGTCTGCCGATAGATTTATCCTTTCGTTTCGGAGTCTTGCCGGTGAGCGTGAAAGACGGATACGGCTGGTTCGATGATGAGATAACCAGTAATTTCTATACGGGACAGTTATGGTTTAACTACAACCTTGCGCAGACGACCAATATTTCTCAATTCTTCGCTTCTGTTTATGGTGAATTGGGAAGTGGAACACTCAAAGGATGGGAGATGTGGGGCGAAAATGTGCCTGCAGGTTTGTATTGGGGCGTAGGTGGTGGACTGGTGAAGAAGTTTTACGTAAACAGGCTTCACATAGGGTTGGAAGCGCTGATTTCTTTCGCTGATTACAGTTTCAGCGGAACCGGTACTGATCCAATTTTTAACAAAGATTGGAATTGGGAAACGTCCAGCCTTGGGTTCACCTTCAATGGGGATATAGAGTTAGCCTTAAGTTATGATTGGAACTTAGGCGCAGGCGTGTCTTATCGCTTGTTCGCTCCCACTAAAGATTGGACTTACCACTACGACAATGAAAAGATAGATTTGTCGGGTATCACCGATCTGCCGGAGTTGGATTTCAGTGGATTGGGATACCAGATTTATCTGACCTGGTCTCTGCCTTCACTGGGATATGATCCGGTGAAGATGGCGCGGGGAGCTATTGGTCATTAATCAATGGTTGAAAAAGAAAATAGCATCAATTTCATAGAATACAATAACTGAACAATTTCAAGCCATAACGGTCCGGAGGACTTATGCGCTTCGCATTAAAGACTATCTTGCTGCTGATTCTGGCTTCTTTTTTAACAGCAGCGCCACTCTTCGCGCAGGGGAATTTACCTAAGCTGAAACAAGCCAGCTTTGTCGAATCATATTCACCAGCAGAATGGATGGTCAAGGCTGCCGGTGTGGGTGGCGGGAAGAAGAAATACCGCGAGAAAAACGCCATCGAAGATGCGCGCAAAAGCGCTGTCTATTTCTGTCTGTACCTGGGAACTGATCCGTTGTTCAATACAGCAGAAGAAAAGAGCCGGTTTGCCTTTATTGAACAGGATTTCTTCGATATCAACAACGTAAACAAGTACGTCTCCTGGGAATCGGCGGAATTTACCCTGCGTGTGAAGATTTCTGGCGGGAAGGAACTCAAAATTGAGAAGGTCTTTCGCATCAACGTGGGGATATTAAAGGAGGATCTGATAAACCAGGGAGTATTGATGGCGACTGCTGATTTAGTCGCTGAGATTGGTCTGCCGCAGATTCTGGTTCTTCCGGAAGTTCCCAAGGGCGGGAATCCATTGGAAGCGATGCAAAACCGCAGTGAACTGAAACATGCCTCTCGTTCCATCGAATCCTACCTGACTGCCCAGAAGTACGAAGTCATCGTTCCTGAACAGCAGGATTTCCTGAATAATTATACTGAAACGATGCACCTGGTCGAAGGGACTGGTGAGGATATGTCCTACAAGATCGCGCTGGCGATCGGTTCGGACGTCTATATCACCTATTCGGTTTACATCGAACGGCGCATGGTGGGGTCGACAGAAAACAAGAAGGCTTCAGTTTCAGTCAGGGCGTATGAGACCACCACTGCCCGCCTGCTGGGCACCGAAACGGGGTATTCTTACGAACGACCTTCACCGGATGAAGTGGTTGTGGAAGAAGCCATCCATGATGCCATTGATAAAGTGCTGTCCCGTGTAAACGCTTATTGGAAAGAGGACCTGCAGCGGGGCGTGCAGTATAAGATCATCTTCAGCATCACCGGTATGTTCGATGAAGATGAAGTCGAAGACATTCAGTTCGCTCTGTCGGACGTGATAGACGCTTTTGCTACCCGGTCGAAGGAGAATATCGTAACTGATCAGACTATGGATTACCAGGTATGGGTGAAACCCTCTGAATATGATAAAGCCAGGGATCTGTACCGTGACATTAAGGATGATTTCGCCGCAGAGATCAGCGGCGCCAAGGTGAGACGCCAGCAGATTAACAGGAAGCTGCTGCTGTTGGAAGTGGTGAATGATTAGGGGGAGGCTTATTTGTAGGGTAGACTAAGTCCGTTGGCTAACGGATGCAGTCTACCATCTCCTTTCGGTAGCCTGTGTTTCGGCTATGCCTGCACTTAGCCTACCCTACTAACTGGATTCCGGCTTGCGCTCTGAAGAGCTTGCCGGAATGACAAGGCGGACAGTCTAAATTAATAAGGGCAGGAATTTAACTTCCTGCCCTTTAGATTTATGTACTTTTTACTTCATCAGTATGAGTTTTTGTACGAATGTCTGGCCACCACTTTCCAATCTGGCTAAGTAGATACCGGAAGGGAGACTTGCAGCGTTGAAGGTAATTTCGTGCGAACCCGCCTGGCGGTAGCCGTCCACTAGTGAGGTAACAACTGCACCTCGAATATCGTAGATGGACAGGTTCACATTTGCCGTAGCGGGCAGTGTATATGTGATGGTTGTAGTGGGGTTGAAGGGATTGGGGTGGGCGCCAGATATTTCGTATACTTCAGGGATAGTTGAAACATTCTTAGCTTCATCGAACCACGGTTCTCCGTAACAACTCCAATCCGCAATAACTGCTCCATCGCCATAACTGAGTTTGGTTATTTCAAAGTAATCGTCATCCCAGATATCACTGGGATAGTCACCGACATATATCCAGTATTTATAAGTACCAGTTGGAGCCAGCGCCGGTACGTTTTGAGTTTTATCCGAACTAGTGAACAAAACGCCCGGCCCGATATTTACGTAAAGTGGTCCTATCAACGGATTGGTGAAACCTCCGGCGGGTTTCTCAGCCAGACTCCATATATCGAAGGGAACAGTTGAAGTGGAGTAGTTTTCCAACGTGACGTAAAAGTCGAAACTTCCACCTGCCGCAGGGACAGTGATGTAACTTGATTCGGGATGAAGGCTAACCTCCAATCCATACGTGCTCTGTTGATACTTAATGGTGGCATAATCAGCCCCGGTGCCTATGCCTTCACTATAGCCAGTTACATATATATCATTGCCATCCACTGCCAGCCCTGCGAGAACATCATCTCCTGATGCTGGGCCATCATATGTGACTTCGAAATCCCTTATTCCAGTATTATCATACTTAATCAGAATGTAATCGGAACCTGCTGTAGCGGTTTCAACCGTGCCAGCTATGTAAGCGTTGCCATCTGTATCAGTAACTATTTCAGTGGCACTGCAGGACGTGCCAGCTTCATGCCAGCGTGCATAGCTTAGCGATCCGCTGCTAGTGTATCTAACTGTCTGAAATCTATAATTCCCGGAGTTTGCACTTTCACCCGTAACAATGATATTTCCAGACGGATCTCCGGCTATATCATAAGCATAATCTGGGGGACTGCCAGGACCATCGAATCTCTCAGTCCAATATAATGTTCCCAAAGGTGAATACTTCAGCGTAGCATAATCCATACTGCTGCTACCTTGACTCCATCCAGTCACATATACCTGCCCTGAATTATTCATGTACATCGCAGAGGCTTTATCATCGCCATCACCTGGTCCATTATAAACATGATCCCACATCTCAACCCCCAGTGAGCTAAATTTCACTGTTCCATAATCATACTCGTGCTCTCCAGGAATGACGGCCTGATCCAAGTAACCGGTAACACATACGCACCCGAAATTATCTACACAAATATCTGTTGGCATATCCCAATTTTCCCCAGAGGTTCCATAATCGGCAGTCCAAAGAAGGAGACCGTCTGTGCTATATTTCAATACCAGGTAATTATAATCGTATACGGGTCCTGATTCCCAGTCGCTCTTTGCCGCGACATATACATTTCCGCTGTTGTCAGCCGCTATAGCTACACCCTCATCGGTATCCTGATATGCATTTGGATTGGTATATTCTACGTGCCAGAGTAAGCTGCCAACTGGAGAATACTTCAGGGTAATCACATTGTGATGATCGTAACTTGGACCCTGTGCTGTGACATATCCTGTAATATATATGTTACCATCAGCACCTATCGTCATATCGGCTGGTCTATCAAATCCATCGCCAGAACCATTATAGGTGCGAATCCATTGTTGAATACCATAAGAATCGTACTTTATGGTTGTTATATTACCGAGTGTACTATATGAGGTCGTATAACCAGTAACATATACATTGCCATCATCGTCGACCACACAGTCTACTGCTCGGTCAGCATCTTCATAGGTGCTGGTATAGCGCGCCTCCCAGTCTTCTACGAGATACGGCTGTGCGAAAGTTAAACTGTAACTACAAAGGAGCGCTATTAACGCTAAGCAAAACTTATTCATACTTATCGGTTTCATCGAAATATCCTTCCTGTTTGCCATTGTTATGATTTGCTAAATATACAAAATTAAACATACAATGTCAATAGATTTAACAAAATAGTTGAAATATTTTATAGTTGTCATTAATCCAGATACAAAAACTGCCCTCTCAAGGGCAGTTCATAATAAAGTACTCGATTCAGACCTATTTTATGAGTACAAGCTTCTGTACGGACTTCTGACCACCGCTTTCCAATCTGGCTAAGTAGATACCGGAAGGGAGACTTGCAGCGTTGAAGGTAATTTCGTGCGAACCCGCCTGGCGGAAGCCGTCCACTAATGAGGTAACAACTGCACCTCGAATATCGTAGATGGACAGCTTCACTTTTGCCTCAGTGGGTAGTGAGTAGGAAATGGTTGTAGTGGGGTTGAAGGGATTGGGGTGGGCAGGATGGAATTCAAATGTTGACGGCGTTAGAATCATCGCTTCCAATTCCTCGCTGAAGATGACGTTAGGTGTACCCAGCGGAATCACACCAGCGGCGACAGTCTGTGCCTGATTCAGTGTCTCGGCAATATCTTTTGCCAGTTCATCATCGACACCCAGTAGGTCCTGGATATAAACTATTGCCTGGGATACTGTTGCGCCATCATCAGAGGCATCCATGTATTGCCCCAGTTTATCCGATACCACGTTTAGTAGCAGTGCTAGATATTGCTGACAAGCCCTCTCATACATGCTGCTTCCGCCCTGATTGATGTTAAGTATGTATTCCAGATCGTCCATAGTCAAAGCAGTGACAGGTGTGCCGACATAGGTGACTCCATCAACTTCGATAGAATTCACCGTGTTCGAGTAGAAGTGATCGAAGATTTCCTGAGAAAAACCTAACAGTTCATCTTCGGAGTACTGAGGATTTCCTTTGCCCGATTGATTAGCCTTAACCTGATGCTTCCAGAAACCTTTGGAGCGGGCGTCGTTGGTGGTTACAAGCGGAGTAAGAACGAAATCAACTGTGTCGGTTTCACCGGCATCCAGCTCAACGGGTACATCATTCTGATTCACAGCAAAGCCTAACGGTTCTACCAATTCGACGATGTAGTCACCGGGATCTATGTCAGGAAAGGAATACTCGCCGTTTTCATCCGTTAAGGTGGATTCGAGGAGTTGACTTCCATCATCCAAAAGGTCGATGGTAACACCCTGATAGGGTGGGGTGACGGTGCCAGCGATGTGGGCTATTGGCGGTACAGGTCCCTCTATCTTTAACAGCCAAAAATCTCTTGAACCTGCACCGAAAGAGTAAGAATTACCGAGTACTAGAATATTTCCATCTTCAGCGTGAACCGCAACTCCAGTAGTTTCTTGATTTGGACCGCCGTAAGTTGTGTCCCATATGGTCGTACCTACCGAGTCTACTTTCATTAACCAATAATCGTAGCTCCCAGCCCCTTTTGAATTTGTATATCCGGTTAACAGATAACCACCATCTCCTGAGGCGATAACAGAACGGCAATCGTCCTCTCCCGATCCTTCATAACTTTTCGACCAGATAGAATCACCATTTGCATTGACGCAGAACAACCACATATCATAGTTCCCAGTCTTTTGGGTTAGTCCGCCCATAAGGAAATTTCCGTCACCTTTTGGCAAGATAGTATAGAATCCATCCGAACTGGATGTTCCATAATGCTTCGACCAGAGCGAATCACCTTCTGCATCAACTTTTAGCAAATACCCGCGATCCGGCGAAGATCCGAAAGGATCAGAAAATCCCGCTAATAAAAATCCGCCGTCGCCTGCGGGAATAATGGAGGATGCAGCATCAGTAGCTGTAAGACCATAGGTTTTCGACCATAGGGTGTTACCCAGGGAGTCCACTTTCACGAGCCATATATCTTCATCTCCTGCACCGAAGGATTTAGTGTTTCCCGTAAGCAGGAAACCACCATCACCGGAAGAGACCATCGCGTTCAAATTATCATCTGCCGATCCGCCGTAGGTGTGAGACCAAACAGTGTGACCTGTGGCATCAATCTTCAAAACATACCAATCATATCCTCCAGCACCGTAAGACTTGGTACGACCACCTAAAAGGTAGTTCCCATCTCCAGCGGAAATAATGGAAGTCGCATATTCGTTACCACTACCACCATATGTAGAATCCCAGACTTGATTACCAAAATTGTCCACCATGATAAGCCACATATCCCCATCGCCTACTCCGAACGAGTGTGTTCCTCCGGCCAAGAGGAAATTGCCATCGCTTGTTTGGATAATATCCGTTGCTACTTCTGAGTTACTACCCCCATATGTCTGGGTCCACAACACTTCTGGCGCTTGCGCAAAAGCAACCGCTCCAGTTAGCACTACCAGTACAACCACTACTACAAAACCTTTAACATGACTGTTCTTCATTTTTCTCTCCTTGTTAATTTGATATTTTTCCTTTTCGATCTTGCATATCGATGTGATTTGTATTATAATAACCACGACCTGAATTTCAAAATGATAAATTGTACCTTAATGGGCAATTGATAGGCATTTCAGACACAATCCCGTATCTCCAGCATGAACCACAACCTCACCTCCGAACAGATCACTTTTCTAGTCAACACCCGAATCAGGAAAAATGTGGCGCGTAAGGAGCTTTGCTACAATGCTGGTATTGCCTACCGGACTTTGAGTAGTATAGAACGCGGCGACCGGTCTATCGTGCGTCACGATACGATTGTGAAATGGTGCCAGGTACTGGAAATTGAGCCACAGAAGTTTCTGGATGGCAGATTCACAGATTACAAAGAAAGTGCTGATTTAAAGGAAGCAAGTCATGAACAAGTACTGAATCTCAAAATCCGTGATGAAACCTTTAATCGAGAAATGCTTCACAGAATGAACCGCCGCGTCTGGATCGCCATCATTTTAAGCTGTTTGGTGTTAGTTGTCCTGATTTTTGGAGTGCTGAGACTAACGATTTTCACCGAAAAACGCAAAGATTATATCAACCCCTATTGGAAAAACTACTGGATAAATGTCGGGCGCGATGTCTCCGCTACTCCTGAAAGAAAGCGAGTCCTGAACTATTTGAGCATGAAGAACGTTGTTCAACCGGGAGAGGAGATTTGTGCTGAACTGAAGTGGTCTTATTGTTATAGGAATGGAATTCCAGAGATATTCGTCAGCGCCTACGCTGAGTGGGAACCAGATACGGAAATTAGATTGTTCAATGGTGACTTAATCGGCGAGGGCAGCGAGATCAATCGCTTCTCTGTCATTGCTCCAGTAAAAGCAGGACTGTACCGCTTGAGAATTTTCAATGCTTCGGCTCACGGTCCGGTTATCAGTTTTTATGGTAGTCCCCCTCCCTCTGATCAATTCCGCCCTGTTACTGTCCCCTATCACGAAATCGAAATCCTGGTCCTCCCCGAATAAAAAAAAGAGCCAGATCATATTCTGGCTCTTGTATTTACCCATCGCGTTGTTCCCCCTCGTGCAATGGGTTCTAAGTGTCTGAAAGTAGATTTACTCCACTTCAACCTCGGTGGAAACTCGCTTGTAAACCTGCTCGGAAACGTCCAGGTTATTCTGTTTCATCTCGTATTCGCGCCGCTTCAGGCGAGACATCATGAAGGCGCGCCTCAATTTTCCCACGCCTAATGTCTTGAGAAGTGCTTGTGTTTCTTCGCCATCTTCACCCTGTGAATAAGCCATCAGCAGTCGGCGCCGGGCGCGGTGGATGCGTCCTTCCTTCATGTGCAGCTTGCCTAAGAGAAAGTTCGCCTTAGCCCGGTGCTGCCGGGGATTGGATCCACCGGTGACCTTAGTAGCAATCCTCAAGGACGCTAAGGCTTCGTCAACCCGGCTGCATGCCGCCAGCGCTTCAGCTAACCCGCAATGATAGCGGACATTATCAGTTTCAATTTCACATGCGGATTGCAGGTGGCGTACTGCTTTATCGGGGCGTTTGTGTTTCAACAGCGCCATACCGAACTTATACTTCTGTTCCGCCCGCCGCAGTAACTGGTCACAGCGGATTTCTTCGGAAATGCCGGTCTCTTCTTGTTCCAGCAGCAGTTCCAACAGGGGATCGAAGTAGGAAGGGTCGGTATCCATAGACTGGCGAAATTCCTGCTCAGCTTCTAAAAGGTAACCTTCCCTTTTAAGCTGCAAGCCCTTCTTGTAATGTTCCTGCGCCGTAGCTCGACGCTCAAATAACGTTTCAACCATGCTTAAACCTGTAATTTAACAAATTGCAGATGAGCTTAATGCAATATGGGTGCCGGAAACGGGGCGTAGAGCTTTAATTTTTCTAAATCAGCGAAATATATGAAGAGAACGAGGCATTGATTTAGATGCGTTCCGAAATTACTATTTGATATTCATTTGAAAAGCGGCTATTTTTAGCCAGTTGGGATACTTTGCGGATCCTTATTGCCAGCGTTGCGAAATCAAAAGCAAAGGGGTTGACATTACCAATCCATTATGTTATTTTATTTACTCGCGGAATGTTTGGAAGGGGCTGTAGCTCAGCTGGGAGAGCGATACGTTCGCAACGTATAGGTCGGCGGTTCGATCCCGCTCAGCTCCACATTTTAAATTATGAATTATGAATTATGAATTGCAGGTTCGGTTTTTATCCTTTATTTTATGCTGTGCTAGGCGGGGAGTTAGCGGTGCCCTGTAGCCCGAAATCCGCTCATGCGGGGCCGAATACCCACGATTGAGGTCTTTTTGCTTCCGGACCCTGTAAGGCACGTGATGTAGAAGGTCAAGTCCCGCGCAATGGGATGTCGCCCAACCCCGTCAGGCCCGGAAGGGAGCAGCGGTAAGTGATAATTGCATGTGCCGCGGGGCAGCTTGGCTGGAATCGGCGACCTTCAGGTGAAACGATAGCGAAAGTTCGAAGGTGGGGCACAGCTTTGAAATTATGAATTATGAATTATGAATTGTCTGGTTTAAGCCCTAGGTCATAGTCCTTAAGGTGAATTAGTGTCGTTTTTAGTTACAGCCAGGAAATGGCGTCCTCAGAAGTTCGAGGAAGTGGTGGGTCAGGATGGAGTATCCAGAACCCTGCAGAACGCCATCAAAGCGGGCAGGATAGCACATTCCTATATCTTCGCCGGACCGCGGGGTATCGGTAAAACTACCACTGCCCGGCTGTTGGCTAAAGCTATAAACTGCTCTAAAGGACCCACCCCCGATCCTTGTGGCCAATGCGTTCCCTGCAAGGAAATCCCTGATGGCCGGTGTATGGACGTTCTGGAGATAGACGGGGCTTCCAACCGCGGTGTTGGTGAAATCAGAAACCTGCGGGACAACATTCATTTCAATCCCGCATCCTGCAGGAAGAAGATATACATCATCGATGAAGTTCACATGCTCACTATCGAGGCTTTCAATGCACTTCTGAAAACACTGGAAGAGCCCCCTGCGCACGCCCTGTTCATCTTTGCCACAACCGAAATTAACCGGGTTCCGGCGACCATTTTATCGAGATGCCAACGCTTCGATTTCCGGCGGCTGGCTACCGCGGAGATAAGTGGTCATCTGAGACATATTGCAGACCAGGAGGGACTAAAGGCGACTGATGAAGCGATAGGTCTGATCGCTCGCCGGGCAGACGGTGCCATGAGGGATGCACAGAGTTTGTTAGATCAAATGGCGACATTTTCCCCGGAAGGGATCACTGCTGAAGAGGTGCGCACAGCATTGGGGATCGTACCGGAGGAGCTTTACTTTAAGGTGTCGGACTTAGTAAAAGATAATCGTACTCAGGACGTTTTCACCATAGTTGAGGACTTCGATACACGCGGCTTAAGCCCCGGTGAGTTGCTGCGGGGGCTATGTGATCATTTCCTGAATTTGATGAAGGCTGCAGAACCCAGCGGCGTCGAATACATTGAAGCGCCGGATGAAGTCAGGAATCAGTATCGGCAGGAAGCGCCCAAGTTCAAGCAAAATGACCTGCTGCGTATCCTGGCAATCTTGCAGGAGGCTTTCAGTGAAATCCGCAGGCATCCTCAACCGCGCCTGAAGCTGGAATTGACCCTGCTGCGGCTGGCGTCCCTGGAACGAACCGCCAGTATTGAGGAACTTATCGATTCGCTTCAAGGGAATAAGCCGCCCCAGCCACCTGGCGGAGGTGATGAACCCAAAGTTACCACGCCGGATAAAAGCAGATCGTCAACTCCACCGGAACCGCCTCCTGAACCTGTCAGTACGCGAATCAAGGAACCGCCCACTACTGAAACGCTGCCTCTGGATATGGCTGTTATCAAGTCACGCTGGTCAAGCGTGGTTGAACGTATCTGTGCTGGGAATGTTCCTTTGGTGAGTCAGTTGAAATTAGGGATGCCCCGAAAGTTGGAAGATGATATCCTGACGGTAGGTTTCGGGCTGGATTTTCACGATATGCAGATAGAGAGGCTACAGAAGGTTGCTGCTTCAGGGAACCTTGACGATGGCATAAAGCAGGTTTTTGCAAGTCCGCTTAGGATTCGATTTGAACGGCTGTCAAAAGCGGAGATGGAAGAAGTAGCGAAGTCAGTTGAAGATGAGGATCCTCTGGAGACTGAATTAATTCGTTGTTTGGGTGCGAAACGCATTGCCTGAATACAATAAAAAGAAAATAGAGGTATATAATGAAGCGATCCGGTATGGGAGGACTGCTTAAGCAGGCGCAGAAGCTTCAGGAAGACATGGCTAAAGCGCAGGCTGAATTGGAAACCATCGAAGTTGAAGGAAGCGCCGGTGGAGGCGTAGTAACGGTGCGGGCGTCCGGGAAACAGGAAATACTGGAGATCAAGATCGATCGGGACGTCATCGATCCTGAAGACTCCGAAATGCTTGAGGACCTAATCGTCGCTGCCGTCAACCAGGCGCTGCAGAACGCTAAAGCGGCTGGTGAAGAGAAGATGTCATCGGTAACTTCCGGTTTGATGGGTGGGCTACCACCGGGATTGAAACTGCCGGGTATGTAGGAGCGGGTGAATTTATGTCTTCTATACCAACATCACTTCAGAACTTGATCGATGAATTCGCTAAGCTTCCGGGAGTGGGGAAAAAGTCCGCCGGGCGCATGGCAATTTACGTGCTGAAGAATTCTTCTGATAAAGCGCGGCAGTTAGCCGATGCTCTGGTAGCTCTGAAGGAAAAAGTGGTTATCTGCCGCACCTGTTATAACATAGCTGAAGGCGAACAGTGTCCTATCTGTTCCGATCCCAAACGGGATCGGGTGACAATCTGCGTGGTGGAACAGGCTTCTGACATACTGCCGGTAGAGAAATCCGGGGCGTACTTCGGTCTCTATCACGTGCTGGGTGGAGTTCTCTCGCCCTTGGATCATCAGAACGAAGAGCAACTCCATATTGGCAGCCTGATCAAACGGATCGAACGGGATGGAACGAAGGAAGTAATTGTCGCCACTAATCCCACCACTGAGGGTGAAACTACGGCGATGCTGTTAGCTCAGCGGTTGCAGCATCTGGACGTGAAGGTTACCAGGATCGCACGGGGTCTGCCGGTGGGATCGGAATTGGAATTTGCGGATGAGGCGACGCTGACGCGGGCACTGCAAGGGAGAGGAGAGCTTTAGCGCGGTGCTCATTGCAGATTGCAGAATGCAAATTGGAAATTTTAAATATAATGGAAATGAGCCATGACTACAGGGAATAAGATATACTTCTCATTGATTATTATTTTCAGTATCCTGATAGTTGGCTGCGGGAAGAGTAAACAGGAGACGGCCCAGCAGGTACAGGAGAAAGATTTCTACACTGAAATCGCTCAGTTGGGCAGCGAGTATTTCAGTTCCAAGACGAAGAACATTCTAGCAAAAGACCTTTGGGCGGAAATTCAAGCGGGGGATAGTCCCTTCATCATCGATATGCGCAAACCAGGTCTTTTCGATTCTTTGGGGCATATTGATGGCGCCGTCAACTGGACCAAGAATCAGGTGATGGATAACTTGGATCGCATCCCTAAAGATGCCAAAGTGGTCTGCGTCTGCAAAGCTGGTTTAATGAGTTCGCAATTGACTTCCATCTTGAGGTTGTTGGGATACGATGCCTATAGCCTCAAATGGGGCATGTGCGGTTGGACTTCGAATCATACTATGAATTTAGGTGTATGGGGTAACCAGAAGCCGGGAAATCAGACGCTGGAAACTACACCAGTATCTACGAATGATGTATATAATCCGCCTCA
The DNA here is from genome assembly GCA_005223185.1 of candidate division LCP-89 bacterium B3_LCP. GTDB lineage: Bacteria > Electryoneota > B3-LCP > B3-LCP > B3-LCP > B3-LCP. The sequence goes on from NJBN01000001.1 coordinate 352,633, forward strand.
AGCTATGTGCGAAGCTGTGGGTGTCAGAGAGGCGATAATTAAGCTGACCGATGCCTATTTCGAATCGGCTGATGAGCATTTGAACGTCATTAAAGCGGAAGAGTTATACGCTTTGCTGGAAGATGATGATGCGGATAACGACCCCTTCGTGGTCAGCTATCAGCCGGAGGCTAATTACAGCGCGGGGCATATTCCGGGTGGGCATCTGTTTCCGTTCGGTACATTCGGACCGGAACGGTTGAGACAGCTTCCCACCGACCGTCTTATCGTGGTGCACTGTTACAGCGGGCAGACTACCGGGCAGTTGGCTTCCTACTTAAGCATTTTGGGTTACCAGGTTCGCAACCTGAAATTCGGCATTAACGCCATTACCGATGACCCGGCGATTTTGAAGCACTGGAAGAAAGACAAACTCTGTAAGTATAAAGCGCCGAAGAAAGATTTGCCGGTGGTGGCGCTACACGCATTGCAGCTTACAGATTGAAAATTGGAAATTTTAAATTTGATCTATGACGACGGAGATAGGCGAATACATTGTTGGGGCGTATCTGCAATTGATAAAGGACTGTGATGTTGTGGATTATAACGTTAGACCGCCAGAAAGAGGTCTAAAGGGATTGAATGAGTTTGATGTGCTTGGTTTTAACTTTAAAGAAAATATTGTATATCTTTGTGAAGTAAAAACTCATATCACTGGATTGCATTATAAACACTGCGAAAAAATAAAATCTAAATATAATAGCCAACGGGAATACGCCAGGAAATATCTTAATACTTTCGATGAGCACATCTATATGTTCTGGTCACCGGTTGTTCCAGAAGGGCGATTAACGAAAGAGTTGAGGAATATTCGGGGATTGGAACTTAAGATTAATGATATCTATACCAATTGTATAAATCAATTAGCACAGGTTGCGAAGAGCAGAAATATCGATATAGGCAATCCGTTTTTTCGTTCGCTTCAAATAATTCAACACCTACGCGGTTCAAAGGAATTTTGAAATTTACATTATAACCTAAACTGAAAGAATAACCAACTTACCATAAGAATAAAGATCGGCTTTAAAATACAAAGGAACCCACATGACCGACACAGGAAAAAAGATGCTGGAGATACGCTGGCATGGGCGCGGAGGGCAGGGAGCCGTTACCGCATCCAAGGTGCTGGCGGAATCAGCTATGTCGTTGGGTAAGCAAATACAGGCGTTTCCCGAATACGGTAGCGAACGCCAGGGTGCGCCGGTGAAAGCGTTCACGCGCATCGCTGACCAGCGCATCAGACAGCACAACCAGGTAACCGAACCGGACGTAGTGATCGTCCTGGACCCGACCCTGCTGGATGCGGTGGACGTTACCGAAGGGCTGATGGAAAACGGCACCTTAATTATCAACACGGAGAGTTCACCAGCAGAAATTCGTCAACAGATGGGCTTGAAAGGGCGTACACTATATACAGTTGACGCCACCGGCATTTCACTGCGTAATTTAGGCAAAGCTATTCCCAATACTCCCATGATAGGGGCTTTAGTAGGCGCTATGAAGCTGTTAGATCCCAAACTGGTAGCGGAGGACTTCCGGGTGAAATTTCAGGGCAAGTTCAAGGATGAAATAATCGAAGGCAACGTTCAGAGCATACTGGACGCTTCGAAGGAGGTCAGGGCAGAATGAAGAAGTATTTTGAAGCGACCTACGACAAACTTCCGCTGGCTGGTGTGATCGAAGAGGCGGGAAACGCCCAGGGTTACGAAACCGGCAGTTGGGGGACTTTCCGGCCGGTGTTTCATGAGGAAATCTGCATACACTGCATGTTCTGCTGGGTTTACTGCCCGGACACCGCCATTCAGGTCGAAGACGGCAAGGTGGTGGGGATAGATTATGTCCACTGCAAGGGCTGTGAAATCTGTTCTGTGGAATGCCCCACAAAACCGGAAAAAGCGATCACAATGGAGAAGAAATAGAAGGATTGTAGCCCAGTCCTTTGAATAATTCACAACGATAATTACGTACACGAGGAATATAAAATGCCAGAACAATTGGCTTTAACCGGGAATGAGGCTGTAGCTCACGCCATGAGGCAGATAAACCCGGACGTGGTGGCAGCTTACCCGATCACTCCCCAAACGTCCATGATGCAGAAGTTCGCTGATTTCGTGGCTGACGGATTGGTGGATAGCGAACTGGTATTGGTGGAATCGGAACATTCAGCCATGTCTGCTACGGTGGGATCGCAGGCATCGGGAGCCAGATCGATGACGGCGACTGCGGCTTGCGGTTTGGCGCTGATGTGGGAGATCCTGGGTATAGCTTCGGCATACCGGCTGCCCATAGTGATGCCGGTAGTGAACCGGGCACTGTCCGGCCCCATCAACATTCAGGGAGATCATTCTGATAGCATGGGTACTCGCGACTGCGGCTGGATTCACATCTTCAGTGAGAATGCGCAGGAAGCGTACGAAAACACCATTATGGCGATGCGCATAGCGGAACATCCCGACGTGTTGACGCCAGCGATGGTGTGTCTGGACGGATTTATAATCAGCCATGGCGTGGAAAGCGTCACCATTTATAAAGATAACCTGGTGAAGAAGTTCGTGGGAGAATATCAGCCTCACTACACTCTGCTCGACGCCAAACATCCGATTACTTTGGGCGCAATGGATTTTTCCGATTTCTACTTTGAGCATAAAGTGTCCCAGCTTGATGGTTACAACAATTCACATTCGGTAATACTGGACGTCGGCAGCGAATTCAAAAAGACCTTCGGTGGAGGGGAATGCTACGAATTCTTCGAAGCTCACAAGATGGATGACGCCGAATATGCTGTTGTGGTCTTGGGATCAACCGCGGGCTCTACTAGAATGGTTGTCGATGATCTGCGTGCGCAGGGCGTTAAAGCGGGGATGCTGAAGATCCGCGTCTTCCGACCTTTCCCGTATGAAGAAATTGCCAGACTGTTAGCACCTCTTAAAGGGTGCGCTGTACTGGATCGTTCCATCGCTTACGGCGGAGACGGCGGGCCTGTACACATCGAGGTGCGTTCGGCGTTGTACGGGCAAAGTCCCGTGCCGGTGATGCTGAATTACATCTACGGTCTGGGCGGCAAACCTATAGAACCGGAACACATACATTCCGCTTTCAAAGATATACAGGAAGCGGTGGCAACAGGTAATGTTAAGAGACGTGTAGGTTACTTGAACTTGACTGAGTAGAAAATCCTGAAAAGAGTAGTTTTTTTTAGGATGAAATAATGACATAGAGAATCCTGGAGATACAATGGCAAAACTTAAGGACTTATCACTTAAACCCGAACGGTTGACCGGTGGACACCGGCTCTGTCCCGGGTGCGGTGTACCGGCAGTAGCACGGATGGCGCTTTTGGCAACGGATGCTCACTTAGTTGTGGGTGCTTCGACCGGTTGCCTGGAAGTGTCCACCACCATATATCCATATACAGCCTGGCAGTGCAGTTTTATACACAACGCTTTCGAGAACGTAGCTGCTACCATTTCAGGCGTGGAAGCCGCTTATAAAGCGTTGAAGAAGCGTGGCAAAATCAAGGATGAATTCAAGTTTATTGCCTTTGGCGGCGACGGCGGTACTTACGATATAGGCATCCAGTCGCTTTCGGGAGCGATGGAACGGGGCCATGACATGGTCTATATCTGCTACGACAACGAAGCATATCAGAACACGGGCAACCAACGTTCTTCCTCAACGCCGATGGGATCGAATACTACCACCACTCCGGTGGGGAAGGAATCTTACGGCAGCGTGGGCAGACGCAAGGATCTGACCGCTATCATGGCGGCGCATCATATTCCTTATGTTGCTCAGACGACTTCCGATAACTGGAAGGACTTAAACCGTAAATTAGCGCGGGCTCTGGAAGTGGAAGGCCCCGCCTTTCTCAACATACTCACACCTTGTGTGCCCGGCTGGAAGTATGATGGGAAAGATACCATAAATCTATCCCGCCTGGCAGCTAAAACCTGTTTCTGGCCTAGCTATGAAGTTGACCACGGTAAGTGGAAACTTAATTACACACCCAAAGAGAAACTCCCGGTAGTGGATTTCCTGAAGCCTCAGGGACGTTTCCGGCACCTTTTCAGCCCGGAAAACCAGCATGTCATCGACGAACTGCAAAGGGAAGTTGATGATCAGTGGGAGGAATTGCTGGTGCGCTGCGGGAAGAAGTAGGAAAACTCTGCATAAGATAGGATATGAAGAACATACTGACCATACCGAATTTACTGACAGTACTGCGTTTCATCCTGGTTCCGCTGTTCCTGTTCTGTTTTCTATCGGACCGGATGGCGTTGCAGATACTGGGCACTTTTTTATTTATCTTGGCGGCTCTGACGGATCACTACGATGGCCGCATCGCCCGCCGCTATCGCCAGGTTACTCAGTTCGGCAAATTTGCTGATCCTCTAGCGGATAAACTGCTGACATTAGCAGGTTTTGTCGCCATAGTCTTACGTGATGAATTTGCGGCTGTGGCGGTTTATCTGGCGGTGATGGTAGGGATAATCGCTGTGCGCGAAATTGGTATCACCGTGCTGCGTATCTGGGCGATTATGCGGGAGACACCGGTCATCACCAGCATGTGGGGTAAAGTCAAGACTACAGCGCAGCTATTCACCATAATCTTTACTCTGGTAATCCTGAATTTCAGACAAATCACTCTGAAGGTGCCAGAGAGTGCCACCTATTACCCGGGCGATCAGGTAGTAACCTACGTTGTTAACGCGCTGATTTTCATCTGCATGATAATTACCGTCATTTCAGGTATCCTTTACCTGAGCAGAAATCGTCTTGAACCCAATAATTCTGCTGCATGAACATTTTAAAGTAAACCTGGAACCCCCCTTGAAATTCCTCACCCTACTATTAGGTTCCGGACTCGGTTCGGGATATTTCCCCATAGCTTCAGGCACTGCCGGGAGTTTTGTGGCACTCCTGATATGGCTGGTTCTGCCAGAAATGACCCCTTTAGTACAGATTACATTTATCATCATCGCCTTTCTAATAGGCATTCCCATCTGTACGGTGATGGAAAACCGCTATGGACACGATCCCAAACAGGCGGTCTGGGATGAATTCGCGGGCCAGTGGACGGCGCTCTTACTACTTCCTAAAACTTTCCCGATCATAGCGGCATCGTTCTTGATCTTTCGTGTTTTAGATATATGGAAACCGTATCCCGCTCGAGCATCGCAGGATCTCCCCGGTGGGTGGGGAATCATGGTCGATGATTTAATTGTGGGAATATATACCTGCCTGTTGCTGCATTTATATCTGTATATATTTTAAATCAGGATACATCAGTTCCGAGGTGAAACGAATGGATTTTAAGCCTGCTCTGTACATGGAGTACATGAAATCCCAGGATTTCTCCCAAATTGAATGCAATCTGGCGATGTCTGACATTGATTGTCCTTACTCGTTGGCTGAATTGGGAATAACAGCTCGTGTGCTGGAAACAGGAGAATATCACTCCTATGGAAACCCGGAACTAAAGGAAGTTATCGCCGAACAGTACGGAGTCGATCCAGAACAGGTTCTGATACCCGGGGGCGGGTCTTCGCTGTGTAATTTCCTGGTGGCAGCAACGCTGTTAGGTCACAAAGATCAGGCTCTCGTAGAACGACCGACCTATGAACCGTTACGGTCAACGATAGAATCGACAGGTGCTGAAATCCTTAATTTGCCCAGATCGTACCATAATTCCTTCAATGTAGATTTGGATGAATTGAACCATCTGATGAATCCTAAGGTTAAGTTGGTTGTGTTAACCCGCCTGCATAACCCATCCGGAAGGGATATGGAGCTAGATACTCTTCTAAAAATAGGCGAAAAAGCTGCTGAAACAGGTGCCTATGTGCTGGTAGATGAAGTGTATCTGGATTTCTTACCTGAGAATATCAGGAAGCCATCAACCAGTATTCATCCTCGCTTGATTGTGACGTCAAGCTTCACCAAGGTGTACGGTCTGGGAACTTTAAGAATGGGTTGGGCGGTGGCGCCGAAAGATCTGGTGGAACAGTGCTGTCGGATAAACAACGTGCTGGGAGTAGTTCCGCCTATGGTTCCAGAGCAGATATCCCTGCAACTATTTCAAAGTGGCGGGATAAGTAGAATAGGGGCTTATGCCAGGCGTGGGGCAGGGGAGAATATTGCGAGCGTTGCAAAATTCATCGCCAGCCAACCGCAGTTAGAATGGGTAGAGCCCTCGGCGGGAATTATTGGATTCATCCGGGTGAAGAGTATGGAAAATACCGATCCACTGGCTGAGAAGCTGCGTATGAAATTCCGTACGATGGTTATTCCTGGGAGTCATTTTGACATGCCGGATGGATTCAGATTGGGATTCGGCTGTGATCCATCGGAATTGAAAGAAGGACTGCGCAGGATCAGCTTAGCGCTGAATGAAACGGATTCATAGAGTTGCGAAATGAAGCTCTTTCTGCGTTAAACAGGCCATCCTAATCCAGATTTCAGCAGGAAAACCCATCATTACTTAAGGCATGGTATTTGTAAATCTCTCTGTGAGCAGGTTTGAAATATGTTAAAAATGAGATATTGATGCTGATTTTAGAATCGATACGCATGGCGCTCTCCGCCATCATAACCCACAAACTGAGATCATTCCTGACTTTGTTAGGGGTTATAATTGGCGTAATGACCATTATCGGTATGATGACCGTAATACGTGGGCTGCAATTACAGATCGAAAAACAGATGACTCAGCTTACCACGGATGTCTTCCAACTGCAGCGGTTCGACAGCGGGATATCTTTTGACGGAGATAGACGGGATCGCACCAGACCCAAGCTCACCCTGGAAGAGGCGGAAGCGATAGCAGAGCATTGTCCATCAGTTTCCTTGGTGGGACCGGAGGTGTGGAAGTTCGGACAATGGGTTACTCGCGGCAAGGAAAGGACCAACCCCAACATGGTAATCGCCGGCGGTTATCCTGAATTTGCTCCTAATAACGGGTATAGCATAGATAAGGGTCGTTTCATTTCCTATGACGACGTTGAACATTCCCGCCGCATAGTAGTGATTGGGAGCGATTTGGTGAAGAAGCTGTTTCCGTTCGATGATCCTTTGGATAAGCAGATACGCCTGGGAACAGGGCGATTCCGTGTTGTAGGGGTCTTTGAGGAGATGGGCAGCAGTTTCGGGAATACCAGGGATAACAGAGTGGTGATGCCCTTTTCAACGTTTCAGAATTTGTATGGCAAGCGCAGGTCTATAAACGTCACTGTGAAGGCTAAATCATCTGAGGTATTCGAGCAGGCGAAGGAAGAAGTCATCGCGCTGATGCGCAACATGCGTGGACTTAAATCGCACGAACCCAATAACTTCGCTATATGGTCTCCTGACAACTTGATCGATGATTTCAACCAGATGACTTTCTGGGTCAAAGTGGCGGCAATAGGAATTTGTGCGATTTCCCTTTTGGTTGCCGGAATAGGCATTATGAACATTATGCTGGTTTCGGTTACGGAGCGCACACGTGAAATCGGCGTTCGCATGGCAATCGGCGCTAAAAAAGTGAATATCCTCTGGCAGTTTTTAGTTGAAGCTGTCATTTTATCTGAAGTTGGTGGTATTATTGGGGTTGTAATAGGGATAATTCTGCCGATATGGGCGGGTAAGGCTTTTAACATACCGGCGGCGGTGCCATTATGGGCTATCGTTTTAGGGCTGGTCTTCTGTTCATTTGTGGGGATAGTTTTCGGGCTGTGGCCGGCTTTAAGAGCGGCTAAGTTGGATCCTGTGGAGGCGCTGCGGTGTGAATGAGTTGTACTAATCTGTTATCTCTGCATTTGTCACTTCAATAATCGTTACTTCCGGCGGCGCCAGGAAACGTATCGGTGGTCCCCAGCTTCCCGTGCCCCTGCTCACATAGAGATGAGCGCCATCAGCTAACTCGTGATATCCTGAATTGGCTATGAAGAAGAGACTCGTCAAGAGGTTGAAGGGGAAGATCTGACCTTTGTGAGTGTGCCCGGACAACTGCAGGTCGAAGGGGATAGTTAGATTATCCGCCACAGGTTGATGTTTCAGTAGAAGAACGAAGAGGCTATCGGGGTTATTCACCGATAGCGTTTTACTTTCAGGGGTGCGCCCGGGTTTCATCTGTCTTCCGGTGGGATCATCGACACCGGCTATAATCATCACGCCAGGTATTTTGAAAGATTCTCCCCGCAGCATAAGAAAACCCGCTTCCTCAGTAAACCGCAAGGCGTTTTCCAAACCGGCGTAGAACTCATGGTTGCCCGTTACTGCGAATTTGCCGTAAATCGGATTTATTTCCTTTAAGACGTCAGTCAACTCGCTGATTGAATGCAAACTTCCATCCACTAAATCCCCGGTTGATACGATTATATCCGGTTTCTCTTCTTTTAGTATGCTTGCTATCCTTTTAAGCCGGGTCTTTCCCTGCGTCAATCCTAAGTGAACGTCGGAAACTTGAGCGATTTTAATGGTACCTGCTGAGGTGGGTATTTTAGGTGAGCGTATCGTTAGTCTCTCTATAAGTAACAACCGCGCTTCGAAGAAACCGTAACAGGTTATGAACAGAGCCAGAGTCATTGGTATCATAAACACCAATCGAGATTTAAGGGTCAATCGGGAGACGTCGATATGGAAGAATCTATCTAATGCGTACAATACAAGTCTGTAAATATCAATCTCCAGCGAAAGCCAGAGGAACAGGAGCAGCAATGCCATCCAACTGAAACCGATATATGCCAGGATGCGAGCGGTCAAGATGTGTCCCGATCTATCCGATATCTGCACCAGGATCGGCGCTGCCAGCATGGTTGCCAGGAAGGCTATCAGGATCAACCGCGAGAGGTCATCTAAAGTGAAGGCAGAGTTAAACCTCAGGTAGAAGAGAAGGTGGAAAGACCCATATACTATGAGAAAGATTGAAAGAAAAATTAACATAATGCCTTGCAAGTGTTAATTTTTTATATTATAATACGCACTAAATTAAAATGATACAACCGATTTATGTCTTAAATTGGGAAATGATTCACTATGAGTCTATAAAAATTTAGGATTAACTGATCCAGAATTCGTTATATAACCAATAATCCAAAAAGAGGCGGAGGAACCCATGAAAAAAATCATCATCGGAACTTTAGTGCTGTTGATGGTAATCAGCACTATCGCTTTCAGTGCCGACGAGCTTACAGTAACTGCGCAGTTGCGTCACAGGTTTGAAATGAGTAACAAGGATTTCAACAGTGGAACTGCTTTCAACGATGTTAACCTTCTGAGAACGAGGTTGGGCGTCAAGTTCGCACCTTCAGACGATCTGTTCGCTTTCGTTCAGATGCAGGATTCCCGTAAATTCGGGGAAGAAAGAGGCACGTTAGCCGATGACACATTACAAAATGGCATGCCCGATGATCTGGATCTGCATCAGGCTTATTTTCTAGTTAAGGATCTCTTCGATCTTCCCCTGGATGTGAAGATCGGTAGAATGGAAGTCGTTTACGGTCCTCAGAGGTTGATCGGATCTGTCGGCTGGCATAACATAGGGCGCAGCTTTGACGGTTTCATCTTCAAATTGCACTTCGACAAATTCTCTGTCGATCTCTTCAACTTGAAAGAGGTTGAAGCGAGTATGAACGGCGATTTAGGTGATAAAAACATCTTCGGTGCCTACGCGGATTTCGACTTGATCGAATCACACAAAACGCAGGCATTCCTGATCTGGCAGCAGGAGCGTCCCGTGGAGCTTTTGGATCGCTATACAGCCGGGATATACGCTAAGGGAAATTTGAACGGCTTCCATCATGAAACGGAATTTGCCATTCAAGGCGGAGCTAAAGACAATGATACTACCAGTGTATCGGCTATGATGTTCGCTCTGAACGTAGGTTACAAGTTCAAAGACGTCGGTTTCAAGCCTGATCTCACGGTGGGTGTCGATTACCTGAGTGGCGACGATGATCCTAATGATAACACCTGCAAAACGTTCGATACCATGTACGCCACTAATCACAAGTACTACGGTTACATGGATTATTTTCCGGCTAATATGATGGATTTGGGACTGATGGACATGCATGCCAAGGTAGCTATCAAGCCTACAGCGGAATGCACCATGAAATTAGCCTATCACATGTTCCAGGCTAATCAGAACTACATTCTGTTAGATGGATCAGAATCAAAGAACTTCGGAAGTGAAATTGACCTGACCATGAAGAGGAAGTACAATGATCATGTCTCCTTCGTACTAGGTGCGTCTCTGTTCACTCCTGGTGAGATCTTCAAGGAGACCATGGGTGACAAAACTTCCACCTGGTTCTACCTGATGACGCTGGTGAATCTATAGAAGAATTGAGAACCTTCAACCAGTGTAAAAACCCCGGTCGTACAGATCGGGGTTTTTCTTATGCTGTTTTGTAAGGCAATGAAAATGGGGCTATCCCCAAAGTGTCACTCTGAGCGAAGCGAAGAGTCTCTTTAATACGTAAATTGCAGAATGGCAAGAGATTCTTCGCTACACCTTCGGCTTGCTCAGAATGACTTTAACACTTTTGAGATAGCCCCTTAGGGATCATTCTATTTTTAGATTATTCCAATTCCTTCAGTCTCTCCTCAGCCTGAGAGGCTTCCGGAGTTGCAGGGTGGTTCTGGATTAACTCTCCGAAGGTGGCTTTCGCTTCTTCTACCTGTTTTAGAGTAATCTGGCACAAACCAACTTTGAAAAGTGCGGCGGGAAGCTTATTGCCGTTGGGGTATTTTTCACATATCTGTGCGAAGATATCCTTGGCTCTTTCGTAATTATGGTTGACATATTCAGTTTCACCCAACCAGTAAAGAGCATTGTCCGCCAGTTCCGTATCGGGGTAGATTTTAAGGTATTCACTGAAGCCACTTTTTGCCAGATCATAGTTACCCCGAGTCAGATCGAAGTAGGCTTGATCGTAAAGCTGGCGAAGTTCAGGATTTATTATTATAGTTGCTTCCAGTGAATCGGTGGGTATGGTTCTCGGTGTCTGGTATTTCATCTCATCCACACTTTGAGCCACACCGGTCAAGCGCTGTGATAGATCGTTAATCTGCGCTGACAGCATCAGTCCCTGCCCCTCATAATCATCAAGACGGCTGCCCATGTAAGCCTTGAATTGACGAACGTCAGATTGAGTAGCCATATCCTCGACCAAACGATCCTGACGCATCTGCACGGCATCCACCTGCATGCGCAGATTCTGCAAGTTGAGATTGACCGTATCCAGTTTGGTACGGATGTATTCGGAGTTCTCCTTAAAAGAGAGGATCTCACTCCTCGATGCACACCCGTTGAATCCAATTGCAGATACGAAGAAGAAGAGACACATAATGGGGAATCCATAACTACCGACCGCAGATTTGAATTCCCCATTTGACTTTACACCTGAAATCATCTGATTACCAGAACGGCACGGCGGTTCTGGGACCAGGCATCCTCACCATGTCCCATGGTGGCGGGACGCTCTTCACCGTAACTGACTGTAGTGAAACGAGGTGCATCAAGCCCGTAGTTGATGAAGAAGTCCTTGACGGTATTCGCTCGGCGTTCTCCCAGAGCCAAGTTGTACTCGTCTGTGCCTCTTTCATCGCAGTGCCCTTCGATCAGGACCTGCCAGTCACCGTACTTAGAAAGTACGCCTGCGTCGAAATCAGCAGCCGTACGCGCATCACTGCGGAGGTTGTATCTGTCAAAGTCGAAGAAGATAACCTGCAGTGAAGATTTAGCAGCCTGCTCTGCCGCTAAAAGTGCTTGTTCGGCTTCCATCGCTGCCTTTTTTGCCGCTGCTTGTTGTGCAGCTAACATGGCTTCTTCTGCAGCTTGGATGCTGTCCTGTCGCGCTTGTTCGAGTTCCTCTGGAGTAGGTCCTGGCGGTTCTACCACAGGCTCTGGCTTCTGAGCACAGCCTGCAATTAAGAGACCTATCAACAGAACTATGCCTGCCCAAAGGATAATTCGTGATAAATTTTTGTTTTTCATTGGATTTCCTTTCAAATAATGGTGTTATTTTGTTTATTGTTCTGTCGTTATCGATTTTTCAGTTTCTACGTTTAGAACCGGTGACCAGGTCGGATTGGAACAGGACATTCTTAAGTTTGTGAGTCTCTCCTCGTTGTGCCCGAAGACGTCCATCGTGTAAATCTGCTTGGTGCCGATTCTATTAGAAGTAAAAGCTATTCGTAGTCCGTCCGGTGACCAGGTGGGGCCCAGGTTATCACCCGGTCCTGAAGTCAGTTTCACGTGGTTTTCGCCCTTGGGATCAGTGACGAAGATCTGGAAACCGTCATCGCATCTGCGGACATAAGCTATCAGATCGCCTTTGGGTGACCATGCCGGAGAATCGTTATATTCGCCTTCGGTGGTCAGACGCCTCTGGTTGGCTCCATCCGCATCCATTATGAAGACTTGAGGTCTTCCCAATCGATCAGACGTGAAAGCCAGTTCATGTCCAGTAGGTGACCAACTTGGTGAAGTCTCTATTGCCCAGCTATAGGTCAGCCTGCGGATTTCCGTCCCATCGATCCGGCAGACGTATATTTCAGAATTGCCATCAGCAGAAGAACTGAAGGCGATCCTTTGGTTATCCTGAGACCAGTCTGGAGCTTGATCGACTCCAGGCGCTGAAATCAGCGGAGTTACACTGCCTTCATCCAGACTCAAAACATATAGATCAGCTTGATCCCGCAAGAAGCTGGTGAATGCAATCTTGGTGCCATCCGGTGACCAGGCAGGCGACAGGATTGTGTTCTCTTCGTGCGTGTGTTTGAACAGTTCAAAACCGTCAAACGTAGTGGAGAATACTTCCTTTATACCTCCGGCATAACCAATGAAGGCTATACGGGTTTGGGTAACCGAAGGTTCCCCTGTCATCATGCGGATGACGTCCGCTGAAATTCGATGAGCAACAGCTCGTGATCGTTCAGGTCGGAAATCATAGTTCTCCTTCCAGAACGATTCATCCGTAAGCTGGCTGCGCAATAGCATACTTACCCGGCAGGAATCAGAATCAGAAGCAAATTCACCTTCCAAATAGGTCATTCGCTCTTCCATCTGACCTCCAATACTGGTATCCGGCGGAAGATTAGGAAGGCGAAGATTGAACATACCGCTCAAGGTCAGGTCTCTGACGAGAACTCTTTCTAAGGTATCCTGCGCACTTGCTTTCAGGCTGTCTGCCGGTTTCGTTCCTAAGTAATGCAGTGGTATGCGATTGGTTAAGGCTACCCTGCTGCTTAGAAACACCTCCCAGAGTTTTGATCCTGCTTTCTGTTCCGGATTATGCTGAGCGTTTGCAGTAACGCAGAAGCAACATATTAGAAGCCAGAAAGTATATTTCATAAGCCGGTTAATCCGACCCGACAAATTCAAAGTGTACCCCCAGACGATCCGTTGCAAATGCCGGTGGCAGTGCTGGTAGTGGATTTGACCTTAATACCGCTCGTTGTGCTTCCTGATCGAAGAGAAAATGCCCGGACTTTCCTTCCAGCTTGACGTCGGATATTCTGCCCCTTCGGTCGATTTGGAAGTAAACGACAGCTTTCAGTCCTTTTGCTTCCTTGGAACTGATAATCGGCTTGAAGTTCGTCAATATCTTTATCTGAATATTGCTTAAATAATAAGGGTAAGGAAAATCGGCGCCTTCCAGTCGTAACTGGTTCGAGCCTCCACCGACTGTCGGTTCGGATGGGGTGTTCTTTTCAGCTTTCTGCTCTGCTTTCCCCGTTAACGTTTTCTTTGCAATACTCTTCTGAACCGGTTTTGCCTTGGGTTTGGCTTCAGTTTTCGCTTGTTTAGGCTGCTCTGCCGCTTTGACAAGCGTCGGTTCAGGTTTTCCGGGAACGGCAACCAACTTTACGGGACGATACCTTAACAGTTGCTTTGGCATCGAAGCAGGGAACCTGGCTGAAATGAGAATCAATCCAATAACTGCCAGATGAAGTACCCCTGATAATATATAGGCATTGCGCACTGCCATAATCTATTTAGGACCCGAAGGTACGGTAACTAACCCAACGTCCACAGCGCCAGCTTTCCTTAGAATATCCAGCGCCGATACAATTTCCTGATAGGGAAGTTCACCATCAGCGCGTACGAAAACCGGTCGGGGATTTTCCGGTGAAAAGATCTGCCTGAAGGCGCTGGTGAAGTCTTCCTTAGTGACCTGACTGGCATCTATGAAATAAATGCCGTTCTTGCCCAGAGTTATTTCGATGCCTTCCTGCGACCGTGGCTGGGCGCGTGTCGAAGTCGGGAGACTGATATCATATACGCTCTTCAACATTGGTGCGCTGATCATAAAGATAATCAGCAAAACCAGGAAGACGTCTACTAAAGGAGTGACGTTGATGTCAGCCATGCGCGACTGTTCGAACTGCACCTGATTCATCCCAGGGTGCCTCCCGCTGCTGTTTCAGGTTGGGAAAGAACAGAGTTGGTCCGGTTCAAACGCATGCGTTCAGCCAGGATTAAATCAGTGGAAAAATCTTCTAACGCCCTGGATTCGTTCTTTAAACTACCTAAAAAGTGGTTATAGGCAACAACCGCCGGTATTGCTGCGGCTAAACCTGCGGCAGTAGCGATCAATGCTTCGGCAATGCCGGGGGCGACAACGGCTAAGGAAGTAGAACCCCAGGTGCCGATATTCATAAAGGAACGCATCACCCCCCATACAGTTCCAAAGAGCCCGATGAAAGGGCTGGCAGATCCCACAGAAGCCAGTATCCCCAAACGGTTCTCTAATCTGGATAACTGTATGCTGCCCTGTTTCTGCAGCAGGCGAGACATGGCATCTTCGTCCCCTTCTAACCTGCTGACAGAATAATATTCCAGGTATATCTGTTGGAAGACGCGAGCTACGGTTGAATGCGGGAACCGGTCTAACATCTTACGCAGGTTTTCAGGATCGAATTGATCCCAAGATATCTTGGCGAAATACCGGCGTGCCCGCCGTTCTCTGGAGAAAATCCAGGCTTTTTCAAGGATAATTCCCCAGGTAATTATGGAAAGGATCAGCAATAGACCCAATACCGCCAGCGCTAAACCGGAAGCCGAACGAACCAGGGAAACCAAATCTAAGGTGAAATTATCCATGAATCATCAACATAAATAACATCTTCAACATCAAATCCAATAAGTTCATTCTGCAGACAAGGCAATCAGCGCCAATGGCAGATCGTTTATCGCAACATGAAGCAAAGGAAACTCTTGAATATATATTAACTTATCAAGAAAGGCAAGAGAATTCTGTAATTCTCCTTAAATGGTTTTTTGTATAAGTCTTTAAATATTATAAATCAAAGAATGCCTTTCTAAAGCTATTCGCTACCCCGGTAGGCTGCTTGGTTTGCCGGTCGAGAAAGACAGCCACGAACCTACCTTTGCTTACCAGTTCCCCGGATGGCATCTTTCGCATTTCCTGTCTTAGCGTTACTGAAGATTCGCCAGTATCCTCTATTTTGCCAGTTATTTCAATAATATCTGCAGAACACAGCGGTTTGATATAATCCACTTCAGCTCTTACAATGACGAAGATATAGCCTTCCTTAAGCAGCGAACCGAAGGAGAGTTCCCGTTGCTCTAAAAACTCGACCCTCGCCTGTTCGTAGTAGTGGAGAAACACCGCATGATTTACATGTCCGTAGCCGTCCAGTTCGTAGGATCGCACTTTAAGTTGGCAGGATAGTTTCTGTTTCATACCTTAGATTATTTCTGCTCTTTCGCTTTCAATGCATTTAAGACTTTTTCAGGTGTGATCGGCAGCGATTTGATTCTCACACCGGTAGCATTGTAAACGGCATTGGCTATAGCGGCGGCAGTAGGAACCATGGTTATTTCACCCATGCCCTTCGCTCCGAAAGGACCTTCGGGATCGTTTGTTTCCACGAAGATGGGAACGACTTCTGGGATATCCATGGTCGTGGGGATTTTATAGTCGGTGAAGTTAGGATTAAGCATGCGTCCGGAATCAAGCTGGATCTGTTCGGTGAGTGCATAACCCAACCCCATGGCTACCCCGCCGTGAACCTGCCCTTCCGCGCCGACAGGATTAATGACTCTGCCTACGTCATGAGCGGCAGCCACCTTATGAACCTTGATTTTTCCCGTTTCCCGGTCAACTTCGACGTCAACCGCATGCGCGCCAAATCCGTAGGTGGCGGATATATTACCTCGCCACTCTTTGTCTTGATGTACCGTAGGCGGGTCATAATAATATTCACCGGATATTACGCTTCCACCCTGGCGGAAATGTTTTGAACGAATGGCTTTGCCAAGGGGAAGTTTCTTTTCCGGGTTCTCTATAGAGATAATTTCACCGTTTTTTATGGTTAGCTTACCGGGCTTCTCTTTTAGTATCTCTGCCGCCGTTTCGAGGATTTTCTCCTTAACTTCTCTGGCTGCTTTTAGAGCGGCATTGCCAGCTATGAAGGTGGTTCGTGATGCATGCACGCCCACATCCCAGGGACGCACGTCAGTATCAGTATTGACGACGTTAATCCAGTCAACAGGTACGCCCAATTCTTCAGCTACAATCTGGGTTAATATGGTATCTGAGCCCTGACCGATTTCTGTTGAACCGCTGATGATGGAAACCTTGCCAAAGTCGTTTATACGAACGATAACTCCGCAACCATCGGAAGGATAGATTCTTGCCCCACCGCCAACATGAATCGCAGAGGCGATGCCCACGCCTCTGTCTGATCCTACCTCTGTCATTCTTTTCTTGTAATCAACCTCTTCGGCTGATTTATTAAGACAGTCGGATAAACCGCAGGTGGTGATTTTCATGCCTGCTAAGTTGGTTTCACCGGGTTGGTTGGCATTGAGCAGACGAAATTCCAGAGGATCCATCCCGCAGATTTCAGCCAACTCCTCAATCTGCTGTTCAATAGCGAATGTGAGTTCCGGATTCCCGAACCCCCGCATAGCGCCACCGTAGGGATTATTCGTGTAAATAATGCGGCAATAGAAGTGAACGTGAGGCACTCTGTACAAAGCGGACGCAGTCTGCATGGAGACTAATGGTGTAACTGCTCCCCAGCTATTGTAGGCACCGTTGTCCGACCAGATATCGGCGACACGAACCGTGAGCTGACCGTCCTTGGTGCAGCCGGTCTTCACGTCCATGACCATAGGGCTGCGCACGGGGCTGTAGAGGAATTCTTCCTGCCGGTCGTATTCAATCTTCACCGGTCGCGCAGCTTTCTTAGCCAAGAGAGCGGCAATGACTTCGTAAGGATAAAGATCCAATTTGGAACCAAATCCTCCACCGATGTAAGGCTGTTCGACACATACTTGAGAACCGGCGATACCTAACACATCTGCCATATCCCGTTGATAGAGGAACGGTACTTGAGTGGGAGTTTTCATCAACAATGTGCCATCGGTCTGCCATTCGGCGATGGAAGCACAGGGTCCCAGGCAAGAATGCGCGATGAACTGAACGTCGAATCGTCCTTCTACCAGATGATCAGATTCATCTAACCCCTGATCGATGTTACCGTGCACATAATCGAAAACCATGGAAAGGTTGTCAGCCCTCTGTTCGTGAATCAAGGGAGCATCTTCCTTCAAGGCTTCAAATGGATCCGTCACTTCCCTTAGCGGTTCGTATTCAACTTCGATCAATTCCAGAGCTTCTGCGGCGATTTCGGGTGTGCGGGCGGCTACCGCAGCAACTTCATCCATCAGAGAACGCACTTTCCCGAATTTTAAGGGCAAATTATCCTTGCCGAAACCGTAGGCGATCTTAGGCGTATCTTCGGCTGTAATCACGCAGATAACGCCGGGCAGCCTTTGAGCTCTGCTGGTATCGATATTTTTGATTTTCGCGTGGATTTGTTTCGACCGCAGGATCTTGCCGTAAAGCATCCTCGGCACAACTAAGTCGGTGGCATAAAGCGCCCTACCGGTTGCTTTATCACGTGCATCGGGTTTGGTTACTCTTTTACCTATGGTGGAAAATTCCGTTTCAGTTGACATTCTATCTCCCTGCAGGGAATTCAAAAGGGGGTAATAGTGATTCCGAGAGTCTATTCTGCTATAGAGTCGGTCTGGTTGAGTAATTTAGAGGATACAGCCTTAACAGCGCTTACAATCTTCTCATATCCAGTACATCTGCAGAGATTGCCAGCGAGCGTTCTGCGAATCACTTCTTCCGATGGATCAGCATGTTTATCCAAAAGAGCTTTGGAAGTCATGATCATGCCGGGTGTACAGAATCCACATTGAATAGCTCCCACTTCGATGAACGCTTCTTGAATAGGGTGAAGAATATCGCCATCAGCCAGACCTTCAATAGTCTGGATTTCACAGCCGTTAGCCTCAACCGCCAGCATCAGGCAGGAACTAACCGCCTGCCCGTTTACGAGAACGGTACACGCACCGCAGTCTCCTTCACCGCAGCCTTCATGGGTGCCTGTCATGCTTAAATCCCGGCGCAGGACGTCTATCAACCGCCAGTTAGCCGGGATGTCAAGTTTTATAAATTCACCATTGATGGTCAGTTCTATTGGATACGTCATGGTTTAATCCTGTTTACCTCGCGAAGACGGCATAAGAAGCTCTTTTAACTAATGGATAGATTACATCTTTTCTATATGAGGCGCTGGCGCGCACATCATCTATCGGTCTGGCAGCGTCCACTGCTGCTGCACAAGCTTCCTCGATTTTACCCTCAGATAAAAACTGCTCCGCGGCAGGCACTCGTATCGGAGTAGGAGCAACGGCGCCCAGCACTACCCGCGGATCAGGTGCGCCTTGGGTCTTCCGGGAGACGCAAACGCCCACCCCGGCGATGTCCATAGCTTCACGGAGGGTATGCTTGATATAATGCGCCTTGCGGGCGGTATCTGGTATTAGAATGGCAGTTAATATCTCATTTTCCTGTAAGACTGTCTCACCCGGGGCTGTGAAGAACTCACCAATTGGTACTCTTTTAATATCTTCATCAGCGAAAATCTCCAATTCGGCGTCAAATGCCATTAAAGGGGGAACTGTATCTGCCGCAGGCGAAGCATTGGCAACATTCCCACCGATAGTGGCGCGGTTGCGTACTTGAACACAAGCCATGCTCAGGGCAGCAGCAGAGAGTACCGGACATCTGTTTCTGATGAGATCGTTCTCAACTAATTCTGTTAATGTCGTTAACGCGCCTATGCGCAGACCATTCTGTTCTATAGATGAAATGCCGTGTAGTTCAGTGATACTCTTAATGTCCACCAGCATAGCAGGCTGGATCATGCCTTGTTTGATTCGCACCAGAATATCCGTGCCGCCAGCAAGCAGTACGGCCTCCGGGTTGTTGCGCAGAATCGAAGTGGTTTCCATAAGACTGCCGGGGCAGCCGTATTCAAATTGAATCATAATTCTTCAAGTATATGTTTTCCCAGGCCTATGTGGAAGGCTTTTAAGTTCATTTCCTTAAATTTTACGGGTGAAACAGAGGTGATAACTTCAACCAAATCTTCTTCGCTTATGAGGAAATCTTCGTGGCGCGCTGCGAAGCCTATGAGAATGAGATTTAAGACTAAAGGCGCTTTCATTTTCATAGCTTGTACAGAAGCATCCATATGATGAATAGTCATACCTTTTTCATCCAGAAGGGAAAGTACATTCTTGGGGATAAAATCCAGGTCCGGTGCATCTATGTAGATTGTACCGCCCGGTTTTAAGAAAGTGAGATTCCCGAAAATCTCTCCCTTTTCAAAGCAGAATATCACATCGGCATCGCCACGCCTTATTAGGGGACCGCGATAATCCCCGACTTTCATATGTGAAGTAACGGAACCGCCGCGTTGACTCATGCCATGCGTTTCGGAACCGATCACCTGCTGCCCCGAACGCATGGCAGCTTCTGATAGAATGCGTGTGGCGAAGAGGATTCCCTGACCGCCAACACCGCAGAGTAATACCTGTAAGTCCATTATTTACTGATAATTCAAGTTATTTATTACAATTGATTTGCAGCTATATTTTTTGCTGACATAATTTAAAGAAAAAAGTATGAAATATCAACCTAAAAATCCATTATCAGAGAAAGGGAAAAAGGGCACTATTATTGCCTTTTAGATTCACACATTCCTTCTATAATCAAGTGTATTGTCTGTCACAGACATAACTATCAATATATTAATTAGTTACAAAGTACAAAATCCTCCATCTCAAGAGGTATCAAGGAAATATTTACCCTGATGGGGGGATTACATTTCCTGATGATGGATACGTCTGTCGTTTTCCGGGAGTAAAAATATGGATTTAAAAGCCAGCGTTGTCATACCGGTTCGAAATAAATTAGAATTTACGCGCCAGTGTTTAGAATCAATCGCTGAGGCTCCGCCAAAACTGAGTTATGAAATCATCGTAGTAGATAACGCTTCCGACGATGGGACCTATGAGTTTTTAAAGGAAAAACAGGATAGGGGAGAGCTGCGATTGATCCACAACGATCCGCCCAATCCTTTCGCTATTTCATGCAACCAGGGCGCCATGGCTGCCAAAGGGGAATACATAGTCTTTCTAAACAACGACACCAAGGCTTATCCGGATTGGCTGGATGAGATGGTCGCGGCTGCTGAAAAGTACCAGAATGTGGGAGCGGTGGGTGCCAAACTGCTCTATCCTGATGAAACCATTCAGCATGCTGGAGTTGCATTTCACTATTTCACCAGCTTAAAACGGTATAAGCCCTACCATATTTTCAGGGATTTTCCCCGGGGAGCACCGGCGGTGAACAAGGAGCTGGAATTCCAGGTTGTTACGGGAGCGTGCCTGTTGACTCCCAAATCAATCTTCCATGAAATGGGAGGCTTTGACGAGAGATTCATCAATGAATTTGAAGACGTGGATTACTGTCTGCGGCTGAGGGATAAAGGGTATAAAGTGATCTATACGCCCAAGGCGGAACTTATTCATTACGAGGGACAGACGCCCGGACGCCACGATCATCTGGATAAGAACGGTTTGCTGCTGCAGGAAAAATGGGGCTCCCGCTTCCGGTCGGACGACTTGCAGTATTTAGAACCAGAAGGATTTGCGATTATGGAAGAGGGAAATGGCGCTCTGTCCATATACCCGGGTGCCGAACTGCAGCAATGGTGGGATGAGATTCAGAAGTTTGTAAAGGCAAGCCTGTTCCGGGAAGTAATAGCTGAGATAGAGGAGTTAGCTCAGATAATACCCTTTGATTATGAGATATTAGAACTTAAAGGGAATTGCCATTTGAATCTTGGCGAGATAAAGGAAGCTCGCAGTGCTTTTGCCAATGCTCAGTCAATGGAACCGCATAGTCCGGGACCTAAATGGGGTTTGGCGCAGGTTGCCGCGGCTGACGGCAAAATGCGTGAAGCTGGTATGCGTGTTCAGCGCCTAATCAGGGAATTCCCCCAAGACGAAAGGCGCGATGATTGGTTGAGTTTAGTGAAAGCAGTTGATGATAGTACTGTTGGCAGAAAGGGTGTTGATTATAGTTTTAAACCAAATAGCCTTACACCGCCCGGGAATGAATTCCCAGGCTAATTTTATGCTGTCCCGCTGAAGCGGGACGCTCTAAATGTTTTCGTCCCGCCAAGGCGGGACAGAAATTGAATACCTCGGGAATTCATTCCCGAGGTACTGCGTATGTTCTATATAATCGGATTAGCTTTAAATCAAAGATGTAGGGTAGGCTAAGTGTAGGCTTAGCCGGAACGCAGGCTACCGTAATAAAAAAAAGGTGGACTTCATCCGTCGGCTGACGGATTTAGGCCACCCTACAATTTCTTCAGCTTTTGGAACATAGCTCACCATGAAAATTACTGCAAGCATAATTATCCCCGTACGCAATAACCTGGAGTTCACCAGGAACTGTCTGAAATCCATCAGGGATACAGCAGAGGGGATAGACTATGAAATAATCGTGATCGATAACGCCTCCGATGATGGTTCCTCTGATATGTTAAAGGATGAAGCGGATAACGGCAAGTTAAAACATATTTACAATGAACAGCCACGGCATTTTGCCGCTTCCTGCAATCAGGGAGCGGAAACCGCATGCGGTGATTACTTGGTCTTCCTCAATAATGATATTGTGGCAAAGGATGGCTGGCTGAGAGAGATGATGGTAGTTGCTGAAAAATCGCCAGACGTCGGCGCTGTAGGGGCAAAATTGCTCTATCCGGATGGTACCATTCAGCATGCAGGAGTAGCATTTCATTATTTCGAGTCTTTAGGGCAGTTCAGACCGTATCATCTCTTCCGCACCTTTCCTGCTGACTCGGAAACGGTAAATAAGGTGAGAGAATTTCAGGCTGTAACGGGTGCGTGTATGCTCACACCCGCCTCCGTTTTTCAAGAGATAGGCGGATTTGATGAAGGGTACGTAAACTGCTTCGAGGATATAGATTATTGTCTGCATTTAGGAGCTAAGGGTCTGAAAATCATCTATGCACCCCAAGCAGAACTGATTCACTATGAAGGACAGACGAAAGGGAGGAATGACAACGTTGATCATTCATGTTCATTGCTGATGAGTAAGTGGAGCGGCAAGGTTTATTGTGATGATTATGATATCGTTCAGGGAGAAGGATATTTACTCAGGGTGACAGACGATTTCAATCTTTGTATTCATCCCGGTGATGAAATAAGGGATTGGCACCAGGCAATTCTGCAGTTAGTGGAACTGAAACAGTTTCGGATGGCGCTTGATGAAATTGACAAAATCGGTAGAGTCATCGGAGGCAGCAAAGTCTCTTTGCATAAGCTGAAAGGGAAATGCCATCTCGAACTGGGTGAGTCGGAAGAAGCCAAACTTGCTTTTGCTCGAGCGATGGCTGTTGATCCTGAAGATACTGAAGCGAGATGGGGACTCGAACAGGTGGGATTGAAAGAAGAGGATCGAGGGGTTGCCTTAAAATCCGGCCTGTCATTCTGAGCCCGCCGAAGGCGAGACGAAGAATCTCTTTTTATCCTGTATCCCGTAGCCGGGGTCGCCTGCGGCTATGGTGTCCCTGACCCCGATATGAGACTCTTCGCTTCGCTCTCCGTAGGAGTCCTTCGCTCAGAGTGACCCTTCTGAGACAGCCCCTTTGTCCATGTGGGCTTGAATGCTGTTTATTTGATCAGCAGAAGCCGTTCCACCTGGTGAAGTTGACCGGATTCCAGCAAAGCTAAGTAGATACCTGATGCCAGATGACTGCCATCAAATGACATTCGGTGTGAGCCACCTTCAATCTCTCTATTGAGCAGCGTGGTAATTACCTGTCCTGCGAGATTGTAAATTGTCAGCTTTGTGTGCCCAGCGACAGGGATAGTGAAGCTCAACGAAGTCACTGGATTGAAGGGATTCGGGGAGCTGCTTAGATACAGGCTATTTTCAATATCAACTCCGTTAGGTTTCGCAGATGGCAACTCTATCCTCTCCGTCTGGTCCCATCCACTTATAAGCGCGTAGGCATCCTGATCTGCCGAAAGTGAACCTGATGGAGCTTCTTTTTCTACTATGAAGTAGGCTGATGTGTAGATAGAGTCGGGATAATCACCGGCGTACCACCAGTATTCGTATGTACCCGGCATGGCGAAGGGTGAGACGTACACATCAAGTTCGCGGGAGAGTGAATCGCCAGCACTTATTAAATTCCCTTCTCGCAGGAACTTGGGACCCACCGATTGACCGTTAGGCAGGATTATTTCCGCCCAGACATCGAATACGGCGTAATTAGTTAGATCACAGGTTACTGCAGCCACAAAATCAAATGATCCACCTTCCGGAGGAATAACGACGGGTGGATTTAGCGGTTCCGCGTACATGGTCAGGTTGCCCGGAACAAAACCCGGTTGATCGAAGTAGTAAGCTCCCATATCAGCTATAGTGCCGTCCGGGTCAGCCGGAGATCCGGGGTTGCCCGCATCGATGCAGGGTGAATTGGCTAACAAGTGAAAATCATCATTGTCAGGATCGACGAACTGCGGATCTTCATTGATATTGCCTATTCCGGGCCAACCACCACCGATATCGCTGTAGGTGGCTGAGTAAACACTTCCCATCGTGTTGTCCCAGAAGATACAGTTGACGAAGGAACTGGTACTTCCGTTTGAAGAGAGCACCGCAGGTGAGCTGTTTTGTACTACGGTGCAATTCAGTACCTGACAATGGTCATCCCAGAAGTAAATTGCTCCACCATTTAACCCTGACGAGTTATCGTGGAATACACAATATTCTACAACGCTATTCTCGTCATTGCCGAAGTTGATTGCACCTCCGCCAATATCCACCTGATTATCCCAGCAAACATTATAGCGGAACTGAACATGTCCCCACAAGGAGTACATAGCCGCTCCTCTATTGGCTTCATTATGCTGGAAGGTAGAATGTTCGACAATTGCGTTGGATTGATAGAGATAGAATACTCCACCATATCCGCTCGGAGATGTATCAGCATTCTCAAAGAGGCAGTAGGTGAAGCTGGAAGTATCCGCATTGTCCTGGTAAATAAATCCACCCCAGGTAATGCCAGGATCAGTGGTGAAATAGATGGAATCCTCTTCAGCGCCTATCGCTTCGACAATCCCGTTCACTTCAAATTCATAGTTATCTTCGAAAATAACAGTCACGCCTGGTTCAATTATGAGAACACTGTCTGCGGGAACAAAAAGATCACCTTGCACTATATAAGGTGAACCAGCTGCATCCCACAAACCTGATACTGTGCCACTTACATTTGTATCAGCAAAAGCTGACGATGTAAGCACAAATCCAAGAAGTCCCACAATGAATAAAGTCATAGTAACCTTCATTATAACCTCCTCGCTTAAAGTTAGTTGTCTTTCAATATAATACATCTATCTCGAGTTGTCAAGTACTTTTTTTCGCACTGGCAAAAATAGTTGATGATAGAAATGGAATTGTGGTTGTATCACCTCTAAATATCGTTTTTCTAAGTAATTGCTGTAACCTCTCATTTTTAACTACATCCATCGGTGCAGTCAGCAATTTTGCCTGAACCTCCTTGAATCCACTTTCACCGATGATCTTTCTGATTTCGCTTTCTGTGTAGATTCTGGCTCTTGCCCAAGCATCGTGTATCTTTTTTGGCAACCAGGAGAAGAATGGTACGCGGTTCCAGGGTAGTAAGGGGAGATCCGCTCCGTGAGTTTCGAATATCCACCAGCGGTGAGGAACCGATAGGATTATCCTTCCTTCTGGCTTAAGCACTCTATGAATTTCGTTTAATACTTTAGCCTGATCAGGTACGTGTTCCAGCATCTCAAAGCAGGTTATACAATCAAACGTTTCATCTCGAAAGGGCAGTCTCTGGGCACTACCTCCTATTAGTGTGATATTCTCCGCATTGCTACGATCTAATTCATCATGGAACTCCGCCAATCTGTGATGTTGAAGATCAATACCAATGGCATAATCGACATGTTGAGCGAAGAATTCCGTCTGACTGGCATTACCACAACCAATATCCAGCAAACTTCCGCCACCTTGAAGGTTATCAGTCATGGCAAGCGCCACGCGATAACGTCTCTGGTGAAAGAAGCTTCCCCGGGGAATCGGTTCACCGGGGAGAATGTACTGCAGTTGCTTCATTTCTTCTTGAGTACCCCCCCGGCTGCGCGTTCCCCCGACCTCACCGCCGCTTCAACAGTGGGCGGCAAGTGGTTCAACCAGTCGCCTGCTAAGAACATGTTATTTAATGGGGTTGTCTGCGGAAGAGCTTTGCCCCAGAGTTCTGATGGTCGCAATGGCGTGGCGCGATTTTCGGTGATGAATTGTCTGTGCTTCCACCTAACTGTTTTTAGTTCAGGGAAAAGGCGGGTGCATTCTGCTATGATTCTTTCTATCTGGTTATTTTTCTCGTCAAGTTTTAGATGATCCTCCGGGATGTTGCCTAAGAGCAGGCAGATGGGTGCCTGCCGGTTCCCCCAGATACGGGCGAAATCAAAAAGCCACTCGGCAGTTTGACCGGGCAAGCAAGTGAAGGCGTCGAATATAGGACGCTTATCAGACCAGAGGTACAGCGAACTGATGGGATTCGGTTGCCATTTGTCCAGCTTATATTCCGATTTCAAGGTGTTATAAGAAGGAAGTGAGGTTTGTAAGAAACCCAACGACCAGGGAGGAACGGCGATTACGGCGGCATTACATTCCAGGTGTTGCCCATCTTTTAAGATAACACCAGTTATCCTATTGTTCAGCGTTGTTATACCCGTAACTTTTGCGTTCGTAATAACCTTAATACCAGCATCTTCCAGAGTAATTCCTACCTCTGTGTTGAATACAGTTCCTAAGGGCTCCTGTGCGTATCCCAATCGCCCACCTAATAAACCTTTGCAGAATCCTTCTTTTATCACGGTCTGCAAATCACGTATAGAGACATTCCTGGCAGAAGTATTCAGGGTTGCGTGTATCAAAGGATCCCAGAAAATGCGGCGTTCTTCATTTTGCCAGAATGAGTCCAACCATTTTTCCGCACTAAGCGATGGATTGATCGCTTCTGAAAGGAGCTTATGAGCAGTCAATACCGTTCTGCGGCGTGCTTCCCCGGAGAGCAGCGGAAATGTCAACAATCCCGCCGCTAAGTTCCAGGGCGCTGGCATTGGTCTAAAGTGCAGCCTGATTTTCTTACTGGATGAGTCTCTAAAAGGGATGGAATTTAGCCAGGGGAAGGTGAATGATTCAGCGATTCCCATATCCTTTAATAGAGCTCTTGTTGCTCGGTAGGAACTTAAGAATAGATGGGGACCGTTATCGAATGGCGTGCCGGTTGCTCGATCTGCATAACTGCAGAGTCTTCCGCCTAAAAAGCTCCGCGCTTCTATAATGGTTACATCACAGCCGCTGTTTCGCAAGCGCCATGCTGCTGATATTCCGGCTATCCCGCCGCCGATGATGAGGATGTGCAAGTGGATTCTTAATTTTAATGGTAAATTCAAGTACAACACATAATATATCTGTACACAACCTCTTTTTCAAGCATATCCGCACTTGATATTTATAAAACCACTTAAATGCTTGAGTGCTGTCGATATCTCTGCAACCTCAACCGTAAATTCTCTTGATTTTGATTTCTGATTTCATTAAATTATGCGCAAGAGGAATTAACCCCTTACAAGGAGGGCATATGAAGTTGAAAAGCCGCGTAACCGATGGCGTTCTTGTTCTTGAAGTAAAAGGCAAGGTTATGGGCGGACCGGATGCCGCCGCTTTCCAGGATGTGGTAAAATCCGAAATTGGCAATGGGCATAAGCAGTTTGTCTTCGATCTGGGTGGAGTTGACTGGATGAATTCATCCGGGTTGGGGATCTTAATTGGCGGTCTCACTACCATTAAGAACGCGGGCGGGCAGTTGAAATTAGCCAATGTCACCGAAAAAATCCAGAGCCTCTTCATGATCACCAAACTGGTGACCATATTCGATTCACATAAGACCGTGGAAGATGCTCTGAAGGCTTATCAGTAATCCTTTCGTGGAATCTTCTGATAAAGAAATCAGTGCTGTGGCGAAAACAGCAACTTCTGCGAATGAAGGTTGGGCTGAGAGACGGGTATTCGAGGAACTTGTCCAGCTTCTCCATGAGACTAAACGCGAGATCTCTGAGCGATCACCCGGCGTCATACCAACAGAACGGATGGGTGAATTCCTGGAGCAGTTGAGCCGTCTGGAACACCTTCTGGAACATATTGGGGAAGTGCAGCAATCCCGCCTGGAAATTCATCTGATAACTCAGATTGCGCTTTCCTTAGCCAGCGCTTTAGACCTGAATGACGTTCTCAGTCTCATCTTAGATTCATTAAAGCAGGTTGTGGATTATGATGCCGCGGGAATCTTCGTGTTGAGTAAAGATGGAAATGAAATGGAGGGAGAGATTTTAAGAGGGTACAGGAGTTCCAAGCGCGGCGCTGTCAGGCAGAAGTTCGGGCAGGGTCTGATGGGATGGGCGATGGAAAATATGGCGCCTTTGGTCGTTTCCGACGTCTCCCGGGATCCGCGCTATATCGATGCGCGTTCGAGAACTCGTTCGGAATTGGTCGTGCCCATGTTTACTGCTGGCAGGGTGATAGGAGCATTCAACCTGGAAAGCGACCGCCTGGGCGCTTTCAGTGAGCGTGATGCCAACCATCTCATGACATTTGCGTCACACGCTTCGGTAGCAATTGAGCGCGCCCGCTTGCATAGGGAGATCCTGGAGAAGAATAAAATAGATGAAGAATTAAGTTTAGCCCGCAGGATGCAGAAGGATCTTCTCCCGGATGAAGCTCCAGAGTATGAGCGCTTCAAGATTGCGGGTATAAACCGTCCGTCTGAAATGGTGGGAGGGGATTATTACGATTATATTCCCTTGACGCACAAGGATCTGGGATTGGTCATAGGTGACGTCGTGGGCAAAGGAATACCAGCAGCTTTCACCATGGCTTCATTCAGAGCAGCGCTGCGTATAGAAGCATCCAGTCATTATGCCATTTCGACCATATTAGCCAGAGTGAATGATTTCCTGAATGATTCCACCAAACCTGAGATTTTTGTCACAGCTTTTTACGGTGTTCTGGATACCCAGACGGGTGATCTGACTTATGCCAATGGCGGCCATAATCCCCCACTCCTGTTTAGAAAAGATGGACAAGTGCAGGAGTTGAGCGAAGGCGGGATGTTACTGGGTGCTTTTCCGGCTGCCTTATACCATGAGCACAGAGTTACTCTTAATTCCGGAGACGTGCTCCTGTTTTATACTGATGGAGCCACCGAAGCTGAAAACGATTCTGAGCAGCAATTCGGAGTTGAACGTTTGAAAGAAGCCGTATCGGTGCTTGTACTTGAAAGTCCCAGCCACATAATAAGCGAACTGCTGAAAGAGATCAGTGGGTTCTGCGGCGAATCCGGATTGCAGGACGACATTACACTTATGGTAGTGCAATGCCTTTGAGAAAGATCGGTGAACTGACAGTACCCAGCGATCCGGCTTACCTTGAAAAAGTGGATCAATATTCAGATAGGTTGTTCAAGAAGCTCCCTTTGGGCAAAAACGATCTGGATGATATCGCTATAGCGATTTCCGAGGCTGTAAACAATGCCATGGTACACGGCAACGGACTGGATGCGGACAGGAACGTTCACATCAGCTATTATCTCAGTGCCAGGTATTTGCGAATTGCAGTTAGGGATGAAGGTGAAGGATTTATTCCCGACAACGTGCCTGATCCCACTGAATCGGAAAATCTTTTAAAGGTTTCCGGAAGAGGTCTGCTTATTATTCGCCACTTGATGGATCGCATCGAATGTACCATATTGAAGAATGGAATGAAGATGACTCTGGATAAATTCTTTACAGAAGGGTGAAAAAGTGAAAAAAGCGCGTGAAGATACATTAAAAATAGCGATTTACCCGGGATCATTTGATCCAATTACTTACGGTCATCTTGACGTTTTAGAACGTGCCGCCACGCTGTTCGACAGGGTTATCGTTGCCATGGCTGCAAATAGTGGAAAAGAGCCTTCCCTGTTCACACTGAAGGAACGGCATGAGATGATTCTCGAGGCGATTTCCAACTTGCATAACGTGGAAGTGATGGATGCTATGGGCTTAATGGTCGATTTTGCCAAAGAACATGACGCCATTGCACTGATCCGAGGTCTGCGCGCTATTTCGGACTTTGAATATGAATTCCAGATGGCTTTGATGAACCGGAAGCTGCATCCGCGCGTAATAACGGTTTTTCTCATGCCCCATGACAGTTACACTTATTTGAACTCCACTATTGTCCGGGAAGTCGCCAGTTTTGGCGGTGACATCTCTCAGTTTGTGCCACCTGGCGTCGCCGTTCGCCTCACGGAAAAATTCTCAAAGTCAAAGGGATGATTCGATTTGTAAACGTGTCCCTGGAACACCAGCCTGATCGGGGGATTTCAGGCATATCCTTTGTCGTTAAAAGGGGTGAATTTGTTCTTTTGAACGGTCCCACTGGCGCAGGGAAGACCACTATCTTAAGAACGATATATCGCGAAATTCACCCGGACTCCGGTCAGGTTATCATCGATGGGCAGTTCCAACCCAATTGTAGCGGTCACGACCTTTCCCTGTTGCGGCGGAAGATGGGTATCGTCTTCCCTGAACCTCACTTACTCACCGATAGGAACCTCTTCGAAAATGTAGCTTTTCCTCTGCGTATAGAAGGGCAACCCCGCCGTAAGGTTCGCCTTCAGGTGAACCGCATGCTGTTTCGCTTTGGTTTGCAAGCTAGATCGAAGTCTTTCCCTGCGGAGCTCTCATCCGGAGAGCAGAAGAAAGGCGCCATCGCCAGAGCGCTGATTGGCAGACCATTTATATTACTCGCAGATGAACCTCTGGCGAACATCGATCATGATGCCAGCCTGGAGATACTGGATATATTGCGCCAGATAAACGAAGAAGGCATGACGATCTTAGCTGCCACCCATATACCGGAACCTTTCAAGGGAATTGCGCACCGTACTTTGCACCTTAAGGATGGGAGGTTAAGTCATGGGAGCTAATCTTCTTTTTGTAGTTAGTGAAGCTTTAGGTGGTGTGAAGCGCGGAATTTTTCATTCCTTTATAGCAATAATGGCGATAACGCTCGCTATAACGGTATTAGGAATCTTTTTCTATGGCTTAGTCAATCTGAATAATGCTGCTGGGAATATCCTGGGAAATTTGCAGGCGGAGGCGTTTATATCCTTAGTTCTACCTGATGAGCAGCACCCGCAATTGCAGGAGAACGTCGAGGCGTTAGATGAGCGACTCCTGGTAGTGTATGTATCACGCGGACAGGCTGCTTCCCGGTTCGCTGATGAATTTGATCCCGATCTTTTTAACATACTTAAGGATAATCCGCTTCCTGCCTCATTTCAGATAAATCTGCCGAAAGAGCTTCTTAATCCGGATTCAGCCGCGGCGGTTATCCGGAAAATCAGTTCTGTAGAAGGTATCGATGAGGTGATCTATGACCGCGATCTTCTTAAACTCCTGCATAGCGGCAGAAAGAAACTGACCGGATGGGGTCTCATAACAGGGTTGATAGCAGTTTTACTGGCTATAGGGTTGACCTTTAATGCTGCTCGCATAAAGATTTCAGCCCAATCGGAAACGGTTCAATTGATGTCCCTGCTGGGTGCCACGCCGCGGACAATACGGGCAATCTTCTGGCTGCAAGGAGGAATGATCGGTATTATAGGTGGAATTATCAGTATTATTCTGATTGCATCTATAACTTATTTAGTTCAGTTGCGACTGACGTCCGGTATAGAGATTGTTATGCCGTATTTTTACTTGCCTTTGGTAGGGGCGGTCCTATTGGGGATATTTGGTGTTGCCATAGCAGTGGGGAAGTATTTGGAAATATGAAGTGCTCAACTACAGGGAAATCTCTTCATGCGTGATCTAAATGAGTTTCCCACTTACTGATTAGATACTGGGAACCGATATCCTTTAGAAAACATTCAAGTAAAAAGAAGAAAATTTAGGCTTTACTCATGAACATCCTTATCACTGGTGGAGCTGGTTTTATCGGTTCAAATTTCGTCCACTTTGTTTTAAAGGCGCATAGTGACGTCAGTCTGGTCAATGTAGATGCACTAACCTACTGCGGCAACTTAGAGAATCTCTCCGTTATCGAAGATGATCCACGCTACAAGTTCGTCAAGGCTGACATTGCTGACAGCGAAGCGATGGAAGAGGTTTTCAAAGAAAACAAGTTCGATGCAGTTATTAATTTTGCCGCGGAAACTCACGTTGATAGATCTATAACCGGGCCTGCCATATTTCTGCACACGAATGTCTTCGGTACTCAGGTGTTGCTGGACATGGCTATGAAGTACGGCCTCAAACGGTTCGTACAGATTTCCACCGATGAAGTGTATGGATCACTGCCCGAAACCGGTGTATTTACTGAAGAAACTCCTTTAGCGCCCAACAGTCCCTATTCCGCATCCAAAGCATCAGCGGACATGCTGGTTCGCGCCTATGTCCATACCTATGGCTTAAATGCAGTGGTAACTCGCTGTTCGAATAATTACGGTCCTTATCAATTTCCTGAGAAATTAATCCCCCTGATGATCACAAATGCTTTAGAGGACCAACCATTACCCGTGTATGGAGACGGTATGAACGTGCGTGACTGGTTGCACGTTGAGGATCACTGCCGGGCGGTTTGGCTGGCTTTAAATAAGGGACGAAGCGGGGAAATTTACAATATAGGCGGTTCCAACGAATGGCATAATTTAGCATTGGTCAAGGAGCTGTTGAACATCTTAGGGAAACCGGAATCTCTCATAACCTTCGTCAAGGATCGTCCCGGCCATGACAGACGTTATGCTATTGATTCATCGAAAATCCGCAACGAGTTGGCTTGGAAGCCGACGTTTAATTTCGCTGATGGCTTACGCCAGACAGTAGAGTGGACTATCACCAATGAGAACTGGTGGCGCAGGGTGAAGAGCGGTGAGTACCAGTCTTATTATAAAGAACAATACGAACTGTGAAGATATCAAGGGAAAAAATAACGCTTACAACGGTAGATTTCATCGCTTTGAATCTGGCTTACCTGGCATCGTACATTTTCCGCTACAAGACTGGCCTCTTTTCACAGGTTATAGCTCCAGAATTTCGGCAGTTATTCATCCCATCACTGATAGTATCCATCGGATGGATGATAGTTCTGCTTTTACGCGGGAATTATCGGAGTTTGTATGGTCAGAGTACTGTTGACGTATTTTTAAGCGTCGCTAAGGCTTCACTTGTGGGCATTTTTATCATCTTTCTGGTTACGATTGATCTACATAAGCCGCTTTCCCCCAGCCGGGTTGTGTTGATGTCATATTGGGGATTCCTGATCTTATTCACAGGTGGTGGCCGAGCGATTATCAGGATGGTGCAGAGGCGACTACTTGCCAGAGGGATCGGTTTGCGCAATGCCTTAATTATCGGATTTAATGAGAGAGCGAAAGCGTTCTTGCGACAAACACAGCGCGTTCCCGATATTGGTTATAATATTCGTGGTTTCTTAAATGGCACTTTGGAAGAGGAGTACTTGGGCGTCAAGGTCATCTCCGATTACGATCATTTAGAGGACACTGTTAGAAATAACCACGTGCATGAAGTAATCTTAGTACCGGCGCCGGACGAACGGGAATTAATTCCCGGGATTATATCGCGGCTCGCTAACCTGCATGTGGGAATTAAAATGCTACCGGATTTAACCGAGACCCTCTATGGGCATGTACGTACAGCTCATATCCGCAGTGTGCCCTTGATACAGGTCTTCCCGGACTTACTTTCACCCTGGCAGCGTTGGCTGAAACGAATTTCGGACACTATTGTCTCAGCATCAGTGCTGACGTTCGGCTCACCGTTATACTTATTGATCGGATTAGCGATAAAAATTAATTCAAAAGGCCCGGTTCTCTATCGACAACAACGTGTAGGCAGGGGCGGGAAAGAGTTTATTTTATATAAATTTCGATCCATGAGGCAGGATGCGGAAGCGAGGACAGGTCCGGTATGGGCGGGAAAAGACGACCCGAGAATTACTTCGATGGGTCGAATAATGCGCAAACTTCACATAGATGAATTTCCTCAGTTTATCAACGTTCTTAAAGGCGATATGGCGTTGGTGGGACCTCGTCCGGAAAGACCGAAGTTTGTGAACGACTTTAAATCCAAAATACCGCTCTACGAAAGACGCATGAATATCAAGCCCGGCATAACCGGATGGGCGCAGGTCAAGCATAAATACGATGAATCTTTAACCGATGTGAAGGATAAACTGCAGTATGATCTCTTCTATTTGGAGAATATGTCTCTGGCTCTGGACCTTAAGATCATCCTTTCAACGTTGGGGATAATGTTTCAGTACAAAGGAAGGTAGATTAATTCGCTTTAGTGTAAAAAACGCTGTCCCAAAGGGTCACTCTGAGCGAAGCGAAGAGTCTCATTCGATAAGCGTCAGGTCACACTTCCCTAAAGGGAACCAAGACCTGACGCAACGCATGGTTTGTCTAATTAAGCCTGTGTATTGTGGAAAGCTTAATTCGTCAGATTGGTTTCGGTAGTATCGCGCCTGAAATATCCCACAAAGGGTGCAATAAGTGCGAAGATCAAAAGCATCCAGAAAGTGAGCTCTAATGCCTGTGAATAGTCTCTAACTTTTTCCCCTAAGTATAGCATGTACTGAATATAATCTGGTGGTGGCATCGACGGCTTAAAATCTGTGGGGATTATTATTAATTCCCTCAAGGCCTCGTTTTGTGCAATCAAATGGTATAATGCTCCACATACCAGTATTAGTACACCTGAGGTTAACGCCATAATTAAGGACTTCAGCACCCTGCTCTTAAGTGAATAGATCCCAATCAAGGATACAATAACTAGAAAAATAATGCCGATCTGGTAGATTATCATTCTGCTCCACCATAAAAAGCATCAATATTTCTCCGTGTGCATTCATCCATTTCACCAGTACCCGAGCCATATGGTAGTCCACCGGCAGCACTGACACCAAAAGACGGACGGCAAGCGCAGGCAATTTCTAGTAAGTGACCCGGATTTGGTAAATCACCAAAGTTAATGATTTGTGTCAGATTGACAACCCGTAAATCCGGGACTACCGTTGGAAATACTTGGTGCAATTCCGGGAATTCTTGGTTGGTTTCCATGGTTCCACTCCTTTACTAATTTGCCTTTTATAAAGTTAAATACAATGTCTGCTTTAGCTTTCATATGTTCGCAGTAAACCGTATCTTTTTGCAATCTCCCACGTTTCAGGAACATAGCAATACAGGGATTGCATAATCGGATCATGTAACAATTACTGCACAAAGTGTCCACTATCTCGTAATAGCTCTCAATGATTTCTCTCGCTATATCAAAATCGTAACCGGAGTAAATGTCACCAATTACGAAGTCGTTAACACTCCGTCCACAGATTTTAAAATCGCCATTTGCTGTTACAAAAATTTCGGATAAACTTGGGAAACACATTCCTGGTAATAATATTTTCTCCTCAAGTTCACCCTGCTTAAAAACCAGCTTCTGCAACATATCCATCATTCCCTGATCCAATTGGCTCACACCAACACTTTTTTCAAACCTTTTAGGAAATTTATTCATTAAGCACCAATAATTTTCATAGCACTTCATACGTTGGTCGCTATTCGAAGGTGCGAACGTATTCTCAATCTTCGTTAAATAACGGACATTAATGCCTTTGAACACTTCGGATTTTTCAAATGATTCATAATATTTATCTAGAGGTTGACAAAGATCTATTACACATAAGACAGCAATGCAATTACGATAAAAATCAGGGAAACTAGACCTTAAATCTTTCATGTTCTTCTCAATACCCATGAACGTAGGCATTCCATCAACTGTTCTTCTGTGGGTATCATTAAGCTCTTCACTACCATCTATGCTGACGTATAGTTGCACGTTATGATCCTTTACACGGCTCACAAATTCAATATCTAAAAGATATCCATTGGTATTTATAATGTAATAGAAATTTAAATCCTTATGTTCGGTTTGGCAGTAATCGAGAATGTTATAGATTAATTCTTTTCTTAGCAGAGGTTCACCTCCGTACAAAGCGATGATGTATTGATCTAAATCCGGGAATTTATCGCAGAAGTAGTCTATAGAACGACTAGCAATATCGAAGGACATATCAAAGCGTGCTGGTTTTTCGTCGTAATAAAATCTCTGTTCACAGTACGTACATTTGAAATTGCAATGTTGTGTCAGTTCCAACCGTAAACATGTGTGTTTCTCCTTGTCGATATGCAACTTCCAATCTTGGGATAACCTCACATAAGCTTCCTGTGGTGAACAGAGAGTTACATTGTTAAAAAATGGTGTATCTCTGTATTTCTCTTTCAATATCTCAAATAAGTCTCTCTCCGAGAAATTCCCGTTATTACAATTTAGCCTCCCCATGCTGCTCAATATAGATTTATCGGTTACGAAAAGGAATCTATTACTTGATGAATCATATACTAAAAGATAGTCTTTTGCATGATCCACCAGTTTAATAGGAGGCATAATAAATCCTATCGATCAGAATCAAATAGCAGGCCTATCGGTAACGCCGTAAACGGTCTCAATTCACTTTTTTCTGTAGTGAACTTGATTTGAAACTTGGAGCTTTTTGAACACACAACAAAATCGCCACCGTTAACAATATCGTTTGCGGAGACCGAAGTTGAAGAGCCATCTGAATAGGCAGTCGCCTTGGTGTGACCAAAGTTAGCATTCTTTACTGCGAGTTTTTTAACCGTACCAGTAACTGAAGTAACCTTAACTTCGCTATAACCTACAGGAATGTGTAATCCCTGTCCATCACTTCCCGAGTTGTCAGCTTCAAATTCAAATTCAACATAACTATCATTTGTAATAACGACCCAATTCAAATCAGAATTCGTGAAGCTTTCTTCATCATCTAAGGTAGAGCTGTTTGAGTCAAAATACATAGCGCTGGCGCCCATGACGAGTCTCACATTAGTGGATGTGATTTTTTTTGGTGAATCGTCGAAATCTTTTACTTTCACAGTGTAAGCCATGGTACAATTCCTTTTGTTAAACCTTGGTTTTGATTTAGTAATTATAAATAATTAATGGCTGACTTTGCAGGAAAGAAATACAACGTAAATAATTAGAAAAAGTCAACACTTTAACTCTTACAACCACCGAATCTCTCACTTAGTTTTTCAGGAAAAATGTCCAAACAAATTAAGCAACATACAATATAAAGTCTAAATTTCTTTAAAAGTCAAGCGTTTTTTATGCTAATTCTCGAAAGGCGTGTAGGGTGGACTAAAGAGCAGCGCAGTAGAGTAGGGTAGACTAAGTCCGTTCCTTGAGGGACGAGCGCAGTCTACCATTCCACCGGCACCCCACCTCTCTGGGGTGGGATAGGTTGCTGTTTTAATCCCCCCGTCCGTCAGATGACGGACTCCCCCCTTTGGGAAAGGGGGGGATAGTGGGAATGCAGGGAAGGATGCAGTTTCCCCCTTTGGAAAAAGGGGGACTAAGGGGGATTTGAAACCTTCATGATAAAGCATGATCTATTATAATCCCAAATTGAAGCTTCTTGCCAGAGAGTTAAGAATTAATGCCACTGACGCAGAGAAACGGCTCTGGAACAGAATACGACGCAAACAACTAAAAGATACCCAATTTTACCGTCAAAGAGTAATCGGAAATTACATTGTTGATTTTTATTGTCCTAAAGCGAAAATAATTATTGAATTAGATGGTGAACAACATTTTACACCTCAGGGTAAGATCAAAGACCTTAAACGAGATTCATATCTGAATGAATTAGGATTTCAAGTGTTGCGATTCAGCAACCTGGAGGTCATGAATAATATTGATGGGGTGCTGCAGGTGATTTGGAATCATCTGTAGTCTCCCGTCAGAAATCCCCCCGTCCCGAAATCCCCCCGCCCGTCTGACGACGGACTCCCTCCTTTGGGAAAGGGGGGGATAGTGGGAATGCAGGGAAGGATGCAGTTTCCCCCTTTGGAAAAGGGGGACCAAGGGGGATTTGAAACCTTAAAAAAACCACCACCCACACCAAATCCATCCCAAAACCTCTTGCATTTCCCGCAGATATGTTGTATATTATATATAAGTGTTCGCCATAATACTTTGCCCATACACAACAATCTCCCCTCAGAACGCGGCTCTGCAAAGAACATGGAAACTATTCAACCCATCCAAAACCACGCCACATCTGTCATTCAAGCAGCCAACCTTAAACTTAATACAAACGACATAACTGACGGACAACAGCCATTGGCGGACAAATTTGTACATATAATTGAAATAAAAAAAGCGGGAGAAGCTCCATTGGAGTCCTTACGGACACCCCCGCTCTACGGGTATGACGGGATCTGTCGGGTGCGGAAACCCGACGGCAGTGAAATAATGTGATCTACCGGTCTCTTAACACTTCCAGCAATTCTTCATGCGGTGGTTTACCGCGTTTAGCGTACCGTATTATCCCCTCTCGATCCACGATATATACAGTCCTTATAGTTCCCCCGCTCTTCGGATGCCGCGCTTTGTAAGCTCCGGTGACGTCCCCACCCTCGTCTGATAGAAGAGGAACTACGAACTCATTTCTATCACTAAAATTTTTATGCGATTCCAAACTTCCGGAATTCACGCCGAGTACCTCAGCGTCCAACCTTCTAAAAGCGTCTATATCTTCGCTGAAGGCTGATAGCTGCTTCTTTCAACCAGATGTGTTGTCCTTGGGATAAAAAACCAACACAACTGATTTCTTTGATCTGAAATCAGTGAGTTTATGCGCTTTGTCGTCCGTGCCTGGAAGTTCGAATTTTGGCGCTATCGACCCTACTTTCAACATGTTTGACATGATTATTCCTCCTTACGGGAAGAGTGAAGTTGGTGGACTGCGCCCTGAAGGGCTTAGTCCACCCTACTCAACTTAATAACGAGAGATTCTTCGCTCCGCCTTCGGCGGGCTCAGAATGACAAATCTAAGAATCTACTCAATCTATAAAATACCACTACAATGATCGTAACAGCTTCAAATTGCGGATAAAGTCCTCTTCGTCGCCGGGTGTCTCCAGCAGTCCGGGAAGGTCTTCAAACCGGGGATCCGCCATGAGTTTCTTGAACGGTTCGATTCCCAGATGTCCCTGTCCGATATGTTCATGGCGATCCACGCGGCTACTTAGGGGTTTCTTGGAATCATTCAGGTGGAAGCATTTGAGGTTTTCAATTCCAACTATGTCATCAAAACGGTTCCAGGTGTCGGAATATCCCTGATCGGTTTTAAGATCGTATCCCGCTGCAAACATATGACAGGTATCAGCACAAACTCCGATTCTATCCTTCTGTACTACCATCTCCCTGATAGATGCTAAGTGTTCGAATCGATATCCTAAGTTCGTACCCTGACCGGCAGTAGTTTCCAGAAGGGTTATGACCTGGTAGTCGGGTGTCCGTTCGTGGATGTAATTCAAACTCTCGGCGATTTTTACCAATCCCCATTCCTCGCCATTCTGCAGATGTGAACCAGGATGCATTACCAGGTAGGGTACTTTGAGGGTTTGGGCGCGCTTAAGTTCATCAAGGTAAGCGTTTATGGATTTTTCCAGTTTGACTTTATCGGATGTGCAGAGATTTATCAGGTAAGAATCATGGATTATTACCGGATTGATACCCGTTGTTTTCAGGTTCTCCTTAAAACCTTCGATATTCTCATCTGTATAGGGTTTGGCTTGCCATTGCGTCTGGTTCTTGGCGAATATCTGTATGGCGTCACAGCCGATTTTCCTGCCATTTAGCGGAGCGTTCTGGATTCCTCCGGCGATGGATACGTGCGCACCAAGAATCATATTATTCCTTATACTTCTATTGCAGCCACCAAAGGGGAGGATCGTTTTCCGGTGGTGCACCGGGACCTGTAATATCCGTCATGAGGTACTCCTTATCGTAAACCATGCGGGTACGGTCCCAATTGGCGATCTCCACCTTCTGCGTATCCATGCGGATAGCATCGCAGGGGCAGGCTTCTACACAGTAACCGCAAAAACAGCAGCGGAGGATATCGATCTCGTAACTGGCAGGATGTTTTTCAACTGCAGGATCAGGATGTTCTTGAGGGATGATGCTGATGCATTGGGTTGGACAGATGGTCTCGCAGAGCATGCAGGCGGTGCAGCGTTCGGAGCCATCCGGTTTTTTCATTAAGCGGTGTCGTCCGCGGTAGCGACGGTGTATAGGACGCCTCTCCTCCGGGTACTGATAGGTTACCGCACCGCGCTTATTTCTTGCTAATCCGAAAACGTGGGCTATGTGAACCGTCATATTGCGCACGAAATGACCGGTAGTGAGCAGTAGTCCCCGGATGACTTCCGGATAGTAGATCTTCTCCCACAGACCCATTTCTACCTTCTGCACCGAGGTCTCATAATTGGTCTTAAGATTATTGTAGTCGATATTTGCCATCGTTTTTTTCCGTTTGCGTGCTTAATCTAAGGTGGTACTATTATTGAAAATTCCCTAAAAGGTGATAAATTGCCTCAGCAGCTATGCGGTTGCCGCGTTCATTCCAGTGCATTTTATCGGGAAGATACAATTTTTCACCGTATTCGTTGAAATTTTGGTAAAATACCGGGAACAGATCTACAGCTTCTATGTTCAGTTCCTCACACCAATTCAACACCCGCCCAATTTCTTCGGGTGTTTCATTTCTGGTAGCAGTCCAGTGCTGATTGCTGGGAGCGGTGAAGAGAATAAAACGGGCTCCCAGCCTATCCGTTTCCGCCTTCACCTCCTTCAACAGGTGATAGGTCAGATCGCTGGTTTTTTTCTCCGATGAAAAAAGCAGCAACGAATCTAAGTCCGCCTTGCCCCTTTCCCCTCTTTCTAAACCCAGGTCGCCTGCGGTGTGGCGCTGTCTCTTAAGTTTATTCTGGAAAGATAACTGTGCCGTTATCTTCGAAGTAATCTGCACCAGCGCACTGTTATTTTGCAGCCACATCAGCACGGGATTCTTATTAATTAAATTGGGAACGGGTACGTTGCCAAGATTCAATGAGCCGTCAGCATTCAACCTGAAATGCGGTTTAGGTATCTTATGACCGAAATCGCTGTCGTTGTAGATCAGGTCATTGGCGCAGAAGAAGAGAAAAATATCATCAGGCTGCACCTGCGGTCCGTATTTCTTCAGCACCAGCAGCTCTTGATCGGTGCTGTATCCCATTATGCCGAAGTTATAAGCTATAATAGATGAATCTTGAGCTTCTAATTGTTGTGATACACGTGCTTCTTCGGCAATGCCAGTTCCCATTACGAACGAATCACCTAAGATCAATAAGCGGTGTTTGCCTGACGTTTTATCGATTGGATAGGATCGATAATCTCTAAAGCCCCAGTTGTTGATTCTGCAGGGGACTTTAATTCCTCCTTCGGATAGTAGGGTTTCAGAATTTATCTTACCAACCCAACCCAGCGTATCATCATAGCTCAACGTTTGAGTGCTGCGATGTGGTCGAAATCCTTTCCAGGTAAACCGCAGGACGACTTCGGCTGCTATTAAACAGATGAACAGAACTACAGCTAAGAGTAGAAGATTGGCTCCCAATCCCTTTTTTTTATCTCTGCCTGTCATCCGGTTTAGTTAATTAAGTATCATAAGAACTAACCCCGTCAAGACGATATTCAGAACCGCTAACGGGAGAATGTTCACCCAGCAAAGGCGCATCAGTTGATCGTAGCGAAAGCGGGGTAGCGTCCAGCGGATCAGAACCTGCAGCCAGCAGAAGAAGGCTATCTTAGCGAAGAAAGAGCCAATCTGTAGTATTACTACCAGCAAGTGAGGCAAATTCCATTCCCAGCCCCAGGGGAACTGGAACCCTTCAGCATACAACCAGGGTATCTGATAACCACCGAAGAACAGCGTGGCCATTATGGCTGATAGCACGATGATTTCGATAAATTCCGCAAAGTAGAAAAGTCCGAAGCGCATGCCGGAATATTCGGTGTAATAACCTATTATCTCCGATTCGCCTTCGGGAAGATCGAAGGGAACGCGTTTGGTTTCGGCTATGGCAGAAGGCAAAAACAGCAGGAAACCCAGGGGCTGCAGGAAGATTCCCCACGCCGGCAGAAACCCGAAGAGCAGTTCTCCCTGTTTTTTAACCATAATGTCTAATTGCAGTGTACCGAAGACCATTATCAGCCCTACCAGGGAGAGTCCCAGTACTACTTCGTAGGAGATCATCTGGGCACCTGCACGTAAGCCACCCAAAAGAGAGTACTTATTATTGGATGACCAGCCCGCCAGTACAGTGCCGTATATGGTCAAGCCCCCGAATGCCAGTATGAATAGGTAGCCGATGTTCAGATTGGCGATCTGCAGGGGGATTTCTAACGTACCTATGCGCAGAACGTCTCCGAAGGGGATGACAGCGAAGGTTAGCAATGCCGGAAAGAAGGCGATCATCGGCGCTAAAGTGTGCAGGAATTTATCCCCGCGGGCTGGCACGAAATCTTCCTTGAAGAACATCTTTAAGCCGTCAGCCATGGGCTGGAACAGACCGATGATGCGCAAGCCTAAGACGTCAGCGCGGTTGGCGCCCAGCCGGTCCTGCATTACCGCGGACTGCTTTCTTTCCACCCAGGTCATGATGGCGGCTAAGGATACGAGAGTCAGCAGGACTCCCCAGATTTTTGCTAAGATTATGGCGGTTTGGAGCATTTTGTCTATATGTTTAGTTCAACTTGACTTTTTTTAGTTTCTTCGATCCAGCCAGTTATCGAAGGTGCTAAAGGATCATGTGACTTGTAATTTTTTTCTAGTACCTTCTGACTCTTCAAAGCATAACAATAAGGACATTGATTCATACAGGTATCGTACCCTCCGATATCCACACTTATTGCACACTTACATTCTTCACGTTGACCGGGATCTTTTTTTGTGGTGAATTCTTTTTCGAAGACAGAATAGAGATACATCCCGTCAATACATGCACCCGGCAAAATACCTGTACCTGAAAGCTCAATTAATTCAGCACAACTGAAGATATCTAATTTGTAAAATTCAGCTATATCGGCTAACTTCCTACTCAGTGATTTTACTTTCATTTTGATAGTCAAGGGATCAAACAATGATTCTCCCTCGGGAATTTGTCTCTTTAACCTCTTAAGCACAAAACTATAAAGATCAACAAAGCTTATGATTACTCGCTTAGTATAGTCAGATAATTCACTGCAAAGTCGTTTGAAAGTTTCGAAATGAAAATCCGAGTTTAGTGAACTTGTTAGTATTATTGGATCATAACGCCAAATTACTTTTTTCGGCCCTAACTTGTCTGAAAGGTGTCGAAAATCATTTATTCTATCATCAATATTGGGGATGTTGGGCTCTAGCCACTCTGGGTAATCATTGCATGTATATAGAAAGATATAATCAAAATTCATATCATCGATTTTACTTAACTTGCCAAACATCGGTCTTGGATTCTTAGTCCAAAAAATAAACGCATCAATGACATCTGGGGAAAGATCTACCTTTCTTACTTGCTTCTTGTTGTAGGGATTTTGCAAAAGACAAAATCCTTCTCTTATTCGATTGATAAACCAATCAGAATAAAAAGCAGGTATATCAGTGCGTCTACTTGCGCTTATTATCATAATCCAGCTTACACCTTGATTATTTCAACTTTCTCAAAATCGCGTGTTACGCCACACAGAGCTCCTCTGTTTATCGAGGTATTTTTCAACTTCATGCCTCTTCTATTAATTCCACAGAACTCTATATCCTTCTTTCCTCTTGAATATGGTGCACCTACCGTCCAGATCCTCTCAGGATCTGATTTCATTAATTCATCAAATATAGTATGACCGGATTTATTTATTATGATGTTTGAAGTGTTGAATGGACCATTGTATGCCCTTATTATCCCTCCATTTTTTCTGAAGTGCTTAGTCTTAATTTCATACTCATTCCACATCCAGCATTCTTTTTTTCTACATCTATAATCTGGTTTACACGGATAAAAAACATTTAAATCATGTGCTCTAGCAGCGGCAGAAGCGTTTACTATTACTTCTCTCCCCCTATTGATCGCGGGCTCGTATATAATTAGGCTGCCATTTTCACTAAGGCTATCAATTGATGTGACTATCAAAAAATTGTAGTATTCAGGATCAAGTTCGTTGAATAAATTGGCTGAAAATATTAGATCCCATGAAAGTGAATATAGAATTTCTAAGATCTCTTTTTCCTCTTTAATATCTATCAACGCTTGCTGCCAATTGTGACTTGTTCTATTTTCTAAGAACTTACTTGCATTTATTAACTTGCCTTGCCTATTGAGTGCCTGCTCATTATGATCAACAGCAGTTAAGTTTATCGAAAAATCACTAAATTCAGGATTTTCAAACAAATCAAATAGCCCAATTGGAATAGCTCCCGTACCTGTTCCTAGATCCAATACGTTCAGCGTGCTTGGAAAGTCAACAGCATCTTTGTTCCGTGAGAGTTTGCTTAAAGAAATTTTAGGGATAAATGAATTTCTTGGTAGATACCAGGTTGTGTAAGCATCTATTTTAGAGTTTGATGAGTAGTCGATTTCAGGTGGTCTGTTGTAATCGTTGTGATAAGATTCTCTAAATGTGTTTTGTTCATGTGTAATGTCGTCCGAATGCGATTCAAGACATCCAGATATAATTTGGTGGATCCTATTTGGTAGGACCAAATTTCCTCTACTAAAAACTAAGTTATTAATCCTTTCAAATTCTGGAAACATAATAAATCTCTTTTCTGTCTTTCTTCTTGCAGCAGAAGAGTTGGCTACGTTTCTTTC
Source organism: candidate division LCP-89 bacterium B3_LCP (assembly GCA_005223185.1). Classification (GTDB taxonomy): domain Bacteria; phylum Electryoneota; class B3-LCP; order B3-LCP; family B3-LCP; genus B3-LCP. The sequence continues at coordinate 397,009 of NJBN01000001.1, forward strand.
CCCTCCCCCTCATCATCCTCTTCCTTCTCTTCCTTCATGTGCGACACCTGTTCCATCGCCTTCACCTTGTGTGCATCCTGATAGTTCATCATGGTGGTTTCGGCGGTGAAATGAGCGTTGAAGAAGAGCCGGTTGCGTTTCTTGTAAACCCAAATGATGACGACAATTAGGAATACAACCAGAACTCCTAAGAATACTAAATCAGATGATTCCATATGCCTCTCTTTAGTAGCCCTTGAACCTTCTTTCCATATCCGCAGTTCTGGCCATTGACTTCATGAAATGTTCTGGATCTTTATCTCTATACTTAGGATTGGGAGCCTGTAATCGTGCAGTCTCTATATTGCCATCGTCGATGAAGCCATCAATGGGAGTAACGCCCTGGTATTGTGCAAAAGGTACTTGGAATATATAGCCATCGCAGAACATCTCCAGAGTGAAATCATCATAGCCGTGATGATATAAACTGTTCTGCCCGGGTAGTTTTCCGAAAGGCGTTCCCCGCACGTCGAAACCCACTGGGTAATGTTCTTCACTGCTTTGCGCCATCACCGCATCTATGACACCATCTGCCGTATATACTGACTTCGCTCCATAACCATCTGCTGATGGCCAGAGGGCATGGAGATAAATAGTTATCGCTCGCTTGCCGACCTCACTAAATACGTGGTTACCCATTCGCGTTACTTCGAAGCGGATGAATTTGCCGTCACCCGAAACTATGGGCTGCTTGTATTCGGAAAAAGCGTGGTGAATGCCGCTGTACACCAGGGTTCTCTCACCATTGGCGATAACTTCATCTAAGATCACTTTCGCCCATAGATGTTCTCCGCCGCCCTGCCAGACCTTTTTCATAACCTCATGTTTGTCCCGGTCGCGTGGCGTTTTAACGTAACTCCAATCCGGAGAGTCATTGACACCTAAAATGCGGAATTTCCTGCTCTCTTCGGGTAGGTTATGGTTCAGTTCCCAGGCTGATTTGTAGATATCGCAGTATTCTTGAAAACCCCAGAATACATACTGGTTAAAGGTAATTAAGCGCGCCAGCGCTTCATCATATTCAGGAGAGGTCAGAAGACTGTCGATTAAATGCTGATCTTCCCGTCTGGCGAATTCAGTGCATAGATAATAGATTCCATTCTGATGAAGGATGGGAATCAATCGGGAGATCAGTTCGACATTCTGTTTGATCCGGTGGTATTCACCGATAAAGATGACGTCATGCTGTTCAAATTTGTTCAGTATGTACTCTTCAGGCGTCTGCTGCTGATCTTTGAGATACCCACTTAGGTTCGCCATAAGTTCAGGGGCAACCTCAGGTAGTTTTTCCCCTGTGGAACATCCCAGCAGTAGAATAGCTATGACAAAATAGCAGAACGAATGAAGTATAAGGTTTTTCATGTTTACTGGTTTATTAAGAGTAGAACAGTTATCACCAACTGTCCAGATACAATCCCTTATTTACACCGAAGGTTGCGAGCCAGTTGAGGGTGTCATATTCCGGTTTATCTTCTGCTAGAGATTTAAAGACAGTATGAGTCTCTTCAAATGACCACTTGGCGTTTAGTCTCTTGCCCAAACGCTGCAAGACTTCCCAGAGTGGCAGGGATTGCCCTGTTGGCTCGACAGCTTTTTCGAACTTCTGCACCAGTCCCTTGACGTTGGTGAAGGTTCCTTCCCGTTCTGCAGGGAGAGCCAGCGGCAAAGCTACGGAAGCCTTATCCATTAGTGAACTCTTGTGCGTATCTAAAACGATGAGCCAGTCGAGTTTGGCGATAAGATTATCTATCTGGTTTCCCAGCATGCCTTCAAGATTAGTACCACAGACCACCAGCCCTTTAATCTGTCCGGCGAAGATCGCTTCTATTATTTCAGCCGCTTCAGAGGTGTTGCTGATGGAACCAAAACCCAGATCTTTAAATCCCCTGCGGTTGGGATAAGGATCGTCCGTTAACAGGATGTTATCTGCAGCCAGTTTCTCCATTGATGGTATATCGTAACCTAAATTAGCGAATTTAACCGTATCGCGGAAGAGTCGCAATGCAAGATATACGTCCTCATTGGTTGCGTTAGGCGCCATCAGCAGAGCTAAGCCGTCCGGGCCCGGTTTTTTCAAGCTGGATCGAATTAGAGTTTCCGACTTAGTCAGCGCCTGTTCCCATCCGGTTTCGCCACCAGCAATAAGCGGCGTCAGGGCTCGATTCGGGTTATCGATGGAGCTGTATCCGTACCTCCCTCGGTCGCAGATCCACCAGCGGTTGACGTCCACATTGTATCGCGGTTTCAGGCGCATGATGCGCTTGCCCGCACTCTTATAGTCGTGATCGGTGTCGAAGTGGATGTATGTATTACAGCCCCGGCTGCACGATGGACATATCGATTTCACCGATTTCAAATACCAGGATCTGCGCTGAAAATGGAAATCCCTGTCCAGTAGAGCGCCCACAGGGCAGAGATCCACGACGTTGCCACTGTAAGGATTATCCAGATCCTTGCCGGGGTAGTTCATCAACACTTCATCGGAACCGTGCCCGAAGATACCAAGCTGTTTTTCACCCCATATCTCATCACAGAAACGCACGCAACGGCCGCAGAGCACACACCTTTCTGCATCCAACATCACATTCGGTCCTGCCCGATGAACCTTCGGCTTGTGCCATTTGTCCACGTTCAACCGGTTGTCGTACAGCCCGTGCAGCATGTAATAGTCCTGCAGTTTGCATTCACCGGCATCGTCGCATATAGGACAATCGGTCGGATGGTTCAACAGCAGGAATTCCAGCACCGCTTTGACGATTCCCTTCACTTCCGGGGAATCGGTCTTAACTGTCATCCCATCCTGAGCGGGATTGGTGCAGGCTAAGTCTATTCGTTTTCTGCCGTTCTGTTCAATTTCCACCTGGCACATTCTGCAGGAACCAGCCACACTCAAACCCGGATGATAGCAGAAATGCGGGATATCTATCCCTAATTTGCGCGCCGCCAGGATCAGATTAGTGCCCTCGGGGACTTCGATTTGTTGGTCGTTTATGATGATTTCTGGCATTGGTGGTGAAACCCTGAATATATATAACGACTATCCACTACCTCGAAAGTGGACGTATTAGTTTTTCATTAACTTCAAAAATTCGTCTCTGAATTTTTCCACCATTGCAACTGCTGGCGCTGCTAAGGCAGCGCCCAGCGGACAGACCGTAGTTCCATTGAACATGGGCGCTATGTCCAGGATCAGATCCAAATCTGATGGTTGTCCGTTACCTTCGGCGATCTTCTTGGCGGTTTTGTAAACCCAGGTGCAGCCTTCGCGACAGGGAGTGCACTGCCCGCAGGATTCATGCGCGTAAAAACGCGACATGACCATAAAAACTTGTGGAATTGAGACAGTTTCATCCAGAACAACGGCAGCGCCGGAACCCAGCATGGTACCGGCATCCATCATGGCTTCGAATTCCAGAGGAATGTCAAGTTCGTCCGGTTTTAGTATCGGAGTGGAGGAGCCGCCCGGAATTACCGCTTTCAACCCTTTCCCATCGCGGACGCCGCCAGCGTGATCATATATGAGTTCTTTCAGAGACGTCCCCATAGGCAGTTCATACAGACCCGGTTTAGCAGCGTGCCCGCTGACACCGAACAGCTTGGTTCCACCATCCTTTTCCGTGCCTATTTTGGCGAATTCTTCACCGCCCATGCGCAGGATGTGAGGCACGCCTGATATGGTTTCGACATTGTTGATTACAGTGGGACAGTTGAAAGCACCTACCAAAGCCGGAAAAGGTGGTTTCAGCCTGGGCCAGCCTTTGCCGCCCTCTAAGGAATTTAAAAGAGCGGTCTCTTCACCGCAGATGTATGCACCAGCACCCATGTGGATGATGACTTCCAGATTGAACCCGCTGCCTGAGATGTTTTCCCCCAGTAATCCTTCCTTTTTCGCCTGATCGATAGCATCCTGGACGATGCGCTGTGGTTCGTAAAACTCTCCGCGCATGTAGATGAAAGCCGTATGGATACCGACGGCATAGCAGGTTATGGCGATCCCTTCTAACAACTGATGCGGATCTTTTTCCAGCAGAGCGCGATCTTTGAAAGTTCCGGGTTCGCCTTCATCGGCGTTGACGCAGAGATATTTGGGTTTGGGAGAATCCTTGGGAACGAATCCCCATTTGACTCCGGCGGGAAATCCAGCGCCGCCCTGCCCGCGCAATTTCGCTGTTTTGACTTCTTCGATGATGTCTTCCGGAGGAATCTTTTCAGACAGCACGCGTTTCCACTGCTGGTAAGCGCCGCGGCTCATTGCTGACTTGATGTCCGGTTGATCGTCGTATTCGAAGTTTTTGCTGACCAGTTTAAGTTCTGGCATATTCTATCTCGTTGGTGATTATTCTTTATTACCCTCACTCTGCATATGATCCAATTTCCGCTCAGGATCACTCTCTTTTATTATCCCATCTATCTTATCAGGAGTCAGGCCAGTATGCAGCTTATCGTTAACCAGCATAGCGGGACCCCGGTCACAACAGGCGATGCACTCCACCCGTTCGACCGAAAACAGACCATCTTCGGTGCGCTCTTCAGCTTCGATTCCCAGCCGTCTTTTGATGTGATCAAGAATAGTCTCCGCACCCATGATCGTGCAGGATATGTTCTGGCAGACCTGAAGATGGTATTTACCCACTGGGTGGTGATGATACATGAAATAGAACCGGGAGGTTTCCCGCACGGAAACAGGGGAAATGCCCATGACTTCTGCCACTACTTGTTCAGCTTCATCGTCAATCAGGCCGAATTCTTTTTGAGCTAAATGGAGAACTGGCAGCATTGCCGCTTCCTTAGTTGGGTACATTTCCATTAGCGCCTGAGCCTGCTGGCGGGTTGAATCAGAAAGAGTTCTCATTGTGCTATATATCGAAAATTTATGTTCATCTTTTTAAATTCTATGCAAAATACTACCTATCCAATTCTCCACCTATCATATTGATGGAACCGAAGATGGGCACCACGTCTGCCACCATGTGATCTTTCAGCATGAAGGGAATAGCCTGCACCAGTGGAAAGCAGGGCGGTCGGCAGCGGCATTTGTAGGGCTTATCGGTGCCGTCGGAAACCACGTAGAATCCCAATTCTCCGTTGCCCGCTTCAACCGGTTGGTAGAATTCACCCGGAGGTGGATTGATCCCGTGACCATCCATGACCAGCTTGAACTGGTTCATCAAGCCTTCGATGTTGTCGTACACGTCAGTTTTGTCCGGTTTGGTGACAGTTTTGTCTATGGCGTTTACAGGTCCGTCGGGGAGTTTGTCCAGACATTGATACACGATCTTCATTGACTGGCGCATCTCTTCCATGCGCACTAAATAGCGGTCGAACACATCGCCGTTTGTTCCCACCGGCACTGCGAAATCGAAGGTCTCATAGATAGAATAAGGAAAAGCGCGGCGGACGTCATAAGCGACGCCTGAAGCTCTTAAGAGAGGACCGGTAAAGCCCAATTTTACTGCATCTTCTCCACTTACCGCACCTATGTTCTTGGTACGGTCTATAAATATGCGGTTGCGGGTCAGCAGTTTATCCAATTCGACAATGACGTCAGCCACCATAGGCATGTATTTGCGGCATTCGGATTCGAAACCTTCCGGTAGATCGGCGCATATACCTCCGACGCGAGCAAAGTTGGTGGTTATGCGGGCTCCGCAAGCTGATTCGATCAGTTCGTAACAGTATTCTCGGGCTTTCATGGTGTACAGAAAAGCGGTGAAAGCGCCCAATTCCATGGCGGCAGCTCCGACAGCGGTAATGTGATCGGCGATGCGGGATATTTCCGATAACAGCACACGCACATACTCACCGCGCTCTGGGATGGTGATCCCCAACAGCTTCTCCACCGCCATACAATAACCGACATTATTGATAATGGGGCTGACGTAATTCAGTCGATCAGTATAGATGGTGGCGCTGTTCCAGCTATTAGCTTCCACGGACTTCTCGAAAGCACGGTGGAGATAGCCTATTTCGACGTCAGACCAGACGATCCTTTCACCGGTTATGCGCACCATGATACGCACGATACCGTGCATGGAAGGGTGTGAAGGTCCCATATTGAGGAACATCTCTTCAACGGGAATTTCCTCTTCCATTACTTCAGCGACGCCTACGAACTGTTTCTCTTTTGTGGTCATTTTTATATTGCTGATAAATCCTAAAAATTATCTGGGCGGTTCAACTGTTTCATCCGACCGGCGAACTTCGGGTTTGCGCAATTCCACTCGAGGCTGCCTCTTTCTTATGGGATAATCCTTGCGTAAGGGATAGCCTTCAAACTCATCGTAGAGCATGATGCGTTTCAGATTGGGATGCCCGGCAAAACGGATACCATAGAGATCATAGCATTCCCGTTCAAACCAGTCAGCTGCGGGGTATATTCCTGTGATAGTGGGCATCTCAGCGCTATCATCATCTATGTTGATCTTTATTCTGATCCGCTGTGATTTAGGTATCGATACCAGGTGAATCACCACCTGGAAGCGCGGCTGCTTACCTATATAATCCACAGCGGTCAGGTCCATGAAGTGATCGAAAAGCGCTTCATCGTCATCACGGAGAAACTGCAAAGCCTCCTGAATCTTGTCCCGGCTGACCGTAATCGTTAATTGATCGTGCGGATAATTGGTTTGCAAATTATCTGTCCCAATTTTTTCCTCTAAACGTTCAATGTATGCGGGGATGTCCATGATATTATTCTTATATATTACTAAGCGTAGTAGTCTGTTTGGAGGTGTGACCAGCAATTCCTCACAACTCTATTTTCCTGGTCTGTATTTTCTGCTGTAATTTAATCAGTCCGTCAAGTACCGTCTCCGGTCTGGGAGGACAGCCGGGTATATATACGTCAACGGGGATGATAGTATCAACTCCCTGTACCGTGGCATAATTGTCGTACGGTCCTCCAGCCGAAGCACAGGCGCCGAAGGCAACCACCCATTTCGGCTCAGTCATCTGTTCGTAAACGATTTGAACTACCGGTGTGATCTTATGTGAGATTGTTCCCACGACAAAAAGCAGATCGGATTGACGGGGAGAGAATCTCGGCAGACCCGCTCCGAAGCGGTCTATATCGTAATGCGCGCAGGCAACTGACATGTATTCCATACCGCAGCAGGCTGTTACAAAGGGGTACAGGAAGAGGGAATATTTGCGTCCCCATCCCAGCGCCAGGTCAAGCTTGGATGTTAAAGCCACACCGGGAATGCCATCGGATCCTATTTCCATTCCAGTACTCCTTTCTTAACTGCATACAGAAGCCCTGCCATCAAGACCGAAATGAAGATGATGATCGAGATGAAAGCGAAGATGGAGAGCTGTTTGAAGACCACCGCCCAGGGATAGAGGAAGATGATCTCTATGTCAAATATTATAAAGAGAATGGCGACCAGGTAAAATTTCACCGGGAAGCGAGTGTCGTTGGCATCGCCAGTGGGGATGATTCCGCATTCGAAAGGTTCATCTTTAATAGGCGAACTCTTCTTGGGTCCTAAAAAGATGGCGACAGCCATCATTATCGCCGTTAAAATTCCGGCGGACAGGAGTAACCAGACAATAGGTGTGAAATCTCCTTGCACGTTTTATTCTCCTTTATCGGATTGCAACTCGAGCAGTGGTTTTCCGTTTTTCAGTTTATCGCTGCCGATCAGTACTAAGAAGCGGTCGATTAATGTTGTAAAGATTTCGTCAGCTTTTTTCAATTTCGATTTCTTCAGGATTATTCTTCCTCCAGCCATGAGATCATGCCCTCCGCCCGTACCTAAATCTCTGGTGATGGTGGAGGCGATAACGCCTGCATCCAGATCACTGCCGGTGAAACGTATGGAGAAAACGATCTGGTCTTCGTATCTGCCCAGCACCAGGGAACGGGAGACATTTTCATGACGCAGTAGAAAGTCTGCAATTTCGGCAACTGCATCGGGAACCGGTATTTCGCCTAAGTTGGTGACCAGTGCATTACCGTACAGGGTCCCCCCTTTAATTCCTCTTAAGAACAGAGCGAAGTAGTCACCGGGTATTTTGGCTTTCAGTATGCGATGCAGTAATTCCCAATCAACCGATTCGAAGAGGGCGAAATAGGCTAATTGATCGACGTTGCATATACCGCGACCCAGATCGGCAGTTTCGCTTTTAATGGCGTAAAGCAGAGCCGTAGCCAATTTAGCATCCCAGTTGACGCCCTGACCGCGCAGGTATTCAACTAATATAGTGCTGACTGCTCCATATTCAGGACGGATGTCCACGAAGGGCGCTTTCAGTGATTTACGCTGAGGGTGATGATCTATCACCGCAGTTACGGGCACGTTAGCCGGCAGATGCGAGTTTCCTGATCCCGGCTGCGCGTCCACCATAACGATGGCTTCCCAGGGTTTATCTTCAAGGATGTCTATTGGGTAAAGATCGATTTCCAGTTCGATGGACATGGCGCGGTTTTCAGCTCGACCCAGAATACCGCCGATGGCGATGCGCGGTTTGACCCCTTTTTTCGCTTCGATCAATTTCTGCAGAGCCATGCATGAAGCCAGGGCATCCGGATCGGGATTGTCATGCGAGGTCAGAAGGATATTTCCCGAATCCGGCAGAGACTTTAAAAACCGTTCAGCCTGCCGGTCAGGATCCCAATCGCGATCAGCGAAAAGTTTGTCGCAGAGGAGACCGGTGCTTTCTTGGTCCTTTATTGGAGAAGCTGCATCGGTTTTTGCGTCTGGCAGAGGTGTTTTTTTTGCGTTGTCCCGCATAATTGAATGTTGTGCTGGCCACAGGTTGTGATACTTAAATCGAGCCAGTTAAATTGCGATTATACTCCTGAATTATGAACCGATACTAAAACCTAAATATACGAAGCTTTTTCCCCAATTTCAACCAATTTTACATCTGATCCATTTGAGGTCGTACCAAAATTCACGTGTGTCTTATGACCTTTATATGAGATGAACTGCGGTCATTCAGCATATTAGGAAAATTATTTCCCAATACCTGAACTCACCACTTCGCCGGTTTCGTAATCCAGTTCGGAGCCCATCATGCTGTGGGGGATGGAGAAGATCATCATCAGCAGAAGAGAGGCGCCCGCCACCCACAAGCGTGCCGGTCTGTCCTTAAATCCGGCGATGACGGCGATTATCCAGCCGATCATGGCTATTAAGGTCTTGTTATCGGTGAGATCCCAGCCGAAAGGCACGCCCGTCCAGAATTCTCCAAAGGCAAACTTCTGCATGATGGGACCGAAGATCATGCCTCCTAAGAAGAGCAGTCCGGCAGCCCAGAGGGCGTAGTTGCGCGGTTTGCCATCTCTGGACAACGCCTCCAAACCGGCTCTGGTGGATACTAACATCGCGGTGAATATGAGTAATATATGCGGGAGTAGCGCCCATGCTGGGACGGCTCCTCTAAAACGGATTACCAGATGTTCATTATCAGGAACGGTCAAGATATGTCCATCGTATGTTAGCTTCAGGTAGTATTCCAACTTTCCGGCCGGAGGCTGGTGCGGCAGTTCTGCCGCAAGTTGTTCACCGGTTCGCTTTAGAGGGATTTCTGTCCATTCTTCATCTACATTATAGTGCTTGAAGACCAACACACCGCTGACGTTTTGATCAGAAATGGTTATGCTGATCGGTGCATCGGTCTCGCCTCCATGAGCTCTGATGAGATCGTATTTGTATGTAGCACCAGCTACGGTGATTTTACCGCGGGCTTCGTGGGTGGGACCGGTCATTTTTTGATAGACTGCTGCTGCCAGCGTGATGATGACAGCTAATGTCCAGAGAATGAATTTGCGCATGATAAGTTTTTTTTGTGTAGGTTTAAAGTTTCCGTCAGAATTGCTGAATTTATTTGCGTCATCCACTAATCAGCAGTAATCTGTGATTCAGAAAATAAAAGTAACTAACTCAAGAACTTCTCTAAGATGTACACAAGATTTGGTGATGTTTTTATTTTGTCCTTATTGTCAGAATCACTGATTTTCACAGATTATGGGATTTCACTGATACAATTTGGTTTTCGCGATCTATTCAATCTTAGGTGGAAAAACAGGGTCCTATGACCTATATTTTTCATAGCGTTTTTATAAACCTTCTAAACTTCAGGCTCTTTTCACCAAAATTAATAAGTAATCCAACCTCAATTTTATACGCTTTTAAGTAGTTTATTATCTGTGATTCGTGGATTTTTCCCAACTCAGAAATAGCTTTGAGTTCCACTAAAACTTTATCCTCAACTAAAAAATCGGCTCTTCTTACTCCAACGTTACAATCTTCAAAGAAAACCGGTATTTCTAATTCACGGTGATATTTTAAACCAGCTTTGTTTAGTGCAATAGCCAAACTTCTCTGGTAAATCACTTCCTGAAAACCATTTCCCAAGGCATTGTGCACCTTAAGAGCGCAACCAATGATTTTCTCGGTAATATCGGAGTATTTGTAGGTGTCGTCAACCATGATTTTTAATAATATGAAACAACTCTGTCAGAATCACAGATTATGGCGTTTCACTGATTTTATCTGCGTCATCCAATAATCAGCGGGAATCTGTGATTCAGAAAATAAAAGTACGTAATCGAAGAGGAAATATCAACAGCTTTTTCGTTGTACTCGGTGTCAGGATTCTGAGGTGCGCCATTTCAGGTTGGGGCGCATTCTGCGCATCAACCAAATACCGGCGATGAAACCTCCGACATGTGCCATGTAGGCGACGTTGGTGCCGGTTCCGGTGGCTGGTTCTGTGGCGTAGTAGAGCTGTATTAAAAACCAGAATCCCAACACCCATAAGGCGGAAATCCGCAGAGTAGTGATAAAAAACAGCAGAAAAACCAGCACTTTGATTCTGGTACTTGGGAATGTTATCAAGTAGGCACCCAGAACGCCCGCGATAGCGCCGGAAGCGCCGACCATCGGCAGAGTGGAGTTGGGATTCAAGACGATGTGAGCTACGGAAGCTAAAACGCCGCATAGCAGGTAGAAAATCACGAAGCGGATTTTGCCTAACACCGCTTCTATGCTCACGCCGAAAACCCAGAGATACAGCATGTTACCCAGCAGATGGAAAATACTCCCGTGAAGAAATAGAGACGTAAGGAACGTCAAAGCCGGGTGAAAGCCACCTTCTGCACGATCGAGTAACCCAAGCAGAGTGGCTGGTGTCATGCCAAAGGAGGTCAGAAATTCGTTTTGAACCTGCCAGGGCAAGGTCATTTGGTAGATGAAGATTCCTAAGTTGAGGGCGATGATTAGCAGAGTAACTAAGGGGAACTTTAGTGTCGCGTTCTCAGCTTTTATGGGGATCATTTTGGTGAGACCGTGATTGTTGCAGACAATGTAGCTTCATTGCCACAATAATCTTTGACACTCACCTGGATATTGTGATCACCGGGCGAGAGGGGATTCCTGGGCTTGCCAGTAATGGTGTGCGCTTCCGGGTCATATTCCATCAGAACCCAATTTCCATCTACGGTCAAGGAAACGGTGCGATCATCCACCAATGACAACTGATCCCGCACACGCAGCCGCAAGGTCGGGAGATGGGAGCGCGTCTTTTGCTTAAATGAAAGCCAGTGCAATTCAGGTGGGTCCAAATCCCTGATTAACACATAGCTTTCCATCTGTGGGGAAGCGCCGAAGATTGATCCGGGCGAAGTAATCCTATCATTATCTATGAATTTCCATTCTCCCTTCTCTGAAAGTGTGTGTATCCCCAGCTTCTCCGGGTTTGCTTCATTCGCGGGGATTTTGATGGAAATTTCCGCATCTCCTCGTAGTGGCACATCTCCCGCGTGCAGATGATAAATTTTGCTGGTGAAGTGATCTTCATCGGGAGGATCTTCAGAGAGAACTTGAATGTAAACAGTTTTGTATAATGCACTCGGTGCAAATTGCGCCTGGAAAAGTCCATCATCGGAAACTACCGTCCCGCCTTCAGGCGACAGAGATTGAAAGCAAAAGTTCAGCGTATCTCTTATGACAGAACCTCCCGAATCGACCTGTCGGAGATCAACAGTCAGGTTAAAATCATCAAATAATGCCAGTGGTAATCTTCCCATGAGTTCGCCACCTTTGGCAACCAGAGGAATATTCTTAAATAATGTACTGGTAACAGCGAGATGGGAATAAGTATCGGAATTTCTATCAGGGATTCTGAAGATTAAGTAGTCATTATAAAGGTCTGCTTTGATGGTTCCGGGTGTTAGCGTGATTCCGGAAGTATCGGTATTTGATATGGTGGGGAGCTCTTGCGGCGCTATTGATTTGGATATGTTTCGTTTTTGAGGATATGTTGCATCTTCGAGGATTTGTATCTGACCGTGAATATACGCATAGTTACCGTTAAAATCATATATCCCTATTTCGAAATCGTGAACACCAATTTTATAGTCGTTTGTATTAATGATGCCGCCACCCTGCCCAAAGAAATCAGCCGTCATGTTGCGGTCCTTCCAGAGGTGGTGGCTGGTTTTGTTTTCATTCCGCTTCAGCCAGTAATCACGCTCCAGGTGAATCTGTTTGGTTTCGTAGAAGCCGATCTTATCATAATTGGCAGAGAAAATAACAGAATCATCCAGGCTCAATTCAAGCCCGTAGAAACATACTGAATTAGGTGCTTCGTCAGCGCGGTCATCAGCGCTGATGCCCAGTCCTATATCACCATACACAGCAGGGATAGCGGTCATTTTGTAATGATTGTTACCCTTCTCATATGCAGGTTCTATTGGGAATGAGACGGGATAAAAACTCCCATCAATTCCTGCATTGACTCTCAGTGGGAAGATTGTTACTTCATCAGGTTTGGGAGAACGCGTGTCCTTCACCGTGAATCCGAAATTCATGGGATTAAGATACCCCTCTTCATTACGGATTTCAAAATGGAGGTGAGGGTATCCGACGCCGGTGGAGCCGGTGTAAGCTAAGACGTCACCCTGCTGGAAATGCAGTTCGCCAGGTTCAAAAAATATCTGACAGCGAAAGCTCTTCTTTTTATACTGTTTGGCGGTAACCAACTCTGCGACCTTTGGCCCAAACCGCTGCAGGTGAGCGTAAACTGCGGTTTTACCGTCAGCCATTTTTAAGTACAGGACTTTACCATAACCGTATGGTGAGACGCGAATTCGCACGACGTCGCCATCAGCCACAGCATAACAAGAGTAGCCTTCGCTATGATTGGTGCGGACGTCAATGCCGAAATGATAGTGGGTGTCTCGCGTTTCGGCGAAGGTGCTGGATAGAGTTCTCCCTGCGTTGGTGGGCCATATATATCCGGGATCTGCTTTCGCATGATCATTATCGGCACTAAATACAGCAGGGAAACTCAGAAACAGTGCCAGCCATGCGTAAATGATAAGAAAAAAGAAACGTCCGGAGACGTTTCTCGTGAAGATTGATTCTAAGATCATCGGAGTTAATCAGGGAATTTGATCCAAAATATCTCTGGCTCTGGAAACGTATTCACTGTCAGGATATGAAGACAGGAGACGAATTAATTGTTCCCTGGCTTCGGGATACTTACCCAACTGTTTCCAGCATAGCCCGATTTTCAACTGCGCAACGTCCGCTTTATTGCTGCCCGGGAAAGTGAATACCTTCTCAAATTCAGCTAAAGCGTTTTCATATTGCTTCATGGCATAGTAGCATTCTCCCAGCCAGTACTGGCTATTGTCAGCTAACTGGTGGTTGGGATTCTGGCGCAGCAGTTGCTTAAAAATAGCAGCCGCTTCCATGTACCACTTCTCCCTGAATTTCTGCAAACCTCTGTCATAATCGTTCTGGAAGTTCCCTGAAAGAGTCTCCCGCTTCGGTGAAGGTTTGGCTGCCTTTTGGGCTGTTATTGCCTCTTCTTTGGCGGCTTTCAGTTCCAGGTTCTGAAACCTTAAATCACTGATTACTTCTTCCTGTTCAGCGATAGCCTGCTCTTTGGCTTTCACCTCTTCAAGAAGCGTCTGATTTATGCTCTCCGCCCGATTTAAATCAGATTTCACGGTCTCGATTTCAGCGTGCAAGCTGGCGTTCCTGGCATTTTCCACTGCCACCTGTTCTTCCAGGGTAGTGATCTTCTTACCGGAACAGCCCAGTAGAAACAGGATAAAACTCAAACTTGCAGCGGTGAATAATAATTTCCTCAAGGTAAACCTCAAGTTTAACAGCGAATCATCAAAGAATAAGGTAAAATGTTTAAAGGAAAAAGTCAAGTAATTTCAACATTAGTTGATAGGTTTGGATTTGTAGGGATAGGTGTGATGGTTTGGGTACGAAGCACCAGGTTACTCTTGCTGCCCGGGCAGGAATTAAGCTTGATTCTTCTGATAGCGAAGAACAAACCCAATAATTTTTCCTGCAATTATAAAATCAGTTGACTATCTGAAAAAAATATATTATATTATAAAGGTAGATCTTTCTTAAAGGTTAACCATACGCACTTTCACTCATATTCTCACCTTAACTATTCTACTGCTGGCTTTGCCTCTCTCCGCCCACGCCCAGTGGTCAATTTCTCACTTCGATGCCCTAGAACCCTTCACGGTGGAACTGGTGGTACTTGACAAGAAACTTTCTGTAGTGAAAACTGCTTGATAAAGGGAGGATGATATCGCTACACCTGATGAATTGGATGGGTATGAGGATGACAATCCCATGATCTTCATCTGGTATGATGCCTCAGAGAATGCGGAAATTGAATTCGTTTTGCCACCGACCATTGCCTCAAAGGAAGATGACCGTATAGCTCCCACTCATTCCGGTTTCGGATATGGTCTATATGCAGTAAGAACCTTCATGGATGGTATATCGTCCGTGAATCAGTTACCGCAAGAATACAAGATATGTCAGAATTACCCCAACCCCTTCAACGCCCAAACCGTGATTCCTCTGGAACTGCCGCAGAGATCGCAGGTGAAGATCGAATTGTTTAATGTAGCTGGTAGGAACTTAGGAACCATCTACGAAGGTATAAAAGAAGCAGGTTGGCCCAAGGTACACTACAATGCTGCTCATTTGGCGTCCGGTCTCTACTTCTATAAAGTGATAGTAGAAGGGCTTGAGCAAGGTGGTAATTTTGTGGATACAGGTAAGATGCTACTACTCAAGTAGAATGTAATTGTAGGGGCGCACCTAGGTGTGCGCCCCTCTTAACAAATGGAATACCTTATGAAATATACACTATTCCTACTCCTTCTCCCCGCGATCCTACTTGCCCAGGACTTTGAGTTCCAACAGGAATACGATACGATTCCGGTGGAAATTGATGGGTGGATGCCACATCAGCCCTGGGTTGGGGGAACAAGTTGGTCCAATCCAGTTTTGAGTGATATCGATGCTGATGGTGACTCTGACATGTTTATTGGATCATACGGTTCAATATGGATTACCTACTATGAAAATGTAGGATCCATGCAAATTCCCGAATTTACATGGATTAATAATCAATGGGATTCGCTATTTACAATAAATTCTTGGAGTAGAACAAGCCCTGATTTCTGGGACATGGATGATGATGGCGATCTTGATGCTGTAATTGGTAGTGGATACGTTACATATGTAGAGAACCTAGGAACGCCAGAAGCTCCGAGTTTCACTTCTAGTCCGGATACGATGCATTCTATTGATTTTTACGTAGTTGGGACTAATATTTCCGTGATCGATATTGATGCCGATGATGATGCTGATCTGATTTGTGGCGAATACCAGGGTCATCTACAGTTTTATCTTAATATAGGGACTCCAGACAGTTTTGCTTACAACCTTGAAGATGATAGCTGGTTAGGTACTAATGTGGGTGGATACGCAGATCCCACATTTTGCGATGTTGACTCTGACAATGATCCTGACCTCTTTATCGGTGAGGAAGATGGTAAAATCTGGTACTACCGTAACGACGGTGATTCTGTCAATTATGATTTTAACTATGTAACAGACAATTTTGCCGGCATAGACGCTGGAGACTACTCTTCTCCTGAATTTGCAGACGTTGACGGCGATGGTGATTACGATCTGTTTGTAGGTAGAGAACCTGACTGGGGGGCACAGACGCCGGGAGATGTGTTCTTCTATGAAAACATAGGTACACCGCAGCAGGCTGACTTTCAGTTGGTAACTGCGAATTACCTGAGCATCGATGAAGGATACTTAACGAAGATGGACTGGATAGACATCGATGCTGATGGCGATGAGGATATGTTCACAGCTTGCGGCGTTGAATTGCAGTTTTACCGCAATGTGGGGACTAATGAGTCGCCAAGCTTAATTCGGGAAACCTCCAGTTATCAGAATATAGATGTTGATGGTATTTCACCCTTCTTCTGTGACATAGATGCCGATGGGGACTACGATCTCTTTTCTGGAGAAGGAGTCCTGGGCGGACCTTCACCCGGATTGCACCTGTTCATAAATCGAGGTACACCCCAAGTGGCGGACTTCATTCTCTATTCCAGCAATTACGTTCCTGGAACTTACGAGGTAATCATCTATCCGACCTTAGCCGACATCGATGCAGACGAAGATCTGGATCTATTTCTCTGCGATCATGATTGTTACTTCTACTTTGAAAACACCGGGACTATCTATGAGCCAAACTTCGTCTGGCGCAGTAATAACTGGCAGGGGATCAATCCTTCACAACTCCAACGTTGGAGTCGTTTCTGGGATATCGATGAAGATGGTGATTTAGACCTTTTCTTTAACTGGATGGAGAACGTAGCATTTTACCGGAATGTGGGAACTCCTGACAGTGCAGTCATGGTGCTCGAAACCGAGTATGGTATCACAGGACTGGACTACTATGTAACAACAAGCGTCTGGGGATTTGACATTGTGGATATCGACTCAGACGGAGATGGTGATTTCTTCGGGGGCAACACTAACGGAGGAGCTCTCTTCTTCCGCAACATCACCGGTCAGAATGAGGTGGGTCCCAAGAGACCGGATGTGCCATTCCCCAAGTTAGACTTCAGCATCGGTCCCAATCCCGCTAATCCCGTTACCTGGATCAGCTTCACCCTCCCTTCTCCGCAAGAAGCTACCCTTGCCGTTTACAACATCTTAGGCGCTAAAGTTACCACCCTCACATCCGGCATCCAGCCCCCCGGCACCCACACCCACATCTGGGATGCAGCGGAGTATTCCAGTGGGGTGTATATAATTCGGTTGGATGCGGGGGAGCAGGCTTTTACAGAAAAGATGGTGGTGGTCAAGTAAAAGCGGGGGCACCATAGGCATGGCTTCGCCACAAGCCCCCCTGCTACCCAAGAAACATCCTGCGTTGTCATTCCTGCCTGCCCCTACGGGGCGGACGCAGGAATCCAGAGAACTTGAAATGTAAAGTCATGTCATTACTATGAATCCGCATTTCGTTTATATACTGGCAAGCCATAGAAACGGCACGTTTTATATCAGTGAAATCCTTTAATCCGCGTGAATCTGCGATGCAGACAACAAGAAAAAGATTATAATAAAACATCTAACAATATCTCTGCTGTTTTCCCTGCCAGACGCACCAAATAAAAAAGAGGCTGCCCATCGTGGACAGCCTCTTCTGCCTTATTTTCGATATTGTCAGAACTTGTACGTAACTGCGATGCTGGGCGCGAGAATGTTAGTTCCATGTGTTCCAGGCATTCCCACTCCTGGCATAGAAGCACCCGGGCTGATATTTCTTTCAGTCCCTTTTAGATACTCAAAGGTCGCATCAAAGGTAAGCTTATTGATGTTGTATCCAAATCCAAAGGTATATCCAACGAAATTAGCATTGGGGATGAGAATTTGTTGCGTGCGGTTTGAACCTGGTGCCGGATCAATATAGAAACCGGCGCGTAGAGCTAATTCGTCTGTCGCCATATATTCACCACCAAAGCGGATCTGTACGGCATCTTTCCAGAGTAATGTCATAGAATCTATACCGACAGTTTCATAATCTGCCTCAAGATAGTCCACCGTTGACCACTGAGTCCACTGTGCTTCAGAAGAGATGATTAATTTTTCGCTGGCATTAAAGGCAAAACCTACACCAATCCATAGAGGCCAGGTGATATCTCTATTAAAGCCATGTTCTGTCGTCCCAAACTTTGCATCTCCAGAAAATCCTACTGTCATACGGGTTCGCATGGCGGCTCCGAAAGTGACATTGTCACCAGGCATGTATTGCAAACCAAAGCCAGCTCCGAAACCGGTACCTGAGGATTCTTCAGAGTACTGTGTATCTAACACTCCATCTTCGCCTGGTGTAGGAGTCGGGGCAGCGTTTTGAAGCATATCTGCGCCACGTTTCATTTCCATGGTTCCATAGACGAAATGAAATGCGCCGCCAATGTTGAGATTATCGCCCAACTTATAGGCTGCTGAGAGTGAAAAGTTCATTATACCGATTTTACTCTCCCAATCGAAGGTAGTACCAACGTATTGATTTAAGATGGTTTGCCCAGGATCGAAATATTGAGGCCCGGACAAAGCGACCAGATCATTACCATCCCATTCTACACCAAGACCAGCGGGCACAATCGCAGAAAGGCCCATGCGAAGCTTATCATTCAGTTTGCAATTCCATAAAAAGGCGGCGTTGGGCGCTGTGTAATGGTTAATTTTTGATTTGGCATCTATGCCGAAAGTATCAAATTTATATGTCACTACCGGTATTACATCTGTGAGGAAGAACGATACCTGCATCCCCTCACTGTTCTGCAACCCCGCAGGATTCCAATACGGTGCGCTGTAATCGTCAGCAATGGATATAAACGCACCTCCCATTGCTAATGCTTTCGTACCCGGGCTATTCAGCGCAATTCCATTTCCGTATGCCGTCGCCGCGATGATTAAAATCGCTAAAACAGACATGATTTTTTTCATCATTTTCTCCCTTCAGATGGTATAAGTATATTTTTTCACTTTTTTGCAATGCTACAAAATAGCAAAGTACTTGAGATTTGCAAGCGTTTTCTTCAAGAATTGGTTATTTAGGAAAAGCGACAACTTGCGCTGTAAAACACAACTCAGACCATCAATTTCACCATAATAAAAAAGGCGTCCAAGCATTCGGGACGCCCTTACTTTTTCCTTTGAATCTTTCCTTTTTACTTGAGAAGCACCATCTTCCCACTCGCTGAGAACTCACCTGCTTCAATCCTGTACAAATATATCCCCGAAGCCAGATCAGAAGCGTCGAAAGTTACTTCATGCACACCCGCATCCCGCCAACCGTTGATTAATTCCGCAACGAGACGACCGGAAATGTCATAGACCGCCAGATTAACCGGACTAACATCTGGCAATTGGAATCTGAGAACTGTACTGGGGTTGAAGGGATTGGGATAGGTTCCCAGCACTTCAAACTGATCGGGAATCGCATCTTTAGTTGTCGTTTCGATCACTTCAGCGAAGGGATCGGGATAGCTGCAGGTCGGCAGATTAGCGGCAAAGTCGAAGCCCAGATCCGTCGTGCCGTCCTTGAACCATGGGAAGCTGTCCTGGTACCAGACAGTTAGCGTTGGATAATTGCCGGAATGGATAACAAGATCATAATTACCCCCGGGCCAGCTTTCCGGCACCGGATAAAATACGTCAGGGCGGTTGATCTGCCAGCCGGGCTGGTAGTTGACCATGGACCGCAGGATGATCAGTGTAGTATCCTGGTTTTCGTAAACCATGTCAATCCAGCCATACCAGTTCAAGGGAACGGAACCCTGGTTTTCACCCCAGATACCATAGAACAGGTCACCACCTGTCGCTGGTATGGGTGATCCCAATACGTAGTTGACTTCGACTACCATCTGGGGAATGCTCATCGGAGTTGTGTAAAGGATCGCTGATTCGTTTACTATTGAAGATGCATGTTCATCATAGCTTCCATCGAAGAAATACTGGATTCCATCCGTCTGATCGTGATTCTCAATGCCTACAGTGCCTTCCCCTGTCGAAGAGTTGGACATATCCTTGTATTGAACCTTGATTCGACCGTCTCCGGTGAATGTCGGATAGTGTGAAGGATCGTACAAGACCGTCTGGAAGGTCTCAAAATTCCCTTCAGGTGCATATTGTTCTATGTGGTTGTATTCGATGATCAGAAGGTTTTCCGCATCATCATACCAGGTCCATACTCCGCCGGAATTGTTCCTCTGGGGTGATAAGTCCTCCCAGTAAGATGCAATCATGCAACGGGGACCATCCGCATTGGGGATGCCGCTGTTGGAATAATCATCAGGACCTACAACTCCCATTCCTACCCATCCATTCGCAGCCACGGTGAAGGAATCGTATTGTGCACCGTAATACCCGAAGGTGAAGGGAAGCTCAAAGTGAAAGACCTGTTCGTCACTGATGAAGGGAACCAACGTTCCCGGACCTCCTGAATCCGGGCATATTTCCACCCAGTTGTATTCGGGGAATTCCGGAGCGTCATTGTGGTCATAGGCCATGTAACCGTAATTATCAGGACCTGTGGGCATATAAGTAATATCGCCGACGATTGTGGAAAATCCTGTAGTGTTGGCATATCCCAACGCACCAGTAACGGCAACGTCGAAATCCACCTGGTGTTCCTGCGGGCAGGACGGAGAAACCGTAACGTTGAAATCTGCCTGAGCCTCTGCACCTGCTGCCATCGATCCAACTGTGAAAACAGCAGAATTAATCACCATGTACGGATCAGCGCAGGATAGGCTTGATTCCACATCATCGACGTTCGATGATCCGTCATTGACGATAGTAACCTGCAGATCAGCGGTTTCGCCCGGATCCAAGTTGCCGTTGCCGTTACCACCTGCAGCGTCATCTATTTCAAGCTGTGAAAAGATAACGTCCGGAGCATGTGCATTCACGGTGAAGAATGATTCCCAACTGTTTACGCCGTCATCTGCGGTGAGCATGAACGCTATGGGATGACCATCAGTTACTTCCGGCGCTACAGCGAATTCAAAAGCCCGGTCAATCGTGGAAGTTCCTCCTTCCGGTATATTCCCAAAATTCGCTGTGCTTTGATTGACGGTTACCAGAACGTCATCCGTAGAAATTGTGCCGGTGACATTGGTCGCTTCGGCCACACCCACATTTTCCACCGTCATCTGTAACTCGACAGTTTCGGCGTAATCTAACTGTCCGTTGTTGTTACCGGTCAAGTCATCTTGAACGACATGGTCATTATAGATGACGTAAGCCCCACTGGGTACGATAATATAGACATCAGTTATGTAAGGAACTGAATTGGAAGTCGTTACGGTCAGCGTCAGCGTACCCGGCTGGGTTGGCGGCGGATCAAAGGCTAGATTCACCTGTCCCGAACTATTGGTATATCCGGTTGCATATATTTCTTCATTCATAGCACAAACCAGCGCCTCTTCCAGCGGACCTCCGGGACCGTTAACGGTTACGGAGTATGACGAAGTGCCCAGTGGAATCGTCGGATTGCTGGATACAGTCAGGTCATAAGGAGTCATGCTCCGCAGAGCGAAGGATGGATCACCGAAAATCGTCCAGTTGCGGAATTCGTTCTCCCCGCCGGCTCCGTGTAAGTCCATCATCAGCATAGAACCGTTAAAACACATGCCGCCGAATGTCAACATCGAATCTGCGCAGATTAAGTCCACGCCCTCATCCTGCATATCATAAGGTGGAAACCAGGACTGGCTGATCTTGGAGAGATAACAGCCTATAGCTCCCGTCGGTTCACCGCTGGTATTGTTAGTTGCGCGCAGGAGAACTTCCGCTATGCAGGTGGTATTTAAAAAATTTCCTGACTCGCAGGCAACCGCCACAAAATGGAAGAGTTTATTATCGTTTACCAACTGATCGGCATTACTGCTGTAGAAATTGACCGGGCCGACCATGTTGGTCCACCCATGACCGGCATAATTGAAGATGCTGACCCCTGCATCCATGAAGTCCATGATCATCTGGGTGGTTCCACCGAAAGTGGTATAGACGGAATCCACCTGGGTGTAGTTCCACCTCACCAAATCCAGAGCGATATTGGTGATATGCTGAAAATCATACGGCTCAGGATTACAAGGACCGCTCTCATCTGCATCCCCCAATCCCCGGGAATACCAATCGCCGGTCGGATCGGGATACTTCTCGTAGGTGATTGTTCTGGTTACTTGCGTCACCACCTGGTCTCGTGTCTCCGCGGAAAATCTTCCTACGAAGATTTCAGGATAATTGTCACCTCCGCTTAAGAGTCCGTAAACTGGATCAGAACCACTGGAAAATGTGGGAATTTGTGCGTGATCTCCCACCAGGAGCAGATAAACCAGATCACTCTGGTTGTAATAATCCCTGACGTAGTTCTGTATTTCCGTAGGATTGCTGCCCACCTGAGAGATCGGCACCATTTCCGTATATAACCCCTTCTGGTTCTTCCATTCCACGAAAGGTTCCATCAAGTCTAAGAAAGTATCGTGACATATTACCAGGAGACTGCCTGATTCCAGCAGAGGAACGTAATCCAATTCATCATAATTCACGAAGTGCCGCTGATATACTTTGTGGAACTGCCTGTCTATTGCGGTTCGGGGAAGGTTTTGGTGAATTTCATTGACACCACCCGACGCAACTCTGCTAACTTCAATCGTAACGTTCGTATATATCCTAAGTACGCGCTTCACCGGATTGTATCGGAAAACATTCAATTCAACAACCAAGCCGCGATAATCCCGTACAATGTGGGGATCGCGCAAGCTGACTATTTCTTCAGGAAAAAAGGCATCCCGGTTGTAGATTTCCGCAAATGAATGAGGAACTTGATCCAAATCCACCGTGCGAGGCAGGTGCCCTTTGGAAGGAGCTATGTTGATGTTATCAATCTCGATATAGTCAGCAGAGATCACCTGCCAGCCCATCACGCCTTCATCCGGGATGAGGATAGCTCTGTTAATCTGAGGCAGCCTGGGATATCCCGCTTCCTCGATCATCCCTTCCTTGGGAAGCTTTAGAAATTCTGTATATCCCTGCCCGTTAATCTTGATATCTTTGAGGTCATAGGCATTGACGGTGTATTTCAGAACGGTGCGAATGCCGTCCCTATCCAGTACTTCGGCACTGAACGGTTCTTCCGCAGGGTTGATCTGGACTCTCATTCCAGCTCCGATTACGGACGTCAGTGCTATGACGGCGATCAGTAAAATGATTAACTTACGCATAATTATGTCTCCCTCATGTTTGTTGTGCAGTTCATTTTTTCTATTACGCGTGAATTTACTATTATAAACGGTTTTTGCAGGCGTCTATGTTTTGCTGATTATACAATTTAATAAATTCCTAGCGCTTTGTCAAGGACTTTTATTGATCTGGACAAAATAATCCTTCCAGTTGGCAGTTTGAACTGTGTGAAAACCTGAAAATTTACTGGTCACTTTTTTTATACACTCATTTAACTAAAGACCCCATAGCCCCTAAGGAAATTAATATTTTCTTGCATCTTAGATTTAACAAAGTTATATTCCTTCGATAAGTTTGGGGTTAGAGTGATTGTTGCAGATATTTTATAGCTCACCTTGCATAGGCCTGCCGACATTATCTCTATGTAGTCAAGTCCTTAAAGGGGAGACAATATGGTTAACCTCTCCGTCTCTGATCTGCAGAAACAGATCGCCCGGAAAGACAGGGAAATAGAAAAGTTAAAAGGACTCGAACAAAAATTCCGTTTATTCTATCAGAATTCACCTTTAGGATTCCAATCCTTAGACGAAAAGGGCAATTTCCTTGACGTAAATCCTGCTTGGTTGGAAATGATGGGATATGAAAGAGATGAAGTCATTGGGAAATATTTCGCAGAATTCTTAGCCAGGGGGTTCAAAGAAGATTTCAATACCAATTTCTCTAAATTCAAAAAAGCGGGTGATATTTCCTACGTTGAATTTGCTATGAAGCGTAAAGACGGCTCGCTTGTGGATGTTTCTTTCAGCGGCAGGATTGGAAAAAAACCGGACGGAAGTTTCGATAGGACTCACTGTATCATAACGGACATTACCCAACGCAAACGGGCGGAAGAGGCGCTGCAAGCTAGTGAGAAAAAACATAAATCCCTCTATTCTATGATGCGCCTGATGTGTGATAACGTTCCAGATATGATCTGGGCAAAGGACCTGGAAAAAAAATATATCTTCGCCAATAAGGCAATTTGCGAAAATCTGCTCAATGCAAATGATACTCATGAACCTTCTGGGAAGACAGACATATTTTTCGCAAACAGGGAAAGAGATTCACATCCAGACGTGCAGGATTATCATACTTTTGGAGAAATTTGTGCTGATTCCGATGAAGTTGTTCTGCAAAGCAAGAAGCCACATCGATTTGACGAATTCGGCAACATTAAAGGGGAATTCCTCAGATTGGATGTTTATAAAGCTCCTTTCTGGGATGAAAATGGCCAAATGATCGGAACGGTGGGTTGCGGACGTGACGTCACAGCCGAAAAGCGGGCCGAAGAAGCACTACGGGAGAGTGAGGGAAAATATCAGCTTATTGTAGAAAACACCGACACCGGATTTGTGGCAATTGATGAAACCGGCGAAGTTATTGACGCGAATGAACCTTATATGCGCCTGATAGGCGTTGATCACTTAGAGAAAATTATCGGTCATTCAGTCCTTGAATGGACGGCGCCGGAAGAACGTGAAAACAACGCCACAGCGGTTGCGTTGTGCACAGAACAGGGCTATATTCAGGATTTTGAGACAATTTATCTTAATCGTGATGGAATTCGAAAAAACATCCTGATCAATGCTATTGTAACTACCACACCGGAGGGTAAGCATCTCCACTCCTTATGCCGCGATATCACCGAGCGCAAGCAGGCAGATGAGGAGCTTCGGGAAAGTGAGATTAAATACCGTTCAGTTGTGCAGACCGCAGGTGATGCTATTATTATACTGGATGAGGATAAAACCATTCTCTCATGGAATCGTGGAGCTGAGCAAGTGTTTGGTTTCCTGGAAAAAGAGGTTATTGGAAAATCCATTGTGATGATGCTGCCGGAAAACCAGATAGATGAGTATAAATCCGGTATTGAGGGGGTCGAAACCACTGGAGAATCAAAACTTCTTAGTACTGGCATGGAGATGATGGGGGTCCGCAAGAACGGTGTTGAATTCCCCATTGACCTTTCGCTTTCAGCCTGGAAAGTAGGTGATAAGGCACATCTGACCATGATCGTCCGTGATATTTCCGAACGAAAGAAAACCGAAGCAGATATAAGATCTTCTTTAAAAGAAAAGGATGTGTTATTAGAAGAGGTGCATCACAGGGTGAAAAACAACCTGCAGGTCATTTCTAGCCTGCTAAACCTGCAGGCAAAACGCACAGACGACGGTCTTTCCAGCGAGGTAATCCGGCAGAGTCAGGATCGAATCAAGACTATCGCTTTAGTTCATGAAAAATTGTATCAATCAAAGGATTTCACCCAGATTAACTGGAGCGACTATATAAACACGCTGGTTCGCAATTTGAGGTATTCTTACCGCGAAAACCCGGAGGATATCACACTGCAATTGGAGGTACAAGATTTTTCCGGTGATATAGACACCGCCATCCCTTGCGCTTTAATAGTCAACGAATTGGTAACTAATTCTTTAAAACACGGCTTCGCTGAAGGTGAGAAAGGAATAATACACGTCAGCTTGCGAGTGGCAGATCAAGGTGTGATCTCCTTAGTAGTAGGCGACAATGGTGGGGGACTTCCTGAGGGTTTTGATATAACTAAATCTCAATCCCTGGGATTGCAGTTGGTGCAGACTCTAATTGAACAGATGGATGGAACTTTAAAACTTTACAGAGAGCATGGTACGGAATTTAATATTGAATTTGAACCTGCATTAATCGAGGGGTAACTCGGAATGAGAAGCCGCAGGATTTTGGTTGCCGAAGACGAAAGGATTGTTGTCGAGGACATAAAAGAATGTTTGATCGGTTTGGGTTACGATGTTACCGGGATAGTTTCAAGAGGTAATGAAGCCATCGACACAGCCACCTCAACCTATCCTGATGCAGTCCTGATGGACATCAGGTTGAAAGGTGATATGGATGGGATTGAGGCTGCTGAAATTATCCAGTCAAAATTGAGTATCCCTGTGATTTATCTCACAGCCCATGCGGACGATAGTACTCTGGAAAGAGCTAAAAAATCCGAACCCTACGGGTACATCCTCAAACCCTTCGAAAGCAAGGAACTGCATACAACCATAGAGATCGCACTGCTGAGACATCGTCAGGAAGTAAAACTTAAGAAAAGCGAACACTGGCTGGCAACGACGCTGAAGTCCATAAGTGAAGCTTTAGTTGTAACAGATCCTCAAGGGAATATAATTTATCAGAATCCTAAAGCGCAAAAACTTACCTGTTGTTCAGACGAACAGATGGGTGGCAGACAATTAAATGAGATCATCCTTATTCCGGAAGAAGTCAATGATAATGACCGTAACCCCGCTTTAACCGTAATGCGAACGGGTACACCCATATCCCTTGAGAACCTGGTTATTAAAAATGAAAGTGGTGACGTTCGCATTATCGATACCAGCATCGCGCCCATCAAAGACGAAACTGGCATCGCCATCGGAGCCGTTGCTGTTCTGCGCGAGAAACCCACTGTGAATAGCAGTGAATTCCCGCAAGTAACGCCCGGTGTTTTTGAAGCGGAAAGCCATCTCTTATTTGATAATGAGGCTTCGAACCTGGCTTCAGATGCAGCGAAGATTGCCTCTTTAGGCATAATGACTACTGGAATCACGCATGAAATCAGCCATCCCTTGCATGCCATTCTGATTCATGCCAATAGCGCATTGTACTGGCACGAACGCAACAAAGGCGTCATCCCCGAAGTCTTCATGAAAAAGCTGAATAACATTGCCGATTGCGCCGAAAGAATAAACGACGTCGTCCGGCACATGCAGTCTTTCTGGGATGAGAGTGCGCACATAAATGCAGATCAACTGGTCAACAACACCGATCTGAATATATCTGTTGCGGATGCTATGCGTTTGATGGCAAGCAATACAAAATCGCATGGGATCAAGCCTGAGATTGTGATCTCCGATGAGGTAATACCCGTGCAAGCGAAGCCGTATCAGGTAGAACAGATTGCCGTGAATCTGATCACCGACGCAATTACCGCATTAGATGAATCCAAATCGGATGAAAAATGGATGAGGATATCAACCAGACGGGATGGAATTCATGCGATCATGGAAATCTCTGATGGCTGCGAATCAAATTCCATAAAGAGAGCCAAATCGCAATCCCATAATGCGAATGAAAACAAAAAATTTCATCATAGAATTGCTGTAGCTAAATCCTTCATGAAAAAATTAGATGGCACGATTGAGGGTCAGCACAACATTTATGGTGGCATTGATGTAACAGTCAAACTTCCCCTGGACAATACTTCGTCTGGAGATCGTCGATGAGAATTCTTTTAGTCGATGATGAAACTTTAAGCCGCCAACCAATCGCTGATTTTTTAGAAGAACAGCTTCACCATCAGGTTACTCAGTGCGGTGATGGTAAAGAGGCCCTGAAAATCTTTACCGCTGAACCATTTCCGATTGTGCTGACCGATGTGCGCATGCCCGGTATCAGTGGTTTAGATCTGCTCATGAGAATCAGAAGCGTGCCGGAAGGACGCCGGACTTCTGTCATATTATTCACCGGATACGCCGACGTCGATACCGCCATCGGGGCTCTGCGCCAGGGCGCTGGTGATCTGCTGCGAAAACCGCTTAACTTAGAAGAGTTAGCCCAAGTCGTAACCAGAATGGTTGATCGGCAGAATTTTATGACTGGGCATGCTGATCAAGACCAATTGCCTGAAGCGGATACCGAACTTCTAACAACAGATATCGAAGATGACTATACGTTCATTAAAGATTCACAGATAGAAGTCCCTGATGCAGGCAGAGTAGGGATCTATTCTGATGATCTGCGAGCAGTAATGACCATGGCTTTTCGCCTGCATGAAGACAGAAACATACCGGTATTGATCGAAGGTGAAACCGGTACCGGGAAAGAGATCTTAGCACGAATGGTGCATTACGGCAGAGAAGGAGACGATAAACCTTTTATATCCATTAACTGTTCAGCAATTTCTCCGGGCCTGTTTGAAAGCGAATTGTTCGGTTATGAAGGCGGCGCCTTCACCGGAGCTAAGAGATCGGGCATTATCGGCAAACTTGAACTGGCGCAGGGTGGAACGCTCTTCTTAGATGAAATTGGTGATATGCCCATAGATCTTCAACCTAAGTTGCTTCGTGCTTTGCAGGAAAAGGAGATCTATCGCGTGGGCGGACTAAAGCGAATTCCGCTGGACGTGCGCATTATAGCTGCCAGTAATCGCAACCTGAAAACCTTGGCAGAAAAAGGGGATTTCCGCCAGGATCTGTACTACCGCTTGAATATAGGCTGGATGCAGCTATCACCTTTACGAAACCAGAAAGATTCCATTGCCGCCCTGGCACAGATGTTCTTAGTCCAATTTGCGCAACAGAAAAAGAGGCGGTTCCGCTTCCTTCACCGAGATGCTATATCTATACTTGAAACATACTCCTGGCCTGGAAACGTGCGCGAGCTGAAGAGCACTATCGAAAGGGTCACCCTTCTATACGATGACATTGAACTGAAACCGGATCATTTAGCTTTCTTAAGTCAGGGCTCTGAATATACACCAAAACCGCTTCATCACCCGATACAGTTAGGCTCCCTAACCATCCCAGATGATGAGCTGGATATTTTGTCGCTGGAATCAGAAATCGTGCGAAAAGCGCTCGCCAAATGTGATGGTAATAAATCACAAACTGCCCGTTACCTGAAATTATCGCGCAGCGCCCTGCGAAGCAGATTGAAAGAGTAGCCATAATAAACGAAATTCCCCTGAACGAAAACGACCAATTTGTCAGTTTTGAACGTTCAGTTTCGCACACCTGATCATTTTCAACCATTGCTGCCTCAGTGCCCCTGATTATTAACTTTCTGTAATTTCAATAATAAAGAAAAACCACCTGAGGATTATCACTTTGGCCCGATCTCTGCTTATAATGTAGGAGTGCTATTGATTTTGCTTAAATCCCAATACTCCCCAGAGAGTATCTGTTTTTTTTTGTAGAGTCATATTAGGAAGCCGGTGTCAGATAGAGCATATTCGGTTATGATGAGTTGAAATAATAGTAGCGGGAAGCATGAGCCTTTTGCTCATATAATGCGAATCAGGTTTGGATGCAGCACTGACACTTTGAAAAGCAACGGTTACGGCATCGGTTCTAATACCGACTCTCAACAATGGGACGATGACGGTGCGAGAATTGCAACTCGCTTATTTGCCCACCCCACACTGTTAATCTATCTGGGCGCACCGTTATCGTCCCGTCCATTTAATGTAATTGCCTTCTTTCAAATCATTGATAATTGCTATTGGTAAGTTGCTGAACAGACTAATACGCAAGCGGGCGCCTGGGTCGAAATAATGCCATTTAGTATTGCTTTCCAGGCGTTTTTTTTTAAATATTTATAAGTTGATGTATCATGAGTTTCATATACTTTATGCCATCTTTCCATGGTGAAATCCAGCATCTTGACAGATGTATGTTTCGACCGATGATCGATTACAAAGTAATTGTAAAAGCTTGAGAATTACTATGAGCACAACGAAAAAACCTTTTCGGGAACCTGACCACTTCGAGGGGACCGCCAGCGTTTTAAACTCGTTGTCAATACCCGTCTTCATTAGCGATTTGAATGGTACCATTCAACTTGCCAACAAAGCGGCTTGTGAATGCTCAATTTCACTGGATACAACCGAATGTATCGGTGAAAAGTGTTATGAAGTATTGAGACTAAAAGAATGTCCTCATAAGAAGTGCGCCGTAAAAGGGCGACGAAAAGTTAAAAAAACAGGTAGCATAGAAACAGAAGCAATTGAAGAGTGTAACAACCTTAATTTAAGCTGGGATTGCACACCCCTGACCAACGCTGATGGAAGTGTCTGGGGAATGATGACCCAGGGGATAGTTCCTGCAGGTGATGGGCAGGAAATTAAAAAATATGAAAACATCTCCCGGCGGCAAGCTGATGAGTTTGAAAAATTATCCCAGCAGCTATCCGGTATTCTTAAGAAAGTCGAAGGCAAGATTCCTGCTGATGACACAAAAATCATAATAGAGGATCCATCCGATTTAGATCTGGAAATAATCCCTACCGAGCCTGAGGACATACCTGACTATGAAGTATCTACAATAAACCAGCAGCTTGAAGATACCATACGGTACGCTCGGGAAATGACTATTCAAGCTGAAATGTCCAACTCAATGAAGAGCGAATTTCTGGCTAATATGAGTCATGAAATCAGAACCCCGCTTAACGGTATCTTAGGATTTGCCCAGCTTCTTTTGGGAGATGAGGATTTAAACGGTGAACAGCGTGACTACGTAGAGACAATCTACACCAGCGGTAATTCGCTATTAAGCGTCATCAACGATATTCTGGACTTCTCCAAGATTGAAGCGGGGAAACTGGATCTGGAAATCATTGATTTTGATCTAAGTGTAACCATTAAAGATATCTCTGATCTGTTGTCAAGAAAAGCTAATGAAAAGCACATCGAACTGATCAGCTTTATTCATCCTGACGTTCCCATACTGCTGCAGGGCGATCCTGGAAGACTCCGCCAGGTTCTCACAAACATCTTAGACAATGCTGTCAAATTCACCGAAAAAGGTGAAGTAACCCTGCAGGTTGATCTAGCGGAAAGAGAACATAATGACGTTATCTTACGTTTTGAAGTTAAAGATACAGGCATAGGCATTCCTGCAGATCAACTGGCATTTATCTTCGATAGCTTCACGCAGGCGGACGGCGCCAGCACCAGGAAATATGGCGGTACCGGTCTGGGATTGACAATTTGTCGTAAATTGGCGGAATTGATGGGGGGAGAAATTAGCGCGGACAGTGAGCCCGGCAAAGGCAGTGTTTTCAGCTTTACGGTACAGTTACACATGCAGGATTCATCTGATCAACTGATGGATCTACCTTCACTTCCCCAACTGCACGACCTGCCGGTTCTCATCGTTGATGACAATGAAACCAACCGCAAGTTTTTTGGAAAAATGTTTTCTAATTGGCGCATGAAGCCCACTCTCGCAGAAAGCGGGGAAAAAGCTTTGGAATTGATGCAATTGTCAGCAGACGCACAACCCTCTTATTCCCTGATAATAATTGACGCTCACATGCCTGTCATGGATGGGTTTGAATTGACCAGGCAAATCAGGCAACGTAAAGAGTGGTCTGATGTACCTGTTATCATGCTCACTTCTGCGGGTGTGCGCGGAGATGCAGCTCTTTGTAAAGAACTGGGTGTTAGCGGTTATCTACCGAAACCGGTCAAACAGTCCGACCTTTTAGACGCCGTTATGATGGCACTGGATAAGCCGTTGAAAGGAGGAGACAAGCACGAACTGGTTACAACCTACACACTCCAGGAACGAAGAAGAAGGCTTCAGATTCTAGTGGCGGAGGACAATAAAGTCAACCAGCGTCTGGCTTCACAGTTTCTTGCGAAACTCGGTCATTCGCCGATAATCGCCAATAACGGCAGGGAAGCCCTGGAGATGTTTGAAAGGGCTGGAAAAGATCAATTTGACCTTATATTCATGGATGTGCAGATGCCTGAGATGAATGGCTTCGAGGCAACCGCAGCCATCAGGCAGATATTGCAGAAATGGGATAGGCACGTTCCCATCGTGGCGATGACGGCTCATGCTATGAAGGGGGATCGCGAACGCTGCCTCGAAGCCGGAATGGATACTTATTTATCTAAACCGATACAGCTACAGGAACTGAATAAAATAATTGAGGAAACGATGATATTAGCACCAGCTGACAATGATCTGAATGCCTCCTCTAAAGGACCCGAGGAGAAAGACATGAGCATGTCATTTGACCTGAATGTCGCGCTCACGCAGGTGGAAGGCGACCGGGAACTTTTAGAGGAGTTGATTGACATTTTCAAATCCGATTCGGAAGAATTGTTGGATAATATCAGGCAAGCCGTAGATAACGAAGATGCGGATGCATTAACGCAATCCGCGCATTCCCTGAAGGGTTCAGTTAGTAACTTCGGAGCGAAGCCCGCCCAGGAAGCTGCCCTGAAACTGGAAACTATGGGGCGTACCGACGACCTGACTGGTGCCGAGGAAGCCTTTGACGAACTGGAGCAGAAGATAGGGCAGTTATGCCAGGAATTTGATAAGTTGCAGCAACCGGTCGGATAATCACTTGCCCTTTCCTATCTAAAAATGAATCCCAGCAAGAAATTAGTTAATAAAAGCTCCAAACCAGGCGGAGATATAAGCATCTCACCCAAGGGTGAGAACGATTGGGAAGTGTGTATTCTCTTCTCCTCTGTTGAGGCGTCCGAACAGAGGATGTTGGAACGCCTGCGTGAAGCTAAAGACCTGATCGTAAGGGATTACAATGTCTCTGTAGAGCGTTTAGAGCTTTTAGAAGTTTTAAATAGGTCTCAGACCACTGAAGGTTTTGAAGTTACCATCTCGATAGGAAAGATAGACCTACCACAAGGCAAACCTGAAATCCTCGTTAAATCGCGCCGATCGCCCGCTGGGCAGCTCCTTAAGAACATGGCAGTCGAATTGAACCTGTTCCATCTGGATGAATCTGGCAAGCCTGTTACCGTTAAGCAAGTAATCAGTCAACTTGAGAGCAAGGAAATAGATTTACAGGTTTGCGATCTGGGAATCGTTCAGAATGCAGTAAATGAAGTTAATAAATATAGGAATTCAATACAAAAACTGCAGATTGCCTCAGGAGTTTTCCCGGATGAAGGCACTAATGCGGAAATGAAACTGGGCTTTGCTGCTGCACAAGAAGAAACTGATGATCTGTCCGGTCATTTTGAAAGCCGCAAAGTCAAGAAAGGCGATCTGATATGCCAGAAAATCCCACCCGGTTCTGGACATAAACCCGGTAAGGATGTCTTCGGCAACCGCATAGAACCTCTTGAGGGATTCGATTTCAATTTACTCGGAGGCGTGGGGACTAAACTTTCTGGTGATAGGTTAGAATTATTTGCGGATACTGACGGAGTTGCACGAGTATCTCAGATAACCGCTAAGGTAAAAACAACCGATGGAGAAAGGCAGATTCCCCAGAGTGTTTCAGTCAGTGTTAAGCAGGTAGTTAACGTAAAGGCAGAGTCGGTCAGCAACTTGGTCTTAGAAGATTCGGTAGAGATAGACGGGTCTATCGGCAGAGGCGTTGCTGTCACAACTCAGGGTGAAGTACTGCTGAAGGGGAACATGGGTAGTGGCGCGGTCGTCCGTGCCATTGAAGACGTTGTCATTACCGGTGAAGTGGATGGCGGTGAAATATCATCCGATAGTTCGATCTACAGCAATCATAACGTAAGAGATACCAGAATCACCGCAGGCTTTGATGTTAACCTTAGCGGTGTTGTGGAAGGTTCCCGGATCACCGGGGAAGCCGTTAAATTGATCGAATCTCGCGGCGCTCATATCATCGCGGGCAGCAGAGTTGAGATCATGCGTGTCCGCAATGACTCCAAAGGTCAGCAAACTCGGATTCAGGTGGGGAATAAGCGTTTCTGTACCAATAAGCTTAACGAGAGTAAAAAAGCCGTCGCGGAACTGAGTGGATCATTGATGAAGATCTGCGACTTATTTGGTACCGATACCATTCTGCGACTTGACAGAACAAACGCTCAGTATATTTTTCTACAGTATCTTAAAAAAATTAGACTGGAAGGGAAATCGGTGTCAAAGAAAGCCGTGAACTCTATGCGGTCTCTTCTGGATGGTGTTAAACCACTAAAAACCATTATTGCTAAACGGTCAGAAGAGATCGAAAAATATAAAAAGAAGGCGGCAGAAGTAAGCGACACCCGGCCTCAAATCGCGATCACAGAACAGGCTTACGATCCTATCGAAATCATCGTTAATGAGAAGGCAGCCACTATCAAACCGTTTTCACGCCCGGTAATCATCACTACTACAGACGACGGTGATATAAAGGCATCTCCATTTCGCTAATCTGGCTTTCACTAACTATCACTCCTCACGGCGCATCTCACAATAAACAGTCAAACCGGTTCATTCTGTCTTTTACAAGTTCGCAGGCAATATCTCAATACGCAAGGATTTGCGCTTGCAAAAGTGGGAAAAATTTTGTATATTTAATGATGCGAAATTTCCCGCAGTAAAATGAACAACTGTAAGATCAGTTTACCCGCAAATAGAACCCGTTCAATCCGGAGAGGAACCATGAATCGCACCATCTTATCACTGTCCCTGATAATAGTATTAAGTTTGACGGCGGCAACTGCGTCTGCCAGTCGCACAACACAAATATACTATTTCGAAGAGCCGGAAGTCGTTACAGTAAATGGACAGACCACCGTAATTATGGCTAATACCACCAATTGGGGCGACATCGGAGACCCACTGCTCCCTCAGGCGCCGGTGCAGCTTCTGCTGCCTCCGGGTGAAGAAGCGGCAAAAATCACTGTGAAAACGGCTCAAGCAGTCATCATCGGTGATGGTTACCGCATTCCCCATCGTCAGCAGCCTTACCGCCTATCTGAGGGACCAACAGATGGACTAACTCCGCGGAACGAGGGCGTCTATTCCACCAATAATCCTTTTCCGGTTGAGCGAAGCGGTAGATTACAGACGCAGTTCCTGTCCGGGCATAGTATTGCTTTCGCGGCGATTTTCCCGGTCAGTTACAGGCCGGTTTCAGGGGAACTTTCCTATTATCCTTGGATCGAAGTAACAGCGGAAAGCCAGCCGACTCGGAAAGCCCAGACGTCACATACCCAGCTCTTAAAGAGAACCAGATCTGTACAGGAGAGAGTGGCGGATCTCGTTCACAATCCTCACGCGGTTCCTGTATATGGACCTCAAGCACCGATGGATCCCGAAGGCTGGGATATGCTGCTAATTACCATCGAAGATTACGTCGATGATTACCAGGAATACGTCGATTTCAAGAACAGTTGCGGTATCCTCACCACCGTTGTAACTGCCGAAGACATATACACCAGCTATCCCGGCGTCGATACTGCGGAGATGATTCGCAATTGTATCATCGAATATTATACCACGTACGGAATTTCCTACGTATTCCTGTGTGGTGACGTTGACTGGGTATCGCACCGGGGATTATGGTGCATGGACGATCATATCCCTGCCGACCTGTACTACGCCGGTCTGGATGGGAATTGGAACAATGACGGCGATGAGTATTGGGGCGAACCGGGAGAAGAAGACCTGACTGCGGAAGTATTCGTTGGTAGATGCTGTGCAGATGCTGAGTTCATGATCGATAATGTTATCAACAAGCATCTGATGTATCAGACTGAGCCGGTTATTGGTGAAATTGAAACCGGTCTGACTGTCGGAGAGGACCTGGGTTGGAATTCCTGGGGCTGGCAGTACCAGGAAGAGATACGCTTGGGAACCTCTAACTGGTATTATACAACTGTTGGATTTCCTAATCCTGCCTTGATAGACACCCTCTACGACCGTCCCGACTATTCATGGTCAGCGTATTATGATCTCATTCCCAAACTGAACACAGGACCGGCTTTAGTCAGTCATCTGGGTCACTGCAGTGAATACTACCTCATGAAGTTGAATTTAGGTATGATCAACGATTACAACTTCACTAACGATGGAATAAATCATAATTTCTGGATTGGATATTCGCAAGGGTGTTATCCTGCTGCTTTCGACTATAATTATCCTGATTGCCTGGTGGAACAGTTCGTGGCGCTTCAACATGGTCCCATTGCTTATGTGGCAAACAGCCGTTATGGTTATGGGGATTACAACACCACTAATGGACCTTCACAGCATTTCAACAGGCAGTACATCGATGCCATATTCGCTGAAGACATCTCTCTGATAGGAATTACCAGTCAGGATTCTAAAGAGGACAACATCTGGATGGTGGGAGACAGTTTCATACGCTGGTGCTACTATGAGCTAAACCTGTTCGGAGATCCCACTTTAGACTTCTGGACTTCCGAACCGGGAACGTTCTTACCCAACTATAGCTCCGTAGCTATAGTGGGTTCTCAGGTATTCGAAGTGAATGGCATTTCCGTTGAAGGCGCTTTGGTGACAATCTCACAGGATGGTGTTGTTCTGGGTATGGCAGAAACAAATGCTTCCGGCATTGCCACGGTAAACTTCTCAGCTCCCTTGATCGGTCAGGGTTTTATTGACCTGGTTATAACCGCTCATGATATGATACCCTACATGGATGTAGTCGAAATAATTGCTTCGGAGTATCCTTATATCATATATGCCTCCTGTGACATAGAGGACGAGATTATTGGCAACGGCAACGGACAGTTGGATTACAGTGAATCCGTCGAATTGACGATGACCGTTGAAAATGTGGGCACCAACAGAGCTGGCAGTGTGGATCTCACTATCAGTTGTGAAGACCCGCTGATGTCCATCACCGATTCCACCGCTAATCTTCCAGGAATAGAAGGTGGAGCTTTGGGTACTGTGAACAATGCCTTCGCTCTGGAGATAGGACCGGACATTGAAGATGGTCATGCTTTTGCCTTCACTTTAACAGCCACCGATGGCGATTCAGTCTGGACATCGCCCTTCTCAATCATAGGTCACGCGCCGGAAGTAGAATACGACCAGTTGGTGATTGAAGATCCGACGGGGAACTATGATAACCATCTGGATCCCGGCGAAACCGCTGATTTTCATATAGACGTTACCAATGAAGGTTCGGCGGACGCGCCCGAATTGGGAGCTGTTCTTAGCTGCGACGAACCGCTCATATCTATACCACAGAATACAGCCAACTTAGCAATACTGGAAGCAGGAGCGCAGACAACCCTGATTTTCGCTGATTTATTAGCAGATGCGGAAGTCGGGCAGGGTGATACCGTTAATTTCCTGCTGGAAATATCAGCGCAGGGCGGATATACCTGTTCACATGAATTCTACATCGTGGTGGGCGACATCCGTTATGCGCCCGTAGGTCCAGATGCTTACGGCTATTATGCTTACGATAGCTACGATGGCACTGAAGCCCCCGTTTTCGACTGGGTGGAAATTGCGCCGGGCGCGGGTGGCGTCGGCATTGACCTGGAAATGGGTGAGTACCAGTTGGTCAGCCTGGAATTACCCTTCACGTTCAGCTATTATGGCGTGGATTATGATACTGTCAACGTTAGTTCAGATGGTTGGCTGTCCTTGGGAACACCATCGGTATTTCCACCTGCGAACTTTGCTATTCCGCACTTCACGCCACCCAATAACTTAGTGGCGGCTTTCTGGGATGCGACCCTGGATCCATCTTCCAGTGGGCAGGTATGTTGCTTCTATGATGAAGAGAATCATCGCTATATAGCCGAATGGTGGGAAATACCACATTCCAGTTCACCATCCGATGCCGAAACGTTCCAGATCATCCTCTTCGATCCGGAATATTACCCAACCATCACCGGTGACGGAGAAATTCAGGTCAACTATCAGTCTTTAAGCTCTATGATTAGTAACTGCACAGTGGGCATCGAAAACAGCGATGGCACCGACGGCATTCAGTTCCTATACAATACCGTTTACAATCAGACGGCGATGCCTCTGGAAAATTCGTTTGCGTTAAAGTACACGACAGGCAGTGAAAATCAGACAACTGTCAATCCGGAAAGTAACGTTACGAAGTACATCCCCGCAGATTTCGGTTTGGGACAGAATCACCCCAACCCCTTCAACCCGTCAACTAATATAAGTTTCGCTCTACCGGAAGCCTCGCCGGTAACGCTGACTGTATTTAACCTGCAGGGCAGCGTTGTCACGGAACTCGTCAACGGCTGGCGGGACGCGGGTGTACACGAAGTTACCTTCGATGCATCAAACCTGGCGTCCGGTCTCTACTTCTACCGCATCCAGGCTGGCAATTTCACCGGTGTGAAGAAAATGATGCTGGTGAAGTAGCTACAAGCTGTAAGTAATATATTGTAGGGGCGGACCTGTGTGTCCGCCCTTTTCTCTTGTCCCGCTTGGGCGGGATGACCTGACGCCTTTTTTTACGCTTTTTTGAAAAAATCACCTCGTTTTTATTTTTTGCTTGCTTTTGGCTTTTTTTATTCGTATATTATAGTATGTACAGACAATGGTAAAACAGACCGGAGTCATCATGAGATACTTATCACTACTATTCACCGCCCTTTTTCTGTTTGTCGCATTAATGAGTACTATCACATCTGCACAACCTCCAGAATTGCTATGGAATTACATTTATGGTGGATCCGGTGATGACCGGAGTTATTGTGTTCAACAAACTACAGATGGTGGTTTCATTTTGACTGGTCTCACCGACATGGGTCCTTTCGGCTTAATTGACGCTTATCTACTGAAAACCGACGAAAATGGCGATTCACTCTGGATGCAGTTCTATGGAAATTCAGACTGGGATGAAAGCAACTGGGTAGAAGAGACATCAGGTGGTGGATTTATTCTTGCGGGTAGCGTTCAGGGTTCAGGGTCATATTTTGATCTTTGGATAATCAGAACTGATTCGAACGGTGATACACTCTGGACGAGAACGTTCGGAGAATCAAGTTATGAAGATAGAGGCATATGTGTGAAAGAAACTACGGACGGTGGATTCATTATCGTTGGGAGCACAGCTTCTTATAGTTATGGTAGTGATGATATTTATTTAGTAAAATTGGATTCAGATGGTGATTCTTTATGGACACGCCACTACGGTGGTGAGAATTGGGATCAAGGTTTGAGTGTTGTAGAAGCTCCGGATGGTGGATATGTAATAACCGGTGCAACTATGTCTTTCGGTGCTGGGGAAGAGGATATCTTTCTGCTAAAGACGGACGCAAACGGTGATTCCTCGTGGATGAATACTTATGGTGGTACTGATGAGGAAGTCGGTTATGCAGTGATTTTAGCCAATGATGGTGACGGTTTTGTAATAACGGGCTGCTATGAATCCGGAGGCTCAGGAGGTGAAGATGGGTTTTTAATGGAAACCGATCTGAATGGTGATTCACACTGGATGATTCAGTCGGGGGGCGAATCCGACGACAGATTTACTGAAGTGACTCCCACATCTGATAATGGGTATCTTTTAAGTGGATTCTACCATTCGACAGGAAGTGCTGGTGAAGGTGATTTCTGGCTGACAAAAATCGATTCTGAAGGAAATCTAATCTGGGAAACAGTTTGGGGTGATGTTGAGGCTGATCGGCTTTTTGCTGCGTATGAACTATCGCAAGGAGGATTTATTGTCTGCGGTCACACGCGATCGTATGGTGCCGCCTATAGAGATATATATTTAGCTCGATTTCTACCCGTTCCTCAACCTGAAATTATGCTTTCCGACAGTACCCTAGACTACGGAACTGTTAACGTGGGAAGTCAGGTTGAGCTACCCCTAACGATCTACAGCCAGGGCGACACGACGCTTATCCTATATGATATATTCAGCAGTGATTCATCCGTCTTCTTCACTGATTTCGATCCAGCTGATAGTTTAATAAATCCCGGGGACAGTTTAGTAGTCATGGTAACTTTTACACCACAGGAAGCCATATCCTACCAGGAGCTATTAACGGTGGATAATAACGCCTCATTGGAGGAGGTGCTCCTCACCGGCACCGGATATGTACCTCAACCCGGTATTTCGATTTCCGACAGCACATTGGATTACGGGACTGTCACCGCAGGAAGTCAGGTTGAGCTACCCCTAACGATCTACAGCCAGGGCGACACGACGCTTATCCTATATGATATATTCAGCAGTGATTCATCCGTGTTCTACACTGATTTCAATCCTGCTGATAGTCTGCTTGCTCCCGGGGATAGTTTGACAATAATAGTAACTTTTGCACCACTGGAAGCCATATCCTACCAAGAGCTAATAACGGTGGATAATAACGCCTCATTGGAGGAGGTGCTCCTCACCGGCACCGGATATGTACCTCAGGCAGGCATCTCGGTTTCCCAAAATGAACTTAACTTCGGCGCTGTAACTGGCGGCACTCAATCCGATCTACCCCTGACTATCTACAGTACAGGCGATACTACGCTTATCATAAACAACATATTCAGCGGTGATACCACTATTTTCTTCACAGACTTTGATCCTGCTGATAGCTTGCTTGTGCCCGGAGACAGCATAGTGGTCACGGTATCGTTTTTACCTTTACAAATCGGGTTGTACAACGATTCTCTCACCATCCAAAACAATGACGAAACAGTCATTGTTCAGCTTACAGGTGAAGGTGACAGCCTTTCCTATATCCCCGGTGGCGATGTTACCGGTCTCTGGGCTGCCAATGGTTCCCCATATTGGATTGACGGTGAAATAACGGTGCCTGTTGGAGATACCCTGGCAATAGAAGCGGGCGTTGAGATCATCTTCGGGGGGCACTACGAACTAACAGTTAATGGTGGTCTGATTGCACAAGGCGCAGAAGGTGATTCCATCCTGTTTACTGTTGTGGATACGGTCCAGGGCTGGCACGGAATTCGGTTTGAAAATGCTACCGATGCCTGCGAATT
Source organism: candidate division LCP-89 bacterium B3_LCP (assembly GCA_005223185.1). Classification (GTDB taxonomy): domain Bacteria; phylum Electryoneota; class B3-LCP; order B3-LCP; family B3-LCP; genus B3-LCP. Next base: position 437,585 of record NJBN01000001.1, read on the forward strand.
GTCCTACTGTATCATCGAGTACGGCAATGCTTTCGGTACTCATCCGGAGTGCAGGGGAGGAGGCATATATTGTCTCTGGTCGAATCCTCTCATCGTCCACTGTAATATTCGCAACAACAGCGCTTTTGACGGGGGAGGGATATCTCTCTATAATAGTCACCCCACCATCAGTGAATGTTCGTTTACCGGCAACTCTGGAGGCATTGGCGGTGCTATACGCTGCAAGCAGTTCTCTTCTGTCACGATTGAGAATTGCCTGATCAACGGGAATACGGCAGAAACCAAAGGCGGCGGTGTTGAATGCGGGTATTACTCAGAAATGGATCTTATCTATTGCGAGATCAGCAGCAACACGAGTGCTGAATATGGCGGCGGGCTCCATTTTGAGGATTATTCTGATGTGGAAATATTCAACTGCACGGTTAGTGCGAATTCGGCTCAAGGTGATGGTGATGGTATTTACTGCGATTCAACAGGATCCTTGACTATTCTTAACAGCATAGTCTGGGAAAATTCAGATAGTGAGATATACGGGTTGCCAGAGATATCCTATTGCGACATCCTGGGTGGCTGGCCCGGGATAGGAAATATTTCTGAAGACCCACAATTTGTGGATCCTGTAGGAGGGGATTATCATCTGTTTGTCAGTTCACCTTGTATAGATACCGGTGATCCGTCAAGTCCACTTGACCCGGATAGCACGAGAGCCGATATGGGAGCTTACTACTATGAACAGACTGGTGCTCCCCAGATGATAGTTGACGTTAATTACGTATCAGGTTCACCCGTATCGATTGGCGGTGGTAATCTTTATTACGGCATATGGGGTGAAAACCAGGGCAGCGTGCCTTTAGATTGGGATGTCTGGATTGACATGGTTTACGAAAATCAGGATACCACTATGATCATCCTGCGCGCGATGGTCAACTACCAACCCGGTTGGCAGATCAGTCGCCCTGACGCTTTCTATCCGGTGCCAGAAAGCTGGCCCGGTGGTAACTACGATCTGACCATTCATTCCGGTATTTATTCAACCTTAACCGTCTGGCACCGGGGGAGTTTCTCCTGGACGAAGGAAGGCTCGGTCGATCTGGACTTCGATTTTAACGCAAACTTGCCGACATGTAGTTATCCTGATCCATTTGATGATATTGTCTCGACACAGCAGAGTGTCCTGATCCCCGGTGGGTTTGAGATATCGGGTGCTTACCCCAACCCCTTCAACCCTCAAACCACTATCCGCTTCGGGCTGCCAGTGGCGTCTCAGGTTAATCTGACCATCTACAACCTCGCGGGTAGAAAGGTAGCGACAGTTGTTGATGGTTACAGATCAGCAGGCTACCACGAGGTCATCTTTGACGCATCACAACTGTCTTCCGGTCTCTACTTCTACCGCATCCAGGCTGGCAATTTCACCGATGTGAAGAAGATGATACTGGTGAAGTGAATTACAAATGTAGGGGCAGGTTTTCGCATAGCGGCGGCTTTGCCGCAAACCTGCCCCTATACTATCCCCGTAGGGTGGCAGTGCTTCTGCCACCCTTTATTTTTATAGTCGGGGTCAGCTTGCCCTTAGCGGTTCCTGACCCCGATAAATATCTTTTCTGATCCCCACTACGATGGAATTATCTTCTGTACCTCAAGAAATCTTCCACCTTTTTATTTTTAACTTGCTTTTTACCTTTTTTATGTGTATATTATAGTATGTACAGACAATGGTAAAATGCACCGGAGTCGTCATGAGATACTTACCTCTACTATTAACCATCTCCCTGATAGCAGGAAATTCGACAGCCGAAACCCACATCCCTGCAGGTCCTGTGAGCGGCACCTGGACGCTGGCAGGCTCGCCGTATCTAATTGAGGGGGAGATAGGAATCCGTCCAGGAACACTTTTAACTATAGAACCGGGCGTTGAGGTGATCTTCCAAAGACACTTTAAATTTCGAGTATATGGACAACTACTCGCTGTGGGAACGGAAACGGATTCAATCACCTTTACGGCGGCGGACACTACATTCGGATGGCACGGGCTACGGTTTTGCGATTTAACCACTCAGCCAGACAGTTCTAAACTGGTCTACTGCAAAATCAGCTACGGACGCTCATCCTCAGATAACAACGCCGGAGAGGACAAACACGGCGGAGTGATTTACTGCAGCAATTCGGATAAGCTATTGATCAGCCACTGTCTGATCTGGAATAACAGGACTGGGGATGTGGTGGGACAAGAGGGATTTGAAGGATCAGGTGGTACAATTTATGGGTGGCCCGGTGCATCAGGTTTTGAAGCAGCTTCTGGACACGGAGGTGCTATTTATCTCATGTACTCAAGTATTTCGGTCTTGTACAACACAATTCAGCAAAATCAAACAGGGAATGCAACAGGTGGTAAAGGTGGAGATGGTGAAGATGGTCTAGGTGAAAATCAACCGTTGGTAACAGGTGGACAAGGTGGAAGTGGAGGGAATGGTGTATCGGGCAATGGGGGTGCTCTATATTGCCTAGGTAGCAATCCCGTTGTTTTCAGCAATAAATTTTTTAAAAATAATTGCGGTATAGGAAGAGGAGGAAAGGGAGGATATGGCGGGGAGGCCCATAATGTAGGTTGGTGGAGTGAAGTGGCGGATGGTGGAGAAGGAGGCTTTGGAGCTGAAGGTTATGGTGGAACTGGGGGAGCCCTTTATTTTAAAGAAAGTGAGGTGTTTTTATTAAATAATATACTATCTGATAACAGAAGCGGTGACGGAATTGGAGGAAGAGGTGGAACTGGTGGAAATGCCACTTCATTTGGTAGTTGGTACGGAGTAGCATATGGTGGTTGGGGTGGAAATGGGGGAAATGGGGTGGGAGGTGATGCAGGAGCCTTGTATTTAGATTCGAGTACCTTACATTTCTACAATAATACCGTTAATTGCACTGATTGTGGAGATGGATTTTACGGAAATGGTGGTTGGGCTGGTTATGGAGCTACCAGTTCAGGCATTCCAGGCGTTAATGGCATTGCAATGCAGGGTAGAAATACTGTTCATATCAATTCAACCAGCTATGCTTTCATCACTAATTCAATTCTATGGGAGAACCAAGAACCAGTATTAAGTGGCTTAGTGGATGTTTCATTCTCGTGTATTGAGGGAGGATTTCAGGGAGTGGGCAATATCAACTCCGATCCATTATTCATCGGGGAATACTTCCTTTCTCAAATAGCTGCTGGTCAAACTGTACAATCACCATGCGTAGATTCCGGTGATCCCAGTTCATTTTCTATAATTGGTACTACAAGGACTGATAGCCTGCCAGATATAGGCATCATAGATATGGGATTTCACCATCTGGCAACTTTAGATATGCCAATTCTTTCTTTATCCCAGGGAAACTTATTTTTCACTGCATTATCATATAACCCTAATCCTGAACATCAAATAATTCAAATAAATAATGGCTATACGGGATCCTTTTATTTCGAAATTAACGAAGATGCTGACTGGCTAACTGTTTTACCCGAAAGCGGAGGCCCTGTTCCCCCTAGTGTATCCACCACATTCCATGTGGATATAACCGGTTTAGCTGCAAGCAGATATTCTTGTGAAGTGATTGTTTCTTCAGAGGAAGCACTTGGTAGTCCTGACACTGTTTATGTTGATCTGTTTTTGGGGGCACCAGCTCTAAGTATCGAAGAAGATACTCTTGTTTATTACGCGTTTTTTGGATTTGGAAATCCTGATAGCAAGATCATATTAATAAGTAATGACGGTCAAGGAACTTTTAACTATACTATTGATGAACAAATCCCCTGGTTAAATGTGAGTCCCGGATACGGCGGACCTGTACCTCCTACTTCAATTGAAACTGTTTCTGCGGATGTGTCTGGATTGGCTATAGGATCCTATGAAGATGAATTTTACATCATAACAGACTATATCCCAAGTGAACCTGATACTATTCACGTGATTTTGAATGTTACTGATTATGTTCCAATATCCGGTGCGCTTTGCGGTATTCTTGGAGGCGCAACAACATACGTTGTACGAAATGACATTTCCGTAGAACCCGAAGATTCTCTTTGGATAGAACCCGGAGCATGTTTTATGTTCGATGGAAATTATAATTTCAATATCAATGGGTATTTGCAGGCAGTCGGAGTTGAAGAAGATAGCATTATATTTATGCCCTATGAGGAAATAGAAGCTAATTTCTCTATAATATTTCACGACAGTTCAAATGATATTAGTTATTTAGAGTATTGTACCATTACCGGAAGTGATACTTGTGGACTGTCAATAAACAGTTCAAATCCGAATATTATGAACTGCACGATATCCGCTAATTCAAGTGGAGGTGTCAGATGCGTGCAAGCCTCACCAAATATCATCGAGTGTAACATCTTTGGGAATTGCCATGAAGGTGCTTTTGGGGATGGTGGAGGTATGTTAATTGAGGACGGGTCGAGCCCCTATATCAGTTATTGCAATATTGCAAGTAACAGTGCTGAGGGCAAAGGTGGAGGACTGGCAATCAAGGATTTTTCAACTGCGCTGATTGAACATTGTACTGTAGTATATAACTTGTCAAACGCTCTTGGTGGTGGGATATATCTTGAAGATAATTCCAACGCGATATTCAACAATTGTACTGTTAGCGATAACAACGCATTGATGAATGGTGGTGGGATATATATCTGGGATTCTGATCCAACAGTAAAAAGTGCTATTATATCGAGAAATATAAATAAGGGAATCTATTTCAACAGCACCGCGAGTGGAACCCTTATGTATAACGATTTTTTCGACAATGAAGGTGGAAATATAACAGGTAATGTTCCCCCCGATATAGGCATCCTCACCACCACAAACATCAACGGCGATTCCTGCGATATCTTCTACAACATCTTCGAAGATCCACTTTTCGTCGATCCTACAGGCGGGAATTTTAATCTTCAGCAAGGTTCACCCTGCATTGATGCCGGCGATCCGGATAGCCCACTTGATCCCGACAGCACTATTGCAGATATAGGCGCGTTCTACTTCGATCAATCTGGAACGGGAATTGCCAAGGTAGATGAGCAGATCTTACCAGAGACTTTCTCCCTCTCACCCCCCTTCCCCAACCCCTTCAATCCTCAAACCACTATCCGCTTCGGGCTGCCGGTAGCATCGCAGGTTAATCTGACCATCTACAATCTGGCAGGTAGAAAAGTAGCAACAATCGTTGATGGCTTCCGGGTTGCAGGCTACCACGAGGTCATTTTCAACGCCACACAACTGTCTTCCGGTCTCTACTTCTACCGCATCCAGGCTGGCAATTTCACCGATGTGAAGAAGATGATACTGGTGAAGTGAGTTACAAATGTAAGGGCAGGTTTTCGCGTAGCGGCGGCTTTGCCGCAAACCTGCCCCTACACTATCCCAGTAGGGCAGGGAGCCTGTCCTGCTCTGGCGGGACGCTTCCCCCGCCTTTTTACTATCCGGTCCCGCCCATGCGGGATCGTTTTTTTCAGCCTATCTAAAAAAGAGGAAACCTTGCATGCGAGCCCAAGAAGATATTCTCTTGACTTGAACTGTTTGAAGCATTATATTGTGGTCGCGGATATTCAAATGGATATGTCTGCAGGAATTGAATTGGGGTGCAATCAAATTCATCTCATGGGGGGATGGAGCATGGCTGCGCCTTTTATTATCTCACCGAAACCGCTTAAGCACAATCGAAATGCCCTCAATACTTGCACGATTGGTTTTATTACTCATGATTGGCTTATTAGCCATCTTCAGTTGTATAGCCAGCGAATCCATCGCTCAGTCCAACCGAGAAGGTAAGGTATCTTCAGCTCCGCGTCAGATATATGCTGATGATAGCTGGCATTTCACCAGCGAAGGGAATCTGGGTTTAACTGTAACCAACTTCGGTGTGTTCGGCCGCACGTTTGATGAATCTTATTCTTTACTTAATCAACCTTCGTGCGTTTACAAGCTGAATTCGAGCCTGCCGAAAGAACAGGTTGAACATTTTTCTTACGGAGGTATATGGATTGGAGGAGTACGAGGCGGTATCACTCACGTGAGCACCGGGATCACCGATGGTTCCTTCTCAGCGGGCGAACCCGGGTTGGAATTTACTAATACAGCATCCGAAGCTGACAGCGTGCAGACCCGTTCAAGTATATTGACTTCCCCTCTGTTCGATCCTTCAGCCATTTCTCACCAGGATCTTATTTGCGATTACAGCGATACCAACACCGTGCTCCCCGGGACTTTAATACCGATCCCCCAACATGTTCCCTTAGGGATTGGCGTGCATCAGGAGGTTTACTGCTGGAACTATTCCTACGCAGATGCTTTTGCCATATTGTCTTTTACCATCACTAATCTCACCAATGAACCGATAGAGGATCTCCATGTGGCGATTTGGCTGGATGCTTCAGTCGGTAATATGAACTACACTAATTACGAACCCGGCGGGGGTCCTGGAGGTCGCTGGAATTGGTACGATAACCTGAATAATTTCGTACAGAATGACGAGCAGAAGATCGCTATCTCCTATGACGAAGACAGCGATGACGGCTGGGCTGAGAGCTATTTGGGTGTGACCGTACTTGGCGGTGAATCCAAGGCGGATTCGTTCGACGTCTATTTCCACCAATGGCCCTGGAATACCTCTTCATCTATGTCGTATCCTCTATGGATCATGCCGATCGACGATGAAGAACGTTACACCAAAATGGCAACGCACGGGGAATACGATCAGATTCCAGGTTATGATAATCAGGGGAATCCCACCAATCCCGGAGAAGTCACCGAGAGTTGGATGCTTTTTCTGTCGTGTGGGCCCTTTGAAACCATCCAGCCGGGTGAATCTGTCGAGGCAATTTTCTCGATTGTGTGCGGCCGCTGGTCTGGCAATTACCCGGACGACGTTCCCGCCCGGCGCACTGATCTCCTGTTGAATGCCGAATGGGCGCAGACCATTTACAACGGTGAAGACGTCAACGGTAATGGAATCCTAGACCCGGATGAAGACTTAAACGGCAACGGAATTTTAGACCATTATCTCTTCCCCAAACCGCCACCATCTCCCAGGTTGGAAGTGGTTCCCGGCGATGGTCAAGTAACTTTATACTGGGATAACAGCGCTGAAGCCGCTGTCGATTCGCTTACAGGGAAGATGGATTTTGAGGGATATAGAGTATATTCATCACCTAAGACACTCGACTTGGGAGAAGAATATAGTTTACTGGCTCAGTTCGACATTGATTACGACTTAGACCCATTCGATGACGATAGCACGTTGGTAGGATTCAATACCGGTTTTTCCGCCATTGAATTGGAAGACTCCGTGTTGATCAACGGCGATTATTACCACTATTCCTTCACCGACAACGGAGTCTTAAACGGCTGGCCCTCCGCGGCTGGAGGGCTATACTATGCGGTTACAGCTTACGATAGAGGCAATCCTCAGAACAACCTGCCCAGCCTGGAATCGTCACCCCTGGAAAACCGCATCTACACCTATCCGGGCACGACGCCTACGGACGATTCAAGGGTGGGTGTCTATCCTAACCCCTACCGCGTTTCTGCCTCCTGGGATGGACCCGGTCCTACCCAGAGGATGATATGGTTCCAGTACCTCCCGGCACGAGCGGAGATCCGCATCTTCACCTTGGCTGGCGACCTTGTGGATACCATCGATCACGATGCGGCGACTTACGATGGTGGAGACGTCGCGCGTATCGGCGGCAGCACTTATGGATCCCAGACCGCTTTTTCCGGCGGCGAACACGCCTGGGATCTCTTAAATTCCAACAATCAGGAAATAGCTACGGGACTCTACCTGTACACCGTGGAAAATATGGATTCCGGCAGCATCAAAACCGGCACTTTCATGGTGATAAAATAACTAAAAAAAGTGGCAGTTTTAATACAATCAGGAGGTAATAAAATGAAGCGCATAAGTTTAATCCTGGGGTTCAGCCTGTTATTGGCATGGGCGGGTTTAGCGAGCGCTGAGACAATTTGGGATATACAGTACACCACCGATCCCGGTGGAGCTTCCCCCTTAATCGGGCAGGAAGTAACCATAACAGGATTCGTAACCGCTGAAGGATACGCCTTCGGCGGCGCCTACTACTTCGTGCAGGATGACGATCCCCCCTGGGCTGGTATCAGGGTTGACGATTCCGACCGAGCTGTTGCTCAGAATGATGAAGTACAGGTGACAGGAACTGTCGCGGAAGTTGACGGCATGACCGTAATACAAAATGTCACCTCATTCGCGATCATAAGCATCGGCAACACCTTGTACGATCCCATGGTGATCAACACTGGATTAATCGCCGATGAGACTCTTGAAGGATGCCTCATGCAGGTGGAGAGCGTAACCGTTACCATCCCCGGCGCGGGACTGGAGGATTTCCAGGTGGACGACGGATCTGGTGTATGCTGGATCGGCGATGAGGCTGAATGGTACCACTGGCCCGAGATGGGCGAAGCTTTCGATTCCATTGCCGGTGTAGTGAACTATGTTGACGCTGAATTCAAACTCGAACCCCGCCTTACACGGGATATTACACTACCGGGACGAGTTCGCACACTACAGTGGGTACAGCAAGTGCGCTACAGCGATCTGATGATACTTGAAGACCAATCATATGCCTTGGATGATACAGTAGAAGTTGTAGGGCTAGTCACTTGCCCAACTGGTTTGTGCTATGCAGGATCTGGTGTAAAATTCACCTACACAGATGTTCATGGAGGCCCCTGGTCGGGTATTATGTCTTATGATCAAGATCCAACCACGTTCCCAACTCTTCTGATAGGAGATTCGGTTAGAGTCATTGGTCGCATCGCTGAATATTTATCACCACCCTCCTATATGACGGAGCTGTTCATAACCGAACCCATTGAAATCCCGGCGATGGGCATCGATATCCCGGAAGAGCCATTATTGACTACCGGCGATCTCCGCTGGCCCACTACCGCAGAACAGTGGGGAACAGTGATGGTGAAAGTGCAGAATGCAGTGGTTATCAACAATACTTACCAATATGGTGAGTGGGGCATCGATGATGGATCAGGTGAAATTCGAGTTGACGATGATTCCGATTCATTGTCCAATCCCATATACAACTTCGTCAGACCACCTGTAGGTACTATGATATCAGAGGTACGTGGTTGGGTTTACAACCATTACGGTAGTTATCTTCCGGATTCGAGTACATACAAAATTGAGCCCTTAGGTGAGAGTTATATCACCATAGGCTCAGGTCCGCCAGATATCCTCAATGTTACCCGTGATCCAGCAGTTCCTCAACAGGCTGATCCGGTAAACCTTGTCTGCGAAATCACCGATAATTCCGTAGTTTTAAGTGCAGCGGTGCATTACAGCGTCAATGGTGGCGCTTACCAGACGGCAGATTTGGCGTTTTCCGGAGGATTCTACTGGGAAGGGGAAATACCCGAAGCGTTCACCGATGATTGGATCGATTTCTTCATCACCGCCGAAGATGATTCCGGCAATGTGGGGATGGAACCGGTTGACACAACCTTTGAAATGTTCTGCTACCCGGTCACTGCCGGTGACGTTCTCGCCATCGAGGACGTACAGTACACCCCCTGGCCCTCCGGTAATAGCCCCTTTAATAGCTATGAAGTAACCATTGAGGGCGTGGTCACCGGTGATACCGCTTTCAATAACAACTGGGAAGCTTACGCACTGCAGGATGCAGACGCCCCATGGTCGGGGATATGCGTATCCTGGATCACGGAGGAGCTCTATCGTGATCAGGGAGTGCAGATAACGGGAATCGTAACTGAAGCAGATCCGGACTATACATACAAGTGGGGCGGTTTAACCAAGTTGATAGATTGCAGCGATGTACAGGTTATCGGAAGTGGCGTTGCTACACCACTGGAAGTTACCACCTGGGATCTTTCTGAGGCTAACCCGGAGGTGGAGTCTTATGAAGGCGTTCTGGTCACGGTGAGGAACGTTGAGGTAACTTCGGCTAACCCATACGATTGGTCCATCAATGACGGCAGCGGCGACTGCCTGATGGATGATGACGCTAGCAATTTGTATGAAGTTCTCTTCGGTTTCGTGCAGGCGGGATCCACCTTCGAACGAATTACCGGTGTGTTTGTATACAGCTTCGGTACGTACAAAATTGAACTTCGCGATGAAGGTGACTTTGAAGGATTCTTGGGCGTTGAGAAGGATAAGCCTGCTTCAGCTTTCGACTTCAGCCTGGAACCGAACTTCCCCAACCCGTTTAATGCTTCGACCACCATCAGCTATACGCTGCCGCAGGTACAACCGGTGAAGCTGATAATCTACAACCTGATGGGGCAGCAGGTACGAACTCTGGTCAATGGTGTACAGACTGCTGGAAAGCATAACACCATATGGAACGGAAATGATAACTTCGGTCAGACAGTATCATCGGGTGTTTACATCTACCGGATAAAAACCGGAGATTTCCTGGAACATCATAAAATGGTGCTCCTCAAGTAAAAAAAAGCAGGGGCTGTTCCTAAAATAAAATAATGTCATTGCGAGGAATCCCGCCACTGCGGGATGACGAAGCAATCTCTTAACACACAAAAGGTGACGAGATCCCGTAGTCGAGGTCGCCTGCGCCCATGGTGTCCCTGACCCCGACATAAGAATAAAAATGTCATAACACATTTCATGCGCAATCTCATCGTAACAATCTTACTGCTGCTGATCGTCTTCCTGTCCGGGTGCCAACAGGATCCCATCAATGCGGATGGAACTACTGGTGGCGGAGGGCAGGCGTCGGGTAACATCCCGCCGACTACCAATCTCTTCCTCTATCCTGATTCCACCGGATTAGATACCACTACTTCTGTATTGGAAGTGCACTGGTGGGGTCAGGATCCGGATGGCTGGGTGGTCGGATATTACGTACAGTGGGATTATTTCAGCACTAGTACCCTGGTGGATTCTGTCTGGATGACCTCGGAATATGCCACCTTTTACTTACCCTTAGATTCAGCTTACGATGAGTTTGCGCTAAATGTGAACGCGGTGGATAACGCCGCTATATGGGACTGGCCCACAGACGGCAAAGTTGCCGAAGCCGAAGGCAGCGAAGGTGAAGTTACCGCAGGCATTCAGGATTATGTCGAGTACGAAGCGTTTATCGACAATGGATCGGATGCGGACGTTTACGATTCCGGCGATAGTCTGCTCTGGGCTGGTAACATTGAAGGGATTCAGACTCAGACTGGCACCGATCTGGAGCCGCTCTTCGGTGGTGATTTTTCATTACATGGACTGCCACCCACGAACTCCGAGGGTGCCATCGATCCATTGGGAGATTCACTATTGTTTCGCATCAGGAATACCGCGCCGGTGGTGGAATTCCGCATTGAATCCAATCCCACGTTAACTCCCGGACAAGTTTATGGCACTTTCCCCACCCGCAGTTTCTTCTGGGAGGTAACCGATTTGGACGGCGAACAGACCATAGATTCCTGTTTCTATATTCTCGATCCCGCTCCTGGCGATACCAATTGGGTGGGATTGCCAGGTACAGAGACGTCGGTAACACTGACTGATTTAGCCTACGATTACCATCGCTTCTTCCTGAAGGTGCAGGATATTGCCGGAGCTTACAGCCCGACCATCAGTTTCCCCGATTCCACGGACAGCTTCTGGGAAGTACAGGAACCGATGGGTGATATTTTAATTGTGGATGATTATGCTCTTGATACACCTAATCAAGCTCTGAACCTCTATATCTCAATCTTTGATACTCTTTTTGGTCAGAATGAGTATTCAGTATGGGAAGTGGGGGAGAACCTACCATATTCAATGGGCGATGTTTTAGCAAACCTCAATTATTTCACCGAAGTGTTCTGGTACTGTTTCCAGGGTTCTCCGCACTATGGGGAAGCTATGAGTGCCATTGCGAGTTTCCTTGAAAATGATGGTTCAATTCTTATCAGCGCTGCTCAGATCGATACTTCTTCTAGTATTATTCCAATTGCAGATTTCGACAATGGCAATGCACGTATTTCATATCCAAATGGTTTATCGGCGATATCAGGAGATTGGCCTGACCTGATTGTTGAGCAGGGTAATATTTTTTCCTATGAAGTATCAGGATTTGAAGCTACAACCAATGGTGAGATGCTTTATGAATATGGTTCGGGTGTAATCTGGTTCAATGGTCCGCCACCTTCTTATATGGGGGTTGGTGTGCAGCGTATAGATGATCTGAATTTGGTTTTTATCGGCATGCCCTTGCACCTTCTCAACGGCACCGGTACTTTGCCCGAGTTTTTCGACAAAGTATTCAACGAAGAATTTCAATAAAAACGCAGGTATTTAAGGAAAACTACCAAAAAAATGCAAAAAACCTGCAAAATAACGATATTTTTGTCCATTTTCGCGATTCTACTCCTTTCTGCAACTGCAGCTTGGGGCGGCGTTCTGCGCGGTGTGGTTACCAATGTGGATACCGGTGAACCTGTATCCGATGCCAATGTGACCATACCGGGAACGTACTTCGGAGCGGCTACCGATCTGAACGGAGCTTTCTACATCATGAACGTCCCGGCGGGAGCTTACGATGTACGCATAAGCTGCCTGGGCTACACCGAACAGATTATGGGTGGGATTGTTGTACCGCCCACCGGTGAAAAGCTGCTGAAGATAACGCTGAAGCCCACCCTGCTTTCCGCCGGACAGGAAGTGGTCGTGGTCGGGGAAAGACCATTGATAGATGTTGATGATACGGCATCGCGAACCCGGGTCGGTTCGGAAGAGATAGAGAACTTAGTGGTAGAAGACGTTGAGGATCTGCTGGCGAATCAACTGGGTGTGGTGAAGGAGAACAACGAAATCCACATTCGCGGCGGCAGGGCGGATGAACATCTCTACCGCATCGATGGTTTGGACATTAAGGATCCGATTTCCGGCGCAGGTTACGGCATCTATCTTTCCGCCGATGCGATTGAAGAGCTGGAAGTGATCACCGGCGGCTTCAATGCTGAGTACGGTCAGGCTATGTCCGGTGTCATCGATATAAAGACCAAGGAGGGCGGCGACCGGTATTCGGGTTCCATGAGCATTAAATCAGATAACTTCGGTTCGAACGTTCCCGTTGAAAACCAGAACATAAAGTCGCTGGAATTTTCGTTGGGGGGTCCCGATAAGCTTCTCACCAAAATGCTTCCCGGCGAAGGGAATATCTTCATCAACGGCTATGGGTTTGTGTCCGATACCTATCTTCCCCATGCGAACGATCTGGTTCCATACGACAATGCCTATGATTTCTTAGCTCCTAACGAAGAGAATAACTGGTCTATATTGAGCAAGTACACCTGGTGGATGACTCCTGTGAGCAAACTGCAGTTTTCCTATGGACGGTCATTGCAAATAAACCAGGGATACTTTCAGCCTTTGATAGAGGATAAAATCTACTATCCGGAGAGTTACGGGAATATATTAGATAATTACAACACCTTCACCTGGGAAGGAATTCAATCCAGCATCACCTATACTCAGACCCTTTCAGCCCGAGCGTTTTTTGAGATACAGTTAGGGCGGTTCTACAACCGCGTGCATTCCGCTCCTTACGGTTTCAATTACGATGATTCCACTTACGTCGTCGGTCAGCCTTTCGATTTAGGTCCCACCATCTACTTTTCCGATCCTTACGGCAACATAATCACCAAAACCGGGGATGATCTGTACGACGTCGGGTACGGTTACTACTGGCATGACCATCATTCCGATACCTATTCAGTCAAGGGTGATTTCACCTTAAAAGCCGGTAAGAAACACACTATTAAAACCGGTATAGATCTGGAAACCACTGAACTGCAAATGCTTCATATCAATGACCCCTGGTTGGGTGTTGAACAGGGGCTTTTGGGCGGTGATTGGGATTCCTATAACGCCCATACAGCCGCCGCTGCATTGTACGTTCAGGACAAGATCGAATTTGAGGGGATGATCGCCAACGTGGGCTTGCGGTTTGATACCTGGTTCCCGGGCAAGTACATAGAAAACGCAGTAGCTGATCCCAACACTGTAGCCTTAACCGATGAAGCGCGACAGTATTTCTACGACAACACTTTCGAGTTCCTGGGATACCGGGGTAAAGGCCATCTTTCGCCCCGGCTGGGGATCTCACATCCCATCACCGAAGGTGACGTTCTCTTTTTATCGTACGGACATTTTTCCCAACGTCCCAAGTACGCCTACGTTTATTCAAAACTGGGCAGTGGAACTCAGTCAACTTTCCAACTGTTCGGCAACCCCAATTTGGAACCCACCACAACTGTCGCCTACGAGATGGGCGTGCGGCATCGCTTCTCAGCGGACAGAACCATCGAGTTAGTGGCGTTCTACAAAGATCTATTCAATTATGCGACTTCCTTCGAAATTCGCGACATAAACAGGGGTACGACTTACTACCAGTACTTCAATATAGATAACGCTCGTGTGCGGGGATTGGAAATGCGGTTGCGAGCCCGGTGGGAACGCATAACTGCCAGAATAGATGCCACTTACCAGATAGCTACGGGCAAATCGTCCAGCGCCACAGCCAATCTGCAGGCCGCCGCTGGTAACGTGCTTCTGCAGAATTCGACTCTGGGTGAATCCTATCTGAATTGGGATAGACCTATTCGGTTAGCTTTAGACCTGTATTACCGGGTCGGTCAGAACGATCACCCGAAACTCTTCGGGATCAGATTACCTTCCGATTGGGGAGCGTCCGTGCGCTGGGAGATTGAGTCAGGGAAACGGTACACAACAGCCTTCCTGACGGAAACCGGCGACATTCAATACGATCCTGAGACCAACAATGCCTTGAGCGATCCCTGGAATACAGTCGATGCTAAAGTGTACAAAGATTTCCGTTTTGGAGGGGTGAGATACACCATCTTCGCGGAAGTGGAAAACCTCTTTAATTTCAAGCGTCCCAAGACTTTAAATTCCTTGACGGGTAGAGCGTTCGAACCAGGAGATCCATACCCTTTAACCTGGGAGAATAATTTAGGATATGTAACCTTAGATCCATCCAGATATGGTGAACCCAGAAAGATGATATGTGGGATGTCTGTTAAATTCTGAGATTGTGGGTGGCATGTTTCTGGCTCTGACGAAGTCAGGGACGAAGCATGTTTCCAATACAAATAATTTTATGAATCTGAAGAACAATAAAAGCCTATTAGTACTGTTAACAGCCTTCTGGTTGATCCCTCATGCTGTCTTAGCATCAGGGCTTTTCCCTGTATTGGGAGCCGAGCGAGCTGGCACCACCTCCATGACCTTTCTGAAGATCGGCATCGGAGCTCGTGCGGAAGGATTAGGGGGAGGATTCGTGGCTATTGCGGATGATCCCTCTTGCCTCTTCTGGAATCCTGCTGGCGGAGTACGTATGCGGGGTAATTCTGGAGTGCTGTTCAATTACCTGCAATGGCCTGCCGATATACAATACAGTTACATAAGTTGGGTTCACAAGTTGAAGGAAACGTCCGCTATCGGTCTTTTTGCTGGTGCACTGACGCTTCCGAATTTTGAGGAAACGACGGTGACAAAACCTCACGGCACGGGACGCTACGTTTCCTATGGCGATTTTCTGATCGGAGCGAGTTATTCACATTCGTTGACTCATCGGTTTTCCGTAGGCGTAACGCTGAAATATGCGCGTGAGAAGTTAGACGACCTTAATATGTCATCAATATTAGGAGATATCGGCACTCTCTATTTTACCGGTCTGCGCGATATACGTTTGGCAGCATCACTGCAGCATTTTGGGCCCAATATGCGCCCTGCTGGAAGCTATCAGGCTGATAACGGCAGCCAGCAGTACGAAGAATATCCACCTCCGACTCTGTTTCGTTTAGGAGTTGCCGGATCGGTGTACCAATCACAATTGCACCAGATTCTCCTGGCTCTGGCATTGGAACATCCCGTGGATAATGCTGAAAGCCTGTCCTTGGGTATGGAATATGTCGCCCATGATATAATTGTACTGCGCTGGGGACAAAAAATAAATAGGGGGGAAGAGAGCTGGGTAGCGGGCATTGGAGTTAGAATCCCTTATCAGGGGCTGCAGATTGAATTGGATTTTGCCTATACCAATTTTGGCAGGCTTGATTTGGCAAAGCGTTATTCCAGCCAAATATTTTATGGTGGTATGAACTAGGAACAATACAGGATAATACGTGAGATCACCCGAACTAAATAACGAGAGTAATCAGAAAGTACTTGGCATAGTTGCGATTGTGTTTATTCTGGTGGTAATCAGCGCTTGCGGTACCAAGATGGAGCTACCGTCATCGCCTGCCAGTGTCTCTTTTGGATCTGGAGATACGACGTACATTCATCTGGCGCCTGATTGGACAATTAACAACGGGATACCCTTAAATGAACCATGTGATATAGTTGTGGGCCCGGATGGTTATGTGTTCGTGGTAGATCGCGGAAATGAGAGAATCGCAGTTTTCGACCGCGTTGGCAATTCCATCGAAACCGGATGGACTGACGACCTGGCTGATCTAGATGGATTGGAAGGAATCGGTTCGGGAGATGTAATCGAAGCAATCGGACAGGATGAGAAGCTCAACCTGTTTATGGTGGCTGGAGGTCCTACGGTTTGGTACTGGAATCAATATATTAATGAAGTCGGCGTGGAATCAGTTCTCGATTATTTTGTCGTTTTGGACACCCTTGAACTTGATACGACAAATGCGTCATTCACCGAGTTTGTAGAGTTGGAGACGCAGACGCCGGACAGGTACGTCATAATAGACTTTATATTTTCCTACGATCCAGACAGAATCGATTCTGTTTATGCCCCTAAGGTCTTCTATCAGGATCCCAACGGTCTATCCAAGTATCGTGGCGTTGCCGGAGGGCCGGATGAAACGGTGTACATCACTGATCTAACAGACCGTGTCAGCCGTTTGACTTTGAATTATCACAATATGGTGATGCTGAACAACGGATTTGTTGCATATACCTATTACGGCGACTTCGAGAGAGATATAGCTGTTCACGGAACCGGCATGGGGACCACTATCGATCCGGCAGGCATTTACGTTCAGGTACAAGGTGGACAGCATTACATCTATTTCAGTCAAACCGAACCCAATTTCATGGTGCAGAAGATAAGGGAAGAAGGTGTAGGAAATTTCTTCTCAGCATTTAGTGCCAACACCGACATTATGGAACTGGAGCGCTTCTCCCGACCTATGGACATCTGGGTTGCTGAACAGTATTTAGGCAGCAACTGGGTCTTCGTAGCAGATACCGATTCCAACCGAGTGCAGGTGTTCAATCCAGTGGGCGATTTTCTGATGTACGCTGGCGGGCGGAAAACAAGCATTGCCGATCCTGAAATATTCGATGAGCTTGTCCTACCGGAAGGTGTAGCGCATTTCGAAGGTACACTCTATGTAGCGGATACTGGTAATAACCGCATCGTGCGTTATGCGTTATCTACCGATGTTGAAAATATTCCCGGACTTTAATTTCTATAGGTAAGTCCCGATTTAACAATCTGATGGGAAGCACAATCCGCCATGGGTTATTTTTTTCCTGAGCTGTTATCAAGAATAAAATATCTTACTTATTGAAAAATAATGCTTGCATTGCCCCAAATAAATTTGCATATTACTTATCTAATGTAATTTGAAGTTGCGAATTTAGAATATAGCTATGCGCCTGCAAAGAATAACGCTGATTGTAATCGTTCTTGTGCTTTCGATTCCATGTTGGGCTAACCAACTGCAGATAGTCCATTTCGATATCGGGCAGGGGGATGCCACCCTGATCTGGTCGCCTTCAGGACAGACCATGCTTGTGGATGCCGGATGGGCGTCCGAACCGGATGACATTCGCCTCTGGATGCAATCTCACGGTATCAACGACTTAACCTATACTCTGGCAACTCACTACCACGCCGATCACATCGGTGAATTCCTGGACCTCTATAATTCGGGTTACCTGCCTGACATAGCTTATGACCGCGGCGATAACCCTGGATATACCACCCAGACCTATTATAACTACATCGCTGCCGCAGCGCCTGTAAGACAGACGATCGCTCCGGGCGAGATTGTTGATTTGGGTGGGGGCGTTACCGCTACAGCGGTCTGTGTTCAGGGTAACCTGATGAATGGACAATCGATATCGATCCCAACATCCAGTTCCTATGAAAATGAACGTAGCATCTGCCTTTTAGTTGAGTACCATAATTTCCGCTACGTTGTATCTGGTGATCTGAGGGGTTCAGGTTCTTATGAGTTAGAGTCACTCTGTTCGGGGATTATTGGTGATATCGACGTCTTTGAAGTGAATCATCATGGGTCTTATTCTTCGACCAGCAATACATGGTTGAATAACCTGCAGGCGGAAGCTGCGGTAGTCTCTCTGTCTGATAACAATAGCTATGGTTACGTGCACACTGAGGTTATTAGTCGGGTTAACAGTAATTATTATCTGCAGACCTTCTATCACACCGAAGAGGGGCATAATCTGAGCACGAAATCGGTCGTGGTTAACGATCATGTAATTCTGGAAACAAACGGTCTGACTTCCTACACGATTGATGGTGATCTGTACGACTTGGGTCCTGATATATTCGTGGATGTCTGGGTCGATCCCATGACTGCATTACCGATTCCGACTTCCGGTGGCACACTTTTCTGGAATTTGATGGTACAGAATCTGGAAACGAGCACCATACCGGTCAACATCAAATTCTGGCTGGAAGTACCCAATTATGGTCCCTATACGATGATAGACCTACCCGGTTTCGATCTTCCACCTCTACCCACTGGAGCTGAACGCGAAAGGCAGATTGACATACCATCTGGCGCTCCGGCGGGAATGTACGAGCTTATAGGGGAGATAACGGATGAAGATGATCTGATTCTCTATGCCTGCGACCGCGACACCTTCTATAAAGAAGGAACGGATGGAGGCGATTGGTTCGGTTACTTAAACCCGTATGGTTCAAGTGATTTCCAGATGGATTCTGATGTATCCCAGAGGCGATCTGCCGCTATCATCTCTGCCTACCCGATGCCCTTCAACCCGGAAGTTACTATCGGGTTTTCACTGGCGGAAATGGGGATGGTTCAACTTGACGTCTTCGATTTGGGTGGACGAAAGGTCGCTACCCTGTATGAGGGTAACCTTTCCCAAGGTGTGTATTACTTCGACTGGAATGCACAATCACAACCGACCGGAGTGTATTTCGCAAGGTTAACGGGTGATGGTGTAAACAGCATCAAGAAACTCGTTTATCTTAAATAGAGTGAGTTTACAGGTAAACAATCCATCTTGTGATTTCTTAATGCGATTCTCATAATGGACTAACAAATCATCAGTAGCTTATCTTACGATGAAATAACTAAAAAGAAAAACTATGAACCAAACAGAACATGAAGGAGGATGGTTATGAAAAATGGAAAACTACTTTGGTTGTCAATTCTAATGGTCGGCTTCATTGCTTTCACCGCTTCTGCGGATGTGGTCATCAACGAATTGTACTACGATCACGTTGGCGGCGATACTGATCATGAGTTCATTGAATTGTACAATAATGGCGGCAGTGACGTAGATCTCACTGGCTGGCAGATCCAGTGGGGTGGTACCGATTATACCTACGGCACCTATGATTTCCCCTTTGGAACCACCATTTACGCAGGCGACTACCTGCTGGTTGGCGGTGCTTTAACTGCCAGTGATTTCGGCGTAACACCCGACTTGATCAATGCGTTCAACTGCCAGAATGCTGGCAGCGCCACTGATGCAGTACGGCTTTTCAACCTGACGGATTATCATGACACCTGTCCGTATGATTGGCCCAACACGAATAATCTGGAAGGAGATCCCTACGGATCTGGCGCAGCGGATTCACTGCAGTGCACCGTTGATGTCGCGTCAGGTTATAGTCTTTCTCGCGTGACTGTCGGTGTCGACAACAATCTGGCCACTGACTGGGAAGATCTGGATACACCCACACCAACTGCATCTTCATATACCTTGGTTGTCAGCGATATTGGCGACATTCGTGTGAATGATGCAAACGGTGAACCCCTGTACGTGGATTCACTGGTTACCATCACTGGAATCATCACCTGTGCCGAAGAATTAGGCAGTAGCGGCCCGGCTTATATGTATGACAACACCGGCGCGATTGCTGTTTATGATGGAACCGTCACTACTTCCGGTGTGGCCATCGGCGATAGCGTCATTGTGACCGGTTGGGTAGGATTTTACGCCGGCTTGACTGAGATCGTAGACGAACCGACGTCAGGCACACCGGATGTGGCTTTCCAGATCGTCTCTACTGGTAATGATGTGACGCCGATAGAAACAGTAATAACGGATATCGATGAGGACATGGAAGCTTATCTTGTTCGCATCAACGGTTGTACATTTGTAGAGACAGGGCTTTTCACAGCCAGTACAGTGCACCACGCCTATGTTGGTACTGATACCATAGCTATCTACATCGATTCCAGTACCGATATCCCCGGCGAACCTATCCCCATAGGCGAATGTGACATAGTCGGCCAGGTGGGTCAATATGATAACACCAGCCCCTATTTTGATGGTTACCAGGTAATCCCACGAACGATTGCTGATATTATCACGGGCGGTGTTGCTGGTCCAACCATCGATGACACAGAACCGATTCCATACCTGCCGGATGACATGGAATCCGTCGTTATCAATACCATGATATATGATGACATAGCGGTCAGTTCAGCCTATGTTTACTACGATGCTGGTGCGGATGATTGGGTTGCGTTGGAAATCTTCGATGACGGTCTGCACA
The DNA here is from genome assembly GCA_005223185.1 of candidate division LCP-89 bacterium B3_LCP. GTDB lineage: Bacteria > Electryoneota > B3-LCP > B3-LCP > B3-LCP > B3-LCP. Next base: position 458,412 of record NJBN01000001.1, read on the forward strand.
ACGACGGAGCCGCCGGCGACAGCATTTACGGCAACACTATCCCGGGTCAGACCGCAGGTACCGGTGTGAACTTCTACATCGAAGCAACCGATAACGAAGCGAACACTACCTACGATCCACCAGATGCCCCGACGAGCTACTACTTCTATGAGCATCATGACTACTCGAACGTCACGGCTATCGCAACGGTACGCGAAGCTGATACCACCGGCTATCCCATCAATATAGACGGGCTTTATACAGTCGAAGGATATGTCTCGGCTGCTGACGAGTTCGGTTACGCGGGTCCTGCTCATATCCAGAGTGACCCGGATGGCGGCGATGGTATCGCAGTATACGATAATGAAGTGGAAAATTACGGTTGGGCTATCGGCGACTACGTCAAGGTGACCGGCTGGGTGGCATTCTACAACGGATTGACACAGATAGTGGATGCCCCCTACAATTCGAGTTACAACCCGATTGTAGAAATTAACGCCTCAGGATTCGATATCACTCCGACAGTCATTGGTGACCTCGATGATATCGGTGAAGACGATGAATCCCTGCTGGTTGAACTCAGAGGGGTGCGCTTTACTGAAACAGGAACATTCGCGGCTTCTACCAATTACTGGGTAACTGACGGCGCCGATTCTGCTCAGGTGCGGATCGACTATGACACCAACATACCGGGTACAACTATTCCCGAAGATCCAGTGACCGTCATAGGTGCGATGGGGCAGTACGATTACAGTTCACCGTACTTCTCCGGATACCAGATTCTGCCGCGCTTCGATACCGACATCTACACCCCCCCCCTGTACATCACTGTGATCCCGACTGGACCACCTGTGGTGATCCCGGTGGGTGGTGGCAGCTTCGAATACAACGTCGATCTGTACAATAACACAGCTACAGCTCAGAATATCGATATCAACCTGATCGCTGAGCTACCCAATGGGAACTACTACTACTTCACCCCAACACCGATCAACGTGACCCTTCCAGCCGGACTGCACGCCAACCGCTTGAAGGATCGCAATATCCCGGGTGGCGCCCCAGAAGGTATCTACTCATACCGCATTACCATGGAAGATCGGATCACAGGTGAAGTTCTCACTTCCGATGGAATGCCCTTCGAAAAGACTGCTACTGATGGCGGCGGTGAATACGTCGATAACTGGGATGGCCACTGGTTGACCGATTGGATGTGGGAAGAGATCAATCCGGAACTGGACGCCGGCATGGGAATGCTACCAGAGGAATACGCGTTGGATCAGAATTATCCCAACCCATTCAACCCGGCTACCAACATCAGTTACTCACTGCCTCAGTCGAGCTACACACAATTGCAGATCTACAACCTCCGTGGACAGTTAGTTGCCACCGTGGTTGACGGATTCCGCAATGCCGGTTACCACGAAGTAACCTTCGATGCTTCCGGACTGGCTTCCGGGCTGTATATCTACCACCTGCAAGCTGGTGATTTCGTTGACAGCGGCAAGATGATGCTGATGAAGTAGAAAAGTCAATCTTTGCGCGAGTGCTTCGGTACTTTGCACTGTGTAAAGTGATACATCAAAGGCGGCCGTCTGGCCGCCTTTTTTATTGTCATTCCTGCGTCCGCAGGAATCAAGAGGTGTAGGGTTTCTCACTAATTTCTACATAAGAAGGTATCATCCTATCCCGTAGCCAGGGTTCTCCTCGATCCTGACATTAGACTTTTCGCTGCGCCAGAGTGACAATTTAAGGGTAGCCCCTTTTAGTTTTCATATTTAGGGTATGGGAAAGTAATTTAAGGTAAGCTGATACGCTCTATACTCAGAGCTTTACCCGTTTCCTGGTTAATAGAAACGAGCACGGCGTTCATGCGGATGTTATCGTGTGCCATCTGATAGCGTTGGGGAACACCGCCGATGAAGCGTTGCAGTGCAACTTTCTTATCCAGACCGATTACGGAATCGAACGGTCCCGTCATCCCCGCATCGGAGATGTATGCCGTTCCTTCGGGGAGAATTCGTTCATCTGCGGTTTGCACGTGCGTATGAGTCCCAATCACCGCTGAAACCATGCCGTCCAGATACCAGGCTAATGCCTGTTTTTCTGCTGTGGCTTCAGCGTGTATATCGACGATGATCAGAGGGGTCTTCTTTCTCAGTTGTTCAACTTCCTTTTTCCCCCTACGGAAGGGACAGTCGATGGGGTACATAAAGGTTCGCCCCTGCAGGTTAAGTACGGCGATTTCCCCACCTTTGGATAATGCGTAAACACCTGATCCAGAGCCAGGGCTTCCGTCAGGGTAGTTCAGGGGGCGTAATAGTGTAGTCTCATCATCTAAGAGTCTACGTCCTTTGTGGTGATCCCAGATATGATTGCCGCTGGTGATCACATCGATACCCACCTGCCGAAACACGGAGAATTCCGAAGGAGTGATACTCTTACCTTCATGAGCATTTTCCCCGTTGGCGATGCAGAAATCCACGTTATATTGGCGCAGAAGAGAAGATAGAAAACGGGAGGTTATATCCAATCCCGGTTTGCCTACGATATCGGCTATGAACAGAACGTTGATCTTTGGTGATTTTGTCATATTTGACTACTTCATCATTTGGCGTAATCGACAGCTCTGAATTCACGAATAACCGTAACCTTGATCTGCCCGGGATATTCCATTTCATCCTGAATTTTCTGAGCTATTTCACTGGCTAACTGCCCGGAAGCGCCGTCGTCCACTTTCTCGGATTCAACCATAACCCGTACTTCACGTCCAGCCTGGATGGCGAAAGTTTTCGATACGCCGGAAAATGACGTCGCAACTTCTTCCAATCTTTCCAGGCGTTTGACGTAACCTTCCAGGGTTTCCCGTCGTGCTCCCGGTCGGGACCCGGATATTGCATCAGCAGCTTGCACCAGAACAGAGATCGGTGATATTACTTCCACGTCTTCATGATGCGATGCAATGGCGTTCTGGACGATGTCATTCTCGCGATATTTCTTAGCTAAATCTACCCCAATAGTGGTGTGTGTACCTTCAGTATAGCGGTCGATGGCTTTGCCTACATCATGCAATAGACCTGCACGTTTGGCAATCTTACCATCAAGCTCGAGTTCAGAAGCCATTAAACCCGACAGGTATGACACTTCTATTGAATGCTGCAATACATTCTGTCCATAAGAGGTCCTGTAATGAAGTTTGCCCATGAGTTTGATCAGTTCCGGGTGCAGTCCGTGAACGCCAGTGTCCAGACAAGCTTGTTCACCGATCTGAACGATCTGCTCGTTCATTTCCGTTTCGACCTTGGCAACGACTTCTTCTATGCGGCCTGGATGAATGCGGCCGTCGGTTACCAGTTTTTCCAGGGCGATGCGTGCTACTTCCCTGCGGAAAGGATCGAACCCTGATAGTACAACCGTTTCGGGAGTATCGTCCACGATGATTTCGACGCCCGTGGCGTTTTCAAAGGAGCGAATGTTTCTTCCTTCACGACCGATAATTCTTCCCTTTAGGTCATCGTTGGGCAGATTGACCACTGATACAGTTGTCTCCACGCTGTGCTCCACGGCAGAACACTGTATAGCTTGAGTGATGATCTCTTTTGCTTCGCGGTTAGCGGTCAGCTTTGCCTGATCGCGCATCTCCTTCACTGCTTCAGCAGTCTCCTGACGAGCGCGCTCAGTAAGGTTATGTTTGAGTTGCTCCAGCGCTTCTTCTGCGGTCATCCTGGCAATGCGTTCCAATTGCTGGTTAGCTTCCTGCAACTGTTCTTCCAGGTATCCAGCTTTTTTGTCGTATTCTCGCTGTTGATTGGATAGACGATCTTGTTCTGATTTTAGATTGCGGGACGATCTGTCAAGCTCTTCCGTGCGGTGTTTCAGTGAATGCTCCCGGTCAGCAACTCTCCTTTCATGATCTTCCAGCTTCTTCCTGCGTGCTTCAGCCTGTGATTCGAATTTTGATCTTAACTCGATCTGTTGATCTTTTGCCTCCAGGATCTTCTCTTTCTTTAAAGTCTCAGCTTCTTTTTCCGCTTCCTGCAGAATACGTTCGGCTGTTCGATTGGCAGAATCGACACGCTTCTGATCGATTATGTACCGCACAGACCAACCGACTAAGATACCTATCAAAGCCGTTGATAAAGCGAAAACTATTGATGTTATTGAGAACATGGTATTTCCGTTAGTTATATAAATTAAATTCCCCCGTCAGCTATCTGCAGACTGGGGGAATGCTACCAAATAAGTTGCCCTGAAGTTGATTCGGTGCTTGTGCTACTTCAGTTCGGGCATCCATTGTTAAACTGATATATTAAATCCCCGCGAACAGCCTGCGATCATAAAGAGAACCATTTGGCCATAATGGGTGCCTCCCTAAACGTTTCTTACGTCCTCCGCCCGGTTGGGTTCCGCTTGCGCGGAATGAGGCCTGTATTACGCGCCTGAGAGGTAGGCTCCCTCTATTTTAGTGTTGGTTCTTTTTGATCGAAACAGGCCGTCTCTACGGGGATTTTTATTGAATTTCATACTATTTATCTGATTTTTAATTAGATTTGTGAACATAATTCCGCCAACTCTTTAGAACGGTCAGCGACCTTGCGATAGAAATTGGCAGTCTGATCCTCATAATTGGACAACTGCTTACGAGTCCTCAGTAATTCATCCGCTATATTCAAAGCCGTTAAGATGGCATTCTTCAATGGTGGTATGTCAGAACGCATCTGTAAAAGTAGCTTCATGCGTTTATCGACTATCTCGGCAACTTCCTTAAGGTATTCCTCATCATCGTAACCAGTTACCGTGTATTCGATATCAAGAATTTTAATCCGTACCGGTGTTTTCGGTTCAGTTGGCAATGGTATTCCAAGAAATATTATCGTCAGCTCGATTCTGAAAACTAAAACTCTTCAAGCTTCTTTAAAATAGCTTGAAGTTTCTCCCTGATTTTCCTCTCCTTTTCGGGATCGAACTGGCTATTAAGTGTTTCCCCTAGCTGGATTGAATTTGATTTTATCTCTCGATTCGCTGTTTCCAGCTCAGCCTTTAAAACAGCTATCTCATTATTAAGCTTTTCGTTATCCTGCCGCGCTTCCGCCAGAGCGCTGATTACATTTACTACTTTGAGTTCCAGTTCGTCGAAAGCTGAAAGGTCGCCTAATAGGCTGATTTCGAACTGAATTTTCTCTTCTTGTTGATCTTCAATTGCCATAGTCAGGATCTAAGTTTTCCTCCGAATTTCCCTTCAACTTCGCTGACGATGGCACGGATCAGCTCATCTGCTTCTTCATCCGTCAGTGTGCGTACGGGAGATTGGAAGTACAAACGGAACGCAATGCTCTTCTTACCTTCCCCAACCTGGGGTCCGCGATAGACGTCAAAGAGTTCGCATACAGCCAATTGGTCTCCACCAATCGCTTTAATTCTTTCAGAAATATCCCCTGCAGGAATTTCTTCATTCAATGTGAATGCCAGATCCCGCTGCAGTGGAGGAAACTTCGGGTATGACCTGTATGCCGGTCGGTTCAGCGAAGCTTCCCGCAGAGCATCTATGCCGAACTCAAAGCAGAAGACAGGTTCATCTATATCAAAGGACTGAGCAACCGATGGGTGAATCTGTCCGAACGTTCCTGCAAGTGCATCTGCAACCTTCAAGCCAACAGCGTCGGCTGTATACGGAGATACCTCATTACTATTATAGTAAAAAAAATCGGCATTGTCAAGTGATATTTCTCGTAGCAGGTTCTGGACAGCACCTTTTAAATCGAGAAAATCGACCGCTTCTTTGTCCCGATCCCATTGTTGTGGTTCGTGAGAACCGATCATCAACCCCGCGACCACGTCCCATTCAGTTTGATCTGTCCCTTCCCGCGCGAATCCCCTGCCGATTTCAAAAAGGCGCAAATCCGGCTGACTTCTATTCAGATTGTGGGCTGCTACTTTGAGCAGACCGGGAAGCAATCCGTTACACATAAAAGCCATATCATCACTGCCGGGATTTCTTAGTTTTACTGGTTGAGGATATCCGGGAATTTCAGACCTCTTATTAGGGAGAAAGGGAGAGGTTTTAACCTGGAAGAAACCTAAGTTTAACAATGCATTCTGCAATCTTCCCTGAAATACCTCTTCAGGCGAATGAGTGATGTATAGAGAAATGCGCGCATCTTCAGCAGACGGAATCTGGTTGTATCCGTGCAAGCGCGCTACTTCTTCAATTAAGTCTATCTCGCGTTCCAGATCGGGACGAAAAACGGGGACGTTTACTTTTATTGGATCGTTGCCTTCAATACCACAGCCTAACCGGGACAGGTGAGTTTTAATTTCATCGGTCGGCACTTCGATGCCTAAGATAGCTGTAACTCGTTCCGGTCTCAGTTCGATGCTCTTGGGTTCGATTTTCCGAGGATATACGTCGGCAACGCCTTTCGCTGCTTCTCCGCCCGCTAAATCCAGGATCATCGCAGCAGCCATGTCCAGTGCTCTGACAGTCGCTTCGGGATCAGCGCCGCGCTCAAACCTACGAGATGAATCTGTTGATAAGCCCAGCAGTTTAGACGTTCGCCGGGTATTTACGGGGTCGAAATAGGCGCTTTCCAGCAGCAAGTCTTTGGTGTCATCGGATATTTCACTATTTAATCCACCCATAACGCCTGCTAATGCCACGCCTTCCTTGCCATCACAAATCAGCAGCATTTTGTTGTCAAGTCGGCGTTCTTCCTCATCGAGTGTGATAAATTTCTGCCCAGCTTCAGCACGCCGCACCACGATTCTCTTTTCAACTAAGCGATCCAGATCGAAGGCGTGCATGGGGTGTCCCATTTCAAGCATCACGTAATTGGTAACGTCAACTACGTTGTTGATGGGTCTGAGTCCCACAGCTTCCAAACGCCAGCGCAGCCAGTCAGGTGAATCTGTGATTTTAATATTGCGAATTATCCTGGCGCTGTAACGCGGGCAGAGTTCCGATTCTTCTATTGTGATTGAAGTGAGTTCTCCTATCGAAGGACCAGCCTCCTTTACCTTGAATTGGGGAACTTCAAATGGGATTCCCAGCGTTGCCGCGGCTTCTCTGGCAACGCCAATATGAGACAGGCAATCCGGTCGGTTGAGGGTTACTTCTATCTCCAAAGACCAGTCTCTGGGACCCAGAGCGTCTCTTAGGTGTGCACCAACTTGCACCGAAGAATCCAGGACCATGATGCCGTCGGCATCTTCGCTTAATCCCAGTTCGACGCCTGAACAGATCATTCCCTCCGAAAGCACGCCGCGGATCTCCCGAGATTCTAAGGTCAGGCCATTAGGCAGTGTTACCCCCAAACCAGCGAAAGCGATATGCTGATCTTGTGCTACGTTGGGAGCGCCACAGACTACCTCCTTCGTTGAATCTCCCAAATCTACTTTGCACAACTTCAGGCGGTCGGCATTGGGGTGAGGTTTTACTTCTAAGACTTTGCCTATAAAGATACCATCAAGATCGGGGCCCACCGGTTCCAGGCTCTCGACCTCCAGGCCTGCCATGGTGAGAACTTCGGCTAACTCTTGGGGGGCGAGGGAAAAATCGACAATATCTTTCAACCAAAGGTAGGAAATACGCATGATAGTTAAAATTGACGTAAAAAGCGCAGGTCATTCTCATAAAATAGCCGGATATCATCGACGCCGTACCAGACCATGGCAGTTCGTTCGATGCCCAACCCGAAGGCATATCCGGTCCACACTTCAGGGTCAACGCCTACACCTTCCAGGACTTTAGGATCGACCATACCTGATCCGCCCATTTCGATCCAGCCTGTGTGCTTGCAAACGCGGCAACCGTCTCCGCCGCATAGATAGCACGACGCATCCACTTCAGCCGATGGTTCGGTGAAGGGGAAATAATGCGGGCGGAACCTGATTTCCGTTTCCGGACCGAAAAAACGGCGGTAGAAAGCTAAAAGCGTTCCTTTCAGGTCAGCGAAGGTAACTCCTTTATCTACATATAGTCCTTCGACCTGGTGAAATACCGGGAAATGGGTAGGGTCCGGTTTATCGTTGCGGTAAACGCGGCCGGGAGCGATCATCCTTACCGGAAGTTTTCCCCGTTCCAGCACATGGATCTGTACTGGACTGGTTTCGGTTCGCAAGAGCTTTTCGTCATCGAAGTAAAACGTGTCAGCGTCATCGCGCGCCGGATGCCATTCAGGCGTATTGAGTGCAGTAAAATTGTAGTAAACTGTCTCGATTTCAGGACCGGTTTCCACCGTGAATCCCATGGATCGAAAGATGTCCTTAACGCGCTCTTCAATCTGGACTAAAGGGTGTAATTTTCCCACTTGAGAGCGTCTTCCAGGCAGAGTCCTGTCCAACGTAGGCTGGGATAACTGCGCGTTTTGAAGCTGAATCTGCCGCCGGGAAATGCCTTCCTGCACTCGCTCTTTAAGCAAGTTCAGTTCAGCGCCGCGGGCTGGCCGTTCACGGGGAGACAATTTTCCCAATTGCTTGAACTCCTGGGTTACCAGACCCTTCTTACCCAGGAAACGAACGCGCAGATCGTCTAAGGCTTGCGCGTCATTCACTTCCTTCAGTTCGTTTTCGAACTGTTGGATTAGATCATTCTGATCGGGCATAATCTATATTAGGAAGTGCATTTTTTAAGATTTTACCAGTTCTACTATTTGGGCAAAGGATTCCGGGTCGCGAGCGGCGATATCCGCTAATATGCGGCGATCCAGATCGAATCCTTTCTCTTTAAGCCCATGCAGAAAAGTCGAATAACTCAATCCGTGTTCACGGCAGGCAGCGTTGATGCGTACTATCCATAGTCTGCGGAACTCGCGTTTACGCTGTCTGCGGTCGCGGTAAGCATACAGGTTAGCTTTATCTACAGCCTGGCGAGCGCTGGTAATTAACCTCGATCTCGCGCCCCAATAACCCTTTGCCGACTTGATGATTTTTTTCCGTCGGCGTCGTGAGGCGACAATGTTTGAAGCTCTGGGCACAGATACTCCTTATTTCATGTTATAATCATTTTGCGAACTCGGCGCAAATCGGCGTTGTCGATTAAACTGGCTTTACGCAGGTTACGCTTGCGCTTGCTGGTTTTTTTCGTCAGGATATGCGATGCATACGCCTTTTTACGCTTAATCTTGCCACTGGCGCTGAAACGAAAACGCTTGGCAGCACCCCGTTTTGTCTTCATCTTGGGCATAGTAACCCCGATAGTTTTCTTTGTCTTTTGGTATTTAATAACGACCGATTTATCAATTTGAAATTGTCAGCCGTCTTCGATGAAATTCAATCTATATCGATATATGTGAACTAAACAGAAGTCCCCGTTACTGAAATAGGATATGGCGATTTATTTCTTCACCAATATGACAACCATGTTGCGATGACCTTCCATCTTGGGAGCAGATTCAAGTTTGGCAATATCTTCCAGCGTTTCAACAAATTTCTCAATGATCTTTACGCCAAATTCTTTATGCGTGATTAAACGTCCCCGGAAAAGAACGGTAACCTTTACTTTATTCCCCTGAACAAGAAATTTTCGAGCTGCTTCAGCTTTGAAATTAAAATCGTGATCGCTGATCTTGGGGCTCAAACGAATGCCTTTTATCTGACCGGCAGGCTGTTTCTTTGAGCTTTTCTCACGCTTGGCTATTTCATAACGATATTTACCAAAATCCATAACACGGCAGACCGGGGGTTTAGCTTGCGGTGCTATGAGTACCAGGTCAAGCTCGCTTGAGTCAGCAATACGTCTCGCCTCACCTATATCCACGATCCCGGCCTGCCCGCCATCAGCATCGATGAGACGGACTGGCGTTACCCTGATCTGATCGTTGATAAAAACCCGCTTTCTCCGTGAGGCTGGAGTGATAGTTTTTTTTCTAATCCCTAACCTCCTGTGGCTACAGCCTGTTTGTTCTTGATTTTTTCCCTCATGAATGAAACCACCTCTTCTACGGACTGACTCCCCTGATCTCCCTTCCCTTTCAGGCGAAGCGAAACTGTCGAATCTTCAACTTCCCTTTTCCCCACAATCAGCATAATGGGGATCTTCTGGATTTCCGCCTCACGTATCTTCCGTCCAATCTTCTCATTACGAACGTCAATCTCCACCCTCAGGGCAGCGGCGGACATCTCATCATATATCTTCTGCGCGTATTCATTCTGGTCGTCAGTAATGGCTAAAATCCGAGCCTGTACCGGAGCCAGCCACAGAGGAAAATCACCCGCATATTGTTCAATGAGCAGACCGATGAAACGTTCCAGCGATCCGAAAACGGCGCGATGTATCATCACCGGCTGATGTTTGTTACCATCTGAACCGACGTACTCCAACTCGAATCTCTCGGGCATGGAGAAATCGAGCTGAATTGTGCCGCACTGCCAGGATCGTCCCAGACAATCGCGAATGTGAAAATCAATCTTCGGTCCGTAAAAGGCGCCGTCGCCGGGATTTAAGTCGTACTGGATTTCCGCTTTTGCCAGGGCGTTACCCAAAGCTGCTTCAGCTTTTTCCCAGGATTCGGCAGATCCGATCGATTTTTCAGGTTTAGTAGATAATTCCACTCGGAATTCATCAAATCCGAAAGCGCGATACACGCCTAAAATCAGGTGTATAACGTCAACGACCTCATTCTCTATCTGTTCCGGCAGGCAGAAGATATGAGCGTCATCGATGGAAAATGCGCGAACGCGGATAAGTCCGTGCAGTTCACCTGATCTCTCGTAGCGATGAACCAGACCCAACTCCCCCATTTTAAGGGGAAGATCTTTGTAGGAGACCTGGTAGGTTTTATATATCAGCAAGCCACCGGGACAGTTCATGGGTTTTATGGCATAATCGCGATCTTCAACACTGGTGAAGTACATGTTCTCCCGGTAATGGTCATAATGACCGCTGAGGTGCCAGAGAGAATCGTGCAAAAGCGTCGGGGTTTGAATTAGCTGATACCCAGCCTCCTGATGAACTTCAGTCCAGTACTTGACCACTTCGTTATAAAGAACCTGACCCTTGGGATGCCAGAAAGGAGTACCGGGGGCTTCCGGATGGAAACTGAAGAGTTCTAAAGCTTTACCCAGGCGGCGGTGATCGCGCTTCTTGGCTTCCTCATAGCGATCCAAATGATCCTGTAGCTCTTCCGGAGTGGGATAGCAGGTGCCATATATTCGCTGCAGCATAGCTTGAGATTCATCACCGCGCCAGTAAGCTCCAGCTAAAGAAAGCAATTTGAAATTTTTAATCCAATTAATATTGGGAACGTGGGGACCGCGGCAGAGGTCGATAAAATCACCCTGCTGATAGATGGAAACTGCCTCTTCCATCTCATCTAAAAGCTCAACCTTTAGATTTTCTCCGCGTTTTTCAAAGAGCTTGATCGCCTCTTCACGGCTGATCTCCAGTCGTTCTATAGGAAGATTTCGTTTGACGATCTTCTGCATGCGTCTCTGAACTTGATCCAGGTCTTCAGGATTTAAAAATTCAGGAAGCAGAATATCGTAATAAAACTGGTCTTCCAGAGCTGGTCCTATACCTAGTTGCGCTTCAGGATGAAGTTCCTTCACTGCCTGCGCCATAAGGTGGGCGCAACTATGCAGCAGCACTTCTCTACCGGTGGGATCATCGAACGATATAAATTCAACCGAAGCTCCCGCTGGTACTGACTGCGTTAAATCAACGGGAATGCCGTCAACTCGTGCAGCGAAGATACGTGACCGGTTATCCGGATTCTGCTTCTTCAGCAGATCCAGTAATTTGGTATCTTCGGATACGTCAATATCTGATCCATCTTTTACCCCGGTCTTCATACGCGCAGGGCTGAAATTTCAGGCATATTCGCAAGCATAAATTATATAGAACTTGAAAGATAACTCTTTTCTCCTGCCAGTACAAGTAAAAAAAGGAAAAAACTGGTTGATAAGATTACCTTTGCAGTCGTTGTAGTTGACATATACGAGGAAAGTTAACTCTCAAGTTCGCTTAAAGTCAACAAAATAGAGCACAATAAATTGTGATGAAATGGGAATTGGTTCGGGTGCATTAACTAATACATCCGAATAAATTCGGATGCCCAATTTTTAGGTGAAGTCGCTAAAGTGACTGGTTTGTTCTACGAAATTATTCGGTACAACACAATTAAATATGTTAACAACCAGAAGGATTACCACTCAGATCGAAGTTTTAATAACACGCCATTGGCTTTAGCCAATTGACCTAAAATTCGGGCATAGGATTTTCCCGAAGGGATTCCCATGGAACAATCCTATGTCAGTAGGGATCTACTTATAATCACTTCGGGATAAAACTATCGCTTGACTCAAGGGTATAGCACGGCAGCTTGTCTGCCGCCCATTCATAGCGGGGGAAGCACACCCGCTCTACGGATCGATATTTGGACTAATTCACCCGTTTGAAATAACAGATAAACGATCACTTCAGTGATCTGAAGTTAAGTAGCCCGGGAAATCTGTTCCCGGGTGTTGGTTGGATAACAGATCCTTTAATCCTATGACAACAAGAGCCTAGGATATTGACCCAAGCTGAATTCTAAGGCTGAAACAACTTGTGCCGCAGAGTCCCTGTACTCTGCAGTAATAATAACAAATACCCACAGGCTGTCATTCTGGCAAGCGTAGCGCGTCCAGAATCTGACAGCCTTACAATGTTGGGTCTCCACAGTTCAACTGTGGGTTAATCCTTCCCAAAAGAGCCTCCTTCAGGGGGCTTTAAATATCCGTAGGCCAGTGCTTTAGCGCTGGACTACTTCCCGTCAACTTGACAAGTGCCGCAGAGTCCCTGCACTCTGCGGTAGTAATTCCAATTCCCCAGAATCACTTGGGTACAAAACTATCCCTTGACTTACCTGTTTAAATTGTTTATATTTTGAGTAGAAAAATATCGTGTAAAGTAGATGGAGTTGAAGTGACTGAATCCTCAAGAAATCGAATAAAACGTTTGTATAAATACATATACATCCTCATATCATTGCTGATATGCATACTATTCCTATTCCAGAAAGATACCCAGGCAGAAGCAGCACGGATATACATGGACGGTAATTTCAGCGACTGGGAATCAGTAGAACCACTGCATGTTGATCCTGTCGGTGATCAATTAGTTGACAGCCTGGATTTCGGTACTCTCTGGGTGGCTAATGATGAACGATACCTTTTCCTATGCCTGGAACTGGGAACTGATATACTTCTGCAGGAAGAACACGATTTCGATCTCTATCTGGATACGGACAACGACCCATCTACCGGGCAGCCAATCAACGGCATTGGAGCTGATTTCGACTGGAATTTCAATGATGGAGACGGTCACTTTCGCGTAGGTCCTATTCCCTATCCCGTTGACCATGAAGACTTAAGCTTTGTCACTGCACCCACTGTTTCATCCGATATCTACGAGATTGTAATCGATCGGTACGCAACTCCTGTGGGTCAGTATGAACTGTTCACCAGCGATACCATATCCATTCTCTTTCATGATAGCGGCGCCGGGCAGGATTATCTTCCCGATGCGGGAACGACATTACAGTATGTATTCGATGATTCTCCTTTGCCTCCATTTCCGGTATCATCGATTCAAAAGCAGGATCCGTCGCATATCCGCGTTCTGTCCTACAACGTACATCTGGATGATTTCTTCGATCCTTACCTTGAAGATGAATACACGCGCATTCTTAATGCTATCGAACCGGATGTAATCGCTTTCCAGGAAATCTACGATCACAATGTATTTGAAACAGTTGACCGGGTGACTGCGATGCTGGGTGGGGCATGGTACGGCACCAAGATCAACCCGGACATAATCCTGGTCAGCCGATATACATTTGCAGAAACCATTAACATCTACGATGATGGCAACGGAGCTTTCCTCCTCAACCTGCAGCCGGATTACGACTGTCAGATGCTGGTTATAAACGCTCACCTGCCCGCTGGACAAGCCAATACAAACAGGCAGAATGAAGTTGACGCCATTATGGCCTTCATCCGAGATGCCAAAGAACCCGGTGGAGAATTAGAATTGGAAGAGAACACCCCAATTCTCATTACCGGAGATATGAATTTCGTGGGTTACGCGCAACAACTGGTAACCATGGTTACCGGGCAGATCTACTTCACGGGCCCGTTCGGCCCTCCCTTCGATCCCGATTGGGATGGAACCGATTTTACCGATCTGACCCCACGCCATACAGATACGCCCTTCTATTTCACCTGGTATAACGATTGGAGCTACTATACCCCTGGCCGCTTCGATTTTATGATATACAGCGATTCGGTCCTGGAAGCCTGGAATAACTTCGTCCTGTTCACTCCGGGAATGTCACCCGATTCCTTAGCCGCCAATGGTCTGCAGGCTGATGACGTTTTAGATGCTTCAGATCACCTCCCCGTCGTCTGCGATTTCGTGCCTAATCCGGAAATGGGTGTATCTGGCAAGGATGACAGCCACAAACCAGCTGAATACGCTCTGTTACAGAACTTCCCCAACCCCTTCAACCCCACAACAGTTATCAGTTTTTCTATGCCAGTTTCGAGTTGGGTGAAACTGGATGTGTTCGATATAAACGGACGCAATGTAGGGGCGGGTTTGTCCCGCAGGGACGCCGAAGGCGAAACCCGCCCTTATACCCCCGGCACCCACCAAATCACCTTCGATGGATCTGGTCTTCCCTCTGGTATCTACTTCTACCGTCTGACGGCGGATGATTTCACAGCGATAGGTAAGATGGTGCTGATCAAGTAATTAAATAATATGTGGACGTTAAACTTCCTATTGTATTCCCTGAAAAAGATTTCACCCTGATAATTACTTGATAAATGAAGTGTGATTGAGTATATTCTGGGAAAGAAAGTAGTACCTTCCTGTTTTGAGGTTCTTATGAAAGCTATCTTGCTTAGTCTTCTTCTTTTCACATTAACATTAGCCGCTCCCGCCCAACCACCTATCCTCTGGTTCCAAACCTTCGGTGGATCCAATTATGATTACGGTAAAAGTGTCCAACAGACAGGCGACGGTGGGTATATCATTGGAGGATATACCGAATCCTATGGTGCAGGTTCAAAAGACGTCTATTTAGTCAAAACCCACGCTTTTGGTATAGAGCAGTGGAGTCAAACCTACGGTGGAAGCTCCGATGATGGTGGCTGGAGTGTTCAGCAGACGAATGACGGAGGATATGTCATAGCGGGCGAGACCAATTCTTTTGGTGCTGGTGGTAGTGATGTATATTTAATCAAGACAGACGCTTCTGGGATAGAACAATGGAATCAGACCTACGGTGGAAGCGATTATGAAGAGGGCTTCAGTGTACAGCAAACCTACGACGGCGGTTATATTGTTACTGGATATACCCTATCATACGGTGTTGATTATGAAGATGTATATTTAGTCAAGACCAACGCTTCAGGCATACAACAATGGAATCAGACCTACGGTACAACCATATCTGATTATGGTAGAAACGTACAGCAGACCTCCGACGGTGGTTATATCATAGCGGGATGGACCTTATCTTATGATAGTGATGTCTATCTAATTAAAACATCTCCCTCTGGTAATTATCAATGGAGTAAGACTTTCGGTGGGGAAGCGCGTCGGATTGGGGAAACAGTGTTCAGCAGACTTCTGACGGCGGGTATATCGTTGCGGGGTCGACCACTTCCTACGGCGCTGGAGAAACTGACGTTTGCCTGATCCGCCTGGATGCTGAGGGGACACCTGTAAAAGATCCAGGCTTCATACAGGATATCCCCAACGATTTCGCTTTGTACGAAGCCCACCCCAACCCCTTCAACCCCACCACAACCATCAACTTCGAGTTACCAGTCGCCAGTTTAGTGGAACTGGATGTGTTCGACATCTCCGGTTCCCGCGTAGGGGTCGCCTGCCCCTTCGGGGGTCTTGCGCCGACCCGTATCTACACCCCCGGCACCCACCAGATCACCTTCGATGGATCTGGTCTTCCCTCTGGTATCTACATCTACCGCTTACAAGCTGGCGAGTTTTCAGCGATAGGTAAGATGGTGCTACTCAAGTAATGAACCAGCTTAAAAGTGATTGTAGGGGCGGACCTCTGTGTCCGCCCTTTTTTCTTTCGGAGTCCCTTCTTATGATTACCCCACTGTTTCATTTCCCACAAAAATTTTCTTCGCTTGACTAAGCGATTTATTTTTTGTATATTATGTCCACACACTTCCATAAGAAAGGATGAGAAAATGAACCGTCTGATGTTATCTATTTACATACTACTGTTCGGGTTTATTTCTGCCGTTCGTGCAGACACCACATTTGTTGCTTCAGGTCCGGTATCCGGCGCCTGGACTTCAGCCGGCAACCCTTACTTCGTCTATGAAGGTGATATCGTGGTTCCGGACGGCAGAAGCCTGACCGTTCTGCCCGGTGTTGAGGTGCTGTTCACCGGCAACTACAAACTGACTGTAGAAGGATTGCTGAACGCCGAAGGCACTGAAGCAGATTCGATAACTTTCACCAGGGCTTATTCAACCGAAGAATCCAAGTGGCGCGGTTTCCGCTTCGATGCTGCAGATGATGGCTGTACTCTAAAATACTGCCGCATAGAATACGCCAAAGGCACCGGCCCTTATCCCGATGTGCGCGGTGGAGGGGTGTGGATCGAAAACTGTTCGGTGCTGATAAGGAATTGTACCATAGCGCATAATTACACGCATAACGAAAACTACAACGGTTCTGGTGGTGGTATCTTCTTAAATCAGAGTGATCAGAGTATCATCGAATACAACTATATAACCCAAAACCAGGCAGACAATGGCGGCGGTATATGTGTCGGGCAGAATTGCTACACCATAATCCGGCATAATACTTTCGATAACAACCAAACCTACTCATCCGGGGGAGGTATATACGTCTCAGCCAACGGAGAATCCGTCATCAATGATAATATATTCGTGGACAATCACTCCAGCGGCATTTACGGCGGAGGAGCTATAAACCTGTGGAGCGCTACCTGGATATACGGAACGTTTTCCTATGTGTACAACAACCTGATAATGAACAATACCGCCTCTTCAGCCGGCGGAGGCATCTATCATCGCTACGAATCTTCGATAGTTTATAATAACACTCTGGTTGGCAATCAGGCCAATCAGGGAGGTGGAATTTACGTTTTGACTTTTTCCGATCTGCCGCCTACTATTTATAATTCCATAATTTGGGGAAACAATGCCCCGGTGGGCAGCCAGATTTATCTCGATCCTCAATCGGGGAGCGTCGCCAATATCAGCTATTGCGACGTACATGCCGGATGGCCAGGTGTGGGAAATATCAATTCCGATCCGGAATTCGTGTCAGGGTCCGGTGGCGATTACTACTTGAGTCAGATCGCTGCAGGACAGCCTGTGCAGAGTCCCTGTGTGGATGCCAGCGATCCCATTTCAACCATGATAACCGGCACTACCAGAACGGACGGCGTCCAGGATGAGGGTATCGTGGATATGGGGTATCATTATGCCATCGAAACGGTTGTCAGTATGAACGTGGTTCTGACGCCTTTGAACCCGCCCATCCAGATTCCGGCTATAGGGGGAACTTTCGAATTTGACGTCTTAATCGAAAATCTGGAGTCATCGCCCGTTCTTTGCGATATCTGGACAGAAGCTATCTTACCCAGTGGACAACCATATCCGCTGATCTTACGGGAAGACGTGAATATCCCTGCAGGGGGCAGTATTGAGAGGACGTTATCTCAGAACGTACCCGAGAGCGCCCCAGCAGGATCGTACAGCTACCATGCCTATGTCGGTGATCATCCGAACATGGTTTACGCAGAGGACAGCTTTACTTTCGAGAAGTTGACCGGTTTAGAAGCCACACGGATATACATGGACGGCGATTTCAGCGATTGGGAATCAGTTGAGCCACTGCACATCGACCCGGTTGGTGATCAATTGGCCGACAGCCTGGATTTTGGCACCCTCTGGGTGACTAACGATGAACGCTACCTGTTCCTCTGTCTGGAAGTGGGAGCGGAGATGATGATACAGGTGGAGCATGACTTCGATCTCTACCTGGATACGGATAACGACATCTCCACCGGGCTGTCCATCAACGGAATAGGTGCTGATCTGGATTATAATTTCAACGATGGAACCGGCAACTTTCTCGCGGGAGGAACTACCTATACTATCTACCATGAAGATCTGGGACTTGCCACCGCACCCACCTACTCATCAAATATCTACGAGATCGTAATCGACAGGGAAGCCTATCCAGCGGGTCAATATGAACTGTTCACCAGCGATACCATATCCGTTCTCTTCCACGATAGCGGTCCCGGGCAGGATTACCTTCCCGATGAGGGGACTACTATCCAGTATGTGTTCGATGATTCCCCCTTACCAACACTACCGGTTTTATCGCTTCAGAAGCAAGATCCATCGCATATCCGCATCATGTCCTACAATGTCTGGACGGATAACCTCTTTGAACCCGACCTTGAAGATGAGTACACGCGCATTCTGAATGCCATCGAACCGGACATAATCGCTTTCCAGGAAATCTACAATCACAATGCTTCCCAGACAGTTGACCAGGTGACTTCAATGTTAGGAGGACAGTGGTACGGCTACAAGATCAATCCCGACATAGTCCTGGTCAGCCGATATGAAATAGCGGAGACATTCAACGTCAACAATGACGGCAACGGAGCATTCCTCCTCGATCTGCAGCCTGACTACGACTGCCAGATGCTGGTTATAAATGCCCATTTGCCAGCAGGACAATCCAATACTGGCAGGCAGCATGAAGTTGACGCCATAATGGAATTCATCCGGGAAGCCAGAGAACCCGGCGGTGAACTGGAGCTGGAAGTGAACACCCCTATCCTGATCACAGGTGATATGAATTTCGTGGGTTATTATCAGCAGTTGTTTACCATGGTTACAGGTCAGATCTACTACACAGGTACGTATGGACCGCCGTTTGAACCTGACTGGGACGGCACCAATCTTACCGATCTGATTCCACGTCATACTGATACTCCCTTCTATTTCACCTGGTATAATGAATCGAGTTACTACTGCCCCGGCCGCCTGGATTTCATGATATACAGCGATTCCGTGCTGGAAGCCTGGAACAATTTTGTCCTCTTCACGCCGGGAATGTCACCCGATTCCTTAGCTGCCAACGGCCTGCAATGGGATGACGTTGTAAATGCTTCTGACCATTTACCCGTAGTAGGTGATTTTGTACCCAATCCGGGCACAGTCTTGGCGGGAAATTATAACAGCCAGCAACCAGCCCGGTTCGCACTATTACAGAACTATCCCAATCCGTTTAATGCATCAACAACAATCAGTTTCCAGTTGCCAGTTTCGAGTCTGGTAGAACTGGATGTCTTTGACATCTCCGGTTCCCGCGTAGGGGTCGCCTGCCCCTTCGGGGGTCTTGCGCCGACCCGTCAATATTCACCCGGCACCCATCAAATCACTTTCGATGCATCGGGATTAGCATCTGGTATATACCTTTACCGACTGCAGGCTGGCGAGTTTTCCGCGATAGGGAAGATGGTGCTGGTGAAGTAAAAACAAACCGTCATTGCGAGGACGGCGCAGCCGGACGAAGCAATCCCATAATAATTAATACTATAGGGTGGGGGTGCTTGTCTGCCTCGGGCAGGCTTCTCCCGCCTTTTCTAATTCCGTAGTCGGGGTCGTCCCTGACCCCGACATGAGGTAGCGCGGGAGCTATATGGGCAGGCCAATCCCTGCGCGAGATATTCACAGGATTTTCCCTTATCAGGGACAATGAGCGGTTTGGATGCTGCGAAAATTTGCCTTTTTTTTAAAATCCTTGACAATATGCTATATTATTTGTATATTGCACTGTGATCGCAGCAGATTTAAATTCAATTAATCATGGAGGAGTTATGAGAAATGCTATGCTATTTATAACCGTCCTGATTACTGCAGGTGTAGTGATTTGCTCCGCTGGTACGCAGGGCGTTATAAATCCCATTCCAACGGTAGTTGACGGCACTACCCAGGGAGATTTCATGGACTGGAATTGTTGGGAGGGTTTCCGACCCATTGATGATCCGACCGACGTGATTGATACCTTGTGGTGGACAGGCAATATCGAATACCACATCTTCGGCACTCAGTCCATAAGCTGGGATCCTGATTTACCGGAGATCGGTGGGGTGGTAATGGAGATCAAGTACGGTCTATGGAATTCGCCGCAGGTGGGATTGGCAGTTTCGGTTAATGGTAATCCAGTGGGAGTTTGCATGGCCAATTATGGCTATATATCGCCAGGGCCAAAATACGGGCGAGCACACATTTCCGACTACATCGTAGCGGGGCCTGACCTGATCGAGATCGTAGCTTCCTATGGTGGTGAGGCTGTAATCGGTTATGTAGCAACCGCAGTTTGGGTTGATGGAGATAATCTTGCTGGTGAGGTTGAAGACACTTTCAAGCCGATGGATTTTGAATTAATAGGTCCTGCTCCTAACCCCTTCAATCCGACCACGGTGATTGGTTTCCAACTGCCAAATGCCGGGAAAGTCAACCTGGCCATTTACGATATTTCGGGCAGACAGGTCGCCGAATTGGTCAACGGCTGGCGCGATGCAGGTATGCATGAAGTAACCTTCGATGCATCTGATTTAGCTTCAGGCATCTACCTTTACCGCTTACAGGCAGGAGAGTTTTCAGGGGTAGGAAAGATGGTGTTAGTGAAGTGACGCACTGTGTGCGTCATCCTGAACGTAGTGAAGGATCTCATTTCAATTGTAGGGGCAGACCTCTGTGTCTGCCCTTTTTGTTTGCTCCCTACCGTCATCGCGAGGAATCCGTCAGCCGACGGATGACGAAGCGATCCCAAAGCTCTTCAGATAAATCTCATTTTCACTGCTGTCGGGTCTCCGTACCCGACAGATCCCGTAGTCGGGGTCGCCCCTGACCCCGATACCATGCCGTAGGGCGGGGGTGTCCGTAAGGACTCCAATGGAGTAGGCGGGGTGGCATGCTTCTGGATCGCCTAAGGCGAATCGAAGCATGTTTAAATCGTCCAGATATTGACCCCACAGCAGATCTGTGGGGCACCTAACAGACGAATTCAAGTTTGTCATTCCGCACTTGATGCGGAATCCAGAATACCCGGAAATATCCGAACGGCTCCTATGGAGAATTCCTGAGCTAACCAATTTCTGTCCCGTGAAGCGGGACGTAAAGGTTTAAGCATCCCGCTTGAGCGGGATAGCATAAAATTAGCCCGGAAATTCATTTCCGGGTGGTGTAAGGTAATTAATCAAAATGTCATTCTGAGCAAGCCGAAGGCGCAGCGAAGAATCTCCTGTTTTCACTGCTGTCGGGTCTCCGTACCCGACAGATCCCGTAGTCGGGGTCGTCCCTGACCCCGATACCATGCCGTAGGGCGGGGGTGTCCGTAAGGACTCCAATGGAGCTTCCCCCGCCCTTTATTTATCGTTCCACTGGTACAAATTTGTCCGCCAATTTGTATTGTCCGCTAATTCTGTCATCGGTATTAAGATTACGGTAGATCGCCTGGATGACTAAAATGTCGTAGTCAGGGGTGGATGGGATAGTTTTCATGTGCATTATATAGTTGGATTATGAGGGGAGATTGTTGTATTTGAACAAACAATTGAGGTGAGTACTTATATATAATATACAACAATTCATCAGAAAATGCAAGGAGTTTTGGCAGAAATATGGAGTGGGTGGTGGTTCTTTAAAGGTTTCAAATCCCCCTTGGTCCCCCTTTGGAAAAGGGGGAAACTGCGTAATTCCCTGCATACCCACTAACACCCCCCTTTCCCAAAGGGGGGAGTCCCAACTTGTTGGGACGGGGGGATTTCGGGACGGGGGGATTTCGGGACGGGGGGATTTGGGCGGGGGGATTACAGATGATTCCAAATCACCTGCAGCACCCCCTCAATATTATTCATAACCTCCAGGTTGCTGAATCGCAACACTTGAAATCCTAATTCATTCAGATATGAATCTCGTTTACGGTCTTTGATCTTACCCTGAGGGGTAAAATGTTGTTCACCATCTAATTCAATAATTATTTTCGCTTTAGGACAATAAAAATCAACAATGTAATTTCCAATTACTCTTTGACGATAAAATTGGGTACGTTTTAGTTGTTTGCGTCGTATTCTGTTCCAGAGCCGTTTCTCTGCTTCAGTGGCATTATTTCTTAACTCTCTGGCAAGAAGTTTCAATTTGGGATTATAATAGATCATGCTTCATTGTTGAGGTTTCAAATCCCCCTTGATCCCCCTTTTCCAAAGGGGGAAACTGCATCTTTCCCTGCATACCCACTAATTCCCCCCTTTCCCAAAGGGGGGAGCCCCGACTTGTCGGGGCGGGGGGATTGGACGGGGGGATTTTAGACAGGGGGATTAAAACAGCAACCTAACCCACCCCAGAGGGGTGGGGCACCGGTGCGAGGGCACTCCTTCAGAGCTTCCACCTTCGGCGAAGGCTTTCGTCATTGAGTTGATGTTGGTACATCGGTTCTTTCGAGATCGTCCACATCTGCTTCAATTGTTCTTAACCGGTCATCACGCTGAATTCTCCACATAGCGATGACTAATTCTGAAATCAATATCGTCATGAACATCAATACATAAGCTACCAGACTCCAGTTATCAGATCCGCTCTTACTGGATATACATGCAAAAACAAATGCAGTAGATGAGAAAAAAAGGATTATTACATGACGCAGCTTATGGGACCGCTTGAGAAAGTAATATTCTAGCTCATCTATGGCACTATTATACAGCAGAAGGCGTCGATCGTTTTGGTGTAATAGTAATTCATCATATAGCTGCTGTCTACTCTTCTCTATGGCTGCTAGAATTTCCTTATTAAGATATTGGTTTGTTAGCAGGCTGACAACGCCATAAATGGAAAAGAATATAGAGTAGAAAAACACATCCCTTGAAGCGAAGAATAGGACACTCAGGAGGACACCCAGCGAAAGTATCATTGCGGTTTCTCGCAAATCGGATGGCGGCTTGTATCTCCTAGGATCAAGCCACCGCCATAAGATAATTAATTCATGCCTTGTTGCCCACACCCATAACCAAACAAGGACTCCTGTTAAGGCAAATAGTGCTACATAACATATAACTAGAATATCCGGCCAGGATTCCTTGATACGGTCGATCTCAGATAGCAACATTCCTGCTCCGAGCAGAGATGTGATAATACCTATGCCCCAACGCCGCGCAACGATCAGCCCTTCACTCTTTTCCTTAAGATTTGGTTTGTAGTTCACGATGGTTCTCAGTTTATATTGATTTATATTCTTTCCTGTCAGGTTTTGATCGCCGAAGGCGGGTGTGACCTGATGGCTTTTATCATGCTGTAACGTCTGGTCGCGGTTCAAGCAATACAGAGCCTTGAACTTACGAATAAAAAAATGTAAATATCAGGATTTTACTCTTCTGCATTCTTTTTATTGGTACACCGCCCAGCGTAACATTCCCATCCCCTTTCATTCATCGCTCTTTGGTCACTAATTCTCCTCTCAATAAATTCATTTAAACGACTATGGACATACCAGCTATCTAAATAGATCTGTGCAAAACAATCTGGATCCTCGGATGGATCACGCCCTTTGTATTTGATACTGCCGGTTTTTTTATGAGCAAATTCATTTCTGAGATTGTTTATGACTGGAATATATTCATCTAATTCGGTTGCAACAAATGATTTAAAGCAAGGACGTAGAAGTTTATGCACTTGACTAAATGACATTCGTTTGACAATTCTATCTAGTTCCTTTAGGCAACTTTCATGAAGTTCGTCATACCCTTCCATCCATAAAATTAGATCGGAAAGGTGCTCATATAGAATTTCTTTCATCATTGATTCAATTGATGCGTGAATGTCAAGTACAATAGAACGAACAATGTGATTCATATCTGTTCTATCAGAAGTCCAGGATTTCACTAATGCAAGTACTTCTTCTTTCGTTGAACAGCCTAATATGTTGATATATTTTCTATGATCGGTCTTAGTCATAGTTTATTAGACTCCCTCCGATACAACATCCATTTCTTCGTCGAGTTTGTATGACATAGTTTTAGGTGCTTAACGAACGCTGGTATAAAACGGGTACTTTTAAGGACTTGTGGTGCCCGTAGAGGTAACCGTTGTTGTTATACCGTTGGGATCGGTCGGATAAGGATAAGTTTGTGGATCATTACCAAGTATTTTTTCAATTTCTTCTTTGAAATGATTTCGTATATTCGCAGTGCTAGAGGGTGGATCACAATCCAATATGCTGAACATACTGTGTGACCGTGCGTGTAATGGTTTTCCTGAATGTAGTGTATCTAGTCTTTTGAGAGCTGCATCAATAGAATTCACAGCTATTAGTTTTGAGTACCAATTGCCTAGTTTAACAGCGTTGTCACTGTTTTCTCTAAAGTAGATTTCTATTGCAGCAGCAATCTCGGATACAAAGTCAGGCAGATTTAAAAAAACACGATGTCCAGCACCATTTACTTGTTTTCTCAAATGCATAGGTGATTGATCGTGGTGTAAGATAAAACGAAGCTTTACTTGTTGTGTCGCATTCGACTGTCCATACGTATGAATCAATGAATTTCGTATTCGCCATAGATCATCATCCAGACTACCATACTTTGCATTTAGTTTCTTCATATATTCAGAAATAAATTTCTTAAAATCATTTCCTGTGTTTCTGTCTTTTGTAGGGTCCAGCCCTAATCCCATATAGTCTATACAGCAAAATGAAAGAATATATGCGCCCATTAGAGATCTTCCTTCAATTGCCCTTATGATATCAGCCACTGCCGTATCAAAGAAATTAAATTTTAATATGTTATAATCATATGCCATTGGAATTACTCCCTGATTTAATTTTGGTTTATGCCTGCTTTACGTGATTCTCAATCACTATCCCTAAAATATACCCCAATTCATAACACAAGTCAAGAAGAATATTTACCAGATGTGTTTCATTCAATAAAAAAGGCACCCCAGCGGGGCGCCTTCTGTCCTCTGTTCTCAATTCCCCCACTTTACCCTTGCATTCCAGGCAATTTTGTTGTATATTATATATATACTCCAATTATCAAATTTCCATCCTCAATCCTCTCACCAACTGCTAACTGCTAACTGCTAACTGCTAACTGCCAAAAACCATCTTCTTGACAACGACACATCTGTCACAGGCGACAAATATGACCGACAACCTAAGACGCATGAAAAACAATCACATAACCCCCAAAAACGACAGATATGGCGCAATTTCAGATTTTGTGCGTGGGAGTCAAAATTTCTGTCGCTTTTGTGCTGAAAGGCAAAGTCACCTTCGTCAAATCTGTCGCCAATCTGAAATGTAAAATAATCGGCTTCGCGCCCATAAAATAATCCCTCTGACTCCAGGAGCCGGGGGATTATTCTGTCTTCTGTCTTCTTTATTCTTTTTCCCTAAAACTGCTCACACACCGCCTTACCCTGAGTGAAGAGCGCTAAATAATCTCTGCCGCCAGCTTTGGAATCGGTGCCGGACATGTTGAAACCACCGAAGGGTTGAACGCCCACCAGAGCGCCCGTACACTTGCGGTTCAGGTAGAGGTTGCCTGCATGCAGTTCCCTGCGCCCGACTTCCAAATTGCCGCGGTTACCGCTGTATAAAGCGCCGGTCAATCCGAATTCAGTGCCGTTTGCGATGGCTATGATATGCTCGAAATCCTTCGCTTTGATGAAAGCCAGAACCGGCCCGAAGATCTCCTCCTGAGCGATGCGCGCTTCCTCATCTACGTCCTTGATGATGGTTGGCTGAATGAAATACCCGCCGTCGGGACCCTTGCCTCCACCCAGAACCAGTTCGCCTTCCTTCTTACCGATTTCGATGTATTCCAAAATCTTGTTGTAGGCAGCTTCATCCACCACGCCGCCCATGAAGTTGTCCTGATCCTTCACTTCACCGATGGTGATGGGCTTAGCCTTTTCAACCACTTTCGCCACCACTTCATCATAAACCGATTCGTGAACGATGGCACGGGAACAGGCGGAACACTTCTGCCCCTGAAATCCAAAAGCAGCAGCGACGATCCCCTGTGCCGCCGCATCCAGATCGGCAGATTCATCGACCGCGATGAAGTCCTTACCGCCCATCTCCAGAACGGTGCGCTTGATCCAGATCTGACCTTCGGATTTCTTGGCAGCACGTTCATGGATGCGCAAACCTACTTCCATAGAGCCGGTAAAGGCGATGAAACGGGTGCGGGGATGATCGACTATGGTATCACCGATTTTACTGCCGGGTCCGGGGAGGAAATTCAGCACGCCGTCAGGCAGACCGGCTTCCTTCATGATCAGATAAAACTGGTATCCGATCGCCGGAGCGGTTGACGCCGGTTTCAGGATTACGGTGTTGCCTGCAACTATGGCAGCCGAAGTCATCCCGCAGAGGATAGCTAAGGGGAAGTTCCAGGGAGGGATTACGGCGCCCACACCTAAAGGTATGTAATACAGTTCGTTCTCTTCGCCGGGGTAGGGGATAACCGGCTGAGGCTGACCGTAGCGCATCATCTCTCTGCCGTAGAATTCCAGAAAGTCGATAGCTTCGGCTACGTCGGCGTCCGCTTCTAACCAGTTTTTGCCGACTTCATATATCATCCAGGCGGCTAATTCGCGGCGGCGGCGCTTCATTATGGCTGCGGCTTTGATCAAATAGCGGGCGCGATCATCGGGAGCAACGCGGCTCCAGAGCTTGAAAGTCTCATCCGCAGTAGCTATGGCTTTTTCAGCTTGTTCCTTGCTTCCTTTGGAACAGTTGGCTACGACTTCATCGTACTTGGAGCAGTTCAAAGATACGATCTTATCATCGGTGACGATCTCCTTTCCGCCGATGACTAAAGGTATGGTAATTCCTAACTGCTTCTGGACTTTATCCAGCGCAGCTATCATTTCCTGCCGGTTTTCGCTTTTGGAAAAATCGGTAAAGGGGGTTGGTACAAATTCGGGGAGCATTGTGCCTCCGTTAGGTTATTTTAGTTATATTTATAAGTCTGAAAATATAAGCAAAAACCCTTGAAAATTCAAGGGATTTTAGGGAAAAAGAATGTAAAATGTAGAATGGTGAATTTTAAATTAGGAATTTGTAATGGGAGGGAGAATCAGGGACATCTCCAAAGGTGCAGGCAAGCCGCTGAGGGAGCTTACGCCCTGTCCCGAGCACACACGTTTTTGTTGTAAGCAATATGATTTTGGGATAGATTAAATATTTATTTCATCAATAAATCTTCTCAAATAGTCATATTTCTGATTACTAAGAATATCTAGTTGGCGCTTACTCGCAATAGAATGTCTTCGCGAGCCTTCTTCAACCTACTAAGCATCGGGCCAATCTGACCACTCATTTGCCCCACAAAATCATATAAATCTTGCTCGGAGTCCGGTATTTTATAACCTTTTGGACTACTTGCTATAATCACTCCTTTATCTCTAAGCTTTGCAATTACCTTTGAGCGCAAGTAATGAGTAGTTACTTTATTCGGGCTAACCTGATTTAGAATTCTCTTTAGCTGTTCAGTAAATATGTACCTTTTTGAATTTACATATCTAAAGTGGTAAAGTAAATATTTCAACGCTTCTAGCTGATCTGTTATAACTTCATCTTTAGTGTCCATATTTTCTTCAATAAAATTTGATGCTTTATAAAGTGCTAGCTCACAGATAAGATTATCAAAATCGTTTCCTTTAGTAATCCATGACTTATTTGTAGAAGGGTGACTTATTGGTGGCCATGTGTCAATTAGCAAAGTCCGATTTAATAAAATATTCATAAAATCTTTTGAAACGGTTGTGGATTTTTTGGGATCAAAATGTCTTGCGAGTGTTCCAGATATAAAGTCAGCAAGTTGAACTATTGGTTGTTCATGACTCGCAACAAATCCGAATTCTGCTCGGATGAATAGATCAGGTACATGATTCTCGTTTACATATTTTTGAAAGCCTTCCATAAAAGATCTTCCCCCGTATTCATCGGATATTATAAACATTTCGGGGAAGGTACGATATAACTTTCTGTAAAGCAATCCATGCGTAAACTTAATAAATGGCTCTCTGTAAATTAATCCACTGCTTTCCCATACCTCACGTTTATCAATTATAATAGAATAAAATTTAAAATCTAATCCAGCAATATCCTTTAATATCTTTCTCCTTCTTTCATCATTTGAACCAACATTCTTGGACTTCATCTCCCCAGTGCGAAAATGGATTTTTCGTATTTCATCTGCATCCCGTTCCAATTCTACTAAATGATCGTGTTCTACTATAATAGCAGTAATAATAAAGCATGTTGACACTCCTCCTTTTGAAACATCCAAGTTAGGGTCTCCATACGCGTCAACGAATGCATACTGAGGTTCTAAGTTCATTTCTTCTTTAAATCCTATTCTTTGTATGGCACAACAATTCGGATCATATTTTATATATCTCTAGACGTTTTAAAATATAAGCAAAAACCCCTGCAATTTCAAGGGGTTTTGGGGGTAAAGCGTGTTTATAAAGATTATTATACAATCGATCTTTAGCATTTCATGTTCCCAAAAAGGGAAAATAGTTCTTGACTTCTATTTGGGAACTTCTTATCTTATATATAGTATATAAGGTAGAATATTTATGAATCCAGCTATAGCGCACAATGGAAATAATTAATCTACAAGCGTTAGAAAGATATATCAAGAAGCACAGGACTGCGGAAGAAGTAATAAAGAACTGGGTGGTGTTTGTCGAAAATGCAGATTGGGATCGTCCTTACGATGTCAAACAGGATTACGATGCAAGATTTATTAGTTCTAAGCGTGTGATCTTCAAATTAGGTAACTCTTGGCGTATTGATACACGAATTGCTTATAACAGTAGAAAGATTTACGTTATCCGTATTGGAACTCACGAAGAGTACAATAAATGGAAATATAAAGATTAACTAGAGAGTCAGATATGAGCCTAAAAGTTATAAAGACTCAAAATGATTACGATGAGGCTCTTCGGGAAATTGAAGAGTTCATCATACTCGATCCCGTTCCTGGGACAGAAGAAGCCAATCGCCTGGAAGTCCTGTCGGTGCTGATAAAGGCGTATGAGGATGAGCATTTCCATTTTGACCTCCCCGATCCGATTTCAGCAATCAAATTTGTTATGGAGCAACGTGGCCTTAAGCGGTCTGATTTGGTGCCCTTTATTGGTTCCCCTTCAAAAGTGTCAGAAATACTATCTGGGAAAAGGCAACTCAGTCTCTCAATGATGAGACGACTCAATGAAGGATTGAATATACCCGCAGAAGTTTTGATGAAAGAACGTCAAAAGGAAATACCTGAAGAAACTGATATTCAGTGGAGTAAGTTTCCGTTAACCGAGCTGAGTAAAAGAAACTGGTTCCCCGAGTTCTCTGGGACGCTACCTAAACTTAAGGAATACGCTGAGGATTTAATGCGACCGAAAATAGAGTTACTTTTAAAAAATTGTACGATGATTCCTCTTCAAAGGACTTCAAGTATAAATCTGCGAAGTGACAAAGTGATAGATCTTTATTCGTTAGTTGCATGGCAAACCAGAGTTGTTGAAAAAGCTAAAGGAATCAGCCTTGAAGTGCCTTATTCTGGGAAAATTGCCAAAGCACTTCTCAAGCAAATTGCAAGTCTGACAGTTCTGGATGAAGGACCTCTAGCAGCACGAGAGATATTATATAAAAACGGTATTCATCTTGTTGTTGAACCGCATCTAAAGAGTACATACTTAGATGGTGCAGTAATGCTTCTCAATGATGGCACACCAATAATCGCTTTGACACTTAGATACAACCGACTTGATAATTTCTGGTTTAGCCTTATTCATGAATTAGTACACTTGCATAAACATCTAGATGAGGAAAACTCATACTTTTTTGATGATTTTGAAGGAACAGAGAATCTACTAGAAATTGAGGTTGAAGCAGACAAACATGCGGGTGAGATTTTAATACCAAAGAGTAGTTGGAGTATAGAAAGATCCATTTATTATTCTACAAGAGGAACTTTTGATGAGATTAAACAATTGGCCAGAAAACTAAATGTACATCCCGCAGTCTTAGTAGGCCGAATTCATCATGATTCTGGGGATTTTAGGAGATATCATAGGCTTCTGGGGAAAGGTATCCCCCAAGAGCTATTTTCAGATTCGTCTGTTAACTATTTGATTAGACAGCCAAATATAATAAATAACAGAAAGGGTACAAAAATGGGAAGAATGCGTAAAACAATTCGTTATAAGCTTTACGATGGTAGAAAAGACGTTTACCATGGTATCACAAAAAACCTTGAGCGAAGAGAACAAGAACACGAACGGGATGGCAAAAAGTTTTCACGGGTAGAGAGGGTGGGACCTGCCGTAACAGTTGAAACTGCAAAACAATGGGAAGAACAATCTCTGAAGAGTTACCGGAAGAATCACGGGGGTAAGAATCCAAAGTATAATGAGGATAAAACTGGATAACAGGTGTTAAATGCAGATTGTCCCCCATATTTTCAGCTGTAGATTAGACTGAGTTCCCCTCACACCTCAAACATCTCCGTGGCGCAGTGCTGCTGGGCGACGATGACGTCTATGTGGTTGTGTCCTGCCTTTTTCAGGTGGGATTTTACGCTTTTTAGGGCCACTTTGGCGTCGTTGTTCTGCTGGCTCAGGTGAGCTAAGACCACCCTCTTCAGGCGGGGTGAGGCGATCTGTGCCAGCGCTTCACCAGCCTGTTCGTTGGAAAGATGCCCGTGCTGGCCCTTTATGCGCTGTTTCAGATCCCAGGGATAGGGTCCGTCTAAAAGCATGGAGACGTCGTGGTTGGCTTCCAGCACGATGGCATCACAATCACGCATCCAGTTCAAAGTAGCCAGATCGACGATACCCAGGTCGGTGGCGATAACCAGCCTTTTATCTCCTTCCACAATCAGAAAACCCATCGTTTCAGAAGCGTCGTGGTTGACTGAAAATGATTCCACCTGAAGATTACCAAATTCGAGTGTTTCGCTGTTTAAGCTGAAGAACCGGGTGAAATTATTGATATGCCGCTTGACAGTGGCGATTGTACCTTCACTGGCGTAAATGGGCAGATCCTGGCGGCGGGCGATAACGGCAGCTCCGCGCAAGTGATCGGAATGTTCATGACTGATCAACATCGCCTGGATGCAGTTGTAATCGCGGTCGAATTCCTTAAGACGTTCACCAATCCTGCGCATGGAAAGACCAACGTCAATTAAGACGCCGGCGCCGTTATCATCTTCGACAAAGGCGCAATTCCCTTCCGAACCGGATGCCAGTATGCTAAATTTCATAGTGTAGTTTCCACTGCCCTGTTGCTGTTATTACCCGTATGTGGTATGCTGGGGGGGGGTATCTATAATGGACATTGATTAGTTATTTTTGACAGGTAGAGCGGGGGCTTGCCCCCGCTGGCGGTAGCAAGCTACCGCGCTACTTCTAAGTGTGCCGTCAGGTGCCCTCACCTGACGGAATAACAATGACTAATGTGTCCGCGGGGGCGCATGACACCACTATAATATGAAGAATTTGAGCTTGCTTCGTCATCCGTCGGCCGACAATGGGACACAGGATTGCTCCAAGGGAGTCCCTATGGGAAAATCCTATGCCCAATTTTTATCTCAAAGTGGATAAATCCACTAACCTGATTACTCAGGACAGTCTGGGATAATAAGTATCAATCTTATAGCTTATGAACTTCATTTGCCCTTAATTCCTTTACTGCCGGGTGCTATAAGAGCAACGTTATCGCGGCAGAGGGGGCAATCTGCTGGATCATACGTGGCGATGTTCATCTCCAGCAAAGCTATCGCTTCCGTTCCTAATTCCAGAGGCTTGCCGGAACGGTTGACCAGTACGGCTGCACCGATGGGGTCGGCTCCCGCTTCCCGCACCGCTTCCACCACCTGCCGCGCGGAACCACCAGTAGTAACGATATCTTCCACCACCAGGACTCTTTCACCCGGTTGAAAGGCGAAACCCCTGCGGAATTCCAGTTTGTCGCCAACTCTTTCAGCGAAGGCACAGGGGACATTCAGTGATCTGGCGACTTCGTACGCTATTACTACTCCACCAAGAGCGGGTCCCGCTACCCGCTCTACATTGCGGTCCCGGAATGCGTCAGCCATGGCGCTGCAGAGTTCTCCGGCGATTTCCGGGCGTTCCAGCAAACGGAATTTCTCCACGTACTGCCCGCTGTGTTTCCCCGAACGGAGTTCGAAATGTCCTTCCAAGTAGGCGCCGCATTTCTTCAGTAGTTCTTGCACTCGTTGGGGTGAAATAGGTTCGATCATATGGTAATATCCGTTTGACGGTTATCCATTTATCTTAAGCTGCTTTTTATAGTCTAAGCAGGCACTTTCGATGCTTTCTTGAAAATCAAGGTCATTATCCGGATAGAGAATCCCCCGTGAAACGTTGACCAGAAGCGGTTCACCTTGTACATCCTCAGCAATTTGCGCCACTGTTTCTGCATCTCCACCTTGAGCTCCGATTCCGGGAATGAGTAAGGGGACTGAAGGGTAAGCACGACGGATCTTCACCAGTTCATCTGGATGGGTAGCGCCCACAACTGCTCCCAGATTTCCCTGTGGAGCCCAGTGTGAAATCATGTCAAGCACTCTCTCGTACAGATTGAACTTGCCATCGGAAAAACGCTGCAGATCCTTCGATCCCGGGTTGGTGGTTAGAGCCAGCACAAAAGCTCCCTTGTGAGGATTTCTGAGAAATGGCTGCAGGGTATCTCCACCCATGTATGGATTAAGGGTGATGGCATCGAAGGGTATCCGTTCCAGGAACGCATGTGCATACCGCTTGGCTGTATTGCCGATATCACCCCGCTTAGCGTCCGCTATCCGCAACGAAGATTCGGGGAGATCATGTGCGATTTTTTCCAACAGAGCCCACCCTTCAGCGCCCCAGGCTTCATAAAAGGCGGTGTTGACTTTATATGCCGCTGCATGGGGAGTGCTGATTGAGATTACTTCAGTTAGAAAGGAGGAAATCCCTTGCAAATCAGGGGAATATCCTTCAGGCAAGCGGGCGGGATCAGGATCGAGACCGATGCACAAGCCTACCGCACCAGAACCGGTAACAAGGTGAAGTTTTTCGCGGAAAGTCATGTTGGAAGTAATCGATACGATCTCTTTAGATTATTTTCATTTTATTGTCTGTAGGCACAATTACATGTGAATCAACCACCCAAGTCGTCCTTTTCCTGGCATTTGCTGCAGACGCCGTAAATCTGCTGTGTATGAGACAGCATCTTGAAATCAAATTCTGAGCAGACTTTTTGCTGTAGATCTTCTATGGCGGAATTGCGAAATTCTAAAATACTTCCGCACCTTACGCATACCAGGTGATCGTGATGAGGATGTCCCAGTACGTGTTCGAACGTACTGCGACCTTCACCTAAGTCCATTTTACGGACTAAATCGCTCTCTACCAATAAAGCCAGGGTACGGTAAACCGTCGCTCGTGAAACTCCCGCACGACGATTCTTAAGGCGCAAATAGAGATCGTCCGCATCAAAATGATGATGACAGCGGAAGACCTCTTGCAGCACTTCCCGCCGGGCTTGGGTATTTTTTAGCCCGGTTCGACGCAGATAATTTACGAATTTCTTCTCTTCCAAGGTTGATCCTACGAATCATCGACTGGGAAAACAATTTAGGGAATATTCATTTTATTTGCAAGTGATTTTTTTAAACAAGTCCTTTTGAAGTAATAATCGCATAAATTCACTTGACAGAAAGGTTGGTCGTGCCGTAAATTTATGCAAATATGCTCTGGATCACTAACGTATTTCTTTTTAGAGCTTATAATTACTCTGATAGATGGGACAGACCAATCAACTTTAGAAAGAAATTGAGGAGGCATGATGAGGGTAATAGGACGGTTAACACTACTTTGGGCGGCTTTGATCGTTGCGGTTTCCGTGAATGCGGGCACGCTTCATCCTGATCTTAGAGCCAAGATGAATTCAAGTTCTGATGGAGAATTCATCAGAATTTTAATAACACTGGAAGAACAAGCCGACTTTAACACGCTGATGGCTGCTACCACAGGTCTGTCAAAACAGGAAGCCCGGACTTTGGTAGTCGGACACTTGAAAGAATTGGCTAATTCAACACAACGGGAAATAAGGGAGTATTTGGAAGCACAGAAAAACCTGGGTCGAGTCAAGGAACTCAGATCTGTGTGGATAGCTAATATAATGTACGGTCTGGCAACTCCTGAGGTCATTCGGACTCTGGATGAATTCCCCGGAATAGCCAATGTTTCCTGGGATCCACAACGCTACCTACTCTTTCATGAACGACCAAACGAAGTTCATCCTCCTAACAATCCCCCTACGGATGAGATTGCCTGGGGCATTGCGGATATCAATGCCGATGACGTATGGGGTATGGGCTACACCGGAGCTGGCATAATTGTAGGTATGATCGATACAGGTGTAAATTACAATCATGTGGATCTGGCTGACCATATGTGGAACGGAGGTCCCCAATACCCCAATCACGGTTGGGATTTTCACAATAACGATAACGACCCCATGGATGACGGAAGCGCCTTCATGGGTGGTCATGGCACTCATACTGCCGGATCAGTGGCGTCCGATGGAACGGGCAGGTTCGCGGTGCGGCGTTGCTCCTGATGCCAATATCATGGCTATCAAGGTGCTTTCCGGAAATGGGTACGGCAGCGAAGGACCCGTAATCGCCGGAATCGGTTTTGCGGTTGATCAGGGAGCCGAAATTTTCAGTATGTCCCTGGGATTTGTCAGTACTTCTCAGCATTACCAGTTTAGAACTGCTTGTAATAATGCTTTGGCAGCCGGTGTAATTGGTGCTATTGCGGCGGGTAATGAAGGTAACCAGCAGTGGTCGTATCCCATCCCCGGAAATGTACGGACGCCTGGGAACGTTCCGCCGCCGTGGCTTCATCCCGATCAAGTGCTTACTGGTGGTTTAAGCTGTGTGGTGACTTGTGGGGCAACCAATATGTACCAATCTTTAGCGGGATTTTCCAGCCGCGGGCCGGTTACCTGGGAAGGAATTAACCCCTGGTATGATTATCCATATGCAGGCGGATCTCAGATGGGATTGATAGATCCGGACGTCAGTGCACCCGGTGAAGACGTAAAATCGTGCTGGTTCATGGATAACTGGGGATATGCGGACGGCTGGGATGGTACTTCCATGGCGACTCCGCATGTGGCGGGCACATTCGCGTTGATGCTGCATAAAGATCCCAGTTTGACTCCGGCTGACCTTGACATGTACCTGGAAACAACGGCAATTGACTGGGGTTCGCCCGGAAAAGATAACGATCATGGAGCGGGCAAGATCGATGCTTTGGTTGCGGTTTCTGCAGTTCCCGGCGGTACTCTGCCTGATGTTATCATAACGACTACACCTACAGGATCTACGTCATTACCATCTTCCGGTGGTACATTATATCATGACGTTAATCTGGTGAATAACGAAACATACGGTGTGCCCATGGCTGCCTGGCTGGATTTGGAATACCCCAATGGCAGTTGGTCTGGCGCACTGATTTTGCGTAATCTCACCCTCATGGTGGGAGTGAACGTAACCCGTTCACTGACAACTACCATTGCAGGTAGTGAGCCAGATGGCAATTATAACCTCTGGGTTCACATGGGGTCGTCTTACGGGGGGACTATATACTCAGAAGACAGCTTCCCCTTTACCAAGGGTCTGCCTGACAGTGATCCGGGTGAATGGGTATCCGAAACGGCTGTTTACGGCTGGGAAGAGGAACTTGTTTCCATGCAGACGCCGGAATCGTACAGTTTGGGAAGCGCTTATCCCAATCCCTTCAACCCGTCCACGACTATACCTTTCAGTCTGGCTGATAACGGTTATGTTTCGCTGAAAATTTTCGATCTACAGGGACGTGAAGTTGCTACCATAGCTGAAGGTGAGATGTCTGCGGGACAGTATAAAGTTACTTTCGATGGGACGAACTTCGGTTCGGGAATTTACCTGTACCAGTTGAAGACAGCGGATTTCTCTCAGACCATGAAGATGACGCTGATAAAGTAGCGAGAATGATCTGCATACAAACGCCCAACCGGTTGGTTGGGCGTTTTTTTGTCAAGAAAGTTGGTGGACTGCGCTCGTCCGTCAAGGGACGTACTTAGTCCACCCTACATCTGAACGCTCATCTGTCATTCTCTCTTGGTCGGAAATTGGACGGATGAGCAATGTCAGACTCCGGACAAGCCGGAGTGACATTGCTCTTTATTTCAGCAGCACCATCTTCCCTGATGCCGTATATTCCTCAGCCGTCAGGCGATAGATGTAGATGCCGGAAGACAGGTTCGATCCATCGAAGGTGATTTGGTGGGTGCCGGGAGGATGCCATGCGCCCTGTGTAGGGGCGGGTTTACCCTTATAAAGGGTGCCTTCGGCAAAACCCGCCCCTACATTGCGCCCGTTGATGTCGAACACATCAAGTTTCACTAAACTCGCAACTGGCAGGGAGAAGCTGATGGTTGTGGTGGGGTTGAAGGGGTTGGGGTAGGCGCCGTTCAGGGTAAACTCATTTATGGTAAAATCTGTAAATTTATTGAGATACTCATCAGGTAGTTTATCCCACCCCGTCAATATCCAGTTCGATACTGTGTGAGAATCTGATGAACCTGGCAGTTTCTCAAAGGGAAAATGATCCTCAGCTAAGAGCTCGATGGTATTATGGTCATAGATGTAAGCATTGTAAACATAGTCTCCAGCAAGCGCATAGCCGGGGACGTTCTGGGCAATACTATCCCGCTGGATGACAGACCCTGGGACTAAATTAATCCCCTGGCGATTGAAAACCTGATAGATAGCACCGCTCGGCAAAGTAATATCGTTCCGAATATCAACAATGTAGGTAATACTATCATTATTGGCAATTTCAATATCGTAGGTAAACGAACCGCCCGCTGCAGGAATCTGAATCGGAGGATTATGGGGATTAAGTACAACTGATATGTACTGTTGTTCAGGTTCAAGGCATATCATCAGGAAGTCTGCTATTCCAGCGCCAAGCGTATTTGTCCATCCAGCAATAAAATAACCTTCGTTATTCGTTTGATCAACCGCATATCCGACACTACTGTATCCACATGCAAACATTTTATGCCATTCTTCACTGCCGGAGGCATCTGTCTTTAATAAATAGACTCCTGGAGGCGAATAAGAAAGCGAATACCCCGTCACTATGAATCCGTTATCGGACGTAAGATCAACGCTATGACCTTCTTCAGCTGAAGTTCCCCCGTACGTTTGTGTCCATGTTGGGTTCCCATCAGCATCGGTCCTCAGCAAACACACATCGTACATGCCTGCCCCGGATGAATTGGTCGCGCCGGTGATAATATAACCTCCATCAGGCGTTTGCATAACGTCATGTCCAACGTCTGACCCACTGCCGCCATAAGTCCTCGACCATTGTTCAATACCAAAAGCATCGGTTTTTATCAAATACATATCATAAAACGAGGAAGACATTGAAAAGGAATTGGTGCAGCCGGCGATAACGAAACCATCGTCTGAGGTTTGTCTAATACTGAATCCCTCATCACAATTGGAACCACCGAAAGTCCTCTCCCACTGTGTAATACCGTTGCTGTCAGTTCTAATGATAAAAATACTCTCTTCGCCGGGACCATATGACCAGGTTTCAGCAACAAGAATATATCCGTTATCACTGGTTTGTATTACGTCATTACCAGCGTCTCTGCCTGTACCACCGTATGCTTCAGACCATTCTTCGTTTCCGTTTTCATCAGTTTTTATCAAATAAATATCGCAATCTCCCGGTCCGAATGAGAAGGTGTCACCAATGATGATATATCCACCATCTGTGGTCTGTATTATACCAGTTCCGCTTTCATATGAAAACCCACCGAAAGTTTTTGTCCAGACGGTGTCACCATTGGCATCAACTTTCACAAGATATACATCAGCAGAACCATTACCGAAAGACGCTGTTTGTCCCACAGTAATAAAACCACCGTCCGTTGTCTGCTGCCCATCGAAGCAGAAGTCACTTTCAATCCCTCCACAGGTTTGAATCCATTGGGTATTTGGCTGAGCATTAATTGAGAAAGCGAGAATAAAAATCGCTAACAAAGAAGTATGAAATCTATGCATGATAGCACCTCCTAAACTTATTAATTGCATAACGAATGTCACTAAGTTGTTGACTCGTGTGCTGTAGGATATATTATCTCAAATTCTGTGCCGTATAATTTAATCGACACAACTTTCCTGGTGTAATTATTTCCGCCTATAGTCAGGGATAAGAGAATTATCCCACTGAGTAGGTTTCCTGTTGTGTCAGGCTTTGCCTTCGAAGTCTTGACCTGCTCCAGCGGGATGAAGCCTGCCCTCAACCGAATTACCTCTAATATACACAATATTTTCGGTTTTGTCAAGTGGTTTGTTTTTTTGGGGGGATTTTCTCGAAAAAAGCGTCAGGTCTCCGTTGCACTAAGGACCTAACGCAACATGTAAAGCGGGGGCAAGCCCCCGCGCTACCTTTTGTCGGGGTCAGGGACGGCCCATGCCGAAGGACAGGCAAGCCCGAATACGGGATAAGGAAAGGGCGGACACAGAGGTCTGCTCGGGGGAAGCCTTGTGAATTAAAAAAAGGGCAGACACATAGGTCCGCCCCTACAGTATTTCAGAGTCAGTGTGGGATTATCTGGCTCTCTGCTGTGCTTCTTTGATCAGGCTCTTGCCTATAACCACTCGCTGGATCTGGTTGGTGCCTTCGTAGATCTGGGTGATCTTGGCGTCGCGCATGTATTTCTCTATGGGATAGTCCTTCATGTAACCATAACCACCGAACAACTGCACTGCGTCAGTGGTTACTTTCATGGCTACATCTGAACACTTCAGCTTGGACATGGCGGAGAGCTTGGCAACGTTCTTTTCACCAGCATCAATAGCGCGGGAAGCTTTATATAGAAGCGCTCGAGCGGATTCTATTTCCGTAGCCATGTCAGCCAACATCCACTGAATACCCTGGAAATCGGCGATCGCCTGCCCGAACTGTTCCCGCTGACGGACGTAATCAATAGCCAGATCAAAAGCACCCTGAGCGATCCCCAACGCTTGTGCGGCTACTCCGGGGCGCGAACGATCCAGAGTCTGCATAGCAGTGATAAAGCCCCGCCCGGTTTTGCCCAGCAGGTTTTCCTTGGGAACCTTGCAATCCTGAAAGATCAGCTCGCGGGTTGCGGAGGCGCGGATTCCTAATTTGTCCTCTTCCTTGCCGTAAGAAAACCCTTCCATGCCATCTTCAACGATGAAAGCGGAAGTGCCCATAACGCCCTTACTCTGATCCGTAGAAGCAATCACCGTATAGACTTTAGCCACTCCGGCGTTGGTGATGAAATGCTTCAAACCGTTCAGAATATAGTAATCACCCTCTTCACGAGCGGTGGTTTGCATATTAGATGCATCTGATCCGGCAGCAGGTTCAGTCAATCCAAATCCAGCCAGGATTTCACCACTGGCTAATTTGGGCAGAAAGCGTCTCTTCTGTTCCTCTGTACCTGATATGATGATCGGAAAAGTACCCAGGGCAGTAGCAGCTACAGCAAGAGCGATACCGCCGCATGCTCGGGACAGTTCTTCGATGATCAGCACCAAATCGAGGACTCCGCCAACACTGCCACCGTATTCTTCATCGATATAGCAGCCGTAGAAACCAGCCTGGGCAAAAACTTTGACCAAGTCCCAGGGGAATTCACCGGTACGGTCACATTCGGCAGCTCTAGGGCGCACTTTTTCTTCAGCGATGCGTCGCGCTAACCGACGCAGCTCCTGTTGATCTTCAGTAAGGAGGTCGGACATCTTATGAACTCCAAGAATCTTAGGTTATTTTTACTTTCTATGAACAACATGATTAGGATGAGCATCTGGAATGGTTGTTCATGTCGATTGATGACTAATTATTTGATATTAACTCGTTAACTGCCGTGAAAGTCTCACTGGCGATAAAGGCATGCCCTGCCTTATTTGGATGATACCCGTCGTCAACGAATAGATGTGAGTTACGGCCGTGCCCGAAGACGATTTCCAACTACCAAAATTAATCTGTGTATGATACGCATCTTTCGTTCAATGTAAAGCTGACTTGGGTATCACTAACTGGATTTCTGTGTGGAGGGTGTCCATGTGAAACTCCTAAGAATTGTTAAAAACTAAGCCATATAAGGCTTGCTGGCATCTTATGCACCTTCAGTTTTTAACGATTTTGAGAACTTTACACCTTTTCTTGCAGCTTGTTGTTCTGCTTCTTTCTTAGTCCTCCCGGAACCAGTCCCTACTAAAGTATCATCGAGGTAAACTTCGATCAAATAGCGTTTATCGTGATCCGGTCCTGATTCATCAATGACTTTGTATATCGGAGGATTGCCGCCGCGTGCTTGAGAATATTCCTGCAATACGCTTTTGTAGTTTCGATGCGACTTTTTGTTCAGAATGTGGCTCGCATCAGTAAGCAGGAAACGGTGGATGAAGGCAGCGGCAAGTTCTAAGCCGCGATCTAAAAAGATGGCACCGACTAAAGCTTCAAAGGCATCCTCTAATATGGAATCCCGGTCGCGTCCACCAGATTTAGCTTCATTTTCGCTTAGGAAGATATACTTCCCCAGTTCTATTTTGCGTGCCTGTTCCGCCAATACCGTACCACTGACGATAGTGGATTTCCAGGTAGTCATGACTCCTTCAGCATCACCGGAACCTGATCGGAAGAAATGATCCGAAACGACCAGGTTAATAACTGCATCTCCCAAGAATTCAAGCCGTTCGTTGGAATGAATACGCCTTTCACCGGTAGTGTCCAGATAGGAACGGTGCTTTAGCGCGTTCAATAACAGTGCCGGATCGCGAAAGTGATAGTCAATACGTTTTTCGAGACTCCGGAGCTGCGGGCGAAATTGCGATGAAACTCTGGAATATTTCCACCAGTGCCAGAACAATCCAGATACCCCGCTCTACTCGTCAAAAGAAGTGAAGATCAAGCACGCATTGTGACCGCCGAAACCGAAGGCGTTGTTCAAAGCAGCTCCAATTTTTCGACTCTTAGGTTCATTTGGCGTCACATCCAGATCGCATTCGGGATCGGGTGTAGTGTAATTGATAGTGGGTGGAACCGTTTCGTTTTGAATCGCTAACGCACACACTATCGATTCTGCAGCACCGGCAGCGCCTAAAAGGTGCCCTGTCATTGATTTGGTTGAGCTTATACTCAACTTGCGGGCATGCTCGCCGAAGACAGTCTTAAGCGCTTCAGTTTCGGTCTTGTCATTGAACGGAGTAGAAGTGCCGTGAGCATTCACGTAATCGATATCTTCCGTATTTAATCCGGCAGTTTTCAGGGCAGCTCGCATAGCTCGCACCGCGCCTTCGCCACCCGGCGCCGGAGCGGTAATATGATGTGCATCAGCGGAAATTCCCAGACCACTCAGTTCGCAGATGATTTCAGCGCCACGATTTCGAGCATGTTCCAAGGTTTCCAATACCAGCATTCCTGAGCCTTCCCCCATGACGAATCCATCACGATCCAGGTCAAAGGGACGGCTGGCGCGTTCTGGTTCATCATTGCGTGTGGAAAGAGCCCTCATAGCATTGAAGCCTCCCAATCCAATCTCGGTGATGGCACCTTCGGACCCTCCAGCCAGCATTACGTCAGCGTCACCAAACTGCAGATGACGCATTGCCGCGCCGATAGCGTGACTGCCGGTGGCACAGGCAGACGTAGTGGCGTAATTGGGCCCTCGCAGTTGATGTTTCATGGATATCTGACCAGCGGCGATGTCCGAAATCATAGTAGGGATGAAGAAGGGACTGATGCGGCGCGGACCATGTTCAAACACTTCATAGCACTGTGCCGCGAAAATGTGAATCCCACCGATACCAGATCCCACAATTACGCCGACGCGATCTTTATCGCAGCTATCTTCATTGACATTGGCTTGTTCAAGCGCTTGTGCCGCTGCCGCCATAGCGTACTGACAGAACGGATCCATGCGTTTTGCTTCGCGTGGATGCAGATATTCCTTAATGTCAAAGTCTCTTATCTCGCAGGCGAAATGCGTGGCATGATTGGAAGTATCGAAGCCAGTAATCGATGCGGCCCCGCTTTTCCCAGCCATCAGATTTTTCCAGAAATCAGGCACACTATTGCCGATAGGAGTTATTACCCCCATCCCAGTAACAACGACCCGGTTATTCATATCAATCTCAGGTAAAATTTGAATTACAGTTAACCGATGCGTTCTTTTAGATAATTAATTGCATCCCCGACGCTGGTCATCTTTTCAGCATCCTCTTCGGGAATTTCAATTCCGAATTCTTTCTCGAAGGCGAGAACTAATTCGACCGTGCCCAGAGAATCTGCGCCCAGATCATTGATAAAGGATGCTTCGGGTACCACTTCCGTAACGTCCACACCGAGTTCATTAACGATAATTTCCTTAACTTTGTCCTCAAGTGCCATGTTTGCCTCCATGATTTGTTGAACTTGTATCTAATTTCTAATTAATTACTTGGTTAACTCCATCAAATGACTCAACAGTTCCAACTGCGATTCCAGTTAGACCGCGATCAATTCGTTTCAACAGACCGGTAAGTACCTGTCCGGGTCCGATTTCCATAAATGTTGCAGCGCCATCGTTAATCATCGCCTGGATGGACTGCAGCCACAATACTGGCGATAGAAGCTGCTCTTTTAAAGCGTGCCGGATCTCATCTGGTTCGATCAGTGGAGAAGCATTCGCATTTGCGTAAACCGGACAACGCGGTGGATTTATTTCTACATTATCCAAAGCCTCGAACAACGATTCCCGGGCAGGTTCCATTAAGGGTGAGTGAAATGCTCCAGAAACGACCAATTGCTTTGCCAACTTAGCGCCGCTGTCTTTGGCAATCTCCATCGCCTTTATTACGCCTTCGATACTCCCTGATATAGCCACCTGACCGGGAGAATTGAAGTTTGCGGGCTGCACGATGCCGTATTCTTTAGCTTGATCGCAGACAGCGCGAACCTGCGTTTCCTCTAACCCGATAATTGCTGCCATCGTTCCCGGATTGGTTTCACCTGCACTTTGCATTCCCAGTCCGCGGACTTTAACGACTTTCAGCGCTGCTTCAAAATCCAAGGCGCCAGCGGCATACAGGGCTGAATATTCTCCAAGGCTGTGGCCGGCGGACATATCGGGACTTATCTCCCTTTCCGCCAGAAGGTCTGCTACAATAGCGCTATGAACAAACAGAGCGGGTTGCGTGTATTTAGTCTGTTTTAAAGTCTCTTCTGGACCTTCAAAACAGATCTTTGAAAGCGGTTCACCTAATAGTTCATCCGCTTGTTGGAACCTTCGTTGTGCTAAAGTAAAATTATCAACTAAGTCCTTTCCCATACCTACGACTTGTGAAGCCTGACCGGGGCACAGGTAAGCTAGTTTTGGCATAAATTAATGCTCCTTAGAACTTGACAATGGCAGAAGCCCAGGTGAATCCGCCGCCGAAGACCACCATGAGGCAGGTCATCCCGGGTAGAAGGCGACCTGTCCGGCGTGCTTCATTCAAGGCGATGGGAATGGAAGCGGCTGAAGTATTACCATAGCGGTCAATATTAATGACTACCTTCTCACGGGGAATGCCGATGCGCTTTGCCGTGGCGTCCATTATGCGGACATTCGCCTGATGTGGGATCAATAGATCAATGTCGTTTCCTGTCAATCCGGCTTCATCAAGCGCTCGCTGGGCGGAATCTCCCATAGCTTTAACAGCATGGAGAAACACATCTCGCCCCGCCATTTTCAGATAATGATCCCTGTTATCGACAGACTCATAGGAGGCGGGCGAAACTGTTCCCCCACCTGAACTGTACAGCAAGTGAGCCAGTCTGCCGTCAGACCCCATGTACGAGGCGATGATTCCTTTTTCGCTATCCGATTTTGTCACCACCGCCGCGCCTGCGCCATCGCCGAACAGAACACAGGTGTTGCGATCACTCCAGTCTGTAACATGCGTCATACACTCCGAGCCAATGACGAGGATCTTGGTATATTTCCCAGTTGCTATCATATTATCAGCGATGCTTAAGGCGTAAAGAAACCCCGAACAGGCAGCGCCAATATCAAATACAACTGCGTTGTGAGCACCCAACCGAGCTTGCACAAAAATTGAAGTGGAAGGAAAACGCATATCGCCTGTGACAGTTGCCAGTATGATCATATCAAGTTCGGATGCGCCCAGCCCTGCTTCTTCAAGTGCCTGCCGGGAAGCTTCTACACAGAAATCAGAGTTATTCTGTTCTGGTTCTTTGATATGTCTTTCATGGATGCCGGTGCGTTCAATGATCCATTGATCGGTAGTATCGACCATCTTTTCTAAGTCAAAATTGGTCAGTATTCTTTCAGGAACGCTATGGCCAGTTCCTATTATCTTTGTACGAGGTGTCACTGTTTATCTCCTGAAGGCCGCCACCGGAAGCGCCCCAATAGGGCTTTGGTCTTAATGATGGCTGACCACTGACCCATTTCAGTTAGCTGTTCACGAATTTTTTCATTGACGCGCAGATTAACCATCTTTATGGCTTCACCTATTGCATTGGTAATCGCTTTCGGCGTAGAATGACCATGGCTGATGATCGAT
Organism: candidate division LCP-89 bacterium B3_LCP; assembly: GCA_005223185.1. GTDB lineage: Bacteria > Electryoneota > B3-LCP > B3-LCP > B3-LCP > B3-LCP. The sequence goes on from NJBN01000001.1 coordinate 503,132, forward strand.
ACGCCGTTCACCCCTAAGAGAGGCACTCCACCAAATTCCTGATAATCGAAAGAGGGAATCAAATCGTTTATAAGTGGGTCATAGTCTTTATCACCCGATTTATGACTTTTATAGCTATGAGTAAGCATTTCAGGAATGGATTCGGCGAATTTTAGCAGGACATTTCCCATAAACCCATCGCAAACGATGACATCCGCCTTATCACTATAAATATCGTGTCCCTCGATGTTGCCGATGAAATTCAATTCCGGGACGATCTCCAATAACTCGTAAGCATCTCTGGTAATATTGCTCCCTTTGCGGCTCTCTTCTCCGTTTGACAGCAAAGCTACCTTAGGCTTTTCGATCCCATCCAGATGCTGCCTGAAGATTGTACCCATAGCAGCAAACTGCAGGAGATGTATGGGACGACTTGAAGTGTTGGCTCCGACGTCCAAAATGAAAGTATTGCCACCAGGCGTGGGGAAATAGCTTCCGATTGCCGGCCGTAAAACGGATTCAAGCAGCCCTAATTCCTGAATAGAAGCAACGATCTGCGCACCAGTACTCCCGGCTGATACGACTGCATCGACTTCACCCCGTCGGCAGGAACCCAAGGCTACCAAGATCGAGGCATCAGGCTTAGATATCAGAGCTTCAACAGGGCTCTCGGTATCTGAGATCAGACTGGGTCCATCCTGAAAAGAAAATCTCTTCGGATCACCCTCATATCTGTGCAATAGAGACTTAAGAGTGCCGGGATCACCAACCAGCTTGAGAGATAAATCTTCCCAGCGCCTGGAAGCTTCTATCGCTCCCTGAATGATGGCATCAGGTGCATTTTCCCCCCCTAATGTGTCAAGGGCAATTCGCATGTTGCGGGTTGCTGAAGCAGCGTTCCACCTTCTTATAAAGATACGACTCAGGTGGACGGATTTTCTCTTTACTTCCTGGGTATAGGTATTAAGCTTCTTCGGGGATAATTACCTTGCGATCCCGATAGAATCCACAATTGGGGCAAACGTGGTGGGGCAGCTTGGGTTCACCACAACTCGGGCAAGTCGATAAATTCGGCGCTTCGAGTTTGAAGTGAGTTCTCCGCTTGTCACGTCTTGATTTAGATAATCTTCTTTTCGGTACAGCCACTATTTACTCCATATTTCATGACAGGTACAGTATCTGTCATTGCCATTCTCATTTTTTCTTCTTTTTAAGCTCTTTTAACGCTTCCCAGCGCGGTTCAACATTATCATGCTGGCATTTGCACTCTTTTTTGTTCAGATCAACGCCGCATTTGGGACAGATTCCGCGGCAATCCTCGGTGCAGAAATGCTGATAGGGAAGTGTCAAGATAATCGTATCCCTAATTTCCTGGCTGATATCTAATTCCAGTGCACCTCGAGGAATGATCCCCGATTCGTGATCTTCCAAAGAGTGATCATCTTCTTCAAACATGAAGAAGAATTCTTCACGACAATGATATTGATTTTTTAAGGGAGCGCCGCATCTATCACAGTTGAAACAGCCGGTCAATTCAGCATCGATGAGGAGGCGAAGTGAATTACCTTCTCTATTTACCGTTGCTCTGATGCTGAGGTCGTCCGGAAATGTTTCTATATCATCGAAGTAAATCACCGCAGAACATTTCCTGTTGAATGTATGCGGTTCTTCGTGCAATCCCGAGAGTTGGATTCGCATTAAACCAAAATATAGCCAAAGTCCTATTCTAAGTCAAGGCTTTTTTAGGTCAAACCCGCTTTCAACAGTTGAAATGCAGTAAGCGTGGAGAATCCCTGACTAGAAGGGACTATTTCTTCTCTTTTACTTCTTCCTTTTCTTCCTCTTTCTCTTCAACTGGCTCAGGGATGCCCATCATATAACGGTGCATGGCGGCGGCGGCAATTTTTCCCGCGCCCATGGCTAAGATCACAGTTGCGGCACCGATGACAATATCCCCACCCGCATAAACGCCAGGTATGGAAGTGACAGCCGTCTTGGCATCTGCTAAGATATTACCCCATTTATTAGTATCCAGACCGGGGGTGGTTTGAGGAATAAGAGGATTAGCTCCATTTCCGATGGAGACCACAACCGTATCCACTTCAATGATATATTCCGATCCTTCAATCGGTATGGGACGACGCCTTCCTGACGAATCAGGTGCACCTAATTCCATACGGATGCATCTCATGCCTGTGACCCAGCCCTCTTCGTCGCCCAATAGTTCAGTCGGGTTTGTGAGCAACTGGAAGTTTATGCCTTCCTCTTCAGCGTGGTGAATTTCTTCATCCCGTGCGGGCATTTCTTTGCGGCTGCGGCGGTAAACAACGGTAACTTCGTCAGCGCCTAAACGCAATGCCGTTCTGGCTGCGTCCATAGCGACGTTTCCGCCCCCCAAAACCGCCACCTTCTTTGATTCGATGATGGGTGTGTCATATTCAGGGAAGCGGTAAGCGCGCATCAGATTAGACCTGGTCAGGTATTCGTTGGCGGAATAGACGCCGTTAAAGTTTTCTCCCGGAATGTTCATAAAATAGGGCAAACCTGCGCCAGTGCCAAGAAAGACGGAGTCGTGGTCTTCCATCAGTTCATCAATGGTCATATACCGCCCGATCACGGCGTTGTAGATGATCTGGACGCCGAGTTGTTTGACATAATCAACTTCCGATTCAACAATCGCTTTGGGTAGTCGGAATTCCGGAATTCCGTACATCAGAACTCCACCCGGTTGATGCAGAGCTTCGTAAATGGTTACACTGTGACCAAGTTTCGCCAGTTCTCCTGCGACCGTCAAACCGGCTGGACCGCAGCCCACGATACCGACTGATTTACCGGTCGGTGGTTCCATCTCCGGAATTACGATTTCACCGTGCTCTCTTTCGTAGTCCGCGGCGAATCGTTCCAAGCGTCCGATAGCAACCGGCTCAGTCTTAATACCTGTAACGCAGACAATCTCGCACTGTTCTTCCTGCGGGCAGACTCTGCCACAGATGGCAGGCAAGGCGTTCTCTTCCTTCAGCTTGTGAGCAGCACCGATGAAATCACCATCTTTAATCAGTCTAATGAAGGCTGGTATATCTATGTTTACCGGGCAGCCGTCAATGCACTTGGGCTTTTTGCAGAAAAGGCAGCGTGAGGCTTCTATCTGCGCTAATTCCGGTGTATATCCGAAAGGTACTTCTGTAAAATTTTTACGCCTGACATCCGGATTCTGCTCCGGCATAGCCTGGCGGGGGATTTTCTCCTTCTTTGCCATGGATTAATCTAAACAGTTATATTTATTTTTCTGAACAGCAGCCTTCATGGTGCTGAAAGGCTTCGCGGGATATTCTTTCCTGAGGCAGATAAGCTCTCTGCCGCTTGACCAGTTCGACGAAATCCACCTGATGTCCATCAAATTCGGGACCATCCACGCAGACGAACTGAGTTTTTCCAGCGACGGTAACTCTGCAGGCACCGCACATACCGGTGCCATCTACCATAATGGGATTGAGACTAACTACCGTGGGGAGATCGTATTTTTTCGTCAGCTTACATACCGCTCCCATCATAGGGACGGGACCGATGGCTACTGCCAGATCTATCTTCTCGCCCTTATCGATCAAGGATTGTAATATATCGGTAACGAAACCATGAACGCCATAAGACCCATCATCAGTGGAAATGTGCAGTTCGGTCGAAGCCGCTTTCATGCGGTTTTCCATGATAAGCAGATCCTTGCTGCGCGCTCCAATGATGGTGATGACTCGATTGCCAGCCGCTTTCATCGCTTCTGATATGGGGTGCATAGGCGCTACGCCTATTCCGCCTCCCATGCAGACCACTGTGCCGAACTTCTCTATATGCGTGGGTTTTCCCAGCGGTCCTACCACATCTTTGAATTCATCACCTTCTTTGAACGTCCCCATGAGCATGGTGGATTTTCCAACTTCCTGAAATATCAGGGTGATGGTGCCTGCTTCAGGGTTGGCGTCGGCGATGGTCAGAGGTATGCGTTCACCGGTGTCATTAGCGCGCACGATGACGAATTGACCGGCGTGTCTGGCTGTCGCTATGCGCGGGGATTCAATTACGAATTCTTTAACGTCCTGGGATAAGATTTTTTTAGTTATAATCCTGTTCATTGGGGATGTTATCTATTGATTTGGAAAATATGAGTTAATTTCACTCTACACTTACTACTTCACCGATCAGCTTTTCCGTGTCCAGAGCGATTACCAATTCCTCATTTGTAGGGATGACGATTATGGCAGTGCTGGAATTCTGATCGTGAATAGCGTGTTCAGCGCTGCTTTCCCATATGTTTAGCTTGGGATCTAAAACCACTCCCAAGGAATCAAGTCCGGAAAGCGACCGTTGGCGAACTTCAGGTGCATTTTCACCAATTCCTCCGGTGAAGACAATAGCATCTAAACCACCTAAAACCGCTGCATAGGCGCCGATATACTTCTTCACACGATAACAGTACATTTCGAGAGCCAACTCAGCGCGTTGACTGCCGCCTTCTGCTTCTTCGATGATTTCGCGCATATCACTGGAAATTCCACTGATTCCATAGAGACCGGAATGCTTATTCATCATGGAATTGGCTTCACCGAGAGTTAATTCCTCGCAGCCCATGGTGTGGAGAATCGCAGCCGGGTCAATGTCGCCGCAGCGAGTTCCCATAAGTAAGCCTTCCACCGGCGTAAATCCCATGGTGGTATCGATTGATTTTCCACCTTTAACCGCCGCCATGGAGGCTCCGTTGCCTAAATGACAGGTAATAATACGTAGTTCTTCTATCGGTTTTTCCAGTAGAACTGCTGCCCGCTGGCTGACGTATAAGTGGGAAGAGCCGTGAAAACCGTAACGCCTGATCCCGTAGCGCTTGTATAGCACATAGGGAAGTCCATACATGTAGGCGTAATCCGGAAGGGTATGATGAAAGGCAGTATCGAATACTCCCACCATGGGGGCTTTAGGCAACAAGCGCTGACAGGCTTTGATGCCCTTGATATTGGGCGGATTATGCAGGGGAGCCAGTTCCATGCAATCCTCAAGCCCTTTCATAACCTCATCATTAATTAATACTGATCCGGTGAATTTTTCTCCACCGTGAACCACACGATGTCCGACGGCATCTATCTGGGATTTGTTTTCTATTACGCCGTGGTTCTTGGATAGCAGAATACTTAAGATATATTCAACGCCGGCTTGATGATCGATAATTTCACCAGTGATCTTGACTTCATCGCCATCATGACGTTTCTGCTTCAGGAGAGCGCCTTTCATACCGATCCGCTCCACCGAACCCTTGGCTTGAACAATCCTGGTGCCGGTTTCGATGAACTGGTACTTGATTGAAGAAGATCCACAATTTAGGATCAGGATCTTCATTGTGCGTCCTCTTCGGGAATGATATGCCCGTTTTTATCGTAACGGAAGAAACCCCAGTGGGTCTTTTTTCCTAAATGTCCAGCACGAACCAGCTTGCGCAATAGGGGACAGGGTCTGTACTTCAAGTCACCTAATTCGTGAAAGAGAGATTCCATCCAGATCATTACTTCATCTAAACCCATCTGGTCTGCTAAGGCTAAGGGACCGTGATCCATATTATAGCCCAGCTTTATGGCTGTATCGATGTCTCCAGCCGAAGCGGTTCCTTCCATCAATACGTGCATGGCTTCGTTCAGCATGGGCAGGATAATCCTGGTGGTCACGTATCCAGGATATTCAAATACTTCCACAGGTGTTTTCTTCAACTGCTGAGCGAAACCGAAAGTGCGCCTGAAGGTATCGTCAGAGGTTTTCAAACCACGCACTACTTCGACCACAGGAGTTTTAGACACCGGATACAGGAAGTGCATTCCAATGACCTGATCTTCTCTCCCGGTTACAGCGGCGATCTCCGTGATCGATAGAGTTGACGTATTGGTTATGAGGATGGTATCTTCGTGACAGATTTTGTCAAGTGATGCGAAGATTTCCTTCTTCAGTTCCAGATTATCCGGCAAAGCCTCAATGACGATGGGCTCATTTTGTGCCTCTGTCGGATCTACAGTCCCGTGAATCCTGGAAAGGATCGCTTTTTTATCCGATTCGGTCTTAGACCATCTGCTTATCTCATAGTCGAGATGATCCTCAATGCCAAGCAATGATTCCTGCAGGCTGCGATCATCCTTCTCTATTAAGATGACATCAATCCCGGCTTGGGAGGCGACTTCAGAGATTCCCTGTCCCATAGTTCCCGCACCGAGGACACCGATATGGAGCACATCGGTACTGGCATCTTCCTCTACAGAAACCGAATCGTCATCTTCAGGGATTCCCTGACGCAACAATGATTTTAAGTCTTCCTCTGCAGCCATCAATTAATATTCCATTTCACCGAAGAAAAAGGCTGTCTCTATCTTCCCATTTTCAGCTGAATCGGAACCGTGCGAGGCGTTCCTCTCTATGCTCGAACCGTAGAGGTTACGAATAGTGCCGGTATCAGCTTTGGCCGGATCGGTGGCGCCTAAAACTTCTCGTAGTTTAGCTACGGCATTTTCGCGTTCTAAGGCGACTGGCACGATCTTACCGGAGGTCATGTAATCCAGTAGAGATTCAAAGAACGGTTTGCCTTCGTGTATGCCGTAAAATTTGGCTGCTTGATCGCGGGTGAGCCTGGTCATCCTCATCGCCTTGATGGTAAAGCCGACGTCAACGATGATTTTTAAGATATTACCGATGTTGTTTGCTTCAACAGCGTCGGGTTTGATAATCAGTAAAGTTCTTTCCATTTTACCTGTATTTATTTCATGCCTGATTCGATAAGCTGCTGCTTCGAATCAGGCGATTTATTGAATTCTGCCGAGGTTGACTACTTATTTTAGTCTATGTTTCCTGCGCTAACAATTTCTGGGCTTCTTCATAGCCTGTTCGCAACGCTTTAAGATTCAGTTCTTCTGTACCTTTGGGAGCTTTCTGAAGAAGCGCTTTTTCGATAGCTTCCTTGCTGACGACTTGAGTCAATTCGATCATAATTCCCAGAGAAAGTACGGAAGACATGATCATCTTGCCAACTTTGGTTTTAGTTATTTCAATAACCGGAACCTGGTAGGTTTTATACTTTTCATCCCATTTGGTTACCAACACAGGGTCAATAACTACTATGGCATCATCCCGCAAATCGTACAGGAAGGCGTCATACGATCCTTGCGCCAGCGAAAGAAAAAAATTGATAGCAGTAGTTTTGGGATACATGACGGGTTCGTCATCGATGATGACGTCAATTTTGGTTGGACCTCCACGCACCTGGGCGGTATAGGTTGGGCTCTGAAGGGAATAACGTCCTTCAAATTTTTGCGCAGCCAAACCAAGTATATCCCCTGCCAGAAGTACTCCCTGCCCGCCTACTGCGGAAAAACGGGCTTCATAACGATTGCTCATTTCAGCACCTATGCTTTTAAAGCGGCCTTAGCTTGTACTCGTTCGATTAATTTAGCGTATTCGTCGGTATATTCGGCAAGTTCAGTGTTGTGGTACATCTCCCCGGTAATGATTTTCCCCTCTAACTCTTCCGGGGACATTTTCGCTGCTTTTTTATTGCTGACGACCTGATCACTGATCCAGTCTATCATGGTGATGGCATCAGCCATTTTATTGCGCCGTCCATATTGTGTGTGGCAATTGGACAGAATTTCAATAACAGAAAATCCGTGATGTTCCATCCCATCTTTGAAATACTTCTCCATCATGCGGGCGTTGTCCACCGCGCCTCTGGCGACATAAGTTGCACCGGCACCCTTAGCTAACTCCACCAAGTCAAATGCCGGGTCTATATTGCCATGTGGAGTGGTGGCGGCTCGAGCTCCGTAGGGAGTTGTCGGACTGAATTGACCGCCAGTCATACCATAGATATTGTTATTGTTGATGATCAAAGTGATATCTATATTGCGCCGGCAAGCGTGAATGAAGTGATTGCCGCCGATGGCAGTTGCATCTCCATCGCCGGAAATGACGATTATATGCTTGTCTGGGGCAGCCATCTTCACACCCGTGGCAAAGGAGAGAGCTCTGCCATGAGTGGTATGGAGAGTATTCATATCCATGTATCCGGGCGCTCGTGAAGTGCAGCCAATCCCGGAAATTACGGCGATATCGTTCTTATCCCATCCAAGTGAATCTATCGCACCTATCATAGATTTGACGACAATACCGATCCCGCAGCCCGGGCACCACATGTGGGGGAGTTTTTCCGCCCTCAAGTAATATAAGTAATCAACAGCAGCTTTAGGCATGTTGTAGTACCTCCTTAATTTTTTCCAGGATTTCATACGGTGGCACCGGAACGCCGCCAACCTTGTTAACTCCGACAATGGGCATTTCCTTATGCACGGAACGTTCCACTTCAAGGATCATCTGTCCCAGGTTCATTTCGGGGACAACAAAAGCTTTCACCCTTTGCCCCAATTCATGGATGACCTTCTCAGGGAAGGGCCACAGCGTAATGGCACGGAACAATCCCACTTTAAGTCCTTCCTGGCGGGCTTTTTCGACAGCCATCTTCGCTCCGCGAGCGGTGGATCCGAATGCAAACACAGCGACTTCAGCGTCTTCCAACATATACTCATCGTATTCGGTCAAAGTGTCCACATCCTTCATCACCTTCTGAATCATTCTCACTTCGTCGTTATGACATATATCCGGAACGGTGGTGGGGAAACCGTTGGCGCCGTGATTCAACCCGGTGACATGAAAACGGTAGCCTTCGAAATAGTTAGCCATGGGAGGCACGTCACCGTATTGCGTGTCGTAGGGATTGTACTCTTCCGGCGGGACAGAGGGCTTTACACGGTCAATTATTTCATATTCTGAAGGGTCGGGAATGATCATACCTTCACTCATGTGCCCCAGTACTTCATCAATGAGGATTATTACGGGCACGCGGTATTTTTCAGAAATATTGAATGCTTTGATGGTGTCTAAGTATATTTCCCGGTGGAAGGCAGGAGCCAGCGCTATGGTGGGATGATCTCCGTGTGTGCCCCATTTTGCCTGCATGACGTCCGCTTGTGCCGGCGCCGTGGGCAAACCAGTGGACGGTCCACCGCGCATGACATTTACAATTACACAGGGGACTTCCGCTATACAAGCATAACCTAAATGCTCTAATTTCAGCGAAAATCCTGGACCCGAAGTAGCAGTTAAGGACTTCTTTCCAACCAGGGAAGCGCCTATCACAGTGCCCATAGCTGCAATTTCATCTTCCATCTGTATGAAGGTTCCTCCAACTTCAGGAAGCAATTCTGCCATGACGGCAGCGATCTCAGACGAGGGAGTAATAGGGTATCCCCCATAGAATCTGCAGCCCGCTGCAATGGCAGCGCGTGCCACAACTTCATTTCCCTGCCAAAAAACTATATCAGATTTTTCCGAGGAAGCAGATGACATCTTTAACCTCTGGTATGGTAGTTTATCGAATTAATTTAACAAGTACTTACTACTGAAAACCGCATTATTGTTCGGCCGCAGTTTTCTTGGTATCGCCGAATTGTATCTTGCCCACCTCATCCTTGCGTAGAATGCGTATGCCGAAATCGGGACATTGCAATTCGCACAGTTTACAGAAAGTGCAATCGTCAGCATTCACCACGTCAACCACAGCTCCTTCCCATTTATCCGGGGCGTCCACCAGTGCCAGGCATTCAGGCTTACAAACCTTGATGCAGATGTCACACCCTTTACAGAGATTGCGGTCAATCAGGATGACGACGTCTTTTTTCTTGGAATCGTAACGTAAAATATTTTCGCTCATTTTAGACCTCGTTATGCCAGAATCTCTTTCATCTTGTTGCCGATTTCCGCAGGTGACTGACAGACGTGAATCCCGGCCGCTTGCAGAGCAACCATTTTTTCTGAGGCTGTCCCTTTTCCACCAGCTATAATCGCGCCTGCATGTCCCATACGTCTCCCCGGGGGTGCAGTTTGTCCCGCAATGAATGCTACTACAGGTTTCTTAAATTCAGCCTTTACATAGTCAGCAGCATTCTCTTCAGCGGTTCCTCCAATTTCGCCAATTACGACCACCCCGTCAGTATTCTGATCTTCATTGAACAGCTTAAGCAGATCGGTGAAGGTTGACCCTATCACCGGATCGCCCCCGATACCGATACAGGTGGACTGTCCCAGACCCTGCGCAGAAAGCTGACCGACAGCTTCATAAGTGAGGGTGCCGGATCTTGATATTACGCCGATGCGTCCTTCCTGATGAATGAAACCCGGCATGATACCTACCTTGCACTGTCCGGGGGTAATAACGCCCGGGCAGTTGGGCCCCACCAATCGGGTTTTCGTCTTCTGGAGATAGTGGTACGCAGTCAACATATCCTTGGTGGGGATGCCTTCCGTGATGCATACCACCAGATCTAAACCTGCATTGGCGGATTCCATGATGGCATCCGCGGCGAATGGCGGCGGCACGAAAATAACTGAAACGTTGGCGCCTTCCTCTTTCACTGCATCAGCTACGGTATTGAAGACCGGTTTGTCCAGATGTTTCTGACCGCCTTTACCGGGTGTTACACCGCCAACCAGATTGGTGCCATACGCAATCATCTGTTCAGCATGGAAAGTGCCTTCACTGCCGGTGAAACCCTGTACGATGACGCGGGATGATTTATTGACTAAAATGCTCATTTATGCAGATACTTCCTTTCGCGCAAGACGCAATTTTGCCAGATGGACAATCAAATGTTCATCACAAGGATCTATATTTATGAATTTTAGACGCCGTTTTACTTCTTCTTTGGGAAATTCGTTAAATAACTTCGCAATTTCATCAAATAATGAGCCAGAAGCTACGGTCTCGTTCTCAAAATCGAGCTCAACGATCTCATAATGGCTCCATTGGAATACAATCACATCATTGATTATGCTACCGATTTCGCGTAATGACCCGGGTTGGTTCAACCACTCTTTGAATATCAATGTAATTTTCGTTCCTGGTACCATCTAAAGTTCTTCCCAATCTGAAGTACTAAGATAGTAAAAATCTCTGCGAGTCTTTATAGATAGATTTACCATTGTTCCGGGGAAAGCTATATCCAACAAAGTCTTTTTGATATCCTTTGAAATATCCATTTTCGCCTTCCCTGATAGTATCGTTAATGAAGCCTCATTCTTTTCTGCTACATCGCGGAGCAAATACAGACCAATGCCTCTTTCGTCTGATTTACTGGAAACTCCGTATTCTGCAGCTTTATCAACAGCGTCAATATCATTTCTTAGATCAGGATATCTTTGACTTGTTATCATGGATTCGGGAATTCCTATTCCTGTATCCAGAATACAGAGCCTCACTATCTGCTTACTCGGAACTGAGTAGGCACACATATAACAGTGGTCTGTCTGTCCATGTTCAAAGGAGTTTTCAATAACTTCACGAATTGCGAAATGCACTGCCTTATGAAAGTTCTCAACCCCTCGGAGTTTCTCCGTTAAAATTTGGGTTACTTGCCCAGCCAGAGGATAACTCGGTTCAGCAAGTCTGGTCACAGGAAAAGATAAAAACCACTTTGGCAATTTATGTGAAACTTCTGGATTCAAGTATTTCTCAATCCCCAGACCAAGAAACTGATTTTTAGCATTACTGTGCAGTTTAGGTGGAATTATTTCGCATATCTTACCTCTCTCAGCAAGTCCATCCCATAAAGCCGCGAACCAACAGGCAGTAAAGGGACTAATCCACCAGACCTTCGAAGCATCTATTACAATTTTTTTCTCAGTGCACTTTAAGCTTCTACGAAGATTCTTGTTAGAACAGGAGCTCGTGAAATCTTTAAGTCTGCTGGCAGAACGATATGTCCGGGACTTAAGAAGTACTTATCCTTCATTGCACTGCCACAGTTACCTTCTTCGCCGCATCCTGGAAATCGGAAGCTACCAGGAAGTTCAAACCTGACGCTTTGAGGATTTCCCCGGCTTCCTTGTGATTGGTGCCTGCCAGACGAATTATTACCGGAACCTTCAAACCACCTAATGCTTCTACCGCTTCCACAACGCCTTCAGCCACACGGTCACAACGGACAATGCCGCCGAATATATTTATCAGGATTGCTTTGACGTTGGGATCCGTGAGGATGATGCGGAATCCGTTTCTTACAGTTTCGGCTGAAGCAGCGCCGCCCACATCTAAAAAGTTTGCCGGTTCGCCACCGGCTAACTTGATCAAGTCCATAGTAGCCATTGCCAGACCGGCTCCGTTGACCATACAACCCACGTTTCCGTCAAGTTTGATGTAGTTCAGGTTGTACTTGGATGCCTCGATCTCGGCTGGTTCTTCCTCTTCCAGATCCCGGTATTCCATTATGTCCGCATGTCTGAAGAGGGCATTATCGTCGAAATTGATTTTGGCGTCCAGGGCAATGACGTCGCCCTCTTTGGTGATCACCAAGGGATTGATTTCAGCTAAGGAAGCGTCAGTATCACGATACGCCTGGTAAAGTTTCAGGAAAAACTTGACTGCGCTTTTCTGCTGCTGACCTGCTAATCCTAAGGCGAATGCCAGTTGGGATGCCTGGAATGGACGCAGTCCGGTTCCAGGATCAATGCGTACCTTGACGATTTTTTCGGGCGTTTCAGCCGCGACTTTCTCGATTTCAACGCCGCCTTCTGTAGAGACCATGAAAACGTCCATGGCGCATTCTCTATCCAGAACGATACCAGCATAAAATTCTCGATCTATATTGCAGCCTTTTTCGATCAGAATACGCCGAACACGCCTTCCCTGCTCGCCTGTTTGGTGTGTGATCAAAAGGTTGCCAAAAATATTCCTGGTGAACTCGCGTACCTCGGTTTCATCCCTGGCAATTTTTACCCCGCCTTCCATAATCAGCTGGGTTGTATCATCGGGATTGTAGAGGTTACCTTTGCCGCGCCCACCTGCATGGATTTGGGATTTAACCGCGCAAACACCTCCTCCGAGACCTTTGTAAGCCTGAACAGCTTCGTCATCGGAAAACGCTACTCTTCCCTCAGGAACGGGTACACCATACTTTCGTAAAACCTGCTTTCCCTGGTATTCGTGAATTTTCATGGTATTTTAGTTATTGTTTTATTGAAATCAAAAATTACTTACTTAGTGCTAATCCTTGTATATCCAAGTGCCTGATTCTTCATAGACTGCGCTCAAGACGTTCTCGACAGAAGAGACCAGGGCGCGCTTGCCTCCAGCTTCTAGGAACTGTATAGAGGCTTCGATCTTCGGTCCCATATTGCCCGGCGGGAAATGTCCTTCTTCCAGATATTTTCTTGCTTCTGAAATGTTCAACCTGTCAAGTGCTACCTGTTCAGGAGTTCCGAAGTTCAGACAGACTTTATCCACCTCGGTAAGCATGAACAGTTCATCAGCACCGACGTCATTCGCCAGAACGGCAGCAGCTCGATCTTTATCTATTACCGCGTCTATTCCTTCCTGGAAGTTATTCTTCATGACAAAAACGGGTATGCCTCCTCCGCCGGCAGCAACTACCACGTAACCTTCTTTCAGAAGAAGGCGGATGACGTCTTTGTTCAGAATACTCAGAGGAATAGGTGATCCCACTACCCTTCGGAAGCCTCTTCCCTTATCCTCTTTGATTATCCAGTTATGTTCTCTGGCTAACTCTTCAGCAACTTCCTTTGAAAACGCTCTGCCTATGTATTTCGTTGGATTGGATAGTTCAGGATCATCTCGATCCACAACAACCTGAGTTACCAGGGTGGCAACCGGCTTCTCTATGTCCCTCCACTTCAATCCATTTTGGAGGGATTGTTCTATCATGTAACCGATACCGCCCTGTGTGTCGGCTACCAAAACGCCCAATGGCCTGGGAAAGGAAATATCGAGCGAATGTTCCATACGGAGCAGCGCTTCACCGACTTGTGGACCGTTACCATGCGTGATGACAATCTCATATCCTTTGTGGATAAGCTCGATGATACCAGCCATGGACTTACGCGTTTGCGTGAACTGTTTTGCAATGGTATTATCACCGGTCGGGGACGAAATGGCATTTCCCCCTAAAGCCACGATAGCCGTGTTGTTCATATCATCTATCCGCCAGGAAGCGCTTTAGCACATCTTCCAAGTTAGGATGACCGATTTCCTGCAGATCGTAAGTTACCCTCACTGAGGGTTTATCGATTCTCATGATGCGGCGAAGATCAATGGGAGTACCGATGATGACGACTTCGCAGTCTGTGGCGGCGATGGTTGCCTCTAAATCTCTGATCTGCTGTTCACCGTATCCCATCGCTGGAAGTAAGGGACCGATGTCAGGATATTTAGTAAAGGTATCAGTGATAGTTCCAACAGTCCAGGGACGAGGATCGACCACTTCCGTAGCGCCGAATTTTTCTGCCGCAACGATTCCGGCGCCATAAGCCATTTCTCCGTGGGTCAGCGTCGGACCATCCTCAATCACAAGAGCTTTCTTGCCCAGTATCAGTGCGGGGTCTTCAACTGCAATGGGGCTGGCTGCTTCTATAATAACGGCTTTAGGATTATTATCTCTGATAGATATACGCAGATCAGTAACGTCATCCGGATCGGCTGAATCCAACTTATTGATTACGATCACGTCAGACATCAACAAGTTGGTTTCACCAGGATGATAAGCTACTTCGTGTCCTGGTCTTAAAGGATCAGCTACCGTGATATGCAGATCGGGTTTGTAGAATGGTAGATCGTTGTTGCCGCCATCCCATAGGATGATATCCGCCTCTTCCTCAGCCTGACGCAAGATAGCTTCGTAATCAACGCCGGCATATATTACGTTGCCGCGCACGATGTGCGGCTCGTATTCTTCCATTTCTTCAATGGTGCAGTCATAACGTTTCAGATCATCCACTGAGGCAAAGCGCTGTACCCGCTGGGCGACCAGATCGCCATAAGGCATGGGGTGGCGTACAGCCGCGACTTTTAAACCCCCTGCCTGTAGGATTTCGCTTACTCTGCGTGTGGTCTGGCTTTTTCCGCAGCCGGTACGAACCGCACACACAGCCACAACCGGCTTGGTTGATTTTACCATGGTAGCCTCACCGCCAAGCATAACGAAGTTGGCGCCGCTGGCGATCACGTGGGAAGCTACGTGCATGACATATTCATGTGGAACGTCTGAATAGGAGAAAACCACATCATCAACTTTGTGATCTTTAATTAAGCTGGGTAGATCTTCTTCAGCGTGTATGGGAATACCACCTGAGTATAATTTACCCGCTAATTCCGCGGGGTATTTTCTCCCTTCTATATCTGGAATTTGAGTGGCAGTGAAGGCGACAACCTCAAAATCTTCGTTATCGCGATAGACGAGATTAAAATTATGAAAATCCCGACCTGCAGCACCCATGATAATTATTCGTCTTCTAGTCATATTTTCCTCTAGAGATGTTTTTGTGTGGTGTTCTTGCTTTTATTCTTCGATTAGTCTCTTTTGTACCGTCATAATGAGCGTTTAGTTCTACTTTATACGCTTATTTTAATACAGCGAAACCGAAATTAAAAAAAGGAACCACCCGGGGCCTCTGGGGGGCTCCTTGTTACTTCAAGAATAACAATGATTTATTGTGTGAAATTTCCCAAATAAAATCTCACCAATAAATGTAATAAAAATAGTAAGTCATGTCAACAGCTTTTTGTTTATTTTTTTCGGATTTAATCATAATCGCCCCGCGATGATCAAAGTTTTCTTCATAGCGTCAATTCTTCCACCGCTGTCATCTCTGAAGTCAGCGAATAAAATGTAAATGCCCGGTGGCAGTTGCCGATTATCTGAATCCCTGCCGTCCCAGAATAGCGTTTGGAAGCTCAGGTTAGTCTCACCGATAACTCTTAACCGTCGTCCACGCAGATCATAGACCATAATAGTCGATGATGATGCCTCTGGTGGTAAGGAGACGTCTATCTGAAGCTGTCCGTGCTGGTCAGGATAGAAGGGATCAGGATTAAATACCAATCCTGCTTCAGATAAAGAAGAAGCGGGCGATTGTATGCTGTTTTCAAAGCCGGGACTACCACCGGCGGGATCTGCAGAGATCTGCCAATTGGCGGGATCGTTCGATGCTCTCCCCGCATCCACCCGCTCCAGAGAAATGCCGGAGAGGATTTCCCAATCTGAATAGGTCACGGCATCTTGAAGCGCGGAAGCTCCATCAAATAGGGTTGGAGTATCACCATCATCATTCAGTACGGGCCAGGAACTGCCCAGCAACACAGTCATATGTCCTGGTGGAAGATTCCAATCGAAGATACTGGAATCTTTAGCGATAATGACGAAATCGCTCGGAAAGATGGCATGACTGGAATCCAGTAGAACGGCTTTATCAGTAGTGTCTTCATCTGAAAAAGAGAAGCCGACCAGATTCACATCGCTCTGCCCTGGATTGAACAGCTCCACCCATTCGCAGCCGTTTCCTCCCGTCTTGGGGAAGATTTCGTTAATAATCAGCGCTTTGGTAGGATAACCTCCTATAAAATCCACGTATGAACTGTCGTTATCAGAATTATCATCTTCGTTGATGTGCCAGGCGAAGGCGCGGTGCGGACCGGCTGGCATCTCTCCCGGAATAAAGGTGATCGCCGCCGAATCCCCCGCCGAAATGTAGCCGATATCCACGCTTCCCATCAGCGAATCTATTAGTGAACTGTGCCAGTTTCCCAGGGCAAAAATCACCTCTCCACCATTGATAGAAAATAGTCCCTGGTTGATTAACAGAGCTGAAAATTCAGCAGACGTCAAATGGGGTAGGGGAGATGGACTGATTTGCAGATCATACAAGCCTAAATCATTATCGAGGGGAAGAAGGCTGTTGGGAGCTCCCGGCGTTCCCAAATAGCTCAGACAGTTAGACCAGTTGCCCTGCGAATCACCTTCGTTCAGGCGGATTTTCTCTTCTGAATAACCGTCATCATTATCTGATAGATATGAGATGGAAGCTATTGTCTGCCCTATGGGATTTATGAGAATTACCGTATCCGGTGGATCGTTGCGAAGACCGTATGCTCCTAAGGAATTATCATTTACCGTTAATACGAGTGCATCGGGAGGGATGAGCGTATCGTAGATTGCCGAATTTCCCCAGTATCCGGCATCCAGTATGAGGGCATAGCTCTCGGGTGGCAATAGCAGACCGTTTCCACAGTCAACCAGGGAATCCTGTTCCCCCTGGTCACCTATTTGATAACCGGTGAGGTCCACCCAGGCGACAAGCGATGTATTAAAGATTTCGATGAATTCCTCATAATGTTCTGCTTCGGGTGCATCGAACATTATCTCAGATAGGATCACATCCGCCGTGGCAACGGGATGGATTAGTATAATAGTAAGAAGAATAATAACAGTTGATTTCACGAATTAACCTTTGAAATGTCAAGCAGTTTCTGCTGGAGATAATCGAATCCTTCAAGCCACTCTATGTCAATCTCTATCACCAGTACGGGCAGCGCCTGGAAGAGAGGTCCTAATTTTACGGCATCTTTTTCTGTGGTTACCAGGTAGTCCGCCTGGGCTCTATTTAAAACCGTGGCTAACTTCTCTACATCAGAGGGTTTGTAGTTATGATGATCGGAGAAATGGATGATTGTTAGAACATCGATACCCAAGCCTTCCAGCATACTCTGAAAGCCCTGCGGCTTGGCGATGCCGCAGAAACCGATCATCCCACTACCGGAAATTTCCTCACTTGAAACTTCTTCACCGGTTCTGAACAGATAGCTTCTATGAAAGCAGGGACGGCAAGTTGCTACTGACTCCTGACCAAAGCGCTCGATGCAGTTATTTAGTAAGGTGGAATTCTCTTTGTCCTCAGGCTGGAAATTGGTGAGAACGATCAAGTGGGCGCGTTCTAAAGCAGGGGAGTATTCTCTGAGCGTGCCTGCTGGTAGTAACTTCTCATTCCAGATGGGATAGCGGCTGTCGATCAGCACAATATCAAGGTCACGGTAAATGCGCCTGTGTTGAAAAGCGTCATCCAACAGGAGGAGGGATATATCGAATGATTCGGTAAGGCGTCTTCCTCCGCTGACTCTGTCAGCATCGACTGCCACCGGTATTCCTGGTAACCTGCGGGCATAAATCTGGCATTCATCGCCTGATTCGGTGGCATCGCATAAAACGTCTTCACCCCCGCTGACCAAGGTGTATTCTTTTGTCTTCCTCCCGTATCCGCGCGAGAGAATAGCTGGTTTCTGGTTGAAGGGAGATCCTTTAAGGAGCTGTGCTATCTTTAAGGTTACTGGTGTTTTTCCCGTTCCACCCACGGATAAATTGCCAATCGAAATAACAGGGACGTTCAATCTTTCAGTACGAAATAATCCCCGTTCGTAGGCGGCATTCCTAAACCTGACTGCAATACCGTAAAGCCAACTGAAGGGGATTAAAAGGGGACTTATCTTATTCCAGAACAATTCAAGCTTCATCGTCTGCACGTCCGAAATATTCTTCAGCTTCGTTCACCTGATCGTTCATTATGGATTGGAGTTTTTTACACCAGAGGTCAAGTTCATCACCTTTTAATTCATCGGGTATCAATATGGGATCGTGATAGATGAATACGCATCGCGAGAAAGGTTTGGGGAGAACGAAACGATCCCAGCTATTAAACCGCCAGCATTTTTCAGCCGCAAAGGTTATTGGTATCAAGGGCACTCCGGACTTTTGTGCCAGAAAGAGAGTTCCCTTCTTAAACTGTCTGCGTGGTCCTGTGGGACCGTCTGGCAGCATAGCAGCAGCCCCGCCGTTTTTTAAATGGGAAAGCATCTGAAAAAGCGCTTCCCTGCCGCCTCGCGAGGATGAACCTCTTATCGCTCTCCATCCCAGTTTCCCGGCAATCCGGGCGATCATCTCTCCATCCTCATGCTGGCTGATCATAGCAACTACACCCTGATTACGGTGGAGGAAAACCGTCAGGAACATCCTCCCATGCCAAAAGCATAGAATGAAAGGATCCTTTGCTTCTGATAATCTCCGGACCGGATCGGGATTGATCTTTTGAATGCGCAGAGTAAACCCGACTAAGCGGATTAACCAGGGTCCAAGCAGGATAGCTAAACGATATATGATCTTTTTTGACGTTCCAGACATGGAGTTGATTAAATCATGGATTGGAGAATTTTAGCGACATTGTCTGAGGCTCCAGCGGAGCCGAGCTTCTCTTTCACCTGTTCAAGGTCAGCCTTCATAGAATCACAGCGGTTGCTGTCATTAAGTATATTTCCCAATTCCTCAGATATATTATCCGGTGTTGCTTGTCCCTGGATGAATTCCGGTATAATTTTTTTACCAGCGACGACGTTAACCAGGGCGATATGGGGAATTTTGACAAGTTTCTTTCCTATTAAATAAGTAATTGGTGACACGCGATAAGCCATTACCAGAGGTGTGCCCAAAATAGCGGTTTCAAGGGTGGCAGTTCCGGAAGCCACTAACACGACGTCGCTGTGAGCTTGAAGATCGGCGGTTTGATTATAAAGGAGGGGTATGTTGTCAACGGCCGTACCAAAATGATCCATTATATCCTGATAAATACTTTCTTCTACCGCAGGTGAACAAGCTATGGCTGTTTTTATATCTGGGATCTCCTTCTTCAAGTAGAGATAAGTTTCTAAGAATACAGGCAGGAGTCTGCGGATTTCCTGCAGACGGCTGCCCGGCAGCAGCCCCAAGAGGGGAATTCCTAATTCTGCTCCAAGTGAATGCCGAAATTCCTCATTAGTTAAAGAAGATGCTGTTACTTCAAGCAGCGGATGCCCCACGAAATCAGTTTTCAAGCCCGCTTCACGATAGAGAGGTACTTCGAAATCGAAAATGACTGCCAGGCGATCCACCAAGCGGGCGATTTTCTTAATTCGTGAAGCGTGCCAGGCCCATACTTGTGGACTTATGTAATAAAGTACAGGAGTGTCCTTCAGCAGGGGATGTTTTCGCAGTTTTTGGGCGAAGTTCAGGTTAAATCCCGGGTAGTCCACCAAAACAACAGCACGGGGCTTTTTTGCCAGACATTCATTTAAGAGTGTTTTCCGCATTCTATAAATAAACGGCAGATGCTGTATGACTTCAGTAAAGCCCACAAATGCGACGTCATCGACGCTATAGACGTTCTCGCAGCCAGCATCTTTCATGCGTTCGCCACCGACGCCGAAGAAACGAATATTCGGCTCCAGTTCCCCAAAAGCTTTGATCAAACCCGATGCATGCAGATCGCCGGATACTTCTCCGGCGATTATCATTATGGAATCTGAAGCTGTTGCGTGCGATTCGTTCACAGAATTCCGATCAATGAGAAGACAACAAGAGCTATCAATAGATTGGCGCGGGTGTGTTTCTCGTTGCGCCAGGCGTCTTTCCAGTCAGGTTTTTTGGGGATCGACCAATTCCAGGGAGAAAGACGCGGCATCCAGCGCGGGACATTACGGCAGTATAGCTCGTACTCGATACCAAATATTTCAATCAGAGTTTCTTCTTCAAGTGAGACAATGAGGCTGTATTGGACAGCACAGAAAGCAAATGCCACCAATATCCAGATGAGTTCTCCACCAGCCAAGCAAGCGACGCCAATGTATATCAGTGCATTGCCGATATAAAGCGGGTTGCGCAGATGGGCGAAGGGCCCTGAAGTAACGAGCATGTGAGCGCCCACGTCTCTGGTGCGAGTGGACCCTCCAGCATGAGCCACCCCCCAGAAACGAATTAGTTCCCCTGCTAACATCAAGGCTATACCCCAGATAAAAGGAATAAATTGCGGTTTTGCAGTAGCAAGAAGGATGATCAGAAGAGGGATGGGTGTATAGCTTCTTAATTTGAAGAAAAATTGGCGAATATCCATATCTATATTTTTATGGTTTTATGATTCTTCTTCGATCTGAGTCAAAATTTCATGAGCTAACTGGACTGCTCTTAAGCCATCTTCACCGCTTACAGCTACGGGTGTATCCAGTAAGACCGATTGGATGAATTGTTCAAGTTCTAACTTGAGAGCGTTTCCTTCAGGAGCTTGCGGCTGCTGGTAGAGAATTTTCCTGGGCTGGCTGCCCTTTTCTATTTGTCCCAATTCCAGTGCAGGCAGTCCTTCTTCATCCGGCGCTGCCAGCCGGTACATTTCAGCTTTGCCTTCGGCGAAATCCAAACTGAGGTAGGCATTTTCCTGGAACATACGCATGCGACGCATTTTATGTCTTGATATGCGGCTGGCGGTTATATTAGCAACACAGCCATTTTCAAAAGCTATGCGAACATTGGCGATGTCCGGCGTATCCGAAATGACCGCCACACCCGAAGCATCCAAGCGTTTGATTGGTGCATCGACCCAGTGGAGGATCAGATCGAGGTCGTGTATCATCAGATCGTGTATTACAGCTACATCAGCACCTCGCAGGGTGAATGCTGCCAAACGATGAGCTTCAATAAAACGCGGGGCGATATTAATTCCATCCAGCGCTCGCACCGCCTGGTTAAAGCGTTCTATGTGTCCGACAGTAAGTTTCAGTCCAGTTTTGGAGAAGCCATCGATAATGTCTCTGGCGTGTACTGGAGTATCCGCTAAAGGTTTTTCCACCAGGAGATTTACCTTTGCATGGAGGGCTTCAAGCGCCAGTTCATGATGCGCTATAGTAGAAGCAGCTATAACAACAGCATCAACTTCATTCAGCAAACCGGTGTAGGTGGAGAACGCTTTAGTCTGGAACTCGTTAGCTACTTGAACTGCTTTCCCCTGATCCGAATCGTAAACCCCTACCAGGTCAGCCTCAGCTATTTCTTTTAGCAACTTGGCGTGAATTCGTCCCAGATGACCTACGCCGATAACTCCAATTCGGCATTTTTCGTTCATAACAGGCACTCAGATGTTTGACAAGCAGCGCAGGTTCCTAAACCCCACGCATAATGAGAGAATATAATGAATATCTATGCAGGATTCAAGAGAAAAAAGGGGCTGTTCCCAAAGCAGGAATGTCATTCTGTCCGAAGGACTCCTATGGAGAGCCCCATAATATTGATAGGGGGAATTTTCGCAGGATTTAACCTTTAACAACACCCAGGGGAGTCAACCTCACTTCAACTTCTACCAGATCATTCTGCTGATTCATAACCTGATCGATGTTCTTATATGCCTGCGAGGCTTCTTCGGGGAGATCTCGAAGGTTATCACAGGATATTTCAACGCCGCGTTTTTCCAGATCCTTCAAGACCGATTCCAGTCCAATTTTTCGCTTAGCTGCCTTCCTGCCCATCCTGCGGCCGGCGCCGTGTGAACAGGAGAGAAAAGATTCTGGATTGCCCCTGCCGGACACGATGAATGAAGCACTGCCCATCGATCCGGGAATGACTCCTCGTTCACCCGCGCCAGCTCGGGTAGCGCCCTTGCGGTGTATCCAGACCGATCTTCCGAAGTGTTCTTCCTTTACGGCATAGTTGTGATGAATATCTACACTGTCGCTGTCGTTTGCCTGCAGTATATCCAGGACCTCTTCCATCATGCGGCGGCGGCTTTCCCTGGCGAATTCCAAACACCAGTGCATGGAATCCAGATAATCCTGTCCTTCTTTCGATTCCACGGGTAAGAAGGCAAGTTCATTAGAGAGCAGATCGGTCTTCTTCTTTCGGCAAAATTCCTTAGCTTTCTTATGGAAGTGTTCCGCAGTCTGTTTACCGATATTGCGACTCCCTGAATGTATCATCACCCAGAGGTTGTTCTCTTCATCTTTCTGAAGTTCTATGAAATGGTTGCCGCCACCCAAAGTACCCAACTGCTTACGAACACGTTTCTCTTCCTGCTGGAAAAGCTGGAGGTGCAGGGGCATCTTATCCAGTACATCTGCACGTTGCGCGGATTTATGCCAGTTAAACCCTTGAGGGATGACGGTACGAATGAGTCCCAGGATGTTTTTAAGTCTCGTTCCCCGGCACTGGTCAGAATCAATCTCAGTTTTCACTGCATGCATACCACAACCTATGTCCATTCCCACTGCGTAAGGGATAATCGTATCCTGAGCAGCGAGAACTCCACCGATGGGCATTCCGTATCCCACGTGTGCATCGGGCATCAAGGCAACCTGCTTATATGCGAATGGCAATCGTGTCAAAGTTACTGCTTGTTCTAAGGCAGTCCCTTCAAGCTGACTAAGGTCCTTAAGCCAAATCTTAAGAGGAATTCTCTGGTTTTTCTTGTCGAATACGACGATCATCGGCTCTCAGTTGATTTGTGATCCACGAAGGTGATTTGATGCAGTTCTTTCTTTAGTAATATAATATGCATCAAACAGTTAAGCAACAAAAAAACAGGCTGGAGATGTGAGCCTGATTCTGAAGTTTCATGGTTCATGTAAGATTAATTTATATTATTCTCTGGAACGAAAACGGATATGGAAAAAATAGGACATGTAGGCTGCAAAGGTGGCGAGGATCAGAAATGTTAAGCCTGACAAGAGGAAGTTATCGCCAAAAAAGAAGAAATGTACCAGAAGAAAGACGGATTCCACTAGAAAAACCGCAGACAAGCAGAAGACAACGTTGCGCAGGGCGCGGTAAAACTTCAGTGAAGATAATCTGTCACGCATATTAAGATTAGAGAATGAAATTAAGAGTCAGGCGAATTTAAAAACACAAATCCGCTTGGTACAGTCACAATCCCTTTCGGGGAGATCTGAAAGAACCTGGTATCATCATCGCTATTTATTCCAATTTCAGTATTGTCGGGAACGATAACACCCTCGTCGATTATGGTTCGCTTGATGCGGCAGTTTTGACCGATTTGCACTCCGGGCATAAGGATCGATTGGGTTACTTGAGAATTACCAGAAACTCTCACCATAGGTGATATGATCGATCGTTCTACTTCAGCACCGGAAATGATAACGCCAGTTCCTAACAGTGAGTTGGAAACGGCAGCTCTCTTATCTTGACTTTCGTGAATTATCTTGGCTGGCGGTCCCTGAAGCCGGTACGTGTAAATTGGCCAATCTTCATCGTATAAATTGAATTCAGGTGAAACGTCCACTAGATCCATGTTCGCTTCATAGAATGAATCTATGTCACCAACGTCGCGCCAATATCTTAATTTTCCGCTGCTTTCATCCATGAATTCATATCCAAATACCCTTTCCCCCTTCTGTATCATCCGGGGGATAATGTCATGACCAAAGTCATGGTTGCTGTCCTTTTTGTAATCTTCTATCAGTCCCCGAACCAGGGCTTTGGTGTCAAAGACATAAACCCCCATGTTGATGAGGATTTTATCAGGTTTAAGAGGATGAGGTTTACCGCGCTCTGGTTTTTCTTCAAAACCAACAATCCTCCGTTCCCGGTTCATTTCGAGAACGCCGAAGCGATGGGACTGGTCAGCAGGCATGTCAACAGTGGTGGCGGTCAAGTCTGAGTCATTCTCCAGGTGATATTCTATCAGGGGAGCGTAATTCATCTTATATATGTGATCACCGGACAGGATCAGGACCAGGTCAGGGCGATGCGTTTCCAACAGATGTATATTCTGATAAACAGAATCAGCAGTTCCTTCATACCACTTGTTGGCAATCAAATGCTGAGGTGGGACGGAATCGATAAATTCACCCAACTCGTATTTGAACAGGTTCCAGGCTTGGCGGACATGTCTGTCCAGCGTCATGGACCGATATTGAGTTAGCAGATAGATTGCTCTTAAGTTCGAATTGAAACAGTTTGAAAGTGTAAAATCGATGATACGATAATCACCGCCAAAGCTGACGGCAGGCTTCGCACGGTCTTTTGTCAGAGGATAGAGGCGTTCACCTCTACCGCCTGCCATAATTAAAGTTATAAGTTTTCGTCTAAAATCCAAGGTAGGAGCAGATTTATTTCTGTTTTATTCGACCAATATCACATAAACATCAAGATAGAAATTGAACTTTGGTAATGCAAGAAATTTTTGAGTTAATCTAAGGTTAGCAGGTTTTTAAAGGGAGCACTTTAAGTTTCTCCACAAAGAAAAGAATAAAAGACATCCCAATGTTCTAAGGTGTGAATTATACTTGCAGATCGGTTTTTTTTTTGTTAAATTTAAAAGTTGAGCCAAATTGTAAAGTATCACTTGCATGGATATAGTCAATCGAATCATCGCGGAGACACTTCCGTTAGTTCCCAAACCGATTGTAGGTTATTTTTCATCTCGCTACATAGCAGGTGAAACTATCGATGATGCCGTGGAGACGACGCGCCGGCTTAATGCTCAAGGAGCGTGTGTTACTATAGACGTTCTGGGTGAACATATTGTACACCGGGAAGAAGCATCTACGTATGCGGAACATTATCTGCATATTCTTGACGTTATCAATGCCGAAAAGCTCGATGCTAATATTTCCTTAAAACCCACACAGATGGGTTTGAAGCTGGACAGGAAGTTCTGCCTCGAAACTATCGGCAAGATAGCGGAAAAGGCTACCGGGTTGAATAATTTTATGTGTATCGACATGGAGGATAATTCCTGCACTGAAGACACTTTATGGTTATACGAGCAGCTTAAAGACAGTTGTTCCGTAGGAACCGTGCTCCAGGCCTACATGCGGCGTTCTGATGCTGATCTGGATAGACTTATACCGCATCAGGTGAATCTACGCTTGTGCAAGGGTATATACGTTGAACCTTATGCAATTGCTTACAAGGATCGAGAAATCATCAGGTTCAACTTTCTGCATCTGCTGGAGAGGTTGCTGCAGAGTGGTTGTTACGTTGGCATTGCCACGCATGATGAATTTTTAGTATGGGGAGCTCTGCACCTGTTGAAAAAGCTGGAAGTGCCAAAGGATCGTTACGAGTTCCAGATGCTTTTAGGAGTGGAGGAGAGGCTGAGGGAAATCCTCATTCGGGATGGCCACAAGCTGCGGGTGTACGTTCCCTTCGGTATGCATTGGCATGCTTATTCTGTGCGCCGTTTAAAGGAGAACCCACAGATAGCCGGATATGTTCTGCACAATCTCTTCAAGAAGAATTAGTTGAAAGTTTTTCGTCTGATTGTCTGTGACCAGAAACTGGTAAGTGAAGTCAACTCTTTATAAGAAATTTGGGAACCTATACTTGAAAAGCGAGTAAAATACTCCTATAATTTAATGAAAATTTACGGATTGACAGCATGATTGACGTAAAAAACTTAAGCAAAAGTTACGGTGAAACCTTAGCCGTCGACAATATCTCTTTCGAAGTGCAGAAGGGAGAGATTTTAGGCTTTTTAGGTCCTAACGGAGCCGGTAAGACCACCACAATGAAGATTTTAACCTGCTTCATGCCGCCAACCTCCGGGGACGTCACTATAGACGGTCTGCCTATATGGCAGGACTCATTGGAGATTCGCCAGAAAATCGGCTATCTCCCTGAACAGAATCCATTGTATCACGACATGTCCGTTCTGGATTATTTGCGTTTCGTCGCTGAACTGCGAAGGATACCCAAGGAATCGGTGAAATCACGAATAAAGTATATCGTGGAAGTATGCGGATTGAAGGAAGTGATAACACGCATTATCGGTGAACTGTCCAAAGGTTATCGTCAGCGGGTTGGTCTGGCACAGGCGATGATTCATGATCCTCAGATTCTGATTTTAGATGAACCGACGTCAGGCTTGGATCCCAATCAAATCGTTGAGATACGTAACCTGATCCGCGAATTAGGTAAGGAAAAAACCGTTATCCTCTCCACGCATATCCTGTCTGAGGTACAAGCAACCTGTAACAGAGCGATCATTGTCAATGAAGGTGAAATTGTTGCTGACGGGGCGCTTGCTGACCTGCAATCCACATTTCACGGATTGGACAAGATCAACCTGGAGATTAAAGCACCTGAGAACGGTTGCGCCGAAAAGCTGCGCGCGATCGATTACGTGAAGCAGGTAACTGAAAAGGAAGCTGCGGATGAACTTCATCAGTATGTGGTGGAGGTTGAGAAGGGACATGACCTGCGGGAACAAATCTTCGATCTCAGTGTTCGTGAAGGCTGGAAACTGCTGGAACTGCACCAGGAAAGCACATCACTTGAAGATGTATTCAGGCAGTTGACGAGGGGGTAAGGGGATAAATTTTAAATTAATCGGAGCATAATAAATGCGTAATATCTGTTCAATTTACAAGAAAGAGCTGAATTCCTACTTCAATTCGCCGGTGGCGTACATCGTCATCACGGTATTTCTGCTCTTTTCAGGGTGGTTTTTCAGCTCAAACTTCTTCCTGATGGGACAGGCGACCGTACGAACAGCACTGACGGTGATACCCTTGATCTTCATCTTCTTCGTTCCTGCTATCACCATGCGGTCCATAGCTGAAGAAAAGAAATCGGGTACGATTGAGTTGCTGGTAACCATGCCCACGCGGGATATGGACATCATCTTAGGGAAATTCTTCGCTGCCTTGACGCTGCTGATCATCGCGATCCTGTTTACATTAGGGTACGTTATCACCGCAGGGTTACTGGGGAATTTGGATGGTGGTCCGACCTTTGGCGGGTATTTAGGGTTGATACTGTTGGGGTCAACTTATCTGGCTATCGGAATCTTCGCTTCATCTACGACGGAGAACCAGATAGTAGCTTTCATAATAGGATTCGCTATCATCTTCGTTTTCTTCATGCTGGACAAGGTGCTGATCTTTATGCCGACGTCAATGGTATCCATTTTAGAATACCTGTCCACGGATTACCATTTCAACAGTTTAGCTCGCGGGGTGATTGATACGCGCGACATCATCTACTACCTGTCTCTGACTGCCTTCGCGCTGGTTTTGGCGGGTCGTTCACTGGAAAGCAGGAAGTGGTAAATACTCAGCAGTAAACGAGACGCCACAGATTTCAACTGATTGGAATTTCTAAGGTCATTACTAAACTCAAGCAAACAGTAAATATTATCATGGAAAGACGTTCAAAACAAGGTGTACAAGCGATCACAGCCGTAGTATTGCTACTGGCGATTTTGCTGGTTGTCAATCTGATATCGACGCAGATCTTCGGACGTGTCGATCTCA
The DNA here is from genome assembly GCA_005223185.1 of candidate division LCP-89 bacterium B3_LCP. Classification (GTDB taxonomy): domain Bacteria; phylum Electryoneota; class B3-LCP; order B3-LCP; family B3-LCP; genus B3-LCP. The sequence goes on from NJBN01000001.1 coordinate 531,084, forward strand.
CCGAAGGGAAAATCTACACATTATCCAAAGGATCACGTGAATTGGTGAGGAACTTAGAGGACCCCTTGACAATCAAGGCATATTTTTCAGAAAATCTGCCCGCACCCTACAACAACACGGCACGGTTCCTGCGAGATCAACTGGATGATTACAAAGCCTATTCCGGTGGTAAGCTGAAATATGAATTTGCCGATCCATTATCGGAGGAGGAACTGGAAAAGGAAGCGCAGGGATTCCAGATACCTCCGGTGCAGGTCAATGCTGTGGAAAAAGACCGCCTGGAAGTGAAGAAGGTTTACATGGGATTGGTTTTTCTCTATCAGGACAGGCATGAAACCATACCGCTGATTCAAAATACCGCAGGGCTGGAATACGACATTACCAGCACTATCAAGCGGTTGACAACCACCGATAGAACTTCTGTAGGCGTGCTGCAGGGGCTGGGCGCACCTGACATGTACCAGCAGATGAATCAGTTAGGATCAGTGCTGGAAAGAAACTATGATATCCGCCCGGTCGATCTCTCCCGCAATCAACTTATACCTGATGACGTTGACGTACTGCTGATTGCTGGTATCGAGGAAGAGGTCGATGACTGGACGATGTTTGCGATCGATCAGTTTATCATGAGGGGTGGAAAGACCGCTTTTCTCTTGAACAAAGTGGTCACCAACCTGCAGGAACAAAAAGCGCAAAAAGCGCCCTTTAGAATTGACGACTGGACGAAAAACTATGGGTTTGCTATAAACGATGATCTGGTAATGGATAAGAGCTGCGGCATGGTAAATATGCAGCAGCGGATGGGTTTCTTCACCATTTCCAATCCGGTGAACTACCCTTATTTCCCCATTATTACCAGCTTCAGTTCATCTCACCCAATAGCAAAAGACCTGGAGAATATCACGCTGTTCTTCCCCAGCACGATTGACACGACCTATGCAGCAGGTAAGGAATTGGATATCACGCCGCTCTTCTTTACATCGGAACAGTGCAAGCTGAAAAAAGGAAGCTACGCCATAGATCCTAAACCTCAGGAGGATTTCAGCAGTTATACTGAGGGACCATTTGTACTGGGCGCTGCCCTGGAGGGAGCGTTTACAAGTTACTTTGAAAACAGGGAAATCCCCAGAGGAGATACTACGCTCCCGCAGGCTGCTGGTCTATCCATATTACCATCAAGCCCAGAGACACGGATAGTAGTTGTTGGAGAAGGGAATTTCGCCAAAGACATGTTCGCAAGTGATCCTTCCAATGTAGCATTCTTGATGAACATGGTAGACTGGCTGGCGATGGAAGAAGAGTTGATAGATATCCGCACCCGGGACGTCACCTTCCGGCCTTTAGCTGAAGTATCTACCGGAGTTAAAACGACTGTCAAGTACGCCAACATCTTTGCGCCACCGGCAATAGTAATCCTCATAGGTCTAATTCGCTGGCAGATTCGCCGCCGCAGGAAAAACGTGGAGTTTTTAGTATGAATAAATCGTTACTCACTCTCTTAGGCGTTCTGGTCGCTTTATTGGTGATCTATCTGATTATCGATTCAGCGCGAGACGTAACTGAACAGACAGAATCGTTTTTCGCATTAGATACAAACAAAGTTGATGGCTTCACCATCATCAACAAACACGATACGATTAATCTGAAGAGGAGAGCTTCCGGCTGGAATTTAGGTGAACCTCTCGATTATCCAGCTGATTCTCGCTTTACTGGCAATGTCATCGAAAAGCTGGCTACGATGGATATAGAAACCCTGATAACGGAAGACTCTTCCAAAGCTTCCCAGTTCGAGGTTGATACGGCTGGCGTGGAAGTCATGGTATTCGAAGGCGCGGACACTGTTGCACACTTCATGGTAGGCAAGACCTCACCGGACCGCCGCCATACGTACTGCAGTTTCGTTGGGGATGATAAAATCTACCTGCTGAAAGGCACTTTCACCAGCCAGTTGAACCGTAAGAAGAAAGACTGGCGGGATAAGAGCATCCTGGAGATCGATCCTGAGAGCGTCAACAAGCTGGATTTCACCTATCCTGATGAAGTCTTTTCCTTGGAAAAAACGGATACCACCTGGATTGTGGATAAAAGGGGCTTACTCCTGGATACAGATGAGCAGATGGTTAATCGTGTGGTGCGTTCTATCAGCCGTTTCCGCACCTTTGATTTCGTGGATGGGGACACTGTTCAAGTGGTGGATTTCAGCGTACCAACGCTGTCATTAGTGGTGCATACTGACGTGGGTGATACTTATAAATTCGACTTCGTACCGGAGAGCGCTGAATCCAAGCGCTATTTGATCCACAAGGAGGGTGTGGAAAAAGCACTGTTCGTTATTCATCAGGGTGCAGCTAATTCGATATTCAAGCATGTTGAGGATTTCAAGAAGAAGGAGCACCAGCAGTAATTAGCAATCCGAAATGATAATCAAAACGCCCGGTCATTCGCCGGGCGTTTTCTTTAGTTTATTTTTCGATTTACATATGTTTGATAATAGCATCGCCGAACTGGGAGCACTTGAGTTCCTGGCATTCAATCCCTTCAGCTTTCATCAGACGGGCGAAATCGTAGGTGACGGTATGTGCCTGAATGGCTCCGTTGAGACCCTTCAGAATTAGATTTGCAACTTCATCCCAGCCCAGGTGCTGGAACATCAGAACGCCAGACAGGATGACGGATCCCGGATTGACCTTGTCCAGGTTAGCGTATTTGGGCGCCGTGCCATGCGTGGCTTCGAAGATGGCGTGACCACTGACGTAATTGATATTACCTCCGGGAGCAATCCCGATGCCTCCCACCTGAGCCGCCAACGCATCAGACACGTAATCACCATTCAAGTTCATGGTGGCGATCACGTCGAATTCTTTAGCGCGGGTCAGCACCTGCTGTAGGGTTATGTCAGCAATGGTATCCTTGATCATCAACATGGACTTCCATTTACCGTCACCGTGGGTATCCCATAACTTCAGAGCTTCTTCGACTTCGGCGTCAGCTTCCTTCTGTTTATCAGGAACCAACAGGTCGTATCCCGGCTCGATCATGCGGGCGTTATCCTGCGCGGAAATATCGGGGTGATCCTCTTTGTTCCCCAGAATCCAGCTTTCCCGCAGAGTAACCGTTTCGTTGCGAAACTCTTTGGCGGCGACCTGATATCCCCAATCTTTAAAGGCGCCTTCGGTGAACTTCATGATGTTGCCTTTGTGTACGAAGGTAACGCTCTTGCGGTTCAGCCTCAAAGCGTATTGAATGGCTGCGCGTACCAAGCGGCTGGTGCCTTCTTCGGATACGGGTTTGATGCCGATACCGGAAGTTTCCGGAAAGCGTATATTTTTAACGCCCATCTCCTTCTGCAAGAATTCTATCACTTTTTTCACTTCAGGGCTGCCCGCCTGCCATTCGACTCCGGCGTAGATATCTTCGGTATTTTCGCGGAAGATGACCATGTCCACGTCTTGAGGTTTGCGCACCGGGCTGGGCACGCCTTTGAAATAGCGCACCGGACGCAGACAGACGTAGAGATCCAAAATCTGCCGTAAGGCGACGTTCAATGATCGTATCCCTCCGCCGATGGGAGTGGTCAGAGGTCCTTTGATACCGACCAGGAATTCTTTATAGGCATTGACAGTATCATCGGGAAGCCAGGAACCGGTGGCTTTGAAGGCTTTTTCACCGGCTAAGACTTCAAACCAACTGATCTTCTTTTGACCGCTGAACGCCTTTTGGACAGCAGCATCGAATACGCGCACGGATGACCGCCATATATCCGGGCCAGTTCCGTCACCTTCGATGAAGGGAATGATGGGATTATCGGGCACTTGCAATTTGTCAGCGCCCATGGTTATGGGTTTACCTTCTTTTGGATAAGATAAGTGTTCAAATTGTATCATTTTTCCTCCACGGAATTGTTAGTTCCGGTTGTTTATTTATTTGTGTTATTGCTGAATCGGTATTAGGGTGTCAGGTCTCATTCCGGTGATGAACATTAACTATTTATTCTTACGTTTATCACGGTAACCCCAGAATGAATTCTGGGGCTTAAACCAGTCAAGATCACTGAAGTGATCATCCTGTTATTTCTATCTGTTGGACTGCACCCTAAAGGGCTTAGTCCAACCTACTGGTCTATGGCACCAGGTCACATTCTTTACCGGCTTTTATCTGGCAGCTTTTTACCACCCGGAAATGAATTTCCGGGCTAATTTTATGCTATCCCGCTCAAGCGGGATGTTCAAAAACCTTTATGTTCGTCGGTTGACGAACAGGCCCTGACGCAACTGAAAACCCTATTAAGCCATATCAGATGGAGCTATTTTCACAGATGCAGCCTCATCATATTCTTTTAATAAATCCCGGATGAGTTCTTTAACAGAGACAATTTTTTGTGTGCGATATGCATTTGCACCGGCAAAGGCAAAACCGTGTTTAAGCCTTCCCTTTTTGGCATTTGTTAAGGCGAAAGCAATGCAGTAGGGCGCTTCTTTATAATCGCAGGTTCTCAGGCATTTCCAGGGGCAGCTAAAGGGTTTTTTAATGCCATTGGAAACATCCTTGAGAAACTGGTTGCGCAAGGCTCTTCCCGGCAACCCTACCGGACTGTCAATTATAATCAGATCATCTCTCTTGCTATTCAGGTACATCTCTTTAAATTCAATAGAGGCGTCGCACTCGTGAGTGCCCACAAATCTGGTTGCCATTTGCACACCCTGAGCGCCCATCTGAATGAATTTATAAATATCTGCTCCAGTATATATACCTCCCGCTACAATCACAGGAATATCCTTATTGAATTGCTCTTTAAATGGTTTTAGCACAGAAATAACTTCTGGTAAGATCTTATCCAGTTTATAATCATGATCATCAATCTGTTCCTTTTTAAAGCCGATATGTCCACCAGCCAGAGGCCCCTCCACGACTACACCGTTGGGTATATGATTATATTTCTTCGCCCAATATTGAAATATGATTCTTACAGCTCTCGCTGAAGAAACAATGGGGACAACCTTAGTTGACATATTTCTCAATCTATCCAGCGATAATTCCTTGGGGATATTTAGTGGAAGCCCTGCACCAATGAATATTACATCTGCTTTTTCATTCACGGCAACCATCATAAGTTCATTAAAATCTGAAAGCGCCACCATTAGATTTACGCCTATAATCCCATCGGTCATTTCCCTGGCTTTTCTTATTTCTTTCTTCAGGGCTCTTTGGTTCGCTCCGGTAAAATTTTTATTAAAATCAGGTTCAAGCATACCGATGCCAGCAGCGCCAATTACCCCAATGCCCCCCTCATTTGCCACTGCTGAAGCCAACCCTGAGAGAGAAATCCCAACGCTCATTCCTCCTTGAATGATGGGGATTTTGACTACATGTTCACCAATAACCAATTTCGGCATATCTTTAGAACTTAAATTCCTCTGTTACTTAGTCCAACCTACTTGTCTGAATCACTGATTCACGCTGATTATAGGATTTCACTGATAAAGAAACCGATTAGATGGCGATTCAGACCTCAGTACTATTGCTTATCCTTGGCATACGCCAACGCACCTCCAGCTCTGAGAATTTCAATCTCCCGCTCATTTAGCGGATGCACCGCCGGTATATCTGCGTTCTTGGTAATGTTGCGAACGTTTAATTTTCCGGTATCCAGTTCCTGCAGGGAAATTTCCAGTTCGTCGCCCTGATCAATTTTGTCGTAATCGGCTTCGTTCGCAAAAGTCAGTGGTAAGATGCCGAAGTTGATCAGGTTAGCCAGATGAATGCGTGCGAAGGATTTCACCAGCACCGCTTTTAAGCCCAGATACATAGGAGCTAACGCCGCATGTTCACGTGATGATCCCTGTCCGTAATTTTGACCGCCCACAACGAACCCTCCACCGGATTCTTTGGCACGGGACGGGAAAGTGGGATCTATAACCTCAAATACATGCTCAGAAATAGCAGGTATATTAGATCGCTTGGGCAATATTTTCGATCCAGCGGGCATAATATGATCGGTGGTTATGTTATCTTCCGTCTTAAGCAGAACTATACCTGTAAGAACATCCGGGAGAGGTTTGTTCAGTGGAAGAGGCTTGATATTCGGTCCTCGTATGATCTCAACTTTACTAAGCTCATCTGAAGGGGGAATAATCATGGAATCATCCACACGGAACTTCTCAGGCAGATCAATCTTTATCGGCTCCAGAGCTAAAGTGCGTGGATCGGTCATTTCACCGGTTATGGCACAGGCGACGGCTGTTTCCGGAGATACCAAGTAGGATTTAGCGTTCTTCGTTCCGGTTCTACCCACGAAATTGCGGTTAAAAGTACGCACCGTGATGCCTTCAGTGGGAGGTGAAAAGCCCATACCGATACAAGCGCCACAGGAGCTTTCTAGAATCCTGACGCCGGATTCTACAATGGGGATCATGGCGCCATTATGCAGTATCTCATCCATGACCTGCTTGCTTCCCGGCGAAAGCCCTGCCGACAGTCTCTGGTGTATGCGCTTGTCTTTTAGCATCTCTGCCATGACGTTGAGGTCGCGGTAACTGCTGTTAGTACAGCTCCCGAAGGCGACCTGATCGACCTTCAGACCAGCGATTTCACTCACCTTTACGACGTTGTCGGGCATGTGTGGTTTGGCAACCAGAGGTTCAAGCTCATCGAGATTAATGTGAAGTTCCTCATCATAATTACAGCCTTCATCAGCCTTTAGTTCAATCCAGACATCGTCTCTGCCCTGAGCTTCAAGATACTTCAGAGTTTTCTTATCTGATGGGAAAATACTGGTGGTAGCGCCCAATTCGGCGCCCATATTGGTGATGGTAGCTCTATCGGGGACGTCCAACCTGGCAACTCCTTCACCATAGTATTCCATCACTCTGCCAACGCCACCTTTAACAGTCAGGCGGCGTAGAACTTCCAAGATAACGTCCTTTCCACTCACGAAGGGCTGTAGTTTCCCGGTGAGTTTAATACCGACAACTTTAGGCATGCGTAAATTAAATGCCTGCCCGCCCATAGCCAGTGCGACGTCCAAACCGCCAGCGCCCATGGCGATCATACCGATACCACCGCAGGTTGGGGTATGGCTATCAGAACCCAGAAGTGTCTTTCCCGGCGCGCCAAAACGTTCCAGGTGAACCTGATGACATATACCGTTACCTGGACGGGAAAAATAAATACCATACCTGGATGCAATACTCTGGAGAAAACGATGATCGTCCGCATTCTCGAAACCGGACTGCAACATATTATGATCCACATAAGAAACGGAAAGTTCCGTCTTGACTTTGGGGATTCCCAGAGCTTCAAACTGCAGGTATGCCATTGTACCAGTCGCGTCCTGCGTCAGGGTCTGATCGATACGGATGGCTATAGGAGATCCAGGAGTGAGATCACCGCTGACCAGGTGCTTCTGGAAGATCTTTTGAGTTAGATTTAGCGTCATGACTATCCACGCATTTGTTGACGAATTATTTCAGAGCAATATAAGAAAATTCTATTAGGAAAGCAATGTAAAAGAAGGGATTTGGGTGAAGGCAGATTGAAGAGACAGCAGTCAATACGCCACATATAAGGAAAGGAGAAGAACCAACAGGGAAGAGTGGTGAAGAGAAATGTAAGAGCCGGATTTAATTTTCCGGCTTTCCACCAACTTTAGCTGCGGGGGCATACATGTCTATATCCGATTCGGTGATAAGGTAGCCCCAATCGCGGAATACAGCCAGACATCTATCGGATTTGAGATAAGTCATTAAACGGTCGGCAGAAGAAGAATCAGCAGGAACTGCTGCTCGGACAGCAGTTACAGCAGCAACTCGAGGAATCTCGCTGGGCATGAGGAGCACAATTTCAAAGCTTTCGGGATTCCAGTTATATGCCATAGTCCAGCAGATGGCAGCGTCCAGCTCGTTGACGGATACCTTATCTGCAAGCACTATTGCTGAAGCTTCTATTGGAATCAACCGATGAGAGATTTCATCATACAGGTTGGCATTCTGGAATATTTCCAGGGAAAACAAACCCAATATATCGGTGTCAGGGTCAACAATTCCGATACGGATTTGCTCGTCCAACAGATCTGTCAAATTGGACACCATAACCGGATTTATTCTTGATACAATCAAGCAGGGAACGGTATATGCTAAAGTTATCGCCGCAGTCGTATCAGCCAGATTTTGTTCCCTTGCCGGATCAGTGAGATGATCATTCGGAAATATGTAAACATCAACGCTATCATCGGCAGAGGTGTTTAATATTTCAGCAGCAGAAGCAAAATCAAATCGCACGGTAACTGAGGCGATGTACTGATAATCCTGTGCCAGGTCAAGCAGGGCTGGTTCTAAAGATATATCAGCTTTGACGAACACTTCATTACCGCCTGAGGTAGCATTTCTCGATTCTCCTTCCGGGGAGCATGAGATAAAGAAAATTGCTGATAACCCAGTTATTATTAAAAAGGCAATTCGGCAAATTCTTGAGACTTTCATTTAACTTTATCCTACTTTAAGCGATTGCAAGTAGCCTGTGCCTATTGTCCAGTGGCTTTTCACTTCGTGATTTTTAAAATATACAAAAGTTCAAGCAAAATATAAAGAAAAATCTGCAATAATTCAAAGGGGAAATCTGTAAAGCAATTTTTCAGTAAGTGCATCGGGACTGCTAAACAATCATAGGCATCCTGGATGAAGGGAGTATGAAAGGAAAACCCCCGAATCTGGCAGATCCGGGGGTTCTCTATCTAAGTGGTATCTTTTCCAGTGGATGAAATGATCACACTAATCACCATTAACAGCGTCAAAGGTATAAACCAGAGAGACGCGGTTGGCTAATTGTCCGTTGTAATTAGAAACGAAGTTGGGTCCTTTAGCCAGGAAGAAGGGATCAATCTCCAGATCCAGTTCTAAATTACCGAAGTGGATCCCGGAGCCCACGTAAGTTTCCGTGTCTGCCCAGCCGAATTTATCGCTATCTTTATGCGGAGGAACGAACGCCGGGGTAAAGGTCTGTTCCCAGGATGTTGAAGTCCAGAACTTGGTAGCACCTACTCGGACGTCCCACCAGCTGGTTACGTTCCCTTCCAATCCCAGGCGGAAGTATGGAAGTACGAAGGTGGATTCAGTGGTTTCCTGCTCCATTTTGGGATTTGAACCGACAAGCTCCGCAGCTTGTTTTTCGCTTATGTATTGAAAGCCAATATCAGCGATAACCAGGATGTCGTCGTCTGGCGTCAGGTTCATACCATAGCCCAGATCAAAACCCATCTGGGAATCTTTGATGTCTAATTCGCCTGGTATGGTATTGTCATAAAATCCCTTTATGCCATTTGTTGCATACCAGAACATAACATGAGGAATACCGACATAGTCATTGCCATGATCCATCCAGTAGCGGCCAGTAGCACCGAGAAACATAATGCCATTAGGCTCATCAAGAACATCACCTGATGTACTATCATTCGTGAAGCTTGCCATTCCAAAATGCACAGCTGCATCTAGATTGTCATTAAAGGTCAGACCGGCCATCAAATTTAGCATAAAGTTTCCTTGGGCCGCTTTACTAGTATCGGGCCATGCGCCAGTGTTCATATAATCTTCAGACCAGGAATCGCTGTAGAACGACAGACCAGCACCGAACTGGTTGTCTCCCATCGGCATTCCAAAGAAGAGATCGAGCTTATGGTCGACACCATTGTTCAGACCATTGTGATCGGGAACCCAGGGACCATAGCCAGGATCTTCAGCTACCTGTGAGAGGTAAAAACCAATAACCTTTCCATCATCACCACAATTGAAATGGGCACCCAGTCGATCTAAATCGTATACACCGGTACTCCATCCAAATTCACCGATAATCATACCACCGTAATTGACGATGGTGGAAGGATACATCCAGATGTTGGCGTCATCCTCCACGATATTGTTTGCATCACCCAAAGTCATGACTCTGGTGTCTGTTGCCCAGCAAGCCAGGCTTAAGATTAATACCAGAACCATTGAACTCAGTACTAATTTTCTCATGAGAACCTCCAGTTTGTCTTGTTTTGGTTTTGTTTTACAAATCTTTTGACGAATTTTCTTATGCGTTTTCGCTTTCTGTCTGTTTTGTGAAATCTTACTGTATTAAGCTTATTGAATGTCCGTCAGCAAAATATATCAGCTTCTTATTGTACTTTATCTTAGAAGATTTAAAATGGACGTAATAGATAACCTGCCTGATAAAAATTAGATTTCTTTCTTCTTCGATCGAACGCTACGTACCCTTAAAAAAATATACTTATAAAAGTTGGATGGAAATATAGTGAAGAAATAAATCCGAGTCAACAAAAAAGAGAAAAATTCAGGATGAAGCGTAATAAAGTTTCGGTTTAAGTAAATTGCACATAGTCTTGAGAAATATCGCGTTATTTTGATTTTCGGAAATATACGGCATACTCATATTATTGTCAAGCTAAAAAACAAGAATTTAGCACGCACTTCTTTTCAATATTTAAGTTAATTTAGAGTGAAGTTATAATAATTCGAATGGATATTTTACTTGAAATCGGAGAAAAAATTGTTTATATTAACGGTCAGCCACGCCTTTGATGGAATTTTAAGGAAGATTAATTTCAAGCAGAATTGAACCTCCATAGAATCCACTTCATGAGAACAGGTTTATATGTCCGGACATTCGAAATGGGCGACGATCCGCCGCAAAAAAGAAAAGACGGATGCAGCACGGGGTAAAGTTTTCACCAGGTTGATAAAAGAAATCTCCGTTGCTGCCCGTGCTGGTGGCGGTGATGAAACTGGCAATCCACGCCTGAGAACGGCTGTTATGGCAGCCAAAGCTGCCAATATGCCCGCAGCGAATATTGATCGTGCCATTAAGAAGGGCACTGGTGAATTACCGGGAATTGTTTACGAAGAGGTTGCTTACGAGGGTTACGGTCCCGGGGGAGTTGCTCTGCTCATCACCACGTTGACTGATAACCGCAATCGCACAGTTAGCGAAGTACGCCACTTGTTGGGCAAGGGTGGCGGTTCTCTGGGTGAGACAGGATCAGTGAACTGGATGTTCGAACGCAAAAGCTTAACAACTATTTCTGTTGAAAGAACCACAGAAGATGACCTGTTGGAGCTGCTTCTGGATCACGGCGTCGATGATATAAGGCAAGAGGGCGATTTATTTGAAGTAGTCTGCGATCCGGAGAACATGGATATTGTAAAGAACGCTCTTGATAGTGTAGGCATTGAGATAGCTTCGGCAGAAGTTACCATGATTCCCCAATCCAACATTAAAGTAGAAGATCCTAAGACGGCGGACTCTGTATTACGCCTGATGGAAGACCTTGACGATCACGATGATGTACAACAGGTCTATTCCAATTTTGACATCGATGATGAAATTATAAATTCCGCTGGATAGAATATGCGGATTATCGGGGTCGATCCGGGATTGGTAAGCTGCGGTGTCGGTATTGTAGATAGTTTATCAAACAACAAAGGACACAGGGACGACATAAAATTTATTCACACAGAGGTTATAAAACCACCCAAGGGCGATCTCAGTAAACGTCTTCTCTTTCTTCATGACCACCTGGTCGATATCATCAAACGACAAAACGCTATAGTTATGGCGATAGAGGATCAGTTCTATGGTAAGAATGTTCAGACTGCCTTTAAAACCGGACAAGCCAGGGGCGCCGCATTATTAGCCGCGGCAAGATGTGGTCTTGATACCACCCTTTTTCCGCCAGCACGAGTTAAGCTGGCGATTGTGGGTAATGGTCGCGCCAGTAAGGAACAGGTTCGACATATGGTGGGACAGATTCTCAATTTGAAGCAGTTGCCGTCATCTCTCGATTGTTCGGATGCGCTGGCTGTAGCTATATGCAGAGCTTTCACACCGAACCTGGTAAATTCAGCTTAGAATTAAATCTCGAACTTACAATATATAACGAGCTTTGTACGATTACTTAAGAGGCAGGATAGTTGATTCGGCGCCGGGCAGGATTGTTCTCGAAGTCAACGGAATCGGGTACTATCTTAATACGGCTGATCAACCTGGTGAAAGCTTCGGGGTAATCGGCAAAGAGGTTCAGGTTTGGACACATCTTCATTTGCGTGAAGATAGCCAGACGCTATTCGGATTTCCCCGGAAGCGGCAGCGTGAACTATTCAGATACCTCATCAAAGTTAACGGTGTGGGGCCCCGACTTGCAATACAGATTCTGTCCGGTATTCAGCCTGAAGAGCTGATTCAGGTTATGGCTGATGAGGACTGGAAGCGTTTGACTTTGATACCCGGAATCGGCCCCAAAACTGCCCGCCGTCTGCTGATTCAGCTAAAGGAGAAATTAACTGATCAAGAACTGCTGTTTTCCCCAACTGAGAAAATGCCCACAGACCCCGTCTTGAGTCAGGCTTTCAACGCTCTGCAAAATTTGGGAATTCCACCAGAATCCATACGCAAGGTGTTAAAGGATCAGTCCCCAACCGAGAGCCTGGAAGAAATCGTTAAAAAAGCCTTATCTAAACTTGCCCCGTGAGTGATAATCGCGTTACTATTCCTGAAACTTTAAGCAGTGATGCTGAACTGGATCGCTCTTTACGTCCAACTTCTTTCGCTGAGTTTGTCGGTCAGACTCGCATGGTGGAGATGCTGCGCATTTTCATTCAGGCTGCAATTGAACGAGGTGAAGCGCTGGACCATTGTCTGTTTTACGGTCCTCCCGGATTAGGCAAGACAACTTTAGCATACGTTTTAGCCACAGAGTTAGATGTTGGAATACGTTGTACTTCCGGACCTACTTTAGACCGGCCCGGCGATTTAGCAGGTCTCCTGACGAATTTGCAGCCGCGCGACATTCTTTTTATTGATGAAATACACCGCTTGTCATCTAATGTCGAAGAGTATCTTTATCCTGCTCTGGAAGATTATCGGTTAGATATTGTAATTGATCAAGGTCCAGCCGCACGCACGCTTAGACTGAATTTGCCGGAGTTCACATTAATAGGCGCAACCACTCAAGCGGGCCATTTGACGGCGCCACTGCGTGCACGCTTCGGTGTAACAGAACGTCTGGATTACTACGATGCCGATGAACTCACCACGATCGTCAACAGATCTGCCGCCAGGATGCAGGTGGAAATAAAACCCGACGGCGCCGAAGAGCTTGCCAGACGGTCCCGCGGGACACCCCGGATTGCCAACAGACTTCTGCGGAGAGTGCGTGATATTGCTCAGGTTAAAGGGGACGGAATCATAAATCTGGCTATCGCAGATCAGGCTTTGAATTTAATGGAAGTGGATAAAATGGGATTGGATTCGATGGATCTGCGCATCCTGAATTCCATAATAGATAAATACAAAGGCGGGCCGGTCGGGCTAAAGACCCTGGCAATAACAGTTGGTGAAGATGCTCAAACTATAGAGGAATTGTATGAACCGTTCTTGATCCGCCAGGGATTTTTGGAACGAACCGCCAAAGGGCGCAAAGTTACAGAAAACGCCTGCGAATATTTAGGACGACCCACTGCGCTGCTGCGCAGTACTCAGCAGCAAATTTTATAATGACAGCTTAACGCTGCATGTCGATGACGAATGATTCTAATATAAGAAGCGCTGCAATTTTACAATTATGAATGATCTACGAAAGGGGATGAATAATGCGTCTTTCCGATTTTAAATTCAAGCTTTCAGAAAGTTTAATTGCCCAGACTCCCTTACCTGTTCGTGACCAATCGAGACTATTAGTTCTGCACAGAGAAAACGGTCGTATAGAAGATCGTTCATTTCGCGAAATAATCGAATATTTAAATCCCGGTGACGCCTTAATTGTCAATGAGACCAAAGTATTTCCAGCGCGATTGCACGGTCAGAAAGATAAGACCGATGCGAAGATTGAAGTTTTCCTGCTGCGGGAGTTAAATGACTCACTGTGGGAGGTGTTAGTACGACCAGCTCGAAAAGTGCGCACCGGAAATACCATCTGGTTCGCTGATGACATAGTTTGCGAAGTTGTTGACAATACTACTTCAGGCGGCAGAGTTGTTCGATTTATATGTGATAAAGATTTTCACGATATCGTTGAAAGCGTGGGTGTTCCTCCTTTACCACCATACATAAAGAGAAAGCCCACTATTCAGGATAGAACCCGGTACCAGACTGTCTATGCCAGAGTATCCGGCGCTGTGGCGGCGCCCACAGCGGGCCTTCATTTTACCGATGAACTCTTAGCAGACATCAGTGCCAAGGGTGTACATATCATACCCATAATTCTTCACATCGGGTTGGGAACTTTCAGACCGGTATGTGTTGAAGACCTATCCAGACACCAGATGGATTCCGAATATTACGAAGTCCCCCCAAACGCTGCTGAGACCATCAACAATGTCATCACCAACGGAAACCGGATTTTAGCAGTAGGTACCACCACTACTCGTGCATTGGAAACGGTAGCAAATTTTTCCGGTGATATACGCGGGGAAAACGGTTGGACGGACAAATTTATCTATCCTCCCTACAAGTTTCGTATTGTTAACGGACTGGTAACAAATTTCCACCTGCCCGGTTCAACCCTCATCATGTTGGTTTCTGCCTTCGCAGATCGAGACAAGATAATGAAGGCTTACCGCCATGCCGTACGCAAGAAGTATCGCTTTTACAGCTACGGCGATGCCATGCTAATCATATAAACACTCCGAATGAGTACTCAGGATAATAAAGGGATAACGGCTATCATAGTAGCTGCTGGCAGCGGCGTGCGTCTGTCTGCTGACTGCCCTAAACCGCTGATTCAATTGGGGAATCGTCCTCTGGTATCGTTCTCATTGGAAGCTTTTGAATTGTCCCCGAAGATCGGGAACATAGTGTTGGTCGCCGGGCAGAAATGGCTTAAAGAAGCTGATGACATAAGCAGGACCTGGGCGCCCACCAAACTGTTTTCCATTGTTAAGGGTGGCAAAGAAAGATTCGATTCAGTTCGAGCCGGGATGGATAAGTTGCCGGATAATTGCAGAATCGTGGCGGTGCATGATGCTGCCAGACCGTTCATCAGCCAGCGAATAATCAACGATACTATCGGAGCTCTCGGTAAATTTCACGGTGCTGTGCCGGGAATACCGTTAGTGGATACTCTAAAAATTCAAAGCGAAGGGCTTTCCAGAGGGACGCGGGACAGGAATCAGTTCACAATGACCCAGACGCCGCAGTGCTTTCACCGGGAGATACTGGAGGAGGCATTCAGGTTAGCTGATAAAGATGGGTTTTCAGGCACCGATGACGCTTCCTATGTGGAAAGGCTGCCGGGCGCCAGAATCGCCATAGTGGATGGTGATCCTGACAACTATAAGATTACTACTGAATATGATCTCAATCGAGCCAGAACTATGCTTGCTAATTCAATATCACATGGCTACCGCTGTGGTGAAGGGTATGACGCTCACCGTTTGGTTCCTGATAGACCGTTGATGCTGGGTGGTGTGAATATTCCCTTTGATAGAGGTTTGGAAGGTCATTCGGATGCTGACGTACTCTGTCATGCCATCAGTGATGCGCTGTTGGGTGCGGCGGCATTAGGGGATTTAGGTGCACACTTTCCCGATAGTGATCCCGCATACAAAAATATTTCCAGCGTTCTTCTGCTGGAAAAGATACACGAAATGCTTAAGGATAGCGGATTTTCAATTTCCAACGTGGATGCGACATTGATTCTGCAAAAACCGAAAGTTGCCCCGTATATTAAGGAAATGAAGGTTAATCTGGCGAAAGCACTGCAAACGTCGCCTGAAAATATATCCGTGAAGGCAACCACTACTGAGGGTATGGGCTTCGAAGGGCGAGCTGAAGGTGTTTCCTGCAGGGTGGTGGTTATGGTGAAGGGGGATTGAGGGTTGTTTCCCCTAAGCACCGGACTGAAGTTCCGGTGCTCACACGAAGCTTCCAATTGACTAAAGTCAATGAACTCTTCCAACCGCACTTGTGAATGAAGTGGTGAGGATTGGTATCTTAGATCGATAAAATATTTCATTCAAAATATAAAAAGGCATCCCGCAGCAGCGGGATGCCTTTTTATGCATTCTGATTTCTGTCTTCTGTTTTCTTCCCTACTTCATCAAAACCATCTTCCTAACCGCAGTATAATCTTCTGCTTCTATACGATAGAAGTAGAGCCCGGAAGATAGGTGGCTGGCATCCCAACTAACTTCGTGGTTGCCGGCTGGGCGGTTACCATTGACCAGATCTGCGATGGTGCGTCCCTGCAGATCGAAGACGGTCAGAGTAACGTGGGCAGCTTCCGGCAGTGCGAAGCTGATGGTAGTCAGCGGGTTGAACGGGTTGGGATGGTTTTGATCTAGGGACCAGACATCCGGCACCGGCGATTGCGCAGCCGTCGATTCTCCGAACCACCCTGTTAACAACCAGTTTTTATACGGTGAATCAATCGCCTCACCCTCTCGCTTTTCAAAAGGGAAACTGTCGGAAACGAAGATAACATCCGGATAATTGCCAACTTTCCCGTTGTATATATAATCGCCGGCAGGTGCATTTTCGGGTACGGTCTGGTTGAGGTTTCTATTCAGCGCTCCCCATGGCGCGATGGTGAGGTCTTCATGCAGAGAAAGCGGCCCGTATATCGATCCTCCCGGCAGGTTTACATCGAACCATATGTCATAGTAAATTGTATATGTTCCGGTGTTTTCAATGAATAGATCGAAGTCGAAACTTCCCCCTGAAGCAGGAATTACTATAGGAGATCCGGACGGTGTTAATGTGATAGCCATTTCAGGCGCAGTAACAGGCGTGGTAAACAGAATCGCCGTACCGTTTTCGGTGGGATGGGCGTGGATGTCATAGAGAGCGTTATGGCGGTATTCAATGCCATCATCTTCATCGTGATTCTCTATACCGATGGTTCCAGAAAGCAGAGAAGATCCCGACATTTCTTTATACTGGAAAATGATCTGACCGTCCCCGGTCATAGTTGGATAGTGTACAGGATCAAGCAGGATGATTTCAAAGGTTTCGAAACTGTCAGGGTCCCAATAACGGGGTACGTGATTGTATTCTACGATGAAGCGGTGATTAGTCGCATCATACCATTCCCATACCTCACCTGAACCGGTCCACATAGGCACGAGGTCGTACCAGTACCCGGCTATCATCGCCCCCGATCCATTGGTATCGGGGATTGCATAGTTATTGTAGTAAACATCATTAGTGATTCCCATACAGATGTAACCCTTATTGGAGATGGTGAGGCTATCATAGCTGATTCCATAATACTGGAAACTGAAGGGTAATCTGTCGTGGTAAACCTGGTCTAACTGAACGAAGGGCAGCCACATACCGCTGCCTCCCGAGTCCGGGTGTAGTTCAACCCATTCATACTCGGGCATCATCGGAACGTCGAATCCATCATAAGCCATGTATCCATAACTGTCAGGTCCGGTTGGAAAGAAGGGCAGATCACTTACTGTCGAACTGAATTCTGTAGTATTGGTATACCCTAGATTATCAGCTACATCCAGATCAAATTCTGCTGGATAAACTGCAGGGCAGGCTGAGGAAACAGTTATGTTGAAAGTTCCCTGCGCCACTGCACCGATGGAGATAGAACCGAAATCCACCGTCCCGGAATTGATACTTATGTAGGGATCCAAACTTGATAGAACCGCTTCCACGTTAGCGGCATCTATTGATCCGGTGTTGACGAGTGATACCAGCAAGTCCGCCGTTTCACCTGGATCTAAGTTTGTGTTACCGTTGCCACTGGCATTATCATCAATAACCAAAGACTGGAAAACGACGTCAGGAGCATGCGCTACTACACTGAAATTGGATTCCCAGGAATTGATACCATTGGTCGTGGTGAGTAGGAAAGTTACGGGATCCCCATCTATAACGTCCGGGTCAATCTCGAATTCAAAAGCTCGATCGACCGTGTCGGGGATGCTAACCGGGATACTACCGAAATTTACCGTATTTTGGGTGATACCTACTCGCGGGTCATCCGAGTGAAGGATACCGACCACATTGCTGGCGCTGGCAATACCGATGTTCTCAACCGTAATCCCCAGTTCGACCGTTTCCGCATAATCGAGTTGACCGTTATTATTTCCGGTTATATCATCTTGGACTATATGGTCACAATAAGTAACATACGGTCCCGAAGGAACCACGATATCCACCTCTACTATGTAGGGTATCAAATTACCCCCGGAGACAGTCAATGTGAATATCCCCGATTGCGATGGCGCAGGATCGAATGCTAACGTAGCCTGACCAGATGCATTGGTGACAGCACTGGCATAAATTTCGTCATTCATCCCGCAGACCATCACGTCCTTAATGGGTGCATTATCGCAAGTCACTACCACCTCTAAAGAAGATCCACCCACCGGAAACTCGTCATTATGGGTGACTAAGGGATCCCAGGGTGTATCGCTGCGCACAGATAGAGAGGGATCACCAAAGATGGTCAAGTTCTTGAATTCCCACAAAGCCCCCCATCCACTACCTACATCCATCATCAACATGGAACCGTTGAAACACAAGCCGCCGAATGTCCTCATGGAATCGGCGACCAGGAGATCCACGGCTTCATCCTGCATGTCCATCCCAGGTGTCCAGCCCATACTGGTTCTCGACATGTACGCACCGATCCCACCAGTAGGCTCCCCGGTTACATCGTGCGTGGCTCGCAGCCAGGTTTCACCCATACAGGTATTTTCCACAAAATCCCCAGTCCCGCAGGCAACATTGATGACATAAGGCAACATGTTAGAATTAACCAGCTGATTGATATGCCAGTTGTTGTATGTTGGCGGCCCCCAACCGCCTGGCCCTCCATGCCCGCAGTAATTAAAGATGCTCCTCCCCTCATTTAATGACTTGTGAGTGATGACCGCATTTCCCCAGGGTGCGTATGAGCTATCTACCTGTGTGTATGTGTAACCTAACAGTTTATTGGCTATAATGGTCATGTGCTCATAATCAGCTTCACCGTAGTGCCCGTATCCAGCACCCTGATCAGATGCTGAGCCTAATCCAATGTGGTACCAATCTGCCTCTGGTTGTGGATATTTTTCATATTCTACCGTTCGAATTACCTGTGTTTCTACCTGTTCACGCGTTTCCGCCGAGAACCGTCCGATGAAGATATCCGGATAACCATCTTCACCATCCAACAGGGAATACAGCGGATCGGAACCGGAATCTTGCGGAACAGTTGTCAACTGAGGAGCATCTCCAACCAGAAGCACATAAGTCAAATTTGTTGTTTCATATGTATCCAGAATATGATCTCTGATCAAAATCCAATCGTTCCCAACTTGAGAGACAGGCACCATGAATGTGGGAATACCTCTCTGGTTTTTCCAATCGACAAACGGTTGCATTTCATCTAAGAAATTATCGTAACAGATGATATGCATCCCTCCGGTCTCGAAAAGTGTCGGATAATCCAGACCTGAGAAGTTGGCGAAATGATGCTCATAAATCTGCTGGAATTGCTGATCGATTTTCGTTAGCGGTTCTGTACGTACAAGGATGTTTTCACCGCCCGGTGCAGCTTTTATCACCTCAACGGTCACGTCGGTATAGATGCGCAGAGTACGAGTTGCGGGATTAAACTGAAAGGCATTCAGTTCCACTACAACACCGCGATAATCTCGCAGAATATAAGGCTTTCTGATGCTAACGAGGTCAGCAGGGAAGTAACTATCCTCTTGATAGGCTTCGGAAAAAGTATAAGCCACTTTCGCCGGATCAGTTGAGCGCAGGATGTAGCCTTTGGATGGAGCAATATCAACATCTGTGACTTCGATGTATTCAGAGCTGACTATGTTGTAATCCATCACACCTTCATCCGGAATTACGATAGATCGATTGATACGCGGCAGGCGGGGAAAACCCTTCTCTTCAAGAACACTCTCCTTGCGGGCTTTCTTCATGAACCAATAGTTCTTGCCGTCTATTGTCACTTCATCATAACTATATCTATTGACCTTGTAGTTGATTAAAGTTCGGTCACCATCTGTCTCCAGAACCGTGACACTGAACGTTTCAGCGGCACCGTTCAAGCTCACGCTCTCAGCTGCCCACGAGCAGCAGACCGTAGCAATCAGTAACACGAACAAAAAGAATGATTTCTGCATCACATCGATCCTCTTAAGATGTAAGATTGTTACGCTTTCGCAGAAAAAGAATCCGGAAATAGCATCCCACATAATAATATAGTAAATCGCCTGACGTAAGTCAAGCAATTAATTTTTATTAATTGAATTTTCTATACAATAAAAGGCGGACCTGCAAGCCCGCCTTGGTTTTAATTGCTAACAATTTGCCTCACTTCATCAACACCATCTTCCTGACCGCTGTGTAATCTTCTGCTTCTATACGGTAGAAGTAGAGTCCGGAAGATAGATGGCTGGCATCCCAACTGACTTCGTGGTTGCCGGCTGGGCGGTTACCATTGACCAGATCTGCGATGGTACGTCCCTGCAGATCGAATACGGTCAGAGTAACGTGTGCAGCTTCCGGCAGAGCGAAGCTGATAGTAGTCAGCGGGTTGAACGGGTTGGGATAATTCTGTTCCAGTGAGTACTCCTCAGGAACAATGGTGTTATCCGCTTTAGACATCCATTCTTCAAAGGATTCACCGTAATTAAACCATTCACCCACCCAGGCACCGTCGCCGGTGACCAGCTTGGTGAAGGGGAATGAATCCATTGCCCAGACGACAGTCGGATAGATGCCGACATAACCGTTATAGGTGTAATCACCTGAAGGAGCGCCTCCGGGGACACCCTGCGTTCTGTCTCTGTTACCGGTGAAGCCGGGATCAAAGAACAAGTTTGCCGGTCCCAAAGTCGGTCCGTAGGATGAGCCATTGGGCAAGGTGACGTCACACCAGACGGAACCCCAGTAACCATTACCGCTGATGTTGGCAACCTCGATGTTGTAATCGAAACTACCACCGGCAGCCGGAATCTGAATCGGCGTACCGACCGGAGTTAAGGTTACTTCAAATGTAGGTCCTGATGCCGGTGTAGTGTACAAAATGGCAAATCCCTGATCGATCGGGTGAGCATGGACGTCATAATCACCATCGAACAGATACTGGATACCGTCAGTTTCTGTCGCGTTTTCTATACCGATGGTGCCTTCGGACTGGGCTGTTGCGGACATCTCTTTGTACTGGACTTTGATGCGTCCGTCATTGGTTCCGGTCGGATAGGTTACCGGATCGTACAATATCACCTGGAAGGTTTCGAAAGCACCGGTTGGAGCATACTGTTCGATGTGGTTGTATTCCACAATCACCCTGTTTTCAGTCAGGTCATTCCAGATCCAGACTTTACCGGAGTTGGTTCTCTGCGGAGACAGGTCTTCCCAGTACATGGCTATCATGTTGGGCGGTCCATCAGCATCGGGAATTCCGGAATTGGAATAGTCCTCTTCGGTGACTATACCCATGGCTACCCAGCCATTGGTGGCCACGCTGAAAGTGTCGTATTCAACGCCGTAGTACTGGAAGGTAAAGGGCAGCTCGTATCGGAATATCTGGTCGTCGTTGATGAACGGGACCAGAGTTCCCGGGCCGCCGGAATCAGCGCTTATTTCCACCCATTCATAGGTCGGATATTCCGGCGAATCGTACGGATCGTAGGCAGTATATCCATAAGCATCCGGACCGGTGGGAGCATAAAGTATGTCACCAACCGTAACATTAAAGGCATCGCTGCCGACGTAGCCGATTGCATCCAAAAAATCCACCTGAATTGTAACTGTATATTCCTGCGGACAGGAAGCAGATGCCTGAATGTCGAAGTTCCCGGTTGCAGTTCCTCCTACTGAAACAGTGCCCAGATTGACAGGCGTGGAACTGACTGTTACGAAAGGATCCGTCAAGGATAGAGTCATTTCCAGATTGTCAGTATAGCAACTGCCATCGTTGGTCATGGTAACTTCTATAACGGCTGCTTCACCAGGATCCAGATTGTGGTTGTTGTTACCCGTGGCTGAATCATCGATGTGGTTGGATGTGTATTCGCAATCAGGTGAGTGAGCTACGATTACAAAGTAGCTTTCCCAGGTAGAAGCGCCTGCCGTTGCGGTAAGTATGAAGGCGATGGCGTATTCATCGGCGACTTCCGGGGCAACGTCAAAGGCAAAGGCGTTGTTGACCGTGCCGGTTAATCCAGTGCCTATATCGCCCAAATATTCTGTGGCATCAGTGATGGTAACCAGAGGATCGGTAGTGCTGATGGTCAGATCAACTCCGATAGCGTTGGCGATACCGACGTTCTCTACCGTCATGGTCAGTTCGACTGATTCACCGTAATCCAACTGAGCGTTATTGTTGCCAGTTACAGCATCTTCAATCACGCTGGAAGAGTAGATGACATACGGTCCTGAGGGCGGAATTACCGTTATGGTACCTTCGTAAGGCAGCATATCGTGATTGGTGACCATGATGGTCATATCGCCCAGGGTTTGCAGCGGCTGGTCGAAGGTAACTATGGCAACGCCGGAAGCATTAGCTTCACCCTGTCCCAGAACTACGTTGTCCATAGAGATCGTCACCAGAGCGCCGGGTGTGGATATTGCCGTAACTTCAAATGTCTGCGAACCCAGCAGCGCTACAGAATTGTAGGTCGGATAGAAGATACCAGGCTCTGCCGTCCAGACGTCCAGAGTAGGATCACCAAAGACGTTCAGTTCATAATAGCACCAACGGATGGTGTTGTCGCTGGGGATCAACCAGATGTTGTCTTCCTTGGAATCCTGGTTCATCCAGCCCAGTGTGGTGATGTTCTCATCGAAGAGCGCATCGAAGAATTGTCTGTCGAAGTGCTGCGAAGGACCGTTGGTCGTACTAAGGTCACCCCATCCGTAGCGGCTGTTACCAACGAAAGCAACTGCTCCGTGCGCGATGGTCGTGAAGGCTTCCAGGATGCAGTCGGTCGATTGAGCAAAGCCGCCGCACATACAACCTTGCGAATAACCTATAAAGAAGTTATGATTGATGCCGTTGTTAGTGAAGTTGGCATCGGTGATCTGGTTGGTGTAGAACTGCATTACATAGCCATAATCCGCGTGCCCTAAGTGGTTGACCAGGTTGGGACCCAGGTTCAACAGCGGCAGCAGATCGGTCATCGCTGACCAGTAATTGCCGGGCGTTTCGTAGAGTGTGCCCACGAAGATGTTCGGCGGAAAACCGACTGTCGTATAGCCCCAGTTAGAGGATCCCAAACGGATCTCCTCTTTGTATTCCCAGGCCCAGATGGACCAGCCCAGGTCTTCACCGGTCATTAATGCTATTTCCACTTCGGAGGTAACCGGTGCGGTCTGGTACAACATGTTCTTGTTATTGAAATTGGGGATTTCTATGCCGGTATCAGCGCAGCTACGTCCCACGTAAACTTCACCGATCAAGTCTTCTTCACCGGGTTCACCCCAATAGCTGTCGCCATCATTGTTCCAGTTGCCGTCGAGACCGGAATAGTACAGGTCGCCGGGCAGGTGGTCCGTATATCCTGCATTACACCAGAGCGGGCGGTTGGGGACTTGTTCGTCATCGCCGCAGATGAAAACGTAGGTGATACCGTGAGTCTCGTAGTATTCGATGATGCAGTTGCGGATTTTGTCCTGATTGTCAATACCGGGATAGCTGGCGTAAATGTCAGTTACTGTCTCCACAGTGGTCATGATACCGCTGCGGTTCTTGTAGGCGACGTAATCTTCATATCCCGTAGCGAAAGCATCGGTAGTTATTAACAGCATGTCCCAACCCGCCGGATCGGTCGGAGCCTGTGGTCCGTAGGTAGGAATCATTTGGGGGTTTTGCACCATACCAGATAATCTTTCCTGCATGGCACGAGTGCGCTTCAGCATCTGATTATAAGAGCTTTGAGCTTTTTCTGTTGAACGGGATTGCACCGTCACCTTAATCCAGGGGTAGTAAGCTAATTCTCCTGAAACGGGACGATAGACCACCGGGTAAGTTACCGCGTAGGCAATACCATGCCCGGCTAAAAACTGGGTCTGCAGGTCTCCGGCAGCTTCTATCGGGAATGGGTCATCGCTGGTATAGACCGCCTCGCTTCTGGGTGTCGGTTGAGCATCCGGACCGATGGACAGCGGGTAAGGCTGTTGACGGTGAGGAATCTGGTAACCATCACCGATGATGACCAGGTCGCCAGTTTCAACCGAAATGGATACAGCTTCTTCTCCAGGTGGCAGCAACAACTGCACAGGTGAATGAGGCAGAAGCGGATTACCGACGCGGCCCCAGGTCTGCGCTCCGTCCAGGATGACCGTAGTCTGCCCACCTACACTGGTTATTGTAGGCTGAGCGAAGAAATAGGTATGCGTTGTTGTGGCAGCGTATGCCGTCATACCAGCTAAGCTGATTGTCAGGATGATGGTAAGCAGTAGTGGAAAGCGTTTCATAGCAAATCTCCTATTAATTAAACCGCACGATTAATTTCGTCCCCCTTGAGTAGTGGGCGCATGAGTTCCTTTGTGAAGAATCGTTCAAGTAATAAGATAGCAATATTTTCGGTAAAATGCAAGTCTTTTTTTACTTTAGGGTAAATTTTGTGGGAATTCGGGTGAAGTGTATATTTGTTTGATAAAGGGGGTGAGCAAGGTTTTGCGGAGAGAAAAACGGTAGTGAAGTGAATCCGTGAACCGACTGGATAGAATGAGCGCAAGCTCGCTTGTGGGTCTGACCCCGATTTCTACTTCAGCACCGTAATCCTCTCCGAGGACGTCTGCTGAGGCGTCTCCAACTGAATGATATACACCCCACTGGAATACTCTGCTGCATCCCAGATGTGGGTGTGGGTGCCGGGTGGTTGGATGCCGGAGCTGAGGGTGGTGACTTTGGTAAATAATGAGACAGTCAACGAGTTCTATTCTATACATTCTCTAATATCCAAAAGAGTTGCATCCTTCAAATACTTCCGTACAATTACAAGTTTATTGTATTCCTTCAATCTATCAAAATGTGACCGACCTAATTTCGAATAGTCTCTGATCCTATCAGGATCTTTATGTAATAAATAGAGCTGATTGCTACGACTTGAGTGAATCCATTCACGAAGGCGAGCATTTATTCCGCGATCATTCCATCCGTAACCAGACATAATGATTTTTTTAGTACTTTTTAATGAATCATGAAAGCGCCGATGCATTTCCGAAATCAGGCCAAATGTGTAAGATAAATGCTTATTGTCCGTACCGGTTATTAGTTCGGGTATTAAATGCGATGTTTCATTGTTCGGAAGGTGTCTTCGAAATTCGATTTGATCAATATTCCTATATGAACAATATTTATCTGTATGAAAAACATCTTTATCCCAAATATTTTCATTCCAAAGATTATCTTCATACTGTTTAATTCTAAACCAGTTTATAGATCCATGAAGTTTAATTAATCTAACTCGTTCCGGTGTGTCTAATCTCCAATTTCTTTTAAAATAACGAATTGGATTTTCACTCCTTTCAAATCCGTCTTTAAACCAAATCTTGTTTTTCGTGAGAAGTTTCTCAATTAAAAGATCATGGTTCAATGTAAAAATATCAAGCGATGAAATTTTGTAATTTACTGAAAGGTCAACTAAATCAGATATCAGTTGCATTCCTTTTGGTTCTATGGATGTATATAGCTTTGAATGGATGACATTTTGAATAAAATTACATGCGTCGAAGGAAATTCGTTTTATGTTTATCTGTTGCTGAGTTTTACCTTTACACCAAAAATCTAATTCCTTTTTTATTTCATTATAAAAAGATGCTATAGCCGGATTTTCAGTCTCAATCCCTTCATCTTGAACTTGTTTTGTTAAGAAGAATAGATCCTCATAGTTTGCTTCGGATCGATTCCATTGTGTGTAATATCTATCCGAATAATCTTTAAGGAATCTGAGATATTTTTGGATCAATGGAACACAATTACGCATTCTGAAGGTAACATCTGGCGGAGGGCCAGGCATATAAATAGAGCCAGTATAGTTATGCCAATCGTCATAAAGTAAGGATTTCGTAATCCCATCTGACATAGGTAACCCTGTCTCTTTGGATACTCCCGATCCTAAAAACAATGCGATTTTCATTATCCAAGTAACTCCATTATTATAATATATGAATTAACGCTATTCTCAGGGCCAACCCCCACTTCCACAGCATCGCACTTCGCACTTGACAAACTCCGAAATAAGTCGTATATTAAACAACTGCTTTTTACAATATAACAAACAATTCAGCAAAAGTCAAGGTCAATCCATGCCCGAAGAAAAAAAAATGCGCAAGGAACTGCTGGACAAACTGCCCGGCATGCCCGCGCTTCTTAACGATCCGGATGTCAAAAGCTTGCGGGAAAATCATCCCACTCTGTACGTGAACGACATCGTGCGTTCGGAATTAGACCACCTGCGCCGCACTATCCTGGAATCTCCACCCGAAGTGCTAAAAGAGATCAAAGCTGATGAGGCGCAAGTAATCCAGCGCGCCCTGAAAGTAGCCAAACGCGCTTTGGAACCTTCCGTCAAGGGGGTCATTAACGCTGCCGGAGTCATCCTGCATACTGCTTTAGGGAGAGCGCCTATCGCCAGAGCCGCCCAGGAGAGCGTTGCCATGGCTTTAGAAGGTTATTGCACTTTAGCCATTAACGAAGAGACCGGCAAGCGCGGCGATCGTCACCTGCATTTAGACCGCCTGCTGGCTCATATCACCGGAGCTGAAGCCGGCATCGTTGTCAACAACAATGCTGCAGGCACCATGCTGATATTAAATACCCTTGCCCAGGGCGGTGAGGTAATCGTCAGCCGCGGTCAGTTGATTGAAATCGGTGGCGCTTTCCGCATTCCGGAGGTGATGGAACGTTCTGGCTGCAAACTGGTAGAAGTCGGCACCACCAACCGCACTCACCTGCGCGACTACGAAAACGCCATCACCGAAGACACCGCCGCCATCCTGCGGGTGCATACTTCCAACTACCGCATTATCGGTTTCACCGGTGAAGTTCCACTGCCGGAATTGGCTGCGTTAGGTAAGAAGTACAATCTCCCCGTAATTGATGATCTGGGATCGGGCGCACTGGTGGATCTGTCTCAGTATGGCTTACCCAAAGAACCGATGGTGCAGGAATCGGTGCGCGATGGCATGGATGTGATCTGTTTTTCCGGAGATAAGATGCTGGGGGGACCACAGGGAGGTTACTTGATTGGCAAGCGCAGCATAATAGATAGCGTCAAGAAAAATCCGTTGACTCGCGCCTTGCGTTGCGATAAAATGTCCTATGCCGCTCACGAAGCAACATTGAAGCTGTACTTAGAACCTGATAAGTTGGAAGAGAATCACCCTGTTCTTAGTATGATCGTGGAGAAACCTGAGTCAGTCCGGCGCAGAACGCAAGCGTTAAGGCGCAGGATCGCCAAAGATCTGCAAGGGAAAGCTGAACTTGCCGTCATACCAAGTGAGACAGAAATGGGATCGGGGAGTCTGCCGGGAAAGAGCATTCCTTCCTTCGCCTTGCAGGTTAAACCGTTGATAAAGATGACTCCGGATTGCTTAGGGGAAAAACTGCGGCAAGGTAATCCACCAGTCTATACCCGCGTTGCCGCGGAAACAGTGCTGTTTGACCTGCGGACGGTACTTCGTGGGCAGGAAAAAGCGATGGGTGAATGCCTGAAAACGGCTCTGGCGTAGTCGATCAATTGTTATTAAAAAAGCCGGGCATCTTCACCCGGCTTAGATAGATATAGTAAGTTTCAAGCGTAAACCTGATCTTCCTCTCTCGCTTTCAACATTTTCGTCAGTTCGATAACTATAGCGTATTCACACTCTTCGTGGCAGTAATCCAATTCCTGATCACCACAATATCCCGGGCATTCATCCCGCAGACTGACTGTGTCAATCACACGGGATTCTTCAATGAGATCAAAGAACCCATTAACATTCACTGCGAAAGGTGATTTGCAATCCGCAAATGTGTGATAAAATTGAAACCAACCAATAGCTAAGCTTCCCCAATTCGGCTGAAATCCTTTAAATACCACTGATTGGTCATTAAGTAATTCCTTTCGCGTCAACCACTCAGTTCCACAGCAGTCGCATCTGCAAAAATAGCGGTCTCTTTCCAACATGCCTCCCCTAAAATCAAGCTTCAACAATCTCTTCTGTCAGTTCCAGGATGAGATTGGCGATTTTCTCAAGATGAAATGGCTTGATGATAAACCCTTCGGGTTTTATCCTATCTTTCTGAATGAGTTGCTCATAGTGCAGAAAACCGGTAATCAAAATAACCGGACATGTAGGGCTATTTTCTTTAATCTTATGCATTAGCAAGAGGCCATTCATCTTGGGCATATATATGTCAACTATGGCGAGGTCGGGCTTTTCCCTTTTGAAGGTTTCCCATCCATCTTGTCCGTCACGGGCAACATGGACTAAGAAACCCAGCCTCTCGCCTAATTCTTTTAAACGATTTCTGATGATATCTTCGTCGTCAACCACCAGAAGCGTTCTATTGCTGTGCATAGTAGATTCTACCTCGTCAATATCCATTTAGACCGCCAATCAATTATTTGAGGAATTTATTTTTATATTCATGATGTTTATCAGCTTATATGAGAATCACATAAAAAATTAAATTACGAGACCGTAAGTTGATATAAGTTTGACGATCTCCTGAACAACTTTCTTCAACTCGAATGGTTTCGTCATGAAACCATCTGGATTAAACTTGAGGCCATTATCGTTGCGAGTCAATTGTTGGTAATGAGTATATCCGGTAATCAGGATCACCGGACAATCCGGTCTGCCTTCTTTGATCTTATTTAGAAGCGTCAAACCGTTCATTTTCGGCATATAGATATCCGTGATAACCAAATCGGGCATTTCCGTCCCGAAAGAATCCCAAGCTTCCTGACCATCACCTACAGTAACAACTTCCAGCCCCAGTAATTCCCCTACTTTTTTCAAACTTTGTTGAATTACTGGTTCATCATCAGCAACTAAAAGCTTTAGATCACTTTCTTTTATTTTTTGCAGGATTTCTGCACTCATGATGCCTCTGAACTGCCAGTTATTTGCTACTAATTTGGCATAATGTTAAAAATATTTCTGAAAAATAATTTCCGGACAATCAATTCATCAATCCACATTCTTTGGCTAACTTGGTGACCATATCGAATATCTTATGGAGATCAAATGGCTTGGTTAGAAACCCATCAGGTTTGTGATTGTTCCTCGCAACAAGCTGTTTGAAGTGTGCATATCCGGTGATTAAAATAACTAATGTATTCTCATTGGCTTCTTTTATTTTATTGAGCAGGAATATCCCATTCATAAAAGGCATATAAATGTCCGAAATAACTACATCCGGTTTGACTGAGCTGAAGACTTCCCATGCTTCCTTTCCGTCCTTCGCTGCATGAACTTCGAAGTTCATCATTTCCCCAATTTTCCGTAGGTTATCCAATACAGCAGGTTCGTCATCTGCGACTAACATTTTGAGATTTTCTACTTTTCTAAGCTTATCGACAGCTTGCAAATCCATTTATACCTCTATTCTCAACAGATTAATACAACCCGAATGAACGGGAAGCAAGACACTTGTAAATCATGCCGGTTCACCGCCAATATATTCAACTGATTTTGTTAAGTCAAGAAAAAGTGGGGAGGAATGAAGGCGTCAAAGGTTGGTTCAGAAATCCTGTGATATTATTTCCCATCAGGTCATTTAGCGGGAACGATGGCGTTGCGGTAACAGGAGACCATACAAACCCCGCAGTCCACGCATATTTTACGATCTATTACGACCTTTTCACCGGTATCGTCCTTTAAAATTGCAGGACATTCGAAACGGTCTACACAGAGCATGCAGCCGTTGCATTCATCAGTAATTGTAACTCTAACCGGGTTATCCTTCAATATAGATGGTTCACGCAGGACGCAAGGGAACCTGCTGATCAAGACCGCCACTCCACCATCTTCTCTGCGCGTGTATGCAACTGCCTCTCTGGTTTCCTTAATCATCTCCTCGACGTTGTACGGATTGATGATCTTCAAATATTCAACTCCACAACCGCGCACCACATTTTCCAGAGGGATTTGACGGCCCTGGGCGCCGTCAGCTAAGACGCCGGATCCAGGGGTGGGTTGGAATCCGGTCATGGCAGTTATTTCATTATCTAAGATAACTAAAACATATCGGGCATCGTTGTAAACGGAATTAAGTAGGGGGGGAATGCCTGCATGATAGAAGGTGGAATCACCAATCGTGGCGATCACTGGCTGTTTTTTCTCATTCTGAGCGTAGGCGACTGCTAAGCCGTGAGCGATGGTTATAGCACCGCCCATGTCCACGCAAGTATCGACCGCATCCAGATTCGTGCCCAACGTATAACAGCCGATATCAGATGGAAAAATCGCTTTGGGAAAGGCTCGTTTGATAGCGTAGAAGGAAGCTCTGTGAGGACACCCCGGACACAGTGTCGGGCGCCGCGGCTGTTTGTCGATTTGGGCAATTACTTGAGTAAGCGCAGTGTCCTCATTCTCTTGATAATCCAGAAAGCGGGCAAGCATGGACGCGATAACTTCTGGAACCAGTTCACCTGCTTGCGGAACAAACCCGTCCATCCTTCCTGTTATGCTGGATTTATCCCTGATCTGCATCTCGATGGTGTAATCGGTCTCTTCCAATATGAGAACCTTGCGGAAACGCTTGATAAATTCTGCTACACGCTTTTCAGGCAAGGGGTAGGGCGTGCCGATCTTTAACACAGGCATTTCCACACCCCAGGACTTTAAGATATCCAGCGCATTCGCAAAGGGAACTCCCGATGCAATGATGCCCAATTCGCTCTTAGAATCTTCAAAATAAATGGGATTCAATTCGGTTAACGATTCAAATTTATCCTTTATTTTCGTCAATTTCTCATTCAACTCATGGTGAAGAGCCAGGCGGAATTTAGGCGTTGCCGCCCAACGAGAAGTCTCCTTTTCAAATTCTGCAGGGCGATCCAATTGCTTGATTTCCAAAAACTCTATCGGCTGTTTGGCATGACATACGCGAATAGCCGGTCTCAAGATTACAGGCACGCGAAATTCTTCGGAAAGTTCATATCCTATATTCACCATTTGCCGCGCTTCTTCGGGATCCGCTGGATCCAGGCAGGGAACCTTGGCAAAATGAGCGAACATGCGCGTATCCTGTTCCGTCTGCGATGAATGAGGTCCAGGATCATCAGCCACAATTATCAAGAAACCGCCTTTTACTCCTGTGTATGCCGCAGACATGAGGGGATCAGCAGCAACGTTTAAACCCACCATTTTCATACTGCAGGCAGCCCGTTTGCCGCACCATGACGCCGCTAAAGCGGTCTCAAAAGCTATCTTTTCGTTGGCAGACCATTCGGTGTATATCGGCAGGTTCTCTTCCTTTTTAAAACGTACAACGCCCGGTAGTATTTCAGATGAAGGAGTACCCGGATAGGAAGCCGCAACTTGGGTTCCGGCTTCCACGAGCCCCCTGGCTATAGCAACATTTCCAAGTAATATTTCGGTACGATTCTTCTTTTCAACGACTTCTTCCATTTCCCGTCCTGAAGGTGATTTATTTTGAAACTAAAATATACCAATATTATGAATAAAAACAAAGCGCTTTTGTTAAAATTCACCTCTCACTGATTGAGGGAAACGACATTTATCTTCCTCCGGCGAATATAGTTCACATCACAAATGAAAAGCTCCATTTCCCGCAGAAGGGTCAAATAAAAGTAGAAATTTCTTGCAATAAAAATATAGGGTTGGTAAATTGATACGTCCATTTCGGAACACCTTGAAATTAATGAAAGAAACCTGATGCGGAGGCATGAATAAACCGTTGTTTGATCTTTGGGGGTTAAAGTATAACATGCGTTATGTTTTACCTTTATTCACCATAACGCTTCTGGCATTCTTTAGCGTTCTTCTCTCAGGTTGCGGTGAATCAACGAATGCACCACCGGTGCAGGGATATACTCTATATGGTTCGTTGCAACTGGAGGATGGTGCAGATCCGTCAACCGCGACTGTGGTTTTGTACGCCGTACCGCAGGATCAACAGCTTCTACAAGCATTCGCCTCTAATCCCACCGTTGGATTTTCCCCGTACAGTAATATGCTTTTTAATCCTGCGAACCAGGCGCCTCTTGCTTCTAACTCTCCGTCAGTAACAGGCGATTTCAGCTTTGAAAATCTGGGTCAAGGTTACTACATCCTGTCAGCTAATCTGAATGGATATGCCTGTGCCGAACCTGTCTGGTTGAATCTACAGGGCGACACTGGCATCGGAACGCTTTCCCTCTCTCTACTCCATGAGGTGAATGGTAATATCTCCAACAACACCACCTGGCAGACCGGCAAGGCCTACCTGGTAACCGGTGATATAATGGTACTGCCTACTGCCGTTTTAACCATACAATCTGGCGTGTCGATCCTCCTGGATGGCGATTATTCCTTCACGGTAACGGGTGGGTTTGATATAACTGCCACACCGCTGGAACCGACCAGAATATGGCTTTCGGATGACCATTACAATTCCGGCGGCGATTGGGGTGGAATCCATTTGTCCAATCCTGCTTTCGATTGTGAAATATCAGGAACGCTAATCCGGAGCGCATCGACTGCGGTGAAAGTAACCGGCGGCACAACCCAAATCGTTGAATGCCTATTCGATTCCGCTCGCATAACCGGAGTCAACTTTCAGGGTAACGCACAGGGTTCTGTTGAATATTGCATCTTTTCAGAGGGCAACACGGGTCTGGCTGTCAGTGAATCTGATCCTGAACTGCACCATAATCTGATCGTGGGGCTGTCAGCCAAAGGTATCGAAGTCAAGAATTACACTCAAGCCCATATTCATCACAACGTGCTGATTGATTGCCAGCAGTCTATCTGGGCTGGGTGGGATGCGGCGCCAATTCTCGAATACAACCTCTTTCAGGGCGGCAATAAAGCTATTCAAGCTGAAAGTGGATTCTTCGCCACCATCGAATACAATGAATTCGCCGGGCAGTTGGTCGAAGGCATCTACCTGAAGAATAACTGCTATCCGATCATCAGTAACAACAACTTTATAGACATGCCGCAGACAATACTGCACGTCAACGGCAATTCCGGGCAACAGGCAGATACTCTGGAAGCCGAATACAATTACTGGGACGGTGAAGATAATACCGGCATCCCTGACCGTATAATTGACGGTCATGATATCGGTTCTGCCGGTAATCCAGTTGGTCCGGTGGAATATGAGCCATTCAGGCTTCAAACCGTTTCTGGAGCAGGTCCCTGATGGATGATATAAAAGCGACAAATAAACGAAAAACGCTAATATTCGGCATTGACGGCGGAACCTGGGACATCCTTAATCCCCTGCTGGAACGAGGCGTCATGCCTTGCTTAAATCGATTGAGAGAAAGCGGTGCCTGGGGGAATCTGCAATCGGTGGTTCCGGTGAATTCAGCGGCAGCGTGGTCTTCACTGGTAACCGGGATGGCACCTGAAAAACATGGCATTTATGATTTTTTCGCCTGGCATTCTGATAGAGCTAAAAGAACTTCCGTTAACGCCACCTGGCTGCCGCGCCCCACTCTGTTTGAGCTTATGGGCAAGCTTGGTGAAGTTCTGGCGCTTAAAGTACCCATGACCTATCCACCCTGGCCCATCCCCGGCGTTATGGTTTCCGGACTGCCCACACCGGACGATGAGACGGCTTTTACCTTTCCTTCTGACTTAGCCAAAAGGCTGAATCCTTTAATCGAAAAAGATTCAGCAGGAAGATCCTGGGAACTGGAAGGAGATCACAGGTATCTCATTCTGAGCCAGCTTGAAGCCGCGCAGAGATCACTGGAGAACATAACCGACAGACTGCTTAAGGATAATCACCCACAAACCTGCTTCGTGGTTGCGCGCGACATTGACGAACTGCAGCATTTCTTCTGGGATAGCCTGACTGGAAAAGATGAATACGGCTATCTGCTGCGCATAGAGGCGTATTTTAATAGCATTGACCGCTATCTCCAGCGCATGGTAGATTGGGCTGGTGAAGAGGGTCGTATTGTAATCATGTCCGATCACGGTTTCGGTCCCGTTGAAGGGATCTGGCATCTGAATGATTGGCTGAAGAACAAAGGTTTCCTGCGGCTGAAATCGGAAACTGGTGATAAGAAACAAGGGAAAGACCTCCCCTTGAGTATCAGGCTCAACTTCGCACTGAAGAGAAGGCTTCTACGCCTCATGCAGCAATTTGGCATGAAGGGCAGTAAGCTGGAACAATCCTTGATCAGGATTAAGATGGACGGCTCGAAATACGTCGATCTGGGTGAAATAGACTGGTACGGCACTATGGCTTATGCGGGCAATGTCGGTGAAGAGTTGCTGCCCATATTCATTAATCTGCATGGAAGAGAACCGTGGGGAATCGTCACACCCGAAATCTATGATAGCGTTCGTGATGATCTGAAGAAGACCTTAGAAGAGAACAGCAATCCTATGGTTTTAACAGTGCATCGCTGCGAAGATATCTTTGCTGTCGATGATCCCCAGAAATCATCTGCACCTGATTTAATAGTGGAGACAATCAACGGGGCAGTTCAGTCGGATTTCTGCGTAAATCAGGATGAGACATTCCAGAGATCACGTTACCGCAACGGCTGTCACCGCCGCCAGGGTATGTTCATTTTAGCTGGAGCTGACGTCAAGCCGCAACATGCTGACGCCAGTCTTCTCGACGTCCCCGCCACGATCTTAGCCTGGCAGGGTATTAATCCTCCCGCATTCTATGACGGTCAAATCCTGCATCAACTGATCGATAGCATATCAACCCCCGAAGAAACCGCCGAAATCGAGAGGATTATCGGTGATAAAACCTGCTTTAGTGAAGATGATGAGGAAGGCGTCAGAAAGAAACTGGAAAGCCTGGGGTATATGTAAAATGTCTAAAGTTGGATAATGCAAAATATAAAAGTTCATTAAATACATCATGTCTGTAAATCTGAAAGAAATCTCAACACACGCGAAACCGAAGGAAGCGTATTACTTCACCATATTTCTCGTTCTGATCTTCTTTGCATTGACTATTGTCATGCGCAACAGCCTGATCGATTTCAGAATTCCCTTTACCATCCTCTTCTGTTTTATTGGCGTTCTCGTGATGTTGAGCAGTAGATTTGAGGTTTTCATCTTGATGTTGTTAATTGTCACATCCACAATATTTGAGATTTTGGAATTCCCTACGGTGCCAATCCAGATCGGTGATCTATATCTGACAGATCTGCTCATAATGATTCTCCTGCTGGCACAGATGCTAAAACGAGTCACTATTAATATGACTCTTGTTCAGAAACCCTTAGGTTACCCCATTATGTTATTTATTGCATTAGGATTCTTCTCATTTATATACGCCACGATGGGTTTGGGAGTGCCCGCTGCTCGCGCTGGTATAGAACTCAGACCTATCATCTATTTATTGCTATTTTTCCTGGTGTATCACTATGTCAAGACTGAGCGCGAGTTAAAAACTCTTGTGCTTGGGATTGCTATAATTGGCGTGGTCATAGCTGGTTTCCTAATATTGCAGTATATCATTGGGGATAGTTTCAGTATTCTCTCGTCGAAGGTGAAGGCGCTACGAACGGCTGATCAAAAATTCAGTGGCATTATGAGATTGAAAGCACCCGGAATAAGCATCATCTTCTTCTCGTTGAATACATTCATGTCCTTATTCATACTAAAAGCACTCAAGAACCGCTCCCGCAACCTCATCCTACCCGCGATAGTACTTCTTTGTCTAAGTCTTATCCTCACATTCACCAGAGTCTTCTGGATTATGGTTTTAGTAGCCTCACTCCTGCTCTTATTCTTGGCTCGACATAAGAAGATAATCTACCCCAGGGTTATGTTCCTATTCATAAGCGTCTCCATTGGATTGATTCTGGCGTTCCAGTTAAACGCCATTGGAAGCGCTGGTATCAGGGCAGCGATATTCAACCGCACTGAATCTATCCTGGGGGCTCGGGACCTGTTCAAATATGATACCCTATATTGGCGCTATCTCGACTCTAAGTTCGCCTGGGATAAAATCGTAGATAACCCCCTGTTAGGAGTCGGTTTGGGTAACACTTATAGACCCAGGACTTTCGGGCGATCTGTGTATGAATGGAACCTACGAGGTACAAAAATCCAAAACGCAGCCGGCACGATGGTACATAATGGTTTTTTGGCGGTGCAATTGAAGATGGGTATATTCGGAACCTTAGCTTTCTTATGGTTGATCATTGCTTTTTTCAAGCGCGTATTCAACAAGTGGAAACTTATTAAGGATCGTTTTTATCAAGCTATCGTGTTGGGAATTGCAGTAAGTATCGGCGGAATGATGGTTCACAGTCTTGTCGCAGCACCATTTTTCACCATTTTCTGGGCTGCTACTGCAGCAGTAAGTATTGGTATTGTCGAAAAAATATTCGAATTTGAGGGAATTGCCTGATGACAGTTACCAGGTTATACGCAGTAATTCCAGTGCATAACGGTATAGAACATACTCTGCCGATGATTAGGTCACTTCTGCCTCTGATGCCGCCTCAAGGGCGCATAGTCGTTGTCGATGACGGTTCCTCAGATGGCACTTCTGCCATACTTGAACGGGAACATCCTGAAGTAGTGATCCTGCAAGGTGATGGCAACCTTTGGTGGTCTGGCGCCATCAATATGGGCGCAAAGCATGCTTTAGACGAGAGTGCGGATTACGTTCTCTTGCTGAATAACGATACTGTATTACATCCACAGTTCCTGGAAGAGCTAATTGCAGGTGCACACGAGTTTCCCCATTCTCTGGTTACGTCCAAGATACTTTCGGAAGAACAACCGCAGGTGATCTGGTCTATGGGCGGCAGGATCGATTGGCTGAAGGGCAGAGTGTGGATGGCAGGCTTTGGACAACCCGACGATGGCAGTTGGAACGAACCCGTCGAAGCGGACTGGCTGCCCGGTATGAGTGTCTTAGTGCCTGCGGACGTGTTTCGTCAGGGCATCTGGGTGGATGAAGAACGTTTTCCCCAGTATTCCGGAGATTCCGATTTCAGCATGCGAGCTAAGAACGCTGGTTTCAGGCTTATCACCTATCCTAAAAGCCGCGTTTATAATAAGGTGAATAACTCAGGGTTAGATACGCGACTCGTCAAGGGTCTGGAAACCATGACAGTTAAAAAATTCCTGGAATCGTTGACATCCAATAAATCATCGAAAAAACTGAAAGTCAACGCCAGGTGGCTGATGAGACACGCGCCCATCTGGTCCTGGCCCATGATGACGGGCAGATTGTACGGCTATTACCTGTTGAAGTGCCTGCAATTGTGGTTCGGATTATCGAAAGCAAAGAGTACTACTGGCAAAGCATGTGAAGACCCCATCCAACGCCAGGCTGTACGAGTTCCAACTGAAAAAGAAGAGCAGTAAACGAACTGATCATCCCATGTTCGATGTAGAAGAAAAAGAAATTAGTTCTGAAGAAAAAGCGCAACCAAGGGGTCGCAGACTTATTGACCGCTACAAGAAGAACTACGCCATTCCATCCGAAGCTCCAGTTACTGAGGAAATGGTTCTGGATCACTGGGAATTGGAAAAGAACCTGACTGAAGAATTGTTAGCGTCCGATTCGGAAAACCGCTGGGAAGTATTTGACCGCTGCTATACTGAACTCTACAGTCAGATCGAATGGCTGAACCGCTATGTGGATAAAGATGACAGCCGTGACTATGAGGTGCGTTTTAGTAACTGGCTTCACGTAATCGGTGAACCTCCGCAAAAAATCTACGAAGTCGGCTCCGGCAAAGCCGGTTTGATCAGTTTCCTGGCGCAGAGAGGTTTCGAATGTAAAGCTACTGAAGTAACAATCGAGCGCGGACAGAGCTATGCGGACGTCATCCCCAACCTGCACTGGGGTATTTCCGATGGTATCCATTTAGGAGAATTCGAGCCAGCGGGACAATACGAAGTGGTTATCTCCAATCAGGTGATTGAACATCTGCATCCGGATGACGTGCGTAAACATTTCATAGGATCATACGCGATCTTAAAAAAAGGTGGAAGATATATATTCAGCGTACCACACCAGTGCGCGGGGCCTGCTGACATATCGTCAATATTCGGATGCAATGAACCTCGCGGTATGCATCTGCATGAATACACCTACGGTGAACTAGCAAATATCTGTAAAGATGCAGGCTTCAGCGATATTTCGGCAGTTTTATCACTGCCCGTCAAGGTAGCGAAAATGACGAAAGGACTGTTCAAACCGATGCCATCCGGGCTATACCTGCATTATTCTCAAGCGCTGGAAAACGTACTTCTGTTCTTGCCGCCATCGGGATTGCGCAGAAAGATGGCGAAACTCATGCGCCTGTTACTTTTCGATCCCTGTATTTTCATGGTGGCAACAAGATAAGCTTATTTAAATTGCAAGAGGACGTAACTTGGAGCAAATATTATTTGAGTCAACTACTCTTACCGGCGGACTCATCTGTCCTGATTGCCGCGGAAGTTTAGACATAACAGATGCCCAATCCTGGTGCATGCACTGTGACTTGCACTATGAAAGGAATAATCATGGTTATCTGGAATTCATAACTGATGAAAAAATCGCTCAGATAGACACTACCACGGATGATTACGCGGAGGACCAGAGAACTTGCGGGGATCGGTTGTATGAAGAATATTTGCGACCGCTCTTCATGAAGGAACCTTTTCACCGAGTTTTAGATGTGGGTTGCGGTGTCGGCAGAGGCATCACACGGTTACTCGAAGGAGGGTACGATGCTTACGGAATAGACCTTCTGGGATTATCAAGGTATTGGAGAGAAGTTGGCAATGATCCTAATCATTTCTTCTGCTGTGATTCAACCCGCCTCCCCTTCCCTGATGGTTTCTTCGATTTGGTTTATTCTACCGGAGTTATCGAGCATATCGGGACTACTGATGGGAAGAGCACTCTTGCCGCAAATTATCTGGAATCGCGGCGGCAGTATGCTGCTGAAATTCTGCGGGTTACCCGACCCGGTGGGCGCATAATGATTTCCTGCCCCAATAAGAGCTTTCCTGTTGACATCCAGCATGGACCTCAAGATGAAACGGTTCCTAAAAGCAGTTGGTGGCGCAATTTCATCTTTGACAAAACCAGAATGAACGTACATCGCATCAGAGGCAACTATCATCTGCTTTCTTATGCAGAAACCCGACGGCTATTTTGCCAATCCGGCGAAGTATCTTCCTTCGAGCCTTTACCGCTTAAAGGATACTTCGGTTTCGGACGCTTTCAGTCAGGATTCTTAAAGCCGATAACCAGACTGGCTAATGTTTATGTGGAAAATCTCCCCGCGTCACTACGGGCGAGCTTTCTCAATCCATATATGCTTGTCGAAATTAAAAAATAGGAATATTCTGTAAAGACCCAAAAAATGCACCTTCTTTTCTACTCAAATTGGTACATAAAGCAGACTGTGCAGTTAGCCAACGCATTGGCTGAAGAGCATGAAGTTACCCTGATCTTTCCTAAAATCAGTCCGGAACTGAACGCCTACAACGGCAGAGTTGAAGGGTTAAAAGCGATTCTTAAGCCAGGCGTTAGACTTATTACGCTACCGCACATGCAGAACCTGAATCCCTTCGGTTGGATTCCGGTGTTGAGAGCTCTACGAATCATCAAAAAGTACAAACCTGACGTGGTACATTTCAACGAGTCATACGATTTTCGCTGTATGCTCTTGATGGCTCTCTGCAGAAAGGTCCCCTATGTAACTTCAACTCACGATCCGGTGCCTCATTCCAGTGAACGGATATCCTTGCAGAGGTTCAAACACTGGGTTAGAGACCGGATCCGGCGCAGGTCAAGTGGTCTTGTCGTTCATGGAAAGGGCTTGCGAAAAGTACTTGCTGATTATTCCAATCTATCCGTTGAAAAAATCTTCGCCGTTCCACACGGTGAATACAAGTATTATACCCATTTCGATAAAGGCGATTTAAAACACAAGGAGAATGGCAACAAGAACGTTCTCTTCTTCGGTCGCTGGGAATATTATAAGGGTATCGACGTCCTGATCGACGCCGAACCGATAATAACCGATAAAGTTCCGGATACTTTAATCACGCTCGCTGGTGAAGGCAGACTTTCGCTAAATGAAATTGACAAGAGAATAGCCAATCCCGATCATTTCATCATCAAGAACTATTCGATCGCAGATGAAGAGGTACCGGATCTCTTTCGCCAGGCGGACGTTGTCGTACTCCCTTACCGTGAAGCAACGCAATCGGGTCCTCTGCATATTGCCGGTTCCTTCGCGCGCCCGGTTGTCGTCAGTAGCGTTGGCGCTATGCCCGAAGTGGTTAAAGATGGAGAAACCGGGATTCTCATACCACCTGAAGATCCCGAAGAGTTAGCCCAGGCAGTCATCCGGCTTTTACAAAATCCTGCAGAAGCGGAAAGGATGGGTCAGAAAGCTCAAGCACTTATGGCATCCGAAGAGTCGATGGAAAAGGTAGCGCAGATTCAAGTTGACGTTTACAACATGGTAATCCAAGCATTCAAACATCAACGGGGGAAAGGAATTATCCTTAAAGTAGTAGAATTACTGGTGCAAAAAGTTAAGAACGATCCGAGTTACCAATTAGACAGCGCCATCCACCTGAGCGATCTAATAGCTATGAGCACAAGGCTGGGATTGGGATTCCTGCGGGGATTATACCACAGAATCTCTTTAAAAAGGGCAAAAGGACTCTGTTTTGTAGGGAAAGGGGTAAAATTAAGCAACCGTAAACACATCAGCATCGGCTGTAATTTCGTGGCTGAGGACAATTGTGAGATACAGGGAATTTCTAAGAAGGGTGTAAAGTTTGGCGATAATGTGACTGTTGGCTCGCACGCCATGGTTCGTCCTTCCGGCTATTATGGACGCTATGTAGGTGAAGGCTTCGAGATTGGTGACCGCTCAAACATAGGACCTTACTGCTATATCGGTGCCTACGGAGGGATCACCATCGGGTCTGATGTGATGATGGCGCCCCGCGTTTCCCTATTCGCTGAAAACCATAATTTCGACAGAACTGACGTTCCCATGCACCAACAGGGGTGTGAGAAGAAAGAGATCGTAATTGAAGATGACTGCTGGCTGGCTTCCGGGTGCACAATCTTGGCGGGCGTAACTGTCGGACACGGTTCAATTATCGCCGCTGGTGCAGTCGTTACCAAAAACGTCCCCCCTTATTCGGTTGTCGCCGGCAATCCGGCTAAAGTAATACGTTCCAGGAAAGAGAAAAAATGAAACCGGCAGTACTGTTCGTTCATTCCAACACCGAGCTATATGGGGCTGACTTCATCCTGAGCGAAGTAGTTCGCGCTTTGGATGATAGAGTTCGCCCAATCGTAGCGCTGCCAGGTCCCGGCGAACTGACCGATCTTTTAAGTCACAGGGGTGTTCGGGTTATATATTCTCACGAAAGTATTTTGCGGCGGGTAAATTTTAAACCGCATAAACTGCCCGGTACGCTGGTAAATATTTTCAAGGACGTGGTAAAGCTCGTAAGAATAATCCGTGAAGAGAATATAAAACTGGTCTATTCCAACACTGGCGCAGTTGTAACAGGCGCTTTAGCAGCTCGTATCTGCAAAATTCCCAATCTCTTCCATATTCACGAAATTATCGTTAATCCGGTCTGGCTGTCGCGGGCTATTGCCAGGCTGGTGTTGAATAATTCCAGCGAAGTTATCGCCGTCTCCGGACCCGTGAAGGAATATCTACATAAATTCAGCAAACCTGGCGATCCATCAGTCCGAGTCATTCACAACGGGATAGACCCCGCGCTTTTTGACAATATTGACGATATCGATTCTGCGCGTCGAATGATGGGCGCTGAACCGGATAACGTCCTCATCGGAGTGATCGGGCGCATTCATCCCTGGAAGGGTCAAGATTATTTCGTTAAAGCAGCCCGGCTGGTAACAGATATCCATCCCAAAGCGCGTTTTGTTGTAATTGGTGGAACTTTTCCGGGATACGAAAGCCTGTTGGGTGAGTTAAAGGAGCGCGTTTCTACGCTCGAACTGTCCGGTGTTGTCAAGATTCTGCCCTTTCAAAAGGACGTTGCCCGACTGATGAATGCACTGGACGTCTTCGTCTTGCCGTCAACGCTGCCTGACCCTCTACCAACTGTAGTACTGGAAGCTATGGCAGCCCGGTGCCCGGTGGTAGCTACCGCTCACGGCGGCGCGCTTGAAATGGTGGAACATGACCGTACCGGTCTGTTAGCCCCCCACCACGACGTTACCGCTTTCGCAGAAGCCATGACAGAGATGGTTGGCGACGAGGGTAAAAGGATCAGGTTCGGACAGGCAGGACGACAACGCTTAGAGGCTGAATTTTCCAGAGATCGTTTCTACCGGGAAATCAGTCAATGTGTTTGGGATCATATCCCGGATTCCGAGCTCGAAAAAGTAAGGGATAACCAAACTTCACGGGTGAAGGTAAAATTATAATCAATGTCTTCTAAAAGTTTAACCATTTTTTTCCCTTGTTTCAACGAGGAAGGTAACGTACAAAAAGCAGTCGAGGCAGCCATAGAAGCAGCTCAATTGATCACCGATGACTATGAAGTTATCGTGGTTAATGATGGATCGGTTGATCAGACCGGTCCCATTGCCGACAAAATAGCTGCTGAGAATGATCGGGTTCGAGTGGTACATCATGGCAACAACAGAGGTTACGGAATTGCCCTGCAGTCCGGCTACAGAAATGCTTCAAAAGATGCGGTATTCTACACTGACGGGGATCTGCAATTCGACATAAAAGAGATAACTAAGCTCTGGCCCCTGCTTGACGATTATGACGTGGTAACGGGATACCGCATAAAGAGAATGGATCCTTTCATCCGCAAATTGAATTCGTACGGATGGACTTCGTTGACAAAAATGCTTTTCGGGCTGCCTGTCAGAGACGTTAATTGCGCTTTCAAACTGTTCCGGCGCGAAGTCATCGCTGACATGGAACTAAAGTCCGAAGGCGCGTTAATTGATGCCGAAGTGTTTGCTCGCGCTAAAAAAGCGGATTACAGGATCACTGAAATCGGCGTGCATCATTATCCCAGACAAACTGGCAGCCAAACTGGCGCTAACCCGCTGGTGATTTTTGTTGCTTTCTGGGAACTGTTTAAACTCTGGTGGAAACTGCGATAATTCACCCTAATGCGATTCTGGGGGGAATCAGCTAATTGATTTATAGGGCAATATAATGAAGATCGCTTTCATGGGAATTAGGGGGATCCCTGCTTCCTATTCAGGATTTGAAACCTTCGTCGAACAAACTGCCCGGAGACTTGTGCGCCGAGGGCACGAAGTTACAGTATATAACCGCAGCTCGTTCGTCCCTTACCGCGGCAAGGAATACCTCGGAGTACGGCTGGTACATCTGCCCACTCTGGCGACCAAACATTTAGATTCCATCGTTCACACATTCCTGTGCTGCATTCATGCGATGTTCCAGAAGTACAACGTCGTTTATATATGCGGCGTCGGGAATGCGCCCCTGGCATTTATATTGCGCATAAGGAAGACCAAGGTTATCGTTAATGTGGATGGCGCTGATTGGAAACGCGATAAATGGAGCAGATTTGCCAGAACTTACTTGCGTCTGTGCGAACCAATCGCCACAAAATCAGCTCATGCCGTTATAGCTGACTCCAAAGTCATAAAGAAACGCTATCTCGATCTGTTCGGAATAAATACGTTGTACATCCCTTACGGAGCCAATATCCGCCGATATGAAGGATCTGACCTACTGGAAAGATTCGGACTGGAATCCCGCCGTTACGTGCTCTTTGTGGGGCGTTTGGTCCCCGAGAATTGCGCCCATACCTTGATTAGAGCTTTCAAACGCGTGGAAACCGATCTAAAGCTGGTCATTGTGGGCGATGCACCTTATTCCAGTGGATATAAACAATCACTTATAGATTCAGGCGGGAAGAATACCGTTTATACGGGTTATCTCTTCGGGGAGGAATATCAGGAAATCTCAAGCAACGCATATCTATATGTTATGGCGAGTGGAGTAGATGGCACTCGCCCGGTACTTCTAGATCAGATGGCTTTCGGAAATGCCATACTCACGCGCAATACCCCGGCAAATATGGAAGTAGTAGGTGATTCCGCCATGAATTTTGCCGATATAAATGATGAGGAAGATTTAGCTATTAAACTCCAGTACCTCTCCGATCATGCTGAAGAAGTCATTGCTCTGCGCGCCGCCGCTGAGGATAGAGTTAAAGAGAAATATTCCTGGGAGAGAGTTACTGACAAATACGAACTGCTTTATACCGATCTGCAAGCCGGGTATCCAGTAAATGAAATCGTCCGAAATCTGGAAGAGAAAATTCCTTCCGAACCTGTGAGAAAAACTGCTGCACCGGTGGAAATAACTCATTCTGTGGAGGAGGCTCTTGACCATGAGTAGCACGGGATCTGTGAGTTTGGACGGCAGTGATAGCACGCTGAATCAGGACAATTCTTCGGCTGATAACACGGAAAAAAAACCACAGAATGGACCGGCAGTTATAAACGGCTCTGCCAAAGCTTACAAACTTCATCGAGTTGTTTCCAGGTTTTATTTCGCCGGGCAGGTCATTGCCGACATTCTGGTAATCACCGGGTCGATGCTGCTGGGATATTGGTTCTACCATCTCCTGTATGCACAAGTTGGTATCGGGAAAGGCATACAACCGTTCGAAATGTACCTGCGTCTCACTCTGATAACCAACATTATCCTCCTTTTAGTATTCGAGAGATTAGGACTTTACCGCCGCACGATCTCTATCATGAACATCGAAGAGATCAAGGGGATAGTCAAGGCAGTTGTCATCGCTTCGGTT
This sequence comes from candidate division LCP-89 bacterium B3_LCP, assembly GCA_005223185.1. GTDB lineage: Bacteria > Electryoneota > B3-LCP > B3-LCP > B3-LCP > B3-LCP. The sequence goes on from NJBN01000001.1 coordinate 576,018, forward strand.
ATCTTGTTCACGGCGCTGTTCTACTTTCAGGATGTCACCTACTCCCGTCTGATCGTTACCTATTCGCTTGTCTCACTTCTGATCTTTTTAAACCTGGAAAGATACGTCTTCTTCAAGTTGTTCCAGATGCTATATTCGAGAGGAATCGGTGTTCGGCGAGCGCTGGTATATGGAGCTGGCGAAGCGGGTCAGATGTTGGCTGAACGCTTTATAAGATCTCCACGGCTGGGCGTGAGGCCTTTAGGATTTATTGACGATAATACCGAACTGTGGGACAGAAAAATACGCTCGAAGTCAGACGAAGTGAAATTTAAATTACCTGTTTATGGGGGTTTTACACGCCTGGCAGAGACTGCCGCCAAGTACAAAATTGATGAGCTGTTCATATCTCTGCCTTCAGTGCCGCAAACGCGCATCGCTGAAATCATACGCCGCTGTGAAGAGATCAGCCTTAAATTCTATTTTATCCCCAATCTGTTCAGCTACAAACTGCAGAGCATAACCATTGAATCTTTAGATGGCGTCCCGCTTCTGACTTTAAAAGAATCGCACATCAGTTGGTGGCATCTTGTTGTGAAGCGAATTATGGATATCATACTGTCAGCGATCGCCATAACCCTTCTGTCCCCACTCATGCTGCTGTTAGCCATCCTGATTCGCAAGAACTCTCCGGGTGCGGCTATCTTCAAACAAGAACGAGTCGGACTGAACGGAAAGAAGTTCATGATCAGCAAGTTCCGCACGATGTATGTGGATACTCCGCAATATGCCGTTACGCCGGAAAGCGGGGAAGATTCGCGCATTACAAAAATCGGTCGCTTCCTGAGAAGATGCAGTTTAGATGAACTACCCCAGTTATTCAACGTCTTCAAGGGTGAAATGTCTATGGTCGGTCCCCGACCTGAAATGCCCTTTATTGTCGATACCTACGATGGTATCACCATGAATCGGTTAAAGGTAAAGCCTGGTATCACCGGCTTGTGGCAGATTTCCGCTGACCGAGCTAAGCAGATACATGACAATATCGACTACGATCTTTATTACGTTGAAAACTTCTCACCGCTGTTGGACATTGTTATTATTTTGCGTACATTCCTTATGGCAATTATAGGAAGAGGAGCATACTAAGCGCCTTGTTACCTCGTTCCACCTCAAATGATTCCTTTTTAGTCATCCGTTTGAGTTCCCTGGGTGACGTTCTCCTCACAACACCGGCTCTGCGGTGCCTGCGTAAAACCTATCCCCAATCACATATTGACGTCATTGTCCGTGAGCGTTATGTCGAACTCCTGCGAGGAAATCCCAACATCTCCTCGGTTATCCCCTTACCTGAACCCGCCGATCGGAAGACCATCCGAAACGTCGCCGAAACCATGGAATCGCGTTATGATACAGTTATAGATCTTCATACAGGATTCCGCAGTACGTATCTACGCAGGCTACTTAAACCTGAAAGAGCTCTAATCTACCACAAACGCCGCTTGGTACGCTGGTTAAAGGTGAGATTAAAGCTGGATTTATACGGGGATGAATTCAGCGTCCCCCTCGCCTATTTGAAATGCCTGCAGCCTTTAAACGTGAAGGACGATAACCTGGGTATGGAATGGCAGGGAGCACTGCTTCAAAAGGATCAGTTCCTGGAAAAAGCCAAACTTGCATACCCGTCTGAAGTTCCCACTATAGCATTATGTCCCGGCGCATCTTTCGCCAGTAAACGCTGGCCCGTCGAAAACTGGTGCTCCCTTGCTGCCGAACTTTTAAAAGAGAACTTCAACCTGTGGATCATCGGCGACAACAGCGATAAAACTGCAGGTGATCAGATCAGGTCGGTCAATCCAGAGCATATCAACAATTTCTGTGGTTTATTGTCATTTGCTCAATCCGGAGCAGCTCTATCCCTGTGCAATCTGGCAATTACCCATGACGCAGGACCATCCCACATGGCTGCTGCGGTGAAAACGCCCCTGGTCGCCATCTTCGGATCGACGGTATTGCAGTTCGGCTTTCGCCCCTTTAGAATTCCTCACCGTATTGCAGAGGTAAACGTAACCTGTCGTCCCTGTTCCCACCTTGGATTCGACAGGTGCCCCAAAGATCATTTCCGCTGCATGAAGGACATAACCAGCGAACATGTTCTGCAACTGGTCAAAGATCTCCTCTCCGATATATCCCAGTAATAGTTCCGAAATATCAACTGTTTACATGTTTGTTACTACCAGAGTGGTAATTTTTGCTTTCCTTTTATATTTCGCTTGCATATTCGTGAAAATTTTATTATATTATCTTAAAATTCTTCAATTATGATTTGTCGATAAGAGGAATATCATGAAAAATCATTCTAACCTGAAAACTACGCTGATTATTTCAATTCTGCTTATAATCGGTATCCCCCATTTGGCGTCTTCACAACAAGGGGCAACAGGAATAGATCCTAATGTCGGATCTGGTCCCATCATCGACGATCCAGCCACCATCAGAACGGCTGAGATCACACCAGAAGTACCATTCCAGCCGACACCCGCAGCCATAACCGATGACTGGGTACTCATATCATCCGATTCCATCTCATTTTTCATACCTGAGGGTGAACATTTCGCTATAATGTATGATCCTCAAACCGAAGAGTTATCCTTCCAGGATCCAAACCCGGATCTTTCTGCCACACAAATGGCAGCGATAGAGCGCGCACCTCGGTGGCTGCGTGCGGATCTTTACGATAATTTCCGCCGTTTCGATTATCCCATCATCGCTGATTGGGTAGCTGATGAGATATTAAATGCCCCCGACCCCTATGTGGATGAAGTCGCTTTTCAAGCTGCTCATATCGCTCCCGGAGTGCTCGGTGGGAATACCTACCTGCAGTTGTTACTGGAAAACAGCCAGTGGGTTTACGAAATTGACAGTTCCTTAAATTACGTGGAATTAGTTGACTATGGCGTTTCTAACGATGATGATTACTGGACGACCGCCGTTTACACCACCATAGAAGAAGGAGGCGACACCATCCAGGTTGAAGTGGATCGCGAAATCTACTACTGGTACGTGCTGCATCCAAAACTGTCTGATGAAATGCCTACCTACATAAATCCGGAAACAGGCTACCCGGCTGATCCGCCTGTGGGTGTGTTCTGGAGGGATTACTTATGGCATCACGCTGACCCCGGATACCCTCTCTTCAGCGAACAGTTCGGCGATTGTGATTTCCTCTGGGCGCGTTCCACCGGACCCAATGATGCTATCGCCACTGCGAACCAATGGGTAAGCGATGTCATGAATTGGAATGTCGGCCCGGAACGACCTATTCAGCCGGTTCGGATTTATGCCCTGCATCAGGGATACTGCGGCGAACACTCCGACATTCGCGGAGCAGCGGGTCGCGTAGCTCTAATCCCTTCTGTCTGCACCACTAATTTCTGTGAAGACCACGTCTGGAATGAATTCTGGGAGAGGGAATGGATTCACTGGGACGGCGGTTCCGTGAACACGCCTTTGATGTATGAAAATAGCTGGGGTAAAACGCTTTCTGCAGTGTTCAATTGGCGAGGTGACGGCTCGGTCTGGACTGTAACCGAACGCTACAGCGAAGACGTCTGTACTTTGAACGTGATGGTCTATGATTCTTTAGGTAAACCCGCAGACAGCGAAAGGATTACCATCCAGAGCAACGCCTTGTGGGGCGGGATGTATTACGCCACCTGGGGTGTTACCAATTCTGAAGGAATAGTTACTTTCCTTTTAGGTGATGACCAGAACTACTACCTGCGTATCGATGGACCTCTGGGCGCTTATCCCTTCAGTGGTGGATACGCCTGGGTGGTCGGCAGCACTCAGCCGGGAGCTGTGTATGACTTCGAACACACTTTCGATGCTTACACACCCGATCTTGAAGTCTCCCAGGCACCCGATTATCCCAATCCGGATGAAGACTATCTGGTGGAGATAATTTACGAATGTGAGTATGAAACCGAATACGCTACTTATTTCACCTACAATGATTTCGGTGATAAACAATTCCCGGGCTTGACGGACGTTTTCGTACTTAATGACAGCAACTTCACCGCTCATGAAGCCTTCGATCCAGCTTTGGGTTTCGAAATATCCCACGATGTTTCTTCCGGTACGATCAGTTTCGTTCTGCCCACGGATAGCCCCTGGTACACTGTCTTCTCATCGCGGGAGCTTTCATTGACGCGACCTTGGATCAGCGGCGTCGTCAATGTCTATCGCAACACTCTGAATGACGTATCGGTAACGCTTACACCCTACAACCCGCCAGTTACGGTTCCTGCTTCAGGCGGTGACTTTGACTTCAACATAGCTCTGACCAATAACGAAGCAGTGCCCGTCACCTACGACGCCTGGATCATGGTACAGCTTCCCGATGGTACCTGGATAGGCCCGGTTCTGGGACCTGTGAATCTCACTCAAGCAGGAGGAGCTACTTTGGAGCCTGATCGCACTCAGGTCGTTCCCGCCACTGCACCAGCAGGGACTTACACCTATGAAGCGCGGGTTGGTGCTTATCCTGATGAAGTCTGGAGTACTGACAGCTTCACTTTCGAAAAGCTGACCACAGGTGACGGAATATACGCTGCAAACTGGGAGAACAGCGGTGAAGGATTCGATCAATGGTTTACGACAATGCCGACGTCATCACCATCTGAACTTTCGCTGATGAGCGCTTTCCCCAATCCCTTCAATAACGAAACGGTAATCTCCTTCTCTCTACCTTCATCTGAAAGTGTCAGGATTACCATCTACAACCTGCTGGGACAGGAAGTCGCCACCCTCACTGATCAATTGTACGCTGGCGGTACGCACAACGTCCGCTGGGATGGACGAAATTACCTCAATCAGGTTGTTACATCAGGGGTGTACTTGGTGAAGATGAGTGCAGGTAACACCAATACAGTTCAAAAAATATGCTTTGTGCAGTAGTTTTTCGCTGAAAGAGTCTGTACTAATAAGTTGAAAAATTCTTTTGATGTGAGTCGTCATGGAACATAAAAACACTACGGTCAGATTGCTGCTTATTGCCAGCATCATGCTCTTCGCATGCACAAGTATGGCAGATGATCAGATAGGCGTTACCGGCATAGATCCCACCATTCCGGATCGACCGGTGATCCACCAGCCTGCCCGGATTGGATCACCCTTGCAGGTGGATCAATATAGGCATGTTGACTATCTGTCACCCTGGTTTGATCAGACCGACGACTGGGAATTGATCGCTTCCGATTCCTTCAGCGTGATGATACCAGCAGGAGATCATCTTGCCGTTTCCTTCGATCCGGGGACGGAAATCCTGCAAATCATTGATCCCACTGTAGAACTCACTGCCACCCAGATGGCTGCCATCGAACGAGCTCCTGCATGGCTGAGGTCTGATCTGTACGACAACTTCCGCCGCTTTCTCTATCCTTTCCTGGCTGATTCTATGGCTTTACGAATCCTGGGCGCACCGGACCCTTATGTGGATGAAGTGGCTTTTCAGGTGGCGCATATCGCTCCTACAACTCTGTGCGCTATGTACTATCAACTATTCTTAGAAAACGCTCAGTGGATCTACACAGCAGATAGTTCACTGAATTACGTGGAACTGATGGATTACGGTAACTCCAATGATGATGACTATTGGACCACCGCCCGCTACTCTGTCATTGAAGAGATCGGTGATACGGTGCAGGTAGAGATTGACCGGGAAATTTACTACTGGTATATCCTCCATCCCAAACTTTCCGACGAGTTCCCTACCTATATCTATCCCGAAAATGGCAATCCAGCGCAGCCTCCCTGGGGAGTTTTCTGGCGTGATTATTTGTGGAATCATGCCGATCCAGGCTATCCACTCTTAAGTGAACAATTCGACGATTGTGATTTCCTGTGGGCACGCGGGACCGGTCCCAACGACGCCATAGGAACAGTCAACGGCTGGGTGGGGGATGTCATGGCCTGGGGAGCTGGTCCCGAAAGACCCATTCAACCAGTAAGAATATACGTTCTTCATTGCGGAAACTGCGGTGAATATTCCGACATTCGAGCTGCCGCAGGACGTATTGCTCTCATTCCAACAGTATGCACGACAAACTTCTGCGAAGATCATGTGTGGAATGAATTCTGGGAGCGCGAGTGGATCCACTGGGATGGTGGTTCGGTGAACACGCCACTCATGTATGAGAATAGCTGGGGTAAAACCCTCTCAGCAGTTTTTAACTGGAGGGGAGATGGTTTTAACTGGAACGTAACTGACCGGTACAGCGAGGAATTCTGCACCCTGAATGTATCGGTTTATGATTCTGCCGGAAAACCCGCGGATGGTTATTCCATTACTGTAGAGAGCGATGCTCTCTGGGGAGGTTCATTTTACGCAACCTGGGCGGTAACCAACTCTCAGGGTGTAGCTTCTATCATTTTGGGAGATGACCAGAGCTTCATGCTGCGTTTAGATGGTCCTTTAGGTGGTTATCCTTCCGTGGGCGGTTTGGTTTCCGTAATAACAGGCTCTCAGGCAGGCGCTGCCTACAATTGGGAACATACCATGTCCTCGGCATCTCCGAACTTAGGTGTGATGCAGATGATAGAACCTCCCAATCCTGATGACGATTATATGATGGAAATCACCTTTGACTGTGAATATGAATCCACCTACGGCATGTTCTATGATAACAACGAATTCACTGAAAAGCTGACACCAGGTTACGTCGATTTCTTCTTCGCTGACGAGGAGAATTACAACGCCTATTGTGGATTCCAACAAGCCTGGGTTGGAGGTCCCTTCGAAAACAGTTCATCAGGGGAATTCGATTTTGTGATACCGACATCTGAAGAATGGTACGGTGTCTTCTCTGCTCGTGAAGAATCGATCACCTGCCCCATGGTCAGCGGTACGGTTAATATTTACCGGTCTCTTCCTACTTCGGTTTCATGCGAAGATTATCCAACGCAACCGCTTTCATTTGATATAAACGGCGTCTTCCCCAATCCCTTTAATAATGAGACGGTAATCTCCTTCTCTCTGCCTTCATCTGAAAGAATCAGGATTGCCATCTACAACCTGCTGGGACAGGAAGTCGCCACCCTCACAGACCAAATTTACGCTGGCGGTATGTACAACGTCCGCTGGGATGGGAGAAACGATCTGGGGCATATGATTACCTCAGGGATCTATCTGGTCAGGATGAATTCCGAACACAATCAGGCGATACAGAAGATATGCTATATGCGGTAATTCTGCGCTTATACCTGCATAACCTAAAAAAAACCATAAAAGCTTATTTTTTACTTGTTTTCTACTTAATAAGGTATTAACTTACTGCACCTAACCAAACTTAATAACAATGCGATATCAAGCTTTCGAATCCACTTGAGGTATTACTGACCTCCAGTTTGGGAGTCTCCCTGGGATGACGGAACAGGGTTTCCAGGTGGATTTGAAGGTTTTGCCATGATCCCCTGAAAATAAGTCCTGCCAAAGCGGCAACCTCCATATTCTACCCTTACCCTCTCCAATCATCCTAAAGCCCAAACCAATAATCAGAGCATTTGTGAATATTTCTCATTTCATATTTGAGAATTCATTCACAATGTGATTTGAACTCTTCAAGCAGATGCGCTCATCTGTAGTGGGTTTATCGCTACCAAATTACAGCACACATATATACAATCGTTAAATCAACGGAGGAGGTTGCAAATGAAAATCAAATCGTTGTTTCTTTTCACGTTGTACATGCTGCTACTATCATTCACGGTATGTATAGCCGGAGATGTTCCGGTTCTCAAGGTAGGTCACGTTGGGCACGATCATCATACCGCTCTTTACGTGGCGGCGCAGAATGGTGATATGTTCAAGAAGGATTATGGCATCTACCTGAAGGAAATTCGGAGTAAGAAGCTATATGAATTGTACGATGGTAATAAGCTGGTCTGTGAACTGGAATTGTACAAAGTGGGCGGTGGTTCCAAGATGCCCACTGCCATGGATCAGGGCATGTTCGACGTGGGATTCGGTGGTGTAGCTGCTGTGGCATTCCATGTGGACAAGGGACGTCCCATGAAGATCATATCACCTCTGCACAGTAAGGGTGATATGCTGGTTGTGGGGAATGACGTTCCGGTGAAAGACTGGGACGAATTTATCAAGTACACTAAGAACCGCGAGGAACCGCTAAAGGTGGGTTTTAAGGCTCCCAAAGCAATTGCACTGCTGATATTCCAGGGTGCCATGGATGAGGTGGGAATCACTTACTCGTACGACGTCAGTAAGCGCGACGTTAACGTCCACCTGATCAACATGAAAGGCGCCAAGCACATTAATCCCGGTCTTCTAAACGGTATTATTGATGCCTACGTATGCAATAATCCCTTCTGTGCAATAGCTGAGGAGAAGAAACTGGGAACCTGCATCGCAGACTTGAATGATCTCCCACCGGGTCTCTGGAAGGATCACCCCTGCTGCATGATCTCGGCGATGGACGAAGTGATTAAAGAAAAACACGACCTGGTTGTCAGATTCTTAGAACTGATCATCATCGCCACGGACTACATGAACGAAGACCAGAAAATCGCGGTAAAATCAGCTTCACAATGGATTGGTACTTCTATCGACGTGGAAGAAAGATCAATTCCCACATCCATGTACACAACTGATCCTGATGATCAGGTTTGGCTCAATGGTGTTTACACCTGGGCGCATGCCATGGAAGAACTGGGTCACATTAAGGATCAACTGTTAGGAAAGTCAAATGAAGAAATCGACAGGCTCTTGCTCGACTTCTCACTCATTAAGGAAGCACGAAAAAACGTTGCCAAACGAAAGAAATAATGCCGGTGCAAAGAGACTAACGGAGACTGCGCAGGGCTTCATCCTTCCGCTGCTGTTCCTGATCTCTTGGGAACTCATCGCTATATGGATGGATAATCCCGCGCTGGTCCCTCGGCTGACTGCCGTGCTTTCGGTTTTACTGCATCCATTCACGGAACTGGTTGGTACCGGTTCTCTGATTTGGAATACAGTAGTATCGCTGGTTCGAGTACTATCAGGATTTGCGGTAGCTGTGGTGGTTTGTGTACCCTTAGGCATCTTTATGGGAACCTCCAAGTTCATCCACCGGCTGGTTAACCCCCTGGTGGAACTGTTCAGGCCATTGTGCCCAATCGCCTGGATACCATTTGCCATGGCGGTATTTAAAACCACCACCGTGCCGCAGCTTTTCGGGGTCAGATATTCCGATACCATCCTGGACAGCGTTCAGGTCGGCATGATCTTCATCATCTTCTGGGGAGGTCTTTTCCCCATCCTGCTGAACACCATCCATGGGGTAGCCGGAGTTCGCACTATCTGGCTGGAAACGGCTCAAATGCTCAATGCTTCAAAGGTACAGACATTCAGGAAAGTTGTGCTTCCTGCTGCCTTGCCCGCTATCATGACCGGATTGCGTGTCGGTTTGGGGATAGCCTGGATGGTGATCATAGCAGCAGAGATGCTGCCCGGATCCGATTCCGGAATCGGCTACCTGATCATGTACTCTTATGAACTGGCAGAAATGCAGATTCTTGTTGCCTGCATGATAGTTATAGGATTAATGGGATTGGTTCTGAATAAAGGTCTGCAGATAATTTCGGATCGCGTGTCAAAATGGGAAGCTCTGGAGCGATAACATGAAAGAATTTTCCATAAGCAGCGTCTCCAAGCTTTTCACTGCTTCACCAGACCGGGAAGTAATCGCCTTGGATGGAATTGACCTAAAGATTAGGGCAGAGGAATTTGTCTGTATTCTAGGTCCTACTGGATGCGGCAAGACCACGTTACTGCGCATCATAGCTGGATTGGAGAACCCCACGTCCGGTCAAATTCTGCAGGATGGTGAATCGGTAAGCCATGCACATGAGTTCTGTACGCTGGTGTTCCAGCAGTATTCCCTGTTCCCCTGGCTGAATGTTCATGAAAATGTCTCCTTCCCCATGGAGATGAAAGGGGTTTCCAGACAGGAAAGAACAATGAAAGCAAAGGAACTCCTGGAGCTGGTCGGTCTTACCGGTGTTGAAAAAGCACAAACCTATGAACTATCCGGAGGCATGCAGCAACGCGTCGCCATCGCCAGAGCACTGGCTCACGATCCGGAGATTCTGCTCATGGACGAACCATTCGGCGCTCTGGACGAACGTACCCGAAACCGACTGCAGAAAATACTGCTGGACATTTGGCAGAAGAAGTGCAAAACGGTCATCTTCGTAACGCATAACATCGATGAAGCCATTTATCTGGCTGACCGGATAATAGTTATGACAACTGAACCGGGACGTATAGCTGAGGAACTCAAAGTGAACCTTCCCAGACCCCGGCAGAGACTGGGGGAAGAGTTCACCAAACTTCATTTGAAGATCAGAAAAATACTGGAAGATTCTGCGTAACAACATCTAAACCTACTCAAACATCTCATTAAGGAGGATCACGATGAGAAAACTAATTACACTAACATTACTTATGGCAGTCTTAAGTCTGTACCTGTTACCACAGGCTGATGCGCAAGTCCTCTGGCGCGGCGCCAAAACTATGAAGAAGGGTTCTTTTATAGCTATGGCACGGTGGTATTATATGGATTTCACAAAAGTGTATGATACCACCAACGAGGAATGGAAGGACAATGATAATGACCATCTAAAGTGGGGCTTTGAGACCATGATTGGTTATGCGCCAATGGATCGCTGGGAGATCATGATGCATATTCCTTTCAGGCTTCACAGCTTTACTACATCTACACTTGATGAAAGCAGTTCCGGGATTGGCGACATATTCTTTAAAACCAGGGTCGCAGTTCTACCCTGGTCAAAAAAGAAGCACGGTCTCACGTTCGTTGGATCAGTAAGATTAGGTACCGGTGAATATGATAATCCCTACTCATTCTGCAACTGCGGCGATGGCTCCACTGACTTTGGCGTAGCAGGTATTTTCTCCTCAAAATGGATGAATAAGTTCAGAGGGCATCTGAAATTAAATTACTGGGTCAATGGGGAAGGCAAAGCCGTCAACGATGTGACTTATAACGTTGGAAACGAGATGAAATTCATCGGTAAGTTGGATTACAACTTCCACAAGAAATTCATGGGTTTTGCAACGTACATCTATTACAATCAAGCTGAAAAGGAAGACTCGCAGGGTAACGCCATCCAGAATTCTGATAAGACACGGCACAGCTTCGCTCTTGGTGGTATATGGAAACCCAAGAAGGGAATATTCGTTCGACCTAAAATAGTTCTGCCCATCGGAGCTGAAAACGGCAAGAATTACAGCTTCAAACCTGTCCTCGATTTCTGGTACGTTTTCGCACTGGGTTCTTAAGATCCAATCTTGTAACAATAAAAAGAGGCTGACCCTTTTGGGACAGCCTCTTGTTTTGGCGAAGTGAAGAGGTTACTCGATCACTTTCACGTTCTTAGCCATGGGGCCCTTCTGGCCTTCCACGATTTCAAATTCGACTTTTTGATCCTGGAACAACTCGTTACGGAAACCGGCGCCAGTGACTTCGTTGGCGTGCACAAAGACATCGTCTTCGCTGTCATCCACCTTGATGAAACCGTAACCTTTACGAGGGTTGAACCACTTCACGGTACCTGTTGCCATTACCTTACTCCTGTAAACTATACTTTAGAAACTTACACCAGATGGTCAATGTACCTTAGATAAATATTCAGGCGATAATGCGTGAAATAAAGTCCGCTGACAATCTGCAGTATATAAGATACTGCGAATATTTTATAAAAAAAGCACTATTTCTCACTTTTTTTCATGGGGACTCTCTCTGAGATAACCGGTAAAAACTGCTGATAGAGTATAGTGCTGTTCCAATCCTCAAATTCTAAAACTCAAATTCCAGCCCAAACGCTGCCAGTGTTCCCCATTGCTTGAAGGTATCCTGCTTGTTACTGAGTTCGTTCCAATAGTAGCTGGCAATGTTATCACGCCCGTAAACGTTCCACATACTCAGGTATAGGATGAGGTTCGATGCCTTGAAATTGAATCGCCGGTCACAGCGAAGGTTCAGGTTGTGATAATCGGGCAGGCGTTCCGCATTGATTCTGTCCGAATCGTATATCCCCCGGTTAGCATTTTCTGAAGCAGTAATGTCAAATGGAGTGTACGGAGCACCTCCTGCATAAACCCAGCGCAGACTGAATTCCCATTTGTTATTGGGCTTGTATCCGCCTTCAGCTGTGCACATATAGCGGTTATCGTAGATTCGGTCTCTCCATAAGCCGTTGAAATCCCGGTATCTTGACCTGAAGTAGGAACCGCTGATCAAGCCATAGATTTTATCAGCTAACTTCTTCTGCACCATGAGTTCAATGCCCCTTGTATAAGCCACCCCATTATCCACTAATTGTTCATGGCTGGCAAACCCATTCTGATTGTTTGACTCATCGATGATAAATAGGGATGGTTGCGCGGGATCCAGCGGGATGTTCCGGTATTCTTTTGCGTAACCTTCCAGCGTTAGACGAGTATTTTCGGTCAACAGATGGCTGATGCCCAATATATAATGATGCGCCATCGGATCACTCAATTCCTTGAATTCAGCCTGTTGCGACATGAGAGTCAAAGGCAAAAACTGGTAAAACTGCCCATAAGCACCGTTTAAAGTTGTGTTTGCACGCAGCTGATAGGAGAACTGAAATCGCGGCGAGACTTGCAGGTTCTCGTTATAATCGAAGTAATCCGCGCGGACTCCGTATATCGTGGTCAATCGAAGAAATGGCTTCCAGGTGTAGCTTAAAAACGCCCCTGCCTTGGTCGAGGTGATAGCATCATCAACATGCATTTCCGGCGTCGGATTCCCTAAGGGATCAGTATATGCGGCGTAGAAATCATCGTACTGGTTGTCGATTAGCTGAAGTTCCACACCAAAGTCAATTGAATTTATCCGGTTTAAGTTGAGATGATTCGTATTTCGAAGCGATATTTTTTGCTCGGTCGATCTGTTTTCGGTCAGCAGAGAATCGCTGATTGTTTCAAGCCATTGGTCTTCCCAGTTTATAAAGCTGTGAGACAACGACGTGTTTGAATACCCCTTGCCACCCCATAAATATCGCCAGTTGAGACCTGCTGTGTTCGTTTCCCAAATCCCATCTCCGTAAACGTTTTCTTCGTTATCTAAGGATCTTTCTTTTTCAATAACACTCTTATCTACTCCTAAAACGTCTAAAAATGTGAGCTGATGTTTATCCGATAAATCTAAAACTATTTTGCCCTGCAGGTCGCTGTATTCCGGTATCGTGCTGGCTTCCACGTCCTCGCTGTTGATAATCAGATCCAGATAACTCCTGCGAGCCGAGAAGAGCCAGGTATTCCCCCTGCCCAACGGCCCTTCCATGATCGCACCGACTCCCATCAAGCTCAGATCAAGCTGACCGTCGAATTCCTGAGAATTTCCTTCTCTAAAAGAAATATCCATGATCGATGAAAGCCTGTCCCCGTAGGCAGCGGAGAAACCACCGGTGTAAAAACGGACGTCTTTAATAAAGTCCACGTTTAACAGACTCGTAGCACCGCTGGAAGCTCCCTGAAGAGGAAAATGATTTATGTTGGGAATGGCGATGTTATCCACGAAATAGCCGTTTTCCGTTGGGCTACCACCCCTGACTACCAAGCTGTTGCGTGTATCATTGACCTTTGCTACACTGGGTAGCGCCATGATAATGCGGCTAACATCGCCTACTGCTCCGGCGGTTCGCCGAATTTCTTCATAACTGAGGTTGGTTACACTTGTCGGTTGGCTTTTCTCCTTCGAAAAGTAATTCGGCTTCACCGTAACAACGTCCATTTTAATAGCTGATGCCTGCAGTTCTATCTCTACCACAGTAATCCGTCCAGATTTGACGATGACGTCCGCGATAATAATGGGTTCGTACCCTAAATAACTGCACTGCATTGAATAATTACCGACCGGGATGAAATCTAAGGTAAAGTTACCATCAAGGTCGGAACAGGCGCCTAACTGAGTATTTGCCAGGACGACATTAGCTCCCGCCAATGGCATCTTTGTATTTGTATCGATGATCCTTCCATTTATGGTCCCGCAAGGCTGCTGGTCCATGGCAAAACATACTGTGTGTGTTAAAATATATCCTGAAAGAATCAGGGATAAACAAACTTTGTAGATATTTTGGCTCATGTCAGCGTCTCCTGTTTTTCTGCGGTAAATGTAATGCTGAATTCTAAGCGATCCAAAACGAAAAGAGAGTAAGGAGCTAAGAAGAGGCCGACCCTTTAAGGACAGCCTCTTCTTTTTCAGTCTGAATTCTGACTCCTGGCTTCCGGATTCTACTTCATCAACACCATCTTGCCATTGGCGGTAAATTCACCTGCCTCAAGTCGGTACAAGTAGATCCCTGAAGCCAAGCCCGAACCATCGAAGGTGATCTGGTGGGTGCCGGGGGGATAATGGCGGGTCGACGCAAGGTCGACCCCTACGCGGGAACCGGAAATATCGAACACTTCCAGCTTCACCATACTCGCAACCGGCAGGGAGAAACTGATTACGGTGGTGGGGTTGAAGGGGTTGGGGTGGACTCTCTGTAAGGTGAAACCCTCGCAGATCGTTGTTTTGTCATTCCCAAATATTTTCGTCAGACTTTCACCGGTGCAATTCCAACCAGTAACCGATCCGTTGCCATCGGCAAGGGTCGACTTGGAGAACGCAAAATGATCCTCTGTCCACACTGTATTCGGATAATTACCTACATATGCATCGTAGGTATAATCGCCGGCAGGAGCGTTTGCTGGAACCACCTGCGAACGATCACGATCGATTGATGAATTGGGACCCATGGACACAGAAACATTGATTATTGGACCATATTCACTGCCGTTCGGCAGCGTCACCATCGTCCATATATCAAAAGTAACAATTTCAGGTGAGCTGTTTTCCACGGCAATATTGAAGTCGAACGATCCACCGTTAGCGGGAATCTGGATAGGTGGATTATCAGGAGTCAGAGTAACTTCAATCGGGCTTAAAGTTTGGTAAGTGATCGTCATTTGGGGTCTGTAAGCCGGAATAGTATAGTCAGAGGAATACCAGTTCGCATCGCATGTCCCGGAGGTATTCCTTGAATGCATGATAATACCGAAGTTTGGATAAGCTCCTGAATACCAGCCCTGAACGAATTCGGTTACATCTACAACGTGCCATTGCCCACCGACTGGCCAACCTGTTACAATCTGTCCATCCTCAGTATATCTGGGTAGTGTATTATGAGTCACCAGGGTTTCACCCCAGTCCTCGAGGATGCGTGAATAGAGCATTTCACCGGTTAGTGTGCCCTCCATCTGGAAGCAATGAAATTCAACGGTAGCGTCCGTGATGATCACATTTGCTGGAATCGTAGAGATATCCCACTGGCTTAAAGCGGTGTTAATGCACACTCCAATTTGACCCTGGTACAGTTTAGTAATCGGTCCAAATGGGTTGTTGGTATTGGGCGCACAGTTACAGGTGTAGGAATCTTTTCCTTCAGCACCCGGCTGCAATACCAGGGTTTCAGCAATTACAATTGACATTGGTACAAGTATTAGAAGAGTCAAGAGAATAGCGATTCTTGTCACTCTGCTCGAATTAATTATTACACACATTATACACTCCAATTAAACAAGGATAGACTATTTCAACGAAACAACTTTTCGACTTGCCTTTAATCCATCTATGTACAGATGGCAGTACAAAGTAGGCAGCATGAAGTGTTCTAATAATTAATATAAGCAAAGATTTAGGTAAAATCAAGTATTATTAAAAATATAAGATATTTTTCATTGACGATCAGAGAGAGATGCTGCACAGGCTCATCCTTCAAAATGGAAAAATTCAAGATTCATCCCTACAGAGTAATACCCCCCCCTCGCTCGTTTATCAAGAGGTGAGGGGGGATCAAAGGAATACATGGCATCAAATATTCAAGTCAAGTAGTTATCTTATTTCATCAACACCATCTTGCCATTGGCGGTAAATTCACCTGCCTCAAGTCGGTACAAGTAGATCCCTGAAGCCAAGCCCGAACCATCGAAGGTGATCTGGTGGGTGCCGGGGGGATAATGGCGGGTCGACGCAAGGTCGACCCCTACGCGGGAACCGGAGATATCGAACACATCCAGTTTCACCGTACTCGCGACCGGCAGGGAGAAACTGATGACTGTTGTGGGGTTGAAAGGGTTGGGGTAGTTTGACACAATCACCTGCCCTATAGGTAGCGCGGGGGCTTGTCCCCCGCTAATTTCAACCAACGGATCGCCTGCATTGCCCCAACTGTCAGAGCCATTAAGAACTGTTCCCAATTTTCCAAACATGAAGCTGTCCTTGGATGTATCCTGATCTACAACTGCGTAGGCGTTGTAATGATAAACGCCCATCGGTGCGGCAGCGGGAACGGTCTGCGTGCGGATGCGTTCGACAGTCTGTCCAGGTTCGATGGTGACGGTAACCGGACCTAAGACCGGCCCGTAAATCGTGCTATCTGGGAGCTCGACATCGCACCAGATGGTAACATCATGAGAACTCTGATAAATATTGGTGCCCTGGATGGTGTAATCCATAGTTCCGCCTTCAGGTTCGATCAGGTAGGGGATTTCGTGAGGTGACAGAAGGATACGTACCGGTACACTCTGATCGAAGTAGAAAGCGCCCATGTCGGCTCTGGTGCTGTCTGGATCGTTGTACTGAGGATCAGGATCGCCGGCATCGATACACGGTGATCCCCACTGCAGGCGATAGTCATTCAAATCGGGATTAACGAACAGAGGATCTTCGTCGATGTTGCCGACACCGGGCCAGAGGGTGTCCTGAATGGTGGAGTAGGTAACCAGTAGATTGCCCCCCCCACCTACAGAGATTTGTTGCAAACTATTTAATGAGAAAATGTTGTTTATTGTATTTGGGTTTGAATCATAACTAAAGAGACCACCAGCGCCAAATGTGGAGAAATTACTGCTTACCGTATAGTTTGTGATTAAGGGATCGGAATCAATGAAATACATGCCTGCGCCATTCTGGTCGGTAGTATTTCCTGCGACCACACAACCATTGACAACAGGAGATATTTGATTACAAAATAAACCCCCACCAATATCTTGAGCGATATTATCTATGATGCTACAGTTATCTATGGTAAGATTCTGACCACTATTGCCACCTATACCACCACCATCTTCATTCGCTATATTTCTGGCAATAATACAGTTAATAAGATTTACCACACCACGACAATGTAGTCCACCAGAATAATTTGCTGAATTATCCGTAATAATGCAATTCCCTAGCGTAATAGTTGCTAAGTTATGAATACCTCCACCTCCACCACCAGAGAGTACATGTGAATTATTCGCGATAATACTGTTGGTGACGATTGTATTTGAGTTTGAGCAATTATATATCCCACCACCCTGGTAGGAAAAAAGATTGTCTTTTATAATACAGCCATGTATATTTGCTGTTGAATTTACTATTCCTATTCCACCCCCGCAACTTACGCTGTTATTCGTGATTATGCAGTAATGTAATATTGGTGTAGAACTGTACCCGATATATATTCCACCACCGTAACCGAACCCAGTTGATGCTCCACCTGTAATAGTGCAGTGACTTAAGGTAGGATTACTCCCATTAATCTGAATGCAGCGGTTTCCGGCACCCTCTATTGTACAATACTGCAATAGACAAGCCTCATAGGTGTTAATAAACTTCAAACCCTGCCAGGCATTTATACCTTCAGCTGGTCTAAACCTGATACTGTCGATTTCTCCTCCCGCTGCATGAATATATCCCTCAATTTGAAAGTAGAAGTCACCATTAAAATTAAAGGTTGAACCAGGTTCAATATAAAGTGAATCCCCAATATTTACCATGATATTCGATTCTACAATGTAAACTCCTG
Source organism: candidate division LCP-89 bacterium B3_LCP (assembly GCA_005223185.1). Classification (GTDB taxonomy): domain Bacteria; phylum Electryoneota; class B3-LCP; order B3-LCP; family B3-LCP; genus B3-LCP. The sequence continues at coordinate 593,937 of NJBN01000001.1, forward strand.
AATCTAGCGTTCCGTTTAACGATCCTGAAATATGACAGACTGATCCGGTTTCGCGTAAAGTTACATTGGGTAATGTTAACGGACTGGTACAGTTTTGTCCAAGAATCACGCGGCTTCGGTACCCTGCTTGAATGAAAGATATGTCATAAATTCCCTCTGGTATTGCTATCGCGTAATGACCTGCCAGATTTGTAAAGGTTGAGTCACTAACTGCTCCTGGGGAGGCGGCTATAAAAAGAACCTTAGTACCGGCATGAATTGTTTGGTTCTCAAGATAACAGTAACCGTCTATGGGAACCGTTTCCCCAGTCTGGTGATAGTAAAAAGCCCCCATGTCTGCGACTGTCCCATCGGGATCATTTTGGGATTCCGGGTCACCGGCGTCGATACAGGGAGATCCTGCCTGGAGATTATAATCTCTGATTACGGGATCCTCATACATCGGATCCATCAGGATATTATAGTAAGAATCGCAGCTATCGCCATTTGCATTGACCGCGGATAGTATCCCAAATCCCGGGGGAGCGGTTCCACCGGTTGTGCCGCCGGCGTTGTCATATATGTCGCAATATGCAATTTGAGGATCTTCCAGGATCTCAAAGTAGAATCCAGATCCCAGGGTTGAACCACTAATAATGCTGTTCTTTACTACGCCGGAAGAATTGCTCAAGTAAATCCCCGCTCCGGAAGACGATTGGTTTTGATCGAATGTGCAGTGCTCAATCGTGTCGGCGCTGGAGCCTATTCCCCATAAATATGTACCTCCACCGTACTCAGCACTGTTGTTGTAAAATAAGCAATATCTAGCTGATAGGCTACCATCATAAGCGTATATCCCCCCCCCTTTTGCAAGGCTGGTGTTGTTACCGAAATAGGAATCGAGAACCATCGGCTGAGATCCACCTTTACTATGTAATCCACCACCGTGGGTGCTGGCTGAGTTACCGTTGATGATACAGTTTATTATAATTGCATCAGAGAGACTGGTGAGGTAGATACCACCCCCATGGTAGCTGAAATTGGCCTGGATTAGGCAATTAATTATTTGCGGGTTATATGAATAACGGCAGTAAATACCACCCCCATAAGTGTCCGCCGAATTCCCTACAATTTCACAATTTGAGAGAATTGGGTTATCACAGTAATTAAATTTCAGTCCTCCTCCGCGACTATTACTGGATACGTTGTCGTTGATATCGCAATCAACCATTAAAATATTAGAATAATCCGCATCCACTCCTCCACCTCCCGAAAAGGAGGTGTTATTGTTGATTGCGCAATTAGTAAAACTAGCAGCAGAATAACTATAGCAACCAACCCCGCCGCCTCTCTCGCTGGCGTAATTGTTACTAATATCGCAATCTGTAACGATAGGTGAAGAATACCAGCATGCCAAACCTCCGCCATCGGTAGCCCAGTTATCTCGAATAATACAATCAGATATGGTAGGATGTGACCAATAACAGTAGATGGCACCACCGCTTGCATCGACTAATTCAGCTTCATTACCTTTTAAAGTGCAATGTTCCAGTGTAAGATTCGTATAGTACAGGTAGATAGCACCCCCACCATCACTGGTGGCTCCTGTTTGGATTGAACCATCGGATATTATGCAATATGCCATATTTGAGGAATCGTTTGCATCTATAAACTTGATTCCTCCCCATTGTCCACCAGGTGCATAAGAAGCAAATACGATAGAATCTGTTTCGGTACCAACGGAAGTAAGTGTGGCATTGGTATCCACGATGAACTCAAAGAAGCCTTGAAACATAACCTTCACCCCAGGCTCAATAGTCAGCGTCTGCTCTTGTGGTACCCTCACTTCCCCCACAACCAGCACCGTATCCGCTGACCATGTGCCTGATACATCCCCGGAGACGGTTATGGTTTCGGCGAAAGTGATGCTGAAGCTAAACAGAATTATCAATGCGAGAATTGAAAGTGAGCGTTTCATGATGTCCTCCAAAATGTTTTTATGGAATAACCACTGGATTCCGGATCAGCTTCGCTGTCCGGAATGACAGTCTGCCTTTCGGTTGGGACAATGATTCATATTAATATACACAATATTTTCGAATTTGTCAAGTGGTTTGTTTTTTTGAGGGAATTTCTACACAAAAAAAGCGGGGGCAAGCCCCCGCGTTACAGTTATCGGTTTACGGTTATTTCATTAAAATCATCTTTCCTGTCATTGTCAGATCACCAACCTCAAGCTGATATACGTACACACCTGAAGCCAATCCAGCAGCATCGAAGGTTACTTCGTGATTACCGGCATCCTGCACCCCATTAACTAGTTCAGTTATCAAGCGACCAGCAACGTCATACACAGATAACTTTATCAGACCTGCATCTGGCAACTCATAGCTGATAACCGTACGAGGATTGAACGGATTGGGGTAAGCTTGTGTCATCAGGTACGCAGTCGGTTGGCTGGTTTCCATCGCTTCAAATCCACCTTCAGTAGACCAGTCGATGAAGTTCTGTCCATTTCCTGCCCCGTCACCGGATTCACTCTTCTCAAAGCTGAAAGCTGCAGAATCTTCCACGATTCCAGAGTATGTCCCCACATATCCGATCAAGCTGTATTCGCCAGCAGGTGCTCTCACGGGAACAACCTGTGATAAGGTACCTGAAAGGTTGCCATTTCCAGGAACAGTCAGGTCAATAGGTCCCATTAAAGGCCCGTAGTAAGAACCGCTGGGAAGCACAGCTCTTACCCAGAACTGCGTCTGCACTGGATCGGGATCGTTATTAACCAATTCCGCTTGATATGTGATGACACCGCCGTTAGCAGGTATAATCACAGGCGCGCCTTGAGGCGTTATGCTCAGATCAAGTCCAGTGGCAGCGGCAACGCCTACGTGAAAATCAGCCGTCATTATACTGGCAGATGAGGAGATATTGGTGATAGCTATGGAAGTTTCGTCGAAATCATAATCTTTGCTGTCAGGCGTGCTTATTTCATCGAAATCGGTTGCGCCGGTATTCCCGGGCCAGGGATCACCGGCATCCCCTGAGTTGATGTTCTTTTCCAGATCCCAATCACCATCCGCCTGTTCGATAGCAACTTTATAATGACCGGAGTTCGTGTAACCGGGGTACCACTGGAAGCTGTTGGAACCGAACATCTCTTCGATGTGGTAGATCAACAAACCTTCCCCCGGAAGGGAGATGTCAAATCCGACTTTCTGGCGGTTCTCAACCAAGAAATACTGCGGGCCGGGATTTCCTTCCGTCCACAGGCGGTACACCGTATGGGCTGTTTCCACCTGTGCGATGGAAACGCCGCTTTGATCACTGGAAATGTTCACGGGGTTAATAAACCCAGCCTGAATCTTGGACCAGGCATCGAAGTGGACGGGCGTATTCCCGCCACCACCCCAGGAACCACTCGACATCATAGACCAATCGCCCGTACCTTTTGAATCATAATTCAGGTCGTAAAGATCAGGAAGACCGAAGAGCGCGTGTCCTAACTCGTGTCCGAATACGCCCACAGCGCCGTCATCGGGTTCCATGGAATAGGAATGGATCAGTTTTCCATCAGCTAAGGGCACATCATAGGTAACCCAGGCATGCGACCAGATATCGTCAGCAGAACCGGTCTGTTCAGCACCAGAACCCGCGTGTACGATGAAGACCGCGTCCACATAACCGTCGTTGTCGTTGTCATAAATGGAGAAGTCAACGTCCGGATCAGCGGCGGCGACTGCATCTTCGGTAAGTTTCTGGGCGTTCTGAGGATAGGAACCCCATCCGTAGTTGTTATCCACGTAGTAGGAATAGGAATTGGGCATGCGATAATATCCTGCTACTGCACCGACAATACGCACTTCGTCATTGGAATTCTCTAAGATATAATCCCGCAGACTTCCGGTGGGATAACTGCCTTCGGAATACAGCAGTTCTTCGTAGTGATTTACCGGATAGATGGAATTGTTAGCCGGATTATCCCAGAAATCCACTAAGATGGTCAGAACGTGGAGTTCATTCCAATCCAGCGTGTTGAACATTTCCAGATTAATGGGACGTGAAGTCGGCTGGTTTACGCCTCGACTGTGAGCATCAAGGTAGGCTTGTCTGGTCTGTTCGTACTGCCCGGAAGCCTGTAGCTCCTGTTCCGTTTCCGGATGCAGAGGCATGGCTATTAGGACCGTTGGCAGTAGAATCAGAGATGTTAAACAGAATACAAAACGTGCGCAAAAATTCATAAGCAACCCTCAGATACGTTTCCCCCTAGTTGTATTCGTTTGTTGATGAGAATATATGCTATGAATCAGCCAAAAGATGCGATGCAGATCACATTTTGGGCTGTTTTTACATTTTTTCTCAGCACTACTCTTCTTTCATTACTCAAAATGCTTGATATCTTCCCAGATCTCCGACAGGCTGACCTGCGGATCGGTGCATAAATAGACGATTAAATCGGCTTCGTAGGGCATGGCGTATTGGGATTTTACCTGAGCTGAGGGACTGACGATAGTAAATATACTGGCTAAGTCTTCCGGATTGAATCCTACGCTGATTACCGTCTGTGCTGTGGTGTCTCCCGGTCCCCAATAATAGTAGTTATTGTGTCCGGAATAAACCTGCGGTAGATCGTGTCCGCGCCCATAATAGGTTATGGCGCCGGCTTCGCCGTAATTGGAGGCAACTATAATGCAATCTGATTTCTGTTCTGATTCGAGATTCTGATAGGTTGACGTTACCGCTGCGGCCAATTCCTGCCAGCCGAAACGGTCGGCGAAGTGTTGCGGTAGTAATCCCATCTGGTGCCTCTCACTGGAAGAAGGCGATTGTCCAGTCTTCTCCTGGTAGGCGATGAATTCTTCAACCGGGAGCAGCGGGATGGACATTGGAGCCGTAACTGCACCACCAAAAAGGAGAACAGCCACCATGACCGGTATAGCCCACCTCCAGTATTTTCGATCCAGCCATGATTCGATAGCAAATCCTCCGGCAGCGAAGACTACCGGAAAGGCGGGTTCCAAGTAGTAGGATTTACCCTGCTGGATTACCAGTAAAGCGAATACTGCGATGAAGATGATGCCAAATATCCTGTATACTTTCAGCTTCCTGTGAAACAACAGGAAGAGTAAACCTATCAACCAGATAGGGAAACTGAAAGGATGATTGCCCACTATCTGCGCTGATATGAACTGTGATGGGGAAATATCGAGCATTTTATATAGTCTGGCGTTGTTCATGAATTCCAGCGTGGGCCAGCCTTTGTCAATCTGCCAGATGATATGAGGCGTGAAAATGGCAGCAGCGATGGCGGCGCCGAACCACAGGTATTTTGTTCGGAAGGCGCTTCGATGTTTCGTCAGGATTAAACCGACAGCCAATCCGAAAACCAAAAAGAGAACGCTGATTTTGTTCAATAATCCCAAACCAATTATCACACCTAAGATAATCCAGAGTCTTTCCTCATTGTGATTAATGATGCGAGCGATCAGGTAAAACGCTACGATCCAGAACAAGGAGTCGAAAGCGTTCATGGAATAGGGGCCGGTCAGATCTAAGTACAGTGGGGATATCAACAGGCATACTGCCGCCAGCACCTGAGCGTATCTGCCTCCACCCAGTTCTCGGGCTAAGATACCCGTCATAAAGATCACACTCCCGCCCGCTAATGCCGCCAGAAGACGCACAGCTTGAACGGAATCTCCGAAGAGAGCTTTCCAACCAGCAAGTAATGCAATTGACAAGGGCGGATGATCTACATATCCCCAGGCTAAGTGATCGGCGCAGGCTAAGTAATAAAACTCATCCCGGAACATGCCGTAGTTGCCGTTTGTCAACACGTGCAATAAGACGTGGACTAAAGCAATAAAGCCCAGGAGCTTCACTGTTACCGGGCTGGTTTTTACTGACGGATGTTGTGTGTTTTCCATTGACATATCCTGTTTTGCAAGATCTTTTAATCTATCAACAGATGGTTTTGAGTAGTCAATACGCCTAATATACACAAACTTTTCGATACTGTCAAGGGATTTGGATAGTAACAAGAAAAGGGCGGGCACAGAGGTCCGCCCCTACAATTGAACTGAGATCCTTCACTACGTTCTCCGCAGGAGTCCTACGGACAGGATGACACACTTCGTGCGTCACTTCAGCAACACCATCTTACCACGAGTGCTGAAATCTCCTGCCGTCAAGCGGTAAATGTAAATACCCGACACCAATCCTGAACCATCAAAACTGATTTGGTGAATGCCAGGGGGATAAAATCCCGTAGTCGGGTCGCCTGCCCCAATGGGGCCCCTGACCCCGACGGACACAACGTACAAAATTATAAATACGTATTGCATCTCCTTGTGGTCCATGACCGGTTGGGTAATCATCAGTCTATTTATCTAATACCCAGCTTACATCATATTTAGAAGTTTCGCGATTTATAGGCATTTTTGAAATATTTCTTTGTTTTTCAGATAACAGTTCAAAGTGACCATTGACACCCAATGCTTCACAGCCTATTTCCCAATTTGCACACCAAATACCCAGAGCAACCGGAGCATAGTAGCGAGAACTTGTTGTGGCATAGAAATCAAATCGTAATAGACCCGATTCATTGATGGTCGCTGGCAAATTATGTTCTTTTTCATTTTCTTCATCTGTTTCCATAACTGCGACACATCTGGTCGGTTGGGCGTTGAATGAAGATGGTGCCCATTGACAGACCTCATAACAACGTCCAAACAGGTTGAATGGATAAACTAACTCACTTATGGGTTCTTTTAATAGAGGATCAGTAAAGAATAGTGAAGAAATTGGTAATCGTTTGTGTTGAATAAAAGATGCAATCCTTAAAGTAATAGGAGTAAACCACGATTTGTAACCAAACGCACAAACACAAATAATGTGATCTTCTGATGCTTTAAACCTGTCACCTAACTGTAAAGCAATACTCTCCTGGTCAGCACCAGGCCCTATCCAGCATGATGCTAAACCCATTCGTGTGGCATGGTGGACAATCTTCTGTAGATTTCTTCCTACATCAATAACTGATTTCCGACTGTAAGCCTTAGGGACAATTGCTACCAGGAATTCCTGGGCACCAACAACCGGCCAAACAGTCAGCCTTGCATTGATGTATTCAAATCTAATTGCGTGAGCACCAATTTTATCACTCTCTGAAGCATGAAACTTTTGAGATGTTTCAAGAAGTTCTTCACGATCAGAAGATGTCAAAAGGCGACTCTGGAATGAACGGCAGGAACGTCTTGCCCTCATTAGGTCAAATTCATCCATCCCCTCATAACGTTTAGAAAGTTTTTCGCGAGGTCTGATATCGTATTTTACAGTCAATATATCAAAAAGTGTTATTGCAAATAAAAGACTACTTGTTCCCAAAAACAGATTGGCAAAAATCATTAACTCGAACATCCATATTATAGAAACTGCAATTAAAAAAATTATTACAATAACGAGAGGGAGAAGATATTGCAACCAACCAGTAAATTGCAATTTTAGTTTCAACTTCTTAAAAAAACTTATCATAGCATTTTACCTCATTTACAATTTTGCAAGTCCATATTGAAGTGTTTGACGTACACCTCTTTCTAACAATCTTTTAGCATAATAAGCCAAAACAGTATAAAATAGGAGAAAATACCTGTCAAGCAGTAGTCAGGGTTCAAATCCTCTCCCCCCACCAAAAATACGTTATTGATGATGAACTCCCCTCGCTGGTTTATTTCATATCCCTCACGCAACGGACATAATTGAATATCCGTATTGCATCACCTTGTGGGCCATGCCCGGTTGGATAATCAGCAGGTCTCCAATTTTGGGATCACTGCGTTGAGCGCCGGCACCATGTACATCCATCCAACTACCCATATAGCCCATTGCTCGTCCAAAAGAGAGATAGGCTGCTTGTTCTCCTTCATGACCAGCGATCCAAAAAGCATGTGTGGTGCTTGTCCAGTAACAGGCATAATCCGCATCTCCGGCCTCATTGATAATCTGGGTACAGTTAAAAAGCGGATCAATAGCAGCAAAACTTGTTGTTGATGGTGAACGTGTGTAATCAACTATACTTTGTAATTCCTTTGCGTTTGGCAAGCGCCAGTCTGTGTGTCCGGCATACTCATAATTTTCCGCATAACTGAGAGCATCTTCCCAGTTCATGGCCGAGCGGCTGTCGTTTTGCATCCACATCAATCCGGTGGCATTATCAGATATTGTGCTGTCGCCATTATCTGAATAATTATTAATTCCATAAGTAGTATTACCTCGTACGTACATAACATAAAAGAGTTTATCTGTAGGGTAGCCCTTTATTCTTCCATCAGCCAGATTTGTGCCGAACATAGCTTCTTTACCATCCATAACAGTAGAAACATTCTTCGCCGTTGTTGCAAACTGGGCATCAATAAGACGCTCACCAGCGTCAAGATCTCCATAACCGAACTCAAAATAATCAGTATCAATAAAAGGTGTAAATCCTTTAGCAGAAGTTCCTTCAAATCCGCTTATATCTTCTCCGCTAAAAAGAATAAGAGAATAAGCTTCCTTAATTGAAGGCAAACGCCAGTCTGTATATCCGGCAAGATTAAAACTTGATGCGCCGGCTAATGCATCGGCATAGGTAAGTTTATCATCCACATCAATTGTGCCATCTTCATTAAGGTCAGAGCTTTGCGCCCACATAAGTCCGGTTACGTTATCTGTTACGGTTCCATCGCCGTTATCTGTGTAAGATGGCTGGTTACCGGAATAATGTGCATCCTGTCCATAGAAAGGTTCACCCGAGTTGGGCGATGTAATCTGGATGGATTCATCGTAGCAGTTCTCCTGACCGGTGTCGACCACTTGATAAGTCTGACTGAAGACATTCACACTCAATCCTGATAGCAGAATTGAGACTATGATCGCTAAAATTACCGCTCTGAATTTTTTCATTTAAGGATTCCTCAAGTTTATCTATGTTAAAGTTCTCAATAGTTAGACACATTAAATATAAAAAGGTTTAATCCAGTAATAAAAAATCTTCAAAAAATTTCCTATAAAAAAAACCTCCGGCACGTGCGGAGGTTTCGTATCCTGTAATTGGTACTATTTCACCAACACCAACTTCTGCGTCTGTTGTAAATTACCCACCTGTAGTCTGGCAAAGTAGATACCGGAGGAAAGATTGACAGCGTCGAAAATCAATTCATGGGAACCAGCAACCTGGCAGCCGTCGGCAAGCTGCGCGACCTGTTTGCCATTGATGTCATATACAGTCAATAAGATGTGAGCGGCTTTGGGCAGATCGTAGCTTATGGCAGTTGATGGATTGAAAGGATTAGGATAACACGAGTACATGAAGAAACCTGAAGGATTTCCAGCTTCATTTCCGTTTTCAACACCGGTGGTTTGATCGAACGGATAGGCGCCCATATCTGCTATAGTACCATCCGGGTCATAAGCACTTAGCGGGTCTCCGGTATCTATGCAGGGCGAACCCCATTGCAGGCTATAATCATCTGTAAACATGGGGTCGTCAGTTATGTTGCCGGTTCCGGTCATCCCGCCTTCGATGCAACTGTAGTTGAAGAAGACGTCCCCATGACAATTGGGATTCACAGTGGCGATATTTCCGTATACGATGTTGTTGCTACCATCAATTGAACTACCACCCGCATAGGCATGAACGCCAGCGCCCGAAGCTGCTGGCGTAATATCGGTACATTGGTTCTTACTGATGGTATTATTGACGAGCGCAAAAGGTGTGTATAGAGTTAGAACTCCAGCTCCGCGATACACGGCTTTATTTTCGGCGATCAGATTGTAGGTAGTGAGGACGTCACAACTTTCGAGGCGGATCCCGCCTCCTCCACAGCTCCCTCACGTACCTGTGGAAGTGTTCCACATAATCACGCTATTGCGTATCTCTCCTCTGCTGGTGGTGCTGTAATAAAGACCCCCCCCGCTGCTGGCAGTATTATGGAGAATGCTGCACTGGTCAAATACCACCTGAGCCCCATTCACACTGTAAAATCCACCTCCATCGCTGGCTTCGCAGTACTGAATGGTAGTATGGCTTACGTTGAATGAGACTCCATCTGAGTAGATCCCACCTCCTTGATTATTGAGCCATTCATAATTCATGCAGTTATCGATGAGGCAGTATTCTATGATACTCCCAGCGGGAGCTCCGGACATGAACCTCAAGCCGCCCCAGCGATGCCCCTGAGTGGGATTCTGCCGGGTGAAGACGATGGAATCGGTCTCTGTCCCCTGAGCAATTAGTGTCCCGTAGATCTTCCAGTAGTAATGACCGGAAAACAGGAAGGTCGTACCCGGCGCGATTGTCAGTGTCTCTCCTTGAAGAATGTCACAGTCTCCTTCGACTAAGAAGACGTCAGGTCCTATCGTTCCTGACAGCGAACCGCTTAGTGGCGTCTGAGCGAAAGCCAATCCTGCGCTAAGCATGAATGACAGTACTATGGTAATCGCAGTTTTTGCATGTTTCATTTTGAATTTCCTTAATAGTTCGATTTTCAGAATCAGAGCTTCCTTTAAGATTCTTTTTAGTTCTATTTCAGTAGAACAAATTTCGTGGTTTGTTGTGTCTGGTTAGTTGTCAGTCTGGCTACATAAACACCGCTGCTAAGCATATCGCTGTCGAAAGTTACCTGATGCACTCCTGCGCCTCGCTGGCTGTTGATCAGTTCCGCAACCTTTCTTCCGTAAATGTCATAAATTGCCAGATTTACCATGCTTGCAACATGCAACTGGTAACTGAGAACAGTGGTTGCGTTGAAGGGATTGGGGTAAACGTTCAATTCGAACATCTCTATCGCCGCCCCATCCGAAGTAGTCACTACTGAAGAATTCCCTTCCTTCTCCAGATAAAAGCTCTCCTGATCGTACAATTCAAGCGTGATCTGATCCCGTGCAAATGCCGAACAGGTGTATTCACCAGCTAAAGTGCCCGTCGGCAGGCTGTATTGTCCATCCAGTTGAATGATGCTGCCTATCTGCAATGTTGTATCTGCCGCGCTTATCAAAGTATCGACCAATCCAGCCGGATCAACTATTTCCGCCCAATAATTGATACGTAATCCGCCTGTCTGGTTGTTGGCAATCGTGAGGTTAAAATCGAAACTACCCCCTTCTGGCGGGATTAGAATAGGAGGATTATAGGGAGCAAAATCGATAGAGAGCGATCCCGGCTGTTTCTGAACTGCGAAGACGTCATGATCGTAGAGTTCCTGCCAAACATGTTCTTGAACATAAGCACGGTACATGTGCGCGCCCTCTTCCGCGGCAGCAGATAGGGCATAGGACGAATCTATGTAGAACGTTTCACCGGGTTGTAGGGTGATATCCGTAAACAGGATGTGGTCAGTTACAATACCATTTGGATCAGTTATATCGCTCCAGAAGTCGATTCGTAACTCGTATGATTGGTTGTTTTGCCCATTCAGGCTGAAATCGAAACTTCCGCCATCAGGGGGTATTATCACCGGCGGATTAGCGGCTGTCAGGTTGATGGAAACCAGCGGTTCGACGTGAAAACCCTGCGCCATCTCGGCAGCTTCTTCGATGGTTAAAGGGATACCGTTATCAATATGGCAGCCCAGGCAGGCGTAATCCAGAGTAATTTTGGCTATATCACCGGAGGGCGTATAAGTCAATTGCCAGTAAGTTGTATCGCCGATTTGATAGGTATTTTCGTATCCGTAAATCGGCAGAGGCAATATCCCATAGATGTGAGACCGCACATCTGCTTTGTATTGGTTGACCGATCCTGCGGAAATATCCATGTAAGGCATGTGACAGTCGATGCAGTCAACCCCCTCCATCACCTGATCCATGTACATCTTCTTGCCGGGTTCAGGTGAATGCCCATCACAGGAACTGCAGTCGAAATTGGACGGTATCCCACCCAGATCATAAACAGTGGACCGGTGTGGTTCGTGGCACTGTTCGCAGGCGATTTCCGTCATGCCGCCTGTGTACAATTCAACCGCTTCTTGCCTATCTAAGAGAAATCCATCCTGCCAAATCAAGCGGTTCTGGCGATCGCGGTAATGGCATTCCCCGCATTCCAGGCCGCCCGGAGTGAGTATTGCGGAATTTACCACGTGGGATGAACAAGGCCCATGACAAGCTTCACATTGAACTCCATCTAAATACCACCCTCCCACGATATTAGGGTAATTTGGCATGATACCGTATTCCGTGTAACCCGTGGTGTGACAGGGGGCGCAATCATATTGCATGGTTTCACCGGGATGGTAGGAACTCCAGTTATCAAACTGCAGGTTCCACTGCGTCATATCCCCCGATTCGCCGGTGATGATAGCGCCGGTTTCATCTAAAAAGCGCGCTTTCCAGTAGTAATTGCCGATTACGTAGTGCACGTCCGACCATTCTAATGGCAATCCGTTTACTGTGGGAAGAGGAGGAACGGAAGTGAAGGGCCAGGTGTACGAAGGAGGGGTGTATCCGTTGTTGTGATACAGTTGGTGAGGATGTCCGGAATTCTTGTATTCCACGTATTTATCGCTGTGGCACATGCCTCCCAAACAGGACAGATCACCAGAATAGTTCTGCGCCAGAACTGAGGCGGGGAGTAGCATAAAGATCAAGAGTAACCGCATAATTCTTTAGAAACCTTCCGAAAAATTCTTTTCGTTTAAGACCGCCCCAGTTATACAATATAACAAATTTCAACGCTTCTTTCAAGTGAATTTTGTTATATTCGGAATTATGGAGAATTGAGGGTGTAAACGCAGAGGGAATTTTTACAGGCATCAGGTTATATCACCCTTTTTCCATCCAAGAAATCCCACAAAAAAATAAATGACTTGACAAAGCGTTTTAGATTTTGTATATTGCAATACCGTAATGTGGCGTTGCACGCCCTCGTGTGACGCCCAAATCCAGTCAGACCACTTAAGGGTCCTTGCGGACGGGGGCGTCTGACTCACATAGAATTAACAGGAGGTTACCATGTTGAGGAAGATATTGGTTTTGGTGGGGGTGGTTGTGGGAATGGTAACTATTTGCCACGCCGTACAGATGGATGGGTATTGTTATTTGGGCGGACAGACAAACCACGAGGGTATTAAGGTACTATTTCAAGCGGACTCACCTTCTGCTGTGACGGATTCCGCCTATACAGATCAAATCGGTCACTATCAAGCTGATTTAATTGGTGGATTCTATGACATATCGTTTTCGTATGAGAGTTTCCTCACAGAAACAATCATTGACCAAAATTGCTTTAATCCTCTTACATTGCCCGAAATGATAATTTATATTCCCCTTTCTGGGGCTTTGAGTGGAACTATTGAGACTAATCCCTATATTATCATTGATGAGATATGGATATGGGTGGGAGCATCTCTGATAATAGAACCCGGCACCACTTTCCTTTTTGATGGCAATTATGAATTCTTTATAAATCATGGCACTCTATATGCTATTGGGACAGAAGAAGATAGTATTAGATTTATCCCTAACGAGGGAATAAATTACTGGGAGGGCTTCGAGTTCTCAATCTCTGATTCAGCTGTGCTCGAATATTGCTTAGTTTCTGGAAGTAATTCATCTGGTATCTATTGCGGGGGGTCAAATCTTAGAATAGGCAATTGTTCGATAATTGGGAACTCATCCCCCGATTGGGGCGGAGGTATTCACTGTGCGGGCTTTTCGGAAGCGACATTAATCACTAAATGCTTGATAGCGAGTAATAGTGCCTCTCAGGGTGGTGGAATTCGGTGCTACAATTCCAATCCGGTGATAGACCATTGTGTCATTTCAAATAATACTGCTCAAAGTGGTGGGGGACTTTTTTGCAGCAATGACGCGAATCCTATAGTAGTGAATTGTACGTTTACCGGAAATGCCTCCTACAGTCAGGGGGGTGGAATATATTGTTATGAGTCCAGTCCAAATATAAAAAACACAATAATCTCAAATAGTGTTAATGCGGGAATCTATTTTAATGATTCACAAAATACCTCCATAATTAATGGAGACTTCTATGGAAACTCTTGGAACTTTGGAGGGAACTACCTTCCTCAATATTTAGGCCAACTCGTCACCACTAATACCAACGGCGATTCCTGTGATGCGTTCTACAATATCTTCGAAGATCCTCAATTTGTCAATCCGAGCATCGGTGATTTTAATCTCCAAGCAAGTTCTCCCTGCATAGACGCAGGTGATCCGACCTCTCCCTTTGATCCTGACAGTACCATAGCAGATATAGGTGCATTTTACTATCACCAAGTACCACCGCCAGTAATTATTGTCTCTTCTGATACTTTAGATTTCAGTTCAATTGTCGTCAGTTACTCAGATGTACTCCCTTTAACCATCTTTAACATCGGCGACACAACCCTTGTTCTATACGCCATCACTACGACCGATCCTGTCCTTACAACTGACTATAATCCTGCAGATAGTCTCATTGAGGCTGGTGACAGTCTGGAAATCACCGTTACCTTCTTACCGGATGAAATCGCTACGTATAACGCTGTCTTATCCATAGATAACAACGATGAACTGGTAGAAGTTGCACTGCAAGGCAAGGGTGTTGGTCCGGTGGATGTGGAATTAAGACCATACAATCCACCTATCGTCATTCCTGAAACTGGAGGATCATTCGATTTCAATATTTCCGCCTGGAACCGTTCACAGGACCCGCAAACCTTTGATCTGTGGACTGAAATTCGCCTGCCTGGCTTTGGTACTGTGCCCATCATGACGGTAACAGATTTATCACTTCCCGCAGGAGTTACTGTTGACCGTGATCGTTCTCAGGAAGTACCAGGTAACGCTCCCGCCGGAATATATTCATATTATGCTTATGTGGGCGAGTATCCCTGGGTGATAGAAGATTTTGGCGTGTTTACGTTTGAGAAGGAAGGCACAGCGGGCGAAGGATCGTTAGGATTACCATCCGATTGGACATGCACGGGTGAAGGATTCGAAGAATGGATCGAACCCGTCGGATTCGGGGAATCCAACCTACCAACGGAATTTGCGTTATTGGGCGTCTATCCCAACCCCTTCAATCCCATCACCACCATTTCATTTACGCTGCCGGAAGCTGGGATGGTGAGGTTGGAGGTTTTTGATATAAGCGGGCGTAATGTAGGGGCGACCCTCTGTGGTCGCCCAGGATTGGGTAGCCACGGAGGGCGACCCCTACGCGAGGATTGGATGAATGCTGGGCGGCACCTGATTTCCTTCGATGGTTCGGGTCTGGCATCGGGGATTTATATCTACCGTCTGACTGCCGGGGAGTTTACAGCGTCAGGGAAGATGGTGTTGATGAAGTAAATTGTAGGTTGGGTTAAGACGCCGAAGGCGGATGTAACCCAACGATTCGTGGCTCATCCGTCCGATTCCCGACGAAGTGAGAATGACGGATGAGTATTAATCTGTGCAATCTGCGTAATCTGTGGTTCAGCTTTTTACCCTCTCAACACCCTGTCAAAAAACGCCCGCCTTGATTCCTTTAATAGTCTGCTCACCTGTCAAATATCCCTGCAATCAAATTCACACACTGTTTGATAAATTCAGAGTAATCAATAACTAATGGAATGATTCGGTTCTGGCATCCGTATTGCTTTATCAGTAGATGGATCCAGTGCGGGATACCAATGCCAATGCCGCCGTATCGTATTAAGGGTCTTCGGGGGGAAACCCGATGCGGCGGCTAACCCAAAATGTTCTCTCACATAATATAAAAGCGGTTCGGCAGTGCGACCACTCCGACAGCGAACCAGATTTTAAACGGCGCTGCCTCCGCTGAAGCCTCCGGGGTTATTCTGATCCCGTTTGCGGGCCCGAAGTCCCGACTTTGTTGGGGCCCCCGGTGGGCGAATTGAAAAGCCCTGCCTCGTATGAGGCGGGGCTTTTTTTAGTTATTAGTCGAATGCGGTTAGTGAATTAGAAAAACCAATCATTGGCGAGATTACTAACACCTCTGGATTCCTGCGTTCGCAGGAATGATATGAGGACTAGACTGGGTTTCATTCCTAGCTATGATCCGGTAAATAATGTTATCCATAGAATCCTTCTGATCTAGGGTTTGCCACCCCAACCATACATCTTCCAAAGTGCATCATGCAGGTGCACCCGGTATAAAAGCCCGGTGGAATCAACCTCCAGTAAACCTCTTCTCATCGAACCGAAGAAAGTTTCCTCATCAGCCCAAACAGCATCCACGATTTCGTGGCGATCCTGCGGGCTTAAAATTATAGCTTGAAGCGAGAAATCCGATTTTTCATTGACTTGATTAGCCGTATTTTGTATATTAGTGAAATTTATAACGGAGACCTCATGAATTTCGGGCCGATTTTCCTCTTTTTGATAGCCGCAGGAGGAGTCGTCTTTGTGGCGCTCTTCTTAAATCGTATGCTGGCGCCCAGGAAACCCAATCCAGAGAAGCTTTCCACTTACGAATGCGGTGAAGAAGCAGTTGGTTCACCCTGGATTCGCTTCAATACCCGTTTCTACGTCATCGCCCTGATCTTTTTAGTCTTTGACGTGGAAGTGTTGTTCCTCTTCCCCTGGGCAGTGAATCTTAAATCACTGGGCATGTTCGCCTGGATCGAGATGGCTGTATTTATAATCATCCTTTCCGTCGGTCTGGCTTATGTATGGGCGAAACGCGATTTAGAATGGATCAAACCCGATTCGGATGAAATACAGGCTGCCTTAAGGCAGAGTTCACAGACAATAACTGATAAATAGGTCTTTAAGAAAGTGGCTAATAGTGCCACTTTCGCTCCTTTGGAAATCTAATCACCTGATAAACCGATAAAAATAATATGAGTATTATAGAAGGCCGCTACGGTCCCAACGTAATAATCACGTCGGTTGATAAAATCTTCAACTGGGCGCGCCTGAGTTCCATCTGGCCGCTGACTTTTGGGCTGGCTTGCTGCGCCATCGAAATGATGTGCACCAATGCTTCCCGGTTCGATTTAGATAGACTGGGTATTTTCCCTCGGCCGTCGCCCCGCCAGGCTGATTGTCTGCTGGTTTCAGGTACATTAACTGCGAAGATGGCAGAACGCGTCCGCCGCCTATACGATCAGATGCCGGAACCGAAATGGGTAATCTCCATGGGTTCCTGTGCCAACACGGGTGGACCTTATTGGCAGCATGGTTATCACGTTGTCAAAGGTGTGGATCAGGTTTTACCTGTGGATGTGTACATTCCAGGCTGTCCGCCCCGACCAGAGGCACTGCTTGATGGTTTTCTGCAATTGAAGGAGTTAATTAAAAAAGAAACGTTGGCGAAGAAGCCGGCGTAGGAATCTTTCCTAGAATTCAGTCAGATTCCGGACAAGCCAGAATGACTGAATTCTATCTTATAACTGGCATGCAGGCAAACTAAACCAAAGACACTGCGAATACCCGGGCAAACATATACACGAAGAATTACAGACCTAAGGTAAATAAAATTATGACCACCGAAGAGATCGTCAACAAGATCAACGCTGCCGGATTTCAGGTTGAAGTCAACGACGAAGGTCCGGATCCTTTCATTGAAGTTGACCGCGAAAACCTGATTGCCACCGCGAAATTCCTGAAGAATGATCCCGATCTGAATTTCGATCTGCTCATGTGCTTGTCAGGTTTAGACTGGCCGGAATACTTCCAAGTAGTTTATCATCTGATCTCGACAGAATACAAGCACACCATTACGGTGAAGGTGCGTTGCCTCAAGGATGATCCGATCATTCCCTCCGTTTCGGATATATGGAGAACGGCTGAATGGCACGAAAGGGAAGCCTATGATCTGGTGGGGATACGCTTTGATGGTAACCGTGATCTCCGGCGCATCCTGCTGCCTGAAGATTGGGAAGGACACCCCCTGCAAAAAGATTACGTTCCGCCAACATCATGGCACAAAATTCCTCTGACTAACCTGGGCGCGGAATCTACCAATGAAGGAAACTAAAGAACTAAACATCCCGCTGGGACCGGTTCTGGAAAAGTGGGAAACCTTAGTGGAATCTTCCGGTGCAAGCGGCGAACGGATGGTTCTGCAGATGGGTCCCCAGCATCCTGCTACTCACGGAGTGCTTCGCCTGGAATTGGAAACGGATGGTGAGATCGTCACCAAGATCGTCCCCTATATCGGCTACCTGCACCGTTGCTTCGAGAAGGTCGCTGAAAATATAACCTGGAATCAGGTGGTTCCCTACACCGACCGCATGGATTATTTAGCCAGTATGAACATGAGTTTGGGCTATGCTCTGACGGTTGAAAAGCTGATGGGGATAGAGGTCAACGAGCGGGTTCAGGCATTGCGGGTGATCACCTGTGAGATTAATCGAATCGCCAGCCACTGCGTCTTTTTAGCGACGTACGGTTTGGACATTGGCGCATGGACTCCACTGCTGTACCTCTTCCAGGAACGCGAACACATCATCGATCTATTAGAAGAACTGAGCGGCAGCCGCTTGCTGTTCAATTACATCCGCCCGGGTGGCTTGGCACATGATGTTCCCGATGGCTGGTTGAAGAAGGTGCGTGAGTTCTGCGATTTCATGGATCCTAAAATACCCGAATTGAATGAGCTTCTATCCTACAATAAAATATTCATCGAACGTACTGCTAATGTGGGCGTCATGACGCCGGAAGTGGCGCTTACATACGGTATAACTGGACCCAACCTGCGCGCTTGCGGCGTTGATTACGATCTGCGCCGAGATATACCCTACAGCGGCTATGAAAAATACGACTTTGAGCCTCAGTTAGGTAAGGGAGAACAGGGTCAGGCCGGAGATAGCTGGGATCGTTACATCGTCCGCGTTCGGGAAATGCAGGAATCGTTGAAGATCATCCGTCAGGCTATTGACAGTCTGCCTGATGGCGATATAAGTGAGAAGATCCCCAAGAATTTCAATAAGATGCCTGTTGGCGATGCCTACATGACTACGGAAGCTCCCCGAGGTGAAGTAGGTTTCTATATTGTATCGGATGGCACTAAAACGCCCTATCGTGTGAAAGCTCGTTCTGGTGCGTATTGTTCGGTATCCGTTATTCCCGCTATCGGCACCGGATTACTGATAGCTGACGTAGTAGCCATTGTCGCCAGTGTCGATATCGTCCTGGGTGAGGTTGACCGATGAACGTACTTGAACCCTACATGGATCTAATCTTGTCAGTCGTCTATTTAGTCGGCGTGTTAATGTTTCTAACCATATTTGCTCTGTTGGCGGTATGGCTTGAACGCAAAGTGTCCGCGCACCTGCAGGATAGGCTTGGTCCCATGATGACCGGCGGCTGGCACGGCTGGTCACAGACAATCGCCGATGCGCTTAAACTGATCCTCAAAGAAGATATCATCCCCGCGGTCGCTGACCGCAAGCTGTTTCGATTGGCGCCTTATTTAGTTTTCATCGGTAGTTTAGCGGGTTTTGCCGTATTGCCGTTTGCTCATAATCTAATCGGCAGCGATATAAACATCGGTGTGTATTACGTCATCGCCATCACCTCTTTAGTGGTGATCGGAATCCTGATGGCGGGCTGGGCTTCGAACAACAAATGGGCGTTGTACGGCGCCATGCGTGCGGCGGCGCAGATGGTTTCTTATGAAATACCGGTGGCGCTTTCGCTTTTGATCCCGGTGCTCATGGCAGGGACGATGTCCATGCAGACTATAGTGCAGAATCAGGCGGGCGGATTCTGGAACTGGTACGTATTTCAGTCAATTCCGTTCAGCTTAGTGGCTTTCGTGATTTACTTCTGGGCGTCTTTAGCGGAAGTCAACCGCACGCCCTTCGACATACCGGAAGCTGAATCGGAATTAGTCGCCGGTTTCCACGTGGAATATTCAGGGATGCGGTTCGCGGTGTTTTTCCTGGCGGAATATGGAAATATGTTCGTGGTTTCCGCCATAGCCGCTACGGTTTTTCTGGGTGGTTGGCACGCACCGTTCACGTTCCTGGATTTCATTCCGGGACCGATCTGGTTCATCGGCAAATCTATGGGACTGGTGTTGGTGCAATTATGGCTGCGCTGGACGCTGCCCCGCCTGCGCGTCGATCAATTGATGCACGTCTGCTGGAAGATATTCCTGCCTTTCTCCTTCGCCAACCTGCTGTTGGTGGGGTTGTGGGTGGTGTTGAAGGGGTAGTGTGATTCTGCTCTCAGACGCACCCGACTAAAGTTCGGGTGCTCAATAATAGATTCAAGTCGTTGAAACGACTGAGAATTCGTTAGGTACTGATTGCCAGTACGATAATCTTCACTTTGAAAATCACAAAACGTCTGATAAAAAAGAAATACGCAGGCATAGAACCCGAACATTCTGAATCCTGACTACTGACTCCTGAATCCTAAAGAAAAAATGAACCCACTATACCGATACTTCAGGGATATCTACTTAGGGGTGGTAACCACCTGCATTGGCATGAAGGTAACTCTCACGCATATTTTCATGCCGACCATAACCGTGCAGTACCCCAAGGAGAAATTGACCTATCCTCCGCGCGCTCGCACCATGTTGGTTACCGACATGGAAACCTGCAACGGCTGTTTGCAGTGTTCGCGAGCCTGTCCGGTGGAAATTATCCACATCGAAACAGTCAAGGCTCTACCGGAAGACAATTTAGGTAATGCGCCTGATGGCAAACCACGCCGTCTGCACGTCCTGCTTTTTGACGTTGAAATGGATAAATGTGTGCATTGTGGTTTATGTACGGAAGTCTGTCCCACAGAATCTATCCACTGGGAAAATCAGCACGAAGAGGTTTCCTTTACCAGGGATGGCATGATGCGTCATTGGGCTGAATATTCGGTCGAGGACAGGGAGCGTCTGAAGAAAAGGGCTGAAGAGATCAAGGCTGAAAAAGCCAAAGCTGCCGCTGCGGCTCAGGCGGCGAAAGAAGCCAAAGCCAAGAAAGAAGGGGATGCCCCCCCCAAGAAAGCCGATAAAGAAGGTGAGCCGCAAATAAAATCTACACCAACAGAAAAACCTGCCGCAAAAGCTGATACCGCAGATGAGAAGGGTTTCGAACCAGGCACACCGGAAGCAAAGCCAGATAAGGCGCCACCTGCCGACGATTCACCGAAAAATGACGAGGAAAGCAAATGATAGATATATTAATTCAAGCCATCTTCTGGCTCTTCGTTGTCCTGACTGTGGGATCAGCTATAGTGGTCGTTTTCAGCAAACGGATCATATATTCCGCTTTTGCGCTGCTTTTTACCTTAATCGGGGTTGCCGGATTGTACGTATTTTTAGCTGCCGATTTCTTAGCTGCCAGCCAGATGCTCATATATGTCGGCGGCATATTGACCCTGATTATTTTCGGTGTGTTTCTCACCGCTAAAATATACGGCATGACCATTCCGGATCAAGCGCATCAGCGTTATTTAGCTCTGCTGCCAGTTGCCGGTTTCGCAGCGGTGCTCATCCACGTTTTATTTTCAGCAGATTGGAATTTGCTGCAATCTACAGCAGAACCGACTACGGAAAATCTGGGTAAGCTCCTGCTCACAACGTACCTGGTGCCGTTTGAAGTAGCCAGCGTACTACTGTTAGCAGCGCTAATCGGAGCGATGCGAATTTCCCGTCCGAGGGAGGAAGATGATGATAGATAATTTTCAAGTATATCTAGCTGTGGGTGTGATCCTGTTCTGCTTAGGTCTGCTTTGTGTGATGACCCGCAAGAGTGCCATCTCAGTTTTAATGGGAGTAGAACTGATCCTGAATTCTGCTGCTCTGAATTTCGTGGTGTTCAGTAAATATACCGCAGGTAATCTACTGGGGCAGGGAGCAGCGATATTCATCATAATACTTGCTGCCGCGGAAGCAGCAGTTGCTCTGGCAATTTTCCTGAATCTATATCGAACTATTTCTACGGCCGAGGTTAACCGGGCAGATCAACTGCGAGGATGATCGCATTGACTGCTTGAAAGTGCGTTGATATAGGAAACAACTAAGAATACTGCATAATCGTCAAACGGCAAGGAGGAATCAAATGGAGAATTCTAAAGACACTCTGGACCGAAGACGCTTTCTGAAAACGACTGGCGCTGTTTGCATTGCCTCATGTTTGCCGTTAGCCTTAGGATGCAGCGGTAAAAAAGAAACAGGAGAAACTGCCAAGTCTTCATTAGACAAGGAACCTGAAACTGAGGTGAAAATGATCGCTATGTGCGGGCTGGTTTGCACCGAATGTGAAGCATACATTGCTACTAAAAACAACGACCAAGCTGCCAAGGAAGAAGTCGCCAAGAAGTGGTCGGAAATGTATGGTGCTGAGGTAACCGTCAAGGAAGTTACCTGCGATGGATGCCAATCTACAACGGGACGACTGTCCAGTTATGCTTCCAGCATGTGTGAGGTCCGTACCTGCGCTTTAGAGAAACAGGTTACTAACTGTGCGCACTGTCAGGAATATGCCTGTGAAAAGCTGACTGAATTCTACAAGATAGCACCGGAGGCGAAAAAAGTTCTGGATGAAATCCATGCGAAAACATAATAATTCCCGCGTAAAATGATGGTAGCGCGGGGGTTTGCCCCCCCGCCTAATAAGGACATGCTTCGTCTCGCCTGCGGCGATCCGGAAGCATGCCACCCATTGAATGCAAGCCTGATGTAATAAGAAAATAAATATAATGATAACCGAAGCGATAATTATCCTGCTGGCTCCGATCATAGCCTTTACAATAGTGATCTTCATAGGTAAAAGGCTGCCCCGCGGCGGGGATTGGGTGAGCCTTGCCGCCATATTCTTAGGACTCATCTTAGCATTACATCTTCTGTCACGCATGCTGGGAGAGTGGGACCCTGATTTCGCCATAAGCTGGCAGTTCCACTGGTTCATGTTCGGCGATTACGACCTGACCATCGGGATCAATTTGGACAACATGGCGATCATGATGCTGGTCGTGGTGACCATCGTCAGTTCGCTGGTGCACCTCTTCAGCGTGGGTTACATGCATGGCGATGTACGCTATTCGCGCTTCTTCGCTTATCTCTCCTTCTTCAGCTTCAGCATGCTTGGTTTGGTGCTGGCGGATAACATCTTCATCATCTTCTGTTTCTGGGAATTAGTCGGTCTGTCCAGTTATCTTTTAATCGGGCACTGGTACGAAAAGAAAAGCGCCTCGGATGCCGCGGTCAAAGCCTTCGTGGTCAACCGCATCGGCGATGCGGGCATGATCGTAGGGATCATGCTAGTATTCACCCACTTAGGCACACTGAACTTAAATGACATCATCGCTGCTGTGGGGCGCGGAGAAATGACTGGCACGTTACTCACTGTTACGGGAATCTGTCTCTTCTGTGGCGCTATCGGCAAATCAGCGCAATTCCCATTGCACGTCTGGCTGCCCGATGCCATGGAAGGTCCCACTCCGGTTTCCGCCTTGATTCACGCCGCCACGATGGTCGCCGCTGGTGTTTATCTGACCGCACGGATTTTCCCCATACTTTCACTTGATGCTGGTCTGGTGATAGCCTACGTGGGTGGATTCACCGCGTTGTTCGCCGCCACCATAGCGGTCGCTCAGAACGACATCAAGCGGGTTTTAGCTTATTCCACTTTAAGTCAATTGGGTTATATGGTCATGGCTTTAGGTGCCGGAGCGTACACTGCAGGTTTCTTCCACCTGTGTACGCACGCCATGTTTAAAGCCGCTCTCTTCCTGGGATCAGGCAGCGTCATTCACGCCATGCACGGCGCTCTGCATCATATCCATTCCGACGCCGATCCGCAGGACATGCGCAATATGGGTGGGTTGAAGAAATATATGCCCAAAACCTACTGGTCTTTTCTGCTGGCGACGCTGGCTCTTTGCGGTGTGCCTCTGACTGCTGGATTCCTCTCCAAGGATGCCATTTTAGGCGGGACTTTAGCTTATGCTCAGCTTAACCCGGGCAATTGGCTACTACCCGTCTTCGGTTTCGGAGCGGCTATCCTGACCGCATTTTACATGTTCCGCTTAATATATTTGACTTTTTTCGGTAAATTCCGACCCGGAGAAGAAGCGGAAAAACATCTGCATGAAGCCCCAGCAAACATGACTATACCGGTCGCCGTCATGGCGGGCTTGAGTATCTTTATCTTCTGGTCGCTACCGACCGTGAATCCGACGTCAGCGGAAAAGGGCTGGTTTGCGCATCTGTTCCCGACGCCGGGAAAGGTGTATGAACATATTATACCCAACCGTCAGATGCGGGTTGATACAACACGGGATGATTATCTTACATTAATGGTAGAACCTGAAACTTCAGGATCAACCGAACATCATGATGAAGCTGAAAAGCATGAAACTCACGGACATGCTGTACCCGACCACGATGCTGAAGGTCATGCGGTTGCAGGAGCAGATCACCATGATGATCATGTAGCTCACGTTCACCATCAGGCGCATACCACTGCTATGATTATATCCATCATCATGGCTGGGTTGGGTATTCTGCTGGCGTATCGCACCTACTATCAGTGGAAGATTTCCGCCGCCGCCTGGCAGAAACGGCTGGGGATCATCTACCAGGGCATGTTCAACAAATGGTGGGTGGATGAGATCTACGACGTAGTTTTCGTTAAGGGATTGCACCTGTGCACTAAGATACTGGCTGCTTTTGATCTCTACGTCATAGATGGGATCGTCAATGCAACTGCGGCGTTGTGGCGTGCGCTTGCTTTCATACACGGCATATTTGACCATTACGTCATAGACGGTTTAGCGAACGGTATAGCCTGGTTCGTGGGGCTTTGGGGACGTTTCGCTCGCATGTTCCAGACCGGTTCAGTGCAGAGATATATGCTGATCACCGCTGTGGTGGTGGCGCTGTTTTTGTTGCTGAGGTTGTAAGATTCAGTGGGGGGGAGGATAGACATTCCTGTCTGTCGAAGAGGATGTCTGAATCGCAGATTTTCACAGATTATCGGATTTCGCTGATAAAATTATCTGAACCGCAGATTCCCACGGATAACACTGATGACGCGGATAGTATCCGTGCAGTCCGTGACATCCGCGAGTATCCGTGGTTCCGACAAAACAGCGTCAGGTTAGCGCTGCGCTGAGGACCCCGAAGGCAAGCCTGAAGCAACGGGAAGAACCGGGACATCAAGCTGTCCCGGGCACCCGCTATATAGGAGGTTTCTTGGGGATAAAATATTGTCCAAAATGTCATGATGGTGTTATTAACACAGATAATGGTATATGTATTCAGTGTGGCTTTGAACCTAGGAAAACTTCCCACATCCAAGAATATGTTGATAAAATAATTGCATTCTCATTCGATTGCGCAAATGTTATTTGTCGGATGGAAGATAATGATATATCATCTGAGGGGAAAAAGACTCGAGATGAAAAGTGGTTTAAGGTATTACTTGAAATTATTTATTTTTATATTCATCTTACAGATAGATTTGCTTTTGGTCTGTGGGATGAAGAGACCAGAGATTCAGTAATGACGGATATTGTAGAAGGTACTATTCCCATAGTAGCTGAACAGATTTGTCAAGAATGGCCAGAAGAGATGGTTGATAAAATCAAACAGGAGTGTATGGACAACTTTGTTAATGCGATGAAAGAATATGGGAGTTATCAAAAATTGTCAGCAAAAAAGGATGAGGATCTTAAGGATACACTTTTTTGGGAATTCGGTAAGAACGTGGCTAACTTGACTGAAGAGTGGCCAAATCCAGCTAGCATCATTCGGATCGAAGGTATAGTAACAATCTCCCTTAAAGAATTGGATATAAACTCTTTTATAGAGAAAGCAAGATAGTCATCGCAGAAAAAGCTGCCAGGTACGAAGACCCGGGTGCAATGTAGGATTCCCACAGCAGAGCTATAGGGCACCCGGCAACGGGAATTGGTGAGTGATATGACCAAACCATTAATTAGAGAGCGGATTGTCATTTCTTGGTTCCTCAGCGGTCTGGAAGACTTTTTCTACGCCTTTAAAATTCATTCCCCTTGGCGCTATGAGCCTTTCCTTTGCTCCATCGGCTTTGAAAAAATTAGCAAAGCATATATTCTTGCACTGAACGCTGCTAAATATGAAAACCTAAAATGGCATGATGCAAAGGAAATGGTTAACTGCTTAGCAAAAAAAAGGGGACACCATTTAAAAAAAATGGTTAAAGAGATAAAAAATCACGTTAATGATCCAGACCCCGAAAGCATATTGAACAATTCCAGTGCTAAGCTTAAGGATAATCACAAAACAACATTAGAAGCTATGGAGGCTGCTTATCTTGAATGCAGATATCCTGTTCCCAGTTATTTTCATGAGAAGTTCCCTGTAGCGTCCATTTTGGTTAATGGTCATCCTGTTGTATATGATGATCCGATAGGCTCAACCAACTTTGTTAATTTCTGTGCTTCTTTCGCTGGTAAAATTTCAAAATATTTGAAGAAGAATTTTGATATTTCGATCTCCAGAAAAAGGTTTGATAGCGTTGTCAATGGCAATGCCAGCGATGGGTTTTGTAATCGGTATCTGCAATATTTTACTTTGAACGATAGCACTTAGAGTTAATTGGCCAATGGGTGTCGTCCCCGACCCCGACATGTAAACAGACAAAACACTAACCCAAATATACAGGAGAACCCCACACCCATGGGACCCTTAACACTGATAACTTTCTTACCCGCTGTGGGAGCCGCCGTCATCGGGCTGCTGCCGGCAAAGAACCACAATCTGATAAGATACACCGCTCTGGTGACGACTCTGATCGTGCTGATAATCGCCGGCGCGCTGTATCCGCAATTCAGCCGCACTGGTTTCGGCATCAACGAAGAAGCCAGCTTCCAGTTCGTCGAACACGCCAACTGGATACCGGCATTCAACATCGAATACTTCGTCGGAGTGGACGGACTATCCTTCCCCATGGTGCTGCTGACCGCGCTGCTGAGTTTTCTCTGCATCCCGGCGTCGTTCGGCATTAAAAAGGGAGTTAAAGGTTACTTTGCCATGTTCCTGCTGCTGGAAACCGGCATGATGGGAACCTTCGTGGCTTTGGACTTCTTCCTCTTTTATGTCTTCTGGGAGATAATGCTCCTGCCCATGTATTTCCTGATCGGAATCTGGGGCGGTCCGCGCAGAGTGTATGCTGCTATCAAATTCTTCATCTACACTCTGGTCGGTTCGGTGCTGATGCTTCTGGTCATGCTGGCTTTTTACTTCAATGTGCAGGATCCGGTGACCGGAGCCAACACCTTCAACATGCTGCACATGATGGGCCAGGATAATCATTCTACCTGGTTGAACGTTTTCAATATCCGAGCGCTGCTCTGGTTCGGTCTCTTTATCGGTTTTGCCATCAAGGTGCCGGTTTTCCCATTCCATACCTGGCTGCCTGATGCTCACGTGGAAGCGCCCACCGCCGTTTCCGTCATTCTGGCTGGCATCCTGCTGAAGATGGGAACCTACGGCATGCTGCGCATCATGTATCCGATTCTGCCTGACGCCACCATGTCATTCCTCTGGTTCATCGCGCTCATGGGGGTGATAAACATCATCTATGGAGCCTTCTGCGCCATGGCGCAGAAAGACCTGAAGAAACTGGTGGCGTACAGTTCCATCAGCCACATGGGTTACGTGATGCTGGGTATGGCTGCCATGACCTCCGCAGGCATCAACGGAGCGGTCTTCCAGATGTTCAATCACGGCTGCGTCACGGCTATGCTATTCCTCTTAGTGGGCGTCATCTACGAACGCGCTCACCACCGCGAAATCGCCCGCTTCGGTAATCTGTCCAACATAATGCCCAAGTATTTAGGCATCAGTGCGGTCGCCTTCTTCGGAGCTTTGGGTCTGCCGGGACTTTCCGCCTTCATATCCGAAGCGATGGTATTCTTAGGTTCATTCCCAGTTTGGCCGGTACATACCATTCTAGCAGTATCGGGAATTATCGTCACCGCAGCTTACGTTTTGTGGACGCTGCAACGCATGTTCTTCGGTGAGGTCAAGGATCCTGCATTGCAGAACCTATCTATCGAAGAACTGAAGAAGAAATTTCCGGAAATTAACGGCCGCGAACTGTTTACTCTGATCCCGCTGGCGATCATCATCATCTTCTTAGGTATCTGGCCCCATCCGGTCCTGAACCTGATGAACGCCTCATTAGTGCATCTGATCGATATTGTCAAGGTTGCACCGGGAAGTATGGCGGGGTTGTTTTGATACCCTGATTGGGGTGGCATAGGCGCAAGCGACCCCGACTATGGAAATAGGTAAGATGGTATTGATGAAGTAGTTGTCTGAACCGCGGATTCACGCAGATTTCACGGATTTCGCAGATTATGGATGGTCATTCCGGACAGCGATCCGGAAACCAGTAACTAGGCGCAGCGCTGAAGCACTGCGCTACGGATATTCAGAACCCCGCTAAAGCGGGCTATGGCTAAGTGGAAGGATTATAGGTTATTGGGGGAGGATAGGCATTCCTGCCTGTCCTGACCTTTGTTGTCAGATAAGAATATCTAACCTCCCCGGTGAAGACAGCGTCAGGTAACATCCTGCCTGTGCGGGACAGGCTCCCCGTCTTTGGCGTCCAAGACTTGACGCAACTTGGTAAACACAGATTAGACTTACATTATGACTATTTTCATTGTAATTATCACTTCCTCTCTATTATTGTTTTTCCTAATTAGGCTGCTGTTTGTACAATACCTTAAAAAAGAAGCAGTTGCCTGTGCAAAGAGTTATTTGAACAAAGCCATAAACAACAGGTTTGAGGCGTTGGAAGTAGCAGGGATATTCTTAGTTATTTTCATAAGATTGACAGAGAGTCAGTTATTGTACTCTTCCTTAATCAAGGAAATAAATGTGTCCATACAGAAGTTAGATTCGGGGATAATACTTCAGTAAACTTTCCCACTGATTCTATAATTGATATTGCAGAGACCAAAGATTCAACAAAAATATTTCTTGCTCATAACCATCCAGGTGACAGAGCAACGCCATCTGATTATGATGTCCAACATGCGGCAGCATTATATCTATCATTGCCAACGGATTTTCAACTTGTAGACGATTTAGTGTGGTGTCGAGGAAAAGTGAAATCAGTTATGAACACACACCGATTTAAGCAGATGGTAAGAATGTACTGAGTAGTTTAACCATACGCATAGCGATAACAGATTCATAATTCATACTTTAATAGAGTCGCCCCATGCCCAAACCCACCCAAATAAAAGGTAAAATCTGGCTGGTGGATCATGACAACATCGACACTGACATGATCTTCCACAATAAGCATCTGCATATCACCAAATTGGAGGAGATGGGTCCTTTCACCTTCGGTAATCTGGAAGGCTGGACGGATTTTCCGAAGAAGGTAAAGACTGGTGATCTGGTTTTGGCAGGTGAGAATTTCGGATCGGGATCATCGCGCCAGCAGGCTGTGGATTGTTTCACTTCGCTGGGCGTTCCTTTGATCATCGGAGAATCGTTCGGCGCCATCTACAAGCGTAACGCCATTAACGCTGGCATGGCGTTGATGGAATGTCCTGGACTGAAGGAATCGAGTCTGGAGTCCGGTGATGAAATCGATGTGGACTTGGTGACAGGCGAGATTAAATGTTCGGCGAAAAGCATCACCCTGCAGGGCAAACCCTTCTCATCCGTGCAGATGGATATCTATCAAGCGGGTGGGCTGTTTGAGTATGGGAGGAGTGTGGGGTAGAGAATTTTTATAGCGTCAGGTCACACTTTCCCGCCTGGGCGGGAAACCAAGACCTTACGCAACAACTAATAACTATCAATCGTTGACACCTGTCAGATTCTGGACGCACTTCGTTTGCCAGAATGACAGGTGTGTTATACTCCGGAGTGGGATGGGACCCGAAGGCAGAGGACTGACAAAACAGGGAAATATGCCCAGCGCTGAAGCACTGGGCTACGGATTATTCGAAACCCCGCTAAAGCGGGCTATGAACAAATGAGAAATCCATTTGGAAAGCGTCAGGTCACACCCGTCTTCGGCGTCCAAGACCTGACACAACAGGGATTTATCTCACGGATACTCCAGCATCAGTGTCACCGGTCCATCGTTGACCAATTCCACCTGCATGTGTTCACCGAAGGCTCCGATCTGGACGGGGATTCCCTCCTCTTTTAACAGTTCCACGAAGCGGATGAAGAGCGGTTCAGCAATATCAGGTGGGGCTGCTCTGGTGAAAGATGGTCGCTTCCCTCTCCGGCAATCACCCAATAGAGTAAACTGAGAAACAGCCAGAACTTCGCCCCCGATTTCTTCAAGAGATAAGTTCAACTTGCCGTCTTGATCATCATGCACCCGTAAGCCCGCTACCTTCTTCGCCATCCAGCGTAATACTTCACTGTCGTCGTCTCTTTTTATCCCTACAAGCAAGAGAGCGCCTCTCCCAATAGCGCTGGTTATTTCCTCACCAACTCTCACTTCCGCCCTGTTAACTCGCTGATATATTACGATCATCGATCACCTTTTCTGCTGTTGAACCGACTAATACATGTAAAAATAGCGATTATTAAGCAAAAAATCAACCGATATTACACGTGAAATGTGACCTTAAGCACAAAGAAAGTGAGTTTATATTGTTATAATAAGACTGTAGTAGGAAAAATTGTGTTTAAATGGCTGTCAATAAAAAAATAAATGAAAAATTAAAAAAAACTACTTGACAGCAGCATAATTATTTTGTACATTATGTTTGGGAAGTATATGCCTCTCTTAAGCGTATAACTCTCTATCCGAACAGAAAGATAATATAACGAAAGGTGACAAAGAAAAGACCTTGACTTTATGACTACGGAGGGTCATCCATGAAAATGCTACGTCTTTTTTCACTTCTAAGTTTCCTGATGGTTTTGAGCGCCGGTCTTTGCTATGGTACTAGCAACAATGTTCCGGTTCCATTCTCAACTATCCAGGAAGCCATCGACGCTAGTGTTGATAGCGATACTGTGCTCGTCGATGAAGGTACCTATCTTGAAAACATCGACTTTTCAGGAAAGAACATCATTGTAACCAGCCAGTACATCTTCACCGAAGATTCTGCCTCGATAGTGAATACGGTAATCGATGCGCAGAACAGCGGCGCTTGCGCGTCCATGATGTCCGGTGAGACAAATGACGCCGTCCTGATGGGATTCACCCTGATGAACGGAACGGGTCATATCTATGAACCCGGTTACGGCACTTACTACGTCGGTGGTGGAGTCTTCATACTGGAATCATCTCCCACCATTCAGTACAACCTGATCAAAAATAACGATACAGTTGATGGTGGTGCGGGTATCTTCATTGCTGAAGGTGATCCGATCATCCAGTACAACTACATCGTGGAAAACTACACGCTGGTTTACAGTTGCGGCGCTGGTATGTTGATAAAGAACTCGGATGCAGCGGTGATTGCGCACAACTATATCCAGGACAATCTTG
The DNA here is from genome assembly GCA_005223185.1 of candidate division LCP-89 bacterium B3_LCP. Taxonomy (GTDB): domain Bacteria; phylum Electryoneota; class B3-LCP; order B3-LCP; family B3-LCP; genus B3-LCP. The sequence goes on from NJBN01000001.1 coordinate 625,316, forward strand.
CCATACACGCTGGCGGAATCGGCTTGAAGAATGCTTCCCCCGAAATCACGCGAAACGTCATTACCAACAATGCCGCTTCGTCTCAAGGTGGTGGTCTGAAGTTGTATTCCGGGTCCAATCCCACCATCATCAATAATACCATATCCGACAACTGCGCCAATTCCCAATTGGGCGGCGGAATCTACGTTGCGGATAGTTCGGGATGTGTCTTCATGAACAACATCATCTCCTTCACAGATGAAGGTGGTGGTTTTGTATCGGCGACCATGGGCGTCATTGACATATCCTACAATCTGTTCCATGAGAACGTTGATGGTGATTACATCAATCTTCTGCCTGGCCCTGGTGACACAGTTGGTGATCCGGCTTACGTCGGCGGCGATCCCTTCGACTATCATCTGACGGAAACATCTGCTGCCATTGACGTCGGAAATCCAGATATCATGTACAACGATCCCGACGGCACGCGCAATGACGTGGGCGCTTTCTACTATGACCAGAGTCCACCCACGCCGGTCGAACTGACCTATTTCAGCGCCAACGTTACCGAAGATGGTGTGCTGCTCAGTTGGAATACAGCATCTGAAATAGATTGCTACGAATGGACCGTTCAGCGCGATGGTGAAGCTATAGCAGTTCTACCTGGACACGGCACCACGGTCGATCCGCAGTCCTACAGCTACCTGGATAACGTAGGCGCGGGGACGTACGTCTATCAGTTGAAGGAAACGGATATCGGCGGCGCTGTTACTTTCAGTGACCCGGTTGTGGTTACTGTGGGAGCCACACTTGCGTCTGAATTCAGCCTCAGGCAGAATTATCCCAACCCCTTCAATCCGGAGACCGCGATTGTTTATTCGCTGCCGGAAGGTTCCGATGTGGTCGTTAACATATATAATACTTCCGGCGCTTTGGTCAAGGAACTGGTTAGTGGTTATCAAGTTGCGGGTTTACACACTGTTACCTGGAACGCGGAAGATATGCCCAGTGGTTCCTATATCTGCCGGATGTTGATTAACGGTCAGACTTACTGCACGACTATGACTTTACTGAAATAAATCAGTACCCCCTGATGACCCTCTACATAAAAGAGGCTTAACCGGATTCGGTTAAGCCTCTTTTTATATTTAATTATTACCTTTCTATGTTGGCTACATTGTTCTCGGTGTATATCCCGCCCGGCGAAGTTCCTCAACCAGTTTAGTTAAATCAACGTCGCGCCGTAGTAAAGCGCGTTTTTCACTGTCTCTTTCCTTGAAAACGGAATTGAATTGCTTATTCACGAGCAATTCATCGAGCAGGTTATGATTGTTTACTTCCAGTCTGATCGGTTCTCCACCTATCAAAATATGTCCAGCCTTCTCATTGACCTCTTCCAGCAGGTGGACACCGTTATGAGGCACCGGATTCTTACTGTTGGTATTGAGGAAGTCCTGCATCTCCTGGATGGATAATCCTTCAGCTAATCCCCGGCGTATGGATGCTCTATTTAGCAGGATCCTTCCTTTTTGATCGTCGGTGAATCTCGCCAGGTAGAACTGTTTTTCCAGCGGGAAGTTGGACGGTACGATTATCTCCAGGTTCGGCTGAATACTTAAAGATCCCACTTCTTCGGTTGCCGCAAACGGTTCAATATCCGCTTTGCAACCTAACAACCAGGCGCCGATCTCCGTCAACCGAAATAGATCAGTGCGTTGAATTGCTACAGTAGTCGTGTCCACAAGACCTATCCATGTCAAGGACCTCTCTATGTTAGACTTAACCAGACGGTACTTCTCGCGCAAGGGATCACTCGCTATAGTCTGTATCTCCTCTACACGAAAAGCTCTTTCGCGGTTACAGATTTTATCGAAGAATACCTTCATTTCGACCCACTGTCCTATGGTGCATTCCCATAACATCCGCAATATCGCCCGCCGAAAGCCGAATACTTGCTGCGAATCCCCTTTTTGCAGCACACCCTGAAGGGGGCTGGAATCACGATCATTCCAGGATGCATTATTGCGGTAGAAAGCCCAGAAATCACGATAAAACGCAGAAATATCCTGAACGAGGAGGATGTTGGCGACGTTTATTTTCCACCTTTCGTTTTCCGGATAGATGATTTCCCGTTCATAAGCGTACAGGAATAAGAAATCTAAGTAGTGATACGCATCGATTGGCTGACCTTCAAGGCGATCTAAGATGCGCTTCAGGTTCTTCTTATGCATGCCGCCTTTTCGAATGACTCCAACTTCACAGCGTACTAAGTGATTCAAGAGCTGCTGGAAATCGATCCATAGAGTTGGCTTCTCCTTTCCTCGAGAACCTAAAGCGAAATCCTCATCTGGCGAAACAAACAGTGGCATGGCGGGAAGTTGATCTGAATATTTCTCCTTGAAATTCGACCGGATGATATATGACATCTCACGTGGCAGCCTGTAGTAGAGTTGTTTTACTTCCTTCCGCCCGATCTTCTCTGTCTGTATTTTAACGTCAACTAAACCAAATTCATCACGAAGATGTTTTAGACTCTGTAGCAATGTCTCTTCTACGCCTTCGGTGCAAAAGAGAGAATACTCATACATGAACTCTTCGGGAAGCAATCCTTCTGGGTGGAGCGCCAGGATCTTTAGGAGCTTACGTTCATTTGTGTCAAGTGAATCAAAGAAGCGCCGCAGTTTGGACAGATTGCGAAGCTGTTCCTTCAGCCAAGGGACTACAATGTGATTTCTGGCTAACTTTTTAACGTCTCCGTCAAAGACTCTTACCAGGTTGTAAAGCTGTTCTTTTTTCCTTTTCGGCAGGATTGAACCGTATTTCCCCTCTAAGTAAGAAGGGAGTTCCAATATCTCCATGCAGGAATCGAGAATGAAGAATCGAGCTGAAGATTGTACACGAGGCGCCTGTCTGCATTCCCAGACAAGTCCGCGCTCTAAAAGTGGGTTTAGCAGGAATCTTAGTTTTTCATTCTCTTCGACGGGAAAACCAGCTTTCAATTCCTCCATGGTGATATAACCGCTTTCTGATATGACGTAGAGAAGCAGGTCATAACTCCGTTTGGGCAGGCGGTCGAGAATGACGGCAACCTTTTTGCCGTTCTTCATCGCCCTGGTTAATTGCTTCTCAATTCGCTCTAAGGACCCAATCATGGCATCATTCGATCCTATCCAGTATGCCGCCATTCGTCTTTTTGTGCTTTCCTGTAAAAGCGGCAGTCCGTCTTTAATGGCTTCAAATTGAGCCTTCTTATAGAGCAGATAGGGTTCTTCGATTCTTTTGATTTTATCTTTCTGTGTCATTTTGTTGTATGTTAGATATGAATGGGATTCAGCAATAAAAGTGGGTCTGTTTTCATGGTACTTGAAAGCTCATCAACTCACTTTGTTTAATCCCAATTTGAGTTTTTAAAGGTTATAATTATGATGTCAGCAGTCTAAACCGCCCAAGGAGTGACTTTGTTCTGCCCAAATGTAAACTAACTGGTACCCTGATGTATCGGTGTAATCCACACGCTGCGATTCCTGGGTCCGTCAAATTCTGCAAAAAACACAGATTGCCAGGTGCCCAGCTTGAGCGTGCCATCAGATACCGGTACTTGGACAGAACTTCCAACCAGAGATGCTTTAATATGTGCCGCGGAATTTCCTTCCTGATGCAAATATCCTTCAGAAAAAGGAATTTTCTTCTCGAGGGAAGCTATTATATCATGCTTTACAGCAGGGTCGGCATTTTCATTAATTAGTATGCCTGCGGTTGTGTGTGGTACGTACACACAGATAACGCCTTCACGCAGGCCACTACTCTTTATCGCATCTTCCAGAAGGGGATCAATCGCCACTAATTCGCAGCGTTGCCGCGTCTTAATCTCTGCTTTAATCAATTTCAATCGCTCTGTTGGACGTTTTTTTCCGCGATTTCAAGCCGGTGATGATTAACCGCGTCTACTTATTCCCCCTCCTTCAACGAATCATTTTGGACTATTCAAGCAACGGTATATATAATAATAAAAAAAAACGCAAAAGTCAAGTGATTTGCGAAAATAGGGCAATTTTCTTAAAATCTATACTTTATACCGAAATAATCGAAGAGTATCGCTTAAATTTGGTAGTCATATTTTAAAAACCGGCAAAAAATACCTATCAAAATAGGGTGTCAGGCATTCTAAATATTAAACCAGTATATCCTTTTTATGTTCCAAACTGCGATGCTCGCCGTAAAATTATCGAGTTGATGCAGATCTCTGTCGGGCTACTTCAAAGAGGCAAACAGCCGCCGCTGCCGAAGCGTTCAGTGAAGAGATTCTACCATAAAGAGGAATCGAACATATTTGAACGCATCTGCGCTTGATTCCCGGGCGCAGTCCTTTTTCTTCCGATCCAATGACCAAAACAGTGGGGCCCTTAAATTCGAAATCGTAGATCGTCCTGTTCCCTTCCTGATCGGCGCCGACAATGGAGAAGTCAGCATCTGACAATCTGTCCAAGGTTTTTGCTAAGTTCACTACTCTACTGACGGGCAAACATAGAGCTGCTCCTGCAGATCTGCGTATCACCGCGGAAGTTATGCCAGCCGAACGGTGCGCGGGAATTATTGCACCCTTTGCTCCGGCGCATTCAGCAGATCGGAGGATGGCGCCTAAGTTGCCCGCATCCTGTATTTGATCGAGAGCTATCAGGAGGGGTTCTTTATCGCTCTTCTGATCTATGAATGATTTTAAGGGAACATAGGGGAAATAGGTAATAAAAGCTAAATATCCCTGGTGATTCAAGCCCCCGGATTCTGAATCAAGATAGGATTTCTCCTTGAAAACCACCTTCCAGCCGGCGTGACGGCACTTAGAAATTAAGGTATCGTCTTTACGCCCTTTCGGCAATTTCGATGAAAACAATACTACCGGTTCGATTTCCTGCCTTAGCAATTCTTCCACAGGGCGTTTGCCCGGTATCGGAATGAGATCGGTAGCGCGGCTTTTTCCCCGTTTGTCTTTTGGAATTTTCTGCGGTGTTGGTGGATTGCGTTTACTCATCAAAACTGTCGCTCTTCCTGTCAGTTTCCCTTAGCCTTACCGATCGGTTTGAGACCTAACTCCAACCACTGTTTTTCATCCGTAACCGCCGGTGAACCATCCATCAGTGAGAGTGCGGCAGTTGTCTTGGGAAAAGCGATCACCTCTCGTATTGAATCGACGCCCGCCATGATCATCGCCATTCTATCCAAGCCGAAAGCTATCCCACCGTGCGGTGGAGTCCCGTATTCCAGAGCTTCCAGGAGGAACCCGAAACGTTCTCTGGTCTCCTCTTCCTTAAACCCCAAGAGTTCGAACACCTTTCTCTGAATTTCGCGGTCATGGATACGGATAGAGCCACCTGCAATCTCATGGCCATTTAGCACTAAATCGTAAGCTTTAGAACGAATTCTCCCCGGTTCGTTTTCATATTTATCGAGATCTTCTTCAACAGGCAATGTAAACGGATGATGCGCGGCTTGGTAACGTCCGATCTCGTCGTTATACTCGAACATGGGGAAATCAGTTATCCAGCATAATCGATTTTCAACCTCGCTTATGAGGTTCAGGTTCTTTCCCGCCCATGATCTAAGCTGACCCATTCCCAGAGCTACCTTTTCAATGGACGCATCTGCTGCGACTGCCAGCATATCCCCCGGCTTAATATCGCACTTTTCAACCGCTGCAGCCATTTCGGCTTCACTTAAGAACTTGGCAGCAGATGACGAGATGCCTTCATCCGATGACATGAAATAAACCAATCCCCCCAGTCCCCATGATTTGCTTAAATGTATCAGTTCATCCCTTTTCTTACGGGAGTATCCTCCACAACCGGGCAGATTCAAACCGCGAATGGCGCCACCGGCTTCTATCGCAGATGAGAAGACGCGGAAATCGCTCCCCCTGAAGGTTTCAGTCAGATCAGTAATCTTTAGGGGAATCCTCAAATCCGGCTTGTCGGATCCATAAAGGGAAATAGCCTCGCTGTATGTGATTCTCGGGAACGGTGCGTCAATTTCGATATTCTTTACTTCCTTATATATGCGCACCATCAAGCCTTCAACTATCTCCTGAATTTCTTCCTCATCAGTAAAGGATAGTTCCGCGTCTATCTGGGTAAATTCAGGTTGTCTGTCCGCTCGTAAATCCTCATCCCTGAAGCACTTCACTATCTGAAAGTAGCGGTCGAATCCTGCGACCATCAACAGCTGCTTATATATCTGAGGGGATTGGGGTAGAGCGTACGTTTTAGTTGGATGAAGGCGCGAAGGCACTAAGAAATCTCTGGCGCCTTCGGGCGTTGGCTTGACTAAAAAAGGCGTCTCTATCTCGCAGAATCCATTCTCATCGAAGTAACGCCGCACGGACTGGTACAACTGATGCCGCAGGCGGAAATTGCGCTGCATCTTCTCCGTTCTCAAGTGCAGTACCCGGTGTTTTAAGCGCAGATCTTCCTGCACGCGTTCAGCCTCCTCCGGCAGGAACGGCGGAACTTTCGCAGCAGAGAGAATCTCTATTTCAATCGCCGCGATTTCGATTTCCCCGGTGGACATTTTAGGGTTGACATTACCGTCAGGCCTCTTTCGAATTGTACCTGTTACTTTAACCACGTCTTCGTGGCGTAACTTCCCGATCAAATTCTGAACTGTTTCATCATCAGGAGCAGGCGTAACCTGGATTATTCCGGTGTGATCGCGCAAGAGGAAGAACGATAATCCGCCCAAATCCCGCACACGATGAATCCAGCCGCACAGAACTACGCTTTCGCCGCTGGATGAGATGTCTATTTCTCCACAATATGTTCTATTCTTCATGTTTCTCTGATAGTTTTAGCATCGCTAATATAGGAAAAAAAACAGGCATTTACAAGATCTTCCGAAAGGGCTTTTTGTTAACTCTTCGGCATGGGAGAGAATTTCCAGTTTACTGATATAGTCGTATATTTTACGCACCATATGTGATGCAAATCACAAAAAGTAATGCCCTTTGCTTCTTAACTTTACTGACTTATCTTTTAACAGCCAAAGTCATAATTCATAGGTAACTTTGGAAGGATATCTCATTATTGGTAAATTAATAATAAGTTTGGCACTGATCTTCCTGATCAGCTTTTCCGCGTTCGGATATACACTTTCTGGAGACATCGACGGCGCTGAATGGTTCGGTGGGATCACCTATGTGTACGCCCTCTCATTGGATATTGCTAATCCAGGCTTCTATATAGGATTAGCGCTTTTGGGCAACGGCATGTACTTGGTTTTCAATGTACCCGAGGGCACTTATATCTTAACTGCATTTCAGGATAGAGATGGCAACCTCATTCCATCCGTGGATGATTATATGGGCTACTACGGCGGATCTATTCCTACACCAGTAGAAGTAACTGGAAATGTCAATGATCTGGACATAACCGTGGAACCACTGCCGTTTGCCACGATCTCCGGCGTAGTATCGTGCCCCGAAGGCGAATTTGGTTTAACTTACACTCTGGCAGCTTCCGATCCTGAGTTTGAAAATATCGTCCATTGGGGCATTCCCCTGACTTTGGACGGAAACGTGGAATACACCCTCTTCGTCGATCCCGGGGAATACTACGTTATGGCCTACTTAGATGCCGATTTCAGTTTCAGTAGAACTTCCGATGATCCGCAGATGTTCTACGGTGCTCCTGATTTCCCTGTCCTTCTGGACGTCACCAGCAGCTCTGCCCAGAATATCGATCTGGACATGTTATTGCCTCTGGATGTCGAATTGAGCATGGATCCACAGGGGATACCGATAATTATACCTGCTTCCGGCGGCAGTTTTGACTATACAATAGATGTACAGAACACTGGTACAGATCCTGCAGAAACTCACCTGTGGATAGATGTTACTCTACCCGATGGTTCGAATTATGGACCGGTGTTAGGTCCGGTTATGCTGAATTTGCCCGCAGGGTTCTCCGCTACAAGGGATCGAACGCAGGCAATTCCTGGCGCAGCGCCAGGGGGAGACTACAGTTACAACGGATATATGGGAATCTATCCAGCAATTGTCTGGGATGATGCATCCTTTGAATTTGAAAAATCCGGCACGGATTATGGCAGTACCCTGGGATCGTGGACAACCTGGGGTGATGATTTAAGTGTCGTGAATAACCTTAAGCAAGCTACTGAATACGAACTATGTAAAGCGTATCCCAACCCGTTTAACCCCAGTACAGTTCTCAGGTTCAAGTCGCAAGATGCAAGTAAGGTGAATCTGACGGTTTTCGATATTTCTGGACGTAAGGTTGTGGAACTAATCAACGGCTGGCGGGATGCGGGGATACATGAAGTCACTTTCGATGCTTCAAAGCTAACATCCGGAATCTACTTCTATCGGTTTATTCACGGCAACAACAACCAGACCGGCAAACTGGTTCTGTTGAAGTAGTTAAAACGTAAATTGCAGTGTCTCAGGGCAGGAAATACCTACCTGCCCTGACGTGCAAAATTATACCTGCAAATTATTGCGCTTGACATGCGATTCATAATCTACTATATTATGCTAACGCTCGACATGCAACAGACGTATTAATTTTTGAGAATATGAATAAACGATGAACGCACCAAATCTCGCATTGCATCCATCCAGGCTCAGAATTTTTGCCAGAAAATAAATAAAAGCTTGACTTCAGCCAAAAAATATGTTATCTTATATGTCCTTAACTGTTTTCGTCAATTTCACAATATTTTGAAGTTTCACTTAAATAATAAATAGAAGAAACAAAGCAACCCAAACGCATCAAAAACAACAAATCCACTAAAGGAGGAATTATGCGTAACACAATTCTTGCAATTGTTCTTGTAACCTTGGTACCAGCACTGTTGTTGGCAGGTTCACAGGCCCCGTTGACTAATTATCCAGTCATGGACGGAAGTGAACAAGTCAATGCACAGGTCACTCATCCGCCCTATGTTAACGCGGGGGGGATGGATCTGGGAACCACCCAGGTTATCGGTACAAGCTGGTATGATATCCAGCACAACGGTACAGTTGGTCGTATGATTGAGAAGAGCGCTGACGGCTATACTGACTTCATCTGGATGAATGGGTTGGATTATGGCGCCACTCAACGTCACATCTACTACAACTTCATTAATCCTGGAACTGGACTACAGCAGTGGCCTGGAACCGGTTATCCGGTGGAATCTTCTCAGCGAGCTGGTTATACTACCATGGACGTTGAAAACTGGGGTTCGGGCGGAATAGCCTTCCCGTGCTTCCATTGGACAAATACCCCCGGTGGTGATTTCTGGACTGCTACTTCGACTGACTTCTTCTCCCACACCGGCACGTTCATCACTTACGAGGCTCCCAATCCTGGTGTCCCAGGTATTCCGGAAATAATTTGGCCTCGCATCCAATTTGACAACCAGCAGGCTCTGCAGATTGTTGGGACCGAGAATCCAGAATCCGGTATCGCAGGTGATCCCCAGCGTCATTTCTGGATCAGAGGAACTTATGATCCGTTGCTCTTTTCTATCAGTTATGAGGGCGATTTCGAACTGATGACCTGGACCATGACCATCGCTGGTGACGTCGCTACATCCGACGTATCCGACAAGGTCGCTTATGCCTGGACCTATTGCCGTGATGACGGCTTCCCCACTGCTCCTGATCCTAGTCAGCGTAACAACGACATCTACGTTGTAATCGATGATGATGGTGAAAGTCCTGACTGGAATGACTTCACCAACATAACCGAATTCCTGCCACCGGATCTGTCCTATCTGCCGGATACCACCCTGGCGGAAATGGACACCATTCGTGCCTACACTGACCTGAATGTCTTTATCGATCAGGATGATTACACGCACGTGGTCTTCACCACGCCATCATACTTCGAACTTGCCGGAACCACATACTGGCATGCGTCCTTGATTTGGCACTGGACCAGTCAGTACCCGGATGACGATCCCAAGATGGTTCATGATTCCTTCGATGATTGGGATTGGAACTACATTAGTTGCGGCGCCTGGAACGTGAAGGCTCAGCGTCCGCAGTTGGCTCAGGATCCCTCCACGGGTAACCTGTACTGCATGTACCAGGTTTATGACTGCGATACTCTGGCTCAGAGTGCAGGTGGTTTCCCGTCCGGTGAAATTTACCTGTCCTACTCAGAAGATGGCGGTATGAACTGGCATGAAGGTACCAACATCACTGAAACCGTCACACCGAATAACGCTGCACCTGGTGCTTGCCTGTCCGAAATTACACCGAGCATAGCTAAGCTGGTTGACGGTACTTGCCACATCATATACGTCCTTGATTATGACGCCGGTACGGTGGTCCAGACTGAAGGTACCTGGACATTGAACGACGTCATTTATCATGAAGTACCCGTAGGAATCATCCCTGCTACACCGCTGGTTCCGCAGTGGCCCGAACCCGGCAGTTATCCGTTCCATGTCGAACAAGAACCTCCGGTTCCCGACATGGTCGTTACATTGGCCCTCGTTGGCGGTTCGCCGATACCTGCTGGCGGTGGCATTCTCGACTACGCCATCTGGGGTGAAAACCAGAGTGGTCAACCTCTGGACTACGACATCTGGATTGACCATATTTATCAGCCAGGGCAACCGGATTCCACCTTCACTACCTTAATCCTGCGTGAGATCACCAACTACCTGC
>NJBN01000015.1 GCA_005223185.1 candidate division LCP-89 bacterium B3_LCP
GGACCGCATGGGATCAGATTAGCAGATTTTCAAAGAACAATTGAATTGCTGATCCACGCTATCTTAGTATTCGTATCTCCAAAGAGATTATGTTATGTCCGGTAATAAATATTCTCGGACAGACTCGCAAGCCAGGAATGACATTTCTAAGGCTCGTTGCGTCAGGTCTTAGACGCCGAAGGCGGGGATCCTGTCCGTCAGCCGACGGACTGATGTGACCTGACGTTTTCTCGTCTTTCTGGTTGTCGGAACCACGGATGAACGCGGATGTCGCAGATTGCACGGATTATCCGCGTTATCTGTGTTATCCGTGTTCATCCGTGGTTCTGATGATTTTGCTGCTTTCCCCTGCTGTCATAGTGCAACAATGGAAAAAGCTGAACCACTGATTACGCTGATTACTCTGATTTATTGGCGGCCTATGTCCCGACAAGTCGGGACTTGTCTTCCCCACTTGACGAATGTATTTAGTCGAAATTTCTGAGAAGATTCTCAAGCGTGTGCCTTCTCCGTTTGCTTAGCGGCATTCTATGGGACCTATCTCCCTGTTCATGTACTCTTATATTCCTCTTCTGTTTATTTATCAGCGTTTGCTGGAACTTATCTCGGTCGGTCAATACCCTATATATCTCTCTGGTATATAAAGATTTAACCCCTTTAATATACAACAAGACCATTGTTACAAATGCTAAACCGAATATTAAATTTAGAGTCACAAGTATTTTTAATGTAGAGTCATAAACGGTTTTTTCCTCTAATGAGGTGAAATCGATTTCTTTTCGCACTTTTAGGTCTACTGCCTTAGCTATCATATCCCATTCTTGAAAGAGAGCAGAGGCTATTAAAGTATCCGGCAGATCCACAATGTATACGTCAACCTTGATGTAATCTCCCTCATTAAAGACACCTAATCCACTAATATCTATTTTGCGATTGGTTGAATCAGTGTATGTTTCCTTATTATATTTAAGTAGTGGGGAAGCCTCTGATATTCTTGCTTCAGTTACTATCATTCCCTCTGGAAATAGGATTGTTGGACCTGATTCAAATTCCGCTATTCCTTTAGACCCAGAATTTAAAATTTTCCATGAAACTTTGAGTATATTTCTCACTGGTATGTCTTTATAAATAAGACTAAGATCAGAAAGTTCACTTTCAAGGTTGGAACCAACAGTGATCCAACTGTCAAGCTTAAAAGTAATTTCAGTTTTGTCTTCCCCAATGAGTAAAACTATATAGCCCGTAAAGATACCTATAAGCAAAGGTATAATGATAATTGAGGCAGTTTTTAAACTGATATTTTTTACTTTCGACACTTCTAAATCTCCCTAAATTGTAAAGATTCTCATACTTAGCCAACATCCCCAATTTTTTTACATCAGGTCCTGTCCGTCTGTTGATGAATGTGAACTCTGGCTTAATCCAATAGCCAACAGAATGAATTCTGTTGCTCAAATTCTTGTAGAAAAAGTCTCTGAAGAGACTAGTGCGCTGTCCAGCAGCAATAGTAGGTTGGGTTAAGCGTAGCGAACCCAACAATTTATATCACATCACCTTACATCAACGGTAGCGCATACATTTCAAAACATAAGTTGTTGGGTTGCGTCCCGATTTCATCGTGATTTGACTTAACCCAACCTACCTTCTGCCTTCTAACCACCCCGCCACATCCCTTGCATGATAGGTTAAGATCAGATCCGCACCAGCGCGTTTGATGCCGGTCAGTATCTCCATGACGATCTGGCGTTCATCAATCATCCCCGCGTTAGCTGCTGCCTTGACCATAGAATATTCTCCGCTGACATTAAACGCAGCTATGGGCAGATCGGTGATCTGCCGGACGCTACTGATAACGTCCAGAAAAGCCAGCGCCGGCTTGACCATGATAATATCAGCGCCCTCTTCCAGGTCCAGTTCAACTTCGCGAAAAGCTTCGCGTTCGTTGGCGGGATCCATCTGGTAGCCCTTGCGGTCGCCGAATTCCGGCGCTGAACCGGCAGCTTCCCTGAACGGTCCATAGAACGATGAGGCGTACTTGACGCTGTAAGCCATTATAGCCCTGTCGGTGAATCCGGAATTGTCGAGTTCATCTCTGATGAAGCCGACGCGCCCGTCCATCATGTCAGAAGGAGCCACTACGTCAGCGCCAGCTTTGACGAAACTCACCGCCTGGCGCGCCAGCAGATCCAACGTAGCATCGTTGTCCACTTCGCCGTCTTTGATGACACCGCAGTGACCGTGATCGGTGTACTCGCACAGGCAGACGTCAGCCATGACGATCATCTCAGGAACGGCTTTCTTGATCTTACGCACTGCCTGCTGAATCACACCATCCTCTTCCCATGAAGCAGATCCTAAAGCATCTTTGCTGTCCGGTATACCGAAGAGGATAACTGCCGGAATCCCCGCTGCGAATGCCTTTGACGCCTCTTCTGCTGCTCTCGATGGATTGTATCTGAACACACCCGGCATGGCGTCTATCGCTTCATCCTTCCCCTTGGATTTGACGAACATGGGCCAGATCAGGTCATCAGTGCTCAAGGTTGTCTCCCTGACCATGCGGCGCAGAGTCTCCGTGCGGCGTAATCTGCGCGGGCGTTCTGTTGGAAATGCCATATTATCTTCCTTAATATTATTGTCTTGACAGTTGGCAGCTATTCTGTTATGATCTCCACTTCGCCGTTCTCCAGCCGGTAATATCCACCAATGATCTTCAGCTTGCCTTCTGAAATGAACTTTGTCAGGATCGGTTGGGAATTGCGCAGTTTCTCTACCACCAGCTTGACGTTCTCTTTAGCAACATTGTCCTGTAGATTTCCAGGCTGTTTCTTCGCCTCTTCTATCACCGGTTTGATTTTATCCATAACACTGCCTATATGACCCTTAAAATCCGATTCGCTAATGGCAAATTTGATGGCGCCACAATTTTCATGACCCAGCACCATGATCAACTGCACGCCGAATTCTTCCACGGCGATTTCCATACTGCCCACAGCCACGTCGTCCGTCACGTTGCCAGCGGTACGCACAATGAACAGATCTCCAATACCCCTGTCAAAGATGATTTCCGGCGGAGTGCGGGAATCAGAACAGGTCAATACAATAGCGAAAGGTTCCTGCCCGGAAACAACTTCCCTGCGCCTCGCTTCCGTCTGATTGGGGTGAGTTAAATTGTTCTGGGTGAACCGCGTATTTCCCTTTTTTAGTGACTTCAAAGCTTCATCTGCGTTCATGCTTTTTCCTTGGTATTATTGACGATTGCTTCTACTAATCCTGCAACGGAATACGTTTCCGCTATCACGTTCACTTCAATTCCAGCCACTTCTGCGATCTGGGCTGTCACGGGTCCTATGGCAGCCACGACAGCCTTTTTAGTAAGCTGAAGCGCCCGTTCTTTCCCCAACATCTCCAGCAAGCCATTCACCGTCGAACCACTGGTAAAGGTGATGACGTCGGGTGGATTCTCTCTCAGTAGGGCTTTCATCCCATCATCCCAAACAGCGGTGGAAGTACGGTACACCTGCAGTGGTATAACTTGCGCCTTTACAGCTTCCAAGGAACGTTCCACCGTGTCGTCACCCAAATTGCCCCGCACCCGGATCACACGGCTGTCTTTTCCGGCGATGCGCTTGGATAGTTCCTTTGCCAAGGTCTTAGTTGTCGCTTCCGTAGGGATGAAATCTGCGGGTAAATCCATCTCCTGCAACGCGCGCGCCGTGCCTGTACCAACAGCGGCGATACTGAAATTGCCGATGCTACGATAGTCGTATCCTCCTTCACGCAGCTGTTGGAAGAAATAGCTCACTCCATTCTCACTGGTAAACACCAGCCAGTGATCACCATTGTTATCGCTCCGGTTCTGCGCAGATTTGAAGATAGTCTTTAGCTCTTTCCATTGCTTTATATCCACATGTTCGGTAATGGAAATTGTCGGTAGAGGCAGCACTTCCGCTCCGTATGAACGAAGCTCTTCATACATAGCCTGCGCTTGGCTGGCAGGGCGCGTAACCATGACTTTATTCCCCGAAAGGAACCCCTTACCGAACCATGAGAGTTCATCAGCTAAAGCGACCGTGTCTCCTATGACAAACAGACTGGGAGGTTGGACGTCTGCGTCTTTAGCAAGTGTAGGTAAATACTGCAACTCTCCTCTGATAGTCCGCTGCATTCCTGTAGTACCGCGTTCGATCAATGCCGCGGCAGTCGTTGGTTTCATCCCTCCAGCGATTAGTTTGTCAACGACAGAAGGTAACTGTTTAACGCCCATATACCCCACGATTGAACCGTTGCGAACTTTACCCAACCAATCCCAGGGAACCTGCTTATCCTGCTTGCCATCTGCTTCATGGGCTGTTACGAATATGGTAAAAACGGATGTACTTCGATGCGTAATGGGAATGCCAGCATAGGCAGAACCGGCTGCGCCAGCGGTTATGCCAGGGACGATTTCAAAAGGAATGCCTTTATTCTTCAGATACAGCGCTTCTTCGCCGCCGCGACCGAACATTAAAGGATCACCGCCTTTTAAGCGCACAACTTTGAGTCCTTTTCCCACCAGATCAACTAGCAAATCGTTGATTTTATCTTGTGGTAGAGAATGCTTCCCTGCAGATTTGCCCACGTAATATCGTTGAACTTTTAGCGGTAGAGTAACCACCAGCTCCAGTGGAACCAGCCGATCATAAACGACGGCTTCGCAACCCAGCAACAACCGCTTTCCCTTTACTGTGATCAGTTCCGGATCGCCGGGACCCGCGCCGACTAAGTAAACCTTCCCTTTATTTGCCATCTCTTAAAAGATCCTTCGCTCCCTGTGAGATTAAATTTTTCGCTATGCGCCTGCCTAAGATTTCAGCATCATCTGCTGATTTAACTTCCCCAGACGATCGGATTGCATTCCTACCTTCAATATCGAGAACTACAGCGTCCATTTTTAAACTACTGTCCTCCCACCGAGCCCAACCACCAATCGGGAGGCTACACCCTGCCTGCAATGTTGATAACAGGACTCTTTCGGCATTCAGTGCAGTGTGATCCATCCGGGAATCTATCTTGCGCGCTATTTCCATGATGTTATTGTCGTCCTTTCGTACTTCCAATGCTAATGCTCCCTGTCCGGATGCCGGGATGAATTCATAAGGACTAAGGACCTGAGTTATGTGATCTTCCAACCCTAATCTTAGCAATCCCGCACGCGCCAGAATTATCGCATCGAATTCTCCTTCATGCAGCTTCCGTAATCTGGTATCGATGTTTCCGCGAACGTCAACGAATTCGGCTGCAGGAGCCATCATCTTCACCAATGCCCGGCGGCGCGGAGAACCGGTGGCAAGTTTCGTCCCTGGAGGTAAGCTCCCCAGTTCAATGTTATCTTTGGAGATCAACACATCTTCAACCGGCGCACGTTCCGGTACGGCAGCTATACAGTATGCTTCGTCTAATACTGAAGGCATATCCTTGGCGCTGTGCACGGCGATATCTATTCTGCCATCAGATAAGGCACTTTCCAGTTCTTTGATAAATACACCGCGTCCTTCAAAACCAGCTAACGGCGTTTGCCGGTCATGATCACCTTGCGTTTTAATGGGAAATAATTCGAATTGAACTTCCGGTGATACTGCCTTAAGTTTCTCCAGGACAGCGCCTGCCTGCGCCAGGGAAAGCTTGCTGCCTCGAGCGCCCACTTTTACTAACAATGGTTGTCCGTCAGCCATTATCCTCTTCCAGCCATTTCAGCCATAGATCATAAGGCGGTTCCGATTCTGACCATTGCATCCACTGCTCCGCATCGCAGGAGACCAGTTTTTCGTATGCTCTCTCTTTTACTGAACTATCCTTCGAGTTTCTGCGTACGAATTCACGAAACTTCACCAGTAATTCCGGCTTGTCTAAAAGATGTGAACTTTCCAGGAATTCTTCCAACTTCTCCCGCAGAGCCTTGGTGAAAAAGGGCGCCTTCCCCGCAGAACTGATCGCCAGCGTCATTATACCCTTACGGATGATGGAAGGAAAAATAACCATGCACAATTCCGGCTGATCAACTACATTTACGGGGATACCATGCTGTTCACATTCGTTATAGATCTGACGGTTCAAACCAGAGTCATTCGTAGTGGCGATAACCAGACGGTAGAAGGAAACTTCGCCCACTTCGTACTTGCGACATAACCAGACGCATTCATCCGGTTTCAATAGTTGCTTGAGTTCAGGGTGTATCTGCGGTGAGACGACGGTGACTTTAGCTCCGGCAATTAATAACTGTTCCACTTTGCGCAGAGCTACTCTGCCGCCACCGACAACGAGACATGCCTGATCATTCAGGTTGAAGAACAGGGGCAGATAAGTCGTTACTGATTTCATGAGAATTCTAAGTGATATATTGGCGAATATACAATACAACCTTTGTCTTGGCTATTGTATGGGCAGTTGGGATTGAAAATATTGCTTGCGGAATTCTCTATATTTTACAGCAAAATATGCCAAAAATCAAGGAGAAGGAGCTCTAAGTGCCGACCATTACTCTATCGCGCGGATCGAAAAAGTGGAGGTCAGGCTTTGGCGGAAGGATCAACTGGGAAGGTTTGCACGAGAGGATCATTGATGCTGTCGCTTATGTGAAGAGCGTGGCGGAGGGAAAGGATAATCTGGCGTCCGTGTAAGGGGAGACTTTCTTTGGAACGGTTTGCCAACAGACTCTTGTTTACCGTCGCAGACGGATGTTCTATAGCACTTCTATACAGTGTTAATTCGTTAACATTTATCTCACATACAGCCAGTCACTTAATTTAAGTTTTCTCTCTCTTAGTGATATTAAACGTAGCTGGTTTGTCGTTCCCGGATCTCCAAGCGGCGTCCCTGATATGGTCAAAACCAGGTTTTCCTTTGCCAATGGATGATTATCCGTTATCAAATATCTGTGGCGCTTAAGTACTTCAAAGGCACTTTCGTACATCTCCTCGGTCGTGTTGGAACCCAGACCAATATTTAATGGATAGACGCCATACGATAGGATGAGTTTTCTCCTGTTCTCGTCGTCGTGTGTGAGTCCGAAAATTGGGATATCAGGTCTGTATCTGGCTAACATTCTCGCTGTGCGACCAGAAGTAGTTGCAGCAATGACTGCACCTATCTCGCGGGATATGATCATGGTCCAGGCTGATAAACATACCATGTCAGTAACCGACTGCCGCCAATTCTTTTCCTTTTTATCATCATAGATTCGTCTGATAACAGCACGTAGAGATTTATCAGTGACGGCTTTTAGCATTTTATTTTCTTCATCTGGAAGGCGTTGTTCAGCCGAACTAATAATTTCTTCCAAAGATATGCTTAGTTCATCTAATTCTACGGAATGTTTACGACGACATTTATAATAGTACGTCTCCGCCGCAGATAGAACTTCTCCCATTATCTCCACAGCTTCTTGCGGATATTTTCCGTTGGTAGTTTCCCCCGAAAGCATTGTGGCGTCCGTTCCGTCCATGACCGCATTGAAAACGTCATTTACCTCAGCCCTTGTGGGGCGCGAATGATCTTCCATGGAATGCAACATCTGTGTTGCTGTAATAACAGGCTTGCCTCGCAGGCGGCATAGTTCAATAATTTCTTTCTGTTTGCCTGGCACATCCTCAGAATTCATTTGAAGAGCTAAATCACCTCTTGCGACCATTACACCATCAGCTACATCTATGATGCTGTTTAAGGTGTCTTTATCTTTTGCTGCTTCAATTGTCTCGATTTTTGCGATTATATCTGGAGCTAAAGTTCTCTTTAAGATAGAATCTCTATCCGGTCGATCATCCTGGGGAATCAAATCCTTAAACCGCTCTATTTGCCCGGCAATGAGGTTCTTGTCCTCTTCAATCCTCTTCCGCAATGATAGAATATCCAGTGGATGCTTCACAAATGAGAGCGCAATGTAGCTTAAAAAACGATTACCTTCCTTCAAAAGAAACTTTAAATCTCTTCCGTCTTTGTCAGTTATTACTGAATCCACCTCGACGGAAATTCCCTTGGGCATCACTCCTTTACCTGACTTCACCTTACCACCAACTGAAACCTTGCATTCAATGTGATTATCTTTTATGCTGCCCTCATTCTCAACTTTGAGCCAGGTATCGCCGTCACCAATCCCTATTTCCACAACGCCCTGATCTTCTATACCTTGACGAATGGAATTTCCTAATTCCCTAAAGAAATCATCGTTCAGTAGAACTACGGCAAGATCTGAATTGCCCTCTGTATGCTTTTCTATGTTGAGCTGAGTGTCCTCTTTGAAATATAGTTTATAAGATTTACCATCCTCTAAAGTGATACCTTCATCAGGCTTTATCTTCCCAAATCTTAGTTTTGGACCTTGTAGATCGGCAAGTACGGTTACATCTTTTGCCTCAGAACGTTCATGATCTTTAAACCATTGGAATACCCATTTGATGAATTCATCCCCCATCTTTTTTCGGAAGGACATATTTAGACGGAAAACATCCACACCAGACTCCGCTAATTTACTAAGAGCTTTTTCAACTTCAGAACTGTTCAATGTACTATCTGGAGCTGTTCCATTTACTTTATGTATAGTATGTGGTGCAATTGTGGCTACAATCTTGGTTCTTCGATATAGCATGCAGATTCTCCTATCAGGGGTCAAGGTATAATCTGGTGACAATGTATCATCAGTCCTTGGGGATAACTATTCCGATTCAATTTTTAAAGGTAAATTTGAAAGTTAAACAGAGTATCACCGAAAATATACGCACTAATTATCACAAAGTCAAGCGCTTTATACAATAATTGCTTTTTTTAGATTCTTTTTGGGGTAGCTTGGACCACTTATTGCCACTTTCCTCCACCCTTCTACTACCCCACCCCCACCTCAAAATCCCCAAAATAATCCTTGCTTTTCTCCATGATCTGTTGTATATTATATACAAGAGCCCTAATGTCTCCACAATTCTTCATCCCTGAAATCTCCCCCAAAACATATCCCTACAATGCACCACGCCCTTTCACTACTATCTCCCTGTAGTGTCAATAATGTCGCTGCCTATAAAAACCCCTCTAAATCCAGCAGGAATCACTGTCCAAAACTGTCGGACAAAATTGACCGCCACGATTTGTCCGCCACATCTGTCACTTTCCATATCGCGCTAGACCCCCACTCGGCGATTGCCTCCTTTTCTCAAGGGGGGTGTCCCGCTCGGGCGGGATGGGGGGATCAAAAGCCGCTAACTTCCACGTAGTGGTCCTTACGGACAGGGTGCCAACAGCACCAATGATTATTTCATCAGTACTATCTTACCCGTCGCCTTAGTCGGGGTCGCCTGCCCCTTTGGGGTCTCCGACCCCGATATCTTTAGTCTGTAAACATATAATCCCGATGCTAGATTTGATCCATCAAACATCACCTCATGTACACCCGCATCCCGCCAGCCGTTCACCAGTTCGGCAACTAAACGCCCGGAAATATCGTAAATCTGTAGGCGCACAAATCTTGCATCCTGCAACTTGTAACTGATAACTGTCGTGGGATTGAATGGATTAGGATAGCAACTGACCAGAGCGGATTTTTCAGGTATTTGAACATCCAACTCCGTATCAAAAATTTCGCCGTAGTTAATCCAATCTGATATGATAGCACCATCACCATCAGCTAACTTCTCAAAGGCAAAGCTGTTATCATCCCAGACAACGCCGGGGTATTCTCCCACACGAGCCTCGTACAGGTAAGTTCCTGTGGGTGCATTCCCAGGTATGTCCTGAGTTCGATCGCGATCCAGGGAAACGCTTGCAGGGATGGTCAGGTTGATAGGACCCAGCACAGGTCCGTACCAGAATCCGTTGGGCAGTTCCACCATAATCCAGACGTCAAAAGTGCTGGGTGATGCTTCATTATTAGTAACTGCGATGTTAAAGTCGAAACTGCCTCCAGAAGCAGGTACGGTAACCGGTGGATTGAACGGCGTCAGGGTGACCGTTACCGGAGAAGTCGAAGTCTGATCGAAGTAGAAAGCGCCCATATCGGCAATAGTACCGTCTGGATCATACGGAGAAGCAGGATCACCTGCATCTATACAAGGGGAACTGGCTTGCAGATTGAAATCACCGGCTGTGGGGTTGACGAACAGGGGATCAGCGAAGATGTTGTAGAATATATCGCAGGAATCTCCATTGGCATTTACCGTGGTCAGGACGCCCAGATCAGGCGGCACCGTACCGGTAAAGCTGCCTCCTGTATTACCGTAAAAATCACAGTAATTGATTTCGACAGAGAGGGTATCAGCGAAATAAATTCCCCCTTCGCTGGAATTGCCCTCTATTATGGTGTTGACTATCACCGGATGTGAGTTATCACAATAGATACCTCCACCAGTGGGGACTATATTGCGGCTGATGGTGCAGTTAGTGATAGTCGGGTCTGAAGTGAAGCAGCCTATACCTCCGCCCCAGCGGGTAGCCGTATTATCGCTGATCAGGCAGTGATCTACGTAAAGACTATCGTTGGTTTCAAGGTACAATCCACCTCCGTTGTTGGCATCGTTTGAGGTGATTTCACAATCTGATATGATCACATTACTCAACTGAGCACAGAATACTCCTCCCCCTGAAAGAATGGCAGTATTATCATAAATCTCACATTCCAATAACTGCACGTGTGAATTATCATTGATGCTGACGCCGCCGCCGTTCTCGTTGGTGTAATTATCGGTTACAATGCAGTTTTCGACGATGGGGCTGGAGGAATGGTTGGCGCAGATCCCTCCGCCGCCTCTACCACTGCCCCCGCCGTACATATTGCAGGCGTTTCCGGTGATTATACAATCGACAATGTGCGGGCTGCAGTGCGTACAATAGATCCCTCCACCATTGTTAACACTCTGGTTACCGCTGATGAAGCAATCGGAAATCGTGGGGTTGGCATTGGAACAATAGATCCCTCCGCCCCAGTTCGCTCGGTTGTCAACGATGCTGGAATGAGATATGGAAATATCGGTGTAATATACGTTGATGGCACTCCCACCAGCGCCCGAAATACGGCAATAGGAAACCTGATTATCCGGAGATGAACCAACCCTGAAGATGATACTTCCCCAGATCAGAGTACTGGTTGGCGAGAGGAAGAATATGCTGTCCATTTCAGTTCCAACAGCGCTGAAATAACCGTAAATGTTAAGATTGCTATCGCTGGTGAAGTAGAATATAGCGCCCGGCTGTATGGTCAAAGAGTCGCCTGCTTCTACAGACAGATCACCGATAACGACGTAAACGGTATCGCTCAATATACCGCTCAATGAGCCGGAAATCGGCACTCCGTCAGGTGGTTCCATCAGCGTCATATCAGGTAAAGTGGCAGGAAGACTGAAATGCTGACCGGGCAGCATGGCATCTACGTAGCCATTATGTGTATAGACGATGCTGTAAGATCCTTCGGTGAGATCGATCTGATAATAACCGGATGCATCCGTGAAGGCAGAATCCGTCACCGCGCCAAGCGAATCAGCGGTGAACAAAACCCGCGTGCCATCATGATTAGTCTGATTTTCTAAAAAACAATCACCGTCAACCATTACGGCGAAACAAGTTATAGCGGTCAAGGACAACCCCGCAATTATTCCCAGCATCTTTCTTCTAAACATGTCCGGCTCCTCAAAGTAATTATTGTCTGATTTTGTACAGCGATAAAGTTATATCCTATATAATATACTAAAATGATCCACATTTGTCAAGGTACTTTTTGGATTCGAGCATTTTTTGGGGTGGTTTGCGTAGGGGTAGGTGAATGGGGAAGATGACGCATCTCAGCAACTCAGGGGGTAAGCTGCGCAAAATGGTCTAAATAGAGAGCTTTGGTTCTTTTATTATATTGATATTGATCGTATTCCTTATCTTCCACTTCTTTAAAAGTTGGGCTTGCACTGGATAAATCCATACTTAAGAAAATGCTGCGCTTCGCCTCATTCTCGCTGTTATCCCACCATTTGACCAATACGTAAGAGTGGATGGTCGATCCTGATTTCCACTGGCTGAAGCCCAAGGCGTCAATGGTATAATCCCCGGATTCACCGGCCATCCTGGCGATATCCAACTCCTCGAAATCCAAACTGGAATACCCACCGCTGATGCGGTAAAAGGTGGTCGGATATTCATGACTTCCCTGGCAATCAGGGTTATCACCCATTACAAACAGCACGTTGGGTGTTCCCATATCCCGGAAGAATTTGGTGAATTGGCTGCCGGGATCGCTACTGTAATCATCATCCACACGGGCGAAAGCATCAGGCTGAAGAGAAGTGTCCCACCTATAGATCCCGCTGTTCCAACTGCTGCCCATCCAGTCCTCAACGTCAATCATCAGGATGAAATACTCCTCCTCGGGAGCAGGATAACTGCCACTGGTATTGCAGTAAAAAGCCACGTCGTGGATTTTGGTGTTTTTCCAGTCGTGTGTAGTAGGATAACCGCTAGGATAGCCCCACTCACTCTGAGTAAACGTCCCGGTGGTGGATGCATCATACTTCACACCGGATCCCCCGGTGCTCACCATAACGTATTCGGTAGCACTCCCACCCGTAGGCGTAAAGTAAACGGCATCCATGCCTAAACAACCGGTACCGGGGAGATATTCATCCCAGCCGGCGCTATAAGAGCTTGTTCCACTCTGCCACTCAGATCGGAAGAGTCCACTGCCCATAGCAGCAGCCCAGACCACATCACTGCCCGCCGCTAAAATCTGCATGTCTTCCACCACACCGCCGCCGGGCAGGGCGATACGCGACCAATCCTGAGCTTCAGCTACATCCGCCTTGAGGCATAAAAACCCCAGGAATGTAAAAACGCCCAGGATCGTGACTAAAACGTTGTTTCTCCGTTTCATAATGCACCTCACGTTTTAACTAAAATCCCCGACCCCACGTCAGGGAATGATTTCTGACAGGTGGCGTGAAATGGTTCATGCCACCCTGAATAAAATCAAATGCTGTCATTCTGGCAAACGAAGTGCGTCCGGAATCTGACAGCCGGGCAATGTCTGATTCTGGACTATGCCAGAATGACATTGCCATTATATTGCTCATGGTTGCTTTCAGTGTCGCTGACTCCCCGCAGTCAGCGGTTACCTTCGCCGAGTACAGGGACTCGACGGCACATATGATGTTTTGTGCTTTCATGAATATTTATTCCCTACCTAATTACCACCACTTTTTTAGTTTGCTGACCGAAGTCCGTTATCATACGTACAAGGTAAATACCGGAGGTCAGATTGACTTTATCCATGTTAACCTCGTAAATCCCGGCGTCCCGGTGGCTCTCTTCAATCAGAGCCACCCGGCGACCCATGATATCGAAGATGGTCAGCTCTACATTGCCAGCCTGAGGCAGGGTATATTGCAGTGTACTGCCTCTTAAGGTTAACTCTGCATCTATACCGGGCTGCGAAATTGGTGGAGCGTATTTTGTATAGGCCAGACTACCATCCCAGAGCAGACGCTGAGCGGAAATATCTTCTTCAGTTGTGGATGTCTGGCGACGATCTTCAAAAACTACAACTGCTCCACCTTTTCCATCTGATACACATTCAGGATAAGAAAATATCGGTCCACCTGAAGGGGTTGCTCCACCTAAAGCAACCGAACTCTCCCAGATCAGATTTCCGGAGCTGTCCAGCCGCCTTCCTTCGAGACAGGTATTCAAATGAGTCCACTCTGTCTCAAAAATGATCACTCCATTAAAAGTGGCGACCATGTCCTCCCCACCCAAAGGCACTCCCGAAGGACCAAAAAACTGCTCTCCGGTCAAGAGGTCAAACTGATAGAGCACGTAAGCATTGCCGTTGGGCCAGTAGTTCTCCCAGGTACACATCCAGATCTTGTCATCGGCTGGATGACGCAGTAACTGCCAAGGAAGGTAACTATAAGCCGTCGCTACGGTCCACCACCAATCAATCTGCCCGTCCCCCATCAGGCGGAACACATTCGGCTGCCCGAAACTGCCTCCTGCAAAGAGAAAAATCCCATTACCCTGACCGTCAGGAACGCAATCACACACAAATGCGGACCAGGGTAGCGCAATCCCATTGGCGGTCCATAGTGGATTACCGTCAGAATCCAGGTGTTGAGCCCAAAGATAATAATCATTCCCACCCCCATGACGATTGTCCCGCCAAACGCACAGTACGCCTCCCTCTCCGTCGGCAACAATATATGGGGCTTCACATTGGGAGATCCCCCCGTACACTATCGCACCCAGGCCACCCCAGAGGCACTCTCCTGTGATAAGATCGAACTTCTGGACGTAAACTGTATCTATATCGTAGGCTGAACCAGGCGTGACCCAGGAGACAAAACCGTTATCGAGTGAATCCATACAGACGTCGTTTGCCCCGATATCATCATCCTCGGGATAGACCGCTAACGGCAGACCCGTGTCCCCCCACAGACGATTTCCCTGAGCATCGAAACGCTGGCCGTAGATGTCATATTCGCCATCGCGCTTATCCACAAGGATGGCAACCGCACCATCCTGACCATCTGGGACACAATGGGTTGGTCCGAAGTGATATTCACCATCGATTATGGGAAGACCATCCTGGGGGAAAGCTGCACACCTGAAGGAGTCAAAACCTGGTATCTTCCCTCCAGAGGTAACTCATAATTTTGATTCCAAGTCCAGGTAATTATAGTGTTTCCATTATCTAAGTGAAGAAGCATTGCCCCATGTTCACGAGGTTCATCAGAGGCTATCGATACCATACCGCGCCATGGGTCAGGGGTCCATTGGGCGGAGAGAGGGTGTGGGAGTGCCAGAAGAAGGGCGGGAAGAAGAAGTAGGATTTTGGTGCGCATGATAGGTCTCCTCATAGAGGGACTATAACAAATACCCAAATAACAATATACAAAATAAATAGCCAAAAGTCAAGAGGGGAGATTTTTTGGGGGGATTTAGGAACTGTCATTCTGAGCAAGCCGAAGGCGCAGTGAAGAATCTCTTTCATTCTCATGTTCAAATCAGGAAACGAGATCCTTCGCTTCGCTCAGGATGACATATTCCTTACTCACTGGATTCTCCTTAGGTCCGAGGGACTCCTACGGAGAGTACTGCGTACCGGATCGGAGTCCGGAATGACACACCAGAAACTTGCTTGTTACGTCAGATAATTTTAAAAAGAAAAGAGGTGACCCGCGAAGGTCAACCTCTTTTTCATATTCAGAGTAAGCAGAATCAGATCAGGACTAAGCAGACGCCGTTTCCGGCAGGAGCTTGTTTATCATCTCCTTCATCTGCCAGAACATGTACGGTTTTTCCAGAAAACCGTCGGCGCGTTCCTGCTGCATCTCGATTTCAGTCTGGTTTAAGGGAACGCCGCTAATCAGCATTACCGGCGGTGGATCGTCGCTGTCTTTTATCTTTTCCGTCAGTTCCAGCCCGTTCATTTCCGGCATAAAAATATCGGCGATCACCAGGTCCGGGCTATGCTGTCGATACAGAGCCCATCCTTCACGACCATCCGTAGCGTGAAGAATTTCAAAATCCAATTCGATTAAATAGTCATCTAACAAAGTTCGGATGGAAGGATCATCATCCACGATCAGCACTTTACGGCTCATATCTACCCCCTGTTTATTTTGATTCGTTCTATCGTGGCAAAGTGTCAATGATAGAACTACGTGAGCTTCGCTGCCAGTATGATTACATCCAATTACGCAATTATCGCTTTAATTCCCCTTTTGAAAAAGCAATTACATAAACTGGTGACCCCCAGGGGACTTGAACCCCTGTTGCAGGGTCGAAAACCCTGAGTCCTAACCACTAGACGAGGGGGCCTAATACTGATTTATCAGTTTAGCAATATAATAACAGGAATATGCCAATTCAAGGAAATTTTCACAATTTAATCATGTAGCCGTAAGCACGTCTGCAAAATTACCGATATTTTCATTTTTTCTGCAATGCGGAAAATTTTGTCTACTCGCTGGTATTACCGCAAAAAACTGCATTTTTTTAAAAAGTATTGCTTTTGGGCGAATTTTTTAGTATATTAAGGTAAGTCTTACCAAAGGTATTATCATGAAAAGAAATCTGAAGACAGCTTTCATTTACGTTCTGTTGACATTATGTATCTGCAATGTGTCCGATGCAGTTCAGTATGAACCGCCTATAAATATCGTTTTCATGGTTCACGTGGAACCGCTGGATTTCCCGGGAACCTATGCGAATAGGATTGCCTTTTTAGAGTGGTTGCAACAGGAAGCACTGAGTCGTCCGAATCCCTTTAAGCTAACGATACTCATGAACGGCGAATTTGCTGAATATGCATATTACAATGGTGATCAGCCTTTCCTTGAACAGCTGGAGAATGAGGGGCATGAATTGGGAACTCATGCGCATACAATGGTACAGTTAGCACCTTTCACCTGGCTGGATGTCGACGAACAGACTCACCGCTACGGGATTCCGATTTACAATGGACCTATAACCGAACAGACGTGGTCGGATGCAAAGTACTGGGTGGACTCGCTTACGACGAATAATCATACATTCTGCGGTACGGCTTTCCTGTGCAGCACTGAAGGTCAGATGATGACTTCCAATAACTTCTTATGCGGCCCCGGTAACCGATCCGAAAAGGGACCGGATTACTTAGGACATCTCCTCAGGCACCCCTTTCGACCAGCATCTGATAACCGGCTCGGCCATGAGATAGAAGAAGATTTAAATTCCTCTTTTATCTATATTGACCATTTTGCTCAGATAGGCTATGAGAATGCGCACGGTTACAACTGCTCAGCACCAGCTCTAGCTGCGGCAATGGACGAATGTTATCAGGACTGGTTAGCAGCCGAGATAATACAGGGTGATTCTCTTGAGCACAAGGTATGGACATTCGGATTTTTGACTCACCTCTGGCTCTACGAACAATATTTCGAACAGCAAATTACTCTGCTCCTGAATTACATGGATTCGCACTACGTGGGACAGTACACCCCTCGTGGGAACTTGATCGCCAGGTACGCTACCTGCAACGAAGTAACGAACGAATTCATCGCCTGGGAAGCATCACATCCGGGGGAATCATCATTTTCTTACATACACCCGTATCCACAGGAACCCCTCTTGAATGAAGCCATGATCATCCCTGAGGATTTCCTGAACGGCTCGGAATGGATTGAGATTTACAATCCCACAGATCAGTGGATCGACGTCAGCGGGTACGAAATATATAGCGGAGAACTGGAATACACTGATTTCTGGCGTTTTCCGCCTCAGTGCTACTTAGGACCGTATGAATACCTGATAGCCGCTGGCAACGGAATGTTCTTCCTGGATCGATACGGTCTTCGGCCCGATTTTGAAATTGCGGGGGGATCCGGGGCTCGAGAACTGTATAGTGAAGGTTATTACACACTTCATAACAACCGAGACGGATGCGTCATTACGAATACCGACTCGATACCAATAAATACCAATACAGCGATAACAGATGGACTTTCCTGGGGTGAAGATTACGTGGCGGGATTTACACTTTCCCAACCTGTAGCCGGGGAAACATACGGTCGAGATGCATATTCGACGGACACAGGTTATGGCAATGATTGGTCGTTGAATGGCGGAGCTGTCGCACCGACTCCGGGAGGTGCGAATTCGGCCAATTATTTCAACCCGGAAATTTTTGCGCGGGTGGATCCTGATTGGAGTCCAATGCAGGTCGATCCCTGGGGAGGAACGGTTCATTGCACCGCGACATTGGGTAATGAATACCCCTATGTCCAGCCGATCGACGTCTGGACAAATGTCGTGCTGCCAAACGGCAACCTATATGGTCCTCTTATTTTAAGAGAGAACCGTAATTTAGCCCCCTCCGATTCATTCAGCGTTAACATATCTCAATATGTCCCTGAGAACGCTCCTTCCGGTCATTACCGTTATAACCTCTATATCGGTGATTATCCATCCAATCCAACCACATGGGGATATTTTTACTTTGAAAAATTGGGATATACGGATGGTGACGATTTCGAATTACCGGAGCCGGATTTTTCATGCTTAGATGGGAAACTTTCAGAAAGCGCCACAGCAGATTTAGAGACACCGAGCTTCCATATGCATGCATCACCCAATCCCTTCAACCAGACGACAGCAATCAACTTCGCTTTACCTGTAAACAGTGACGTAAAGCTCAAAGTATTTGACGTCAGCGGCAGGTTGGTGATGCAGAAATCCATGAATGGGCTACCTGCTGGTGGACATTTACATCACCTGGATGGTTCCAATTTAAGTTCAGGAGTTTATATAGTGGCACTGGAAGCTGGCAATCTTTCAACAAGGTCTAAGATACTACTGCTCAAATAATCAGCGAATACTTCAGATAAAAATAGGGGCTGGAGATATACACCAGTCCCTATTTTTATATATATCATTATATCGTCATTCCTCAGAGAGCTTCACAGACTCGACTAAAGTACCCTCGGCTGAATACACTTTTAACAACACATCCGAAGAATTAACCTCAACAAGGCAATAGTGATTTAATGGGTAGAAGCTCTTCACTGTATGTGCCCAAGGAACGTCAGTATCGTGATTGTAGTATGGCGCTCCTGCACCCCCGGTTACTATTTGCCATACAGGAATGGAGAAGTCTTTGTTAACGGTACTGTCTATCTTTGCCAGGCTGAAATTGTGTTCATCGCCAAAGAAGGCAGCTAATACTCCATAATTGCATAGAATCCTCCAGAATTTGTTTCTGACCTCAATAACTTCCGGGATGTTTCCATTCCACCACATAGCGTCATGTTTATGACCACCATTGGGGAAAGCCGGTTCATGTGTGAACACAAAGAGGTGTTTCTGACCTCTATCGCGGGCGTTACGCAAATCATCATCAAGCCAATCCAGTTGTTCCTGGCGAAGGTTGCCCTCTCTATCGCCGCGTTTATGGGCGACAGACTTTCCTGATCCTTTCTGGAAATAGTTGGTATTGAGCATAACAAAATGTGAATTCCCCCAGTCGAGGCTGTACACATTTTCAGAATAGGGAGGGTCTTCAGGGTTTCTGGGAATGGGACCATTTAAGGGATTTACGAAATGCTTAGCAAAGATTACTTCAGCAGCTTCCGGTCCCAACCGGGGGATGCAGTCATCTTCTCTATCACCTTCAAAGAAATGAGCTGTGATGTCATGATTTCCCATACCTTCATAAATTGGAATCCTGCCGGCAATCGGCTGAACTACTCTCTTCCACGACCGATATTCATATTCCAGATCTTTGGGATCACTTATATATCCATTTACCAGATCGCCGGGAAACGTGATAAACGATACATCCTGATTATAGATGTGGTTTAACAGTGCTTCCATAGTACGCTTGTTCACGCCTTCGACATAACGCTCACCGGCACCGTAACTCCCGCGCCCATCGGCAAGAACTGCGAACCTGAAAGGATCATCGACACCTGCAGGCGGCGCAGTTTCAAATGTGTAATGTCGGCTCGATCGTGTGACGTCTTCATCATGCCAGGTAATCGAATAAGTATAAGTCTGTGAAGGTATTAAGCCGCTGATAGATACTTCGAAACGCCGTGCCTTTTCACATCCAATGACGCTATCGCCGGGACTGAATTCAACATTACAGAAGGAAGGCTTATCAAATTCCCAGGAGATGATAGCTGAGGTGTCGGTGACGCAGTCTATAATGGGTCCTTCAACGATAGCAGTAGATTTGTAATATTTATCGTCAACAGTACGACGATAGGCAAAAACTCGGTCTATAGTATAAAGTCTTTCAGCGAAGACGAGGACACGAAGGTTGAGATGACCACCTCTACGCTTGATATATCGGTTCAGATCGAAAACTTCTCGTTCAAGTTTGGTGAGATCAAACTCAAAAATTAATGTAACAGCATCCGGTTGAGATAGTACTCCCCGTCTGCGAAAGGCAGGATACCCGAGCTCTGCTACATCAGGGACAATACCTAAATACGCTCGTCCACCTGAACATGGCTGAGTTGTTCTTATACGTATATGAACAGTACCATTTTCGGCAATTTTAATCTGGGGCTCTTCGGCGAGGAAACGGTTGGAGTAATGGACCTCATCAGCGGAGAAGCCAATTTCAGTCCATAAGAATAATTGTACAAACAGGAAAAATGGAAGGAGAAGTTTGTTTATTTTTACAGGTTGGCGTGCGGGCATCATTTATTCTCCAGAGGGAGATGGATAGTGAATTCAGTTCCTATACCCAACTCACTTTGCACTGAAATCGTTCCCTGATGAGCTTCGATAATCCTCTTTACGATAGCCATACCCAGACCAGTGCCATCCTTACTCTGAGAGAAGAAATCATCGAATACGCGCTCTGATGCTTCATCACCCATACCGATACCATCGTCTATGAAATCAAATCTTACTTTATCCTTATCTAATGATGTCTTCAGGGTGAAAGTGCCACCATGCGGCATAGCGGCTGTGGCATTAGCAGTGATATTATAAAACACGCTCTTAAATTTATCGACATCGATATAGATTGAGCCATCGTATTTCAGATTCTTCTTAAAATTAATACTGGCGTTGCTAAAACCCTGACAGAAATATTCTTCTTCTTCCCTAATCCACGTTTTAATATCCACTTTTGTCAAGGTAATTTGCTGTTCACCTCGTGAAAATTGCAGGATTTCATTTATCATGTTCACTAAACGCTGTATTTCCTGAGTTATCTTATCAGCGTATAGAACTCTTTTCTCCTCCTTGATATTGGATACCTTGAGAAGTTGCGCATACCCGCTAATACAGGTCATGGGCTTCTTCAGATCGTGGATAATCCCTGAAGCAAGTCTGCCCACCATTGACAGACGTTCCTTGCGCAGGAGTTCATCCTGGGCAGCTTTTAGGTTAGTTAATGCATCAGCCAACTGCTTATTTTTCTGTATGATGGCTTCCACAAAATGGCTATCGGATTGGCGCATATTATGCGTCAGCGCTCTGGTGACCCGCTCCTGAATTGAGGGATAACAGCTTACCAGTTCAGTAAAATCAGATCGGAAAATAATTAACAGCGAAGCGGGAATGACAGCTTTAACAGTAGCTAACCTCTGATTATCTTCTATCAGCGCTATTTCACCGAAGAAATCACCGCTGCGTCCCAGACTGGCGATTACTTCAGGTTTCTCAAA
This sequence comes from candidate division LCP-89 bacterium B3_LCP, assembly GCA_005223185.1. Classification (GTDB taxonomy): domain Bacteria; phylum Electryoneota; class B3-LCP; order B3-LCP; family B3-LCP; genus B3-LCP. The sequence goes on from NJBN01000015.1 coordinate 21,159, forward strand.
CGTTTCCATGATAATTTCTATTCTGCCCGATTCGATGACATAAAAAGCTTCCGCGGGGTCGCCCTGTTTAAATACTATATCGTCTTTATCGTAGGTTTGTCTTTTCACCAAACCTGCGACTAATTCGAGTTCCTCGGTAGTCAGATCATCAAAAAATTGGATACGTCTGAGGATGATGGTAATATTCTCTTCAACCATTGAAGAAGCGCTGATCATTACTTTGCCTCTCTATATTGAACACTCGTGTTAACGCTCGTAATATAAATTGGTTTGCCACGCATTGTCAAACAAAATTACCAAATATTAACCCGGAGATTCACTCCCGAAATATTACTGGGAAGAATGTACGCTTATCGCTTGCTTATCAAATTTTTCGCCTTTAAATTCGTTCAGTGATCCTCCGGTATTTCAGATGAATACAGGTTATGAAAATCGCAGAATTGCATAGCTGGCCGAACGATCATAAGGCAGCTTTGCAGATACAGAAAGATCTCTCTTCAGAGATTATCACAAGGGCAGAATCTAGTATTAAGCCGCGAATTGTGGTAGGCGTCGATGTATCAAGCGTGCGCGGTAATACCAGATTATGGGCTGCAGTAGTAGCTATACACCTACCTGAATTAAAGATAGTTGAGGAGGCTTTCGCTACAATAGAAGCAGGCTACCCGTATATTCCGGGGTTGCTCTCCTTCAGGGAAATACCGGTACTTATAGAAGCGATGCGAAACCTGACTTCGAAACCTGACTTAGTAATATGCGATGGGCAGGGGATAGCGCACCCGCGCTTTTTCGGTTTAGCTTCCCACTTGGGGTTGTGGTTGAACGTACCAACTATAGGGTGTGCCAAGTCTCTGCTGGTGGGAGAAGCCGCTGAACCTGGCATTCACGCAGGTGATTGGCAGCCTCTGAAGTACAAGAATAGAACCGTGGGCGGAATACTCAGAACTCGTAAAGGCTGCAAACCAATGTACGTATCACCGGGTCATATGATCGATGTGGATAGGTCAATCAGTTTGGTACAAGCGACCAATAAGGGGTATCGTCTCCCGGAACCGACACGATTAGCACATTTGGCGGTGACGCGGTATCGGTTAAGTTTTAGTGAGTAAATATTTCAGAGATTTTGACTATCGGTGAACTAATTTCCGGTTTACTTGGCTATTGCTCTCGGATTTGATAAAAACCCTTGACAAACGCTGATAAATTAGTTATATTATTTATTAGGAAAAATTCACGTCAAAGGTTGAGAATAAGGGAAGTACTTTTTAATTAACATACTGTAAATAAAGAACATCTAAACAATAACAATCAATCAACAAACTTCATGGAGGCAGGACGCATGTTTAAAACAGTTACAGTTTTAATCTTCGTGCTTTCGGTCACGGTTTCACTTGCGCTGGCAACGCCACAACCGCAGGCGATTCAGGCAACGATGGCACCACTACCGATGTTAGATACGTTCGACGATACGTTGACGTACGACGATGGACAAATTGCTCTCTGGTATGGCGGTTTGAGCGATTTCCAATTAGCAACCCGATTTACTCCTTTGACTGATTTCGAGATGCAGGAGATACTGATTGCATTTATGGACGGTGGACCCACACCGCTTGATCTATACCTGAAGAACGACGACAACGGTATTCCCGGCAGCACCATTTACTGGTCTGGTACTTTTACGTACTATCTTGCAACAACCTGGTTGCCTGTACTGGTAGATACTACCGGGATGTACACTTTCGCAGCTCAAGAGGATTTCTGGATTGAGATTCACTCTGCGGGACCTCCCCACGAAATGTTCGATGCGTCACCTACCATCCCGCAGCGTTCTTTCTTCAAAGCCTGGGGTTCGACCACCTGGTATAATTCACCTGGCGATAATTTCATACGTGCGGCGGGTGAATATGCATCCGTGCCCAATGACGTCGGGGTTGATTCGGTTGATCACGACGAGAATTTTTTCGTCACGAACGGGACCAGTTTCTCGGTAAACGCAACTGTAACCAACTACAGTGCAATTCCCGCCATCTTCGACGTTGGCTGTGTGATCTATACTGAAATCACGGAAAATACTTACGTTTACTTTGACTCTTTAGCTCCTCAGAATGCAATGCTAATACCGGGTCAAAGTTCAGAGATTACCTTCCCGGCATATGCCTGGAATACTAACGATCGGTATAAGATAGATGTGCGTACTTACTGGAGCGAAGATTCGAATCCCGATAATAATGTACTCGCCATTGAGACGCAAGTTTATGAAACACCTGCAGAATTGCGCTACGATGATGATGTACCTGATGGCGGTGTAACCTCTTCGACGGTTGATTTCGGCTGGGGGATGAAATTCGATCCGCATCAGTCAGGTGAATACACCATTGCGAGCATCCAGGTTTACACCAGTACCGGTGATTCTGCTGCTCGCGTACAGGTGCTGAACGATCTTGGGTACGCACCCGGCTTAGTCCTCTGGGAAGAGGTTGCCGTAATGGAAAGTGGGTGGAATGAATTCACCGTTGATGTAACCAACAGCGATGCTTTCTTCATCTTCTATCTCTTCGAACATGGGGCAAGTTCACCAGCGTTGTGGCGTGATGGCTATCCCACATCGGGACAGGGTTGGCAGAAGAGCGGAGTGATTTATACTCCTGATCCAACCGCTGAAGATTGGGCAATGCGTCCCACGATATCAGGCGGAACTTCCTACCCAAGCTGGGATATTGATGTCTGGCATGTCAGTGGTTCCCCGATTCCTGCCAGTGGTGACACACTGTTCTGGGGTGTTCTTGCTGAAAATACCAGCGGCCAGGTATTGAATGGAGACGTCTGGGTCGATGCAGTTTACAACGGCACGACTACTATCCAGATTCTCTCACGTCCTCTGACTAACTACCAGCCGGGTTGGACGATCGACCGCCCGGACGTCTGGTATAATGTGTCTGAGGGCTGGCCTGGTGGCAACTACCAGTGGTTCGTGCGTACGGGTGTACTCCCCAGTGTAACCTGGGAAGAGGGCTACTTCGACTGGTCGAAATCAGGTCCTGTGGATCTTGACTACGACTTCGAAGCTAACATGCCGCTGAACGCTCCGGATTTCTTCGGCGACCTCACTATGACCCAGGTCGATTACAGCGTACCAACAGAGTATGCAGTCATGGGTACATACCCGAATCCGTTCAACCCGACCACCAACATCAGCTTCGCTCTGCCGTTAGATGCGAAGGTACTGCTTTCCGTCTATGACGTAAGCGGTCGTCTGGTGACAACTCTGGTTGACGGTTACCGCAACGCTGGTATCCACGACGTCACCTTCGACGCTTCTGACTTAGCATCAGGTATCTACCTGTATCGCTTAGAAGCAGGTGAATTCAACGTTACCGGTAAGATGGTGCTGATGAAGTAGTTGCAAGATGCAAGCTTACAGTTGTGTCAGGTCTTGTCCCGCTCCGGCGGGATGTGACCTGACACCTTAGAAATAGAAGTAGAAAGGATTTAGAACATCTTTAGCTTCCTGAAGAAAAGGTAACAAGATACCGATGTATAGGTAGGGAACATCCCGCCTAAGCGGGATAGGAATTGGATTTGTAGATTAAGTGTGGATATGTATAACTTTAGAATTAAATGAGATGAGTGTACTATGGAAGCAGAAACAGATCAGTTAAGTGTTGAACCCGCAGAGGGGTTCATGAAAAGAGCACGGTTCTACTATCTGAAGTCTGATACGAGGGACAAGCTGGATCAAGTTTTGACTGAATACCTCAATAAAGAATCGCCAAATGATTTCATGGGGACAATGGGGAAGACACTCCCGGTGGAGAAACTCAACCCGGGCACTCTTCGTGTGCGTGTTGAAGGGATGCATTACCTTGCCGAAAGACTCTGGTCTATAGGTTTGGCTACGGGAAAGCAAAAATACGGAGAGGATTTTTCCCGGGAAAACTTCCTGCAGATCACCAAGACCATGCCCATGAGCCATTATCATTATTTAAATGGTTCACGAGAACCGATGGAGGTCCTGCTGACGCGTGATGACGTATTACAGGATCCATCTACAGCCATGGTAAAATTAGAAACCGATATAAGGACGCGTTTAGCCTTTATACAGGATTCTTCTGTATAATCCCAATTACGTACGTCTTAGTACGCAAAAAGTGGAGAACGTTCAGCAGATGCTGATATTCTCTTAAGGGAATTTAATCCACGTTTACAAGCCGTCCCAGTTCTGGCTGGTACGGCTGTTTTTATTGGATAAGCTGTTTTATTGTGAATAATCAGCAATCCAGAATTCATAGAAACCTTTTGCGATCGGGCAGACAGATTCTTATATTATCGAGTCATGAAAGAGAGAAAACAGAAATTTCGCTTCATCTTAAGAACGGTCCTGATCTGTGTTGTTGTATCTATTGCACTACTGCAACCGGGATGCGATGGCAAGCGAGACCGGAGGACAGAATCCACGGGGGACAAGTCCGTTCTTGAATTTGCTGGTGATATAGCCATCACCCGATTGGAAGCGCCCGCTTTTGAATCGCTTGCCAGCGATGACAGAATAGTAGCTTATTACCTGTCGAAAGCGATCTTAGCTGGCCGTAATATTTCTTATGATCAACTTCATCCAAAGCATTTGGAAAGCATAGATTTCCTTGAAGATATCAGTTTGAATATTGATTATGGCGCTCCGGATTATATCGTCAATCCGTTTTTGGAGTACCTGAAACTGCTCTGGGTTCATAACGGGTTTTACAATCTGGGGACACTAAGGAAAGTAAAATCGCCCATTACCAGCCGGGAATTGGATCAACTGATGTACCTGGCATTATCGAATTCCGGCGGGCAGTTGGGAACGGTGACCGATATCAATTTCAAGCGGTTCTGGATAGTGAAGCATCTTTTTGCTCAGGGAGTCGATACGGTATTGTTTTCACCTGATTTTCCCGGACATATCGAGCCGGATAAAGACCCTGTACCGAATTTCTATCAGAACATATCCACCCAGGAAGCACGACAGTTCCAACACCAGTACCCCTTTAATTCGCGCCTTTGTACACAAAATGACAAAATTGTTGAATTGGTCTATCGCGCCGGTGATGAAACTTGGTCGGCTGGACCTTATGCGGAACAAATTTCCGCTGTCATCGTACATCTGGAAAGAGCCCGTCCGTATTTAGAATCCAACCGTGTCGCTGTCGTTGATCACTTGATCGATCATTTCACCACCGGTGATCCGGGAAGTTATTTAAAGGCATTGGAGATTCAGCGGGAGAGGTCGGCTTCGGTGGATTTCATTTTAGGATTTCACGATAAACGTTACGACCCTCTGAGATTGAAAGGGTTGTGGACGGGACTGTTATTTATTTCCGATAAGGATGCGCAGGAAAAGGTCACTACGATAAAAACCCTGCTTCCCCAAATGCTGGAGCGATTACCCGCTGCATTGCATGAAATGTTCTCATGTTATAATGGTGAGATCATTGCCGCTCAACTCATTACCGGTATTGGAAATACAGCTCCACTCTGTCCTGATATCTATGAGGATCCACCGTTAAAGTCAGATAAAGGAGATGATAACCGCAGGATAATCTTCACGAATGTTGTCAATGCTCGGACAAACACGCTGGTGGAGATTTCTGATGCAATGTTGATATCTACTGAGGAAGTTGGTATTCAAGCTGCACAAGAATTGGCATTCGTAAGCACTGCCATATCAGCTTTGCTGGACTACCCTGATAAGGAGATAAATCCGGTGCAGCGTGGGGAAAAGACATATCACAGAGTGGTATTGGAGAATGTCTTAGAACGAATAGCATTGTTTATGCTATTACTAGATGAGGAATTGCCAGGATCTGGGTTGATTGAGGGAACATGGACGGCTAATGACGTCTTTGATCTGTTCTGTCGTAGTTATGTGCGTTTACTGAAGAGTTCCGAACAGGCTTATTACCTGCCGGAATATCTTTCCGTCAGATTAATCGGTGGGTATTTGCACGAAGCGTTAGGCACGTTCGTGGAAGAAGATCTAGACGGGTGCTATGAACAAGCCTCTATTGATTCCGATCTATCAAATGAGGCGTTAAATAATTTAGCACAACAAGTCGTTAAGCTTTTATCAGATGGTGACGATGATGAAATAGACAGATTTGTGATGGAATACTGCACCAAGCCGGATCCGATTATTGATGAAGATCGTGGAAGAAGGCAGACAGAACGTTATCTGCCTTATGGCGAAGCGTTCGTTTTACCGCAAATAAGGGCAGATTTTAATCCCATGGGTGGAATTAAGAGTATCTTTTTAGAATTTCCTTCGACCTTAAGTGAACAGATGTACGAGTTTCGCGATAAATAATTACAACTAAATAGCGGAATTATCCAATTACTGAGGTGAGAAAATGATCGTTACAACCACACCACAAATTGAGGGTAAATCAATAAGCCAGTACTTAGGAATCGTTACTGGTGAAGCAATCATGGGTGCCAACATTTTTAAGGATTTCTTAGCCGGTGTGCGCGATATAGTCGGTGGCAGATCGGCTGCGTACGAACAGGAATTGATTCGCGCCAAAGACATTGCACTGCAGGAGATCCAGGAACGAGCTGCTGCAATGGGCGCTAATGCAGTAGTGGGAGTCGATCTTGATTACGAAGTCCTGGGGAGCGGTAATTCGATGCTCATGGTTTCTGCATCAGGCACAGCCGTCAAAATCTGATAGCAGGGCATTTTAAGTGAAGGATTTACAAGACTTACTACAGCCTAAAGCTATTTTCCTGGACATTGCGGGAAAAGATAAATTTGACGTGATCCACCAGATTATAACGAAGATGGGTGATCTGGGCTTAGTCCAGGATACCGTTCAATTTGAAGAAGAGGTAATCCAGCGGGAAAGAGAGATCCCCACCGGATTGCAGACCGGTACGGCGTTGCCGCATGCTCGATCAAAGGTGGTATCGGAAATTGTTATGGCTTTCGCTCGCCTTAAAGAGGGAGTTGACTTTGGTGCGAGCGACAGTGAACCGGCGAAGCTGATCTTCCTTTTTGGGGTACCCAACGATCAAATTAACGAATATCTAAAATTAGCTGCAAAGCTATGCCGTCTGCTTAAACAGAAGAAATTCCGCAGGAAATTACTGGATGCAAAATCAGCGAACCAGATAATCAAAATATTAAGTATTCCTTAAGCCATGACTTCGTATTCATAAACTCGACCACTCAATCCCGGATCTGGTTGTTGGATCTGGGATTTGTCATTATGAATTCTTGCTGACAACTAAGGCAGGTTCTGTTCAGGCGTTGTCAGAGACCAGTTTATAGTTGACTTTCGACAGAACTGTAGTTAAATTCTGGGGTGGAAATTGGGGAAGAATAGTACGCGTTTAGAGCGCATCCACATAGAACTCGAAAAGCTGACGACTGAAGGCGTTCACCCAGACTCGTTAGATTTAGATATTTTCAGCACACGACAGATTCTAGAGTTCATGTCTGTTGAAGATCACAAGGTCGCACCTGCAGTCAAGTCAGTTCTGCCACAGGTAGAAAAGGCAGTTGAAAGGGTTGTCAGTTCCTTCAAAAACGATGGTCGAATAATCTATGTCGGTGCAGGGACGTCAGGGCGGCTGGGGATATTGGACGCATCAGAATGCCCTCCGACTTTCGGGAGTGATCCATCGCAGGTGGTAGGACTTATCGCTGGTGGGCATGATGCGGTATTCATGTCGCGTGAAGGCGCTGAGGATGAATCTGACGTCGGCGCTGAAGATTTAAAGGCGGTGAACCTGCAAGCTCAGGACACAGTACTGGGGATTGCGGCTTCCACGAGAACGCCATATGTTCTGGGAGCTTTGCACTATGCTAAAGAAGTGGGTGCGGGAACGATATTCCTCACGTGCAATCCTTCACCGAACGATAAAACTTCAGCTAAATTGGCTGATGTGGTCATTTCCTTGAGCTTGGGTCAGGAAGTGGTTATGGGGTCAACGCGATTGAAAGCGGGAACGGCTACAAAACTGGTCTTGAACATGATAACCACAACAGCCTTCATTCACTGCGGACACGTTTATAAGGGCATGATGGTTGATCTGAAGACCTGGTCTGATAAATTACAAGCTCGGTCGAGAAGAGTGTTGATGCTGGCAACGGATTTGGGATTCGATCAAGCTGACCGATTACTGGAAGAATCGGGTGGCAGTGTGAAGACCGCAATCATAATGGCATTATGTAATGTTGATAAAGATCTGGCTGAATCGTTGCTGCAGGAATCGGGAGGATTCGTTCGACCAGCAATCGAAAAGGGATCATCGACTTCGGAGTAAAACAGGTCTGATATTTGCAAATACACCTACAAATCGATGATTTTGCGAGCGAAAGGTTCAATAATTATACCTGTAAGGCGTCAGCCAGCCAGCAGAATGAAACTAAAGGTCTGGTGCAACCCTTTTTAACAGGTAACACTTCTGGGGGAAATAAATGGAATTAGCACTTGAAAGCAGACTCGTCCTGGAAAGTACGGACATCGAGATAGTAGTGTTGGACCTTGATTATAATATTATTGACGCCAACCCCGCCTGCCTGGAGAAAACCGGGAAGCATCGGGAGGTTATTATCGGTCAATCGGCTCGTGAAATATGGGATGAACCAAGCTATCAACAGATTACCGAAGATCTGCAGCGTCAGCGTTCGTTCCATGGCGAGGTTAGAGAGTTATCTCCCGAAGGGGAACGTCGCATCGTCCATTATAATATTTCATCGGTTAAGAATAACGGGCACTTAGAAGGTTATGCAGGTTTCGGCCGCCCGGTACTGGATACGGATCACTATGAGGCTGAATTACAACAACGTATGGAACAACTGCGTAAGACACAGGGCGCAGCGATGGTGGGTTTAGCCAAACTGGCGGAGATAAGAGATCCTGAAACAGGACTGCATTTAGAAAGAATGAGTAATTATTCACGCCTAATTGCAGAAGAGATGTCAACGTTACCGGATTATGATCTGTATATCACTGAAGATTACATTCAAGATATTTACAATTCAAGTCCGCTGCATGATATAGGTAAAGTGGGAATTCCCGATGCTATCCTTTTGAAACCTGGTCGTTTAACTCCTGAAGAATTTGAAATAATGAAGGAACATTCTGCTATCGGCGGTGATGCCTTGCGCGCGGCAGATAAGCAGTTAAGCGGTGAATCCTTCCTGACTTTGGGCAAGGAAATAGCCTACCACCACCATGAAAAATGGGACGGTAGCGGTTATCCGGATGGGTTGGCTAATGTGGATATTCCACTTTCCGCTAGAATTGTGGCGCTTGCTGACGTTTATGACGCACTAACTTCAAAGCGTGTGTACAAGGAAGCTGTTTCCCACGACCAGGCGCGGGCAATAATCCTGGAGAGTTCCGGCTCTCATTTTGATGAGAACATCGTGCGTACTTTTCTGAAGCGCGAGCAGGAATTCTTAAAGGTGCAAGACAGGTTCAAGGACTAAGTTTAATCTTCAAAGTAAAAGAAATTTAAAGGGACACTGGAACGGTTTCGTCCCTTTTTTCGTTATAGTAATGGGTAGGTAGTTATTTACCTCTTTAATGCATTAAAGATATTTACAATCCATATTGCCGTAAATAGTTATTAAATAACTTGATCAGTGGCGATTTTTACATTACAATATGAGAACTTAAATAATTACAAATTACTGGAGTAGTATGAAAAAAGTTTACTTCTTTTTACTCATAATCATCCTCATTTCAGTTGCCTCTGCGCAGGATCAGGGATTACTTCAGGTTGAGATTCAGGAACTGATAGACCAGCCTACAGCAGGGACGCTGGAAAAAGGTGAATATGGGTTCGATGTGCGCCTTTTCCCGTATGGGGGGGCACTGTGCGGCTTGAGAGCGGGTCTGTTTGACCGCTTCATGATCGGGGTGTCTTATGGCGGAATCAATATTATCGGCCGCGGTGAACCGGAATGGAATGAATTACCTGGTGTGCTGATCAAGTACAGGCTTTTCGAGGAGACGGATCTTCCGGCTGTATCCATCGGTTTTGACAGCCAGGGGTACGGGTTGTGGTCTGACGGTGATAATCGATACGAGACTAAAGCGAAGGGAGTTTTCGCAGTTGCGAGCAAGAATTTCGCTTTAGAATGGTTGGGGACACTGGGACTGCATGCGGGAATAAATTACAACTCATTTGAGGATGATGACGACAAGAATCTGAACGGATTCTGCGGTTTTGACAAGAGCATCAATCAGCAGATATCTCTGGTTGCGGAATACAACCTTGGCCTGGATGATGATAACGAGCGAGCCTGGGGTCGCAACCGAGGATACCTGAATACCGGTATTCGCTGGATTTTTGCTGAGCGTTTGGGAATAGAAGTTAATTTTAAGGATATCCTGGAGAACCGCAAGGACGTATCCGCTATCTCACGTGAAGTGCGGATAACGTATGTAGAGAAGTTCTTTTAACGAGAGCGGAATCATGAGAGTTCCAACATCAGTCAGAGGGATCTCTATCGGATTCTTGGGGATTATGTTCCTCATAGGAGCTGCGGGTTGCTACACCACTTTACACCACCCGAATGTCGTACAAGAGGACACTGGCGTCGTTCACGAAGTAGAGTCATCCAGTACATCCTGTACAGCTTGCCACAACAATGATTACGATCACCGTTGGGTTTCCCCTCACAACTGGGGGTTCGGTTACTGGGGCCAGAATTATCCGTCATATTACAACGGATATGGGTATGGGTATTCCGGTTGGCAGCGGTATTACTATGATCCCTGGTGGAGTGCGTGGTATTATGATCCATGGTATTATAATTCACCAGGTGGAGGAACCTACTCACCAGGTGTTCCACCCGTAGAACGTGATAATTCACGGCGTGGATTCATGCCAGCACCAATGGGGACGACTCCTGTTGCAGCGCCTCCACCGGCATATTCTCCCCCGCCGCCTCAGTCTCAAGGAGATCAGCAGGATAGCCAGGACAATCAAGGCGAGGGCAGAAGTGGAAGAAGGGGTAAATAAATAAGCACTTATTATGCAAGGGATTTACATGAGAATCCTGGTTGTTATTCTGGTAACTTCAAGTTTCTACGTAGCTCTGCTGTTTAACTGTGCTTTAGCAACTACCTCGGAGGATTTATACGGTGAGGTGGTTTTTCTCCGCGGGTTGGAATTGGGCGCAGGAGGGCGCGCTTTAGCATTGGGCGGAGCTTATAGAGCAATATCCGAAGATTTGTCAGCACTCTACTGGAACCCCGCAGGATTGGCAACTATCAGGCGTTTGGAAGTGGGAATAGGCATTTCACAATCAATGACTCAGGATGACGCTTCTATCAGCACGACAGTAGTATCAAATCAGCTTTCAAAGACCAGACTTAACGAATTGGGAATGGTACTTCCATTTCCAACATATCGTGGCAGCCTGGTTTTCGCTTTGGGTTATCATCAGGTCAGGCAGTATGATTCTTTCGGAACTTTTCAGGAGATTACATCCAGTTACAATTTCCAGGGCGATGAACTGGAGGCAGGCAGGTTAGGGAAATGGGCGTTAGGGGGCGCTATTGACGTTTCCCCCGTTGTTTCGGTGGGTTTAGCGCTTAATTTCTGGACTGGATATGACGATTATAGTTATAACGGGTATCAGTTTGAAGATAGTCAGAACTGGCAGGAATTCGACCAGGCAATCAACTGGGAATTATCAGGTTTTAATCTAATCACCGGGGTGCTTTTACGGCCTGCACACTGGCTGCGGATTGGCGCTTCACTTGAATCGCCTTTAAAGCTAAAAGTTGGGGAAAGCTATTCGGAACTGGGCAAGCAGTTAATCAGTGGCGTTTATACAGAATCTCCATTTGCTGAGAATTACGATTACAAGGTATCCTATCCTTTTCGTGCTGGTTTAGGAACAGCGGTAACGTTGGGACCTTTGGGGCTCTCTTCTGATGTTGTTTTCAACGATTGGAGCCAGATCATGTTCTCCGGAGAGCCGCCTTTCACAGGACTGGACCGTGAAGAAGCAAATCGAGAGATAGCACGGCTTTTACGCCCTACAGTCGATCTGCATTTCGGGGCAGAGCTATGGGTGCCTGCCTCTCCTGTGAGGATACAAGCTGGCTATGCCTGGCTTCCATCTCCTTTCAAGGATGATAATCTATTGACCGATAAGCATATTTTTTCGGGGGGAATAAACACACTACTGGATCAAGCCTTGCTGGCTCAGGCAACACTTGCCTGGACCGGCTGGGACAGAACATTGGGGGGATGGGGGGAAAATCTCCAATTTACCCACCTCCTTTTAACCCTTTCGTACAGATTCTAAAAAAAGCAGATGCTCTTAAGGGGAGATACTCCCTGCTCAAGAGCATCGTAATAGTTAGGTAGATGAAGAGTCGGTTTCTTCATTCGCTTGAGGAACCTTTGGCTCTGCACTCAACTTATACCGAAGCTTCCCGCAGATACCAGGCGTGGTGAATGCAAATCGTTATACGTATTCCCAGGCCAAGGAGAAAACAATTATGCAGACTGTCCAACCCAACTCAAACAGTCAACTTAAAATAGCAATATTGACAGGGATATGGTTATCCATCATCTACTGGACTTTCGAAGCCGCAGTGGATGCCTTCTTCCTGACAGGTGAATTTTTCACAGATCAGCTTTTCACTCCGGGTACGCACGAATTCTGGATGCGTACCACTACGATAATATTTTTAATGACAGCGAGTATTTTGGGTGGTATCATCTGGAAGCAGCATCGCAAGACGTCTGATGAATTACTCGGTGAAAAAGATAAAGCTCAGGCGTATTTCGATAACGCGGGAGTTATTTTTGTAGTACTCGAAATGGATTATAACATTAAGCATATCAACAAGAGGGGATGCGAAGTATTAGGTTTCCAAACGGATGAATTGATAGGTAGGAACTGGTTTGAAACCTGCGTGCCCATATCGAAGAGAGATGGAATAGAATCATATATAAGTAAGCTGCTTTCCGGCGAGATAATATCCGAAGAATACCTTGAAAATCCAGTCCTCACAAAAGACGGCTCCGAGAGAACGATAGCATGGCACAATGTAATATTAAAAGATGAGTTTGGGAAAATCATTGGGCTCTTAAGTTCTGGTGAGGACGTCACAGAACGCAAGAGAATCGAAAGGGAGCTGAAAGAGTATCAGCTACATCTCGAAGAGATAGTTTCTGAAAGAACTGAGGATTTAGAGCAGACCAACCAGATGTATCAGTTAGAGATAAAAGTGAGGGAGGAAACCGACAGAAAACTACAGGAGAGTGAAGAAAAATTCCGCACGATAGCCTCATCTGCATTAGATGCCATTGTCATGATCGATAACGATGGTAACGTAATCTACTGGAATACAGCCGCGATTAAAATCTTCGGTTATACTGAGGAAGAAATTCATGGTTTGAACGTTCATAAAGTGTTAGCACCGCCAGAGCTTCTTGCAACCCACAAGAAAGCTTTTCCGGAATTTATCAGCACTGGTAGAGGTCCTGCCATCGGTAAAGTGCTGGAATTTAACGCGAGAAGAAAGGATGGTTCAGAATTCCCCGTAGAGTTAACCGTTTCTGCCGTGAAAATAAGTGATAAATGGAACGCTATTGCCATCATTCGTGACATCACTGAACGCAAGCAGGTAGAAGAAGAGCTGCACAGACACCGCGATCATTTAGAGGAATTGATCGAAAACCGCACCGCGGAGCTTCTCAAGGTGAATGTGGAATTGAAGCAAGAGATGGCGGAGCGTGAACGTGCCGAAAAACAGGTTGAGCACTTAGCATCCTTCCCTAAGTTCAATCCAGATCCTATTATCGAAGTTGACAGCAATGGTGAAATTGTATTTATTAACCCGGCGGCGCAAGAATTACAAAATAATATACCTCAAGAGAGCTTTAAAGACTTTATTCCCGATGATATAGGAGAGATTATAAAATCATCACAAGATGATAAGAAATCGTCCATATATCGGGAAATGAGGATAAATGAGCGGATTTTTAGTCAGAACCTTTACATAACGCCGAATTCCAATGCAATCAGGATATACATGCGCGATATTACTGATCGTAAGCGAAGGGAAGAAATACAAACAGTACTTTTCAACATCGCTCAGGCAACCAACGAATCGGACAGCTTAGAAGAGTTGATGAAGGAAATTCACGAACAATTAGGCATGTTGGTTGATACAACAAACTTCTACATTGCCCTTTATGATGAAACCAGCGGCGTTTATTCCTTCCCCTATTGGTCGGATGAGAATGATACAGCAGAAACTTTCACTCCCCGAGCACTACCAGGTAGCCTCACTGATTACGTTCGCCGGACGGGTAAACCCTTGTTAGCCGATCCGGCAACAAACCAGAGACTGGTGGAAAGTGGCGAAATAAAACTTATAGGAGCTCCTTCGGAGATATGGCTGGGCGCTCCTTTGAAGACGCCTGGTGGAATAATTGGAGTGGTAGCGGTGCAAAATTATGTAAAACCGGATGCCTATACAGAAGACGACATGGCTTTGCTATCCTTTGTATCGAGGAATATAGCACTTTCAATTGATAAGAAACGGGCGGAACAAGCACGTCGGGAATCTGAAGCGAAGTATTCGATATTTGTGGAAAAGGCTAAAGACGGAGTATTCATCGTTCAGGGCAAGAAATTAATATTCACCAACAAGGCATTAGCGGATATCTTAGGCTACAATGTTGAAGATCTCCAGGATAAAAATTTCATGAAGTTTATAGCGCCTGATGCTAAGGGAGTTGTTGAACAACATTACAGGACACGTATGACAGGTAAGGATATTCCTGCCATGTACGAATCCAGGCTAATTCATAAGAATGGGAACATCCTGGACGTGGAGATTTCCAGAGGTACTGTTTCATACGGCGGCAAGCCTGCTGATATTGGCATTATTCGTGATATTACACAACGCAAAAGAGAAGAAACGGAGAAAGAATCGATACGTGAAATAAACGCGCTGTTACTGGGGGAATTGGACTTAGAAAGAGCCATCTCCGGCTTAAGCCCACATATTTCTAAAGTCATTCCTCACGATTTGCTGGCCCTGAGTTTTATACACAAAGATCGAGATTATGTAGATACTCATATGATTGAAAGTGGTGATGAGGACCCGAGTAAAGACATCTCTTTAAGCGAACCTCATTCGGAAACGTACAATGGGTCCTTACTTCATCAGATAGTAAATGATAAACGCCTCAACAGGGAAGCCAGTATCCCTGAATCCGGAACTTCTCTTGATGCGAAGATGCGGGAAGCAGGGATGAGGTCATATATTGCCACACCTCTGATAAATGCAGGGATACCGTTAGGGATGCTCTTCCTGGCTGATAAACATGAGGATTCTTTCAGTACTGAACACAGTAATTATCTCGAAAAGATTCAATCGCAGATGGTCCTCTGGATTCAGCATCATTATTTAATCGGACAGCTTTCAGATTCGGAGGTAAAATTCCGGAATCTGTTCGACAATTCAAACGATGCAATATACATATTACAAGGAAAACGTTTCGTATATATAAATATGAAATTCCAGACACTCTTTGAATATGAGCTTGATGAAGTAAATATGCCCAACTTCAACTTTATGGATCTGGTTGCTTCTGAATCGAGGGGATTGATAGAGGAACGTTCCAGAAGGGTTGATGTCGGCGAAAAACTACCTCCTAATTACGAATTCAAAGGTCTGTCAAAAAGCGGCAGATTAATTGACCTAGATGTGAATGTTAGTTACACCGTTCTTAATGGTGAACCTGCCGTTCAGGGGATTCTAAGAGACATTTCTGAGCGTAGGCGATTTGAAGATATAGAGAATGAAATGCAGATGGAGTTAATGCAGCATTCTCGTCTGGCTTCAATAGGCATGCTGGCAGCGGGAATTGCGCATAACATAAACGTTCCTCTTCAGGGCATCACTAACCATTTAGAGTTACTTAGGATGACGCAGGATGACGTACCTTATCTAGATCAGATGCTAACCCAGGTTCAGCGGATCAGCGCCATCATTAATAACATGTTGTTTAAGAGCCGTCAAGAGCAAGACCAGAAAGAGAAATTGGTTAACATCAATCAACTTTTAGTTGAGGAGTTGACCTTCCTGGATGCGGACTTAGATTTTAAGCATAACATCAATAAGGACTATGAATTTGATTCGAACCTTCCACATCTGCAGGGAATCTATAGCGATTTTTCTCAGGCTTTCATAAATATCATCAAGAATGCCGTCGATGCTATGTACAATGCAGAATTGAAAAAATTAAACGTAAGAACAACTCTTACACCGCAGGACGAGATCCTGGTTGAGATCAGCGACAGCGGGTATGGAATACCTAAAAAGCACTTAGAACACATCTTCGATCCTTTTTTCACCACAAAACCAAATGCAGATGAACGTCGGGAGAACGAGCCCATCGGCACCGGTTTGGGATTAGCATCATCATACCAATTATTAAAGAGGTATAACGCACGATTTGATGTTGAAACAGAAGAGGGAGAGGGGACGACTTTCAGGATATTCATACCGGCATGCCAGCGGGATACTCAGTCTGATGAGATTGAGGCATGTGAATCAGAAACTGAAGAATTGGAAATGGCATAGCTTAATAATGGCATGAAGGGTTGTTTAAGTGGACCGGACCCGACCTCAATCAGGGACGTTTTCAGACTAAAAATACCTTGCTCACGGCATAGTTTTTTTTTATATTTATTGATTGGCAAACCATTAGATTATCACCGATTATGCGCTTTTCTCCAGGATGTCTTCCAGCCGCTGTAGGCAGTTTACCACATCTCAATCCACAGGATGGTGTGGAGCTGATGCTCAGCACTCTACCTGAAATCCCAGCTTGGCCGCAACTGCCAAAATCCAACTTTTTAGAATCCATGTACATTCAGTTTTCCGGCGGGATGCCCTTTGTGGAACTCGATCTGGAAAAGGGGAGAATGCACATGAATCTATCAGGAGACATTTATGGCGAACTGGAAAAATTCTATACGCGTGTAATCGATGAGGATTTGGATTATTTTTCCATACATGCGGATTACGCCAGGGGATTAGAAGCGTTCAAGGATAGAATGTGGCGTCAAAAGCCGGAAACAGTAAAGTGGGTCAAGGGTCAGATCACAGGACCCATTAGTTTCGGTTTGATGATAACCGATCACCGAAAAAGGGCGGTATTATACCACGAAGAGGTTTTTGATAGTGTACTCAAAACGCTCGTTTTGAAATCGCGCTGGCAGGTGCGTTTATTGAAGAAACTGTGTGATCAGGTGATCATTTTCATCGATGAACCTTACCTGTCCAGTTTCGGTTCGGCTTTTATTAATGTCACCAGGGAGCAGGTAGTCAGCTATTTAGGAGAGGTCATCGAGGCGGTGCACAATGAAGGCGCTTTGGCTGGAGTGCACTGCTGTGGCAATACTGACTGGTCGATCCTGATGGAGACGGATATCGACATAATAAATTTCGATGCCTTCGAGTATTTCCAGGGTATGACCCTCTACATCGACCAACTAAAGGATTTCCTGGATCGTAAAGGTATATTAGCATGGGGAATTGTACCAACTTCAGAACGTATCGAGAGTGAAAGCGTGCAGTCCCTCACCACAAACTTCATGGGGAAGATCGACGACTTAGCCAACAGAGGAATTTCGCGAAATACTCTGCTCAAGCAGGCATTGGTTACACCGTCCTGCGGGATGGGCACCATGAAGTATCAGCAAGCTACATTGGTATTGGGTTTGCTGGCAAATGTATCACGGGCTTTGCGTGAGGAGACAGCACGAAAAAAGAAGAGGAAAAAGGCAGTTTGAAACCTAACGCAAGCTGGCAGATTTTATTCAGCGGTGAACCTGCCCGGTTCTCCGCTCTTTTACGGATGGAAATTTAACAGATGCCTGAATCCCCCTGTATTGCATTGGTCGGCAAAGGCGGCGTTGGCAAGACGACGATGTCCGCCTTTACGATCAGGTACCTTATTGAAAAAGGCATCAATCCCGTTCTGGCGGTGGACGCTGATCCGAGCGTGTGTCTGGCGGGTGTTTTAGGAATAGAGACCGGTGAAACCATCGGTGGAATCCGTGAAGATACCAGATCAGTAGCTAAGGGTATTCCCGATACAATCCCCAAGCAGCAGTACTTAGAACTCAAAGTTCAGGAAGCTGTAACCGAATCTCGCGATTTTGACTTGTTGACCATGGGGCGTCCTGAGGGACCTGGGTGCTACTGTTTTGTCAATAACATCCTCCGCGATAATTTAGACCGTCTGACCAGAGGTTACAAGGTAACCGTAATCGATTGCGAGGCTGGACTGGAACACATATCCAGGCGTACTGGTCGTGACGTCAACGTCATGATTTTCGTGGCTGATCCAACAGTCAAAGCCTTGAATACGCTGAAGAGCGTATTGGAAATAGGTGAAGAGGTATCCAATAAGATATTGCGTAGATTACTCATCTTGAACCGGGTTCCTGACGGCAAGGAGGAGAAAGTACTGGAAGCAGCAGCGGGAATCCTGGATTTGAAGCTATTCGAAGCGGTTGGCGTAATCCCCGGTGACAGCGCGGTATTCGATGCTGAGTTAGAGGGAAGCAGCCTGCTAAACATCGATTCATCAATTTCTTCATATCAAGCTTACATCGGTTTTCTAAATTCATTGGAACACCCTATTTCTGCTTAAGCTTACTGAAAACACAAGGGAGTTAAACTTGGCTAAGCGAACAATTTCCGCTGATCCAGCGACGACTAAAGCATACGAACATGCCCGCACTCAGGATATAACTACTATCTGGGAACGGCACGAAGCCATGCAGCCCATCTGCGCTTTTGGTGATTTGGGACTCTGCTGCACAATTTGTTACATGGGACCCTGCCGCATTGATCCATTTTCCAAGGAGGACATTCGTGGGGCGTGCGGTGCGGGTCGCGATACAATTTCCGCCCGAAATTACACTCGCGCGGTGGCGGCGGGAACGGCAGCGCATTCGGATCATGCTCGCGGTATCTGTCATACGCTGCTGGAGGCTGCCAGCGGAAGCGCTCCGGATTACAAGGTCATAGATATAGAGAAGCTGAAAACCATAGGTGCTGAGTTAGGCTTGAAGACGGAAGACGTTTCCTATGCAGATCTGGCTCTTCAGTTGGGAAAACGCTTGCTGGAAAATTTCGGTAAATCAGAAGGTACGGTCGATTTCGTAAAAAGAGCGCCAAAGGGCCAACAGGATAAGTGGGAAGCTGCTGGTGTGATTCCACGAGCCGTTGACAGGGAAGTAGTGGAATGTATGCATCGCACACATGAAGGTGTGGACGCCGATCCCAAGAGCTTGATTCTGCAGGCAATACGCTGTGCTCTGGCTGACGGTTGGGGTGGTTCCATGATGGCTACTGAACTGCAGGACATCCTGTTCGGTTCACCCAAGCCAATACGTTCCAAAGTGAATTTAGGCGTGCTTAAAGAAGGTTGCGTCAACGTGGTCGTTCATGGACACGAACCCGTATTGTCCGAAATGCTGGCGATAGCCGCACGGGAAAAGGAAATAATCGATTATGCAAAGTCAAAGGGCGCAGAAGGATTGACCCTGTCAGGAATTTGCTGCACTGCCAATGAAATATTAATGCGTCAGGGTTACCCCGTTGCAGGTAACTTCCTGCAGCAGGAACTGGCTATTTCAACAGGCGCGGTGGACGCCATGATAGTTGACGTTCAGTGCGTAATGCCCGGATTAGCGCAGATTGCAGAGCATTTTCACACTCACTTGGTGACAACGTCTGACAAGGCTCGCATCCCCGGAGTTAATCATTTTGACTTCCATGAAGAGAAAGCGTTAGATTGCGCCCGTGAACTTCTAAAAGACGCGGCTGACAGTTTCGCTAAGCGGGATAAGAGTTTGGTTGACATCCCGCAGGAGAGCATGGATTTGGTGGCCGGATTTACCGCAGAGAACACCTTCCATCACTTAGGAGGGACTTTCCGGGGGACTTACCGTCCGTTGAACGATGCCATAATGTCAGGGAGGCTACGTGGTGTTGTCGGTGTAGTTGGCTGTAACAACGTAAAGATCAATCACGATCACAACCATAAAGTAATGGTTGAGGAACTACTTAAGAATGACGTTTTAGTAGTTCAGACCGGATGTTCTGCTCTGGCATGCGCCAAGGCGGGTTGGCTGCGTCCTGAGGCTGCTTCTGAAATGGCAGGGAAAGGTCTGCAGGAGATCTGTGAAGCGGTCGGTATTCCACCAGTCCTTCACATGGGTTCTTGCGTGGATAATTCGAGAATCCTGATTGCCTGCTGCGAGATGGTAAAGGAGGGCGGCATTGGGGAGGACATTTCTCAACTGCCAGTAGCTGCAGCAGCGCCGGAAGCGATGTCCGAGAAAGCTGTAGCGATTGGTCTGTACGCGGTGGGGTCGGGTATCACAACCTTTTACACACCAGCGCCGAGAGTGCTAGGAGCTCCTGCCGTTCTGGATTACTTGACTAACAGCATGGAGCAGGATTTCGGAGCGCACTGGGTATTTGAGGATAATCCGCTTACCGCCGCCAGAGGCATCATTGAACATCTGGATAAGAAACGGGCTGCGCTAAAACTTGATCCCATGATGTACAATCCCGACGTGGCGAGGTCAGCCTGATGAATGACACTAAGAAAATCTTCGCAATATCGGGACTTTGCACGGGTTGCAGAACCTGCGAAGTCGCTTGCGCTGTAGCGCACTCAAAATCGAACACGATATGGGGGGCGATCACAGAATTGCCTGCGCCTCGATACAGGATTGAGATACAGACAGTTGGTGAAGTAAAGCTGCCTCTGAACTGCCGTCAGTGTGACGAACCGGATTGCCTCTTTGCCTGCAAGGCTGGAGCAGTCAGCAAGGACCCGGAAGACGGGCAGGTGAAGTTGAATCTGGACAAATGCGTGGGCTGCTGGATGTGCGTCATGGTCTGTCCATTTGGAGCGGTAACTCCTGATGAAGGCAGCAGCAAAGCCTTAAAATGCGATCTGTGTGAAGGGCGATCAGAAGGTCCTGCATGCGTATCATCCTGTCCGACGCATGCTTTGATCTATGGTACGATTGACAATGCCAGAGCTTATCTCAAGAACTTGGGAAACAAGGGAATAGTCATTAAATCCGCTTAAGATTACTGCGAGAGATATAATGCGTTATGTGATAATCGGCAATTCTGCGGCTGGAATCGGGGCGGTGGAAGCCATCCGGGAGGTGGATCAAGAATCTGATCTGACCGTGATTTCGGATGAACCCGAAACTGCGTACAGCCGCGCCCTGATTTCCTATGAACTGGCGGGCTGGATTGAAAAGGGCAGACTCGATCTGCGTTCACCTGATTTCTACAAGAAGAACAAAGTCGAGATCCGTTTAGGTCAACGTGCCGTTAAAATAAATGCGATCAAGAAAACCATACAGCTTGATAGCGATGATCAGGTACATTTTGATAAACTGCTTTTAGCTGTGGGTGGTTCTCCGCAAAAGACCGGCGTGAAGGGTGAGGATAAGAAGGGAGTGTTCGGATTCCGGACGTACGGTGACTTACTGCAGATCTATGATACTATCAAGGATGCCAAGGAAGGGATAGTATTGGGTGGTGGTTGTGTGGGGCTGCAGGCTGCTTCCGGGTTGCATCATCATAATGTAAAGACGCACGTTGTCATTACTTCTCCTCATTTGTTATCCCAGGTTGCCGATCCCGAATGCGGCGATTATTTCCAGGAACTGTTCGAGAATCATGGCATCCAGGTTAAAACAGGTTTGAGCACTTCTGAATTCAAGGGCGGGGAACGCGTCGAAAGCGTTCTCTTTAATGATGGGACTGAACTACCGGCGCAGGTAGTCATCACTGGCAAAGGGGTGAAACCTAACACCGAACTGACAGAAGGAACGGGGATCAAGGTTGACTGGGGGATTAAAACTGATAATCGCATGCAGACCGATGAAGCGGATATCTATGCTGCTGGTGACGTAGTTGTATCAACGGATCGCGTCAGCAACGAAGAAACCGTCAACGCGGTATGGCCCTGCGCTTATGAACAGGGCAGGGTAGCCGGATTTAATATGGCTGGTGCGGAGAGGATATATGATGGTTCCATGCGTATGAATGCTGCGGATTTCTTCGGAGTATCATTCATATCGATCGGTATCGTCAAACCAAAAGGCGAAGGGTACGAAATGCACAGCCACTTCAATCGCAGTAAAGGCAGATACTGGAAACTGGTCTTTAAGGGAAATGCGCTTGTAGGGGCAGTATTAATTGGCAAGGTTGATGGAGCTGGAGTTCTGCATAATCTCATGCGCAAACGCGTTGATATATCGGATATAAAAGATGACCTGCTGGCAGGGCATTACGAATATGCGAAGATTCTTCCTTTGGTACGGAAACAGGGAGATGATTTTAAGGAAACGGAATACGAAGAAACGTTGTTGTAACAGCTTTTTTACAGTGAATAACCAATAAAGAGAATAGATATGTCCCGAATTATAGCAACAGCCGCCATTAGGGGCGCGCATAAGATCGTTGAAAGAGCAGAAGAGCAGCTTGGTAAGTCAATGGAAGAACTGGGTGCGGATAAAATCATCGACCTGCCGGATACCGCTTACTATCTGCCTGTCATCTACGCCATGTTGGGTTTAAAAGTACAGAAAGTGGGTGATTTGCAAGAGGTTATCCAGCATTGTAAGAACCTCCTCCCCCCTATCCCGACAGATGGTCTTTGGCTGCCCTATTTAGGCTCAGCTTTGGATGCTGGTATGGCAACTTTGTTCGCTCAAGAAGTGCTTGAAGGGCTAAAATACGCTCACAATCCCAATCCTTACAATGACATCTGGCTGGGCGCTACATCAGATGCGATCCTGCGGGAACAGGGCATCAAATTAGTTGATGGGCGCATGCCAGGATTTGCGGCATGTGTCGGTGCGCTGCCCACAACAGAAGCGGCGGTTAAGCTTGCCCGCGACCTGCAGGAGAGGAACATCTTGGTATTCCTGTCATCGAGTACGAACGGCGTTTCCATGGCGGAGCAGTTAGCTGAAGCGAATGTCGAGATGAACTGGGATACATTCCTGGTTCCTTACGGCAAAGATACGTCAGCTACCGTTTGGGCGCTCGGATTCGCAGCTAGGTCAGCGATGACTTTTGGCGGTTTAACACCCGGTGGATTGAAGGAAGCGCGGGATATTCTACTCTACAACAAGGAACGCGTGCATGCTTTCGTGCTGGCGCTGGGGGAAGTCGATGATGAGAAATACGCCACCGCCGCGGGTGCTATCAACTTCGGATTCCCGGTGATAGCCGATACGGACATACCGGAAATCCTACCGACGGGAATCTGTACCTACGAACACGTCGTTTCCAACATTTCGCATGACGATATGCCATCGCGCGCAATTCAAGTGCGAGGCGTGAAGATAAAAATCCAGAAGATAGACATTCCGGTGCGTTATGGTCCCGCATTTGAAGGTGAACGCGTGCGTAAGGATGACCTGCAGGTGGAATTCGGCGGTAAATACCACACGGCTTTCGAGTACCTTTCCATGAAGCAGTTGGATGAAGTGGAAGATGGGAAGATAGAAGTCATCGGTCCTGAGATAAGCGAAGTGGAAGAGGCTGCCAAATTACCGATAGCGATCTGGGTGGAGGTAGCCGGACGCAAGATGCAAAAGGATTTTGAAAGTATCCTGGAACGGTACGTCCACACCATGCTATCCATGCCGATGGGGGTCATGCATTTGGGTCAGCGGGATACCATCTGGGTACGCATATCAAAAACGGCGTATAATGCAGGGTTCACCCTTAAGCATTTAGGTGTTACGCTTCGGTCAATGCTCTTAAACGAATTTCCGGCAATAGTGGATAAGGTGCAGGTTAAATTATACACCAATACTGAAGACGTTGAACGACTATACCAGGAAGCCAAAGCGGCATATGAAATCAGAGACAAGCGCATGGGTGAATTGGTGGATGAAGCGGTCGACACCTTCTATTCCTGTCAGCTTTGTCAATCGTACGCTCCCAACCATGTATGCATTATAACTCCAGAGAGATTGGGACTGTGCGGAGCATACAACTGGTTGGACGGCAAAGCGGCTTATGAGATAAACCCAACTGGAGGCAATCAGCCGGTTGCCAAAGGTGATTGCTACGATGAAGAAAAAGGCAAGTGGAACGGTGTGGACGATTTTATCCAGAGTAAGTCAAACCAGGCGGTGGAACGGTTCAGCGCTTACTCCATGATGGATGATCCCATGACATCGTGCGGCTGCTTTGAAGCTATCACCTGCGTTCTTCCGGGAACGGGGGGCATTATGATCGTGGATCGTGAATTCCAGGGTATGACGCCTGCGGGCATGACCTTCTCTTCCCTGGCGGAAGTGGTGGGTGGTGGACAGCAGACGCCGGGTTTCATCGGTATTGGCATCCTTTATGTTCTTTCGAAGAAGTTTATATCCGCCGATGGCGGTTTGAAGAGAGTTGTATGGATGACTTCCAGTATTAAAAACCGCTTGGGTGATAAACTGGCGGAACGCTACAAAGAGATCGGTGAACCTGATCTGCTGGACAAAATCCCCGATGAATCAATTACTGACGATCTGGAGAAGTTGGCTGAGCATCTGGCTGAAGTCGGGCATCCGGCTTTAGAGATGGGGGAAATGGTTTAAGGCAGGATTCAGGAGACAGGAGTCAGAATACAGAATGTGGAGGTGATTTATGCCAGGATTTGATTTTATTTGTCCGATGAATTACCCGAATAAGTGCGATCTTTCTCAGACAGTAGTAGATAGTCTACAAGCTTCTGAAGGGGAAAAAACCGGGTTTTTAATGTATCAATTTCAGAATAAAGACCAGTATTTAGTTGAGACTATCAAGAAAAAATTCAAAAGCTGGAATTGCCTGATACGAGAGGCAGCAAGTGAGCCAGGGACGGGGATTAAGTTTTGTAAGGTCTGCAGACTTGCTACTGCAAGCGATTTTGGCATTGGTGTTCTCACACCTGAGAATCTAAACGTCTATCTCGAATTGGGCCTGATATGGGGACAAGGGAAGGATATACTCCTACTCGCAAATCCCAAGAAATTACCAAAAGGCAAATCATTAAATGATCTCCGTTTTGATGTCAATGCATTTATGGTGATAGAATACAAAAGTAAGAACGAACTTGAGGAAAAACTAGACATCCAGGCACCCCCATTCCTTGATAGGGTTCGTGTTATGGGCATTTATCAGCAGGAATTAGTTAAGTCGGTAAGGCACAGACTAAAATTATTAAAGCAGCAGAAAAAGGAGAATATTGAATTTCTTAAGGTGGTTTTATTAATGGGTAAAGAACAATTCGGGAGTAAATTATTACAGACTTATATACGTGTTATGTTGGGAACTCCGCATGATTTTCATGAAAATAGTCATCAGTATATGTCGAATCTTGGCGGATTTGGATTCGTTGAATGTGAAGACTTAAGAAGAGTTCAAGGTAGAACTGAAGCTTGGCGTTATCATTTTAATTTGACTCTATTACATATCCTATGTCAAGAAGCATTTAAAGAGATCTAACTCCCCGGGAATGAATTCCCGGGCTAATATACTTCAGTCCCGCCAGGGCGGGACGGAGAAAAAGAAGCGTCCCACTTCAGTGGGACAGTATTAAACTAGCCCGGAAATTCATTTCCGGGTGGTGTGAAGCTTTTCAGAAAACCAATGAAAATAGCCATAACCGGCAAAGGTGGTGTTGGTAAGACAACGCTGACAGCATTGCTGGCAAAGACATACGAAGAAGAAGGATACAAAGTCTATGCGATAGATGCTGATCCCGATGCTAATCTGGCTTCAGTATTGGGCGTTCCAGAGCCAGATGGTATTGTCCCCATCGTGGAGATGAAGGAACTGATCAAAGAGCGGGTGGGTTCCACCTCCGAAGATATCGGATCGTACTTCACGATGAATCCGCGGGTAGATGATATTCCTGAAAAATACGGTATTAGAATCGGTGATATTCGTCTGTTGGTATTGGGACATATCCCCAAAGCCAGGGGAGGTTGTGCTTGCCCTGAAAACATATTCTTAAGGGAATTGGTAAGTCATGCTCTGACGCAAAAAGGTGAGATCGTTCTCATAGACATGGAGGCAGGTATTGAACATTTAGGTCGCGGGACGGCTCAGGGTGTGGACGTGATGATCATCGTGGTGGAGCCATCCCGCCAGAGCATTGAAACATCGAAGAGGATTTTCAAGTTAGCCAGGGAACTGGGTGTGCCGAAGATAGTGGGAGTGGTGAACAGGGTGGCATCTCCTGATGAGAATACACTGGTACAGAATGCGCTTGAGAATATTCCTTTAATTGCCAGTATTTCCAACGATGATGATATCCGAACTAATTCTATTAATAACCAAAGTATAGTTGTTAATGATACGATGAAGTTGAGTATTGCAGAGATAACGGGCGAATTGAAGGCATTTTCCGCTTCAGAAACAGAAATCTGAAAATAGAAAAGAATCACCATGCCAATAACTCTACCCACAAAAACATGGTCAGGCGTAATCAGGGAAGTACAATTAGGCCGTACTGCTGAACAAGGCGGCAGCCGGACGTCACAGTTAACCATTGGCGGGCAAAAAGCGCTTCCTTTCCACCACTTCGAAGGTGAAATTCCGCACAGACCAGTGATAGCTTACCAGATTCCTGATGCGGATCCGCCCCAGAACGACTGGCCTGACGCATTGAAGGAGCCTTTCAAGGACGTCATCGGTGATCCGGTTGATTGGGCGAAGCTGGTGGTTGAGAAATATAACGCTAAGCTAATCTGCCTGAATTTCATCAGTGCGCATCCTGACAGAGGAGACAGACCGGTTGATGACTGTGTAAAGCTTCTGCGGGAAGTGATGGAAGTAGTCGGTGTACCGATCATAGTACAGGGCTATGGATCAGATGAGAAGAATGCCGAAATCCTGTCGAAATGCGCTGAAGAATGCCGAGGAGAGGGTTTAACTCTGGCTTCAGCTTTCGAGGAACAGTATAAGACTCTGGCTGCGGCAACGGTTGCTTACGATTGTAACTTAGTCGCAGAGACGCCCATCGACGTCAACTTAGCAAAACAGTTGAACATATTATTGACGAATATGAACGTACCCTCCGAAAAGATCATCATCGATCCGTTGACCGGCGGGCTGGGATACGGGTACGAATACACCTATTCAGTGATGGAGCGTATTCGGCTGCAGGCGTTGGGTGACGATTCGATGATGTGCATGCCTTTCATCAATTTCGTCGGACAGGAGACCTGGAAAACGAAAGAAGCCAAGCTTCCGGAACTGGAAGCTCCAAGCTGGGGATCAGAACTTGAACGGGGTGTGCTCTGGGAAGCCATCACCGCACATGGACTGCTTCTGGCAGGGTCTGACGTGCTGGTCATGCGCCACCCGGAAGCTGTCAAACAGGTTGAAATAGTGATAGATGAACTAATGGCTACAGATTGAGGATATCATGGCTTTGACGGGATTGCAGATATATAAACTTCTACCGCAGACAAATTGCAAGGAATGCGACTTCCCCACCTGTCTGGCTTTTGCCATGAAACTGGCGGCAAAGCAGGTGTCTCTGGATCTCTGCCCTTATGCTTCGGATGAAGCGAAAGCCGCATTAGGTGCAGCGTCGGTGCCGCCCATCCGCAAGGTAACAATAGGCGGAAATGACAAGAAACTGGAATCAGGTGAAGAAGTAGTTCTCTTCAGGCATGATAAGACTTTCTATCATCCCACAATCCTGGCAATGGGTGTGAGTGATGATCTTTCCGCTGATGATTTCGACAGTGCAGTGAAAACCATAAATGAAGCATCCTACGATCGCGCTGGTGAAACTATCGCTATAAGCATGATTGCCTTGTTTGACAGGTCGAATGACACCGGCACATACACTGAAAAAGCAAAGCGGATAGCCGAATTATCAGATCTGCCTGTGGCAATAATCAGTGAAGACCCGCAAAGAGCTGGAGAAGCAGTCAAAGCATTGGACGATCAGGCAGGGTTCGTGTATTGCCCCAACAAGGAAAAAGCTATTGCTTTTGCTGAAATTGCCAAAACGAATAAAATACCCATTATATTAAATGCCGATTATCTGGATAATCTGGCTGTATTAGCTGAAGAGATTGCATCACAGGGAGTGGAAGATATTTTACTCGATCCCGGTTTCGGAAGCCAGTCTGAGTTACTGAAAAATCACACGCTGATACGCAGAATGGCGCTGGATAAAACTGATAAAGGCTTCGGGTATCCATCGGTCATAAGGATTCCGGACGATGCCGATCCATATCAAGTAGCGCTTGCTGCTTCGTTGGGAATCGCCAAGTACGCCGGGATTGTGATCTTTCCGAACTGGCAACAATGGCAGTACCTGCCGTTGTTAACTCTGCGACAGAACATCTACACCGATCCGCAGAAACCGCTGCAGGTTGAGGGCGGAATCTACTCGGTAGGTGAACCTGATAGTGATAGTCCAGTTTACGTTACTACCAATTTCTCTTTAACTTACTTCATGCTTTCCAGTGAAGTTGAAGCCTCCGGGGAACCGGCACACTTAGTCATAGTCGATGCAGAAGGGATGTCAGTGTTGACCGCCTGGTCGGCGGGTAAATTCGGTGGCGAACTGGTCGGGAAGGCTGTTCTGGAATCCGGTATTGCCGACAAAGTCAACCACAGAAAAGTCATCATTCCGGGATACGTCGCGGTCATTAAAGGTGAGATGGAGGACGCCATGCCCGGCTGGGATATCCTGGTGGGGCCACAGGAGGCTTCAGACGTACCCGCTTTTGTGAAGGATGTATGGTTGGAAACTTCAGAAAGCGTGAACGCAAAAAACTAAGTAGAGGACAGATCTCCACTGTCAATTTAGATCTGGTGGATTAAAATGAGCAAAAACACTCTTAATGAAATCAAATTGTTGTTTGCGGCGCAGGAACAACACGTTGTCTATTTAGCAACTCTTGACAGTTCAGGGCATCCGCGTGTAAGACCTGTGACGCTCATGGTAACGCCGTCCGGTTATTACATAGCCACTTCACGGATGACGCGTAAAGCCGCAGAAATCAGAGAATGCGACAAGGTTGAATGGGTTACGCTGTTTCCGGGCGAG
This sequence comes from candidate division LCP-89 bacterium B3_LCP, assembly GCA_005223185.1. Classification (GTDB taxonomy): domain Bacteria; phylum Electryoneota; class B3-LCP; order B3-LCP; family B3-LCP; genus B3-LCP. The sequence goes on from NJBN01000015.1 coordinate 50,304, forward strand.
AGAGGAACCGGTTACATCCGATTTGCAGGTAACACCATTGAGGTTTTTGGGCAAGAAAAGCGCCAGGCGGTCGAAGAGAATGACTATCCTGTCGAAAAATACTGGACAGGAATAGATGACCCGGATTTTGTCGTATTCCGCATCGAACCGGAACGGGTTGAGTTCATTCGCCCCGGAGAAAATGACGCTCTGGACGTTACCGATACTTTTATAAATTAAGAAATACTTCATCATGCAAACCGGGGAAGAAACTAAAAGAGCCCTGCCTGTTGAAACTTCTGATAATCTGTTCTGAACCAACTGACCAACCACAACGCCCCGGTCCCTTCGATCGAACCTTCGATACTGCCTGGGCTGACCGCTTTATCAAGCATCTGAAAAATGACCGTACATTCTGTACTGGCTGCGGGGATAGCTGCATACACTGCCGCGATTGGCGAGTAACAGATTTCAGCAACGATATCGTAAAAATCCTCTATGTTCCCTCTCTACTCCCTGAATTGCTCGATGACCCAGCGGAATACCTACCCAATAAGCTCCCTCAACACGACGTCTTAGCAGCGATAGCTATTCACGAGGAGATCTTGATTGAGCTTCCGGAGATGATAAATGAAGCCGGGGGAAAATCCATGATTGTTCCAGCAGAAGCGCCGGATTGGGTTTCACGCTGGGCTAAGGGGAAACTGAAGGAAGCATCTAAGAAATACGAGGTAGAATTCGCAGCACCCAAACCGTTTTGTGATCTCAGATTCGGCATCGGTCCTGTTACAGATGAGTTTATAGAACGGTTCCGAATCGGCTATCCACAAGTTGAAATAGAAGAAGACAGCGGACGAATTGCCACGGCAACTGCTAAAATATCAGCGCCATGCGGGAACAGTCATTATGTTGCTCACAACCTGCAAGGGCACAGCATCAATGATAAATTGGAATTTGAGGTGAGTCATTACTGGCACGCTTTCCCCTGTACTGGCAGTATGAAGAATGACCCGGAATTAGGCGGTGATACTATATTGCATAAAGGGGGGCAAATCCACATGAATAGTTTCTGCAGAGCAGCAGGGGTGAAGCGGAAGTAGACAGAAAAGGGGCTGTCCCAAATATATCAAGCATCAATTTCTGATAAACATCAACCGTCTTCACCATCCGGTATGATCTTCTTACCGATTTCTTTTTTTTCCTCTTCGGATACAATGCGCCGATCCATTTGGCGCCGCTCACCTTTACGTCGATCAGGGAAGGGAAGAGTAGCCGGATCTGTATGAACTTTTCGCCGGTCTCCTCCTTTTCGCCGATCTTCACTTCGCGGGGATTTATTCACTTCAACTTCTTTGGACATAATATATCAGACTTTTAAGAACTGCCAGGAAGGCGCTTCTATTTTCGTGTAACGAATGAACTGCGAGAAACTTTCGATCCTCTCACCGGAATTGGTTTTATTTAAACCAGCTACGACCAAGAGTTCGAACAGTGCTTTAGCCACGTGGCATTTTGGATACCGCAGTAAAAACGGTTCGCTGTGAGCGTATGCTCTCTCCACGTCACGATCCAATGGGAAATAACCGACAGTCTGCATTCTAAATCCAAAGTTCTCCAATATAAAGCTGAACATCTGGTCGGCTGTTTTCTTGGCGGCATTTGACTCTACTTTGTTAAATACCAACTTCGGTTGAAATGTCTCCAGTACCATTTCCAACCTGCCATGAACTTCGCGGCTCGCAGCCCTGATAGAACCGATCAGATTCCTGCGTTTGCGACTCCATCCCTGGTTCTGAAAATCGTTAATAATGTTGAGGATATACTGCTCCTTTTTAAATTCCTGCTTTAACCGCCTTACGAATGCAGCTTTGAGAAAGCGATAGAATCCTAAGATTATAGGATCAATATTCTGAGTAATCAGGAATCCAACAGGGGCTGCATTGAAGAAATCCAAATTATTGAAGGAAATATCCGGTCCTAAATCAACGATGATATAATCCGCTTCCAATTGGGACATATTGCGAATTAGCTTCATTTTCTGCTGATAGAGAGGGTTGGATATCGAGACAATATCGGAGCCTCCTGCGATCAAACGCAGTTTAGGTGAAGGCGTGGATTCGAGAACTTCAGCTAAATAGGTCACTTCACCATGTATGAAGTCCTTCATGGTATATCTGGGTGTGCTTATTCCCAGCAGATTGGAAATGTCCGCTCCACCAAGGTCGGCATCAATCAGGATGACTTCATGTCCTAATGCAGCAAGTGCTAAGGAAAAGTTAATGGCGAAAGTTGATTTGCCAGTTCCTCCTTTACCGCTGGCTATGGCAAATATCTTCTTTTCCACTCCGAGGTCTTCTGCAGCGTCAGAAAAAATTGAATTGTTTGACTGGTTGGGAATCATCATCAGTAATCTCGGTTACCGGAACGTCATATTCATAATCAAAGTCAGTATAGCCATATTCTACGCGGGAGTCAAGCAAATTCTATTACCTTTAGAGGGAAGAAACTTTTCAAGAGGCAAAAAGTATAACATCACACAGCTAAAAACATCCATAAATACTCTGGAGGTTACATGAAAAGCAGGTTGAAATTGACAATGGGAACTGTTGTTCTAACGGCTTTTGTTATAAGCATAGCTCTGATGAAGATAGGATTTGCCGACAATCCTGAAAATGGAAACGGTAGCGTCCAAATTTCACAGACATCTACGGATATCCTTTTATTGGCTGATGCTTCCCAAGATTCTGAAGGCAGATCCTCTGACCTTTCGGCTATCTATGCTGAGTTGAGAGAATTAACCAAAAAATACCGCCATGCAAAGGAGCGCAGTTCCAAGGAACGTATAAGAGTACGTACTGAAGAACTGATGAATCATCTTTTCAATGCCAAAGTGCAACATGACAGAAAGCGGTTACAGGTTTTAGAAGAAAAAGTACGCAAGGTGCGAGAACGCCTAACGGAATTGCAATCACATAAAAGCGATTTAGTGCACAAGGGCGTCCAGAGAGCTCTTGACTCAGGTACACTACCAGATTGGGCACCAGATCAGGAATAGTCTTGAAAACAGCACTTAGCTTATAGAGCGCCTGTGAAAAGGGCGCTTTTTTTAGTTTAACATTTAAGGTTTGCCAGGTAGAGTGTGATTATTGTTAAGAATCATTTAGGCAAAAGCTCTTGAAATATTTAAACAAAAGATGTATAATTGGAGCCAGATGAACTACCCTTTAGGTCGATACAGAAATAAAATACTTTCAACCGTTCAACACTGAATCATATGACGACGTCCATACCCTATTTAGGTGAATCAATAGCACTGTTAACGGCGTTTGTATGGGCATTTGCGGTTATTTTATTTAAAAAAAGCGGTGAGGCGGTTCATCCCATCGGGCTTAATCTTTTCAAGAATCTTTTGGCGGCTGTATTGATTCTCCCCACAATGTGGTTCTGGGGTGAGACATTTTTACCGGATGTTTCAGCCACTGATTACTGGTTGTTAATATTTTCAGGTGCTATAGGAATAGGCGTTTCCGACACACTGTTTTTCATGTGTTTAAACCGCTTAGGTGCAGGGTTGACGGCTATCGTTGATTGTTTTTACAGCCCTTCCATAATTGGATTATCCATCATCTGGCTGGGTGAACGGCTCACTACTCTACAGGTTATCGGAGTTCTCCTGATTATTTCGGCGGTTCTAACTGCAACACAGCGAAAGGGACGGGGGAATATCTCCAGGAAAGATTTGGTATTAGGGGTTATTTTCGGCATCCTGGCAATGATCACTATTGCCACCAGTATAGTATCCATAAAACCACTCCTGGAAAGATCATCATTACTGTGGGTCTCCGAAGTTCGGTTGATGAGCGGTGCAGCCGTTCTCATTATAGCCCTCCTTTTTCATCCTCAGCGGAAGAAGATCGTTGGATCTGTCCTATCAGTGAAGAGCTGGAAATATACGCTTTCAGGTTCGTTTATCGGCGCTTATCTTTCGCTTATCCTATGGCTGGCAGGAATGAAATATACTCAAGCTTCAGAGGCGGCAGCTTTAAACCAGACCAGCAGTATATTCGTGTTCATTTTAGCGGCGATATTCTTAAAAGAACCGATTAACCTGCAGCGTTCTGCTGGAATTATTCTGGCAGTTGTAGGGACCTTCATTGTGCTGTTTGGATGATATATGATATTGGTGACTGGAGCCACCGGAAGAATTGGCAGGGAAGTCGTGAAGCAATTAGCTGTTTCAGGATTTCCCATGCGGGCGATGGTCAGGGATGACCGCAAAGCTGAATTGTTAAAGGATCATGCCCATGAGATTGTAGTTGCGGACTTTAGTGTTGAGGATTCGATGCGAAACGCTCTCGATGGGATAGAGAGCGTTTTTCTCTCAAGCCCTAGTCATCCCCGGCAGGTTGAATGGGAAGCAAATGTCGTCAGGGCTGCCAAGAAGGAGGGGATCAGGCACATTGTCAAAATATCCACATTGGGGGCCAAACCGGAAGCTGATTTATCCATGAGTCGATGGCACGGAGAATCGGAAAAGATGATAACCGAATCGGGTATCCCCTACACTTTCCTGCGCTGCCACAATTTCATGCAGAATCTGTTCGGTCTTATCCCAGAGGTCATATCTGACAGTACTATACGTCTACCGGTAGGAAGTGGTAAAGTTGCAATGATTGACGCGCGTGACGTTGCGGCTGCTGCTGTGGCAACTTTAACTGAAACTGGGCATGAAAATAAAATATACCGGCTGACCGGCGGGGAAGCTTTATCATTCTATGAAATTGCCGAGGCGATTTCGAATGTGATTGGTAAAGAGGTAACCTACCGGGACATCTGTTCTGAAGATGCAAGAAAGGAGATGCTGAAGCGGGGAGTCGCTGATTGGTTAGTGGACGATCTGATCAGATTGTACGATCAGTTTCGTGATGGTAAAGGCGCACGGGTTTGGGATGATTTCTATCGTATAACTGGCCGGCAGCCGATTATATTTCAAAGATTCGTCAGTGATTATACGCACAGGTTCAAGGAGCAATCTGACACAGCCTAAATACCGGTAGTCATACCTCCATCGACGAAAAGCACCTGACCGGTGATCAATGACGCATCATCCGAACAGAAGAAGAGATGGGCGGCGGCGATGTCTTCCGGTCTGGAGAACTTCTTCAAGGGGATCATCTGCAGCATTTGATCGCGCATTTCTTGCTTCAATTCCTGCAGCATGGGAGTGTCCGTAGCGCCGGGCGCCACGCAGTTAACCCTAATACCGAAATGCGCTAATTCGACAGCAAGCGTTTTAGTCAAGCCAATGATGCCTGCTTTGGCAGCAGAATAATTCACCTGACCCGGATTGCCCAATGAAGCAACCGACGCAGTAGTAACGATGCGTCCGGATTTCTGGCTCATCATGTGGCGCATGGCTGCCTGGCAGCAGAGGAAAGTCCCCTTCAGGTTCACGTCCAGCACCAGATCCCACTTATCTTCGGACATTTTCAATGACAGCCCGTCACGAGTTATTCCCGCATTGGCAATCAGGATATCCAGTCTGCCGAATTTATCCACAATAGCTTTGGCAGTCGCTTGCACCTGTTCTCTGTTGGAAACGTCGGCAGTCATGGTGAAAACATCGCCGCCGATAGCCTTGGCAGCTTTCACCAATCCTTCTTCATTGACGTCAGTGATGGCGATTTTGGCGCCTTCTGCTGCGAAACGCTTTGCTGTTGCCAAGCCGATACCGGACGCTCCGCCGGTTATCCAGGCTGTTTTATCTTTAAGGTGGTGCTGCATGGGGGGCTCCTATACCATCCGTAGGTTGTACCTACGGCTATTCATGTTTGGCCCCATTCGGGGTCATTTATCTTCTTTATTCTGGCTTCTGATTCCCGAATTCCTTTATTATCGCATCAATCTGGTCTTCGGTGATGCCGGAAGTGCCGTATTGTCTCTGAGAACCGGGAAGCGGCGATGGTGAAGCGGGCGCATCTGCATGGGTTTCAGGTTTGGCAGCTTCCTCTTCTGCTGGGCGGTAGTGGTACTGATCATCATAGCGCCAGCGCGCTGTAGGCTTGCTTTCTGTGGTAGTATCGCCTTCGTGGAGAGGATTAGTTTCGTAAGCTAACCTCTTTATATTTATCAGGTGCAGAGGAGTGACGTTATCACTGGTACTGGATCCCGCCCAGGTGCCGCAGCCTAAAGTCAGCGCTGGTTCCAGGCCGGTGGTGTAACCTATGGCTCCGTGCGTGGCAGGTGTGTTAACAAGCACGCGGAAGACGGGTTTCTTCAGCGCAAATTCACGGATGATCTTCTCATCGCGGCTGTGGATGACCAGAGTGTGTCCGATGCCGCCGAAGTTCAGAATCTCCAGGCTCTTCTCACAGCCCTGTTCCCAACCGTCCACCTCGTAGAAGCAGATCACCGGAGACAGTTTTTCGATGGATAACGGATAGTCCTTCCCCACTCCGGTCATGGGAAGCACCAGCATGCTGGTCTCAGGTGTTACCTCGAAGCCTGCCATTTCAGCTATGCGGTGAGCGGGCTGTCCCACGATGCCGGAGTTAATTCCACCAGTGGATTTAATCATGGTCTTTTCCAGAGCAGCGATCTCCGAAGAGGTGCAGAAGTAGGCATTGTTGCGCTTAAGTTCCGCCACGACCTCGTCCTTGACTGGCAGATCAGCGACAATGGACTGTTCGGAAGCGCAGACGGTGCCGTAATCGAAGGTTTTGGAAGCGACAATGTCCTTCACTGCTTTGCGCACGTTAGCGGTGCGCTCTATAAAGGCGGGGACATTGCCGGGACCTACGCCAAAGGCAGGTTTTCCAGCAGAATAGGCGGCTTTTACCAGACCGGTGCCGCCGGTCGCCAGGATGACGTGAGTGCTTGGATTCTTCATCAGTTCCTGCGTGCCGGACATTTCGGGAATGGACATGCAGAGAATGGCATCTTTGGGAGCTCCGGCGCGCTGAGCGGCTCCGGACAGAACGTTGCACACTTCGATGGTACAGCGCACGGCAGCCGGATGTGGCGACATGACGATGGGGTTGCGGGCTTTTATAGCAATGATGGCTTTGTACAGCGCCGTGGAAGTCGGATTGGTGGAAGGAATGATGGCTGCCACCACACCCATCGGTTCGGCGATCTTATGCACCTTGCCGACAGAGTCTTCCTCGATAAAGCCGACTGTTTTCAGCGGAGCTATGTACTGAAGGAGATTACGGGTGGCAAAGCGATTTTTGGTTACTTTATCTTCGTATTTGCCGAAGCCGGTCTCTTCGACAGCCATTTTCGCCAGGCTCTCTGCGGCTTGATAACCGGCATCAGCCATAGCTTCGGTGATGCGGTTGACGTCTTCCTGGGAAAGTTCCTTCAGGGCAGGCAGTGTGCTTTCGGCTCGTGAAAGCAGTTCCCGCACTTCCTGAACGGATGATAGATCGCGGTCCATAATGGGTTTTAAAGTTAATTGTTGAAGGTTTTGAAGTAATTTAAAGATAGGTTAATTTCGGATTAAAGTCAAGGGGGGATTGGGGGTGTTGTTTATGGAGAGGGTATAGTCAAGCGTCCGGTCATCCCTGCGGACGAGTCTGTCCGAGAATATTTATTACCGGACATAACATAATCTCTTTGGAGATACGAATACTAAGATAGCGTGGATCAGCAATTCAATTGTTCTTTGAAAATCTGCTAATCTGATCCCATGCGGTC
>NJBN01000008.1 GCA_005223185.1 candidate division LCP-89 bacterium B3_LCP
GGTTTTCGGAGAAACCCATATAGGCGGATCGGTCTCCGGTGTTTGGACAGAAGGTGATAGTCCTTACATCGTCGAGAGTACTCTGACCATAGAGTCAGGTGATACTTTAATAATTCAACCGAGAGTCGCTGTCCAATTCACCTCCAACGATACTCTTAGAGTTTTCGGGACACTGCTTGCTAAGGGCGCAGCGGGTGACTCTATCTTCTTTGTCGGTAGTGACTTGTCCTCGTGGAAGGGAATCTGGTTCTATAATGAAACCGCCAGCACTTCAGAATTAGAATATGTCTCCATTGAAAGACCGCTGTACGGGGTGCGTGCTCAATATTGCAGCCCTTTAATTAGGTTCTGCACAATAAAGGCACATTCTGCGGGTGTTTATGCCTACTACGCAGATTTTGAATTATTCGAATGTGATATCGACGTCGAAGGTTTGGAAGTTAATGGTGTAAGGTTGCGGGGTTCTAACGTTTCTGTCAATCGGTGCAACATCTCAGCTAAAAACTTAAGCCCCACTCGCCTTGCTGTTGGTATCAGAGCCTACCTGTCAGAACCTGAGGTTTATAATTCCACCATCAACGTCGATGGAGTGGGTATTTCGTTTGGCTGCTGGCTGGATTACGTCGATAAAGCAGTGTTCTCCTATAATCTAATAAATGTAATTTCCCAGAGTCAATCTCAGGGTGTTTTCCTCTTTGAAAGTAGATATCCGGTATTCGTGAACAATACCATCGCCGTAGCATCTGGTCACTACGCTGATAAGTGCATCTATGCCTACCAGAACTCGCATCCCACGATTGAGAATTGCATTCTCTATGGCGATAAATTCTCCAACGGTGTAGTAGCCAGCGATGGCTGCAATCCTTTAATTGGCTACACGGATATATACAACCATACAGATAATCTGATTGGATGCTCGGTGGGACCGGGATGCATTAGTCAAGACCCACTTTTTGTGGATTCTGATAAAGGTGATTTCAATCTTATGGTGCATTCCCCATGCATCGATGCCGGTAATCCCGCCGCCCCCTTTGATCCGGATAACACCGTAGCTGACATGGGCTGTTACCCAGTTACGCAGGTGACCTATGTACCCCCTCAGGATTTGTCCAACCCCTTAGACTATTATCTAGTTGAAGCTTATCCCAATCCCTTTAATCCAACAATCCGTCTTCAGATTAATATTCCTACCAGGCAAGAGGTTAACCTGTCCATATATAACCTGAACGGTGAACTGGTAAGGGAAATAGTCGCAAGCACTTTAGATGCCGGGATGCATCATTTTACCTGGAATGCAGTGAATTCAGCTTCGGGGATTTACTGGGCTGTTCTTGCTACTGATGAAACCCGCAATGCGCTCCAGCTTATCCGTTTGAAATAATAGAATCTGCCTGCTAATGTTTGCCGGCTTTTGCCGGCTTTTTCTTCTCTGTGCAAAATTTTCAGTATTTGGTGATATTTTCCGAATTTCACTTGTAATGTGTGCAAATAATGATTAAATTCCCCACTGAATTAAATGGTTAAAATACCCATATAATTAGGATTATGTGGAATTTACGCCATATTTGCGTCATCTTCTTGACGTTGACAATCTTCGCATGTGATGCGCCCCGGGACAATCCCTATGATCCTGAATCCGGGAACTATATTGGGCCTGTTGGTGAAATTGATTCTGTTGGTTCTATAAGTGGGACTGTCACCAGCCTGGGCTTCATAGCACTGCCGAATGTTCTCGTGTTAACCTCTCCTGGATACATCGGTGCGGTGACCAATTCCAACGGAGATTACCTGATCGAAGGAATTAGCGCGGGCGATTATCAGGTTTTTTGTAATCCTGAAGGTTTCGAACCTGATACGCTGGACATTTCCGTGAATATCGGCCAGGTAACCGAGGCTGATTTCCGGCTTGATGCATTGCCAGTCATTGAAGATTTCCAGGTCATCTCACAATTCGTCCACCAAATAAATCCACCTGTACCACCCGAATATCACATAATTTTCGCCCAAACACTTCTCACCGAACCGGACGGATTAAATGATATTGTGAGCGTTACCTTACATATTGAAGATTTCCTTGATACCCTTATGTCCTATAACCCGGATTCGAGTTCTGGCGGCTCTTTTTATTATGATTTTTATCTTCCTGAGGAACAGTTCCCTTACGGAAATGTGGACAGCATCCGGTGGAAGCACTTCTCTTGCACCGTCGAAGACACATCGGGGAACAGCAGCGCTACTGAACCCATTCCTGTAATGCGCTTCTTTGAAACCTACCCCATTCCTACGAGTCCTATCGATGATGAGGTGGTTGGACCACCAGAGGTTGCACTGATCTGGGAAGAATTTGACCAGACGTTCTTTTTTACGTATGATGTGAGAGTCTATAGAGAGATAGGTTCCAATGTATATTCGCTGTTCTGGCAACAATCCGGAATATCTGCTTCCGTAACCACCGTTACGGTTAATAGTAGTTTTGTCAATGATGAGTATTACTGGGAACTCTGGGTCTTCGATGAATACGAAAATTCCGCTCGCTCTGCTAAAGCACACTTTGTCTATCAACAGTAAATCAGGTGTTTTGTTAGCTTGAACCATCATGAATGAATCTGGCAACGAACTCAGTCCCGAACAGCAGCAAGCGCTTCTCGATATCGGACAGGCTATTAACTCCATACCTCAGAAGCAGCCACTGCTGGAAAAGGTCATGGATATAGCCGCAGAAGCGATAAAAGCTGAGCGCGGTTTCTTAGTTCTGAAGGATGGAGATAGCAATACCTTGCGGATGTCAGTTGCATTAAACATGACCGAAGGCGCGGCTGACAGCATTATCAAACCATCTGCGAGTGTGGTCAACAAAGTGCTTCAGGAAAATACTCCCTTGTGGACGGTTGATGCCCAGGATGATCCCCGTCTGTCCGGGTCCCAGTCAATAGTCAATCTGAAGATCACTGCTGTCGCCTGTGTGCCGCTCATCCTGAAAGGTGAAACTATCGGAGTTATTTATTTAGATAGCACTATTAACAGACAGCGCTTTAACGAATCAACCCTTAGTTTTCTGCAAGCCTTTGCCAATCAGGCTGCGCTGGCAATTGAAAATGCCAGGCTAATTGAAGCTCTGCAGATAGAGAATAGAATGCTGCATACTGAATTGCAGCGCACCTATGGCTTTCCTGAAATCATAGGAAACAGCACCAAAATGCAGGCTGTTTTCGACATGATGAGCAAGATTTTACATTCAGATATTTCCGTTCTGCTTGAAGGTGAATCCGGTACCGGCAAGGAACTGGTAGCTCGTGCTATTCACTATAATGGTCACAGGCGCGACTATGCGTTTTTGGCACAGTTCTGCGGAAACTTATCGGAAAGCCTTCTGGAAAGCGAGCTGTTCGGTCATAAGAAGGGCTCCTTCACCGGCGCTATTTCTGATAAGCGGGGCCTCTTTGAAATAGCCGATAATGGCACCTTTTTCCTGGATGAAATAGCTGATATCAGCCCTACCATACAGGCGAAGTTACTTCGAGTTCTGCAGGAAGGGATATTCCGGCGGGTGGGAGATACTGAAGATCGCAAGGTAGATGTGCGCATAATTTCTGCCACCAATAAAAACCTAAGAATCGAAGTTGAAAAAGGAAATTTCAGAGAAGACCTCTATTACCGCTTAAATGTAATTTCAATGACAATGCCGCCACTGCGGGAACGAAGAACGGATATCCCCGTATTGGTTCACCACGTTCTCAAAAGGATAGCTGAAAAGTCCGGTCAGAAAATCAGGAAGATAGAAGCTAATGCATTAAAAGCTCTAACTCGCTACAACTGGCCCGGCAATGTCAGGGAACTGGAAAATACCATCGAACGTGCCGTGGTCCTGGCTGATAACAGCAGCATCACCACAAACGATCTGCTCATCCCTGAATCAAGTGCTGAAGGACTGACACCCAGAACTCTCAAAGAGCAGGAAAAAGAGATTGTCTTAAAAACATTAGAAGAATGTGAAGGCAATAAGACCAGAACGGCTGACGTGTTAGGTGTGTCGCTCCGCTGGCTGCACTATAAACTATCCGAATGGAACGCGGGAAAAACGAAGCAACAAGCTTAAGAATCAGGCGAAAGCCTGAACTTCTCTCCTTCGGTGTTTTCCAATGAATTCTGAAGTAGAATTTGAAGGTTTCCGAATAGATGAAGTGCTGTCGAGAAGCAGCACTACGAGTGTTTACCGTGCTTTCCAACACTCTCTGCAGCGACCAGTCCTGATCAAAGAGCTGCGCCCGGAACTCTTCCAGGATGAGGATTTAAGGGAACGATTTGAACGAGAAGCACGGGCATGCGCTCGCATTAAGCACGAAAATATCGTTGATATCTACGAACTTTCCTCCAGTTCAGAGCGAATTTTTCTGGTGATGGAATTCATTGATGGTTGCTCTTTGGCAAATCTCATACATGAACATTCCCCGCTGCCCATCAACTTAGTAAGCGCACTGATTATGCAAACTCTCCGTGGGTTGGCTTGTGCTCATTCGCAAGGGGTGGTTCATCGGGATATGAAACCCGAAAACATCCTTATCTCCAGGGATGGCTGGGTGAAAATTTCGGATTTCGGTTTGGCGAGATTTGAAGGGATATCCTCTGTAACTCGCGCCGGAACTGTGGTTGGGACTCCTGCATACCTGTCACCTGAAGCAATCAGCGGGGGAAAAGTCGGACCGGCAAGTGACATATTTTCACTTGGTGTGACCTTTTACCAGGCGTTCACTGGTGAAAATCCCTTCCATGCCGAGCACTTCTCTGACAGCTTGAACAAGGTTCTTTCTGTAAACCCTAAAAAACTCAGTCTGGTGCGTGATGATGTACCGGTGGATTTCGATCGCATCCTGCAAAAAATGCTTGAAAAACAGGTCTCTAAAAGATGGAATGCCTGTGAAGATATTATAAATGAATTGGGTAAAATTGATGCGGTTGTAGCTTTAGGTCCTCCAAAATTCGAAGTACTCAAATTCTGGGGGAAACCTGATGATCAGGATTACAGAACGCCAACCGAGAGCGTAGATGTTTCTATTATAGGGAAATCTGCAAAGAAAAAGCCATTCGTTTGGATTGGCTTGAGTGTATCGATTGCTTTATTTATTCTCCTCTATTGGTCAGGAATTTTTCAGGGGAAGCAGAAAGATGAAATCTCCCAATCAGTAGCAAATAATAGCAGTTTGGCTGCAATGGTAGTCGATACTGCATATTCCAAAGCTGATTCCGTTGAGGATTTTCCTGGGATGAAAAGTTTAAAAAACAGCGACGAAAATTTACCAGTAGAGGAAGAGGAATCTATCGATGATGATATTGTCGTTTCAGGAGATAGAATAACAATAGTTGAGAAGATTGAACCTGAGGAAGTTAGTACTGTGAATCTTCAGAAACAGGTAGATGTACCGGTAGAAGGGGAACCGGTCGATGAAGATTCCCAATCTGAAATGCTTATTTCTGAATTGGTCATTCCTGACGTTCCCGCGCGTGTCTTTATTCAATGTGATCCTTGGGCAGACGTGTATGTGGATGAAGTGCTTAAAGGGAAAACTCCCCTTGATTACGTTCAGATTGACCCCGGTGAACATCAGTTAGTCTTTCGTCATCCCCAATTTGCTCCGGCTGTTCGCAACGTAGAACTGAAACCGGGTGAAGACCTGGTTCTAAAAATCAATTTTTGGGAATCTGTTGGACGAATTGTGATTCTCGTGGATTCCTGGGCGGAAGTGTATGTCGATGGTAATTATATAGATGTCACACCTTTGAAAGAACCGCTGGTCGTGCCCTTGGGAACGACTACTATAACTTTGAAGAACCCCGCTTCACCCATTTGGGAAGAGAAAATTCGCTTTCACAAAGGTGATCCCCCTTGCACACTGCGTGTCAACTTGAAGCCGTACGATGGATAAGCATGACTACAAAATGTGTCTGATTCATATTATCAGGCTCCCTCTCTTTTCTATAATCGGTATCGCCGTATTCTATTTGTTTATTGTGAGTTCGGCTGACGCTCAAAATTCAGAATCGGAAATCATCCAAAGCGTCATCTCTCTATATGCTGAAGGTAAATTCAAAGATGCTGAAATCACGGCTTTAAGGGCTCTGCAGAATGATGAAGTTTTGGCTAAGATAGACCGGGCGGAACTATACCGTATTCTGGGTTTCGCCTATGTTGCCCAGGGTGAAAATGAGAAGGCTAAGAGGCAGTTCATATCTTGGTTGGAAATTGACTCACTGGCAAATCTGAATCCCCTCTATATATCACCCAAGATCAGAAATGTCTTCAATCAGGCTCATGAAGAATATATTTTAAAAAAGACCGAAAGTCCACCCCTTGATTATTCTGGTATGCAGCGGCAGCTTAATGCTGTTAAGCGTTCCTTATTTTTCCCCGGATTAGGGCAATTGTATCGAGGTCAGCAAGTGAAGGGTTATACCTTACTGGTTTCAGAAATCGCCCTGCTGGGTACTTTCGCCTACTGCCAGGTGAACTATAATAATGCCCGCGACCGCTACCTGGCAGAACGTGATCCAACGCAGATGCAGGAGTTGTACGATGAATATAATGCCTATAATTACGGTCGCATCGCTTCCGCCGCCGCCGCTGTGGGTGTTTACCTGTATTCGCTATTTGATGCTCTATATGCCTCTGATAAATCAGACCAAGACGATTCCTTCACCATCTCCGTTTCCCCTGCTCCCAGGTACTTTGTCACCTTAACCATCCCCTTAGGAAACTAACTAGAAAGCTGCACACTCTGCACCAACCTTGCAAGGATTGCCAATTCATGGCATAAGAATCAACCGATTTCCCCCTGAAAACTTCTGGCACGGTGTTTGTCCTTATCTAAGTACAGATTATAGAAACCTCCTGAATGTTTTGGAGGTTAATGCACTGAGGAAGCTACTGGGCGCAACCTCATTGATATGGTAGAGATTACTGCTTGCTTTGAACTGCAAATACTGCACGGGCTAATTTAATTGAATCGACTCTGCCGATGCACCGGTGTATAGTGATATATGCCGGTGTTTTTTTATGTGCTTTCAGACGCTCTCCTCTGATAGTTCTCTTCATGCGATTGACTCCCTGAAGTCGATTGTTTCAGAAATGGGGGATTTCCATATTCTCAAAGAAGCATAATTTTTTTTTCGTCTTGCATTGTGGAGAAATTTTTCGTATATTATACAGATTCTGTATCGTCCGATCAGTTCGACGATAAGAAAAGAAGAAAAATCGAATGTAAGTTGAGAGGGCTTTGGCGCAGCATCGCACGCGCTGCACCACTCACCTAATTACTACTTAATCCAACATGGGAGATGTGCGCATGAAAATCCGTCAAATCATGATATGTCTGGTAGTGCTGCTTCTTGGGCTTACTGTAGCGCACGCAGAATATTTACAACTCCGTGCTGATGTTCAGGACGACAGATCGCAGATAAATGTTCTGCAGCACGATAACAACCAGGTACAAATAGAAGTCCGTTTAGCAGGGCTTGAACTCTTCGAAGGCGCTTTAGACGGCCGCAACTGGGATCGAGTTATGATTCCCGGCGGTGGATTTAATCTGGAGCTGGGCTGTCCTGAAGTTCCCCATTTCACACGCCTCTTAGCCATACCTGACCGTTCCGGGGCGCGAGTTGAGTTCGAAGCATTAGAAACCACAGTCTTGACCGGAATTGATCTGATGCCCGCGCAAGGGGTTGAACCGGAAGAGCATGAAAAGCATAAAACCGCCTCAAGTTATGATGAAGGCGTATATTCGCAGGATGCTCTATATCCAGTAATTGAAGCGGTTACTGGCGAACCGGCTATCATACGAGGTTTACGAGTTATTCCGGTGCAGATGAACCCCATCCGCTACAACCCGGTTACCGGCGAACTGCATATCATTCACAGGTATAAGATCACTATCCATTTTGAAGGAACTGACCTCCGTAACGTGCCCCAACGCCCCATGCGTTCAGTTTCCCGAGCCTGGTATCGGACAATGGGCAATATGATAATGAACTTAGACCAACAGGGTCTGGATGAAATTAAACTGGGATCCTATCTCATAGTTTGTGAAAATAACAATAATCTAGTCGATAACCTCCTGCCGGCCTTGGTGGACTGGAAAATCCGCAAAGGGCATACTGTCGCAATTGAGACATTCTCTCCAGGATCATCGAATAATACCATTAAGAACATTATACAAAATGCCTATAATACCTGGGAGGTTCCCCCTGAATACGTTCTCCTCTTTGGTGATACCGCCGGTGATTACAGTTTACCAGGTTGGAGTCCTGACGGTATCGATCATCCCTATTCGCAATTGGATGGGGGGGATATCCTGGCGGATGTGGCTGTTGGACGGCTCCCAGCTGATGATGATTACGAAGCTGCCGTGATGATTAACAAGGTTCTATTCTATGAGAAAATGCCCTATACCGCCAATAGCGATTGGTACCATCAGGGTTGTTTAGTTGCAGGATCTTCATCTGGAGGATTCTCTTCTATCATGACCAACCGGTGGATTAAGGCTAGAATGGTCGATCGAGAATACACCCGCATCGATACTTTCTGGCACTGGATGAGCGGTTCTGTTGCAACTACCCTTAACAATGCCATCAACGATGGTGTACTCTATGTCAACTACCGTGGATATTGGGGTATGGAAAACTTCACGACCTCCATGATCAATAGCTTGACCAATGGTCGTAAGCTTCCGTTTGTAGTTACAATCACGTGCGACACAGGCGGGTTCGATGGTTATAGTGAATCCTTCATGGAACGATTTTCCAATGTCGGATCACCTACAACACCGAAAGGAGCAATCGGTGCAATAGGGACTGCTACTACAGGCACTCATACGAAATATAATAATACCGTAGCCGATGGCATTTATGCTGGTATCTTCGATGAGGGAATCACACAACCTGGAAATGCATTGAATCGAGGCAAATTGGAGATGTACAATGCTTACCAGGCACATCAATCTGGGACTGTTGAAAATTACAGCAAATGGAATGCCCTTGCGGGAGATCCTGGTCTCGAACTGTTCACACATGCCATTCAGTATATGGAATGCACTATTCCTACGACAGTCAGTTGGGGAGAGAATTCCCTCACGCTTGCAGTAAGCGAAACGGGCGTGGGAGCGCTTGAAGATGCCGTTGTCTGTTTCTATAAGGAATATGACCTGCACGATGTAGGACTGACAGATGCTGCTGGACAGATAACCCTGCCTTTAGATTTGATCTCAGCTGGCAATGTGAAGATAACCATCACCAAGCAGAATTTCTATCCCATAGTGGATTCACTAGACGTCGTACAAGCGGCTGTTGCTGTGGGTTATTACGACCACTCAGTGGATGATGATAACAACGGTACGAGTTCAGGTGATAATGACGGTATAATTAACCCCGGTGAAACGGTTGAACTTCCTCTGACGTTCAAGAATTTCGGCTCCTCTACCACTGCAACCTCTGTTAGCGTTACCGCTACAGAATCTGACGATTTCGCGACACTGGGTGACGATTTTGAGACCTTCCCCAACATCTCTGCCGGATCTACTGCCAACAGTCAGGATGACCTGGATATTGACATCGCAGCCGATTGCCCCAATGGTCACGTGATCCAACTGATACTGGATACGCAGACAGATCAGGGTTCCTGGGATGGACTGCTGGAACTTGAAGTTGTTTCCTATGACATGATGGTGCGTTCAGCATATGCTACTGGCAGTGATACCCTTCTATCCCCAGGTGAAACGTCAGATTTTGTCCTGGAAGTAGGGAATATCGGTGATAAGACAGCATCTTCGCTCAGTGCAACGGTTACTTCACTTAGTTCCTATGTCACAGTCAATGATGATTATGCTAGCTTTGGTACCGTAAATGTGGGTGTGACTGCAACCTGCAGCGGTAATCCTTTCAATCTAACGGCATCAGAAGAAACGCCACCGGGATTCTTAGCTAACCTTGAAGTGGTTTTTACCAGTTCGACTGGTGCCACACAGACAGATACTATCACCATCGCGCTGGGCGTTAAAACTATGAACGACCCATCAGGGCCGGATGAATACGGCTACTACTGCTTCGATAATAGCGATTATGCATATCCCAAAGCCCCGACGTATGACTGGGTTGAAATAGATCCAAGTTACGGCGGGTCTGGTTTCCAACTGGTCATTTATGACAGCTACGAAAATGACGATATGTCCATCACTCTTCCTTTACCGTTCACCTTTAGGTACTACGGTGAAGATGTCGATGTAATTACTGTTTGCAGCAATGGATGGATCTCATCCAATGCCGATGCCGCATTTGCCAACTTTGCCAACTATCCCATACCTTCGTGCATGGGACCGACTGGTTTGATTGCTGGATTCTGGGATGATTTGATTACCGGTTCAAACGGATACGTCTTTGCAAAGGATGACACAGAAAACCACCGTGTTATAATCGAATGGTCTCGCATGCGGAATATGGATGATACCTGGGTCAGAGAAACATTTGAAATTATTCTCTTCGATCCGGTTCATTACCCGACTCCTACTGGTGATGGCGAGATCCTCTTTCAGTACTATGACATTACCGAAACCAGTGGTGATCCGCAAGACAATCCCTACTCCACAGTGGGCATCCAAAGCCCGGATCATCAGGACGGTATAGAAGTCGTTTACTGGAATACTTATAACGATCCAACGGTGGCACATGTACAAAACGGTCGAGCTTATCTCTTTACTACCGACTTCGATTACACTCCACCTGGTGCTCCCGAGATGGTAGTAGAAGTTGACTATGTTTCCGGTTCGCCAGTACCTGCAGGTGGAGGTAACCTTTACTACGGCATCTGGGGTGAAAATCAGGGCACAACGGCCATTGATTATGACATCTGGATTGACAAGATTTACGAAAGTAGCGACACTACCACGCTTATCTTGCGTGAAATAACAAATTACCAACCCGGATGGCAAATCAACCGCCCGGACGCCTGGTATCCGATTCCTAGCAATTGGCCCGGTGGTAGCTATGAACTCCGAATCTATTCTGGGTGGCATCCGGAATACGACGTTTGGGATACAGATGCTTTCTCCTGGTCGAAGTCTGGTGCGGTTGACCTTGATTTCGACTTTGAAGCCAATCTACCTACATGCAGTTTCCCAGATCCGTTTGAAATAGTAACCGAGACGAAAACTGCAACGGTAATACCGACCGAGTATGAGCTGTTGAGTAACTATCCCAATCCGTTCAATCCGGTTACTAACATTAGTTTTGCTCTGCCTGAGGACGGTAAAGTAAATCTGGCGATTTACAACATATCCGGCGCCCTGGTGGAAACCCTTGTGGATGGACACAGAACAGCAGGCGTCCACGACGTGACATTCGATGCATCCGACGTGGCTTCTGGAATCTACTTCTACAAGCTGAATGTGGGTGATTTCAACGCCACCGGCAAGATGGTGCTGATGAAGTAAAACTGATGGAAAGATGAAATAATAAAAGGCGATTACTGAATCGCCTTTTATTATGTGCAATATTAATTTCTACTTTCGCGGGGCTGGTTTATTCTTGATGAAAATAATTATTATCAGCCGCTCGCTTTTGCTCCTCGGGAGGGACTTGAACCCCCAGCCTAGTGGTTAACAGCCACCCGCTCTACCAATTGAGCTACCGAGGAAAGTAAACTAATTATTCTTGCTTTCTCAATTAAAGATTTGAACCCCCATCAGTCGGCTTAGTAATAACAGCCAGCCGCTCTACCAATTGAGCTAGTTAAGAATTCGCATAATTTAATATTTTTAAGTTCACTTGTCAAGTAAAGAAAGGAAAACTTACTTCAATGATTATTTTACATGCTTCAATAAATAATATATTGTTATAATATGAAACACAGTTATCTTGTGCTATGAAAAGAATGCTGGCAACTGCCAGCATTCTTTAAGTTGATTATTTTAGGGCTGGATATAACCGAGTCGCCGCGAAACTTCATCCGCAGATTTCTGTACCAATTTTGCATATTTGGTACTGGTTGTTTTTGTACCGCGATGCGCTGGCCAGAAAATGTCGATCAATCCCACAATTTCGCCCGATTCGCCACGAACAGGAGCGGCCACATTGTTGATGTTCTCATCATCGATCTGGCTCTTGTCGTAGGCGTAGCCCGTTTCTCTAACTTGACCTAAGTCCTTGCGGAGCTGAGAAAAGGAATAGGATTTATCGTCCAGGACGGTTTTCCGTCCTTTGTCATCCATCAATTCCTTGATTTCACTATCAGTCAAGTTAGCGAGGAATACCTTCCCCGCTGCAGTCCTGGACAATGAAACGGATTCACCCAGGTGAGTACGTACCTGGACCGGTTTTGAGGTTAGAACCTCATCACATACAATCAGGCGCGCAGAATCGTGATCCGGGACGATAAATCTCGCCGATTCTCCGGTTTCCTCTACTAATTTATCCAGGAAAGGCGCGACTGTTTTTGTTGGGCTTACATTGTTTAGAACTCTGCGTGAAATTTCAAATAATTTGAAACTCAGGCGATAACGCCCCTTCCGCTGATCCTGTACAACGTATTGCTCATGAACGAGTGTTGTGCAAATCCGGTGAACGGTACTTTTATTCATATTTACGCGATCACCGATTTCGGTCACTCCCAAACCTTCGACTTCATCAGCAAGAACATCCATGATAGCCAGAGATTTGATGAGAGACTGTACTAAATGATAAGTTGGTGCCATTTTCTCTCTCTTCTCTTAGATTAGATTTAATTAATTTTATTTATCTGATAGATATAATATATTAAAATTAAATTAAGAACTCAAGTACTTATTTTAAAATCTATTTTACCAAAAAAGTTTTCTCTGTAGCATAAAACTTGCAATATATCTAATAGAATGGGGCGCTGTCTGGCAGCGCCCCGAAAAACTCCTATTTCAACAGCACAATTTTTTGTTGCTGTGTTTTGCTTTCAGCTTCAAGTTGCACTAAGTAGAGACCAGACGCAAACCCATTGGCATTCCAGCTAATTTGCTCAATGCCTGCCTGACGCCATCCCTCTTCGACAACATCTACTAATCTGCCGGAAATATCATAAATCGCGACTTTGACGAAAGCCGGTTTCTGCATTTCCAACAGAAATCTTACCTCAGGGTTGAAAGGGTTGGGATAGGGTGTATGAAGTTTAAAGGCAAATGGCACTGTTTCCCTATCACCCTCAGGCGCAATACCCACTTCATAACCATTCAGACGCTGCATGTACAGATCGACAACTTCTTCCTTGCCTGATGCACGCTTGTCAAGCCAGATACAGATCATTCCATCCGATCCGTCATTCACAGCAACGGGGTTTGTCTGTTTCTGGTAAGCATCGTTCATTACATTGCCATCCTCAACCCAGACAAATTCATCTTCAAGATTCCCATTGGCATCGAGGTGCACGCCATAGATGTCAGAGCTTGGAACCTGCCGGAAATCTCCCCAGACAGTGTAACTTCCACCCAATCCATCGGCGATAATATAGGGACTTGCCTGATCACCAACCGCTCCGCAAAATATTATCCCGTTGGGGTCGAAGAGGAAATTGCCATTCACGTCCATTTTCTGAATATACAGGTCTGTATTTACACCGCTGCGGTAATCTTCCCAGATGATATAGTAGTTTCCCGCACCGTCAGAAGCCCAGTCTATAGATGACTGGTCGTTAGCCGCATCGCACAGTACACGCCCATTAGGTTCAAATTGAGGAGTGCCACTGGCGTCAACCTTTTGAACGTATAAATCCCTGGCGCCATCACGCTCATCTTCCCAAAGGAAGATAGCTCCATTTATGCCTAAACTGATTACGCGGGGATTCAATTGATGGTCAGTTGTGTCACAAACGACAATTCCATCAGCGCCCCAAACCAGGTTCCCAGTTCCATCCACCCACTGAGCGCCAATGTTGAAGTCTTCTGAACCATTTTCATAGCAGATATAAGCGCCCCCCGCGCCATCAGAAGCCATGTCTTTTAATTCATCGTCGTTATCGGTGTTGATTATTTCAACCGACCACTGAACAGTGCCTGAATTATCCAAACGTGCTGCACTCACATGCGAAAGATACCAGATGTTGTATTCACCCCAGGCAGTTACTACACCACCACCGCCGTCTTCGACGACTTGAGGCGTATTCTGTGCTCTGATGTATTCTGATACGTACACACCTGCTGGTTCCCAGTCTAAAGAACCATTAGCATCGATCTTCTGTGCATAGATCTGAGATGAAGCAGAATTACTGTCCCGGTGATCCTCCCATACTGCAATGGCGCCTGTGCCACCATCACTGCAGGCATCGACCCATTCCTGTCCCTTTACCTCTGTGTATTCAGGATTGGGACAGATTCGTTCGCCGCCGTCATCCAGATAGGTATTTCCATTGCCATCGACAATCTGCATAAAAGCAGCAGCGCCGGCAGTGCCATCACGCTGATCTTGATAGAAGATGAAAATTTTGCCATCATTGTTATTAATTAGTACGGGATTCTCAGCATTCCCGGAAATCCCCCATACCAGTGTATCCCCATCCACCGCCAGAGTCGGCGTACCAGCCGTGTTATCAAGCTGTTGATACCAAATCCCTTTGGAGCCGGTTCTCTCATCAGCCCAGGCTAAGAAGGAATAATCCGAAAAAGCGCGGATCAAAGGCTTTTCCTGCAAACCGTCTGCCTGGCATACCGGCATACCTCCCTCATCCGCTGCTGTCCAGAGAGTATGACCTTCAGAATCCAGGCGCTGGGCAAAGATGTCAGTTGTCGTGGCGTTTTCCCAACTGCATACTGCGCCGCCAGTTCCGTCTGCGTTGGCCCGAGCCTGTCGCTGGTTTTCCTGTGCACCGGATTCGGTACAGACGGGCATACCTTCCGCATCCCAGAGCAGGGTGCCGTTTGCATCAACTTTCTGTGCGTAAATATCGTTTTGCAGAGGGTCATTACGCGTATCCAACCAGATTATGATAGCGTTACCTGAACCATCAGCAACAATACGCGGTTCAATCTGATTCTGTGCGAGGGTGATTAACGGCTTGCCCTGCGGTTCGGGGAATGCCATCGTTCCGTTGGACAACACGTGATGGAAGTAGAGGTCGCCATCAGATCCTTCGCGTTCATCTTCCCAGACAATGTACGCTCCGTCAGCGTCGTCAGGACACAATTTCGGTGAATTCTGATGTCCTGTCGTATCGCAAACCGCTACACCTTCCGGATCCCAGGCGACTATGGCATCCATAGTGACATGCTGAATAAATATATTATTTAAAGTATTTTGTGGGTTGATATTATCCATCCAGCCCACCAAAGCGCCGCCTGCTCCGTCAGTATCCACGGTCAGTTGCCGCTGTCCACCGGAAGAGCGCTTGACTTCCAAACCATCCGCAGGCCATTCGGGCGGAATCGTTCCATCAGCGGTTACCCTGATTGCGTATATATCACCTTCATTACCGTTGCGCAATTCGTTCCATAAAACAACTGCGCCACCTTCGGTATCAGCGACAATGCGGAATACCGCTGGAGAATCGAAATCGCCAGTTGAAAGCAGATAACCTTGCGGAGCCCACTGGACTATACCATTGGCATTAACTTTCTGTGCGTACAGGTCGCCTTTTTCCGTGTCGTTGCGGAAATCATTCCAGATGAAGATGAAATCACCGTTAGTGGTAGGAATCAACGCTGGGTCTTCTTGACGCCCCGGAGCGCTGACTATTTGTACTCCTTCATTGCCCCACAAGATATTTCCATTGGAGTCAACCCGCTGTGCATAGACGTCGCGGTCGCCAAAGCGCGTATCCGACCAGGCATAGACTACGCTGCCATCGGACGTCTTCTCTGCCGCACGTTGCCATTCAATATGATAGCCCTGTCTGACGGAAACCCCTTCAGAATCCCACATCATAGGACCGATATCTCCACTGGCGGTCATAAAGCTAATTGCCAACAGAACTGTAACCCCCAAGCAGTAACGCTTCCTCATGGTTTTATTCCTTATTTTATTTGACATAGATTCTACGTTTTACCAACACGAAAGTTTCTAAAGAACCGGACAGATGCATCTTTTGCAAGTGAAAGAAAATCGTGCTTGGAAAAACTTCAATTTAATGCATTTGTTAACATAACGCAAGAGATATGCCTGAAAAGTTAGAACATTTCCGAATGAGAAATGGTTTGCATACTAACTTAGAGTTTTTTATCTTAGTTCAAGGATATACATTGGCGTTCAAACAAATGCAGTGCGAATTCTGATCTAAATGATTCCGCTAAAATCCTCAAATTCATCTATGCCACCTTCCTTCTGGAATGGCCGTTTGTTGCCGTTATGTTTAATGCTGACGTCTGCAATGTGGTTATTTAAACTGCCCATTTATCTTCCTGTATCCGCATTCCCATTTTCCCGGATAATAGGCATCATTATCCTCATTCTCCTCTTCATGAGGGTGTTAAGTAGAAATCGGGAGCCCTGGACGGAAAGATTATTAGAGCCCCGTTGGGCGCCACTCCTCGGTGCAGCAGTAAGTATGGCTGCTTTCCTTTATCTTCCCGATCCCTATAATATTGGTTTACTTCCACTGGTTGTCGGCTGGATCATTTTACCCTTTACCCGGCGTCATTCCATCGGCAGATATACGGGAACTGTGATTCTGCAGTTTGGCCTACTACTCGTTTTCAGCGCGGCGGTATTGCCCTTTATAATCGCATGGTCAGCGCGAATACACGAACTGTCCCTGCTATCAACTATATTCACTCCGCTGCTTTCTTGGGGATTAACCGCAGTTGGCATTGCGGTAAATTTCGCTGACGGTACACTCCAACTCTCAACTTTTGAAGATGTTATCTCCCAATCACTGAGTAGTGAAAAGGTGCTGCCACTTCCTCTAATCCTTTTTACAGCTCTCTGGTCCATGTTCATCGTTCTGCGCAGTGAACACAGCAGGTTGGAAAGGCTGGTCTTCTTCTGGATAATCAGCTTTTCATATACCTTCTGCCGCTATGCGATTTTATTCCTCGTAACCATCGAGAGGGTTAATCCTTCCTGGTATTGGGATCCTCTAATGATACTCGTCTCACTGGTTCCTCTGGTAGCTTTGACGAAGGAACCGGATGATTTACCCTCCAAAAGAACACCATCCAATCAATCCACCAGAGCAGGCAAAACACCAAGGTGGAGCTTTTTTATGGGATTGGCTTTCGGCATTTCAATTATATTCGCCTTCAGTTTCAGAGATCCGGGGAAACCATCGTATGGCAGCGTATTGATAAACGAACATGGCTCCGACTGGGAATGGACCACTGAGCCTTTAGATACTGTTAATTTCAGTGAGAAAACCACCTATAACTACTATTGTCTGGCACAATTCCTGGATTACTTCTATCAGGTTGATGCTAACTTCGAACCGCTTTCAACTGAACGGTTGAAGAACGTGGACGTTCTGATCCTGAAAACCCCCACGCAGGCTTTTAACGATGAAGAGATCGCCGCAGTTGTGGAATTTGTAGAGCGGGGGGGAGGATTGTGGGTCATCGGTGATCATACCAACGTTTTCGGCAGTTCCAGTTACTTAAATCCTCTGTTGAAACGATTTGGACTAAAGCTCAATTATGATTCAACGCATGACCTGCAGACTGGCAAACTGAGTCTATACCGAAAACCGTCAATCTTTGCCCATCCAACAGTTCAACATCTTCCTCATTATCTTTTCGCAACGTCTTGCACGATTTCCGCGCCCTGGAGGGCGGATGGCGCCATCATAGGATACGGTCTGCGGTCTGATAAGTTAGATTATTCTCAGAAGAACTTCTTCCCTGACCGTTCCCGTAAGCTTTTCGATAACGGCTTTGGAATTTTTCTGCAACAAGCGGCGCTCAACTTTGGTAAAGGACGCATTTTACTCTACACTGACAGCACCACTTTCTCCAATTTCTTCACCTTTATCAAGGGGAAACCTGAACTTATATTGGGCTCCATAAGCTGGCTGAATAGAACCAACTATTTAGGTTGGATTAAGAGTGTGGCGTTGGTTACGGCAATACTATTTTTATTAGCCATTATCTTAACTTCAAGGTGGAATGGCGCTTCCTTTGCAGGAATGTTGTTGGGTTTGATCATATCCACATGGTCAGTTCAGACCATATCTATAAAGACATATCCACTTCCAGAACCCACAAAAGACGTCCCCTGGGTGAACTTTGAAAGAGAGCATTCTGGCTACTTTCTACCCACCTTACGTTTAGCAGAAAAAGGCGATAAATCCTATCTGACGTTCTTCGTCTGGACTCAGCGCGTGGGCGCTGTCCCCCGCGAAATGGATGATCTCTCAGAAGCTGCTGCCCAGAAATATCCGATGGTTATGATAGATCCAGCAGCTCCCTTTACCGATGTCGAGAGGAGGGAACTGCAACGCTACCTTCAGCGTGGCGGCAAGCTTCTCTTAATTAATAGTGCGGACAACATTCCGGAAGCTGCCAACCAACTGCTGATGGAATATGGTGTTGAATTAATTGTCCACCCAGTTTTATCAGATTTTGTCTCCACGCTTACATTGGCGGGCAGGCAGTTTCCTCTGGTGATTGACGGTGAGTATTCTTCAATCAGAGGAGGAACCCCATTCCTGAAGTCAGATCAGGGCGACGTTATCGGTGTTACCCTACCGGTGGGGAAGGGTAAAATATGGGTGTTCTCCTGCGGTCATCTGTTCCGTAACGAATTCATGGGGCACACCACCGTTACGCCTGACGAAGGTTTGAAAGCGCTGTACAGGATAGAATTCGATTTGATCAGAGACCTTATCTTCCAAACGGAAGCTGAATCTTTAGGGGAAATACAGAAAACTAAAAACGATAATCTTAGTGATGAGGCGGATGGTGGGCAGACTACAGATCCGGTCATGCCCTTTGGCGGGATGAATTAGAGGCTGTTGTTTCGGGATGGTTTATCGGTGTGAAGCATCAGATAGAGCTTAAGCAGCAAATTGCAGAATATCCCCTTATGTTTCTTGTAATACAGCCTCTGTGATTGCCTGTAATAAGAACCGATTTCTTTCGATAATCCCCGCCCCGATAACCCACGCAAGTGCATTATGCCGAATGAAGGGTCGAACAGTACCGAATAACCGGCATTGCTGACTCTTTTACAGAGGTCAATATCCTCATAATACAAGAAAAACTCTTCATCAAAACCGCCCATCTTTTGGAACAGTGACCGCTTGATAAAAAAACATCCTCCGGTCACCCAATCAACTTCTTTAGGCTGGTTGTGTCTGTTATTGATAAAATCTTCATTTAACCGACCCGAAGCCACATTTTGCTTCATAGACGTCATGCGGTATTCCGCTAATATTCCGGGGAACTCACCCCAGGAAAATTCCGGTTTCCCGTCACCATCGACGATTCTGGGACCGACAATTCCCACCCCTTGGTGGTTCGTTATACGGTCGATGATCTTCGCTGGAGAACCGGCGGTGAATTCACAATCCGGATTGATGAACAACAGTACTTCTCCATTGGAAACCGCCGCCCCTCTGTTGCATCCCGCCCCGAAGCCGATGTTGCTTTCACTCTCAATTACCTGCAAAGATACTCTATTATTTACCGTTTCTGACAGAAACGAGAGGTCATCAGACGGGGAATTATTCACCACTATCCATTCGCAGGGGAGCAGGTCTTCTATTTCGAACATCGATGCCGCCAGACTCTGGCAACTTTCTGAAGAATTATAGTTGACGGTGATGATACTTACGGCTGTCATGCTATCTCCCGGCAGAAATCAACGGCTGTTTGGGCGTGCCTGATCCAGTTGAATTCTTCTCTGGCTCTCTTCAGGCAATACTGCGATTTCGCCTGGTAATATGAATGATCCGCAACGAATCTGCATATCTTTTCCCTGAGTTCAGAAATATCACCCTCCTTGAAGATCAATTCTGGATCGCCAATCACCCAGGGTATGGAACCGGAATCAGAACCTATAACGGGGATGTCCATCGCCATAGCTTCCACCGCAGCCCTGCCGAACTGTTCAGCCCAGCGTCCCGTGGTTCGCGAAGGCAGGATGAAGAGATCGGTCCCTCTCAAAACATCAGGTAACTTGGGCTGATCTACACTGCCCGTAAAAGTGCAATCCAAACGATTGTCGACTGCAAATCCTTCCAACTGTTTGCGGTAAGGTCCTTCACCGATGATGATCACCCTGACGTCATGCAGATCCTTGACAGCTTTTAATATGTCCATTATTCCTTTGGCTCGGTCGAGTCGTCCCACATAGACAACGGTGAATTTCTCGGAAGATTTCTCCTCCCGTTCTTGAAATAGATCCGTATCCACTGCCCAGGGTATGACTTTTACGGGAATATTTAGATTGCGGTTTGTCAGGATCTCCCGTGCCTCTGGATTTCTGGCGGCGATGCCATCAGCTATGGTTATCACTGTTTTTTCCAGAAAAGAATCCAAGACGTAGAGGAGAACGTTTGCTTGAGGGTGCGACTTCATGGATTTCTGCTGATTTTCCCACGCCTGAACGATCAGTTTGCTTTTTGGTGTAATTATCCCTTTCGTAAGAGCGATCTGCAGGGTAAGTAGGTGGTCGGTGTCCGAATATGCCAGAATGACGTCAGGACGCTTTTGAAGGCATTTTACCAGTTCCGTCAGGAAAATGGTGCGGTTGGGAAATTTCCCCGTTACCCGTCCAATATGTAAATTCACATCTTCGATATTCGACTGTTCAATACGCACTTCGCGCGTGCCGTCCCGCTGAACGTTCCCGGTCAGCACGGTCAGATCGATATCGCCTATCCCTGCGAACGCCCTTATTTTGGCAGCTTCACCCGGGTGGGGCAGGGTGGGGTCGATTAAGAGCAGTTTCATTCTTGGCGGTTTGTTATAATTTTAACCATCTGCCGGACATGAGCGATTCTCAAGATTCCGGTGAAATGCAGGGCTGAATAAAATCCGCCTGCGGTGAGAAGACACGCAGCAGCGAGGGGGAAGTGAAGAGCTTTGGCAATCCCACCCAAACCGATTGCTATCGCCAGCGGTATGAAGAACTCCCTCCAGAATGACAGACTCTGTCCCCTTATCGTGGGAATGAAGACAGCTATCGTCAAACCTAACCCATAGGATACCACGGTCGCCCAGGCAGCGCCGGCAATACCGTACTGAGGAATGAATATCAGATTAAGGATAATATTGGAAAGAGCCATGAGTGCCGCTAACAGTCCGGTAAATCGCTGTTTGCCGCATGCGACTAAAGAATTATCGAATACCAAACCTCCATATACGAAGATTTCCGCGAATATCAATATCTGCAAGGCGGCAGCCGACGGCGCATAATCCTCACCGTACAGCAGTCTGATGACTTCGACTGAATAGAAAGCTATGACGCCTACGATGGGAAGGATCACTGCCAGTAACAGACGAAAGCTAAGTCGCACTCTGCGGAAAAAAAGCCCCACATCCTCACGGAAGGATCTTGAAAACAGTGGCAATGCTGCAGTCATAAACACCGTAGGCACGATAGCCAGTGCGTCCACCAGACGCATGGATACGGCGTAGTATCCAACTTCAGTGCTGTTGCGCAGCCATTGTAAGAAGAGGATGTCTATCTTTGTGTAAACCATAATAAACGTACCCGCAATGGCCACCGGCCAGCTCTGTTTAATGATGTAAGTGAATTTCTCTCTATCCCAGCTCGGGCGTGGCAAGTAATCTCTTCGCCTGGCTAAAAAAATCAGCAATAATAATCCGGCGGTTTCTGACACCAATCCAGTAATTATAGCATATCCGATGGTAACGCCCTGGTGTAGTCCAACAATAATAAAGATGAGGAACAGAGTGCGGACAACCAGGAAGATCGCCGAAGGCAGCTCCATGCGATAATCAATCTGAAAGGGTATCTCGAGATAAGTGCGGAAGGAATGAAAGGAATAGGAGGTAATCAACATCAGGCATGAAAGCAGAGCATAACCGCGCAGCTCTAAGGGTAGATCAATAATGAAGAAACCTGCTCCAGCCATTATTGTAGCCAGGGAGGTAAAAACAACCTTTAGAAATAAGCCGCTGCTTAAGAAACCTAAGCGTTCAGCAGGACTGGCAGAAGCGTCTCTTATCACTATTTCATTGATTCCGAAGCTCACTACCAGAGTGAAAAAGACCAAGAACCCCAGGATGTATGAATACTGCCCGTAATCATGCGGTCCCAGCGCCTGAGCCAGAACTACCAGAGTGATGAAGGTAACGCCCTGACTCAAGAGGCGAAAGGTAAACATTGTGCTGGTGCTTCTACCGATCCGCCCTAAATCGGATTTTTCAGACGTCGTGTGGGGTGAATTCATCATTTGGAGTTACGCGTGCATTTATCCGCTTTTTTGTGAACGCCATAAAGATAGGTCTTTTTAAGCAAAAGCTCAAGCGAAAACGAGACTGGATGTCTTTCACAAATTGCCTTCTATATGCAGGAATACTAAAATAATGTCTCTCAGTTTAGTTCACAGCAAATTTCAGTGTTTTTCAGAATCATGGTTGAAAAAAAGTTGAATTAAGGCTTGAATTGTGATTCAAATCACATATATTATAGACTACAGGGAGTTTTAAATCACAATTGATCAGAAAAAATAATTATGCTTGACTTTTAGGATTTTTATCCTTATTATATAAGAAAAACAGGATTACATCATCATGAAAACCATCGGAACTTGGCTGGAGAAATGGTGTCCCCTCCCAACATTTCGCCTTTAAGTCTCCGGTGGTTTTTATAAATATTTTCCTCTGTAGTTACTATTTGCTGTAATTTGTTATATTACAATGTGATAAGAGCGAACTTTACAGCGTAATACCTTTAATCAGAGTGCACTCCACTTGACTTGATGTACACGGTCTTATAAAGTTGACTCTTTAAAGAAAAGTAAATATTTTAATAAAAATCACGTATTGTGTCTTACATCACTGATTCAGCCCCTCAGTTTTGTGTATAATAGGCGAGTCACCAACAAGTAACTAATAGGAGAATACGCGGATAACCATTGTGATAGCTTCAGTTTTTTACCCAACAAATCTTTCCGAACTACCACACTACGGATACCCGCGTTAAAACTTCTAATTTCCACACGAAATATTTTCACCATGGAAGTTGCTTATCAAAGGAACATGAACTGGATACATCCTAATAATGGGGGGATAGATGGATATTGCTAAAGCTTCTTATTTAAAAGTACGTGTTGACAAAGTTTCTCTGGATGATACTCTGGATCACTGTGAAGAGTTCATTCATACGCGCGTACCGCACCAAATCGTGGTGGTCAACGTCGCCAAATTGGTCAAAGCCCGGCGAGATCCTTTCTTAAAACAAATCATCAATGAATCTGACTTGGTTGGAGCTGACGGTGTTCCTTTAGTGTGGATTTCAAAGCTCCTTGGAAATCCCATTCCCGGCCGAGTCAACGGCACCGACTTGATGGAACAATTAGTTAAACGAGCCGCAGAAAAAGGTCATTCGATCTTTTTCTTAGGCGCCAAGGCTGAAGTTGTCCAGAAAGTGGTGAAGATTTTCACTGAAAAATATCCCGACCTCAAGGTAGCTGGATACCGTGACGGGTATTTCCGGCATGAAGAAGAGGACCAGGTTGTCGATGAGATTCGCTCCAGTAATGCTGACATCATCTTCTTGGCTTTCGGATCTCCGAAAAAAGAGATCTTCGTGAAGAAGTACCTCTACCGGATGAACGTTCCTGTCGTCCATGGAGTAGGTGGAAGTTTTGACGTTGTAGCTGGTGTAACCAAGCGAGCGCCTGCCTGGATGCAGAACTGCGGGATGGAATGGTTCTACCGCTTCCTGCAGGAACCACGCCGTATGTGGAAGCGTTACCTGGTCACCAATGTGAGATTTGTAGGAATGCTGACTGTGGAACTCTTCCGAAGAACCTTAAATCCACAGAAAGCTTAAATATAGGAATTAGATGATAGAACGGCCGGATCGATTTGATCGATCCGGTTTTTTTTTATTTGTTCAAGGATGCTTCTACCTTCTGGAAAAACGGAAAAATAGCTTGAAACATGTAATGAAATTTTCTATATTTATAGCTTAAATAGAAATTTAGTTAATTTGTCAATATAAGGGAGGTCCAAGTGAATATACTGGTCTGCGTCAAGCACGTTCCTGATACGGAGACGGCTGTGAAAATTGGTGCAGATGGAAAATCAATCCAGACGCAGGACGTCAATTTCATTCTCAATCCATACGATGAGTTCGCCCTTGAAGAAGCGCTTAAGATTAAGGAAGCTAAAGGAGGCGAAGTTACTCTAATAACTGCCGGCCCGGAAGAAGCCAAGAAGAGTTTGCGCACCGGATTGGCGATGGGCGCTGATAAGGCAATGCACATTCTCTGCGATGAGTCACATGATAGCTTAGCCCTTGCTTTCTGTCTGGCGGAAGGGATCAAAGACGAATCTTTTGACCTGATACTTTGCGGGAAACAGGCAATGGATGAAGATAATGCTCAGGTTCCCATCATGCTGGCTGACAAGTTGGGACTACCCAATATTTCTGCTGTTATCAAGCTGGAAATAGGGGATGGCACGGCTACCGCTCACCGCGAATTTGAGGGTGGCACTGAAGTTGTTGAAACCAGTCTGCCTGCTGTGATTTCTGCACATAAGGGTTTAAACGAACCCCGCTATGCTTCTTTAAAAGGAATCATGATGGCTAAGAAGAAAGAGATAAAAGACGTCTCTTGTACATGTGCAGAATCAGGCCTGGAAATCTTGGACATGGCCTATCCACCTTCGCGCGCTGGCGGTAGAATTGTCGGTGAAGGAACCGATGCTGTTCCTGAACTTGTCAAACTGCTGCGCGAAGAAGCCAAGGTAATCTAACTTACAAAAAAAATGAATCATTCTTCCGGTAAGTGAACAATGATAATCTTAGTAGGTAGCGCGGGGGCTTGCCCCCGTTGGCGGTAACCAGATACTATACTACCAGTTAAGATATTAAGGTCAGATTTGTTTACCGGAGGCAGAATACAGGAGGAAAAATGAAGGTTTTGGTTTTTGCGGAACAACGTGCTGGGGAATTTCGTAAAGCTGCCATAGAGGCAATCTGCGCGGCTCGCCGGTTGGATGGTGATGGCGAAGTTGTGGCAGTAGTCATCGGCAAGGGTATCGCTGACAAAGCAGGTCAATTGGCAGCCTATGGAGCTGACAAAATCCTTTCAATCGAACATGATCTTTTAGATCTATATTCGACTGACGGCTATACTACGTCACTGCAGAAAGCTGTCGAGAGCGAAAATCCTGATGCTGTGCTTTTGGCTGCCACTGCTATGGGGAGAGATCTGGCGCCGCGGCTGGGCGCCCGTCTTGATGTGCCTGTTTTAGCCGACGTTACGGAGTTATCCTGGGTTGACGGAAATCTACAAGCCGTGCGTCCGGTGTATGCCGGTAAGTTGATGATGACCGTTAAGAGTAATAAAACTCCAGGAATTGCAACTACCCGCCCTAAAGCTTTTTTAGCCAGTGAACCCGACCAGGGGAAGACAGCTTCGGTCACCTCATTTGATGTAAGCCTATCGGAAGATGATCTGAAAGCCAAAGTCAAGCAGATTCAGTCTGAAGCTGAAGGGATGATTGAACTAACTGAAGCCGATTTCATCGTTTCCGGTGGTAGAGGCATGAAAGCTGCTGAAAACTTCACAGTTTTGGAAGACCTGGCAAAAGTCCTAAATGCTGCTATCGGCGCTTCTCGAGCGGCGGTTGATTCTGGCTGGCGAACCCACAGCGAACAGGTAGGACAGACCGGCAAAGTGGTAGCGCCGACACTCTACATCGCCTGTGGTATATCCGGAGCTATCCAACACCTGGCGGGTATGACTTCATCAAAAGTGATCATTGCGATTAATAAAGACCCAGACGCACCCATCTTCAAAATTGCAGATTACGGTATCGTGGGTGACGCCATGGAAGTCGTCCCCGCGTTGACAGAAGCGATAAAAGCTGCAAAATAGGTTTATTATGTCCGAAGAAGAAAAATTTGATTGCATAATTGTCGGTGCGGGACCGGCAGGTCTCTCAGCCGCCATAACGCTGGCAAAAGCAGGCGTTGAAGTGGCAGTATTAGAGAGAGGTGAATATCCCGGTGCCAAGAACGTCATGGGCGGGATACTGTTCACCACCATCTTAGATAAACTGCTGCCTGACTTCTGGGAGAAAGCTCCGGTTGAACGCCATATCACCCACAGGCGTTTTTCCCTGCTGTCCAAGGATAGTGAAATCGCTCTGGACTTTAAAACCGCGGGGTACAATGAACCACCCTACAATCATACCTGGTCAGTGCTGCGTGCCAAGTTTGACCGCTGGTTCGCTGAACAGGTAGAAGAAGCCGGAGCTATGATCATCCCTGGAATGATGGTTTCTGAATTGCTGATGGATGGTGACAGGGTCGTAGGTGTCAAAACCGAACCCGGCGGTGATGAACTGAACTGCGATGTGGTGATATCCGCTGAGGGCGTCAACTCCTTTTTAGCTGAACAAGCGGGTCTGCGCAAGCAGCACGATCCCGCTCACATGGCGGTGGCTGTAAAGGAGGTTATCAGTCTTCCGCAGGAGACTATCGAAGATCGCTTCCATCTGAACGATTCCGAAGGCTGTGCTTATGAGATATTCGGTCAGGCTGTGCAGGGAACTTTTGGATCGGGATTTGTATATACCAACAAGGATAGCCTTTCCATCGGTGTCGGTTCCACCATCCACGACATGAAACGGCATAAGCTCAATCCCAATGACGTATTGGAAGGGTTCAAGAAGCATCCAGCTATTGCGCCTTTGGTTCGTGGTGCTGAAAGCCAGGAATATGCTGCTCACATGATACCTGAAGGCGGTTTCCATCATCTGCCCAAACTCACCACCAACGGCCTAATTCTCACAGGTGACGCGGCAGGATTAATTAACGCCAGTCATTATCATGAAGGGTCTAACCTGGCTATGGCGTCCGGTGTGATGGCGGCAGAAACGGTTATCGCAGCGAAAGAGAAAGGCGATTTTAGCGATGCGTCACTGTCAACGTACAGACAGAAGCTTGATGACAGCTTCGTTCTGAAGGATTTGAAGAAATTTCAGAACCTGTCCAAGTTCCTAAACGAAAATCCGCACCTGCTGCGTGATTATCCTGATATTATTTCAGGTATGCTGAAAGACTACTTCACCATAAGTGAGAAGCCGAAAGCCGTAATCGAAAAAGAGGTAATGGCTAAGTTCAAAAAAGAGATCGGAATCTGGAATATCGGTAAGGATCTCTACAAGATATGGAGAGCGATGCGATGAGTGATGATCAGGTTGTACCAACGGAAAACTCCCCGCTGAAAGAAACCATCGAAGATAAACTATTCCTGGTGAAGTACAAACCCGATAAGGATTCTCATATCGAGGTCGATCAGGAGAAGTTTAAAGCCGATACGTTGAAGGCAGTACTCTT
This sequence comes from candidate division LCP-89 bacterium B3_LCP, assembly GCA_005223185.1. GTDB lineage: Bacteria > Electryoneota > B3-LCP > B3-LCP > B3-LCP > B3-LCP. Next base: position 27,472 of record NJBN01000008.1, read on the forward strand.
CATATGTCCTGCCAAAGTATATGAACTGAACGAAGAGACAGGTGAATGCATGGTTGCGTTTGAAAACTGCCTTGAGTGCGGAACCTGTTATGTATCCTGTCCTGAATACGTCGTGTGGAAATATCCGCGAGGTGGATTCGGAGTGCAGTATCGTTTCGGTTAATATCTGTCTTGTAGAGTTGCAATAGCATACTCTTTAAGAGTAAATACGTTTTTGGGAGTGTTTCGGGGTCGAAAGACCCCGAAGCTACGAGTTTAATGAATATTCTGACGAGGTAAATAAGGTTGAATTGGATCAGGAATTATTGGTCGAAGTTGGACGATAGTACTAAGAGATATCTCCTCATTCTCGTTCTCTCAGCACTAACTTTGAGACTTATATACGCCTTTTCAGTGGATCTGATTCCGCAGGATGTGAATGGTATTGATCTGGATGCTGTGGAATATGATCACCTGGGTTGGAGTATAGCTCAGGGTCACGGCGCTGTGGATGTTTTCGGTGGTCCAACCTCGTATCGATTTCCGGGGTATTTGTACTTCCTGGGTTTGATCTATTTCATCTTCGGGCATCATCACACCGTCGTACTCATTTTCCAGGCGTTAATAGGTGCCTTCACACCACTATTCATCTATTTTTCCGCCCGCTATCTGCTTTCCGAAAGAATCAGTCGTATTGCCGGTTTGCTGGCAGCAGTATATCCGGTTTTCATCTATTATGTAGGTTGGTTGATGACAGAAAACCTGTTCCTGTTTCTGTTGAACCTTCTGATACTCCTTACCATCAGCCTTACCGCGACCAATTCCAAAAAGAAACTTGCCTCCATCGGATTAATCATAGGACTGCTGGGTTTAACGCGTGGTGTTGGACTCCCATTTTTTGGAATAATTCCCATCTATGTGTTCTTCAAAACCCATGGAAATTTCGGTAAAAAAGTCATAGATGCACTAATCATTGTAACAATAGCAATCGTAACACTTATCCCCTGGACGATCCGTAATTATGTGACATACGACCGCTGGATGCTTCCTTCCAGTGAGGGTGGAGGCGTGCTGTGGATGTCCTTTTATCGCATTAACTTTCAGGATTACTACAACGTTGAACCGGCATTTACATACCTTGATGAAGTGGGTAGAGACAATGCCGAAAGTGAAGAGTTTTATCAGATCCTGTTAGAAAATAACCTCTTCGGTCTAACGGGCATGCGACAGATATTTAAGGACTACTATCCGGATGAGCCTTTACCACAGAGCGAGCCGGAAGCAACCGAACGATTGGGCAATAAGGCTATGGCTTTATTGATTGAAAAACCTGAAATTTGGATGGTCAAATCGTTCACACAGATCTTTAGATTCTGGCATGTTCTGGATGAGAGGGGGCGTTATGTGAACGGATACGCCTTTATTTTACCGTTCTTTCTATTCGGAGTATGGCAGTTGCGCAGGAGGTTCTGGGAATTCCTGCCGTTGTACCTGTTTCCTCTGATGATCTATTCAGTGAGCGTCATCTTCTTTGCGGATGCGCGTTTTCGCATGCCTTTCGAAGGTGTGTTCATCATTGTTGGTGCTTTCGCAGTAGATCGTTTTTTGGGGCTTTTCAAACGCGTTTACATAGGTTATGCTATAGTAGTTCTGTTTTTCATGCTTAACTATTTCCTCCGTTTTCACTCGATGGAGATCAGGTTGGCAATTCGGGCTTTTGCGAGTATTATTGGACTTCAGGTAAGCGATTTGTGATATTGTAACTTTAACGTATTCTGTTACCAGATAGCCGGATGAAATAAATGAAAATACTGCTGCTTCGACCTGATTCTGAAGTTTACACTTCCACGCCTCCGTTGGGATTACTCTCCCTTGCTTCTTACTTTAGGGAGAGAGGAAACCACTTAGTGGAAATCTTTGACGGGCGCGCTAAAGCTGCGACTATAGCGCAGATTATCGAAGAAGTGCATCGTTTTCAGCCGGATGTGGTTGGAATCAGTCTCTTCGCTATGGAGCGCCTTGAAGGACACGAAGCAGCGCATGAAATAAAGAAAGTTTTCCCTGATGTTACCATAATCTGCGGTGGAGCTTATCCTACCACCGAATTAAGAGAGACCCTTTCCAATCCAGCTATCGACTTCGCCGTCGAAGGCGAAGGTGAAATCAGCGGTTTGGAACTATTGAAGGCTATTGAAGGTGATTCACTGCCAGAAACCATGCCAGGTGTAGGTTGGCGGAGAGATGGGAAGATTGTAACCCCGCCATCACAGCCATTCATCGAAGATTTGGATCAACTGCCGCAGCCGGCGTGGGATCTGCTGGACCTGGAATCGTACTTTTACAACCAGCATAAACCCGCCCCCATGAACCTCTACCAGAAGAACCCGCGATCAGCGCCGATTATTTGTTCGCGAGGTTGTCCCTACCGCTGCACATATTGCCACAAGCTGTTCGGTAAAAAAGTGAGACGGCATTCAATTAAATATATTGTCGATCAAATCAGTTATTTACACCACGAAAAAGGGGTAGAAGAGATCGAAGTGGTGGATGATATATTCAACGTCGATCCAGAATGGACCAGGGATTTTGCGTTGGCAATCAAGGAACGCAATCTCAAACTGAACTTCAGCTTTCCTAACGGTTTGCGTGCCGACCGCATGACAGAAGAGATTATTGATGATTTAGTTGATATCGGTACTTATAGAGTTGTTTACGCTATTGAAACCGGTTCCCCCAGAGTACAGAAGGCGATTCGCAAGAACGTGGATCTCGATAAAGCCCGCAAGTATATCGAATACACCGCTAACAAGAAAATATCCATTGGCGCATTCTTCATGATAGGGTTTTTAGATGAAACCGAAGAAGAGATGAAACAGACTATCAATTTTGCCTGCAGTAACAGGATCAGCACCGCATCATTCTTTATATTGACGCCTTTCCCGGGTACGGAAGTCTATGAACAGGCTAAGGAACGCAACCTGCAGGTTGAGGGAGCTAATTATACACATTATTATGCCTTGAGCGCCAATCTCAGTAAAGTGCCAGAGAAGAAACTGCTGCGTCTGCGGTTGTTCGCCTATCTGCGCTTCTATGGTAATCCTTTCAGGCTGGTCAGAATGTTCAGGACGACGCCGGTTCACAGTTACTTCTTCAAAACCCTATGGACGGCATTTCTGTACTTTGTGATTTCGCCAAAAAATAAGCCGCGCCGGGATATTTCGGACTTCCTCACAATCGAAAAAGAGACTTGATGGATTTGACAGGTGATATGAAAATCCATAAGATAGAATTCAGTCAGATTCTGGACTCTGCCAGAATGACTGAATTCTGGAACAGAGCATTTGTATCGTTGCTGTTCACCGCAGTAATTTTGCTGGTTGCATCCTCCTGTAAAAACGAAGACCAATTCCTGCTGCCGACGCCTGATCCCATTATTGTGGAAGACCAGGTGTTGGTGCCAGCCGGAGAAGTCGTATTGGGGAATGATCCGGAAGGTTGGGGCAATTACCAGCTTGCAGTGGGTCTAAACCCCGTGTATTTAGATTCCTTCTACATAGACCGTTTTGAAGTTTCCAACCAGCAGTATGCCGACTACCTGACGACGATGTGGAATGCCGGGCTCATATACATGACCGGTCCTGGCGACGTTTATCAGGACATAACCAATTATCTGTTAATCGAGATAACTTCGGAAGATTGTCCCATAAGATACAACTCCTCAGTTCAGGGGTTTGAGGTTGAGGTAGGATCTGAGGAATTGCCTGTAGTAATGGTAACCTGGTATGGAGCATCCTTCTACGCTCAATATTACGCCAAACGTCTGCCCACCGAATCCGAATGGGAGAAAGCCGCTCGGGGAGTAGTTGACGTTTTCGGTACTGTGGCTGGAGTAGGAGTCGGTTATCCCTATCCCTGGGGTGACGCCATCCCCACAGAATCGCTGGCTAACTTCGGTGATATAATCGGCAGTCCGGTGGATGTCGATTCCTATACCGCCGGCATGAGCTGGTTCGGAGCTTTCAATATGGCGGGTAACGTGCGGGAATGGACTGCTACATCCATCGGTGGAGCTAAAATACACCGGGGCGGCAGTTTTCTCTCATCTGCAGACCTTCTGAAAACCGCCATGCGCACCTTCTCTGACCCCCAAACCACCGATAAAACCATCGGTTTTCGGTGTGTGGTGGATATGTAAGATTTCTCACAATACCTGCATATATCGACATATAATACCTCCTGCACACAATCCCTGAATCCTTAAAAAATCAAAAAATAATAATTTCACTTGATTTTTAATAAATCTTGTTGTATATTACGCAACAAAACTGTTTTCAGGTTCTATTAAGAATCCTAAATCCAAGGGTTACGGAATGCCGATAGTTTATAACAAAAATTTTAGGAAGATAGAAGTTCCGGATGAAAAACTGTACTGTATAAACTGCGGTGAACAATTCATGTTTACCCCGGATGAAGAGCTTTTCTTACGTTACCGCCATCCCGCTCAGGAATGTCCAGGAAAAATTAAAGAAGGTGAAGATGGCGAAGATGTTAAAGAATGCGGTTATGAATTCCACACGTTCGCGGACTACTTCGCGGCTGATAAGTTTTTCAAAGAAATTGCCAGCACCGGTGCTAAGCGGATTTTTAAACATATAGTTACAGGTCAATGGTTTGTGCACTTTATTTTCAAGGAAACCAAGCCGATAACAGAAGTTAAGTGGACTACACTTTTTCCCAAGGAGGTTTTACAACTCTGGTCAACCGGTATGACCGAGGAGACTGGGACCGGGATTCACATTATAATTCCCGAGCGAGTAGTAAACCCTGGTTGTTTTCAAGAGATATTGGGAAGCGAGTTCTCTTCTGTAAAACCCGCCAATCAGAGTACTTACCTTCATAAAGCCTGTAATAAGACAGCCGGAAAGAATAATATATTCTGCAGCGTCTGCCGCCATTTTGAATACTCTTGGGCTGAAAGACTGGGTGAAGATGCTCCATATACTGCCGGAATTTGTGCAGATCGAGGCATACACTGGATATTCCCTATCTGGGTGGAAAAAATCCTTATGGGAGTGATTACTGGCGGCGCCGTCAGGTATTCCTCAGAGGATGAAGTAATTGAGCTCGCAAAGCAGTTGACATCAAATTATGATTTTTCAGAATATTTAGAAAAGTCGCGAGAACGTATAAGCAAGATGTTTGAATTCATCAGTGAAAAGACTGCTAGATTAAATGAAGAGTTCAGTAATTCATCGGAAGGTGAGATTCGAAAGGAAATAGGGCAACTACAAGATTGGCTGAACAGCTATGAACAAAAGAAAGAAGGATTGATTTACCTGGATTCTGTAACCAATTGGTTATTCAATGCAAAAGATCCTACTATAGATGCAGAAGTACTTTCAAATATTGAGATTGAACTTTCACTGAGAGATAAATCCACGTTACCGAAAGTTAGAGATGGTAAATACAAACAAGCGAGCAATCACGTTGAGAAGATAAAAGAGGTAACCAGAGAAAGCTATAGAGCAAAAGAACTGCACGTTGACAATGAACTGTTGCATGAGGTTTCCTCGTTGTACGAACAGAAACATGATGCTTTAGTGGATCTAAATTGGTGCTGGGATAGAATAGAGCGTGTTCTAACACATGTTTTGAGATACTTGGGTATTGATTTTGCTGTAGTTCTTTCGAATGAGAAAATTGAGAATGTTTTAGAAGTTAAGAAATTTGTCTGGAAATCAAAGAGTACCGATGAATTTATTGATCCTGACAAAGCGGAAATCGGGACAAACAGAAATCTAGTGAAGTTTTTTCAGCAGTCCCAGGAGATATTCTTCCCCAAAGTTATGCGGAAAAACAAACTGTATAGTGGTTCACCGATGTCTATTCGAGAGACTTTTAGAACTATACTTAGAAAAGAGAATAGAAACAGCAAGGTTATCGCTGCTCTACCATTCTCCATGTCCACCAATATGCGTGAGAACAAGTGGGCGGTTGTTTTGTTATTCTGTAAACAAGATAATATAGATTTTGATAAAAGGACCTGGATTTATAGTCGGATATATCGCAGGTTACAGGTCATGTTTAATTTTGTCAGATCGGAAGAACAGTTGAACGAATATATAGGCAGTTTGGATCATGAGATATTAAAACCCATTTATGGGATTGAATCGTGTAGGAATTATTTAATTAGAAAGGTAGAATGGAAATTATTTGAAGGTGTTGATCCTTATTCTGAGCGTCTGCTAAAGCGTAATTTGGGATTTATAAAAGATTATACAAAAACCTTCGAATTGATAACGAAGAATCTTCTGGCTACTCGCACCGAGAAACCCATATATAAACGCTTCCGATTATATGAAGAGGTGATAGAACCCATCATGAGATTACATGGGAGAGAATACGGAGTAAAACGGATCAAAATTGATATCGGAAACGTTAAAGAAGCCGGAACTATGGAAGCTTCATTACCGGATCTATTCCAGGTCTTTAACAATGTCTTTTACAACGCAGTTAAATACTCATGGCGAAATACAGTAATAAGATTGCAGTATGAACTTTTACCGCAATCTCATAAACCTTCAGGTCAACAGCTTCATCTATCTGTTAGAAATCAAGGATCTGAAATACCGTTGGAGGAGGAAAAAACCATCTTCCTTTTCGGAGTTAGAGGTTCCGAGGCTAGATCCAAAGACGTAAAGGGAATAGGATATGGATTACCTGCATCCCGTACTATTTTGAGGAGATTGGGAGGAGAAATTTGGTTTAGGAGAAAGAGCCCTACAAATGTCATAGAATTTCATTTTAAATTTCCTGTATTAACCGTAAAGGAGAAGAAAAATGGGAAGTAATAATGGAGGTCACATATACTTCATAGATGATGATATCATCGACATGGAGTTCGCTATTTCACTTTTGAAAGACGACGGCATTGAAGTCACTTCACATGGATTTCTAGCGGACGCTTTTCCTTTTTTACGTTCGGACAATGCTAAGGATATAGACGTTTTTGTAGCAGATTTTGCCATTGCTTATGGACAAGTGGATAAAGATCAACCAAAGGAGGACACCTTCACTGCCGGTGAGACGGGTAATGGTAGATACACAGGTGCCAGGTTATTAAGAGCTATTAGGAATGGTGAAAGAAACATCAACGTAAATCGTAGTGTGCCTGCAATATTCTACACCAATCTTCGTTTAGATCCTGAAATACATAGACTTGCAGAGGAATTAAAAGCAAAAGTATGTCTGAAATTAGAAGGTGGGTACAGTGAATTATATCAACTGATCACTGGATTTCTTAGAGAGAAGGAGGATAAAAGTGAGTAAGGCACAAGGTTTACATGTGTACTTTTTAGATGATGACCTGTCTGACATGGAGATCACAATAGCCTTTTTAAAGGAAGATGGAATTGAAATCACAGCGCATGATGTTCTGGCAGACGCCTTTCCTTACTTGCGTTCGAGCCGTGCAACTGAGATAGATGTTTTTGTTGCTGATTTAGCTTTCGCATATGGAAAAGTGGATAAAGATCAACCGGATGAGGATACTTTCACTGCCGGTGAGACGGGTAATGGTAGATACACAGGCGCCAGGTTATTAAGAGCTATTAGGAATGGTGAAAGAAACATCAACATAAATCGTAGTGTGCCTGCAATATTCTACACCAATCTTCGTTTAGATCCCGAAATACATAGGCTTGCAGAAGAATTGAATGCAAAGGTGTGCCTAAAATTGGAAGGTGGGTACAGTGAACTATATCGTCTTATCAATGGTTTTCTCAGAGATAAGAGAGGTGAGAGATGAAGAAATTACAAAAAACATCCACGTATGCTTCGTTAGGTTTAATATTTGCTTTTATGCTGATCGCTTCCATTTATTGGAATATTCAGAATAGTTCTCTGTTGTCAAATAGGGAAGAAGACAATCCTAAAATTACTACGGTTACAAGGAAGAATATTCTCAAAACTTGTCCCGATCAGATAATGGTGGATTCGTTACAGGTGACCACTAAAGAGACAGCTTCGAACGATTTTAATAAATGGACTTTACTCATTAGCAAGAATACTGAACTTGTTAATACTGTAAGCGTTGTTCTTGTATTAGGAACGCTATTCATAGCTGTAGTTAGCCTAGTGTTTTTTCTCCAAATACATAAGATAGAAGATTACGTTGATAAGGAGATTGAGAAACGCATGCATAAGGCTACCGAATACAGTCTTGAAATGAACAAACGTATTTTACACGCAGCTAGTTTGCAACTGACAATGATGCAACATTATAATGAATTGATATTTGTGGCGAGTAAGCCTACTGATGAATCTTCTGATGACGTTAAGATAAAAATTAAGAGTGCTCAACTCTTTGAACGGTCTATGAGAAAATTTGTTGAAAGGTTGAAACATCACCGTTCCCAGTTCCTTCTCCTGTCCCAAACAGAGAAGGAGATCAACACAGGTATCCACAATCTAAAAGGAATACCACTTGATCGTGGTTCTGACCTGGAGTTGATAGAATTTGTTGTCAAAACCTGGGAAGAGTATCATCCAAAAAAGTTTAAAAAGATCGATGAGTCTGCTGTCAAACGCATCTTAAAGGGTTTGAGAGAGCTGAAGAAAGAAATACATCAAGAACTGCGCAATAAAGCGTAGTGCCCCCCGAATCTCTACTTCTCCCCCCACCACAGATAATAGGTCGCCAACCCGCGGTAGGGGCGCCAATTCTCTGCTATTTTAAGCAGTTCATCTTCAGTGGGTTTGCGGGAAAGTCCGTAAGCCCTCTTCACTCCGTTCAGCAGTCCCGCATCACCCACCGGCAGGGTATCCCATCGTCCCAGACCGCGTATAAGAGCATATTCCGCCGTCCAGGGACCGATTCCGCGCATCTTTACCAGTTCTCGGGCAACTTCGGCGTCGGGCAGCTTTCCTAATGCTTCCAAGTCGAACCCATCCTGTATCTTTTCCGCCAAACCAATGATATATTCCGCCTTGCGCCGCGAGCACTTGAACTCCCGCCATTCATCGGGATCAAGACCGCATATTTCCGCTGGCATGGGGTAGTGATAGAAAGTATGCCCATCTACATTCCAGCGTCTGGCGAATCTTTTCAGCATGCCCTCTTTCACCTGGCAGGCAAACCGCAGGTTGACCTGCTGACCGATGATAGCCCAGGTTATCGTTTCGAACAGATCCGGTTCCAACACCGGTCTAAGCCCTCGGTTCTTCAGACAGATTGCATGAAGCGTGGGATCACTTTTAACCATCTCGTAAAAATCCAGCAGATCCAGATCAAGACAGAACGCCTTTCTGATCTGTGCTTCGCAAGACGTCAAATCTTCAGCCGTCAGTTCTGGCGCTTCCATAGTTAGCCCCAACTGCGGGCGTTCAACGGTTCCTTTCGATTCAATGCTGATCAAGCAGGAGCTGCCGTTATTCATCGGCCAAACGCGCCGGAACACCTTTCCGTCAAAATGCACTATGGGATCCGGACGATTTGGGCTCAAATAAGCGAAGGAAAGATCGAAGTCGTACGGTGAAGTGGGACTAAGTAGGATTTCTTTACGCATCGGTTCTCTTTGAAGAATAAGATGTGTACATAAATTCACTGAAGCTTCAATATACAAAAGAACGCCGATCTTTCCCAGGATGTAAAGTAAAATTATTCAAATTCCCCTTGCTTTTATGTCGTACTTTATGTATATTAAGATAAACCGTATCCGAATTATCCTAAATCATCATGCAGTTCTCAACAGGTTGTGAATACGCCATCCATGGTCTGCTCTTCATGGCTACACGCCAGGAGGATGAGATCATATTGGTCAGTGATATCGCCAAAGCACAGAATCTGCCTGAAAGCTATCTCGCCAAGGTGTTTCAACTTTTAGCCAAAGCGGGATTTTTAAAATCTTTTCGGGGGGCGCGGGGGGGATACGCTCTGGCTATGCCACCTGACAAGATAACGCTCAGGGATGTCACGCTGGCTATTGAAGGAAGCACGCCGCTGTTTAAGCCTTTGAGCAATAAAAGGAACTGTGACTTTGCTGCAGACTGCTTGATCAGAGAAACGTTCGTACGAGCGGAAAAGCTTATGTTTGATGAACTTGAAAAGGTTACTATACAAAATATGGTTGATAAAGCCTGCAATTCACCGGAACGTTTGGAATGGCTTAATTTGGCAAATTGTAAAGAAACTCCATCTATAAATAAGGAATAATAAAAAATGAATGATACTGTAAATCCTGAAGAAATTGTATCAGAACTTTTAAAAAAAGTCAAGTTTCCCGGGTATTCGCGAGACATCGTTTCCTTCGGTATGTTGAAAGGAGTCTATCTGGATGATGGAAAACTAGTCGTAAAAATAGTCATGAATGACGTCGAGGACGGAAACGCTCAACAGATAAAAGAAGACGTCAGATACGTCCTTGAAAAGGAATCAGGCTATGATAATATCCAGTTGGATATTGAGAACAAGACGAAAGAAGTAAAACAGGATCAACCCCTGGATGCGAAGCAAATATCTGACCCACAGCCGTTGAAAGGTATTAAAAAGATCATAGCGATCTCATCAGGCAAAGGCGGTGTGGGTAAATCCACGGTTGCCGTCAACTTAGCTTGCTTAGCTGCCAAAGCGGGGAAGAGCGTGGGCATCTTTGATGCCGACATCCACGGACCCAGCCTGCCCACTCTGTTGGGGATAAACCAACATCCGGAAGCTACCGAAGATGGGATGATCCCGGTCGATAAGCACGGTGTAAGATCTATGTCCATCGGCTTTATCGTGGAAAAAGGACAGCCTCTGATCTGGCGCGGTCCCATGTTGAATAAAGCTCTTGAACAGATTTGCGAGGGGACGAAATGGGGCGAACTTGATTACCTCTTCGTCGATCTGCCTCCGGGAACGGGGGACGTGCAGTTATCCCTGGCGCAGAAATACAAGGTAGATGGCGCCATTATTGTCACCACTCCGCAGAATCTGGCGCTCGAAGACGTTCGCCGGGGAACCATGATGTTCAAACAGACTAACGTTCCGGTACTGGGCATAGTGGAAAATATGAGCTATTATCAATGCCCTAATTGCAATGATTTATCGCATCCGTTCGGGGAAGGCGGTGGCGGCAGGGAAGCAGAAAGCATTGGAGTACCGCTGTTGGGGAAACTACCCTTAGATCCTCAGACGCTGGTCTTGGCAGATCAGGGAACTCCCATAGTGATAGCTGAGCCTGATTCTGACACTACCATGAACTACCTAACAATCTGGCAGACTATCGAAAGGATGTTATAGGAGATCGGAAAAATGGTGGAAGAAGATTCGGTATTATCAGCTTTGGCGGCGGTAATTGATCCTGAACTTGACGTTGATATAGTCAGCATGGGTTTTATTTACAATGTTGAAATTGAACAGGATCAAGTCAAAATTGCTATGACTTTAACTACTCGTGGCTGCCCCATGCATTCTACCTTGAAGAAACAGGCTGAAGATACTGTCAAGAACCTGGACGGCGTAACTGATGCCCAGGTCGACATCGTTTTCGACCCACCCTGGAACACTGATATGATGAGTACATTCGTCAGGGAAAAGCTGGGGATTAGCAGTTAAAGATGGATAAACCTGAAAAAATACGCGCATTGGGACTCATCTCCGGTGGTCTGGATAGCACTTTAGCGGCTCGGCTGCTGATTGAGCAGGGTATCGAAATACGCGGCGTTTACTTCAGTACCGGTTTTTGCATTTCTGATCCCAGCCGTCCCGGTCGCAATGGAGGAGACGAGACTGGTAACCTGTGCCATGAAGCGTTACAAGTTGGTAACGATTTAAAATTTGCCGTGCAGGTCGTGGACGTTTCCGATGAATATTTGGGAATAATTACCAATCCTCGCTGGGGTTATGGGAAGAACGCCAACCCTTGTGTTGATTGTAGGATCATGATGCTGCGTAAAGCGAAGGAAATGATGGAGGACTTGGGAGCGAATTTCGTCTTCACTGGTGAGGTTTTAGGGCAGCGCCCCATGACCCAGCATCGTCCTACTTTACGCCAGTTGGAAAAGCAGAGTGGACTTGATGGTTTCTTACTAAGACCGCTTTCTGCAAAGCTGATACCGGAAACTGAAGTCGAACGGCGTGGTTGGGTGAATCGGGACAAATTGAAGGGATTCACGGGCAGATCCAGAAAGCCGCAGATAGCGTTAGCCGGAGAGATGGGATTGACGAAATACCCCCAACCCGCCGGTGGATGCTGCTTCTTGACCGATCCTGCTTATGGCAACAAGTTCTTCGACTTCTTAAAATATCGGAACAGCGATTCGCCCGTTACACTGGAAGATTTCTTGATTCTGAAAGTAGGACGCCACCTGCGCCTTGATGACAAGCTGAAGATCGTCGTGGGACGCAATGAATCAGAAAACGATCTTCTAGAACAGTTCCGACCCAAACGCTGGGCGTTGACTGCAGTTGACGTCGAAGGACCTTTAGCGCTGTTGGACAACAGTATCGAGGTGGAAGAGCTGCCCAAAGCAGCACGTGTTGTCGCCCGCTACAGCGACGGTCGTAATAGGTCTTCTGTTGATATAAAATGCGAGAAAAACGGTACCACTGAAGTTTTATCCGTGAAGCCGATGTCTCCTGAAGAATCATCCAAATACATCTTAACTTAAAAATCATGAATACTAGTATTAAAGATCCATTCGAATCCTTCGCTGATAGCGGTGACTATGGCAAGTTAGTTAAAGATAAACTTGAACATGTTTTGATGGAAAAAACACCGCAGCAATTAGCGCCTGTGATCCGCAAAGTGATCGAAAATCTGGTCATCACGGAAAGGCTGGCAGAAGCTGCAGGATTAAGTATTGAGGATAGCGCCAAGAATGAAATCCTGCAGAAAGAATACGCTGACATTCAGTCCGAAGTTGACCGAGCGGTGGGAGTCTTCGTCGGTTCACTTTTATCATGCGAGGGCGGGTGATGCGTTTGCTGCTGCACGTCTGCTGTGCTCCTGACGTTACTGTCGCCTTAGAACGTCTGCCGGAAACGGAACGTTTTTGCTTGTACTTTGACAACCCCAACATCCATCCGGCAGAAGAGTACGCCCGGCGTTTGGCTGCCTTTTATCAGGTAATCTGCAATTCCGGAGTGGACTGTGTTGTGGGCGGGTACGATCCCGAATTCTGGCATGAACACGTTAAGGATCATGAAGAAGATGAAGAGGGCGGGGAAAGGTGCAGTGAGTGCATCGCCTATCGGCTGGAACGCACCGCAAAAAAGGCTAAACTGCGTGAATTTGATACTATTGGTTGTGTGTTCTCCACAAGTCCTCACAAAAACGCTGAACTTATCAACAGGATAGGTAAAGAGATAGCTCAGAAGCACAGCTTGGATTTCCTGGAATCGAACTTCAAGAAAAAAGAAGGCTTCAAGCGATCGGTTGAAATCAGCAGGCAGTTGGGTATATATCGCCAAAATTATTGCGGATGCATTCATTCTAGTAAGCAGTAGATACTAAGCTTGTCATTCTGAACGAAGCGAAGAGTCTCTATTTAGTCATAATTCTATGATAAACAAGAGATTCTTCACCCCAATGAATTGGGGTGAAGAATGACAACATTATGCTTATTCATAATCATAACAAAACGAAAAACACGGAAAAATAATGGAAGATAAAAAGATATATTTCGACAATAACGATACCACCCCCATGGTGGAACCGGTCTTCAATGCCATGAAGCCCTATTTTATGGAAAACTTCGGCAACCCGGCTTCGCTTCATGAATATGGCCTTGAAGCGGAGGAAGCGGTCGGTAAAGCTCGCGAAGATATAGCTAATCTGATAAACGCCACGCCAGAGGAGTTGATCTTCACCGGCGGCGCCACGGAGGCTAATAATTTAGCGCTCTTCGGTTTAGCCCGGATGGCTCCCGAAAAGAAGCGACATATAATCACCAGCAAGGTTGAACATCACGCCATCTTGAATACTGTCAAGCGGTTGGGAAAAGAAGGCTTCAAAGTTACCTTCCTGGAAGTTGACAGGGAAGGCTTCGTCGATCCCGATGATCTGAAGAAAGCCATCACTCCGGAAACTTTCCTGGTTACCGTGGTACACGGCAACCATGTGGTTGGAACCGTGCAGGATTTGAACGCCCTTGGACAAATATGCCGGGACAGTGGCGTACTGTTTCATACTGATGCTGCTCAGAGCTTCACCAAGGTTCCCTTGAACGTTAAGGATACACCCATTGACCTGATCTCACTTAATTCCCACAAGATTCACGGACCCAAGGGGGTCGGAGCACTCTACATGAGGAAAGGTGTTAAGATAGGCAGGTTGATGGAGGGCGGTCCTCAGGAGAACAACCGCCGCCCCGGTACTGAAAACGTGCCGGGAATTATGGGATTTGCTGAAGCTGCCAGGATTGGTATCGCCCAGCAGGAAGAGAACAATCAACATATATGCAAAATTCGGGATCGTCTGCTGGATCGGTTGCTGGAAATTCCCCATACGCATATCAATGGTCCACAAGGCGATAAGCGCCTTTCCACCAATGCCAACATAACCTTCCTCTACATCGAGGGTGAAGCTATTTTAATGCATCTCTCCATGAGGGGTGTGTTCGTGTCTTCAGGATCCGCATGCTCTTCCATAGCTCTTCAGCCTTCCAACGTACTGACCGCCATTGGTTTGAAGCATGAAGAGGCGCACGGCAGCATTCGCTTCTCCTTTTCAAAGCTGAATACGGAGGAAGAGGTTGACATAGCCGTAGGACACATGCATGCGGTGGTAGATCAATTAAGATCGATGTCAGCATTTATACCCGAAGAACATTCCGAAATCGAAGGCAAGGGCACCACCTTTTATAAAAAGAAGAAAGACGAGTTTTAAACGGCTAAATATACTACAATGCATTCCGGTTAAACTGAAAATACGGAGCACCAAATGGCGATCAAGTACTCACAAACGGTCATTGAACACTTTACCAACCCGCAGAATGTTGGCGAAATCGAAGATGCAGATGCCACGGCCACTGAAGGTTCGCCTGCTTGCGGAGATATGCTTACCTTTACTTTGAGGGTGAATCCTGAAACACATATCATCGATGACGTGCGCTTTCGTTCGTATGGATGCGCTTCTAATATATCCACCGCTTCTATGGCAACCGTGCTGGCGAAGGGTAAGACCATTGAAGAGGTAAAACACTTCAACGCCAAAATCGTGGCGGAAAAACTGGGTGGTCTGCCTTCTACTAAGATGCACTGTTCCGTGCTGGCGGTCAACGGTCTGAAAGCAGCTATCAAGCAATGGGAGATAAGCCAGGGCTTAGCTGAGGAGGAAGCCATTCAGTGCAATGAGGATACCATCAAGAAACTGCTGAAGAGCGTGATCAATCCTCACACAGGTAAGTCCATCATTTCCAGCGAGATGGTGAGCTACATTAAGGTTGATGGCGCCAAAGTGTTCGTGGAAGTGAATCTGGGTGACACCGATGAAATGTACGCTGAAAACATCCGTGAAGAGGTAACCGAGACCATAGAATCGATGAAATGCGTGGATGAAATCATCGTGAGGATTCTGGACCGGGAAAAATTCGAGCTGAAGAACGGGGAGAACAATAACGGGGAATAATGGCTATTATCTATTCATATTAACACATGGAGGAGGTTGTCCTAAAAGCTAAGTAATGTCATTGCTCCATAGGAGTCCCTACGGGACGAACCCTAATTTATTGGAGTGAAGAATCTCTTATTTTCTGTAAATCCCGTAATCGGGGTCGCCTGCGCCTATGGTGCCCCTGACCCCAATATGAGACTCTTCGCTTCGCTCAGAGTGACACTTTTGGGACACCCCCATATTCAGACCCAAATACTTTCAAATAGAGCTAAAATGTACACTAAAGAATACATGAGGCATTTTTCCAACCCGCAAAACGTCGGTGACCTGGAGAACCCTGACGCTGTTGAAGACGTCTACTATAAAGGGGGCGGATGTTTCGATAAAGTGCGCATATTTATAAAGATAAATGACGGCAAAGTCAGCGAAGTTACTTACCGAACCAGGGGCTGTTCAGGAACCATCGCAGCGTGTTCAGCCATGTCGGAAATGGCTGTGGGAATGGATTTGGATCGTGTTGCTGAGATCACCGGCGATAATATAGCCGATTCTCTTGGTGGTGTACCTGAAAAGAAACAGCACAGCATGGATCTCGCTGCGGAAGCCTTACGTTCAGCAGTATTAAAATTGTAACCCGAAGAAATGAAAAAAACCGATAAAGGTTTCGTTCAGATTTACACCGGTGACGGTAAGGGCAAGACCACTGCGGCTTTGGGGTTAGCCCTACGTGCAGCCGGAGCCGGTTTGCAGGTCAGGATTGTCCAGTTCATGAAAGGTCAGTCCTACAGCGAATTGGAAGCTCTAAAACGCTTCGAAGACTTGATCCAGATTTTCCAGACCGGAGGTTTGAAATGCATCCGCAAGGAAGAAGTCACCGAAATTGACCGCCGAGAAGCGGCACGCGGCTTGGACCTGGCACACAAGTTTCTAAAAGATGATAGCGTAGATATACTGATATTGGATGAAATCCTGGTGGCGCACTGGTTTGAACTTGTTGACTTGGGTGCTATCCTGGAAATAATTGAACTCCGCCCTGATAGTATGGAATTGGTCTTGACCGGCCGCAAAGCGCCTTCCGAACTGATCGAAAAAGCCGATCTCGTCAGTGAGATAAAGGAAGTTAAGCACTATTATCAACAAGGAGTACCCGCCCGCAAGGGTATTGAGAGTTAAAGGAAGATAAATGATATTATTCATCTCTGACGCACATTTGGGCACTGGCAGTCTCGAAAGCCAGCAGAAGCGCAAACTATTGCTCAAAGAGCTCTTTGATCACTATGCACCCAAGCTGGACAGGATGGTGATCATAGGTGATCTCTTCGACTTCTGGTTCGAATGGAAGCATGTTATATTGAAGAAACACTTTCAGGTACTCTTCTGGTTGAAGGAATTACATGAAAGAGGCGTTGAAATCCATTTCTTAGCTGGGAATCACGATTTTGCGCTGGGTAGTTTTCTTGCAGAAGAGGTAGGTGTTCAGGTTCACATGAATGAGTACAGTTTCAACTACGATGGCAAGAGCTTTTTCGCACTCCACGGTGATGGGTTAGCTCCTGCTGACTGGGGATACCGCATATTGAAGAGAGTCCTGCGCAGCCGCTTCAATCAGAAGCTGTATTCATATTTGCACCCTAACTGGGCTGTTGATTTAGCTTTAAAATCGAGCCGCCGCAGCCGTAATTACAGCGGTCGCCGCTGGGACATCGATGGATGGGCATATTCAGAGGCGGCGGAAAAGTACATCCGCCAGGGTAATGATTACGTTCTCTTCGCACATAACCACGAATCAATTTTGAAACCTATGGGGGATGGCATCTACGTCAATACAGGCGACTGGATGAAACACTTCTCTTACGCTGAATATGCGAATGGAAAAATGGAGTTGAAGTATTGGGGCAAACCCTTCATCAAAGCAGTAGAACCCTCCAAAGTGGTGACGACCACTCCATAGGAACCAGATTTAGGTTATTTCGTTTACAAAGCAACGGGTATAAAGCTGAAGTAACGATTTTCTTCCCGTTATCTGATCCCTTCCCCAACCAACCCTTGTAAGCTGGAACAATCGTTTGATAATTTACAGGTGAATAGAATTGTCTAACAACAAGAACAGTACTGATTCTTCTTTCTTCTTGTCCCTTCTGAAAAAGACCGGGAAACTTATACTGTGGAGTGCATTGCTCACCTTGATCTTTGCCACTGCCTTCAGTGTGTACCTGGCTTTTTTAGCGCGAGATCTACCCTCACTTGAACAATTGGAACATTACGATCCACGTTTGACCACCACCGTTTTATCGGCAGATGGTAAAGTTATAAAAGAATTGTTCACGCAGCGCAGGATCTATGTTCCTTATGACCAGTTACCGCAAGATCTCACTCAGTCAATTCTGGTTACTGAAGATCACCGTTTTTACGATCATTGGGGTATGAACATGGCGCGGACTTTACGGGCAGCCGCGATAAATTTTACCTCCATGTCCATACGCCAGGGAGCATCCACCATAACCCAGCAGTTAGCCCGCAATCTGTACTTGAGTTTCGAACAGACATATTCTCGAAAGCTGAAAGAAGCTCTGACTGCATTGCAGATAGAACGTACCTATTCCAAGCGTGAAATCCTGGAGATGTACCTTACTCAGTCTTATTTCGGTCACGGCGCTTACGGAATAGAAGCCGCCGCTCAGCGGTATTTCAACAAATGCGCTGAAGACTTGAATCTTCAAGAATCAGCTCTTTTGGTGGCACAACTAAAAGCGCCTTCACATTACTCGCCATTTAAGAAACCGGAGTCTGCCAAAGGCAGGAGAAACTTGATACTAAGTTTACTGCGGAACAGCGGTTATTTAACTTCAGCGCAATATGAACGCGTTGCCAATGCACCCCTGGGCGTGCAGATTGAACGGAAGGACGATCATCGGAATGTTGCCCCTTATTATTCTGAAATGGTGCGCATCCAGCTGGAAGAACTAGGCGAAGAGATAGGATTTGATTACTACAAAGACGGACTGACCATATACACCACACTAGACAGCCGTCTGCAATTCTGTGCTGAAGAAGCAGTTAAAGGACATTTGGATACTCTGCAGGCTAAATTCTGGCATAAATTCGTCAGCAAAGATGTTCCGAAACTCATCAAGGAAAAATACCCGGACTTCTCCGAAGAGGAAATAACGGATCTCTTAGCTGATTCCACTGCACTAGATTCGATCTTCGCCGATCAATGCAGAATTCAGGTTGCGTTTGTGGTTCTGGATCCGGCTTCTGGTCGCATTCTATCCTTGATCGGAGGACGTAATTTCGATGAATCCAAGTTCAATCGCGCCGTGCAGGCTATTCGTCAGCCCGGTTCGGTATTTAAGGCGTTCGTCTATTCCACCGCCATTGACAACGGCTACCCTCCGACCTACCAACTACTGAATCAAGACGTCGTCGTGCATATGCCTGACGGATCACGCTGGACGCCGCCAAATTATGATCACAGTCGGGGCGGTATGACTACTCTGCGCCGTGGATTGAAGAAATCTTTGAATCTGGTTACAGTGCGGTTGGTTCAGGAAATCGTGCACCCTCGCGATGTCGTTCGTTATGCACGTCAAATGGGAATAACCACCAGGCTTGATGCTGTCGATGCTATCGCTCTGGGTAGCAGCGGCGTGCTGCCCATCGAATTGACCGCTGCCTACGGAGCGTACGCTAACCGAGGTGTTCACTGCCAACCGTTTGCCATTGTGCGTATTGCCAACAGAGAGGGTGATGTTCTATATGAACATACTCTCAAAAGACGCGTAGCTTTATCCGAAGAGACCGCCTATATCATGACTGACATGCTGCGCAGCGTTATGGTCGGTGGAACGGGTGTATCAGCGCGGTACAAATACGGTTTCAATCGCCCCTCGGGGGGTAAGACCGGCACGACAAACGATTACACCGACGCCTGGTTTGTAGGATTTACGCCACAACTGGTTGCCGGCGTCTGGGTGGGTTTGGATGATCCTGCTATAAGTCTGGGTGAAGGACAATCGGGAGCGCGAGCTGCCCTGCCGATATGGGCTACCTTTATGAAAACCGCCTACGATACACTGAAATGGGAAGTCGCTGATTTTGTCATACCCACCGGTATTGTGAAGATGGAAATCTGCGCTGATTCCAACCAGAAAGCCAGAGACTTCTGCCCCAATATCATCGAAGAAGTATTCCGAATCGAAGATGCTCCCATGGAAATGTGCCCGGTACACACTGGTTTTTCGCATAGTGATGAGTGGTAGTTGGAAAATAGCATTTCAATCGTGTAGGGTAGGCTAAGCCCCGACTTGTTGGAATGCAGTCTATCAATTGATCAAGAGAAAGGCGTCAGGTCACCGCTACTCTAAGTACCTGACGCAATAGACTAAGCCAGCATCGCCTGCGCCTATGGTGCCCCCGACCCCCGCCAATCGCACCCTCAACCTCACCAAAAACCACCAAAAGGGTATCAAAATCCCTTAATTTAGCTTGACTTGTTGAAAATAAATAGTAGTTTATAGATGCAAATCAACCACAAGGAAGAAGACTGATACATTGTAATGATTTCTGATCGCGAACGGCGGTTGATCGTTGTCTCCAACCGAGCCCCCTATTCCTTTCGTAAAATCGGTGGTAAAATACAACCGGTAAAATCGATTGGTGGGTTGGTTACTGCGATGGAACCGGCGGTAATGTCACGGCGGGGAGCGTGGATTGCCTGGGGAACCTCAGGGAGAACCCGAAAGCTGAATATGCCTGTCGCACTGCCTGCTACGAATCCAGCCTACACTTTCTATCCCGTTCCACTTTCTGCCGATGAAGTTTCCGACTTTTATTACGGATTTTCCAACAGCGTCCTCTGGCCGCTCTGTCACTACTTTACTGACAACCTGGATATCCAGATTCCCGAACGGCGCGCTTATGCACGAGTAAACAGTCGTTTCACCGACATAGTTTTACAGGTTGCTCAGGAAGAGGACTTCATCTGGGTACACGATTACCAGTTGGGATTGGTACCGGGGCTGGTGCGCCAAAGGCTTCCCAATGCCAGGATTGGCTTCTTCTGGCATATACCTTTTCCCCACGTTGACGTTTTTAGTATTCTTCCCGGAGCCCGTGGGTTTTTAGAAGCGCTTTTAGGAGCTGACCGCATCGGATTTCACGTTCCGGATTACGTGGAGAACTTCCTGAAATCCGTCGAAACACTGACTTCGCATACAGTCGATTTCGAAAATAACGAAGTTGAAATTAATGGACGGCGAGTCCAAGTGGGCGCCTGGCCCATATCGGTGGATTTTCCGTACCTTGAGGGTTATGCCAGCAAGATCAGGTATCAGAAGAAAGCCCAGAAAATCAAGGACGGCATTTTCGCTGACCGTATTATCTTAGGCGTGGACCGCTTGGATTACACCAAGGGGATTTTAGAACGGTTATATGCTATCGATAGATTCTTCCAGAAGCGGCCCAAATATAGAGGCAAGGTAAGTTTCCTGCAGATTGCCGCGCCCAGTCGCAGCCAGGTCGGTTCTTACCGACACCTTAAAGATAGAATCGATCAGGTTGTCGGTGACATAAACGGTAAGTATGCTCAGTTAGGTTGGACGCCGGTGCACTACTTTTACAAGGGGTTCAGTTTCGAAGAGGTCATTCATCTGTACATGGCAGCGGACATTGCCCTGATAACTCCTCTCATTGATGGCATGAACCTGGTAGCCAAAGAATACGTCAGCACCAGAGTGGATAACACAGGCGTGCTGATCCTTTCTGAGAGAACCGGTGCTGCTAAGGAACTCAGGGAGGCCATCCCGGTCAACCCGTATGATGTTGAAAACACAGTGGATGCGTTATCCAACGCTATCAAGATGTCCCGCCGAGAACAGCGTAAGCGAATGACTGCCCTGCGTTCCCGTGTGCGAGAGTGGGATATCTTCAGGTGGGCGGATGATTTTCTTTCGGGAGAACCAGCATCTTTTAGTTGATAAGTATGGCTGTAGAATTGATAAATATATTAGACGCACGAGATATTCTATCCGAAGCGATAAGTGGATCAGATCGGGTTCTACTTGGACTGGATTTCGATGGTACTTTATCCCCGATAGTAACTGATCCGGCAGCAGCTCGAATGTCAACTGAAAATCGGGAGTTTTTACAAAGGATATGTTGTAATAATAAAACCGACGTTGCGATTCTCTCAGGCAGGTCGCTGGATGACCTTCGCAGTAAGGTAGATTTAGATGGCGTTTTCCTGGCAGGAGATCATGGTCTGACTATCCGGAATCTGGATGGAAGCGTCTTTTGTCCTGAAGGCATAAAACCTCACGGTGATCTTCTGGCTCAGATCGAACACATAGAATCTTTAACCTCAACGATAGCCGGATTATATCTTGAACCGAAGGAGTTTTCCTTAACTGTACACTATCGGCAAGCCTCAATCGATACTGGTGAGAAGTTGAGACCGATACTGAAGAAAATCGTAGAAGGCACTGATTTTCAGCTTCAGTCTGGCAGAATGTGCTGGGAGATCAATCCCATTATACGCTGGAACAAAGGTGATGCCTACAACTGGGTAAGAAATCATTTAACCAGTGAAAAAGAAAATCTCTGCCAGTTGTATGTGGGTGATGACCGTACCGATGAAAACGTTTTTGCGGTGATTCCTTCCGAAGGATTTGCGATTCAGGTAATGTCTGATGAAAAACTTAAATCCAGCGACGCTAACTATAAACTGGATGACCAGGCGGAAGTAGCCCTTTTATTAGAAATAATAGAACAACAGTTGAATGATAGAAATTAGCTTTACCGAAGAGAGACATGGCAGATCCATTTAAGATATGCTCAGAAGTAGGCTTGGTCGTCCATACCAATTATAAGGCTGAAAGCCTGAAGTCCTTCCTGAATGGGCTGAAGAAGGTTTCCGGTTCTTCCATCTTTTATCACGTTCACCATGCGTTACTTCGACGGCATTTTGCCACCAGCGATCACATGAATGACTTCGCCCGCTGGGTGCTGGAAGCTTTGGGGCAATCCATTCTATCGGAGCGCTTAGCTTCTGTTGACCCTATGGGCACTCGTTCTGTTCGGGAAGCGCGCAATCAACTAGTTAGTTTCGTGAGTGAGTACGTAGGAGGAGGCGAGCTGTTTTTCCGGGTTGCCGAAGGGAAGGAATTCCATTTCCTGGAACTGCACAGCCTCATCGTGCCACTAAAGACGGTTGAACCTGATCTGGAATCATTTTACCATGCACTAAAAAAGGCAACTTTAGGAACCTTCTTCTTTCACATGATAGAAGCGCCTATCAGATTGGCTAAACATTCCAACGATTTTTCAGAATGGTTGATAACTGATCTGGGTGAAGACGAGCTGGCAGCAGAAATTGCTCATCTGAACCCTTATATGTATAATCTGTGGGAACTGAAAGCTAAAGTCCTTCAGTGCGTCAGGAAGAGATTAAAGGAAGACTGGCAACAATGAAAGATTTGGATCGTTACGTTACCATCATCGGAAAACCCGAAATAGACGAAATAAAGTCACTGGGGAAGTATTTAAAAGGGCGCAGGGTGCACCATATCAATTCCACCAAATCGGGCGGTGGAGTTGCTGAGATTCTGCAGCGCTTGGTGCCGTTGATGGAAAGTTTGGGCATTAAAGCTACCTGGGATGCAATCGAAGGGAACGCTGAGTTTTTCGATGTCACCAAGATGATTCATAACGCCATGCACGGGCAGGAAGTGGACTTCAGCCCGGAACAGATGGAGATCTTAGAACAGACCAATAGGCAGAATGAAAAACTACTTGATGAACCCGCTGATATAACCATAATCCATGATCCCCAGCCATTGCCATTAGTGACCTTTCGCAGAGAGAAGAAACGACCGATTTGGTTATGGCGCTGCCATATCGATCTATCTGAAGCCGATTACCGCGTTTGGGGAGCATTGCGACATTACGTTGAACAGTTCGATGGATCACTTTTCCACCTGCCGGAATACAGCAAGGGTCTGGGGATTCCTCAATATATCCTCCCACCTGCCATAGACCCGCTTTCAGAGAAGAATATGGAATTGACGCTGGAAGAAGTGCAGACCACAGTGGATAACTTCGGTATCGATCCGGAAAAACCGTATATTATTCAAGTTTCAAGATTCGATCGCCTGAAGGACCCCGTGGGAGTAATAGAAGCTTTTCGCATGGTGCAGGAATGGCACGACGTTCAACTGGTTTTAGCTGGTGGAAGCGCCAGTGACGATCCCGAAGGCGTCAAAGTGCTGCAGGAAGTACGGGAAGCGGCTGATAATGATCCGGATATTCACATTCTGGATCTGCCGCCTACCAGTCACATAGAAATCAATGCACTACAGCGAGGAGCACGAATAATTATTCAGAAATCGCTGCGTGAAGGTTTCGGTCTCGTCGTTACGGAAGCCATGTGGAAGGGCAAACCGGTCATCGGCGGAGCTGTCGGCGGTATAAAAACACAGGTCATTCATAACGTTACCGGCTTTTTAGCTTCGACCATTGAGGGGACTGCTTATCGAATCCGTCAGCTTCTAGCTAATCCGGGATTGTCTGACCGTTTAGGACATGCCGCCAAGGAATATATCAGGTCGAATTTCCTCCTCCCCAGTTATCTGAAGAACTGGTTGCTTCTTCTACTACAGCAGGAACACATGGGGGAGAGGATTACTTTTTTGGATTAGAGCGTATATGTGTGGGAGTGGCCCGACCTCTTCAGGGTCGGGTCTTTTCTATTCGTAGATAGGATCACCTGCTCTTGTAACCCCCGACTCCGACATAAAAAAGCCCACCATTTGGTGGACTTTTTTATCGTTATTCACTGTGAGTTAATTGATCTTCACTTCCACGGTCTTGGGAAGAGCCTTCTTAGCTTTCGGCAGCACGATCTCAAGAACGCCCGCATGGTACTTCGCGCTTATCTTTTCAGCTTCGATTTCATCTCCCAAACGGAAGCTCCTGCGATAGGTTCCAAACTGTCGTTCAGAACGAAATACCTGCTCATCATCACTCTTTTCCTGCTGGAATTTCTTGCCAGAAATCGTCAGCAGACCATTCTCAACTTCCACCTTGAAGTCGTCTTTGGAAATGCCGGGAATTTCCGCCGTAATGACGTAGTTGTTTTTCTTCTCGGCTATATCGGTTCGAGGAAGAATTGCGCATTCTTCATCGTTTCGGTTCGTACGCCAGGCTTCATTAAAGAAGGGGGCGATCAATGAACTATGTGGCTGATACTTTACTAACATTTCATTCTCCTTTTTATTTATTTCTGTTTGAATATCTATAATGCAACAGGCATGCCAGAATCGTAAAATCAATAATAACAATATCAAATAATGCTCTTATGCAGATACTGCCACACTTATCTCCCTTTTCATGTAAATATGACAGTAGTGTGGCAGTGTATGACATAATCGTATTGTCGGGGTCGTCCCTGACCTCGGGCATGGCCCGATCATGATTTCCTTTATGTTACGATAGAAAATAATAAACTGCTGGTTTCTCCAGGAGCTATCGGGTCGATTTAAAATCTCCGAAGAGGCAAGCAGTCCCTACACGCGTAGAGGTCGATCTTGTGTCGACCCGCAAATTAGTCCTGATTTTTCATAGTCGAGGTCGCCTGCGCCTTCGGTGTCCTTGACCCCGATTAGATCCCTGGAGGGGTCAAATCATCTTGGAATGACCTTGCTTTATCACCGCTGGAAATTTAACTTTATGTTTCAAGGAATTTAAATGTTCTACACACCCTGGGGGGAATTTGCGAGTATTGTTAATTCAACCGTCAAGTATTGTTACCAGACGTGGAGCAGATAATGCTATCCCTTATCTGCCCTTGGGGCTCGGATCAATAGCATCTGTATTAAGAAAAGCTGACCATGAGGTTCAAATACTCGATGCATTGACGGAAGGATGGGGAAAGAGAGGCAAAATTGATGATGATTTAATTGAAATCGGACTCAGTGAAGAAGAGGTTGCCGTTGAAGTCCGAGCTTTTAGCCCTCAGGTTGTGGGTATTTCCGTGCCCTTTACTTCCCAGGCACCACGGCTGCGTTCTATTGCCCGCTGGGTAAAAGCCATTCATCCGGAAATATTCGTAGTTTGCGGAGGAAATCACGCCACGTCAGCTCCACATGACGTAGCTGAAATCCCTGATATAGATATGGTGTTTTTGGGGGAAGCTGAGAGAAGCTTTGCTAAGTTTTTGAGCAAGTTGGAAAAGGGTGAAATTGACGTAAATATCAAAGGGATTGCCTATCGTGATGTCCACGGTGGTGTCGTCGTTAAGCCGAAGATGAAATTCAGGGACGATTGCGATAGTTTACCTTTACCGGCTTATGACCTGATGCCCTTGAAGAAGTATTTTAAGGCTATCGGCAAGCGCAGCATGCCTGTCTTTGTTTCGCGGGGATGCGAAAAAACCTGCAGTTACTGTACTACCTCAAAGATATTCGGCAAGAAGACCAGGTTTATACCATACGATGCGGTTGTTGACAACATAAAGCACTTATTACAATATTATGGTACCCGTGAATTCACTTTCGAAGATGACAGGCTTTTAAGTAATTCTGACTACGCACACAATCTCTTCGATAAACTAATTGAAGAGAACTTGAATATCCAATGGGTTGCCAGAAATGACGTGGATCCATCGCATTTGGATGATCAGCTTCTCCTGAAGATGAAAAGATCCGGAGGTAAACGGCTCCACTTCGCTCCACAGTCAGGCAGCCGCAGAGTTCTTAAGAAGATCTTGAAGAAACCGGTCGATCTCTTCATGCTGGAAAAAGCGATTGAACGTTCCCTCGCAGTCGGGTTCAAAGTAACCTGTCATTTCATTTTGGGTTCCCCCGGTGAAACTATTGAAGAGGTCTATAACAGTCTGAACTTCGCCTGGAAATTGCGTAGTCTAGGTGCGGATGAGTTCCATTTTTCTTTGGCTACACCCTACCCAGGTACTGGAATCAGAGAACAGGCTGAAACGTTGGATGGGATTTATCAGTTTAATGAATTCAGAGCTACGCCCTACGAGGGCTCCATCTCTACGGATGAGATAAACGCTGCTGAAATCGTGCGGATTCGGGATAATGCGGACCGTGAATTTAACAGCAGAGGTCTGGTGATGGGCTTACGTCAGCGGGTAAATACAGCACCAAAACCTAATAAGCGGCTTGAAGAGCGGTTCTTCCATTCAGTAGCGCCTCAGCAGCCTAGCAAGGAAGTTCCATTAGATAAAAGAATCGCGCTTACCCTTGTAGAAGAGAGCGCCTGAAAGAAATCAACCGGAATCCTCATTAATGATTAAAAAGCGTCAGATTCTGGACTGTGCCAGAGTGACGCTTTTTGTTACAGTGCTATTCCTGTAGTTGGGGTCGCTTGTGCCTATAGTGCCCCTGACCCCGACATGATTACCCACCTGCACCAATTCCCACCGTCACACCCTTAAAAAGCGCGGGGCTGGTTCCGTGCGACATCTCCGCAACCTGCATCGGTTGTCCTTTTCCACAGTTATGAACTCCCCAGAGAACCCATGAATCCGCATTGGCGATGGCTTCGCAGGATCGCCAAAACTCGTAAGTTATGCCTTGATAGGTGGGATTCTTCAGCATTCTGCCGATCTTTCCTCCCTTGATCTCCCAGGCGATTTCACAGCCAAACTGGAAATTGAGCCGCTTCTGATCAATTGACCAGGAACTGCTCGAGATCCGCATGATGTCGTAGCCTTGCGAATAAGTTATCGGCCCGTTGAACTCACTGATTAGGAATTATCGATTGAACGGTTCACAAGCCACTGATGGGCAAATAGTCTAAACCAATTTCCATGTCGCTCTTGAAGCACCTCATTACTTTTCTTGATAATCCTTCACCACAACGTGCTGCTACATAATTAACATATTTCGTGGTAGATGTCTCATCCTTTAAATCGAGTGATAAGAAGGATCCGATAGACTTATCTTCGACATAGTGCTTATATTTATAAGCCTGTTCCAGGACTTTAAAACCCATTGTTTGAAAAAACTGTGCCGCATCTAATGACGTAGAGGCAATCATATAACTCGCTTGCAAGGTCTTCGCAAGTAGCAACCGATACCAATGAATTGCAGCAGCATATCCACAATGTCTGAACTCGGGAAGGACTGACAGAGCTGATACCTCACATAAAGACGTTTCGTCAGCGAAGAACTTAGACAAGCAAATACTAGATGATACTCGAAATCCCAAGTCACCAGGTTTCCAGATCAATCGCCCTGCGCCCACTAATTTATCTTTAAGAAATAGACCAGCGTAGTGTGAAATTGAATCCCATGAATCTTGTATAGTGCTGATGTCGTCATCAGTGCGAGTAGTCATTGTGCGTAACTCCGCTAATTCTTTTACAAAGACGTGATATTGTATTTGCAGGGCGGATGTTATTTCGTCAACTGTGCGCAACAGACGTACTTCGACATCGTTATGAGTAACATTATTGATATTTGTTCCATTCATTCTGATGCACGTTATTTTCTTAATAGGAATAGATTGCCAATCAGGGGTACCAATACCAACAGGCCGAACCACCAAGATAAATGAAATGCAAGAGCTACCCAGGCAATAGAAAAGGTATAAACACAGAAATAGATTAAAACAGTCACAGTCAATCCCAAGAAATTACTACTAATTCCTAATTGTACAATTGACTCACCTTTTCCTATTATCTCTTCTGTTAATACAATGCGTTCTGTAGCGAGGCTTACTAGATTCGTAAACACTATTGCGATTATTAAACCTATCAGCGGATAGATATAATATAGAATATTATCTAATTCCCTCCCTCTACTGATATCCTCCAATAAAAGCCGTGGCATGTAGGACACCAATAGACCAGATATCGCTAGATAGGTGGCAAAGTACTGCCAGCGTCTCGAAACAAGTGCTAGTTGATAGTCGTATAGTTTTTCGAGGCGTGTAGGATTGATTTCATGACGAGTGGAGGCCATGTTCTATTCCTCTCTCTATATAACGATTCCTAACAGTAAATCGTATGTTTTACAGCAGGTACAACGGCAGCAGCTCAAGATTGTCGTTCTGCTGAGCAGCTATCTTTTTGGCGTTAGCAACTACTCGTTTTAGTGATTCCCGGTCGAACTTGTCAGTGGTAGCACGCCCGACCTTTGATCCTAAATGCACTTTAACCGTTAATTCCACCGTACTTCGCGATACGTTCTGGGATATGGCGTTGTCGCTGAAGCGGGTGAGGTCCTCATTTTCACCAGCAAGAAGAACTTCGGTTTCGTCCGCATCGGAAAGTGATAAAGTCTTAGCAACTAAGGACTGTGCCTCTTCATGATCCATGATATGATCTCTCATCGCTACTAAAATATTGCAGCCAATATATAACCGACCGTCATCAGTAAACCGGTTGTCAGATGTATGGCGATAGTTGCTGCGTTTGCTGGTACCAATTCTGGTGTTTCGGAATGATGTTTTCTGGTTATCTTGACCGCCTTGATTGCTTTAGGTACAGTCAACAGAGCTAGCAAGGTGTACGGGGTGAGTACTCCAAAAGCAACACCCGCTATAATGGAGAGGTACGTGAGCGCTATTATGGCAACATATCCGCTGGCGGCACGCTTACGACCCATGCGCACTACCATGTGACGCTTGCCGCTGTCACGATCAGCGACGTAGTCGGGAAACTCGTTGATGTAGAGAACGCCTGCTATTAACAGCGTTACCGGGATGGATGCAACGATGACTTCCGTGCTGAAGGTTTGTGCTTGAACGTAATAAGCGCCCAGCATCATCAATGTGCCGAAGCATAGACCTACCAGGAATTCTCCTATGCCGCGTGCGGCTAAATTGAAGGGCGGCAGTGTATAGAAAATTCCGCAGAAGGTGCCGGCTAATCCCAGATAGAAGATAGGCATACCCTTCAACGCAACCAGAAGTAATCCCAGAGCAGTACTTATGATGAAGAGTATAATCGAACCGGTCAGCACTTCTTTAGGTGATAGAGTTCCATTCTGTATCAGGCGGCTGCCGCCGGTAAAGGGACGCACGAATTCTTCATTGCGCGCATCACATCCGCTCAGGTGATCGCCGTAATCGTTGACTACGTTAGTCCCCGCATGAATAAGCACAGAAGCCAGCAGGGTTATGAAGAAGTAACCTATCTGGATGGGATAACCGTGCTGCCAGGCCATCACAGATGCCAATAGTACCGGTACCAGTACTGCAGTGAAGAATGGGGCTCTGATTTCCTCAAGCCATATCTGGATTTTTCTTCCTGGCATCGCCGCCGCGAATTCTGATTTTGCTGCTATCATTTTTATTTAGTTCCTCGCGTTTATTGATTATATTACTTTTTGTGTTCGAAAACCGCTTGACTTTTAAAATTAAAGGAGTTATTTTAAGAGTAGAAACAGCATGGAGATAATCATGAACAATAGCGGTCCGATAACTGCGGATATGACCATAGCAGAAGTGCTACAGCGTTATCCGGAAGCTGAGAAGACGCTGGATAAATACAAACTACACTGTGTCGGCTGTGAAGTGGCTTCGCTGGAAACGGTTGCGGTTGGAGCAGCCACCCATGGTGTTGAAGACTTGCAAGAGTTGCTAAAAGATTTGAACGCTGCGATAAATTCGTAGATTTCTAAGAGCAGAATTAATCTTACTTTAGGGATCGTTACAATAGCGATCCCTTTTATTTGTGTTTTTCAAATTAATAATCCGCCTCTGCAAACAGAGCCAAATACAGACCATCAAACCATATTTTTACTCCGTCCTGTGGAACCACAGAGAGGATAATTTTCCCCTGGCTGATGACGGTTTTGGTTTTTCTGCTGGCAATTTCCTGAATAAAATTCAAAGCTTCCCCATCCCATTCAGCCTGAAGCTCTGCCACGCAACGTTCGTTATCTCTTGGTGTTTTAGCAGTAGCGGCGGGTTTGTTCATAAAAATCCGCACAGTGATAGTATCGCCAATAGAGGCGCCCGCTATGCGAACTCCACATAAACGCACCACGGCGCGGCTGATCTTGCGCCAGTCCAGTCGGTAATCCGGTATCTTAGTGGCTCTGAATATATCTACCGGTTGCCCTTCGCTGCCACCCTTACCATAGCTCAAATTGAATAGATTTTGACTCTGTTCGCCCCTCTGACTGATCTGCAGTTGTTCGCTGCGTCCCCCTTCCAATTGAGTGCCTAAAGTCCAGTATAATTTAGCCATGGCGGCTTCTTCAGTCATGTCCAGACCACTTAATACACCGCTTTCAAGAAGCCCGCTGCTTGCCGCATACCGCCCCATTTCCACCATGCCTTTTCTGCACTGAGTAACACTTAAGATCAGACATTCGCTTTCACCGTGAATGGCGGAATCTATAGCCTGCAGAAATTCAGGATCACCGGGTGCATTCCCTGCTCCAAAAGTACGGAGAACAACGCCCTTGACGTTGGGCAGATTGAGCATGGTTTCTAACTGAGAAGCTTTGAAACCGGGAAACAGACCGATGTTCAGCACCTCCGCTTTCTGCATAACCTCCCAGGCTAATTCTTCACTGATGAAGAAATTCTGCCCATCTTCAGGCATTGGCCTGATCAATTTTTCATTTATCTTTATCTGTTTGCCTATTGAACCAAGCGGTGGGAAATTAGGCGAGTCGAAACCGATATAGTCAATCGTGCTCACTTTAGTGGCTCTACAGCCACGCAGAATCCTATCGGAAAAACACAATATAACTTCAGGTATAGGCGGAATTCCGAAAGCTTTATATCCTGCTAAATAGATTGCGGAGACTAAATTCTGCACCGCATCCGTGCGGATCGCCGAAATGGGCAATTGCGATCCGGTAATCACCACCGGTTTAGAAAGATTGTTGAGGATAAACGCCAGACCCGATGCAGTGAAAGCCATCGTGTCCGTGCCATGAAGAATGACGAAACCGTCGTATTTATCGTAATTCTTTGCGATTATTCGCGCCATTTCGACCCAGTGCAAAGGCGCAACGTTCGAAGAATCTAAAGGCGTGTCGAAAGCGGCTTCGTAATGGATTTCAATCTGCGATTGTATCCGTTCCAGGCGGGGAGCATACTGCAGTAACTCGTCCAGCGGTGCGGGCGTGAGAGGACTGGCGGGGTTGTCCGCATCTTTGGGCGTCATACCGATAGTTCCACCAGTGTAGATGATCAGTACGTTGGTTTTGGTTTGAATTGAACCGTTAGACGTCATCGGCTTTTAAAAGGCATTCCCGAGGTATAGCAGGATGTAACCTCATGCGTACCAACCCCGGGAATACTGTTTGTTATTATGGTCGTTATATAGATTCGATGCTTCAGTAATCCTATTCAAGCACGAAAATCTTCTTCTGTGCGCACAGATCTTTCAATATCTGCGGCCATACAGTTACACTGCATTCACCTAAATGAGCTTTTCTGAGCAGATACATATAGGTACGGGACTGCCCGATACCACCACCGATACTCTGAGGAATCTCATCGTTCATAATAGCCTTGTGGTAGGGCATATCCAGGAAATCCAGCTGATTGGTCATCTCAAGCTGTATTTTAAGTGTCTCTTTGGTGACGCGGACACCCATCGACGTCAACTCATGGCGGCGCTTCGTTATCGGATTCCATACTAAGATGTCGCCGTTCAAGCCGTGCATGGGTCTGCCGTCTTTTGAAACGGTCTCGGTAACCCAGTCATCGTAATCCGCAGCTCGCATTTCGTGTGGGTAACCGTCTGCCAGCGTCCAGCCGATACCATAGATGAAAACGGCGGGATATTTCTTCAGTACTTCCGTCTCACGCTGTTTACGAGGCAGATCGGGGAACATTTCCAGGATCTCTTCAGCGTGCAGGAAAGTCAACTCTTCCGGAAAATCGGGGTATTGGGAGGAATTAAGCTTGGGGAACAGCTCATTGGCGTGCATGCCGGCTCCATAGATAACTTTCCAGATTTTCTTAATTGTGTCCGTCAAGTAATTCATGTTACGCTGATCGGGCGTGATAACCTTCTCCCAGTCCCACTGATCCACGTAAGCGCTGTGGTCATGGTCTAAGAAGTAATCCTTGCGCACAGCGCGCATGTCGGTGTAGAGTCCTTCGCCGACCTGCATCTCGAACTGCTGCAAGGCAACGCGCTTCCACTTGGTAGCCGCTTGCACTACCTGTGCATCCACCGGATTTTTATCGTAATCATTGGATATGTGGAAATCGATGGGAGTGCGGGAACCATCACGGTCTAAATAATCATTCACGCCGCTGTTCACGTCAACGATCAGTGGGCTTTCGACGCGTATCAGGTTGAGTTCTCGACAAAGACCCTCTTCGATGTAGTTTTTAACTGCGGTGATAGCCTGCTGCGTTTCCTTCTTAGTCAGCAGGGATTCGTAGTCATTCGGTAAAACTTTTTCCAGGTCCTCATAATTACCAATTCCTGGTCCAGCCAGGTCTGCCTTCTTGTCTGACATGTGATAACTCCTCTAACTGCTTAAATTATTTAGTCTTATTATTTATAATTATTACGATCGTTGATGTAAATTATTGCTATAATGATTCCGCCCGACGCGCGATTTACTTCAATTTGCTAAGATATAAAAAAAATCTTCCGAAAGCAAGTAAAATCTGTAGATGGTGTGAAGGGAAGATTAACCTACCCTCACTGTTGCGTCGGGTCTTAGTCATCGAAGGTGTGTACGGCTTGACGCAATGGTCAATGCAGGGAAAGTGACAGATTTGGCGGACAAATTGTGGCGGTCAATTTTGTCTGACATATTTGTCATGCAATTTGTGCTGGAATTGGGTGGGTGATTTTTGGGGTGGCGACATTATTGACGCAACGGGGTGATGGCAGTAAATGGGCGTGGTGCATTGTCGGGATTAAATTTGGGGAAGATTTTAAGGATAAGGAACTGTGGGGAGTTTAGGGCTCTTGTATATAATATACAACATTTGGTGAGAAAAAGCAAGGGAAATTTGGGGAATATCAGGTAGTAGCCGGAACATCCTGACTTCGTCAACCCCTTCGGGGAAGCTGTCCCGGCCACCCATCCAGGTACTTCCCCAATGAGTCAGGCAAGAATGCCTAACATCCCCGGAGGGTGGCCCGACCTCATTAGGGTCGGGTTTCATATATACTAAAAAGCGTCAGATTCTGGACAAGACCAGAATGACGCTTTTGGTTTAATCACTGGATTCCAGATCAGCTTAGTTATCCGGAATGACAATACGGGATAAAGGCCACCCGGCCTGGAACATGCTTCGTTTCCGCTGAAGCGGAAACAGAAGCATGCCACCCGGCGGAATGACAATTAATCAGGATATATTTATCCTTCATCCTTTATGCTTTATACTTTTTCAACCCCTGAGCTAATCTTTTAATCCCTTCCTCTACCTCTTCCAAAGAAGCAGCGAACGATAAGCGTAGATGTTCATCGTCACCGAAAGCCATTCCCGGAATGACGGCTAACTTGTGCTCTTCGATCAGGTAATGAGCCAGATCCAGGATTCTCCCTTGAGATTCTTCACCGGGGTGGGAGGGAGGCAGGTATGCCGATACGTCCGGGAAGAGGTAGAAAGCCCCTTCCGGAGGGTGGCATTTGACGTCCGGTATCTCTGTCATCAATTCAAGGGCACGATCCCGTCTGGTTTGGAAGGCTTTCAGCATGGGCTCTAACTCAGCTGTCGGTCTGCCTATTGCTGCTAACGCCGCCTTCTGGCTGATGGAACAGGGCGAAGAGGTCATCTGGGACTGCAATGTAGCCATCTTCCTGATAATATCCGGGTGACTGATAGCCCAACCGCACCGCCATCCGGTCATGGAATAGCTCTTGGATACGCCACTACACACGATCACCTGGTCGCGAATTTCAGGATAAGACCCCAAGCTGACGTGTTCCCTGCCGTCAAACAGCAGTTTATCGTATATTTCGTCGCTCAGAATCATTATTCCAGATTCTTTCAGAAGCGGAACCAGCAGATCGAAATGCTCCCTGCCGTAAGCCGCTCCGGTGGGATTTGAGGGGGAATTCAGAAATATCAACCTGGGATCGGTGGCTAATCCAGCTTCCAACTGCGCAGGAGTCAACCTGAATCCGTTTTCCTGCGATGTGGGTAGTTCTATAACTTCACCTTGAGCTATATGCACCATCTCCGGATAGGAAGTCCAGTACGGCGTCGGCATCAGAACCCTGTCTCCCGGATTGACGCAAACCAGAATCGAACTGGACAGTGCATGCTTGGAACCGCTGGATATGACCACCTCATCCGCTGTTCTCTGTATGCCGGTCTCTCTGCTGAATTTATCCGCTACAGCTTCCCTCAGTTCAAGGATACCAGCACCCGCGGTATATCTGGTGAAGTTACTGTTTATAGCTTCTATTCCCGCGTCCTTGATGGGATCGGGAGTGGAAAAATCAGGTTCTCCCACCGACAGATTGATGACTTCGGGATTGCTGCGTGCCTGTGCCGCTATTTCCAGTATCATGGATGGCGTCAAACGACTTATCCTGTCAGCCGCCTTGAATGCCATTGTTGTTAGCCTCCAAAGTTATAAAAAACCATCCGGACTAAGGATTTGCCTATGTACGGATGGTAAAGTTATACGTTTAAATTGCGTTTATCGCTTTGGACCAGCTGCAATCACTTCAGGAGTACAGCCCGCTTCGTACTTCTTGAAATTTTCGATGAACCGCGTCGCCAGTTCCTTGTACATCTGCATATAGACCTCCCTGTCGGGCCAGGAACTCGCTGGATCCAGCACCTGATCCGGTACGCCAGGGCAGGTTTTCGGCACTGCAAATCCGAAGACCGGATCAGTGGTATATTCAACGTCCAGAAGCTTTCCATCCAGCGCGGCGTTTAGCAGCATCCTGGTGTACTTGATGCTGATTCGTTTACCTACACCGTATTTTCCTCCAACCCAGCCGGTATTGACCAACCAGCAGTTCACGTCATGCTTCAAGATTTTTCCTTTCAGCAATTCCGCGTAGTGGGAAGGGTGATGCACCATGAAAGGCGCCCCGAAACAGGAACTGAAGGTGATCTCTGGCTCTTTCCCTAAGTCAACTTCGGTGCCAGCGATTTTCGCCGTGTATCCCGATATGAATTGATAGAGAGCCTGATCGGGCGTAAGTTTGGCAATCGGAGGAATTACACCCGACGCATCACAGGTCAGCAGGATGATATTCTTGGGATGTGTGCCCATTTTTTCAGGCACAGCGTTATCTATATACTCCAGAGGATAGGACGCGCGTGTGTTTTCAGTAAAGCTTTCATCGTCCAGGTCTATCATTCTGGTTACCGGATCATAAGCAACGTTCTCGAGGACCGTTCCGAACTTGCGCGTACAAGCGTAAATCTGCGGTTCAGCCGACGGTGACAGGCGGATGACTTTGGCATAGCAACCAGCTTCAAAGTTGAATATGCCTTCATCGCTCCAGCCGTGCTCATCGTCTCCAATCAGGCTTCTGGCAGGATCAGCGGAAAGAGTAGTCTTACCCGTACCCGACAGTCCGAAGAAAAGGGCGCTGTTGCCATCACTACCGATATTAGCAGAACAGTGCATGGGCATGATGCCTTGCTGTGGAAGCAGGAAATTCAGTACGGTAAACGCCGATTTCTTTATTTCGCCAGCATAAGCACTGTTCCCTATAACGCACATCTTGGCGTCGAAATTGAGCACGATGAAAGTCTTGGAAACCGTGGAATCTATCTGTGGGATGCCTTTAAATGAAGGAATACATAAGATAGTGAATTCCGGTACATGGCGGCGGTATTCTTCGTTTGTTTTGGGTAGTACAAACATGTTACGCACGAAGTGGGCGTGCCAGGCGTGTTCACAGATTACGCGTATAGGCATGGCGTAGTTGGGATCAGCACCGGCATAGCAATCCTGCACAAAGAGGTCGCGACCCTGCAAAAAACCCTGCATACGGTTGAATAGATCGTTGAACTTCTCCTGGCTGAAGGGGCGGTTGTATTCACCCCACCAGATCTTGTCTTCGGTGGTCCCTTCTTTCACTACGAATTTATCGTTAGCAGAGCGTGCCGTATGCTTGCCGGTCATAGCTACCATGGGTCCCTGCTGAGTTATCCGTCCTTCCTGACGAAAGGTAAATTCCTCATAAAGCGCTTCAATCGGTAGATTCCAATATACCTTGCGCAGTTCGGATAATCCGTGATTTTTCAGTCCGTAATCACTCTTCAGTGATTTTGCCTCGCTTTCGGCGGGTGTCTTTATATTTAGAATGTTGTTCACAGCCAATCCCTCACTAATTTTCTGTCGCCAATGTAAATCTCGTTGGGCGATTCAGGATCCAACGCCCACTTGATGCGCTCAACGCCCTGTTTGATATCCTTTACTGTAGTTGCGTAACTCAACCGTAGATGACCTTCCATTCCGAATTCCTTACCCGGAACCGTTACCACCAGCGCCTTTTCCAGCAGGAATTTACACAGTTCGATTGAATTCTTATTATATGCGCTAAAATCAGGCAAGCAGTAATAAGTACCATCCGGTTTTACGGTCTTGACTCCGGTGAAAGACGCCAACTCCTGCATCATGACGTTGCGGTTGTTCTCAAGGGTCAAACGCAACGAATCCACCACACTCTGCAAGCCAGTCAGAGCGCCTTCTGCTGCAGCCTGCATTACAATGGAAGTACATGACGTTGTCTGCGCCAGAATATTGGTCATCACCTCGACCAACTTTTTGTTAGCGATAGTCCAACCCACACGGAAGCCGGTCATGCCGTACAGTTTGGATATGCCATTCATGGTGATCACGTGCGTGTTTTCCAGGTCCTTATTAGTAAACTTGTAAGCAGAAACATGGGTTTTACCGTCAAAGACGAGCCGGTTGTAGATGTCGTCCATGATTAGGTAAATCCCCTTCTTCTCACAGAATTCCACCAGTTCAGCGATGAACTCCTCTCCGTACATCACACCGGAAGGATTGTTGGGACTGTTGATGATGATGGCTTTGGTGTAGGAACCAACACTCTGTTCAATCTCCTGCATGCGCGGATAGAACGAACCGTCTTCAGGCGTTACAACTACAGGAATGCCGTATAACATCTTGATCATTTCCGGGTAGCTGACCCAGTACGGCGCCACGATTATAACTTCATCCTGTGGATTAAGTATAGCGAAGAGGAGATTGTAGAGTGCCTGCTTGGCGCCGTTTGATACGATAACGTTTTCAGGTTCGGGTACTCTGTCGTAGATTTCTTCGGTGTACCTGATTATCGCCTTCTTCAGCGATGGTATTCCATCAGAAGGTGCGTACTTAATATCGCCCGCATTGAGTTTGGCGGCGGAACTCAGGATTGCATTTATGGGAGCTTTATTCTTGGGTTCTCCGGCTCCTAAATGAACCACCGCTTCACCTTTCTCTTTTAAAAGCCTGGCTTTTTCGTTCAATGCCAGCGTGGGCGACTCAGCGATTGACAATGCCAGTTGACTGAGGCTCATATGCTTAGTCTCCTTATAATGTGCGCAGTGCGCGCGATCTATGTTTTAGTCCTTCAGACTGTTGTAAACCTATGATGTGATGACATAGGCTGCAGCAAGTGAGAAGAACAGGTTCGATGTATTTATACCCTGGTTATCGTAGTAATTTCGAATATCATCCTGCAGTGTCATACCGAAGTGGATGCCTGGACTTAAACTCAGATTTGGTTTGATATTCAAGGAATATGTTGCATCAATCTGCCAATCTAACAATCCGCCAGCATCGGTAACTCCGGACCAGAGATTATGTCTATCATCTCCCCACCCCAAAGATGATGAAAGGAAAAGGTTGCCCGGTCCAACTGTTATGTCCTCAGACAAGCAAAAATCGGCATACACTCCGTGAAGCTGCCAGATATCCCAGTATATCATCAACGTTGGTGAAGTAAAAATGTCGCCGGTTACCCAGGCGGCTATCTCCGCTGTGCTCGATCCCAAGCCTGACGAGGTGGGAAAACTGCCATAGAAGAACTCTCCGCCGAATGAAAAAGTTTTATAGTTGCCTAAATAGAAATCCAGAAAAACATCCCATTCGTGGAAATTCCCTGGGTGTTTACCATTCTCATCGGTTAAGTCGTAGCTTCCCCAGAAGGTCATGGAAATACCGTGCGTTTCCATCCAGATATCCGGCTGAAGAACTGGATTTTCGTCGAATACAATTCCCCGCCAGATGTATTTCGACTGCATGCTTAAATCAAATCCGAGGGTAGGCGCTCTATCTTCTTGAGCGATGGAAAGACTTACAGCCATTCCAATGATTAAACAAACGGCTGAAAAGCGGTATAGCATATTCATCAGACGGTAACTCCTTCCAATGAAGCGGATATCAAAGCATTGATGGCCGCGACGTTTACAATATCTGAGGCGTTGCAGCCGCGGGATAGATCAAATGCGGGTTTTTCCAATCCCTGCACGATAGGACCGATTGCCTGAGCGCCCGCTAACCGCTGAGTTATCTTGTATGCGATGTTACCCGCATCCAGATCAGGAAATATGAACACGTTAGCTTCACCCTTTACCGGTGATCCGGGCGCTTTGCTCTCTGCTACTTTGGGAACGATGGCAGCATCCACCTGCAGTTCACCATCCAACCGCAAGTCCGGGCGTAACTCTTTCGCCATTGCCGTCGCCTGTCTGACTTTATCTATGGAAGGTCCTTCAGCGGATCCTTTGGTGGAATAACTGAGCATCCCTACTACAGGTTCTTCACCAGTCAGCGCCTGGTGTATGTGCGCCGCCGATACCGCGATGGAAGCTAATTGTACTGCATCGGGATTGGGCACTACAGCGCCATCGGAATACATATAGACTTTGCCAGTGGGCATCACCATCATGAAGGAACTGGATACCACTTTGATTCCTTCAGCCAGACCTATGCAGTACAAAGCCGCTCGTATGACATCTCCGGTAGAATGAGCCGCTCCAGCTACAGAACCTTGCGCTCTGCCGGTTTTCACCATAAGAGCCCCGAAGTACAGCGGATCTACCGCCAGTTGGCGAGCCTGATCCAGTGTCATGCCCTTGTGCTTGCGCCGCTCGTAGAGTATATCGGCTAACTCACCCTTGTAAGCTGCCATCTTTGGATCAAGCAGTTCCGCATTGTCTAAGTCCAATTCCAATTCCCGTGCGCGGCTTTCCATAATCTGCACGTCCCCCAGGACAATGGAGTGAATGATGTCATTATTTTGAAGTTCGGCAACAGCCTGTAAGGTGCGGTCGTCTTCACCTTCGGGGAAGACGACGCTGCGGCCCAACGCTTTCGCTCTATCACGAATCTGAGATAGTATATCCAACTTTTCCCCCGCTTGTTAATAGAATAAAAAATTAATATACAACATTCAA
Source organism: candidate division LCP-89 bacterium B3_LCP (assembly GCA_005223185.1). GTDB lineage: Bacteria > Electryoneota > B3-LCP > B3-LCP > B3-LCP > B3-LCP. The sequence goes on from NJBN01000008.1 coordinate 67,392, forward strand.
TTCCCAAAGGCAAGTTAAATCGATCACAAGAGATATACATATATTTAGGGGAAACACAGTTTAAGTCAGCGAAACAGAAAAAGGGGGCTGACCCTTTTGGGACAGCCCCCTTCCTTTTATCCTGACTCCTAACTTCTGACTCCTACTTCATCAGCATCATCTTGCCGCTGGCGGTGAAGCCATCTGCTTTAAGCTGATAAATGTAGATACCCGATGCTAAACCGGAACCATCGAAGGTTACCTCGTGGCTGCCAGCCTGGCGGAAACCATCAACTAACGAAGCGACTAATCTACCGCTTACATCATAGACCGTAAGATTGACCTTGGCTGCTTCCGGTAATGTGAAGTTTAAAGTTGTCGTTGGATTAAACGGGTTTGGATAGTTCTGATTCATCGAGAACGATTCCGGCTGTATGGAAGAAACGGAATTTGTGGGGTAATCCATTTCTAACGATTCGCCTGAACTGAACCACTCTTCAATGACCATTCCATCGCCAGTAGTACTCTTCTCAAAGGTGAAGCTATCTGAGTGCCAGATTGCGTTCGGATAATAACCGACGCGTGCTTCGTAGGTATAAATACCATTCGGAGCACCTGCCGGAACACTCTGTGAACGCGTTCTGTCAATGAAGGATGATGCAGGTATGTTCAAGTTAGCCGGACCCACTGTAGGACCAAACCAGGTCAAGTCCGGTAACTGCACCATAATCCAGGCCTGGAACGATGCCATCGAAGTCTCATTATTAGTGATGACGATGTCGAAGTCGAAACTGCCGCCTGTCGCCGGTATAACGATGGGCGGGCTAACTGGTTCGATGTCAATGGTAACGTCCAGCACAGGCGCTTCAATGCCGCTGACGACGAGAGCGTAATCAGCATCTAATTCAGGTGTTTCCGGATGACTGTCCTGGATGATTTCATCTGCTGAGATTTCTACCGTCCAGTCACCTACTTGAGGATTCTCCACAAATACGTTCTCTACTGTATTCTTATCGTCAGCAGTTCCGCCAGATACTGAATACGGAGAATCATACAGACCTCTATTACCCCAGTAAATTGTACCACCAGGAGAAGTTACTTTAAGTGAGAGGTCGTTGATGCGATGCTGAGTCTGGACTGCGGGATTTCCAGGAGGATCCGCATAAACGAGAGTAATCTTCAGTTCAGGTTCTCCCGCACTCACGGTAACCACGTGCTGAGTGACGTCGAAAGGAGCCAAGATGTCTGATTCATCGATGACATAAATCTTATTGCGCATGTCGTACAGTTTCTGAAGATCAGGCATTCCCCATCCCTGATGCACTCTGGTCTTATCATGGGTGGGACCCGAGAAATCATACTGATAAGCCGTAGCTACCAGCATAGCCTTCGCTGTTGACATATGGGCACGATTCTCGAACACCGAACCACCAGGAATTACCGTGTTTCCAAAGATACCAGCATCCCACATTTCGAAGAACAGACCGACGTGGCCCGCGATGATCGGCGTGGCGGAACTGGTGCCACTGAACTGGCCATAGCCGGTAGTTGACGTTGAGTACGTGGTATAGACCATATCGTAGAAATGAGTGAAGGTCGGTTTGACTCTGCCATCAGAGGCTGGACCAATACTGGCACTATTGTTCCACATGTCATCTCCTCTATCAAGCGTGTTGTAGTGGTAGAGCCCGCCACCTGAGATCATGTTCTTCGCCCATGCTTGAGGACGTGAATCTTCCCATCCTGAATTACTCTGGGACTGGCAGTGAACCAGGTCAAAGTCGAAGCAATAGGCGTCAGCATCAGCCGAAAATGTGGTGTAGGTTGTTGTGCGGGGACTTCCGACACTGGCGGTCTGGAAGACGGCATTATAAGGAGCCTGCACCAATTCACTGGAGCATACGTACCGATTTCCTCCAGTAAGCCCCCAATAGCTGTAGGAAGCAGTGATACCTTGACCTTCCGGCAGCAGACCTCTGGCGTTGGCAACAACTCCGCTGGCGAAGCAGACACCTGCAGTGGCTGTTCCGTGTGATGCTGTAGACGGGGTTCCGTGCAGAAGCAGTGGATGATAGTTGAATTCCTGATGATTGTACTGGCACCCACTGTCGAAGGACTCACCGCGAACGTCATATCCGGCAAACCCGCCGACACTCTCTATGTAATTGGCGCCGCCAATTTCACGAACGACGTCCATATCTTCTTCGTATGGACCCCATCTGTCAATAAAGAGGATCTCATTCCAGCGTGCTACCTGGAAGAGTTGATCTGGATTCAGTGTCGCCTCAACCAGAAGCTTGCCAGCGTCAGCACGATTGACCAATCCACCCAAGGTTGAGATACGATCAGCTACGATAGCTTTCTGTTCGATGTTGTGCACCTGGATATTAAAGCGCTGGCGGGGATAAGCTGACCAGGCGTTGTCCAGGTTTTCTAACATGTACTCTTCAAGCCTGTAAGCAGGATGATATTGCCCTACCCAGCGGACGTAGGGCAGATTCTCGACCTGCTCGTAAACGCCACTATCCATCTCCACTAAGTACGCAAACTGAGCGATATAGTGATGTACTGTACCACCTAACTGGGTGATTTCATTCTGGAATTCCTCAATTGGCTGGGTAATAAATTGTACTATATACAGATTCACATTCTCATCTGCAGCCAGAATTGATTCAACGGCAGGCACTTCATGTATTGGATCGAAATGGGCATACCGTAATCCAAGTTCATATGATGCCTGGGCTCTGCGAAGTAATCGCCCATTTTTGTTGATTTCATAAAACGTGGCGAGTTCTCCATTTTCAGTCGGTTCTTCCCACAACTTAAGATTAATTGAAGAACCATCCATAGCAGTGATGTTCACATCAGCGTTCTGGTCTGCCGTAGCAACAACACTAAATGAAGTTGCAGCGAACAGTGCACAGATTAACAAACTCAATGTTTTCTTCATTTTCGTCCACCTCTCTTTTTGTGAGCAACGTTATTCTATACCGTCTTACCTAACGGATTAGTTGTTTATGACAGGAAAGTACATGATGTATATATACGTTTGGACAACCAGGTTGTTTGGATTTTAAACCTCACCTGGTAAATTTAAGGAATAAAACAAAGCATGGGGCTGTCCTAAAAACAGGACTGTCCCATTAGGGTAAATGTCATTCTGAGTCCCAATTTATTGGGGCGAAGAATCTCTTGTTATTCTGTAAATCCCGTGGTCGGGGTCGTCCCTGACCCCGACATGAGACTCTTCGCTGCGCTCGGAGTGACACATTGCCTGTTGCGTCAGGTCCTTATCAGTCGGCTGACTGAAGAGACCTGACGCTTTAGAAAAACTCCTTTTTCCTCTTTACTTGAGAAGCAACATTTTACCTGCTTCCACGAACTCACCCGCCTGCAACTGGTAGATGTACACGCCGGAAGACAGGTTCGATCCATCGAAGGTCAGCTCATGAGCACCCGCGGCTCGCCACCCATCCACTAAAGTTGCCACGCGACTGCCGTGTGAGTTGTACACATTCAGACTCACCCGGGATGCTTCCGGTAGGGCAAAGCTGATAGTGGTCATGGGATTGAACGGATTTGGTGAATTGGAGTGGATTATATACTCCGCTACCGATGCATTGACAGGAATTCCATCACACAGAGTTGTACCTTCAGTACATGCCCAGGATCCACCGGAGCCGTCCGTTACACCTTCCTTGGCAAAGGTGAAGGTATCAATGGACCAGATCAAGCCCAGAGCCTCATCACCGATGAAAGAGCGGTAAGTGTATTCTCCTTCCGGTGCACCGGAAGGAACGTTCTGAGTCATATCTCTCGTTAGTGGAACTCCAGTTTGCAAGGTTATATTACGAGATATCACCGGACCGTAAAGTGACCCGTTGGGCATCACTACGTCGATCCAGACGTCGAAAGTTTCCGTATTCACTGGCGCACTTAAGTCCAATGTATAGTTAAACGAACCGCCAGCAGCAGGAATCACTACAGGAGGGCTTTCAGGAGTCAGGGTTACTGCGACCGGGAAGTTCTCATCCGGTGGCGTGAAGAGTACGGCGTAATCGTTTTGTACACCCAGCAATGTGGGATCGAAGCTGTTGTTCAGACCCAACTGCAAACCGACCGCTTCTGCCTGATTTTCGATACCGAAAGTAGCTTCACTCGGATCGGAAACTGTATGCCATTGGAAGAGGATCATTCCATCGCCAGTAACGGTAGTATGCACCGCTGGGTCATACAGGATCACCTGGAAAGTTTCCAGAGCAGTCTCCGGTGACCATTGCGGCACCTGGTAGAATTCAACGATGAAAGTCCCACCGACAACATAATAGAAAGTGGCGATTTCACCGCTATGTTCTAAGTTCAGGTCTTCCCAGAAGGGAGCCAGCATGGCGGGAGGCCCATCGGCATTGGGAATTCCCGTGTTGGACCAGTCAACTTCTGACTGAGCATCACCCATTGCCAGCCATCCGTTTGTACAGATGGTGATCTGGTCGTAGGTCATTCCGTAATACTGGAAACTGAAGGGCAGATCCACTACCGCGGAGTGATCATCCTGACCTGTAAGTTCGCTGACAACAGCACCGGGTCCGCCACCTGTCGGAGCGATCTCCAGCCAGTCGAAAGCCGGTCCATCCGGATCAGAACTCTCTAATGCAGAATAACCATAGGCGTCAGGCCCCGTTGGCAGGGAAGAGATGTTTGGACCTATCCATTGACTTCGGGTGAAACTGTACAAGCCATCTATGTCGGTATAAGCGATAATCCTATAGCGATAATTATCCTGAATCGGTACCACGTCATTGAAATCAGCGTATGCACCCGGCGTCATTCCATTCATGTCAGCGATTAACTCGCCGTTGCGGTAGATTTTAACGCCGTTCAGCGACGTAATTGTCGTACCATCACTGTTTTCTGATGGATTTGTCCAGGAGATGGTAACATTAAATTCGTCTGGTATGGTGACAATTTCCAGATCGGAGGGCATCAGGGGACGTACAGTGTAGGGTACTCCGCCCATGTCATATTCATATTGTCCCGCTCCGATCATGGTGGAGGAGGCATTTAAGGCAAAGTTGTTATTTAACGGATCGACGTAATCGGGATCGTCGTATAAATCACCTGTTCCAGGTGAAGGTGAGAAATTCACCACGGATCCACCGCCTCAACCAGGGCAGTATTCTTTGTAGTTGCCGGAAGTGTTGTTCCAGGCATTGTTAAATGCCATCCAGCGGTTAACATCTTCATGGCAGTAGATGCCGTAGTGCGAGGAGTATGAAAAAATGTTGGAAGTCAACATCATATCCGAACCGATCCAGAAATAGACGACTTCATAATTCCCCGCGAAAGTGCAGTGGTCTATCCAGCCATGACCTGCATCCTGGTATTCCAGCGCAGCGCCATCGGCATTGGTGAGAACCACACCGTATACATCTAAGCTGGCGCTCTCTTCGATTATTATTCTACTATTTTGTAGATCAATCAGAGCCCCGCACGACAGGATGCACACCGTTTCATCTGCTAAAGTCAACCCGCCGGTGTAAGTTTCCGCTGGATCTAAGTAGATCATACGGTTGTATCCGGCGCCCGGCAGAGCATCGTTGTATGCCTGCTGCAACGGGATCGCCAATACTTGTCCAGATAACAACAGCAGTGCAACTGTAACCAAAGTAACTCTCTTCATGCCTCGTCCTCCTTTTCGTGATTTTTGTCAAGTCCGTAGTTTACTTTGAGGATTTTAATCTAAGATAATATAATAAAACTTTAACTAAATTGCAAGCGAAAAAATAAAATAGGTGAAAAAAGTAGGTGAATTGTTTTAAAATAAAATTGGGCGAACACACAGGTTCGCCCCTACAACTATTCTTCAACGTTGGGTGGCATGCTTCCGGTCCCGCTTTAGCGGGAACGAAACATGTCCTATTTACGTAAATGAAACTCGACTGTGAAGTGTCGGGCCACCCTTTCCAGATAGACAGGGGGAGGTCGGACATTCCTGTCTGACCTCTGCCGATAACTTTCAGACAGACATGAATGTCTGTCCTCCCCAGATTACTTCAGCAGTACCATCTTCCCCGTCCCCACAAACTCCCCTGCCGTCAGCCGGTAGATGTAGATACCTGATACCAATCCTGACCCATCGAAAGTGATATGGTGTTGTCCTGGTTCCATCCAATCGTGTAGGGGTAGCCCTCCGTGTCTACCCTGTCCAGGGCGACCACAGAGGGTCGCCCCTACATTACGTCCGTTAATATCGAAAACGTCGAGTTTCACCATACTTGCCACCGGCAGAGAGAAACCGATAACCGTCGTCGCGTTGAAGGGGTTGGGGGAGTTTTGATGGAGGTGGAAATCCACGGCTGTTATGGGAGGTAAGGATACCGTAATTGGATCTGAGAAGGTGATGGAACCTCCGATATCAATCTGCTCAAGGCGGTATTCATAGGTCTCGCCAGCTTGAACTGTCTGATCGATGTAACTGTAATTATGCGGTTCTTCTGTTGTACCGTACCCGGGAATCAGCGGACTAACATCCTGGTACTGCTCTTCGCCCTGCCTCCGTTCAACCTTCCATCCATAGCAGTCCATTTCCGATGCTGTCTGCCAGTTGAGTTCGACTCCACTATCGATCATCTCAGCCGTAAAACTCACCAGCACCACCGGCATCGGCGGCCCGGATTGGGAGTATTTGATGGTGCAGTAGTCAGACGATGTTCCTTCACCAACACTCGTTCCACCCACAAATACTTCACCAGTCGGTAATACCGCAACAGTATTAGGATAATCCGTGCCATTGCCAGGTCCATTATAAATTGCAATCCATTGTTCAACTCCAGATGAATCGTACTTGATAGTTGCAAAATCGGAGAGTGTGACGCCACCTGAACTGGTACCGGTTACGTATAAATTTCCAATGTTATCAGTTGCTAAGGATAATCCCTGTTCACTTTGATTACTAGGCCCATTATACCTATTCTCCCACAATTCTTCGCCATCTGAACTATACTTTATAGTAACGTGATCTTTAAAACCCAGGATTTCACCGTCGCTTTGTCCAGTTATATATATGTTTCCGATTGAATCAGCTATTACGTAACTAGCAATATCACTGAATCCATTATCATAACATGCAATCCACAGCATTTCTCCGGCGCTGTTGTACTTGATTGTTGCATAGTCAGACCAGTTTCCTTCACGAGAGCTATAACCTGTTACTATAACATTGCCCTCACAGTCTAATGTCATTGATAACGCACGATCCATCCCATGAGTTGGTCCATCGTATAGCTGAATCCATTGCTCTATTCCCGAAGAATTGTACTTTATTGTCACAAAATCATCCGCTGTATCAGAAGACCAACTATATCCGGTAACATAGACATCTCCATGTGAATCGACAGCTATTGATTGTGCCTCATCATCCAGATTTGCATAGCCATTATATCGCGCGCTCCATAACTCTTCTCCGTCAGAGCTATATTTGACAGTTGCATAATCAGCCATTGTCCCATAACCATAACTATTTCCTGTTACGTAGACACATCCATCTCCGCCAACAGCTATCGAATTAGGCATTTCGTACCCACTGGTGGAATTACTATATATAGAGATCCATAGTGTATCACCATAAGAGTTATATTTTATTGTTACGTAGTTACTGGTGTCATACATATTCAGATTAGTCCTACCAGTCACATACACATTTGCGAAGTCATCGATAACCATATCAGATACAATGTCATCATAATTTCCTAATCCACTATATGAAGCAATCCATTGCACGTAGCCAAATGAGTTATACTTGATCGTTACAAAGTCATTTTCATTAAAACCCACTGATTGTATACAGTTACCACTCACATATACATTTCCATCAACATCAACTGCTAAGGATTTTGCAGTATCCATTATATGAACGAGCCCATCATACCTCGCCACCCACTCCTCCCAAACCTGAGCACTCACAGCAGAAACCAACATGAGCAGGGCAACCATCAGAGTGATAATCATTATTTTCCGTTTCATAATTTCACCCTTTTCTTATGAACAATTTTAGAACCCTTGATTTAATATAGCAATAATTCTGCTATTTGTCAAGCACTTTTTAAAATAGGGGGGAGATTTTTCTGTTTGCGGGTCGAGACAAGCCCGACCCCTACACGCTACACGGCGGGGGAAGCACCCCCGCCCTACGGGGGGTGGCATGCTTCTGGTCTCGCTTTAGCGGGAACGAAGCATGTCTTCCCACCAAAACCCCTTGCATTGACTTCCACTTGCATCTTTCCCCCGATTTGCTTATATTACCACCCCATGCAACGCCTCATCAAACACCTGACCTCATCAGAAATCCTGCAGGGGGCGCCCTCCTACCAGCGCTATCAAAAGGCGCAATCCGCCCGCTATGACGACAAATCCACAGATATCCACCCAGCCAGCAGGACGGCATTGAGCAGAATCGGCATAGATGAGCTCTATCTTCACCAGGCTGAAGCTCTGCGAGCTTTCAACGGTGGAGCTAATCCGCTGGTGGTAACCCCCACGGCATCCGGTAAAAGTCTGGTCTATCAATTAGCCATCTTAGAAGAGCTGCAGCGCGATCCTGAAGCCAGAATGTTGCTGCTCTTCCCTCTGAAAGCTTTGGAACGGGATCAATTGGGGCGCTTGCAGGAGTTGTTGGAACTTTCAGGTTTATCTGAAAGCTGTTCCGCCGCTATCGTGGACGGTGATACTTCCCGCGACGAACGGGAAAAACTACGCGCCCACCCGCCCAACCTGATGCTGACCAACCCGGATATGCTGCACTATGGGATCCTGCCCTATCATCGCGGCTGGTCGTCTTTCTTTCGCAACCTGCGCTTCATTGTCATAGACGAACTGCACATTTATCGAGGTATCTTCGGTTCGCATGTGCTGCAGATACTGCGGCGTTTAGACCGCATCTGCCGTTTCTACGGATCGCCGCCCCGCTGGATCGCCGGTTCAGCTACTATCGGCAACCCGCTGGAACTGGCTGAAGAATTGACAGGCGCGGATTTTACTTTAATCGAACGCAGCGGAGCGCCCACTTCGGGCAGGCATTTCCTGTTCTTAAATCCGGTGGACAGCCCCTACACCCTGGCGACTCGGGTCCTGCCCGACGTCCTGAAAAAGGGATACAAAGCTATCGCCTTCACCAAATCCCGCCGCGCCACTGAACTGCTGCACAAGTGGATTTTGGACGCCAATCCCAAGCTGGAAAACCGCCTGAGCAGCTATCGCGCTGGTTTCCTGCCTGAAGAGCGGCGCGATATCGAAAAACGTCTGCTGTCGGACAAGCTGTCCGGCGTCATCAGTACCAGCGCTTTAGAATTGGGTATGGATATCGGGGGAATAGACGTCTGTTTACTTTTGGGTTATCCGGGAACCATCTCAACGATGATGCAGCGTGCGGGACGAGCCGGAAGGGGTGAGCGGGATTCATTAGTCATCCTGATCGCTGGTGAGGATGCTTTAGATCAGTATTTCATGCGTCACCCTGATCAGCTTTTCCTGCGCCCCAGCGAAGCGGCTATCGTGGATGGATCAAACGCTGACATTAACAAATCACATGTCGTCTGTGCTGCCGCTGAGATCCCTATCGTCGATAAGGATCCATACCTGACTGAAGAACGCCGTGAGCAGATAGGGCCGTTGGTCGATCAAGGCAAGCTGATCCCTGGATCGGGCGGGAAACGCTGGTTTCCGGGGATTCCCAAGCCCCACCGCCAGTTGAACATCCGTTCGATGGGGGAGAGCTATTCCATTCACAATTCAGATACCGGACGGCAGATCGGTGACATAGGTGGGGGTCGCCTCTGGAACGAATGCCATCCCCAGGCGATCTATATGCACCGTGCGAGGCAATACCTGATCGAGAGCATCGATGACGGCGCCTGTGTGGTCAAAGCGAAACCCAGCGATCTGGATTATTACACCATGGCGCTGGGTGAGAAGGAGACCGAAATTCTATCGCGCCAGCGGGAATTGGATTTGGGCTGTGGAAAAGCTGTCGAAGGCGAATTGAAAGTTACTCAGCGGGTTACAGGTTTCCAGAAGCGGCGGCTCTACGGCGGACAACTGCTATCCACTCACGAGTTGGATGGACCTCCGCAAATCTTGATAACGCGCGGTTTCTGGCTGGAGATGAATGATGAATTGCAGAGTTTAACCGAAGAGCGGCATTATCACTATATGGGCAGCCTCCATGCTACGGAACACGCGCTCATTTCTGTCTTTCCGCTGGAAGTCATGTGCGATAGGGGGGACGTTGGAGGGATATCTTTCGTTCATAATCAGCAGGTGGGTGGGGCTGCTATCTTCTTCTATGACGCTTACCAAGGCGGTTTGGGCATAACCAGGAGGGCTTTTGAACGCTTGGATAGTCTGATCGGACGAACGTTGTCTCTGGTGAAAGAATGTCCCTGCGAAGATGGTTGCCCTTCCTGTGTGCATTCACCTCAATGCGGAGCTGGAAACCGACCTCTGGACAAGCAAGGTTCCATATTCCTGATGGCAAAAGCGCTGGAGGTCGAAGAGACCGGTGGAAAACGTGCCGAGGTTACGGAATTACCTGAAGCTTTGGAAAGAGAAACTGAACCGACAAAGGAAAAACCTGTAATCCTTCATACACTGCCTGAATGGACGTCTGGCAAGAGGATAATCTCCTTTGACCTGGAAACACAGCGTGGTCCTGATGAAGTAGGCGGTTGGGGTAACACTCATCTGATGGGCTTGAGTCTGGCGGTTGTGCAGGATTTATCCAACGGTGAATGCCAAACCTACCGGGAAGATGACGTAGATGAGCTCATCGAACTCCTGTTCAACGCTGATCTGGTCATCGGTTTCAACTGCGTCAAGTTCGATTTTGGCGTGTTGGCAGGTTATAGCGGACGGGATTTTTCCGGTGTCAATGTATTAGACTTGCTTTTGTTAGTTCATAAGAATAGCGGAAAACGCCGCAGCTTAGATTCGCTGGCAAATTATAACTTAGGAAAAGGAAAATCAGGAACCGGTCAGCAGGCACTGCGGTACTATAGAGAGGGTCGCTGGAAGGAACTGGAAGAATACTGCCGCATGGACGTGGAAATCACCGCAGATCTCTTCTTCTTGGTGCTGCATACCGGAAGGTTGAAACTGCAGAGTAGCAAGGGCAATGTCGATCATGTTGACTGCCCCCTGAACCTGAAAAGCATCCTCTCTTCTAACTAAAGTGTACATTTAGTTTTGCGATAAAACCCTTGCATTTTACTTGCGTGAACGTTATATTCCCAAAACTTATCAATCACCGTCCCGACCTGTCGGGACGGCTGTTTTTTCGAGGAGGGGGGGGTAGACACCTTCGTCTACAAGAAGCATGGGGAGGACAGACATTCCTGTCTGTCAGTCATAGAGTAGTGCGGGGGCTTGTGGCGAAGCCATGCCTGAGGTGCCCCCGCTTAAAGAAACATGCTTCGTTCCCCCTAAAGTGGGACCAGAAGCATGCCACCCTTGTGACATGGGATTAAAATCCCATGCCCAATTTCAAAACGCCAAGTGGATAAATCCACTACTCTGAAATACAAGACAGTCTCTTTAGAGACTTGACCTGAAATTTGGGCGTCCGAATTATGGACATTGATTAATTATCTTAACAGGTAGCGCGGGGGCTTGCCCTTGTAAATGGCAGCAAACTTCAATTGAAAAAGTTGGAACATGTGTGAGGAGATTGAGCATGGAATTAATCATCGGATCAAACGTTATAAGAAATACTTCTGGTGTACTCAATATCCAAGGAGAGGAGCAAATATTCCTTGAACTAGGTAAAAATAATCAACAACTTTTACTAACCATAGATGTTTACGATGAGAATAGGAAGCATATTGCCAAATTGCGTAGAAATGCTTGGGCATTCAACGAAAAAGATAGATTTAATATAACGACAAATCCAAAGAGCTTGACACTCATTGATAAGAAAACTAAAGAGATATTGGTCGAGGCTCGGGTGTTAGGCGTCTCAAAAATTGAGATTGTACAAGGTAAAATTTACACACATACTGGCCAACTACTTGAAATTGCACCTCAATATTGGCGTATAGGTGGTATAACATTGAGTGGTAATAATATTGATAGCTGTGGTGGGGCTGTTTCAATTGAATGAGATATTATAATAACATGCTTCGCTCCCGCTAAAGCGGGACCAGAAGCATGCCACCCACCTGATTCTAAGCCCCGTAGGGGCGTGACACTCATAACCGCAGGCGCAGCCTGTGGTATAGACACTGAGCACAAAGTTGACCTTTAAAGGGTCAAACTAAACGAGCCAAGATATTCGATCCCTTCAGGATCGTAAATACATGTTGATTACACGCTCCCGCAGGTTTCACCTGCGGCTACTATAGTATATCCCCTTCGGGGATTGAAAGCACCAAGTGGATAAATCCACTAATCTGATTTTTAGAACAGTCACTTCAGAGACTTGGATTTAAAAATTGAGCACTGGAACTTTAGTCCAGTGCAGAAACTCCCGTCAAACGAGAGCGTTCGACGGCACTAGAAAATAAAGAGTTTAGTTTAATCCACCATGTTCAACCGCATCCTAATCGCTAACCGTGGCGAAATTGCCGTGCGCATCATCCGCGCAGCCCGTGAGATGGGAATAGAGACCGTAGCGGTCTATTCCGATGCTGACCGCATGGCTCTGCACACGCGCCTGGCTGATTACGCCTACAATATCGGTCCTCCGCCTTCGGCCGAAAGCTACCTGAACAAGGAGCGCATCATCGAAGCAGCTCGGCAAGCAAAAGCCGAAGCCATCCATCCCGGTTACGGATTTTTAGCTGAAAATGCTGATTTCGCCGGTGCGGTTACCAATGCTGGATTAACTTTTATCGGTCCACCTCCACAGGCTATCCGTGATATGGGCTTGAAGACTCGCGCCCGGGAAATTATGCAGAAAGCCGGTGTACCGGTAACTCCCGGCACCGAATCTGCCATCGAACCGGGAAAGGGAGCAGAGAAAATCGCCCAAGAGATCGGCTACCCTGTGCTGATCAAGGCGGCATCAGGCGGTGGTGGCAAGGGAATGCGCATAGTTCACAAACCGGAAGAACTGTTGAAATCCATGGAAGCTGCCAGCCGCGAAGCTGCTTCCGCTTTCGGTGATCCACAGGTTTACATTGAAAAGTATCTGGAAAGTCCCCGCCACATCGAAATCCAGGTGTTAGCTGACCATCACGGCAACGTGATACATCTGAACGAACGCGAATGCTCCATCCAGCGCCGTCATCAGAAGGTGATAGAAGAAGCTCCATCACCTGTGATCACGCCAGAATTACGCGAAAAGATTGGTGCTGCTGCTGTTGCCGCCGCCAGAGCATGCGGCTATCAGAACGCCGGAACGGTGGAATTCCTCTTTGACAAGCGCCGTAATTTCTACTTCATGGAGATGAACACGCGCCTGCAGGTGGAACATCCGGTTACCGAAATGACCACTGGTATCGACTTGGTGAAAGAGCAATTGAAAATAGCGGCAGGTGAACCTTTAACGATAAAACAAGAAGACGTAAAAATATCCGGTCATGCTATCGAATGCCGTATTTATGCGGAAGATCCATTAAATAATTTCTTCCCATCCACTGGAAGGATCGACTATTTTCATACTCCGGCGGGTCCGGGAATACGTAACGATTCCGGCATCTTCGAAGGAGGTGAAATCAGCGTCTATTACGACCCGTTGATTTCCAAACTGGTCGCCTGGGGAGGGGATAGAGCAGAAGCTATCCAGCGAATGAAGGGCGCCCTGCAGGAATACCACATCGCTGGCGTTCACTCGAATATTGCTTTCTGTCTGTTGGTTATGAATACTCCTGCATTTGTGGACGGGAAAATAGATACTCATTTCATAGAGCAACATGTCCAACTCAGCGATATGGCTGAAGGATCTGAAGAATTAAGGAAGATCGCCGCAATCGCCGCCGTAACCGCATTTCATAGCGAACCTAAAGCGGCTAAGATCTCGAAGGGTGGGATCCCATCCGCCATTTCACCCTGGCTGACCTCCGGTAGAAGGAATGGCAGGGAACATATTTAGTGATGAATCTTAGGATTGATTAGATGAAGTATTTCGCAGAGATCGACGACCTTTCATACCAGATAGAACTGAAAAGTGATAACCATTTTTCTATTGATGGTAAAGCACATTCATTTGATCTGATGAGAAGCTCCAAACCCGAACAATTTTCGCTTATAATTGACGGTCAATCCTACCAGGTCTGGATGGAGAAACTCAACTCCACATCTGCTGGTTCACCTGCGCGAGTGCGCGTTCATCTGAGCGGTTATGATTTTGAATTCACTCTTGATGATGAGAGGTCAAAGAAACTGCGGGAATATACTTCTGCGGAGAGCAGCACTGAAGATGAGGGCAGAGTGGTAGCTCCCATGCCGGGTCTGGTGGTGAAACTGTTGGTCGAACTCGGTCAGAAGGTGAAGAAAGGCGACGGCGTCGCCATTGTGGAAGCCATGAAGATGGAGAACGAGATCCGTGCGCCAATCATAGGGGAAGTGAGAGAAATCGTTGTCACAGAAAAGCAGGCTGTTGAAAAGGGCGATACATTAGCTGTAATCGGATAATTATTTGACGTTTATTTTAATAAGCAATGAGCCAAAACAGGAGTAAAATTTCGCCCCTGAAATCAGCCTTTGCAGAATGGAAGACGGAGACGCTATCCAAATTCCTGCAGAAGGTAAAGGAACGGCGCGGTATATTCTCCACTGATAGTGATATACCAGTGGAGAGGCTTTACGTACCGGAAAGTCACACAGAAGCAGACTATTTAGAACAGATTGGCTTCCCCGGCGAATATCCCTTCACCCGGGGCGTTTACCCCACCATGTACCGGGGGCGCTTCTGGACCATGCGCCAGTATGCCGGATTCGGTTCAGCGGAAGAATCGAATCAGCGCTACCATTACCTCTTAAATCAAGGTCAGACCGGACTTTCCGTAGCTTTCGATCTACCCACCCAGATTGGCTATGACAGTGACCATCCTTTAGCAGAAGGGGAAGTTGGCAAGGTCGGCGTTGCTATATGTTCATTGGCAGATATGGAGGTACTCTTTAAGGGCATCAAGTTGGATCAGGTCTCCACCTCGATGACCATCAACGCCACCGCAGGTACTCTGCTGGCACTGTACGTCGCCATCGCCAAAAAGCAGGGCGCTGAACTTGGGAAATTATCCGGCACCATTCAGAATGACATCCTTAAAGAATACATAGCTCGCGGCACTTATATCTACCCGCCTAAGCCATCGATGCGCTTGATAACGGATGTCTTTGCCTGGTGCAAGGAAAATTTACCTGCCTGGAATACCATTTCCATATCCGGCTATCACATCCGCGAAGCCGGTTCAACCGCGGTACAGGAGGTGGCTTTTACTCTGTCCAACGGTATTGCTTATGTCAAAGCTGCCTTGGATGCCGGCCTGGAAGTTGACCAGTTTGCGCCCCGGCTGGCGTTCTTTTTCAATTCGCATAACAACCTGTTCGAAGAAATAGCCAAATTCCGAGCGGCACGGCGTATCTGGGCGAAAATAATGAAGAACCGCTTTGAAGCTCGTAACCCGCGTTCCTTGATGCTCCGCTTTCATACGCAGACCGCCGGATCGACTCTGACCGCCCAGCAGCCCGATAACAACGTCATCCGCGTTACCATGCAGGCTTTGGCTGCCGCTCTGGGTGGCACGCAATCGCTTCACACGAATTCCCGCGATGAAGCGCTGGGGCTTCCCACCGAAGATTCAGCGCAGATAGCCTTGCGAACTCAACAGATCATAGCCCACGAATCCGGAGTTACAGATACGGTCGATCCTCTGGCTGGTTCTTACTTCATTGAAGAGCTCACTGACCAGATCGAACGGAAAGTGGAAGAACTCATTGACAAAATTGACGCTATGGGCGGATCCGTTCAGGGCATTGAACAGGGAATTTTCCAGCGGGAAATAGCTGCCAGTGCCTATCAAACTCAGAAGGAGATTGAATCGGAGGATAAAATTGTCGTTGGCGTCAATGCCTTTAAAGCGGAAGCCGAATCACCGCAGGAAATGCTTGAAATTAATCCTCAAGTAGCAGCATCTCAACGTCTGAGGCTGGCGAAGTTACGGGCTGAAAGAGATAATTCTTCCGTTAATCAAATTCTGACCAAGCTCATGACCGCTGCTAAGGGATCCGAAAACCTGATGCCGGTCATTTTAGAAGCGGTTGAACGGCATGCAACTCTGGGCGAAATAAGCGATTCACTTCGCCAGGTGTGGGGTGAATATCAGGGAGATAACTAAATACTTATGCCCGGCAGCAACTTCGGAAGAAGGATATTCCAATTAGATTCTGTAACCTCCACGCAGGATATTCTAAAAAGTGAATTTCACAGGGGAGCTAAAGAGGGTACTGTTGCAATTGCATCTGAACAGCTTTCCGGTCGCGGGCGCATGGCCAGGAGCTGGTACTCACCCGCCGGGAAAGGGTTATGGGCTTCGGTTATCCTGCAGCCGGAAGGTCCGGAAGAGAATTGGACCTGGGTGCCTCTCTGGGCTGGGATAGTGGTGGAGAAAACACTTCGATCACTGCTGGAGCCAGGTGAAATTACTTCTGATTTCGAAATACAACTTAAATGGCCCAATGACATATTGATGCAGGATAGGAAACTGGGCGGCATTATTGCTGAAAATGTCTGCAATACTGAAGAAGAACAGGCAATCATACTGGGAGTTGGGTTAAACCTGCTGCAGCGTGAAGAAGATTTCCCGCCTCACCTTCGTGCGCGTTCTGCGTCTCTGCTTGCGCTTACCGGGAAAAGTTTTTCACCGGACTACGCATTGGAACGTCTCCTAAATGCCCTGGAAGAAATGCATCCTCTGATTTGCCCCATCGATTCACTTTTAATAGGAAAACTGTGGCTGAGTTCTGCCTGGGCTTTAAACAGAAAATTACGCGTATTAAGTGGTAAGACGAGCTACGAAGGCGTTTTCACGGGACTTGGTGCTAATGGTGAAATGGCGTTGCAGCAAGAAGGGGAGGAACCGCTTTATCTTACAACCACAGAAGGAATTCAACCTGTAGATTGATCATGAAAGAGGATCGTATCGCTACTCACGGTTTACTTTTAACGATAGACGTAGGCAACACCAATGTCGTCTTAGGGCTTTTTCAGGGCGATCGGTTAGCACACTATTGGCGGCTGGCTACTTCTGTCTCTCGGACTTCCGATGAAGCCTGGATTATGCTGAAATCCTTGTGCGATTCAGAAGAAATTGACACCGGTCAAATCGACGGTATGGCAATATCCTCCGTTGTACCGGATTTGACGTCCATATTTGCGGATATGGCCCGCGATAGGTTAAACATCAAACCGTATGAAGTCAAAGCAGAAACGGCTCCTTCCCTGAAGATATCATATAAGGATCCAACCGCAGTTGGAGCTGACCGGATATGCAACGCGGTTGCAGGTTATGACAGATGCGGTGGACCTTTGATTGTAGCGGATTATGGGACGGCAACTACGTTTGACGTTATCAACCGGCAGGGTGATTACTTGGGCGGAATAATTACTCCGGGCATAGAGCTTGCACAGAAAATTCTCCGACAGAGTGCGGCGAGATTGCCCAAAGTGTCACTGCAATTCCCGCCGAAAGTGATCGCTGACACCACAGAAACCTCTATCCAGGCGGGGATTCTCTACGGCGCTGTGGATAAATTGGAAGGGTTGTGCCGCAGGATATGGGATGAGTTAGGAGAATCCGGTCATGTTATGGCTACCGGCGGTTTATCACCGTTGATTGCACAACACACTGAAGTTATCGATACAGTTGAACCTAATTTGGTTTTAGAAGGTCTGCGCATCCTTTTTTCTAGGCACGGTTGATAATGATATTATCGTGGAACAGAATCTGCTTATCAGCCTTCTTGAGTTTAACCTGTCTTCTGTGTGGGTGTGGCGTAAAGCAGCTTACAATTTTGGAAGAGGGGAACATTTCTCCGCAATTGGATGTTGTCTACCCTCGTATTGCAGAGGGTGATTCTATTTTTACAGTACAGCCTGTGGATTCGACTTTCGCTTTGGGATCTGTTGTGCCGGAACGTTCTTCGGTAACGGTAAACGGAGTTCCCGCGCGTGTTTGGGATAACGGATCGTTCTTAGCTTACTTCCCTCTCGACGAGGAGAACAAAATATATTCCTTTGAAGCAGTTACTTCGGAAGGGAAAACCAGCACGGCAACGATTCCTTTTGAATATCCTGACAAATCTACCGATGCCTCCTGTAAAAGTTATGCAGATTCTATCAATTCTCTGCTGCCCTTGCGTATAACTTTCGTCAGGGACCACAATGTTGTACGCACTTCGCCCAGGCGCGCCTATTGGCTATTCCCGCTTTGCGGAACAACCGCATTGGCTGATTCTTTCGCAATGCCCTATTTCAGAATTCCACTTACTGATGATTTACACGGTTGGGTGGAAGATAAATTTGTCGAGATAGATACTTCCTGTAATAAGGTTGTGAAGTCAGTCTTGCATAGCATTTCCGTTAATGCTAATAATGGGCGAACGACAGTCAGCATACCGTTGCAGGAACGCATGCTTTTTAACCTGATCGAACAGCCTGAAAGCGGATCCTTGCGACTGGATCTGTTCGGCGCCACCGCCAGATTGGATCAGATCTATTACGATCCTAAAGGTAGGATTGTACGCGAAATTCGCTGGAATCAGTCCAGTGATGATTTGTTAAGCTTAACGATATTGCTGAATATTTCCAAGTTGTGGGGATACCGTACGTTTTATCATGAGAATACTTTAAAAGTAGAAATCCGAAATGAACCCAAGATAGCCGGGCACTCCCTGAAAGGGCGAAAGATCGTTCTGGATGCCGGACATGGAGGCGATAACTTAGGCGCTATCGGTCCGACCAGACTGCCGGAAAAAGAACCGAACTTGGAAATCGTATTTGCGCTCAAAAAGCTGCTGGAAAAGGAAGGCGCTGAAGTCATTCTGACCCGCGAGAATGATTCAACAGTAAATATATATGACAGAATTGATTATGCAGTAGATCAGGAAGCTGAGATACTATTATCCATACATAACAACGCACTGCCGGATGGAAAGAACCCCTTTATAAACAGAGGTAGTGCAGTTTATTATTACCGCCCGCAGAGCAGGCAATTAGCTAAGCATCTTCACGAAAATCTGCTGGAATCATCCGGGCTGGATGATTTCGGCTTCTATTATAAAAACCTGGCACTAACGCGCCCCACTGAATTGTTAGCAGTACTGGTGGAATGCGCCTTTATCATTCATCCTGAAGAGGAGATGCTGCTGCAGGATGATCGTTTCATAAAGAGGGTTGCTAAAGGTTTGCGAAATGGAATAAAGGATTTCTTAAAAGAATACAAGAGACAAACTAAAAACCAAAACAGAAGATTTTCCCCGTGGTTTGATTCTTATAATTCACGGGGGTTTAATCCCAACAAACCGATAGGAAGAGATGGGCAAGTTCATTTACATGTCCCGTGAAGGGATTGATAAGGTGAAGCGCGAGCTGAAACAGCTTCTCAAAGTAGAGCAGCCGCGGATATCCAAGAAGCTGGCGTCAGCTCGGGAGCACGGTGATCTGTCTGAGAACGCCGAGTATGACGCCGCGCGTGAAGAGATGGAACATATGCAGAGGCGGATCGGCAGGCTGCAGGAAACGTTAGCCAGAGCACAGATATTCGATCCGAAAAACATCGATCCAGATGAAGTTACGCTCCTGGCAACCGTCGAACTGCAGGACTTGAAAAAGAAGAAAAATATCACCTACAAGCTCGTTTCCGCAGAAGAGGTTGACGTGGAACGGAATATGATATCGATAGAATCACCAGTCGGACGAGCTTTGGTGGGAAAGAGGGTGGATGAAATCGTAACAATAAAAGTGCCCGTAGGTACTTTAGAATATAAAATCCTGTCTGTAAGCAGGGATTAAGAGGTATTATCATGGCCGAATCCGATAAGGCTAAAGAGAGTGCGAATTCGGGAATTCGCAGGGTTTACCGATCTCATCAACAGCGTATCTTAGCTGGCGTCTGTGGCGGGATAGCAGAATATTTCAACATCGACGTTGTCATAATACGACTGCTATGGGTGTTAATCACTCTGTTCGGTGGTGCAGGAATACTGGCATATATAATCTGCTGGATCGTAATCCCGGACGGTCATCCGGGTCAAAACGTCCCACCTCCTGCTTCGAAATCAAGTTCTGCCGGAATGATAATTGGTATAGTTTTGGTATTTGTCGGTGTGGGATTCCTAACCTCTTTGATGGGTTTTCAAGGCTGCTTTTTCCCTTTTGTATTACCGTATATAGCCGGACCTGTCATACTTGTACTTGTAGGATTGGGCTTGATATCGGGTTGGATCATAGCTAAATCCAGAACGGATTCTACTGCGCAGTCATCAGGAACAGGGGATGCTAACACCGAATCACAGAGCCGCCCCAAACGCCTCTTCAGGTCTAAAGATCAACGCGTTATTTCCGGTCTGTGTGGCGGTTTGGGCGAACATTTCAAAATTGATCCGACCATTGTGAGAATACTCTGGATTCTCTTTGGAATTACCTCCTTCGGTTTTGCGGTGTTGCTGTACGTCATCCTGATCTTTGCCATCCCGGAAGAGCCTATTTCATGAGTATTTTATGACACCCCATAAACATTCTCCCATTCTTGGTTGGATACTGCTGATCCTGGGCGGTATCCTTCTGTTCCATCATTGGGATATATTCAGGCTGGATTGGATCAATATACTGATCATATTGGGTATCGGGCTATTTTTGATCGGTATTTTTCAAAAAAGTCACACCGCCGTATTTCCCGGAACTTTTCTCTTTCTTTTGGGATTGCTATTTTACCTGCAAGACAGCTATGTAATAAGAGGGGGCTGGAGTGAATTATGGCCCCTGATCTTACTGTTTTTGGGTGTGGCTTTCATCACACTCTACATATTCAATCCAGCTGACAGAGGCGCCCTCTGGCCCGGAATAATTCTGATCGCTATATCGTTCTTCTTCCTGTTTTTCCCCTGGTCATGGTTCGATATAGCCTGTTGGGTGAGTAACCTTTGGCCCATTCTTCTAATTATTGCGGGACTGTTGATTATTCGGGAATCCCGGCAGAAAAACAGGACTTAAATCCGCACTTCATTCGCTCGTGAATACGAAAGAAAAATGCTAAGACGCGATAAGGTAATCCTGGTCATCATGGATGGTCTGGGATTATCACCTTCGGAAAATAGTGACGGCAATGCTTTCAAGCTTGCCGACACACCGCATTTGGATAAGATTTTCGCCGCATATCCACTTTGTAAGGTCGAAGCATCAGGGCGGGCAGTGGGATTGCCGGCTGGTCAGATGGGCAATTCCGAAGTGGGTCACCAGAATATCGGCGCCGGGAGGGTGGTTTATCAGGATATCACCAGGATAGATTTAGCAGTCGAAAGAGGTGAGTTCGATACCAATTCAGCTTTGCATGAGGCATTTGATTACGCTGCCCAAAGAGATGTAACTTTGCACCTGATCGGGTTGGTGAGTGATGGAGGCGTGCATTCTTCTTTAAATCACCTGGAAGCGATAATTTCTGCTGCAAATAGTAAGGGTGTAAAGCGGTTAACCATTCATGCACTGATGGATGGTAGAGATACTCCTCCGCATAGCGGTATCGATCACATCCGCAGGGTTGCCAGCTATTGTGAAAAGGTCGGCACGGGCAGTATCGGCAGCGTTATGGGTCGTTACTATGCCATGGACAGGGATAACCGCTGGGAGCGTGTCGAACGGGCATACAATGCGTTGGTCAAGGGCAAAGGACATATATTCGATGATCCTGTTACTGCCATGCAAGCGAGTTACGACAAAGATATCACCGATGAATTCGTTGAGCCGTCGATAATCCAGAACAACGGTGAAATGTCACCACGTATCTGTGATAAAGACGCTGTTATTTTCTTCAACTTCCGAGCCGACCGCGCCCGGGAGATCAGCCGCGCCCTGACCGAACCGGGATTTCGTGAATTTCCCGTTGAGCCAATGAACCTCCATTACACCACTATGACCCGCTACCACCAGGATTTCCCCTTTCCGGTACTTTTTCTACCGCAGACACTGTCGAACATTCTGGGTGAAATAGTGTCAGACGTAGGTCTTAAACAACTTCGAATAGCCGAGACGGAGAAGTACGCTCACGTAACCTTCTTCTTCAATGGCGGCGAAGAGAGGGTCTTCGATGGGGAAGACCGCATCCTCATCCCATCACCGAGGGTTGCCACTTACGATCTACAGCCGGAAATGAGCCAGCCTGAGGTTACTGACCGCGCAGTTGAAGCTATCGCCGGCGAAAAATACAACCTGATCGTCCTGAATTATGCCAATCCGGATATGGTGGGTCATACGGGTATAGTGCCAGCGGCTATTAAGGCTGTGGAAGCTGTTGACAACGGCGTCTGGCAGGTAATGCGAGCGGCATTTGCGCACCATTACGCCATGATTCTAACTGCTGATCACGGCAATTGCGAACAGATGATCGATCCCGCTGACGGAGGGCCCCACACTGCGCATACCACCAATCCCGTTCCCTGTTTGATTATGGATAAGAGAGCTAATGTCTGTCTTCGACCGGAAGCAGCGCTCTGCGATATAGCGCCTACTATCCTGGATATTTTGGGCATGGCACAACCTCCCGAAATGGAAGGTCAGTCAATTCTCGATAGTGGAGGGTGAAACTGTTGAAGGCTTTAATGATAAGCCCGGGATCGGAGGCTGATCCTGAAACCACGGCAACCTCAGAATTTAATATACGCCATGCGGAAGTCCCGCAGCCGGTTCCCGGGAAGGGTGAAGCCTTAATAAAGGTGCGTATGGCAGGCATCTGCCGCACTGACCAGGAGCTTGCTAAGGGATATATGAGCTTTGAGGGCATTCCCGGTCATGAATTTACCGGCGTCGTAGTCGATCTTCATAAATCCATCGCTGTTGACTATAAACATTTAAATGGCAAGCGCGTCGTCGGTGAAATCAACTGCGGATGCGGTGATTGTCAATGGTGTAATGAGGGCTTGGATGGGCACTGCCCCGACCGAACAGTACTGGGCATTAAGGGCAAAGACGGGGCTTTCGCCCAATACCTGACACTGCCTGCTAAAAACCTGCACACCGTCCCCGATGAGATGGACGACCGCACTGCCGTCTTCGCTGAACCTCTGGCTGCGGCGCTGGAAATCTTCCAGCAGGTGCAGATCAAACCATCACATAGAATACTGGTAATCGGTGATGGCAAGTTGGGGATATTGATAGCTAAAGTTCTCCAACTTGCAGGTTGCGATGTAACCTGCTTGGGAAAGTGTAAAAATAAATTGGATCTGCTGGGGGGCTGGGGCGTTCAAGCGGTGGATTGTGATAAATTCCAACCTGAATTCTTTGATATGGTAGTGGAAGCATCAGGAAATCCAGAAGGTTTCTCCACTGCCCTGAATTCACTGAAACCCCGTGGTACCCTAATCTTAAAGAGCACCTACCACGGCGCCATGAATCTGGATGCATCACCTCTAGTGATAAATGAAATCAACCTGATTGGATCACGCTGTGGACCTTTTGAACCTGCTTTGAGGTTACTGGAAAAGGATCTGATCCCGGTCAAGGATTTGGTAACGGAAATTTATTCATTCGACTTAAGCGAACAAGCCTTTGCTCATGCCGCCGAACCTGAAACGCTAAAGATTCTGCTATCCTTCGGGAGGAAATTATAAATCCCGTAGTCGGGGTCGCCTGCGCCCATGGTGTCCTCGACCCCGACAAATTGTATTATGTCTGAAAACCCTAAAAACATCCCGGTACGCAAGCTGCAAGTAGCCATCCCCGGGAAAAGCTATCCTGTCATCATAGGCTCAGACGTCCGCAGTCTATTCTCCAACTATTTCAAGCAGTCTGGCAGCGGTCGAGCATTCTGGATAACGGACAGAAACGTCGCTGACGCCTGGGGTGCAAGTCTGGGAAAACTCTGTGGCAATTCCGGCGAAGAACTGACCATACTGCCTCCCGGTGAGGATCAGAAGAACCTGACAACAGTCGAGAACCTCTGCCGAATCTTGGTCAAAATGGGCGTCGAAAGGGGCGATACTCTGATTGCCTGCGGAGGAGGGGTAGTGGGTGATATCGTAGGTTTTACTGCTGCCTGCTACATGCGAGGAATCTCTTTCGTGCAGCTACCGACCACTCTGCTGGCAATGGTGGACGCTTCCGTCGGAGGCAAGACGGGTGTGGATCTAGCGGAAGGAAAGAATTTGGTCGGCGCCTTCCACCAGCCTCGCTTTGTGTTGATTGACGTGGACTTTCTGGAGACTCTGGATCCGCGTGAAATCCTGTCAGGATATGCAGAGGTTGTAAAAACTGCTTTGATCGGCGATGCAGCTCTCTTTCAGGATTTGAAATCAGGATTGCAGGAACGCTTCTTCGATGGATCAAAGGAAGCGCTGATTCAGGTGATCGAAGCGTGTGTCAAGTATAAAGCTGAAGTCGTCGCCGAAGATGAACGAGAGGGTGACCTGAGAAGAGTGCTGAACTTCGGGCACACTATCGGACATGCACTGGAAGTTTTGGGTGATTACCGCCTGTTAAAGCACGGTGAGGCGGTCTTCTGGGGGATGTTTGCAGCGCTGGAGTTGTCTAAATCACAGGGATTGCTCAAACTATCGGAAGCGCTGGAGATTGAGGAATTCTTGGCTTCCAGTTTTGCTAAAATTCCTCCCATTGATTTCAATCCCAACGATATACGCGATCTAATAACACATGACAAAAAAGTCAGAAACGGTAATCCCAACTTCATTCTGTTGAAAGGAATCGGACAACCGGTTATCATCGATCAAGTGGACGAAAAAGAGATACGGGAATCTTTAGATTCCCTCAAGAATAAAATGAAATCCCTGCGCTGATTATAGCATAAGAGGTAATTATGCCAAAAATATTAATCATAAACGGTCCCAACCTGAACCTGCTGGGTTCCAGGGAACCTGAAATCTACGGCAGAGAAACACTGAATGACATCTATGCTGCTCTAAAGAAACGATTTCCTGACGTCAAATTCGAGACCTATCAATCCAATTCCGAAGGTGCGCTTATAGACCGTCTCCAGCAAGCGCGCGGGAAAGTCGATGGCGTTGTCTTCAATCCCGGCGGTTATACGCATACTTCTATCGCCCTGCTTGATGCCATAAAAGCCGTCGAACTACCGGTAATTGAAATCCACCTATCTCTGCCCGAAGCCCGAGAAGATTTCCGCCATCATTCCTACATCACACCAGCTTGCAGAGGGAGAATAGCAGGTTTGGGCTCGATGGGTTACCAGTTGGCGGTAGAAGCCTTAATAAGTGAAATTTGATCTGTCTGTTTATTCACAACGGAGTACATCTTGAGTCCAGATATTGCCCTGACATTACCGGGGAGAAGAGGACGCAATCCTTTTAGAGTTTCGCAGTATGATCCTGAACGCGATAGCGGAGACTGGGAAATAGCACTTAACGGTGCGGATAATTCCACCATCTTTCACACCCAGGCGTTTCTTGATTATCACCCTCCCAACCGCTTCGATAACTATCACCTGATCTTCCGGGTTGGGGAAGACCCACGTTGTATTTTGACCGGGGCTGTACGTGAAATAGAGGGAAAACGAGCTTTGGTCTCCTATCCCGGAGCTTCCTACGGTGGACTGGTTTACGCCCCCGGCTTATCCTTCAGCACCGCCGGTCATCTGGTTGATACTTTAATAAAATACGTGAAAAATGCCGGCTTTGAAACGCTAATCATCACGCCACCGCCAGCTATCTATTCCACCTGGCCCGCCGACGTCATCACTTTCCAGATGCTAAAATCGGGATTCCAGTATCAGAAGAGGGAAATTACCCAGGCTATTCCCCTTTATTACCCTGATGGCGACGTTTTCAGGACCCTTTGCAACAAAACCCGCACCGCCGTACGTAAAGCTCTGAAATCCCACCTTCGCTTCGATGAAGACGTAGCGCTTTCAGATGAAAATCTAAAAACCTTCTACCCTCTGCTGGTGGATAACAGAAAGCGATTGGGAGTAATCCCTACGCATTCTTTAGATGAACTAAAAACCCTGCGTGATCTGGTCGGAAATCGGCTCTCGCTTTCGTTAGTTTACCACGAAAACGTACCGGTAGCAGGAATATTAAATTTCACCTGCAACGCCCGGGTGCTATTGATATTTTACGTCTGTCACGATTGGGATTACCAGGAATTACGTCCCGTACCACTAATTATTTACCAAACTATGCAATGGGCCTTCCGTCGCGGCTTCCGCTATCTTGATTTTGGAACGTCAACTCTTGACATGGATCCCAACTGGGGTTTGATCAAATTCAAGGAAAATTTCGGATCGTTAGGCTATTTTCGGGATACCCTGGAGTTGCAGTTATAACCATAGAGGTTTTCTTCGATAATTGAAAGTACTCCTAATATACCCACCACTGAAGACTGACAACCCTTACGAACCTGTCCCCTTTCCCTTAGGTTTGGGTTATGTTGCTTCCTCTCTACGAACAGCAGGTCACCAGACCTTTATCTTAGATGCCAGCCTGGGTCCCGTTCGCAGAGAGAAGAAGGGCGGCCTCTACCATTTCGGTCTGGATATTGCGGAAATCGTTAATAGAGCGACAGAGATACAACCTGATATCATTGGAATATCCGTACCTTTCACCTCGCGGCTTAAAGCATCAGTTGATATAGCGCAAGTTATCAGAAAAGCCTTGCCAGAGGTTCATCTAATCTCAGGCGGTATGCACGCCACAGTTGATCCAACTACCCTGCTGGAAAACGGCTTCGATGCGGTTATTCTTGGTGAAGCTGAAACGACTTTACCGGAATATCTGGAGGCCCTTAGCGCAGGTGAGTTAAAGAAACGGTCAATTGATGGAATCGCCTGCATGGATGCTGCACAGGTGAAGATATCCCCACAGACCTGTCACCTGTCAGATATCGATCAACTGCCCTTCCCTGCCCGCGATCTCGTACCATTTGAAGAATATATTAGACGTAGCGGCGGTAGGTGGATCCGTCCCGGCGTGCGTATTGCGTCAATCATTTCCAGCCGGGGATGCCCTTACCGCTGTACCTACTGTTCGGCTTTTCGGGTGACCGGACGTAAGTACCGCAGACGCTCTCCGGAAAACGTCCTGGAAGAGATAAACGATCTGGTCAAACGATATAGTATAAAAATAATCGCGTTCGAAGATGACAATTTAACTGCCGACCGCAAACGAGCTATAGAGATCTTTGAAGGCATAGCCAGAAGATTCCCCAAGTTAGAATGGGTTACACCCAATGGAGTATCCATTCGCAACCTGGACAGGGAACTACTGCAGATTATGAAGCGATCCGGATGCCGCACGGTAAACCTGGCTTTCGAATCTGGCGATGAACAGATCCTGCGTGAATCTATGAAGAAATATCTTGACCTGGAATACGGGCGGCAGGTTCGAGAATGGTGCAGGGAAGCGGGAATTAATGTTAACGGTATGTTTATTCTGGGTATGCCTGGAGAAACTCCGGTGTCCATGCGGCGCACTAAAGACTACGCTATCTCCCTGGATCTGGACGGCATAGGAATATTCATCGCCACTCCCTTCCCAGGTACCGAGCTTTACGATACCTGTAAGGAAAATGGATACCTGGATGAACGCTATGCTAAAGGCGACGCCCTCTTCCAATCTGATCCCGAAGTGCTACATCAACCACTTATTGAAACCCCCTGGCTCAAGCGGGACCAATTGGTAGCTTTCTACGGGGAATTTGAAAGCCAGTTCATGCAGAATTATTATGCTAAACGTCCCTTCGCAAGGGTTAAAAAAGTCGTGCTCAAAGTCTTGCAACGTGCAGGGTGGGGGAGATGAACCGTTCGGTCTGGATCATCATTGTAGTCGCCCTGCTGTTTCGCATCCTTCTAATTTTTGCCACCCCACTTTACGATCAACCCGCCTTGATTCCCTATTTCAACGATGAACCGGCACATTACAATTATGTGAGTTATTTAGCAAAATACGGCAGATTGCCGGTTCAGACGTCATCGTCACAGGATGGCTTTGATGAATATAAATTCGAATACTATCAAGCGCCTCTGTACTATTTACTGGTATCACCTTTCAAGGCTATCGGTGAGAAGCTGACGCCGAGTTGGGAACATATATGGGTGCGCCTGGTTTCGGTGCTCTTTTCGCTGGCTGGGTTGATAGTTCTGTTCAGAACCGTTCAGAGCTTTTGTGAAAAGAGAAGGGCGGCGATATATCTGCTTCTATTAGCCGCCTTCGCAGGAATCCCGCTACGCTTCGGAGCGCTGGTGACTAACGACAGTCTGCTCTTTCTGATAGCCTGCCTCTATTTCAGCCTCATCTTACAGGTCATGAATTCCAAATGTGATAAGCGCTTATTATCTATGGGTATCTTAACCGTTGCTGCTGGTCTCTGGACCAAAGTATCCTTTATTGTAATGGTGCCGGTTCTGCCGCTGGTTCTCTGGAAGAAACCGACCTGCTCACGGCCAAAAGCTACAGCCGCACTGATCTTACCGCTAATGGTAATCCTGCCCTGGTATTTCCGCAACTATCTGCTATATCAGAGATTCATACCTATCGAAGTCGGATTCGGTGGAGTTGATCCGGTTACTCCACAGACTGCTCTATGGCGCATATTTTATACTGCTGACTATTTCGTCCGCTCCTTCGTCTTCCCCTACGATCAACTCTGGGGGGGATTCTTGGATCATCCGACCTATATCTTTGTAGCCACACTGATGATACTGCTGGTGATATTCGGTTTGAAGAAACTCCGTAACGATCAGCTTGAATGGTTCTGGGTTTTCATGCTGGCGATTGGGCTAAATCTGGGCGGTTACCTGTTGTTAAATGTCAGCCGCTTCCAGGCGGAAGCGAGGCTCCTGATTCCAGCTTTGCCGTTTATTCTGTATCTCTTTGCAGCAGGAATTGAGAAAATGATGGGGGAGAGACAAAAGAGCGCCTATGTGCTGCTCGCTTTATGGATCGTCCTGCCCTGGGTGAGTGGGCTGGCTGGTAAGTTGATTATGTGATATATAACCACGTAGTGCTGGACTAAGTCCGTTAGCCGACAGATGTGGCGTAGCCACTCCCATGGAGCAATCCGGCCATTACACGTGTACCCCTGAGACGATTCGAACATCCGACCCGCGGTTTTTACGTTGAGAATGCTTAAATATGAATGAATATTTTGTATTATTTTGGAGTATTTTCGAGTTTCATATGTAGCAAATTATGTAACATCTGATTCAAGTGCGTTTTAAAGATCCGATGGGGCTGCACAAAGAATCAACTTGAAATCACCGTATTGCAATTATTCTGCAATTAAGGATCAAAAAAAATGCCGGATTCATTTAGTTGGATCCGGTTTTTCTTCATCGATATAATCAAGTCGTTTTTCGGTATGTTAACCAGATCACTTGAAGGTCGGTAATAAGCCTGACCTTCGTTACGGCAACGATTCTTTCGGCTTCAACAATTGGATTGAACTCTCTGGTCTCTTTCAGACCTTACTTGAAAACATTAAGATAATTATAATGAATCCTTTGATTATGGCAAGTTAGAGAAAATACATGTTTTCGTCCGTTCTTCAAGCAATGATGGACAGGTATATTCTGGATTCTTATATACGTCTAAAAAATATGATCGGTTTAAAACATATGCCTGGATATTACATTTGAACTTCATATATTGTCATTTGAAAGCTATTTTTGGGATGTTACTCAGTAATACTGTAAATGTGAAATGATTGAATATAATGATGTTATCGTTGTCAATAATAATATTTCTTTGAAAATACAAAAAAAAGCTTGACTTTTATGAAATAATTTGTTATAATTGGGGTAACTTCAAGAAAAGTAAGATTTCTCATGTGCGAGAACCCCACCGCGGGTGTGGGGCGCTTTATTGGGCAGGATGTACAAGCCTGCAAGATGAAAGGAAAACTGATTCGTGGAAGCAAAGGTGAATCGGCATCACCTGTTATGTCTATAGGATGCCAGTAAACAATGAATACTTAGTATACCGGTATTAACTTTTTCTTACAGAGTTCTACCTGTGTTATGCAGGGGTTGGCTGTGATTCAAGCCACTTCAAAACTTCACATATCAAGAAATGTCTTCACACCAGAGAGGATCATAGTGTCCTCTCTGGTTTTTTTATGGATCAAGGAAGCAACAAATCAATTAATTTGGAGGTAGCCATGAGAAAAGTAGCACTAATTCTTATATGCACAGCGAGTTTGATGTGTACATTATTTGTCGATGTATTAAGGTCGAGCACGTGGGGTACAGATCCAAGTTGGATATCAAGTGATGATGCATTCACGATGAGTATCGCTTTAGGCGACATCGATTGCGATGGAGATTTGGATTTAGTGGCGGGTAACTATAAATACCCTTATAGCTGGTTAGGCAGCGATGCATCTGATATCGATTCAGCCAATATAGGTGGTGCATTAGTTGCTTATGAATACGATAACGGGAGTCTTACGAGCAATGATCCAACCACCTATTTTTCCTACATGTGTGTCGAATGTATCGACCTGGGCGACTATGATGGTGATGGTGACTTAGACGTTGCAGTTGGTACTATTGTGGGCAAGGGCAAAGATGGTGGTGTCAGAATTTATGAGAACATGTATTACCAGGGTATATCCTGGGACAGTCTGTACTATGGCGATCCTGTATTCACATCCGATAACTCGTATGATTGTGCTTGTGTGCGCTGGGTGGACTACGATTGTGATGGAGAGTTAGAATTAGCCGCTCTGGAAGTTAATGGGATGCTATATCTATATGACAGAAATGAACAGGATTGGGGTGAAAATGACCCAATCAGAATAGCTGAATACCCAGAATTCAGTGATGGGTCAGACCCAGGTGACCCTGAACCTCATCCGTTCGAGAGTTTTCCTATTCCTGGTACAACGATGGAATTTGGGGACATAGATGAAGATGGTTACCCTGATATGTTTGTAAACATGCAAGCAGGAGATAAAGACTTGGGAGGGAGTCAATGGGAGACTACGCCTTATATCTTCATCAACAAAGGAAGTTCTCCCTACTATTCTGTGAACGAATACTACCGTAATATTAAAAACGTTACAGATAAGGGGAGAGAAACAATCTCATGTGCCAGCTTCGGCTGGTGGTGGGAAGATCCGAAAGAGGAGCCAGTTTTTGCCCTGGCAATAGCAGGCAGAACTCACATTCTCCCGGATGTGCCTGGATGGCCGTTAAACGAACAAAGGAAAGATAGAGACCCGAGAGGTGTAAATATCTACACTGTATCAAGCCACCCAAATGAAGAACTAGATGATGAATGGGCCAGCAAATTTAACTATATTAATGATAATGAATGGCCACAATACTATACGGATATCATTTGGAGTAACATCGATGACGATGATGAATGTAGTTCTAATAACCTGATGCTCAGTTCCTACGCCAACGCAGGCACAGATGGCCAGGGGGATTTAGACTGGGTGAGAGGATATGAGCATCTCTTTATCGATCCCGCAACAACACCTTCTAACGACCAACTACCAGATTGGAAAAGTCTAACCACTGACCTCAGTACATGCTTGGCTGTTGGTGATTTAAGCGACGGAACCTCTCAAACCTATAGCGACACATTTGACGTGTCGGGTTTCAGCTCAAGAGGTTGGTTACACCCGTATCACAGACCGATCTGCTCAATAGATAGCATCAAACAGCTTGTAAGTAGTACCTGGAGTGTTGTATCTGCATCTAATTACTGCTATGACCTGCAAGAAGCGTGGATTTCAATAGATGCAGATAGCGTCAGTTCAGCATCGAAGATTGCTATTCACTATACTTGCCACACGTACGTCGATCTCATCATCGGCAATGACGGAGAAAACGTAGCCTTCATTCACGATGTCGACCTCTTATCGTACAGTGAACCAACTTTATCAGTAACCGAACCCGATGATCGTTACACCTATGGCTGGGATTATAACGCTTCCGAAGAGTATGCCATGGACGAAACGAACCCATTAGGAGTGACCTTCTCCCGCTGGGGACCGCCAGATGACGTTGATGCTATCCTCGATGATAACAAGAACATAGGTTTAACTGGCATACACGTCGATTGGGGGGGAAGGGAAACTCTACAAGGTCATTTCTACTGGGATTACACCGATAGGAAGTTAGACTATGTTCATGATGCTGCAACGAGTAGAAATCTGAAGGCATTCGTAAGCGCCTTCGATCCAGCACCGCTCTGGACAAAGGGAGATTACGATCATGATCCAGGTGGCACATGGGAGGATGAGAAAAAGCGAGTAGCAGACGAACGGATTCACACTCAATACGTGCGTGCCCTGGTTAACCGGTACAGACCGGACGGTGTTTACGATCAGTGTACCGGTGGATCCTGGGGAGACTGGGGAGTTAAAATCTTCCAGTTTGAGAATGAACCCGACCATCACCCTTGGGAGTACAGTTGGAAGGGATACAAAGGTGACATGCCCAGTTCAGATGATCCCAGAGTTCAAGCCATAGCGTATAAACTATTCTGGGAATATCAAATGGTAAACAATATCTCATACGATGCGTATGATGAAGTACATAACCTGATGACTGTCTCGCCTAACTGGGGAACTCATCACCCGTCTCATTTTGACGATAGAATCAGTCCTACTGCTGTCTATCACGGAGTTCCACCGATACCCTATCTGAATGCCATAAACGCGGTTGGCTATCTGGACGGCGATAGCCTAAATTGTGATAGCGCGCTGGTAAAATACGTGGACTTCATAGCTCAGCAGTTCTATTGTGCTAAAAACTGGGCTCCTGATTTCGCAGACCCATTTGCGTATGAATGTGTGGATAACGACCCGGATTACATGCTGGGTAACGAGCATCTTGTCTGGGGATACTACAATAACCTGACTCCCACACAGCGCATGCTCGAAATATACATTTACGGTGATACTACAGGTCAGCATACAGAATGGAATCCACTTTACCAGGATCAGATAGAGGAACAAAACGAGCACCCCTTCCTCTTGATGGAATGGAACTTCGGTTTCTTAGAACAGAAGCTGGAATGGTCAGCTTCGCTGATTGCCGAAATTTTCTCCATAGACGTCTTTCCGGGATGCGAAGCCAGGGACCACTACCTGATACAGTACTGCGCGCCCGGCTGGGAAGAATGGACTGAATGGGAACCCGCTGCCCGCACCATGGACACCATGTCCAAGCTGCTGACGGGCAAGCGGATTAAGAGCTATACTTACCAAAGCACCCCACCTGAGAGCGATGACCTGGTGGCCATTACCTACGTGGACCGCGATACTTCGACGCATCTGGTAGATATTATCAGGACATACGAGGATCCCAAGACCTCCGCTACCGACTTTGTGCTGGATAACCAGGACCTGGATACCTACGACCGCCTCCTGGTTTACGACATAACCGGCGGCTTTATGGACCGGGGCGTGGTGGATACCGGTAGCGATATGGCGGTTGAATTTGCCGCCAACGAACTACGGGAGGACTGGTTACTCTTAGTAGATGAAGGCGCTGCTGATTCTGCTGGCGCGGATGAATACGCCCAGGGCATCCAATTAGAGCGCGGGTGGAACCTGATATCCTGGTACTTAGTGCCGTCTGATACGACGGGTGGTGATTTATGCTTTGAGGATCTCTTTGGTGATACCGCCGGGATTACCTGGTTCGATAACGACCAGACGGATATTACCGATAAGGTTGGGAAATATGATATGAGACCACAATGGTACTACTACCCTCAAAACGGTTATGGCTACGAAGTAGGGACTCGTTGGGAATGGGATCTGAAACAGTCCTACCCCATCTACATGGAAAGTCCTGCACACCATTGGGTGTTTGAGGATCAGGACCTTTTCGAACCCGATAGCGCTGATTTCACTCCCCATGACGCCTGGGATGATTACACTCAGGTCGGACTGCAGAATCCCGCACAGCCCACGCACTGGTACTTCATAGCGTACGCTTCCAGGAAACAGATCGATATCGAAGGGAGCAATACCTTATCCTGGCTCTTTGCTTATGAAAATAATCAATTAAGCATAATCAAAGATGATGAAGGAAATTGGTATATCGAAGACAACCATGCATCGAAACTGAAGTACTTGACACCTGGGAAAGGCTACTATCTTGGTTTTGGGGATGATGAAGAGGTGGAAAACTGTCCCTGGTTCAGTGATGAGGGCTCAGTACCAGCCAGCCTTCCTATCGATCCCAAAACGACCCTCAGCATCACTAGCTCCGCTTCCCATTTCCAGTTTATAGAGAAGACTCACTGGTGGTATCCCATTCAGATTGATACCATTGCAGTGGATGGGGAAAGTCCGGTGGAAGGCGATGAGATCGCCGTATTCGACGGGAATCTGTGCGTGGGCGCCGTGGTTTTCGATGGCGAATATCCCATATCCATGGCAGCTTGGATGGATGACGTCGTTACACCGGATGAAACTGACGGTTACTATCCCAGCAACGATATGACCTTCATCTGGTTCGACGTATCTGAAAACCAGGAGCTCACCTTCAATGCTCCGCCGGAAATTTACGGAGCTCAGCCCGAAATTGATCCTTTGTATCCGAGTCATTCCGGTTTCGGCGTCGGTTTCTGTGCCGTACGCAGTCTTGTTGATGGAGTGAATTCTGTCCTGCAGCTTCCCACGGTGTACAAATTAGGTCAAAACTATCCCAATCCTTTCAATGCTCAGACGGTGATTCCGCTGGAACTGCCCCAGAGATCACATCTTAAAATTGAGCTTTTCAACATTATGGGGCAGAATTTAGGCGTCATCTATGAAGGTGTTGAAGAGGCAGGTTGGGCAAAGGTCAGGTACAATTCCAGATACCTGCCGTCCGGCGTTTACCTCTATCTCATCACGGCTGAAGGCTTGGAACGAGGAGGAAAATTCCAGGATGTTGGTAAGATGGTGCTGGTAAAATAAACTAAAACCGTGGGGCGGGGGAAACACCCCCGCCCTACGATTATGAACTTATGGGTCTTTACCTTTAAAAATCGTTCTACAAAAAATAATTTCTCTTGACTTTCGTGATTTGAGAGCTTATATTTAAGTTAGGGAGAAATCAGGAGGTTAATCATGAAGTACACAATCATATTTCTACTACTCCCGCTTGTTGCGTTTGCACAGGAATTTGAATTCCAGCAGGAGTTGGACACAATTCCTATCGAGATTGATGGATACCAACTACCCTATCCCTGGCTGGGTGGGTTTGCACTAACTAATCCAGCACTTGTCGATATAGACGCTGATGGTTTGTATGAAATGGTTATGTCCAATAACAAAGGTGGACTATATTATTTGGAAAACGACGGAACTCCGCAAGTACCGGATTTCTATATCGAAGAAGAGGAGTGGCAGGGAATTGACCTGAATATGGGATTATTTCCATTTTTCTGTGATATTGACGCAGACAGCGATCTGGATTTAATTTTAGAAACTGTTAGTCTCCCTATATATATCTATGAAAATGTGGGGACGATTTATGATCCCGTCTTTGAATTGCTGGAAGATATGGTGGAGGATACAAGTGGGACTCCCATCGAAGGTACATTCGGAGATCTTGTGGACATAGACGGAGATGGTGATTATGACTTCTTCACGGGGAATTGGTATTCATGTACAATTAGCTTTTATGAAAATGTCGGTGATTCCAGCAGTTATGCCTTTGCCCTGGTTACTACAAATTTTCAGGGTATCAGCACTAACGGTTATAAGAATTACCTTGAATTCTGCGATATCGACGCCGATGGGGACTGGGATCTTTACATAGGTACTGACGAAGGGTACATCTATTATTTCCGTAACGACAGCGTGCTGCCGGATTATACATTCACCTGTTTATCCACGAATTATTTGGGTGAAGATGTTGGAGATGATGCAAATCCTGAATTTTGTGACATAGATGCAGATGGAGATTTCGACCTCTTCGTTGGCAAAGGGAACGAATACGATCACAATGACAATGGTGATATGCAGTTCTGGCGCAATGAAGGTACTATGGAAGTAAGCAATTTCGTGCAAGAAAACCAGATGTATTTGACCTTTGATATAGCCGGTGCTGATGAGCCGGATTTTGTAGATTATAATTACGATAGTGACATGGATCTGTACGTTCTCTATAAATATATAGCGTTGCTTAGCAATGTTGGTAATGCTGAGGATCCGTCCTTCCAGGTGGTTGACCTCGAAATGGTTGGCTCTGGCTTTTTAGCTTCAAGTAATGACTACGGCGATCTAAACGATGATGGTGATGAGGATATGGTGGTAGCAGGCGGCTGGTCAGGTATAGTTGGGTTCTGGGAATGCGATGGCGACACGAGTCTGCCGGGCTTTACAGAGCAGACATCAATTGATGTAGGTTGTTTGTTAGGTTCTCCAGCTCTTGGTGACCTGGATGCGGACGGTGACCTGGATATGATTCTTTCAGCGACCAATTGGTCAAGTTTTTGGAATTTTTATTACGAAAATCAGGGCACGCCCGAACATTTCAACTACGTTCTAATTGATTCGAATTTCCAGGGGATATATATAGATGAGGGTGCTGTGCCCAGTCTGGTTGACTTCGATTTCGACGGGGACCTCGACTTAATGCTCGGCGGAATAGGGTATTCGGCTGTGAATTATATTTGGTACTATGAAAACCAGGGAACGCCTGAGGTACCGGATATGGTTTTAGTATCGCAAGACCTGTTGGGATTGGGCGAAATTAATACCGGTTATGGAGTAGAGTTTGTGGACATCGATAACGATATGGATTTCGACGTGTTCGCAGGAACTGAGGCAGGCGGTATAAAATTCTACCGCAACATTACAGAACACGCAGAAGTCGGTCCTAAGCGGCCTATAGGTCCGCCGAAATACAGCATAGATTCTGATTTAACACACAATCCTCAACAATCCTTGTTTACTTTCACCTTACCCAGCCCGCAAAATGTTACACTGGCGGTGTACAACCTCCTGGGTCGTAAGATAACCACTATCGTAAGTGGCAGCCAGCCGGCTGGCACGCACTCCTTCCTCTGGAATCCATCATCGCAAGCGTCGGGGGTGTATATTATCCGCCTTGAGACCGCGCAGGAAGCAGTAGCTAAAAGGGTTATGGTGGTGAGGTGAAGTTTAATATCTAGAAGTTAATCTGTGCAAAGAAAGTCATAGGCAAATTAAGTATTATTAATCATTGTAAGCCTTGATGAGGCAATATGAAGAAATTAGCATTGCCAGTCATTGCTGTATCGCTTTTCGTCATTCTCTTATTTGGATTTTGTGGAATTTGCACAGCAGCTCAATATGATGCCATCGTTGTCAACGATACAACTGGCGTTGGTATTGATTCTGTTCAGGTAAGTTGGACATTCCCTGATACTACTTCATTCCTCACTTATACGGACACTAACGGAAAGACAAGTGTGAACTACAACGGCTCTTCTGGAAACACCACTGTCTCCGTTTTCAAATCCGGCTATCACCCTGTACACCCAGCATCGGGAACAATAAACGCGACTACAAGTCAATATCGATACCTGTTTACGATGTTACCGAATTAATTTGAATATCGGAATTAAGATGCAGAAAAGAGCTCAGTTTGCTGAGCTCTTTTTCTATAAAAAACAACGTCATTTAAGATAGAAATAACTTAGATCGAAGCCCTATAAATCTTATATAGAATTTGTTTTATGGGGTTAATTCCTCAATCGGTTTTCCGTCCAGACCAGCGTCCATAGCTATTTCCTTGCACCGTTTGGCAAGGGTTGAGTCAAATCACGTTGTGCTAAGTTCGATTTCCGTCACCGAGCGGTATCTACACGCGATTCCCGATGATCTTCGGGAAGCAGCTGAGATTCTATCAAAAAAGGCGAAAATTACGGTTGCTATGTAGCAAATCATGTAGCACAGCGAATTCTTAAATTGGCAGCATCCCACTTATTTTCAATAGAATCACTGTACCCCTGAGACGATTCGAACGTCCGACCCGCGGTTTAGGAAACCGCTGCTCTATCCAACTGAGCTACAGGGGCGATTAACAAAAAGAATGTAACGTCAAATGCCCCTTAAATCCAGTATTTTTTTGAAATTCTCTGAATAGTTCTGCGTGCCACCTATCCGCTGACTCACTGTCCGTAAGGACCACCAAGTGGAAGTAAATTTAATCGCCGAGTGCGGTGACTCGGCTACACTGGTGATGAAACCCAACCCTGAAGGATCGGGCACCTACCATTGGGTGCGTGCCATAGGCATTCCTAGGGAGCAACACTTGGTGTAACAATTCCCAATTCTACATTCAATATTCTTACAACTCCCCAAAATACCCTTCAATCCTTTTCCTGATCTCATCCCGCACGCGTTCAAATACCGCCAGCTTTTCCGCATCGGTTCCTGTGGCTGAGGCAGGATCATCGAAGGACCAGTGCAGACGTTCCCCTCGGGTGGGGATATACGGACAGTTTTCCTTAGCATTTTCGCACACAGTGATAACTATGTCGAACTCCTTCTCACCGAAACTCCCCACTGTTTTCGATTCGTGATGGGAAATATCAATGCCAATACGCTTCATGGCTTCTATTGCTGGAATGCGCACCTGTGTCTTCTCCGTTCCAGCAGAAAAAGCCTGAAAACCATCGCCATACAGGTGATTCAAGAGACCTTCTGCCATCTGGCTTCTGGCTGAATTATGAGTACACACGAAAAGGACGGTTTTGGGGATCAAATCAGCTTCCTTTACTTATACACAATCTTGGGGATATGTAGAAGCATCAGTAAGAGGGGGACATTCTAACAAAAACATGACCTATCAACAAAACCACCTGTCCTCCGGCTGTGACGCTTCCAAAAAGGTTTGATGGTCGGTTTTTTAATGTAAATGATATTTTAGTGAAAACTCTAAAAAGTGTGGGGATCTAGTGCTCAAAGTGGGCGAACAATAGCTTTTTTATGAAGAAGGAAAAGAGGGAGTTTCTTTTTAAAATCCAACTCTAGATATTTTCCTTCTCAAAGTTTTTTACCACTTTATCCACATGCTTTAGTTTGACAACTCTCATCCTATTTGCGAGAATTCTTCCTATTTTTTCTTTTCTTTTTCTAGTTAACCCCTGTTCTGTTTGAATGTCTATTGCCTGTAAAAGTTCATCTGCAGTTATTTGATTTGTAGCTACTAATATCTCGCCAATCCGCAAATCTGAAGGACTACTTGTTTTAATAGCCTCCTTCATCTTAGATTTCTCAATCATTTTTGCATGGATTACTTCTGGATTCATACCTAATAGGTTAGCCCTTTCAAACAAAATTGTGTCATGAATATTTTTAGTTCCTTTTTTGCTTCTAGATTTCGCGCCAGTTTCGGAAATCTTCAGTAAGTCCGTTTTCGTTATTGTTTCCTTTTGGGCATTTTCTTCAAAAGATACCACTAAGTCGGCAACTAGATTTACCCACTTTTTCCACTCTTCATCTATTGCCAGAAAATGATTGATGCCTGGGAGAACCATCATTCCCAGACCCCAATCTGTAGGCATAATTTGCTGTAAAACATCATGACTGATCATCTGATCTCGCCCACCAAAGAGGAAAAGGATTCTTCTTCCATGTTCTTTTAATAGTTCTTTACTGGGGTTGGTATATTCTCCTAAGACTATACCTTCAAAAAGCCGATCCTTTAGAACATCTTTACGTTTATCTGAGAAATATTTTTCGAGAATATTATTGAACTTATCCCATTTTTTTTGATCGAAAAGACGCTCTGCATTAACATTTTTCAAATTTACAGCGCCATTCAATAAAAAACAGGCATTTAACCTCTTCTCGTTCTCCAAGAAAGCACAGAGCATCATCGCAGCGCCCAATGAATAGCCCAGATACGAGACTCGCACGTTTCTCGAAAATAAATTTTTATAAAAAAAGCAGGAGTTTTGAGGTTTCACACAATCCGTTTTCCCTTTAATGTGATTTAGCAACTCTTCGATTTCATCTCTGTACTGGTTGAAGCGAATATAGAACATGTCAGCTTCATTCAAGATTACTTCACTTGGTTTGCTAGTTAATTGTCTATAACTTGGATTCTTTATCCGAAAACGGGTATGCCGATTCAAATGATCTGGTAAGGGTAGAAGAACACTTATGATTCCACGAGATGCCAGGCGGCTGCCTAACTCGTCATATAGTGAATAATGGTTAATCTCATCTAATCCATTTGTCATGACGATTACACGATCAGCTTTTTTTCTGGCGTCTGATAGAATCTCACGGGGAATGTAGAATCGCAGAAAGAAGCGGTGATAGTCTTCAATACCCAGCCTTGGATTATGTGCACAAGCTGGAGAAAGCTTGTGCATGCAAACAAACTGATCATTTGCGTAAACTATCTGCTCGTCTTTTGTTCGATCCTCATGTCTGACACGACTTATTTCTGGAAGCATAGTTTTTCTCCTTACAAAAAAAGATCAGTCTTCTTACTCATAAGAAGTCTGATCCTATTAATTCGAATTCGCTTACTGCTTCTTAATCAAGGTATATTCAGTTTCGAAACAGCATACCCGTCGGAATGCTGGTATAGTATCTTCCTACTCCTTGAACATTTATCGTGAATGCGGAATCACTTGCGGTTTGCAAATCTGAACCTTTAATTCTATTTTAACAAGTGGTATTGGACGCTCCTAATAAAGCAACCTTCATGTTTTAAATATTAACGTAACCTGCCAATCACTCTTCTATGTAATTTATACTCCTTGTCCTAATTTCGAAAAATAATTTAGTAAATAAATGTTGCGGATGCAATTAAAATTTCTAATTTCCTTTAAAGACCAATCAAACTCATTGACTTCAGTCAATTGGATCTTAAAATTGAACACCGGAACTTTAGTCCGGTGCATAAGCGGAAAAGTAGACAGTTCCCACCCAACCAACAGCGAATCCGGGAAGTAGCCCTTGATTTAATAAACGGATATGCCTATATTTATCCCGAATTTAACCGAAATTCGTCTAACTTTTCATCATGCGACCCTATATACGATTACTCTCGCTCATCAAACCGTATAAGAAGACGCTCCTCCTGGCGTTCTTCTGTTCGGTGATGTACGCCCTATTCAATGCTGTGGCGATCTGGTTCTCAGCCTCATTTATCACCGCTATATTCACTCCGGAAACAAACCAGCTAACTGCGGGCATATCTGATCAAGCCGCGAGTCTAAATGAGAATCTCAAAGTCCTGGCATGGCAGATCATCGGCGGAGGAGACCGCTTCGATATCGTCATGCGGGCTGTGATGATCTTCTTTCTGGCATTTCTCTTTCGCAATGCTTTCGACGTCAGCCAGGTTTACCTGATCACTTTTGTCGAACAGAGGGTCATCAAGGACCTGCGCGACAAACTGTACCGCCACATGTTGTCACAATCGCTGGGTTTTTTCCACAGGCGCAAGTCAGGCGAACTGGCTTCGGTTACCTTAAACGACGTGACCGCTTTGCAGGAAAAGATGATGAAGGCGATCAAATTCATCATGCGGGAGCCGTTCGTTATAGTCCTGTTTCTGTTCCTTCTCTTTACGATCTCATGGAAGCTGACGCTTACCATCCTGATAATCGCGCCTGTTGCTGGCTTGTTGATCGATGTGTTGGGTAAGAGTCTCAAGCGCAAGAGTTCCCGTATGCAGGAAGCTCTGTCCAATGTAACTGCGCTTCTGTATGAGCGGTTGGGAGGAATTCGCCTGATAAAAACTGCAGGCACTGAAGACCAGGAAATAGATAGATTTGAAGGCACGACAACGAGTTACTTTCGAAAAGCGTTACGCCAGCGCAGATTTGATATTTTGATAGTGCCCTTAACGGAAATTATTGGGCTGGCGATCATTTCGCTGATACTGATTTACGGCGGTTACTTAGTTTTCCGCACCTCGACCATGGATGCTGAAGATTTCGTCCGCTTCATAGCTATCGTGTTCGCGATATTGGCTCCCGCTAAAGAACTTGGTGGAGCTTACACATCTGTGCAGATTGCTTCCGCATTTGCCGCGCGTATCTTCGGAATTATGGATACTAAAGAACAACTACCGACGGCAAAAGAACCTGTACAGGTAGATAACCTGAAAAAAGCCATTCGCTTAGATGACGTCAGTTTTCGGTATTCGCAAAAAGATGATAACGCCCTTTCCCATGTTGATCTGAATATCAACCGAGATGAAACTATTGCGCTGGTGGGGCCATCCGGAGCGGGGAAGACCACTCTGATTGGATTAATCACCCGTCTTTTCGATCCCACCCAAGGAAGTATAAAGCTTGATGACGTCAACTTACGTGATCTGGACATCAATGGGTTACGCAAGCTCTTCGGTGTAGTCAGTCAGGATATCGTACTCTTCAATGATACTGTGGCTGCGAACATCGCCTATGGAACCCGTGAAATCGACTTGGATCGCGTCCATGAAGTGGCAAAGTTAGCCTATGCTGATGATTTCATCAGAGCGATGCATGAAGGATATGATACTAAAATCGGCGACCGGGGGATGCGCCTTTCCGGTGGTCAGCAGCAGCGGCTCTCAATTGCACGGGCGCTGGTTCACGATCCGCCAGTGATAATCTTCGATGAAGCCACTTCTCATCTTGACAGTGAATCTGAGAACCTGATCCAACAGGCTATGGAATCGCTGCGAGAGAATCACACGCTGATCGTGATAGCTCACCGCCTGGCGACAGTGCGCCGCGCCGACCGCATTGTGGTGTTAGATAAGGGCACAATCATCGATCAGGGAACGTACGATGAACTACATGATCGCTGTGAACTGTTCACCCGCCTCTGCCAGCAGCAATTTCTGACTTAACATGAACC
Organism: candidate division LCP-89 bacterium B3_LCP; assembly: GCA_005223185.1. Lineage (GTDB taxonomy): Bacteria > Electryoneota > B3-LCP > B3-LCP > B3-LCP > B3-LCP. The sequence continues at coordinate 110,356 of NJBN01000008.1, forward strand.
GACCCGCCTTAATCGTCGATGACAACGACGACTACACCTCCATGCTTCTAAACCATTTAGAGCCACTTGGCTACAACTTCGACCGCGCTCATTCGGGGAGGGAGGGGTGGCAGAAATGGAAGGAGACTGATCTCACACACTACCATCTTGTCGTAACCGACATCACCATGGAGAGCCAGACCGCTGGTTTATCCTTGATTCGCAAACTGCGAAAAGCCGGTTACAAAGGCTTGATCATGGTGGCCAGTACGGGGGTAAACAATCCCCTGGTACTGCAGATTACCAAACTGTTCTACAAACTGATAGGCGTTGATATCCTGGTACCCAAAGAGCCGCTGAAGTCGGGGGAATTCCGGTGTGTGGGTTTGAGTGGTGGAGGGAGGAAGTTTGTAGTGTGAAACCCGACACTAAAGAGGTCGGGTGACCCCCCAAGGTTTTACCTGCTGCTATTATTGTATATCCCCTTCGGGGATTGAAAAGCGTTAGGTAACACCTTCCCGCCAAGGCGGAAAACCAAGACCTGACGCAACAGGCAAACGCCACCCTAAACATAATAACCTAACTCCTCTCTTGATATTGTTCTGAAATGTGTTTACATTGTATGGGTTGGGTTTTGTTCAAGTAGAAGAAATGCTAGGAGAAACCTGGCAATGAAGAGGTTGGGGCACACGGCGGCCATGGAATGGTCCATGCCAGTCTAGAAAAAGATTTGTTAGGTATTAAGAATCCCATATTATTAACACAATTCAGATACAGATAAAATATGCCGAACCGCCCTAAAATACCTGCTGAAATTGCTAGAGAGATTCTAGTAGAAAGTGGGCATAGGTGCGCTGTTTGTGGAACGCCCTGTCCACTAGAAAAAGCACATATTATCCCTTGGAAAAAAACAAAGGATCATAGTGTAAAAAATTTGATTTGCCTGTGCGCGAACTGTCATAATCGTGCGGATATTGAGAAGTGGGGTGCTAAGACTTTAAAGAAGTACAAAGAGAAACCATGGATAATGAAAAATTTTGAGAAGGCGGGTGATATCATTACATCAAAAACGACATTTGAGATTGATATGGAAGAGAAGAGTTTAAGTGAAAGACAAAAAAGATGGCTTCAGTACGCTCTTGCAGCTTTTTTAGAAATACCCCCAGATTCAGTTCGGTTTTGATAAATTAGGAAGAATAATTAAAATAAAAATCTAAGAATAGGTGAAACAGCATTTGGCATCGCTGAGGTCAACAATATGGTTATAGAATCCCTAGTTCTATTTTCGGCTATCAAGAAATTCTCTGATGTAGTCGGGTTAACTGCTGATATTCAGAGGTCTCCGGAAAAGACTTTAGATGCAATTTATGAGAAAGTGGTTCAGGATAATCCCAGGTTTCTTCAATATTGGAACAGAATATTTCAAGGCGATTTGAAGAGGATATTCGATAGGACGTTTGAGGCTATAGCGCCGGGCAACGAATCTGTTAAGCGAAAGTTCATACTGGCCACCGGTTCTGATCCGGGCTTGAACCAGATTTGTATCGATATCGAACGGGGCTTCCTACCAAAGGTCGAGCAACTGGTCCCTATCTTTGAAAATGTCCTACCTGGTGAGAATCCTCACCAGGTCGCAGAAAAATTTATCCGATTGTTGTATAAAAGCATAAATTTGGATAAACAACAGGCTTTTTTACTTGATTCGAGCCATTTGAAAGAACTCGATGAAGTAATCTCAAACACAGAGAAGATACTTGAGCGCATAGTCAAACCGTTAGATGCTGGAACGAGAATAATTGTAGAAGAGGGAAAACCTCACAGTGATGAGGTATTAGTCTCCGCTGCCAAACTGCCGATGACCGATGCAACCCTCTTGGGCCGCGAAAAAGAGCTTAAGATGTTGGATAATGCCTGGGAGAACGAAAACTGCAATGTCATTAGTTTAGTAGCTTTCGGGGGTGTGGGAAAGACTGCGCTGGTGAATGTGTGGCTGAACAATATAGCTCAGGATCACTACCGGGGTGCTCAAAAGGTGTACGGCTATTCTTTCTATACCCAAGGGACAAGCGAAGACAAACAGGCTTCCGCCGATCCCTTTATAACGGCAGCGCTGGAATGGTTTGGTGATCCCGATCCCACGGAAGGGTCTCCCTGGCAGAAGGGAGAACGGCTGGCTAAATTGGTGCGGGAAGAGCGCACACTGCTGATTTTGGACGGTTTAGAACCGATCCAGTACCCGCCCGGCGAGATGGGAGGACGGCTGCGTGACCCTGGCATGCAGAGCCTTCTGCGAGGATTGGGCAGCCATAACCCGGGTTTGTGCGTGATAACCACACGGTTGGAAGTGGAAGACTTGAAACGTTTTAAGGGATCGCTGGCAGAATATATCGACCTGGAAAAATTGACGCCGGAAGCGGGGGCAAAATTGCTGGAACTACGCGGTGCCAAAGGTTCGGAAAAGGAGCTGAAGAAAGCATCTGAGGAGTTCGAAGGACACGCCCTGGCACTGAACCTGTTGGGCAATTACCTATCGGTAGTATATGATGGAGACATTCGCAAGAGAGATCAGATCCCCAAACTTACCAAATATCCCCAGCAGGGTGGCTATGCTCGGCGGGTGATGGAATCCTACCAACGGATGTTTAAAGACAAACCCGAGCTGGACGTGCTCTACATGGTGGGTCTCTTCGACCGGCCGGCGGAAGGGGGAGCTATAGAAGCTCTGAAAGCAGAACCCGTCATTGCAGGACTGACCACAAGGATAGCTGATCTTTCTCATGAGGACTGGCAATTTACACTACATAACCTACGCACGGCCAAGTTACTGACTGAGAAGATTGAGGGCGAACCGGATACCTTAGACTGCCACCCACTGATACGCGAACATTTTGGAGAGAGACTAAAAAAAGAAAACTCCGCCACCTGGAAAGAGGCACACCGCAGGTTGTATGAATATTACAAAACTACTGCCAAAGAATTTCCCGATACAATTGAAGAAATGATTCCCCTCTACGAAGCTGTTGTGCATGGTTGTCATGCAGAGTTGCACAAAGAGGTGCTGCATGAGGTTTACTGGAAGCGTATACAAAGAGGAAACAAGTATTTCTCTAAAAGACAATTGGGTGTGTATGGTTATGAACTATCTGCTTTGTCTTGCTTCCTTGATCCTCAAAGTAAAGATGTGGTGGAAGGACTTAGTGAAACAGATGAGGTATTTATATTAAGTGAGTTAGGGTTCAGTTTGAGAGCACAAGGCCGTTTAGTTGAAGCAGTTCAACTCTTACAACTAGTGCATAAATCAAATTTTAAGCAAAGTGACTGGATAAACTATGCTATTCAGGTTGGCAATATTAGTGAACTCTATTTAATTATTGGTGACATAGGAAATGCGTTGGTCATTGCAGGAAATAGTTTTGAGGCTTCTGAGATGAGCAGTAATATTCCACAATTTATAACTACTCAAACTGCTTTCGCAAATGCCTTGCATAAGGCAGGAAATATTAAACAAGCTAAAATTTTATTTTCTAGAGCCGAAGAAATTCAAAAATCATATCAACCTAATTATCCTTTGCTATATTCTCTTCAAGGCTTTAACTATTGTGATTTGCTTTTAAGCCTTGGCAATTATTCCGAAGTAATAAATAGGGGTAGTCAAACATTGAAATGGATGACACAGCAAAATTGGCTACTCGGTATTGCACTGGATAACCTTACTCTAGGACGTGCATATCTATTACAGATTCTGAATGACAAGAGAAGCGCTTTCAGTAAGGCTGAGAACCACCTGAACGAGGCAGTGATTGGTTTGCGGAAAGCTGGCGTGCAGGAATATATCGCAAGAGGCTTGCAGACTCGTGCTGAGTTGTACAGGGTGAAGGAAGACTTTACGAACTGCTTATACGATTTAGAAGAGGCGATGGAGATTGCCACGTTAGGGGGTATGCGTTTGTTCGAGGCGGATTGTCATTTGGGGTATGCAAGGTTGTATATGGCTAAGGGTGAGAAGGAGAAGGCGCGGGAGCATTTATGCAAGGCAAAAGAGATTATAGACGATACGGGCTACCACCGGCGGGATGAGGAGGTTAAGAATTTAGAATGTAGAATTTAGAATTTGGAATGCCTCAGGGTGGCCCGACCTCTTCAGGGTCGGGTTTATTTATGCCAAAAGCGTCAGGTCTCCACTTCGTTCAGGACCTGACGCAACAGTAAACGGGTCGGTGCAAGGCCGACCCCTACGCGTCACATGGCGGGGGAAGCATCCCGCTGACGCGGGACAGGCTCCTCGCTCTACGGAATATTGGACCTGCGAAACTTAGTAGTCGGCGTCGTACTTGACGCCGACAATCCTCTTTCCAAAAAATATAAAAACTACTTGACAAACGTTTGTTTAATTGTTATATTTTAATCAAACGTTCGTTTATAACCGGGGCGATGGGAATCATTATGAAATTCAAAACGATCCTGATCATACTTATCTTAAACGTTCCTCTGTACGGGCAGAGCATCTTTGAAGATGCCTTAAGCACCGATTCCGAAGAAGGCGCAACAGATCAGAACGCCTACGAACTGAACGGTTACTTGCGTGGGGCTTTGTATGGAGGTAAAGAATCAAATCGTGACAGAGCGCAAGTGAAGAGTCAGTATGCGGAGGTAGCTCTGAAATTGCGCATTAAAAAAGGGAACTATGGCGATGGCTATACAGAGATTCGGTATAGAAACTTAAGGGGGTATAATAGCAACATCACTGAAGTTGAATTGCGCGAAGCGTATATCAAAGCCTACATCGGCCATTTCGACTTCCATGTAGGTCAACAGATCGTTGTCTGGGGAAGAGCAGATGGATTTAATCCCACTGACAACATCTGCCCAAAGGATATGCTGGTGTATTCCCCCAATGAGGACGACAGACGCTTAGGTAATTTCCTGTTTAGATCGTTTTATAACATGCACCCCTTGCGTTGGGAGTTTATCTGGGTACCTCTATACGTTCCTTCAGTAATGCCCACTGCCAATATCATACCTATGATTCCAGGGATGCAAAATGTGTATTTTGGTAGTTCAGTCGATATTATTACCGACCGCGACTTTATTGGAGCAATAAAACTGAGTATTGAATTACCATCATTTGATGGTTCTGTCTCGTATTTTAATGGTTTTAATCCTATGCCAGGATTGCGTACTGTCTTTGTGGATCCGAGCGGATCTTTAATGAACGTTGATCCTACTGCATACAGACTACACATCTTAGGAATGGATTTCTCAACAGTCGCCTGGGGAAACACAGGCATCCGAGGCGAATTCGCATATCGCATACCTGAAGAGGATCCTGACAGTTATACATACATCCCTTACTCTGATCTACAATACACCGTCGGTCTCGATAAAGGCATCGGAACTGTCTACAGCCTGATCGTTCAATATATCGGTCGGTATGTACCTGACTTCACAGAACTAACATTTCCTGTATTTCCTGCAGATTCTACCCAAATACCGGTCCATGAAATAACTCTGAAAAACAGAATGATCGCCAGACAGCAGGATCGGATATCTCATTCAATATCCTTCCGATCGGCGTGGTCGCTGATGTATGAAACACTGGATCTGGAACTTATGGGGCTGTATGATTTCACCACCGAAGAGCTGTTCGTCAGACCTAAAATATCCTACGACATTGCCGATGATTTAACCGTAACCGCTGGAGCGGACATTTACGCCGGACCAGATGACACGCTATTCGGCTCGATAGATTCGGTCTTAAGCGCCCTCTTTCTCGAACTGAAAGCGTCATTCTAAAGAGGAAATACATGAAGAAAACTGACAGAAGAGATCCCAAAGGGCGGATATTCGACGCTGCGGTAAAACTTTTTGCCAGGAAGGGGTACGCTGCAGTGGGCGTCCGCCAGATTGCGCGCAAAGCTGACGTCAACATCGCCATGATATCCTATTATTATGACGGCAAGGTTGGACTCCTGAAAGAAATCATCGACCAGTTCCACCTTCGCTACCTGGAAGTTCTTCTAAGCGGCGTCGATGGTGATAAATCACCTGAAGACATGGGCAGATCGGTCGTCAAAAATATGGTGAAGTTCATTCGCCAGAACACGGAACTGGCTATTGCTGCTTTTCACGCGCTGCCGTTGGATATACCGGAAATTGCCAAGTTCAAAGCAGAAAAAGTGACAACTCTGCTGCGCAGCGCCAAGGGCATACTTCAGCAGTTTGGAATAAACGATGATGATCCTGTTCAAATCGTAGCTATAGGTCCTTCGCTGATAGCTATAATCCTCACGCATTTCAGGTTTAGACCGGTTCAGGAGAAAGTATTTAATGTGAAGTTTGACGATGAGTTCTACGAGAAGTTTGCGGATACTGTAGCTACCTTGTTCCTGCACGGCATCAACGGCGTCGCAGCACGGAGTAATAAAAATATCAGGAGAAAAGCATGAAATCCATAGCAGATTTTACAGTAAAATTCAGGTGGCTGATTATTCTTTCGTTTATCATATTGACTGTGATCTTTGCTTTACAGTTACCCAAGACAAAAATTGATTCAGACATTAAGAACCAACTGCCGGAAGACATGCCTTCCAGGATCGTTACCGATCAGATCGATGAACTCTTCGGAGGCACCGACATGGCGATGTTGATGATCGAAACTGACGATGTTCTAAAATCCGAAACCCTTCAACGAACCAAAGCTCTTTCGAAGAAGATGAAACGTATCAAGGGCGTTAACAAGGTGCTGTCCCTTTTCGAACTGAAGAGCATCAAGGGCGAAGACGGCGCCATGATAGTCAATCCTGCGGTCAAACGGATACCGACGAGCGCTAAGCAGCGGGAAAAACTTCGTAATGAAATTAAGGAAAATGACATCGTTTACGGCAGTGTGGTCTCATTTGACTTCACCGCGACCGCTGTAATTGGTTTGCTGGATCCGGATGTCGATGACATCCGCATAGTTGCTGAACTGCAGCGCATTATCAATGAAACTCCGGGCAAAGAAAAAATCACTATGGGCGGTATGCCTTTTACGCGTGTCAATATTTCTAAGGATATCCGGGGAGACATGCGCAGGCTTATGCCTTTAGGGCTTTTAATTATGCTCATATTTCTGTTTATCAGCTTCAGGCAACTCAGGGGAGTTCTGTTGCCCTTCATCGTTGTGGTGATGTCCGTAATCTTTGCTTTGAGTTTAATACCGCTTTTGGGCTGGAAGATAATGGTGATGACGGTTGTCCTGCCGGTGATGCTGCTGGCGATTGCCAACGATTATGGAATCCATTTGATAGCGCGGTATCAGGAAGAGAACTTTGTCGGAAATGACGTTACCAAAGAGAAGTTGGTAAAAAGTGTCATCCGCAGCCTGGCTAAACCCATAGCCCTGACCGGATTAACCACCATCGCTGGAATGCTCTGCCTGCTGGGACATACCATGGTGCCAGCGTGGCAGTTAGGCGTTCTGGCAGCTATGGGAATAGCTTATGCGCTGTCAGCGAGTCTCCTGTTCATTCCCGCCGTTCTGGCTGTGATCCCCAAGGCGAAACCGATACTTCAAGGTGAAAACCAAGAAGGAAAGGTCAGATTCTTAGAACGACTGCTCATATCCATGGGAAGCTTAGTATCCCGCTGGCCGAAACAGATAATAGTCATATCGCTGATCGTTACCGTTCTCACGGCGCTGGGTGCATTTCGCGTAGAAATAGATACCAATCCCAGTAACTACTATTCAGGCGGATCGCCTGTAGTCTATGCCAATGACTTAGCCAATGAGAAGTTTGGAGGTTCCACTAACATATCGGTTGTTTTGAAAGGAGATATAAAACAACCAGAATTAATGGACAAAATCCACAACCTTGAAAAAAAATTGGAGGAATTGCCGGAAGTTGGTAATACCGTTTCCATAGCCCGCGTTGTCCGCCAGATGAGCCGAGCACTGAACGATGAAGATGAATCCGGATATGATCAGATTCCTCAGAGCCGGAATGCCGTTGCCCAATATTTCGAGCTATATTCCATGAGCGGCGATCCGGATGATTTTGAAAAGTTAGTGGATTTTCCTTACGAACATGCTCAGGTTACCGCCCGCATCAGAGAGGTCAGCACAAAGCAGATTAACCGGGTGGTGGATTACGTTTCAGAATTGACGCAGGATGATGAGAATGTGCAACTGGTCGGTGGTTTTGCCACTATATTGAGGGAACTTGCTGAACTCGTCGTCCGCGGTCAGATCATCTCTCTGATTTCGGCAGTGATAATCGTTGGGCTGCTGATAGCCCTGGTGTTCCGTTCCCCGACTGCTGGTTTGGTATCGGCAATACCGCTGGCTATTTCTATGACTATTCTCTTTGGATTGATGGGCTTCTTCGGAATTGAACTCAACGTAGCCACCGCTCTATTGTCTTCCATTATGATAGGCGTGGGTATTGATTATACCATCCATTTTCTCTGGCGTTACAGAGAGGAGAAAAGATCAGGTTTGAGATCACCGGAAGCTGTTAAAAAAACGCTGACAACAACAGGAAGAGGCATCGTATTTAACGCACTTTCGGTAATCATAGGTTTTTCTGCCTTGCTGGTATCGAATTTCCTGCCGGTGAGGTTTTTCGGCTTTCTAGTGGTGGTATCGATCAGTTCGTGTCTGGTAGGAGCGTTGGTGCTCATCCCTGCGCTGTGCATAGTGTTCAAACCGAAGTTCTTAGAAGCGAATAATAAATGATATACGATTGACGTCTTACCGCCATAGGATTAAAATCCTATGCCCGAATTTTACGTAAATTGGTTGAAACCAATGGTAACATCCATAATCTCAACAGTCGCTTCAGCGACTTTACCTGAAATTTGGGCATCCGAATTTATTCGGGTGGCAAAAGATCATCACTATTGGAAAGTTTTACATAATAAGAGGGGGTGGCTCGCAATCTCGAGACTATCTTATTCAACCTAAATGAGGAAATCATGAAACGAATCCTATCACTTACGATTACTATACTCGTGCTTTGCACGTCCCATACTTTGATGGCACAGGATAAAATGACAGCGCGAGAAATCGTGGATAATTCCTACGAAACGACTAAGTTAGCTGGTGCGGAAGCTACTTCAACCATGACCATAATGGATAGTAAGGGCAGGGAGAGGGTGCGCAAGATAGCTATGGTAACGAAACTCTTCGATGGCGGCGAAACTGAGAAGAAATTGGTGCGTTTCCTGGCGCCCGCTGATGTGAAGGGAACGGGTCTGTTGACCTTCGATTACGAAGTAGAAGACGATGACATGTGGTTGTATATGCCCGCGCTACGCAAAACCCGCCGCATCGTGAGCAGTGAAAAAGCGAAAAGTTTCATGGGCAGTGAATTCTCCTATGCCGATATGACGCCACCAAATTTGGATGATTTCGGATATAATATCCTTAGCGAAATTGAGGTCAATGGCACTTTATGCTGGGAGATTGAGATCATACCCAATGATGAAGATATAGCCGATGAAAATGGCTTCTCTAAGAAGATATCCTATATTGGTAAAGAGGATTTCGTCATCAGGAAAGCTGTCTATTACGATTTGGACGAAACGTTGCTGAAAGAACTGACCGTTCACGAGTTTAGACTGCTTGATCCGGAGAATATGAAATACAGACCCGTCAACATGGAGATGGTGAATATCCAGAACGACCGCAAATCGTTTTTAGTAGTCAATAATATTCAGTTTAATCCTGATGTGAAGGATGAGTATTTTACGACCAGGTACCTGGAGAGAGAGTAGCGCGGGGGCTTGCCCCCGCCTGGATGCTTGGGTGCCCCACAGCTCTGCTGTGGGTATGCTAAGTGACTGGAGATAGTCAGTGTCATTTCGGTAAGCGAAGTTGATGCGGTGCGTAGCACTCTCTGAAGGAGTCCTTCGGACCTACGGAGAATCCAGTGAAAGGGGATAATTGTCATCCCTGCGAACGCAGGGATGACTATTGATCCATTCAGGAAGGCAGGCACCTCACTTCTTCGTCAATCCCATTATCAAGCCCAGTACTACCGACCACACCGCCGCTAAACCGATCTGGTACTCTTTAGGCAGGCTGAAAGTAACCGTATGGGCAGGGATCCAGAACCAGATCAGCGTCCACCAGGCTCTGGTTAGTCCAGTAAGATCCCACTTCCAGGATATCAGGTTATCTTCCAGCCGGTGAAAGAACATCATCTGCGGCCCGAAAAAAAGATTGGTCAGCACCGATACCGCAAATGCCCACCCTATTCCAGCATTCATGAAAACCGGCAGCATCTGGTGATCCAGAAGTGCCAGGGTAAATCCCTTCATTCCGGCGAAGCCGTATTTGATGATTATCCCCAAAAGCGCCCAGGCTAATACCTTTCCCGCCAATTGCGCAAGGTTGCACGGTAAAGCTATCCTCTTCTTCTGTATACAGGATGAAAGCACTTCCCCCAAAGTCCCCAGAACTGCAAATTGCACTGCCGCCGAAAACAGAGGATTGGCAGATACCCAATTGACATACGATTCCATTAAGAATCAACCTCGCCGCAGAAAATATCCCGCAGCCCCTTCTTGTATATCTTTCCTGATCCGGTTTTAGGTAGTTCCTGCAGGAGTATCACCCGCTTTGGTACCTTAAACGACGACAGGTTGTCTTTACAGAAACGGATCAATTCCTTGCCCGACGTCTTCGATTCTATCTTCAATACTACGAACGCTCCCACAATCTCGCCCCAGGTTTCGTCAGGGATACCGACCACCGCAGCTTCGATAACGTCCGGATGTTCGTAAAGAAGGCTTTCCACTTCGATTGAATAGATGTTCTCACCACCGCTGATAATCATATCCTTTTTGCGATCCACGATGTTAAGGTACCCTTCAGAATCGATCACGGCCAGATCACCTGTGCGCAGCCAGCCGTCGGAAAATACTTCTTTAGTCTCATCCGGTCTGTTCCAGTAACCGGGCGTTATCGTATCCCCCTTCACCCAGATTTCGCCAACTTCCCGGTCGTTTCTAACTACCTCTTCTGGATCGTCTTCCCTGACCACCTTAAGATCCACCGTTTTAAAAGGTCTCCCCGTGCGCGCTCTATAACTTATCTGTTCCTCTTCTGGAAGTGCTTTTAGATGTTCTTTCAGTAAACTCAGGGTCAGATAGGGGCTGGTTTCGGTCATGCCGTATGTCTGCACGTATTCGCATCTGAAGGCTTCGATTGTGCGCCGCACCACATCGATAGCGATGGGCGCGCCTCCACTCAGAATCATCCTTAAGGAGGAAAGGTCAGTTGTGTGAACGTCAGGATTTTTCACCATCAGGTTGAGCATAGTTGGAATCAGGTTACTGATGGTGATTCGCTCATTTTCGATCAACTTCAGGGCGCTCTCCGCATCGAAGGCGGGAAGCATCACGTGCCTGCCGCCCACAGCCGTTATTGCGAAGGTTGCCCAGGCGTCAGCAAGGTGAAACATGGGCGCGATATGTCCCCAGACGTCATCGCTGGAAAGCTGCAGTTCATCTATGGTACCCTGTGCATGACAGCAGATGTTTTTGTGCGTTAATATCACACCTTTGGGTTTGCCGGTAGTGCCGCTGGTGTAATACAGGTGTGCAATCGCATCGTTCTGAACAGAGGCAGGAAGGAAATCCGCTGCACATTGAAGCGCTTCATTATAGGAAAACTGATCACCATCCATGACATCCGGTTTTTCCCCTAGCCACAGTGTGCCTCTTAAGTTGTTTATGCTTTTCAGGATACTCTCGACCTCTGTCTTAAAGCACGGTGACGCCAGCAGCCAGCGCGATCCGGCATCGTTCAGGATGTAAACCAGCTCCTTTACCGATAGCCGGTAATTGAGCGGATTTAAGATGGTACCCAGTCCAGCGGCAGTATAATATGCTTCATAGAAATGAACTGAATTTACGTCCAGAATGGATATCCTGTCACCCTGTCCGATCCCCTGTGACCGCAGGAAATTCCCCAGACTGCTAATCCGGCGGTGAACCTCACCGTAAGTCAGGCGTACTGCCCCGTCAACCACCGCGATGCTATCGGGCGCCCCTTCTAGTGCTTCGGTTAGTGTATCCCAGATTGTCATGGGTTTAGTTTAAACATCCCTCGATCCAAATTTCCATAAGTATCAAAACTACTCTTTAAGGTCATACGAACGGCTAAGAACAGAGTGATTGCTGTACCCGTAAATATTGCTATCATAATAGCAATCTGGTACTTTATGGCAGTCATGGGATCAGCGCCGCCTAAAATTACTCCAGTCATCATACCGGGCAGAGATACCAAACCCACTGTCGCCATGGTCGCAATAAAAGGCGCCAGCGCCGCCTGAAAGGCGTCCTTCATAAAGGGACGGCAGGCTTCCTGTAACTTAGCGCCCTGAGCTAAAGCATGTTGAAAAGCTTTGTCATTGTCTCGCAGAGACCGATAAAATCCGCCAATGCCGATAATATCAGCTCGCAGGCAGTTGCCTAATATCATCCCGGCGATCGGTATGGCATACTGTGCATCCAGCAACTGGGGACGGTGTAGGATCGGCCCCAGGAAGAAGAGAGTGGGGATTGCTGTTCCGATTAAGATTGAAGCGAACAGAGGATAAATTAACCGCTTCATTTTCAATCGGCAGTGCCGCAGCACCGATACGTCCGCAACAACGACCATTGCTATCAGCCAGGCGGCGTTCAGCAAGAAGTTGTTGAGATTGAACACTACCTGCAGGTAGAATCCCACGAAGAGAAGCTGCACCGACATGCGAATTACGGCAATGATCGCCGTGCTTACAATAGGAATGCGGTACCAAAGCAGGATGCTAAGCGGGAAAATCAGCAGGGCGTAACTACCGATTACGCTTAAAATGGGGATATCAATGGCGTTCATGATCGTTCCCCATCTGGTCGATTGAGAGTGACTACCCGGTCTCTGCAGAAGAAGTTCTCCGGATCGTGAGATACCGAGAGAACTGACAAATCCAGGCGTTCGATAAAGAACTCGTTTACGGCATGCTTGCTGTCCTCATCCAACGCGGATGAGGCTTCGTCCAACAGGTAGATCCTGCGATCCAGTAGATCAGCAGAAATGATGGCGATCCTCTGTTTTTCTCCACCTGATACTAAACTGACGTCTTGATCCAAAAGGTCGCGGGGAAGCAGCAAACGGTCGAAGAGGTTCGGTATTCGCGACAGATTGTCGCATTTATCCGCATTGGTACGATAGCTGAACGGCCGCTGCAATATTTCGCTCACCGTGCCGGATCCCAGAAGTGGTTCCTGAGCTACGTATGCCATGTGCGTGCGCAGTTCCCAAACGGATGATCCTGTCAGTTCTCTACCGCCGATATGTATGCTGCCCCTTTCCGGTACGACGAAACCCAAAATACTCTTCAGCAGGGTTGACTTACCCGATCCGGAACGCCCTGTCAAGGTGATTTTCTCGCCAGGTTCCAGATGAAGGGCGAAGTCCGATAGGACGATCTTACCGTCAAACTGTACGGTCAGGTTATCTATTTGAATTGCAGGAGGCATCACAAAAATGATTTACTGTTGCGTCAGGTCCTTAACGAAGTGGAGACCTGACGCTATTATGCCACAGGATTATTCGTAAGTTAATTGTCAACATCAACTTCACGAACGGATTTCCTTAAGTACTTTGAGTTTGGCGTTGATCATTTCCTTATGCGAGAGATTGAGGAGATTGGACAACTTGCGCACTAAATAGTCTTCGTGGGAATCCAGGGTGCCATCAGCGTATATCACCCGCCAGATCTCTTCCATTATAAGAAGCTTTTGACCCCTGTCAAATTCCTGATTCAGCTTGTTGGTGAACTGCCAGAGATCCAAACTCTCTTCACGCGTCCCCTGAGCTTCTTCGATCAACTCGTGAGTTTCAGTCTCACTCAGTGAAAAGCGCTCCTGCAGCGTCCTGACGACATGTGTCCGCTCATCAGGCGTGAATTCATCGTCTGCCTGAGCTATTTCTAAGAGCATGACACATAACGAAAGCGTCAGATCAGGTGAATTTACTACAGTGCTCTTTACCTGTGTATCAGCCATTAATTTCTTGATTCTTTGAAGCATATATTTTATTTCCTGGAATTATATCTGGTTGCATTAGTAATGTGTCTTGTCGGGGTCAAGGGCACCATAGGCGCAGGCAATCCCGACTATGGGATATCGATTAGGACAAGCTCAATCCACTAACCTCGTTTCAGGCGTCTCCTCTTCCTTTTCCGGTAATTTGAAATGCTCTGGTTGAGATTCGATCACCCGATCCAGCCAGCCATCTGGATAACCGACCTGATGTGTACGACCCTCTTCATCCCTGACGTATCCGTCATTGTACTTGCAGATCAAGAATTCGCCCAATTCACGCCATTTGTCCACTACCTCGACGCCCCGCATTACAGAGTACTGGGTAAGTTCGGATATTGCAACTTTAGGATCTTTATCATACAGCTTCTGAATCGAATTTTCAAATGTCGTTTGCCCTGAGATCATATCATTTTCGAGTTCAAATTGCACGGCTTGTATGTCCTCTATCATGTAAGAGTACTTAAGGTTGGCGAAGTTAGCCACAAAGTTGAATGCCCACCAGGCTGAATCCCAGGAAAACTGTCTGATTGAACCTGTCGAATACGGTTCAGGGACTTCATCTATACAGCAGTACAAGGGCACGTAACAGGTTGTGTAGGTGTCATCTACGCCGTACCAGAGCACGCCTCCGATGGGGTCAGGCAGCCAGGAACGCGATTGCGATACAATCGAATATCCCGTCTGCTGCGTGGAAACGGGGCGTTCCCAGGCGTATTCAACGCTATCGATTTCCCAGTTTAAAGGCCGCCAGCGGTAAGGCGAACCGTACTGTCCCGCATCCAGTCCGTCTGTCATATCGAAATCAGTCCCTTCGAAGTGATCCCGCATGATGGAGAAAACATCGGACAGAGACAGCTTTTCATCCGGCTTGACCCAGAGGGGATAGGGTTCTGATCCTTCTACTGATCTATGGTAATCCGGCGATAGATTCAAAGAAGGCGCCGCACGGCGAAGGATACTCCATACCCGCGTATCACCCCACTTCCTGTTACTGGGAGTGGAAGGGCAGTAGCTTTCAGCAAAGTTGAACGGTTCGCCGGAGTTGGGATCATAATACCCTCTCTCAACGGCAAAGGAGATAATGTTTTCGGAATAGAGGCAATTTTCAGGATCATTTAGTGGGAAAGTGCCGATTCTGGCTTTATTGGCATGACAGGAAACGTACCCATCGGGTACTTTGACGGCAACCCATATCGCTCCATCGCCACCCGGTCCCGGACCGATAATCTCCAGTAACCACGCTTCTTGGGTATCGGCAATAGAGATGGATTCGCCGGTAGATCCGTAACCGTAGGTGTCCACCAGTTCGGTTATCAATTCTATGGCTTGACGAGCGGTTTTGGTTCGCTGCAATGCTAATTGCATCAGATCCCAGTAGCGCATTGTGCCGTCAGGATTATGAAGTTCAGCGCGTCCATCGAAAGTAGATTCTCCCATCGCCAGCTGGTGTTCGTTCATCAAGCGAATGACTGAGTATGTATGCGGTATCTGGGCGATTTTCCCCCGGAAGTTTCCACCCCAATCTCTTATTTCCAGTGAATCACATGGTTCATGGTCTGCTGCGGGCGTGTGTCTGAGTATAGGGTGGAACACGCCATCGCAGGTGTAGGTGATCATCACCGAACCATCTTCGGAGGCTCCTTTAGTTACTATGAAATTTGTACAGGCTGGGATGGACGTTACTAATGAAAACCATAACGATGTGATGCCGATATAAGTTGCTATCAATCTCATTTGGAAACCTCTGTTGCACTGTGATCCTTGCCCATGAACCATCTCTTGGTGTGATGAACTTCATCTCCGAAGCTGTGCATGAATTTCATCTCATCTTCAGTTAAAGGACCCTGTTGCAGTGCTTCCAAGTTTTCATTAAGTTGTTTGATATTGCTGGGAGCGGTCATACATACGTGAATGTTCGGATTGGTGAGCACGAAACGGTAACATTGTCCTGCTGTTGGTATCTGCTCTTCCTGGGGCCAATTTTTAGGCCGCTTTAAAAGATAACGCCAGCGGGTCGCCGTATAACCCACAACTCCGGGATTATGTTCTTTCAGGTAAGGAAAGACGTCCTCTTCAGCGCCGCGGTGAGCTGCGTTATATCTAATCATGAACAGGTCCAACAGACCTTTACTGGCTAATTCACCTGCAAATTTGCGGTTATGAGTGGATATCCCTGTCGCTCGTATTTTACCTTCCTGACGAAATTTATTCAACTCCTCAAGGACGTGATCGGTCAGGTGTTTGGGCTTAGTAATACCTAAAAATAAAAACACGTCAATGTAATCTGTGGAAAATTGCCTGAGCCGCTTTTCCAGCGTGCGCCGGAGGTTGGGATGACCTAGTAAGAGATTGTAAGCGCCTGTCGCTATCACTACCTTATCACGTCCGGACTTTATTACATCGCGCACGACTTTGACCACCTGCGTATCAAATCCGTAACCGAAAAAGTAATTGATACCGGCATCAAGAGCGCGGTATATGGTTTCCTTTCCCGGTCGGTAGGTCCCGGAAAACCCCAACCGGTGTACGTTAATACCGGTATTTCCCAAAACTGTCTGGGTAAAATCAGATTCTGTCATGACAATCCTTGCTTTAAGCGGTTGTTCATGCTGCCTCTGCATAAATTACCACATTTCATGGTCTTTTTCAAATGAAAATTCTGCTGATGTTTGTGATAATACACTTTCAAGCTTAAAAGGAAAACCCCGAACTGACCATTGGAAAACAAACGGGTTGACAAATTGATAAAAATTCGCTATATTGCTTCCCGTTGTCTGGTTGAACGGAAAGAGATCTTATAGAAGCCTGAAGGGGAGAGTAGGATATGCGAAGGATATTATTTGTTTTAGCTATGACTTGCATAATAGCCGGCTGCGGAGATAAAAAACAGGAACGTGATACGCAGAAAGGTGATGATCTGATGAAGAATGAAGTCGCAGTGATAGAGACACGTTTGGGAAAAATTGTTTTGGAGTTCTTCCCTGAGGTAGCGCCCAAGCATGTAGCCAATTTTAAAAAGCTGGCCGAGAGTGGTTTTTATGACAGTACTACCTTCCACCGTGTTATACCAGGCTTTATAATACAGGGTGGAGACCCGCTATCGAAGGATGATAATCGTGCCAATGATGGCACGGGAGGTCCCGGTTACACTATTGTAGCGGAACCCAACGAACACCAGCATCTGCGTGGAGCGGTTTCCATGGCGCGCAAGGGAGAAGATTCCGAAAGCAATGGATCGCAGTTCTATATATGCGTGGCTACCCAGCCTCATTTAGATAAACTGGGATTCACCGTTTTTGCCAATGTCTTATCAGGGATGGATACTGTTGACAAAATCGTCAACCTGCCTCGGGATCAGCGGGATAATCCGCTTGAACCAATATCTATAGAGAAGGTATCGATCATTCTTAAAACAGATTTGAATTAACCCATATAATTGATAATAACGTGCTTGAATAGTGACAGTCTCAGTTCAATTAGGTGAAATTCCACAAGACCTGATTAACAGACAGCTCTGCATGGACAATCGGGATTTATTCGCGCGTCTTCCGAATGAGTCCATCGATCTGATCTTAACTGATCCCCCTTATAAAACCTATCGCAGTAACAGACCGGTTGCTCACGAGAAGCTCAAGACAGTCGATGCTGGATTGTTCGATATTGATATTTTCGCCGCGCAAAGTCATCGGGTGCTAAAGCAAGGAGCTCATCTGTATTGCTTCTGTGACCACCAGACTTTCCCTGATATTCGCCAAAAACTGATTGATAAGGAGTTCAAGTATAAAAACTGCCTGGTCTGGGTTAAGAACAATCATGGCAGTGGAGATCTGAAAGGTAACTGGGCGCCGCAGCACGAATTCATCATCTTCGCCACCAAGGGACAGGGAAAACCCCTTCAGGGGAAGCGTAAATCAAATGTACTCCTGAAGCGAGCAGATAACGGTGGCTTCGAGTTCTTCAATAAGGTATCCAACTATAAATACCATCACGGGACTACCAAACCGGTGGAACTGCTGAGGTTACTGATTAGCGCTTCCAGCAGAGAGGGAGACGTCGTTTTAGACCCCTACGGCGGCAGCGGTTCCACGGCCGAAGCCTGCTTGCTGGAGAACAGGCGCTTCATCCTGGCGGAAATAGATTCGGAATATGTAGAACGGGCAAAGAATCGTATAGCAAAGTTAGAAGAAAATTCAATATAAATTCAGGATAGACTATGAAAGTCGCAACCCAAGAGAAGATCGCCGCGATATTGGCGAATTTAAAGACGAGAAATGTAAGCGCGGTGTTGATTTCTGACTTTGAAACCGGCCGCAACAAGAACCTGCGCTATCTAAGTGGTCAGCCTTCTGATGCTCAACTGCTGCTTTTCGCAGATGGCAGTACCAGTCTGGTAGTCTGGGATATGATAGTTGCCAAACAGATGTCGGAAGTGGACAGGCTAATTGACGTTTCCGATTTCGACCGCTCCTATCGAGCGGCGGTTTCACATGCCCTGCGAGAGAAGTTAGGTGAAGAATTTACCTTAGAAGTGCTGCCCACCGAAGGGCATTTCTTAGTGCTGCAGCTCCAGAAGGAATTTCCTCAAGCCGAGTTCATCTGCCAGCCTGATGGAGCCGCTGATCTGTTTATCAAAGCGCGTTCGGTCAAGAGTGATGCTGAAATCGAGACTCTGCGGGAAGGCGCTAACGTTACCAATGAAATCATTAAAATGATCAGACCGTTCGTAGAATCGAACCCGGGACTGCGGGAACTGGACTTAGCCATCTTCCTCGAAAATGAGATGAAGAAGCGCGGCGCTGAAGGTCCCAGCTTCGAAACGCTGGTGGCTAACGTCGATCGTAGCGGTATGATCCACCAGGTGCCTTCTGCTTCAGAAGCGCAACTTGATAAACCGGGTATTGGACTGACGGATTTCGGATTGATGTGGAAGGGCTATGCCACGGACGTTACCGTTCCCATGGCGTTCGGAAAGATCAGCGCTGATCAGCAGAAGATAATCGACGTCAACCGCGAGGCCTACGATCTGGCTATCGGCATGCTGGAACCGGGTATTCCTGCGCATGTGGTGGCGGAAGCAGCCATAGGGCACATCAAATCGAAAGGGCTGAACATGCCATACGGTTTGGGGCATGGTATCGGTCTGGAAGTGCATGATCCTCCACGGTTGGCTCCCAAACCCACTGATCCCGAAATGCTGAAATACTGGCAGGAAACTCCGCTGCTGCCCGGTATGGTATTCACCATCGAACCGGGAATAACTTCCGACATCGGCGGTTTCCGCATCGAAAATGACGTCCTCATGACCGATTCTGGCCCGGAAGTACTGACGATTTCGGAGCCGATAATTTTCGGATGATGTCAATTCATAGTCGGGGTCGCCTATGACCCCGGCTATTAAATAATACAGGAATCCACACCTTTGGAAGGTTCGGAAAGCACACGCAACCGCTTTTAGAAGTGGAATATATAATATTGCGGAGATAATCGTGAGTCCATTTCACAACCCAAATCGTCAAGTTAGTTCTATCAGACAGGCTCTAGCGCAAGATAAAAAACCTCTTGGCCTATTTCTTGGGGCGGGGTGTCCGCTATCAATAAAAAATAATACTAGTGAAACTCAGAAACCTCTTATTCCAGATATTGTAGGATTAACCAAGATTGTTTGTGAGCGCATGGAATCCTCACACAAGATGAAAAAACCTTTTGAGGTGTTGTTAGAACATTTTAACATTGATGAGCACAAAAACACCAATATTGAAGATATTCTAAGTCACATTCGTTCACTTCGCGTAGTAGCGGGAAAAGATTCAGTGAGAGGTCTTACGGCAGAGAACCTCGATTCACTTGACCAGGAAGTATGTAGCATCATAGTTATGGTAATGAAAGAAGAGTTACCTGAAAATGCCACAGCTTATCATAGAATCGCTACCTGGATTGGAGCAACGCAAAGAAGCATTCCGGTTGAATTATTCACTACGAATTACGACCTTCTGCTTGAGCAAGCCCTAGAAAGACAAAGAGTACCTTATTTTGATGGGTTTGTGGGTTCTTATCGAGCATTTTTCGATCCATACGCTATGGAAGAAGACAAGCTACCCCCAAGATGGTCAAGATTATGGAAGCTTCACGGCTCAATAAATTGGTACTTGGACAACAGCGGTTTGGTTTATCGAAGTCTGAACGATGCTATCGGACAGAGACGTGTTATTCACCCGTCACATCTCAAGTATGAACAGAGTAGAAAAATGCCTTATCTTGCGATGATAGATCGTCTAAGGGCGTTTTTAAAGGAGCCGTCCCCATTTCTAATTGTTTGTGGGTACTCTTTTCGTGACGATCACTTAAATGAAGTTTTAGTCCAAGGCTTAGAGGGTAACCCTAATGGGGTTGTATTTGCTCTCATTTACAAAAGTCTTAAAGACTATCCGAAGGCTATAAGTCTTGCGGAGAAAAGGCCAAATTTAAATATTCTAGCAGAAGATGAAGCTGTGATAGGAACGAGAAGGGCTGGTTGGACAGAAAAACAGGACTTAAGTGATTTTGATAGAAGTCCAGGCGTTGAATGGGTTTTAAAAGAAAAGCAAGGGGGTGAAGGGCTAAGACAATCGCATTTTAAACTTGGAGACTTTACGGCCTTTGGGGATTTTCTATTAGATATTACTGGTGTCAAAGAGGATACGAAGAGTGCGAAGTAATCCTACTTTTTTAGGGACAGTTCAGGATGTAAAGGGGTCCACGATCAGTGTTGCTCTTGATTCTGACACTATTTCCGGTTTAACCTTTGTGGACGGTTTTGGTTACCGTATAGGCCAGATTGGCAGTTTCGTTCGCGTCCCTATGGGCTACCTTGATTTATTTGGCATCGTTTCACAGGTGGGAGCAGGGGCAGTGCCGGAGAGACTTGCTGAGCTTGAACCGCACGGCTACCGCTGGATGACGGTGCAGCTAATAGGTGAAGGTCAGCATGGGGATGAATTCAAGCGCGGCATTTCACAGTACCCTACTATTGGAGACCAAGTTCATCTAGTTACAGAACAAGACCTTGCCAGAATTTACGGACGGCCGGAATCAGCAAATTATGTTCGTGTTGGAGGTTTGGCAAGCGCTGAATCTATCCCAGCTTTACTTAATATCGATAAGTTAATTACGCGTCATAGTGCTGTAGTGGGTACAACCGGGGCAGGAAAATCTACTACAATAGCAGGACTTTTAGTTACTCTTTCAGATATGGCAAGGTATCCTTCTGCCCGCATTATCGTGTTGGACATTCACGGCGAATATGCTGCAGCTTTAAAGGACCGTGCAACCGTGTTTCGCGTTAATCCAAGCAAAGACCACAATGAGCAGCCACTTTATGTTCCGTACTGGGCGATGACATTTGACGAGTTGCTTTCTGTAAGTCTAGGTTCATTAGACGATACAAGCCGTGGCGCAGTTCTTGAAAAAATCACCGACTTAAAATTATCGTCTCTTGAAAAAAGTACAAGAGAGGGTGTTACTGCCGATAATTTGACTGTTGATACACCAATCCCATTCAGTATACACAAATTATGGTTTGATCTGCATAGGCTTGTTAATTCGACCCATACTTCAAGTGGGGGACAATCCGAAGAAACGGAAGCCCTACTCAAAGATGCAAATGGTCAAATAGTAGAAGCAGGCGATCCGATTAGGGTTATTCCACCTAAATATGAACCTCATACACAAGCCTCTGGTGCAGAAAAAATCTATCTTAGCAGATCGTCTTTGAATATTAGGAGACCACTTGAATCCTTGGCTTCGAGGCTCCGCGATCCGCGCTTTGATTTTCTCTTTCGTCCAGGACCCTGGTGTCCTGATGAGGAAGGATTGCCAGAGCAAGACCTTGACACTCTTTTGGAGCAATGGATTGGTAGCCCACAGTCAATTGTTATTCTTGACCTTTCAGGTATCCCCATTTCCATATTGACTAATCTTGTTGGTACTCTTCTTAGGATAATTTATGACGCACTCTTCTGGTCGAGAAACCTGTCGGAAGGTGGGCGAGAGCGACCACTTTTAGTTGTTTTAGAAGAGGCGCATTCCTATTTGGGGCAAGAAGATACTGGACCGGCTGCTATGGCTGTTAAAAGAATTGTAAAGGAAGGACGTAAGTACGGTATCGGTGCTATGATTGTGAGTCAACGGCCAGCGGAGATTAATACAACCATTCTCTCTCAATGCGGTACTATTTTCTCAATGCGTCTTTCTAATACAACGGATCGTTCACACGTTACTGGAGCGGTAACGGATAATCTTGAAGGGCTTCTCAGTATGTTACCAGCACTGCGCACTGGTGAAGCGATTATTATAGGTGAAGCCGTTCACTTGCCATTAAGAACGCTTATTGATCCTCCAAGCAAGGATAGACGCCCTGATAGCAGCGATCCGCTAGTATATAATGACTCAGGCCCTGGCGGTTGGAACCGAAACAAAGAGAAGAGCGATTATTCTGAAGTGGTAGCTGTTTGGCGAAAACAGGATCCCAGATCATACAAAATAATCAAGGAAAACGAGGAGTAGCTCGGCGATGAAACGTATACCTGTTGATTCCACAAATGTTGCGTCGGTAGGGTACGATCCTCCAACGCAGACGCTTGAAATTGAATTTCACAGCGGCGGTATTTATCAGTATTTTGACATACCACAAACTGTTTACGATGAATTATTAAAAGCTGGGTCAGTTGGAAAATTTTTAAACGCTCATATAAAGGGCTCATATCGGTACGCTAGAGTTTGAGTATAATCTTCGTTGTCAAGACGAACTCTAAAATGGTATGTGCCATAGGAGTAAGTTCTCACCTCTTCACCCTTCCAGCAATCTCTTTCACAGCTTCGATAGCCGTGTCAATATCAGATTCAACGTTGAAGGCGCCGACGGAAAATCGCACTCCACCGTGCACCGGTATGAGTCCCAACTGTTCGTGTACCAACGGAGCACAGTGCAATCCGGTACGCGTGGCGACGTCGAAATCCACGTCCAGCATGATTCCCACGTCTCCGGCTTCCATCCCTTCGATATTGATGGTAACGGTGGAAAGCCGGTTATCGAAATTCTCCCAGCAGTATATTATAACGCCGTCTATCTGGCGGAACCCTTCCACCAACTTGCGCGCTAATTTCATCTCGCGGGCATGTATGTTCGCCATGCCTTCTTCTTCGATGAAATCCTGTCCAGCTAACAAGGAAGCCACGCCTATCATATTCGGTGTACCGTATTCCATCCTGAACGGATATTCTGCTAAGTGATATGGATAGGCAGACCGAACACCCGTACCTCCCGCTCTGATCTGCTTGATCTCGAGATGTTCACGTACACACAGACCACCGATTCCCGTAAATCCCATAAGCGATTTATGTCCCGTAAAGGCCAAAACGTCTATGTTCATGTCCTTCATGTCGATGGGCACCACACCCGCTGTCTGTGAAGAATCAATAGCGAAAAGAACGCCTTTATCCCTGCATATTTGTCCGATTTCTTTTAACGGCTGCACCGTCCCTAAAACGTTCGATCCATGATTTACTATCACCAACTTTGTATTGGGTTTCAGGGCATATTTTATGTCGTCCGGATCGACGTAGCCCTGTTTATTGAAGGGCACATAAGTCGCTTCTACACCCTGGTCGCGAACCATACAGTTTATCGGCCGGATAACTGAGTTGTGTTCCACGTTGGTTGAAATAACATGATCTCCTGATACCAGTAACCCGGGAATTATCAGGTTCAGGGCATCTGTGGCGTTGTATGAAAAGCAGAGACGTTCGGGTACGTTCTCATCACCACCGAAGAATTTGGTTAGCCGAACGCGCAAATCTTCGATGATATTACCAGCTTCAATCGCCATATCAAACCCGCTGCGACCGGGATTGACGCCCGTTTTGCGGTAAAAATCGATGGCGAATTCATATACGTTCGGTGGTTTGGGCCAGGCAGTAGCGGCGTTATCTAAGTAAATCAGGTCTTCCATTAAACACTCCGTGGATCGATTGGTTTTATGCCTCGTTTAACATGAACCACAAATTTAATAACTTTAGCTTTCAATTTCAAGCTCTTCGTGATGAATATGATAAGCCAGTTATCGGAAATCCCAGAAATCTCGAAAACGTTGAAAATAATATCCTCAAGAAAATATTGCATAGTCAGAAAAAATGATGTATATTTCAGTTTCAATTGCGCCCTTAGCTCAACTGGATAGAGCGTCTGGCTACGGACCAGGAGGTTGGGGGTTCGAATCCCTTAGGGCGTACTATCAGACCCAGCCGCGGATGAACTTCTGCGGCTTTTTAATTACCTGTTGGCAGTGAGCAATTGGTGTATGTAACTTTTTAATCACTGAAGCGTCTATAAATCAGAAGGGCGCCATCAGCAGGTAAGAGAACAATTTGAAATCACTTGTAGATAGTGTCGGCATCTGTAAGATGGTAGGAATTTAACCTATATTTATGGACTGGGAATCTATTTATCAAAAGCATTCGCGAGGCATTTACCAGTACCTGCTGAATATGTCTGGCAACAGCCATGATGCTGAAGACCTGCTGCAGGAGACCTTCATCAAGGCTATGAAATCTGAAGCTGCCTTGCGCGAACCTGACAGGATTCATTCCTGGTTAATGACCATTTCCCGCAATCTGTTTTTGGATCTGTACAAGAAGAAGATGCGTAGAAACACATCCACCGCAGGTAACTTTTCCGATGGAATGATGGAAATTCCCGCAGAGCAAGTCAACCCTGAACGGAATGCTGTGCTGAGTGATTTCCGCAGTAAACTACTGCAAGCAATGGGGGAACTTTCGGAAACATATCGCACGGCATTTACGCTGAGTATTCTGCAGAAACATTCGTACCGGGAGATAGGCGAAATAACCGGCTGGACGCCTGCCATGGTCAAGATAAACGTTTTTAGAGCTCGCAGGAAAATAGCGACAGTTTTAGTGGAATTTCGAGGATAATGAGATGATGAACTGCGAAGAACGCCAGGTAAACATTTCTGCAATGCTGGACGGTGAGTTGAGCGGTCAAGAACTGATAGAAACCGTTTCGCATCTGTCTGAATGCCAGGCCTGCATGAAGGAATTCAGGAGATTTCAATCTCTACAATCCTTAATTGAGGAGGAGACTTCTATTCCTGAAGCTCCGCCAGGACTGTGGGATAGAATATCTCAAGCCGTTCCCCAGAAACCGGTGGCGAAGATTATACCTTTAAGAACGAAATTCATCAAAATAGCCAGTATAGCGGCGGCTTTGCTGATCTTTTTCGGATTGGGCTATTTTATGCGTAAGCCTACTTTGACCATATTGGAAGATCCCAACTCACCAATTGTCTTAGCTAGCGACAGGGGTAGTATGGATGATGATCAGTTCTTAACTCTGACGCGTGAATTGCTGAGTTCCGATCCGGAATACCACCGCAGGATGTATTTCATCCTGCACACTCTGCAGGCGGATTACTGGGAAGGTACATACGAACCGCCCGAAACTAACGAACAGGGCAATTCACCACAGCTCATGCAGACGGATGCTACCAACGACAATAACGACCGCAATATATACAGATTCTAAAGATCCAAACCGGAGGTAAATACGATGATGAAGAAGTCCTTAGTCAGCATTATGACGTTCGTTATCATCGCAGGTTCAGGCGATGCACAAGCAGGAAATCAGGGCTTCATTTACGGCCAGGTGTTGACGCGAGAGGGTAATACCTATACCGGCACTATGCGCTGGGGGAAGCAGGAGTATTTCTGGGATGATATCTTCAATGCCACCAAGGATGACAATCCCTGGCGGAAATACGCCTCTAAGAAGGGAAGAGATGACTCCAAAAGTAGTAAAAAGTTCGTCATTTTCGGCATGCCCATAGTTGAAACCAGTTTCGGCGGCAGTGATCATCTTTTCATCACCAAGTTCGGTGAAATCGAATCGATAAAGGTGCGTCGCAGCAGCCGTCAGACCATCTACATGAAGAATGGATCTGAATATGACGTGGCAGGCGGCGGTGACGTGGACGTTACCGTCAAGATGTGGGATGAAAATTTAGGTAAGATAAATCTGAAGTGGAAGGACATCAAGACCATTAAATTCCTGCCCACGCCCAAAACCGCGAAAGCGGGGGGATACAGACTGCACGGGAAGCTTAAAACCTACGAGATGGATTTCGAAGGGTACATCATGTGGGATGCAGAAGAAAGCATTTCAACCGATATATTAGATGGTGATACCGACGAAGGCGACATGGAGATTGAATTCGGGAACATCCGTAAGATTAAACGCATAAACAGCCGTTCTTGTGAAGTAACATTAAAGGATGGCAGGGAATTCGATCTGCGCGGTACCAACGATGTCAACAGCGGGAATCGCGGTATATACATCGAAGATCCAAGATATGGCAAAATCGAAGTGCAGTGGGATGAGTTCCGCGAGATAACCTACGATGATAGTGAAGATTCCGGTAAACCCTACAAAAGCTACGATTCCGGTAAGGAATTAAAGGGAACCGTTTTCACCGATGATGGAGACGAATATACCGGAAAGATCGTTTACGACCTGGATGAGAGCGAAGGGTTCGAAATCCTGAATGGCGATCTCGATGAGATGGAATTCTACATTCCTTTTGCCAATATCGTATCCATCACTCCCAAGGGAAGGCATTCCAGCATAGTCAAGCTGAAGAATGGGGAAGAGCTGCGCCTTGAAGATGCTCAGGATGTGAGCAAGAAAAACGACGGAATATTGGTCTTCGAAAAAGGTGAAGACGTGGAATACATCTCCTGGGAAGAGATAGAGAAGATTAAGTTTAAGTAGTCATTTTTCCCACCACAATCGAAGAGGCTGACCCCTGGGGGGACAGCCTCTTATTATTATAAGTTATCTGTAAAAAATGAGGATTTTAGTCAAATTTGACTTAAAAACTTTACTTTTTGTCCCCTCGTTTCCGATA
Organism: candidate division LCP-89 bacterium B3_LCP; assembly: GCA_005223185.1. GTDB lineage: Bacteria > Electryoneota > B3-LCP > B3-LCP > B3-LCP > B3-LCP. The sequence continues at coordinate 137,367 of NJBN01000008.1, forward strand.
CTCATTAATTCGGTGAGGAAGGGTATACAAATACTCAAGCAGAAAGTCGAGGAAGTTTACAATATCACTAGCGTCCTGTGGGTTTGTTGGTGGTTGATCAGGTAAGGGATGTGCAGAAACATTCCCGAGTTCCCGCAAAGCATCTGACCACTCTTTCATTATAGGGGGAAGGATACCTTCCCTCGCCAAATACTCAATTTCTTGTTTTAGATTATTACCTTCAGCCTTACTATCTCTTATAGCAGCTTGGAGAGCGCTTCTAGCCATTAGAGATGCTGCATCCCAATTTTCTTGTATTAGATTTCTTTTGGCTTGGATCCAAAAACGGCCTACTGATTCGGGCCAATAATTGGGATATGTGTCAATCCTAAGGGGCCAAGGTAACACATGGTAGTTGTGAAATCCTGAGCCAAACTCACTCGCAGACCAAAGAACCAGAACATATCCTTTACAATTCCCACATTCATAAGTGTCAAAATTTAGTATTTTTTGGGAATTAGGCTTAGACTTTTCTCTGTGATGTGCAAGTTTATAATTGCCCTGCTCCAGACAAAATGGACAAGTAATTTGGTTAACCGCCAGTTCATTTCCATGATATCCATCATTCTCACCTAAACGCCACCAACTATCCATCGTTCACTTCCTGTAATTTATAGACAATGATATTCCTGTTCTCATAATTGAATCTTATAAAACTCAAGGATAGTACTACCATACTTATCTAACACATTCACTCCCCAAATATCACTCTCTTCGGTCTTTATGAAGAATTTATCCCCCTCATCGACTTTTATTGAATACCCTTCATATAAGCCATCCTCTGTTAGCGAGATTCCAGATATACCGCGAAATTTTATCCCACGAACAGTCCTTGTTATTAATATTTTCCCTCCAAGGATTGATTTCGCCTTGTTCCCGACTTTTACAGTGAAAATATTATGCTTATTGAAAGGTGAACCTGCATGCTCTCTAAGAAAATCATTTTCCTTTTTAAGTTGCTCAATTTCAAGAGTTAATTCATTTAATGTCTCTCTTTGTCCATAAGTTCCATCAATCCATACAATAGCAACTACCAGAAGTATAGCTAATACCCCATAAGTTAAACCGATCGGGGCTTTCCATCTAAAGAATTTTGTTTGTAAAGATGAATCAGATTGCATCCCCATTTTTTCTGGATTGAAAATACGTACAAGCGATAGGACTATTGCGGTTCCCCCACTAAACAATAAAAATATTAGAATGAAGACTAAAGCAGCATTATTAGAAATCATTTCTCGATTCGTTTCTCTTAGTTTTATTTTTTACAATATAACCCGATTGATCTTTGCATGCAGTATGTTGTAAAATAGCATTCCTTAGTCCTAAAAACAAGTTCTAATTTAGCCAATTACCTTGACTAAAAAGTCTCAAACATGTAATATATTAATAAAGAGGGTGTTCCATTTGCGTGGAAACGGACGTGTAACCGTTACACCAGACTTGCCTGCCTTTTTGGCATGGCTCACCTTCGCTGTCCAACTCTGCTTTATCCTTTATCCTTCATCATTTATCCTTTCATAATTCCCTCACTTCCCCCTTGCATTTTCCTCTAAATCCATAGTCGGGGTCGCCCCTGACCCCGCCACCTTTATCACCTCCCTTTAGATTTCCCGCACTTTTCCCTTGCTTTTCCCCAATAATTGTTGTATATTATATACAGGAGCCCTCCATTCGTGCGTCATCCTGAGCACAGCGAAAGATCTCATACCCTTCCACCGTCATTGCGAGGACGGCGCAGCCGGACGAAGCAATCTCACACTTCCTCCACCAATCCCTAATCCCCAACCCCTAATCCCTGAAACCATCTTCTTGACAACGACACATCTGTCATAGGCGACAAAAATGTCGGACTACCTAAACCACTTGAAAATCAATCAAATAACCCCCAAAAACGACAGATTTGACGCAATTTCAGATTTCGTGCGGGGGAGTCAAAAATATTGTCACTTTCGTGCTGAAGAATCAAATCACCCGCGACACATCTGTCGCCAACCGGAAATGTAAAAAAACGCCCCCTTGCGGGGGCGCCTGATTCACAATTGGAAACACGAAACTCGCAACTCGAAACTACTTCACTAGCACCATCTTCCTTACAGCGGTGAAGTCGCCTGCTTCAATACGGTAGAGGTACATACCTGAAGACAGTTCGTGCGCATCGAAGGTTACATCCTGCAAGCCAGCCTCTCTATGCCCGTCAACCAGCAGCGCTACTTGACGTCCTAACAGATCATAGACTGCCAACTTCACGTAACCCGCTTCCGGCAGACCGAAACTGATCGAGGTTACCGGGTTGAAGGGGTTGGGGTAGTTCTGATCCAGTGTGTATTCTTCCGGAACTACCACATTGGTAGCCACTGTGAACCAATCTTCGAAAGGTTCGCCGTAGTTGTACCATTCATCCACTGTGGCGCCATCACCGGTTGCCAGTTTCTCGAAGGGGAAACTATCCTCAACCAACACCACGCTGGGATAAGTACCCAGGTAAGCGTTGTAAGTATAGTCACCTATCGGTGCGGCACCTGGTACATTTTGCGTACGGTCACGGTCCGCCGTAAATCCAGCAGGCATGGTTAGATTTAGCGGTCCGATGGTCGGTCCGAAGCTGCTGCCGTTCGGTAGAGTTACATCACACCAGAAGTCAGCGTTCGTTTGTGATGCGCCATTGTTTGCCACGGCAACGTTGAAGTCGAAACTTCCGCCCGCCACCGGGATCTGGATTGGTAAGCCCACCGGAGTCAGCGTAACTTCCAGATCAGGCGTAGTTGCCGGTGTGGTGAACAGTATGGCAAACTCATTTTCTATGTGATGGGCGTGAATGTCATACGTTCCATCGAAGAAGTACTGAATCCCGATGGTCTGCGTACTATTCTCTATACCAACCGTTCCTTCTGCATTGACGGCAGTGGTGGACATATCCTTGTATTGGAAGAGGATACGGCCGTCGCCGGTTCCAGTCTGATAGTACTCAGGATCTAACAGTATCACCTGGAAAGTTTCGAATGCGCCTGTTGGTAAATACTGTTCAACGTGATTCCACTCGATGATAACACGATGATCAGTTACGTTTTCCCATATCCATACTTTACCTGAGTTCGGTCTCTGTGGAGATAAATCTTCCCAGTAAGGAGCTATCATGTTGGGTGGACCATCAGCGTTTGGAATGCCTGAATTTGAGTAATCATCTTCAGCTATTCTTCCCATGCCAACCCAGCCGTTCGCAGCAACAGTAAAGGTATCGTAATCAGCGCCGTAGTATTGGAACGTAAACGGCAACTCATATTGGATGGTCTGATCATCATTGATGATGGGGACTTGGGTACCTGGTCCACCCGAATCGGCAGAAATTTCCACCCAATCATAAACCGGATTTTCAGGAGCATCGAACGGGTCGTAGGCGCTGTATCCGTAGGTATCAGGTCCAGTGGGATCGTAGAGCATATTTCCTATCATCACCTGGAAGCCAATTTCGCTGGAATACCCATGATCGCCAGTCATAGCCATATTGACGTCCGCTAAATGCTCCTGTGGCGTTAGAGGATCGGCAGTAACGTTGAAAGTCGCCGATACAACCGCATCAGGATCAATCGTTCCGTACGTGCCCACAGCCGAATTGACTGACAGGAAGGGATCCAGACTGGTGAGCGTACCTTGCAGCAGTGCACCCGGAGCGGAACCTTCATTGATAAGGTACACGTCCATATCAGCCGTTTCACCGGGATCCAACCAGCCGTTATTATTACCGCCGGGATCATCAAAAGTGAGGCGGTCGACATTCAACACCGGAGCGTGTCCGTAAAGTGCAAAGCTGGATTCCCAGTCGAGAAATTCGGACGAGGCCACTACATCGACTATGAAGACATGCTCATCCGGTGTATCCGGACTGGCGGTGACCTCGAAACCTTCGGCTACTGTAGCGCTCGAACTGGCTGCGATGTTCCCGTAAAATTCACTGCCGTCGACGATAGTCAGCAGCGGATCATCTGTCGAAATCGTAACGGTAACGTCAATAGCCTCCTCTACACCGATATTCTGTACGGTCATCGTCAGCTTGGCAGTCTCATCGTAGTCCAATTGCCCGTTTGGATTCCAGCCCAAATCATCGACTACCGTTACTTCGTCAGCAATGACATAAGGTCCTGAAGGAGGAATGACGTTTACATCACCCATATAACGGTAATAATTAGCTTTAGTTACAGTTACTTTCAGAACTTGTCCCGGAGTAAGTGGATCGAACGTCATCGTTACCGGGCCGCCTGTGCCTTCTGCCGCAGTGAGCCATTGGCCGTCGACACTTAGACCTATCAAGGAACCGTCGTCAGCCGTCACCGTGAATTCACCAAAACCACCCAGTAGGGCATCAGCATGCAGTACTGTCATATTCTGAGGTATCTCAGAGTAAAGTGTTGTGAAAGCGCCGCCATGATGGTGGAAGAGGTGATAGGTGATGACCTTGTTACCGGTATTGTAGGGCCAGTTCGATGCTTCCAGGTAGTACTTGCCGCTGGCATTGGCGAAACCGGGTCGCAGATTCCATTCACCGACTGGATCAGCTCCGTAACCGGGATCGAAATCAGGGAACATACTGTCGTACATACCCCAGACGAAAGTGTCGTTAACGAAAGAGTAGGACGTGCCGGAAGCCGCAAGGACGCCTAAAGCTCCGTAAGTCGATCTATGAAATGCTTCTGCGAAACACTCCCCACCACTATCGTACTGACCGGTGCTGCAGTTAATTGAGAAGACGTAGGGGTACATGTCGTTCGTCAACTGGTTTATGTTGCCGATGTTGTAGGCGGGGTCGCCCCAACTGGTCGGTGAGCCGTGGTCGCGATGCTGCACGATAAACGTGCCGTTGTTAATGGCGTTGCTGATGCCAGTTGCATTGCCAGACCAATTGGTGAGATGCGAAGGAGTATCCGGGATGTAACCCAAACCGCTCTGACCGAAATAATCAATGATCATGTAGGTGTTCTGGTTAGTTGACCACTGTGGCGGAGCTTGACCTTGAGTGTATCCTGCATATAGCCTCTCGGGATTCTTCTCTTGTACGTAGTTGAAATATCCCCAGAGGACGTCGCAGCAGATAATAAACCAGCGATCTGTTTGCCAGCCACCCGCGATCAATGGATCATTGTAAAAGCCGGGATCGATGTACGGCTCCCGCTCGTACGATAACATCTTGCCGACCATTGTCTGGAGATGCTGCGGAGTTTGCGCACAGATACGAGCGATGTTCAATTCCGGCAGGTTGTTTGCGTTAATGTCAGCGTAAGTGTTATCCGAAGCGACTCCGCTGTAAGATGGTGAAGTGATCCCGTATTCGTCTCCGGTGCCCTGGTAGTCTGATAAAAGCAGTACCGCCACCGGTGGGATATCCCAGTTGTTGTAAGCATTGTTGATGTAATTTTCGATCAGGGTGGCATTGTTACCGCCGATCTCGGATAGCGTAGTAACACCCGTTATAATTCCCTGTTCGCTACGCCATTGCTTGATGGTGTCCGCCCATGCTTCGAACCAGGGATCGTCCGGAACGATGATCAGATATTCTACATTGTCCTCGTCGGTCGCTGGTCTTTCTGGATGAAGGTTCACTTCTGGCAGGGATTCGTAGTTTATGAGGTTCTGCTGCAGCACTGGTTCCCACCAGCGGCTGCGCAAACGATCCTCGCCGAAATAACCGTTACCACCGTAGAAATTCACCCGGATGCGGATATCTTTGTAAACAGTCAGATCACGGCTTACCGGATTATACTGGAAAGGCGTAATACCTACCTTTACCACGTCTACGCCTCGCATGTCGGTCGTTTCGCTGATTATGACGGGTTCGGATGGGTAATTAGCATCCAGATTGTAAATATCCAGGTCTTTCTCATAATGCAATGGCCCATCATAAGTACCCAGCGGGATTTCAAACGCCGGTGCGATGTTTATATCGTGAAATACCTCGGTACGGTAGTCAACAACTACCAGTTCCGCCCAGGACCCTTGCGGTATCGCCACGAATCTCCCCATACCCGGGAGGTTGGGTGCGCCCGCGTTGTTCGGCAGAATAACACCGGGAATCATCACGTTTTGCATTCGTTCCCCGTTGATATCCATGTCCTCAAGCTGTATGCCGGGGACGGAAAAGACGATCTCAACGCTTCCGCCATCGTGTCCGATGAGGTTGAAACCGGCTGATCCCCAGTTGTCTTGGAATGTGATGACCTCCGCATTGGCTCCGTTCGTCAGAAATGGAATTAAACAGAGTGCCAAGCTTAAGATCACGGGTACAAACCCTTTTGGGAATGTTGTTAGAAACTCTCCTTGTTTGCTGCTCATAACGCCTCCATGCTTTTGTTAAGTGCTAACTAACATTGAACTTTATCTTTATGGTTTTATTATTATCTGTTAAATGAAATGGAGTAAAACCCCCACCCATTAACTGACTACGTAAATCTCCAACTAATAATATACTAAATATTTTGGTCAAAGTCAAGAGAGAATTAAAATCGCATCAAAAAAATCTGGCGGAACATTAACATCGCCAAGCCATGTCTGATTCTGGACACAGCCAGAATGACATGGCTTTTTCAGGCTAAGGAACGCTCCCATTCATAATTTATCCTTCATCCTTTATACTTCCAGAAATTCCCCATTCCCAGCTTGCAATTTCTGGAACTGTACCTTAAATTTACCATCCATCGTGCCCCCCTTTTTCAAGGGGGGATTAAGGGGGGATCAGTAATTATACGTGCCGCTGACTCCCCGCAGTCAGCGGGATAGAGGCTATCCCGCCTCCTATACCATGATAATCAGCGATTTAGAAGGAAATGACTGAACCACGGATGGACACAGATAGCACTGATGACGCGGATAATTATCCGTGCAATCCGCGGCATCCGCGTGTATCCGCGGTTCAGACAACCCCCCCGGAGACACACCCATGAAAAGGAAAGAACTAATTGAAATAATAGAAAAAGCTGCCAGAGATAAGGTAACTGAACTCGACCTTTCAGGAAAAGGAATACCCGAACTCCCTCCTGAAATAGGAAATCTGACCAATTTAACTCATCTTGATCTACATGTTAATCGACTCCCAAACCTTCCCCTGGAGATCGGCCACCTGACCAATTTAACTGATCTTAACCTATCTGGTAATCAATTACCTAGCCTCCCCCCCGAAATCGGCAATCTGACCAATTTAACTAATCTTAACCTATCTGGTAATCAATTACCTAGCCTTCCCCCAGAAATTGGCAATCTGACCAATATAACTGGGCTTTTTCTCTATAATGATCAACTAACCAGTGTACCTGAAGAAATTGGCAATCTGACTAATCTAACTACTCTTGACCTCTCTCATAATCAACTAACCAGCCTACCTGCAGAGATCGGCAATCTGAGCAATATAATTGGGCTTTTTCTCTATAATAATCAACTAACCAGTGTACCTGAAGAAATCGGCAATCTAACCAATTTAAATTGGCTTTCCCTCGATCGCAATCAACTAACCAGTGTACCTGAAGAAATCGGCAATCTGACCGGTTTAACTGAGCTTTACCTCCAACGCAATCAACTAACCAGCCTTCCTTCTGAGATCGGTAATCTGACCAGTTTATCTTTACTTGACATCTCTAATAATCCACTTGCCGATCCGCCGCCTGATATCATAGAGCAGGGAACTAAAGCTGTTCTAACCTACCTGCGCGGGAAATTGGTTTCCGAAAAACAGCAGTGGCTTTCCAAACTGCTGTTAGTAGGAGAGGGAGGGGTGGGCAAAACCTCGCTCCTGCGCGCTTTAAGAGGTAAATCTTTTGACATACAGGAATCAAAGACTGAGGGGATAGACATACTTCCCTTGGAATTACTGCATCCTGAGCAAGATATTATTACCATGACTTTGAACTGCTGGGACTTCGGGGGTCAGGTGATCTATCACGCCACGCACCAGTTCTTCCTGACCAACCGTTCGCTGTTTCTGTTAGTCTGGAACGCTCGTCTGGGCTGGGAACAGGGTAAGCTGTACAAATGGCTGGATACCATCAAAGCCAAAGCTCCTGATTCACCCGTGATGATCGTCGCAGCCCATATAGATCAGCACGACGCCGAATTGCCCTTACAAGACCTGAAGGCGAAATACCCGCAGATAGTAGGACATTGGGAAGTCAGCAATAAGGACAGTATCGGCATCGAAGAGATAAAGAGAGCGGTCACCAAACAGGCAGCCCAATTACCGCTAATGGGAGAGAATTGGCCCTCAAAATGGTTAAATGCCGCTGATGCTGTGCGCAGCAGGAATGAGAAACAGATCACCACCAAACAATTCTTTGAAATCCTTGGGGAACATGAGCTATCAAATCAAGATGCCGGAATCCTGGCGCGTTGGCTGCATGAATTAGGCGATATTCTCTACTTCCCGGAAGATGGCGAGCTCAAGGATTTAGTGATATTGAAACCCAAATGGGTAACCGATTATATCAGCAAAGTTCTCAAGAGTGATGAAGTTAAAGTTGGTTTGGGCGTCCTCAGGCGAAAACACATGGAAGTACTCTGGGATGATTTAGATCAACCCATGCAGAACCATTTCCTGCGCCTGATGGAGAAGTTCGACCTGTCCTACCGCACCCTGGATAACAGAGACATCAGCATAGTCGTGGAACGCTTGCCCGAAGATCCGAAGACTAATTACCAGCAGAGTTGGGAAGGAATCCGCCAGAGCGGCAGTTGCCGGGAAATTTCCATGAAGTACCATCTGGATACTACTATGCCTGCAGGTATTCCAACATGGTTCATAGCTCGCACGCATCGTTTTACTACCTACAACCACTGGCGTTCGGGAGCGCTCTTTGCCGATGGTAAAGAAGGCAGACATCTGGGTCTGATCCAATCTTTTCCCCACCAGCGTTACCTACAGTTGAGCGCTCGTGGTCAGGTACCCCACAATTTTTTCGCCCTGCTCTGTGACGGTCTGGATTTGACCTTAGACCGCTTTCCCGGTTTGGAGATAAAACGAACTATTCCCTGTCCGGGTCATAAAGACAAAAAATGTTCATACGAATTCAGTCTTGAGGCGATAAATAATGCCATCAAAGAAAATGTCAAGGGTATTCAATGCCAGGTGGCATTTAAAAACGTTCCCGTATCCAACCTACTTCTAGGAATTCGTCTTAAAACAAAGGGGGCGGATCCACTAACTCTTGCGACAGTCTTAAGTGAGGTCAAAAGAATTGGTGCTACCGGGCAGAAAACACTGGAAGCATTGCAGAACCTGACCGAATATGCACAGCGCGAATTCACCAACCTGTTCCTCCGAGAACAGCGCTTGATAGAATCTCACTGTCCCAATGTCTTCGTGCTCCGCCCGGTAGAATCTAAAATCTGGCTCAAGAACATTACAGGTCAGAAGATGGAACTGCAGCTCTTTTGTCAGGCTCCGGGGCAGTGGCATCCGACGGTCGAGGGAGGCAAATATCCCGTCAAACAAACACCGGAATGGTTTACCGAAGTGGCACCGTTCGTTAGTAAATTAGCATCTGTGTTGAAGTACACTATTCCTCTGGTGGGCCCCTGGCTGGGTGCTCTCGCTCCCGATTTTGAGAAGGTATTCCACAACGACATTGAGTTGATGCAGGCTCTGGTGGATAAACTTCCTGAAATTTCCACATCCCAAGAAAGCAGGTTCGCTGAGGGCGATTTTCCCGAACGTATTGCGGGCTCAGCCCTACGCGCCCTGAGGACGCTTTTGGATGAAAAAGATCCCCAGCAGCACTGGGGTGGTCTCAAGAAGATACTGACCCCTGAAGGTCACTACCTCTGGCTATGTGATTATCACGCCAAGGAATATGATTAATGGGGTGTTTTAAGCGTCAGGTCATCCGTCGGTTGACGGACAGGATCTGAAGGCAATGCCTGATGCAACGGTTAACGAACCATGTCCTTCCGGGCTACGACCCGGAATCCAGTGATAATAACCAGCGCTAAAGCACTGGCCTACGGATAAATAAACCCCCCCTGTCCCGAAGGGGCGCCTACGGCAAAGGGGGCTAATGCCCATGCCACCCGTCGATTCTGGGTGGGATGGACCATTTGATGTTACCAATTTAAAAGTGGTCATGGAGTGGTCCATGACCGCCTAGTGAAATAGCTCTGATATTTTTCGGATAATCTCCGGTTCAGCTTTGGAAAACAGCTTTGTGGCAGAAGGCTAAAGTTGAGATTCAACCATAAAGGTTCAATTTATATAGCCTAAAGCTCTGAGTCTCTCCTTCGAATTTTTGGAAGGTTCTTTACTCCTTGTGGTAGCATAATAATTCTTAGCCAACTGAATTTGTAAATATGTTGCTAGTGAATCAGCAATGTGGGTCTCTATTTTTAGGAGATTAATAGTTTCCAAGCTATCCTCAGAAATGTTAAACAAATACTTATTGGAGGTTCCCTCATTAATGTTAGTAACCTGTATGTATTTGTAAGAACCAAATTGTATTGATCGCCACTGCTTCACCCACTGTTTAACACCTCCAGCCCCTGCATCTAACATGCTATATAAAGGGGAAAGACTATCTTTTGGTTGTTCCAGGAGAGATCTGCCATCTGCTTCTGGCATTTCTTCTTCAATCCCCATGATATCTAAAATCGTCGGTGGTAGATCTAAAAGAGAAACAGAATAGGTTCTCTCCGGAAAATTATCTGAAAGTGATTCAGGTAATAGAATCAACAAAGGGACGCGCAGTGATTCTTGGAAGAGAGATTTTCTATGACCCAGCCGGTTATGCTCACAGAATCCCTCCCCATGGTCACTGGTTACTATTATAACTGTGTTCTTATCCAATCCCATCTTCTTCAATGATTTTACTAAATCTAGTATCGCAAGTTCAATAGTTTCAATACCTCCATGGTATCGTTCACGCTCTGAAATAATAAATTTGTCCATCTCCCTGGTTTTAGTGTCCTTTTGAATAGCCGCCCGGCGGTATTTGCGGGGTGCGGTGGTTTGCAAATATCCCATCCTTAATCTTTCATAATCAAGTATTTTACCGGAAAAAGGCTTTGCCCAATATGGTTCGTGTGTGTCCATATAATGGATGTAAAGAAAGAACGGTTCATCTTGATAGGATTTCAGAAAACGTTTTCCCGCTTTATTTGCCGATTGCCAGTTGCCAACCATAAAACTACTATTGATGAATCCCAATTGAAAGGCGAGTTCATTTTCAAAATCCGTATTTCCGAAGAAAGATTGAAAAGGGAGAAATAGCTGAGTGCGACCTCGCGGTCCAAGTTCAATATGATCCTCAAAACCTTGTGTAAGGTTCCTGTTTTTACTCACATAGAAGTTGGTACTGACCATACCTGTATGATAGCTATTTTTCTGGATGATCTCCGCAACTGTCACAAATTCATTGGCAAGCTTGGAGTAGGTTTCGTCCCTGCCTACGCAGAATCCTATTTCATTTGGAAATCTGGAGGTCAACAGTGCGGCTACCGAAGGCAGTGTCCATGAGGAAGTTGCATAACAACTGTAATCTTCACTAACTTTCTTGTATCCCTGCAAAGAGGAAAGTTCTTTAGTTTGATTGTAAAAATCATAAAATGAATCATACCGGACTGCATCAAAGATTAAAAGTATAACATTTGTGTGTTCCGCAGTCAAACTAGAAGAATATTGTTCAGGAGCATTTCCTGATAGCGAAACCATTCTGAAACTTGTGATCAGCACTGTTATGCACAGGGGGATCAGCAATATCGAAATGGTTATGTTCTTCTTTGAGGGAAAAAATAGGATAAGAAATGCAGATATGGCGTAAGAGACAATTGCTAACAGAGGCAGTGCGATGAGTACAATAAGAGGGACTTCAGTTATGAATTGTGATATGCACTTGGTGCTGAGCATCAGATAGAGTACTGCTGCCATAAAATATTTAAGAAGTTTCCGTGAATCCGGTAGTTTGTGGTTGCGTTCTTTCCGGCTAAAATATGAATTAATCAGCCAAGCGAAAAATATCCAGCCAAAAATCCAGAGTATCGTCAGGGCATAGTGTGCTTCTGACGAACTAATGCTTGCGAGATTTAGGAATCTTGGTACGATGAAACCCCAGAGAATTACTAATATCAAAAATAACAAATATACATAGCTCTGTTTCTGCCAGCTATGCCGGGGAGTAACAAACCTGAAAAGGAAATCTAAGAGTTTTGCCACCCCGCCCAACAGGAGGAAAACGATTATGTAGTAGATGAATCCCCATACAGTTCTGCGTAGTTCCAGATCATAGATTCCCAATAGGCTATTACAGAGATTTTCCCATAATAAAAAGGCTATACTGATGAAAATACAGATGGAAATACTCAAGCGATATTTAGTTCCTGTAGTGGGCATGTTAATGCGCTAGGATTAGAGTCTTACTAAAGTGGGCGAAATGTGAATGTGATACTGACAATGTAGTAAATTATTTTATAAAAAGCAAGTGTAATATTAACTGGTAGGCGCCTTTTTATGTGTAATTGTTCATTGGCTGAGTAACTTTGTTGGGTTTCAAGTAGAAAAATAGTAAGAATAGAAGAAACCTGATTCTGAAGAGCCAGGTCAACCATCGTAAAAGTAGAAACGTCCTATTTTCCTTCTTCCTTCAGTTTTATACTTCTAATACCTCTATCCTGTCATCATCCACTTCACCGACGCCAAGTTCAGCCGCTTTAGCCAGATGCAGTATATTACTGCCGGTCTGGATTCTTCCTCCCCAGCGAGCCAATCCCACCCCCACAGCATCCACCGCCACCGGATCGAAACCGGCTAAGTAGGTGTTGGTCTCTTCCACCTGCCCGGGACCTGTGGGCCCGTTGGTCAGCAGTGAATATCGCGCGTCTAAAAAGGTCAACTGCGGTCTGATCAAGGTTGACAGGTCTGCTACCGCCTGATGCAGGTCCAGTTCTTCGTGGAAGGGCACCCTGTCCCAGATCAAACCCATGAGGTTTTTAAGCCCTAAGCTCACGCCTGTCGCCGTGTGGTGTTTCGCCGTAGGGACGTTGATGAACAGGTCGATTTTCTCCAGCAGTTTCAGCATCCGGGTTGCTTTTAGGGAACGTCCTACCGGAATGGGGACTTCACGGAAGGACTTTTCCGCAGTCGCCATCATCAGCGTTACTTTAGCGCGCCCTTCGCAGATTGCTCCGATGCCACTCCTCTTGAGGTTTTTCTCTGGAGAAGTTCCCACCGGATGGTCAATTACGTAAATCCTGCGAGCCCCTGCTTCTATGCACAAATCCAGAACAGCGTCTAAAAATTCGGGATCGGTGGTGGCGCCCCAGGTTGGCGGCGCGGGAAAAGCGATATTAGGCTTGACCAGCACTGTTCCACCCCTGATAGCAAATTGATCCATGCCACCCAGCGCTTCTGTTAGAGTTCTGGCGGCGTTGACAGGATCACCCACAGCTTTCCATACTTGTGCTTTGGGATTCGATGACTCATCTGATCCGAATATCCGTTTCGGCAGAGGCAGCGTCATGCTGCCTATTGCTCCCATACCAGATTTTATGAACCCTCGCCTGTCCATCTATTGAATCTCTGCTACGACCGTCTGTGCGAACCCCTGAGCGATGCTTTTTGCTTCTTCCTCTGCGTTGTTCTTTTCCACTGTAACTCTGGTGTAAAACCGGTCCGCTCGTACATGGATGGTTATATGAAAAGGCAGTGTTTCATCTATGTACGCTTCGTCACCCAGATCCCAGGGCGTAAGTCCGGTGGGCACGACCTCTGTCTCATCGAACAGGGCTTCTACGTCCGCTGGACTGCTTTGATCCGAGATGAACAATCCCAGATTAGCTGCTTCCCCGCCAATGGTACCATCGTAATCCTGCAGCACTCCTTCCACAAAGCCGTGCTGCAGGTAAAGCTCCGAGGCGCCGTTGATAAGGCTGTATAATTGATCGTTGGTTTGAGCTACGCCAGGACTGCCGGATCTATCCCAACCGGTAATCGCACCTGATGCGGGCAGCAGATCCACTACCAGTATGGAATCCGCATTCTGGGGATTTTCTGCACAACTGAAAAAGCCTGTGAATACAAAAGCCGCAATGATTGATATAGTGCTTATGATGTATTTTCTTCTATTCATTATTTTATCTAACTAAAGTTATAGCTCTGCTGTGTACCTTGCCATCAACGTGCAACCTGCTGAAGTAGCGTCCGGATGCCAATGGCTGCCCACTAGTGCCTGTTCCATTCCAGTTTATCGCATGTTTGCCGACACTAAGCGTTCCCTGATACAGCATGTCGATCCGGCGCCCTTTGACGTCATAAATTTCCAAACGCACTTCGCCAGGTCTCCCTAAAGTAATAGGAATGGCTGTGCCTGCATTGAACGGTTCCGGATAGTTCTTACCCAGGGATATTTCCGATGGCTGCGCACCGTTCTTACCAGGTTGGATTCCTGTCGATGAGGGATTGTTGATGTTGATTATCTCTATGTCCGCAGGATCAGCTATACCTAAGTTATAAGTCGCACCCGCCGAAGTTTCGATATGAGTTGCCTGTGATATTGTTGTACAGGGATAACCGGAAATTATATCTCTACACACGTAATCTAATGCTACAGCATCCTGTGACAGGATGATTTTATTCTCGATGAACTGAGGTGGACCCGTAGGACCGCCGGTATGTATTCCGAAGATGCCATCGCATACGATCAGCTTCTCCCTCTCGCCGTAAGTTTCTCGCAGAGCTAAGTTCAAAGCAGGTATATAGGGATCGCAATCGTAGGGATGCATATTCCCAGGGGAGCTTATGGTCCCATAATGGTTTTTCAGGCTCAAAGTAACCCCTGAAATCGTGTGATTTCTCAAAGAACACAGGTTAATCAAGCGGTCGGAATGGCCGGTGAAACAACCGCTGAACGCCTGGTATGCTCCATAAATAGTTTGAGGATACCCATACCCGCCGCTGGCGGCATTATTAGTTCCGAAACACCTCACTCCAGCAGAAGAAGTGTTTAAATCATAACCAGAATTGATGAGTTCCCAGTCTTCACGATCCCATATCAGGATCTGGTTTTCAGGATAGTTGGAAGCACCTACGGGGGTGGAAGAAAGGCTTTCTGCCAGGGGATAAGCTATTTCAGGGTGGGTGGGGAGTGTCTGGTTCAAGCAGGCTATTTTTATCCCCATGCTCATGCTTGCCGTCAGTTCGGGGAATAGGGCCAGCCAGGCATCTTGAGGTGTGGCTGTTTCGGTCAGCTCTTTTAGACCCGCATCTAGCATGATACGAGCTATCTCAGGATCTATTTGGCTTCCACTGCTCGCTTGTTCATCGAAGACGACGACCACGCGGCTGGTGTCGTCTGTCGCGGCTCTGATGGTCTTGGGCATCCACAGTGAACCGGTTGCCAGCCCCAAAGATGCAGCCGTACTTATTTTGATAAACTCTCTTCTCTCTAAGTTTCCTCTCTGTTTTTTCTCACTCACTTTATCAACACCGCCTTTTGGACCAACCTTACTGTTCCAGCGTCCAGAGTAATCAGATAAATGCCGGACGGCAGATGGTCAGCCTTCATGGTTATATGGTGTCTGCCCGAACTCTTTATTCCTTCATAGATTGTATTAACCTCACGACCGGAAAGATCCCACATGGTGATCTTAACATCAGATTGACTGGGGAGATCATAGGTAATACGCATTGATGCGTTGAAGGGATTGGGGTGGGGAGAATGTAGAACCACAGAATGGGGAACACCAGGATAAGTTTCACTGCCTATCCCGGTAACCTCTTCGAATCTGATAAATCGGTAACCACCCACTGCTAATCCACTGCCGGAAGTTAGCGAGTCAGAGTTGGGGGTTAAGGTATCCCCATTTGCCAGAGTGGGTTCGCCACCATTCAGGGATAGTGCTATCAGTAGAGTGTCCAGACCGCCGCTCCAGGTAGCCGCACCCATTTCCCCGCTGCCTGAGAGCCAGCTATGGCCTCCGGACAACGTCAGAGCTTCATCTATATTATCGGCGCTTATTTCAATTGGATCAACGGCTTCAGAGAAAGTAACCCGCACCGTATCGTCATCATCTATAGCGCCGCTCTGAATGACACCTTCTAAGAGTTCCGCTGAGGTAACGTACATCACCGGTTCGTGCCAGATTGTAAATGACCAGGCGGGACTTTGCAGTGTACCATCGAAGCCATGTCCGGTGGCATCATAGAATGTGGAACCTATCCCCTCATCGAATTTCCATAACGCTGCTATATTATCAAATCTGGTGATGATATTATTGTCAACGATAGAACAGAACTGCGCTGCGACTTGTTCAGCTTCAGCTTGCGCTTGAGGATTTTCAAATTCAAATCCCACAGTTACCTTACAGTAGTAATTATCCTGCCAGAAATCGATATATAAATCCCAGAGAAGAACGACCAACCTGGCTTGAACGCCAATGGTGTCAATCGGTGTGAAAACACCAGGAGCTATCAACGGATCATCGAAGACTGCTCTGGCATCAGCTCCTGTTCCCTGATCTGTCATTAATAGTTCTGCTTCCTCATCAAAACCATAAACCTGTCCATCATAATTCTGGGTGAGAAAATACTGAAAATTATTCTCCATGTATGGGATACCTGCCCCGTTGATAAGATCCCATAAGCTCGAATCATCCCATGCCTGTCCGTAATCCCAGGGATCAATGCCGGCAGTCCAGCCCGGAATCTCGTCATCATCCACTATCAACTGGAACAGAGGAACCTTGAAGGGGTCAAATTCTTCTGTGAAGCGCAGACCGCCTATGCTGACGTCATCGATAAGTCCGTTCAACTGCTCACCGGGATCACCACTGCCTCCGAACAGGATCGGTCCCGGCACTTCTGAAGGACTTCCTGTGCCCGCTGCGAAGGCGTCTTCCATGCCGTTTAAAAACAGGTGGATACCGTCTATCCCATAAGAGCAGGCAAGATGCGCCCACGCGCCTAATGGCAACGGAGTCGCACCGGTTGCTTCCAATAGTCCCAAACCATCTATGGTGAGTTCGAAAACAGCATGACCGTTTACGATTTTTAACGCGTAATCACCGGGATAGGTGGTAGAGTTAGACCTGAAAATGGTCTGCTCAGGCTGGGCATCATCATGCAGGAATACCCAGGCTTCTCCGGAAAGCGAATCAGGTGGGTCTAAATTGGGATCGGCAGGAACTTCACCCCAGCAGCCCTGACTGGCGTCAAGGGCATAACGTTCCTGTGCATTGAGGCTGGAGAACTGAAATAGCGTAATTGCAATAATTACGACAAGCCGGTATGTTATCGTCAGGGTCATCTTTTTAGCTTCCTTATTTGCTTTATTTTTTGAATTGTGGAGTTTAAATCTGTTGACGATCCCCGGCTATATTACGTGCAGTTTACCAGGTTTTCACAACACGATAGAAGTATCGCCGCGACTCGCGCAGAGCGCGACGGTCGATATACTGGTGGGCTTGGGTTTTGGCGATCTCTTGATAGGCGGAAAAACTAGGCTCGGTACTTCTGCGCACACTGAAATGACCGGTATATTCCGGTGCAGACCACAACAGAACTGAATCTTGATCAGCCGTGTTCACCCGGAGATCACCTACGGACATAGATGGATTATCCACGTCCACCCGGATTATTTCATTGAGGTTATTAGTGCCTAAGTTGTAGGGCGGTTCTGCAGCAGTATCGACGTGAACCGAATTTTCCAGGGTGGAGCATCCGTATTCCTCTAAAATGGTACGTCCTATACTGTCAACGGCAACGCGGTCTTGACCTAAGATGATTCCATCATAAATCATGTTGGGCGGCCCCATTGGCCCACCACTGGTACAGCCGAATATACCGTCAACTATAAAGAGCGATTCCACCACGTTCAGTTCGTCGCGAATCTGCTGATTGACGGCAGGAATGCCGGGATTGCAGTTGTTGCCATGTAGATCCCCGGGCATGTCGATACAACCGTAATTATTCTTAAGTGCCATGGTCAGACCTGCGCCAACCGCATTCTTAAGTACGGAGAAGTTGATGTGGTAGTTTATGTAATCGGTAAGAATTCTCGAAGGGTGCTGAATGGTCTCGGCGCAGTAAAGATTGATATTGGTATTGAATCCGACTTCATTGGTGCCAAAACAGCGCACTCCGGTAGGCCCGGTGTTTACTGTATAACCCGCTGCCTGCAGTTCAGTTGTATCTCTGTCCCAGATGATTATATTATTGGCAGGAAAGGGATTACCGCCGACGATCATATTCTGCAAACCGTTCACCAGTGCTTCCACCACCCCCGGCTGAGTGGACAGATCGGTGTTGATGCTGTTCACTTTGATACCAATAGTACTTTCCGAATTGATCCCTGGAAATAGAATTTTGTAAGCATCACTTAAATCTAACATCCCGGTATATCTGCGGATAGCCTCATCCATCATCACCTGAGTAATGTCGGTTGAAATCACCGAACCCTGATGGGCAGAGGTATCCTTTACGACTACCACCCTGTAAGGATTCAAATTGGGGGGTTGGGCTTGGGCTTTTTTGGTGATGATGCTGAAGGGACCGAAAGCTACGGGCAGCGTGATCGCTGCTGCGGTGGCAATTGAGGTCGATTTCAGGAAATCTCTTCGCGTTAATCGGTTTTGATCTTTGGGGGAAGCATTTTTGGGTTTGCGCATATTACCAGCCTTTTTATCCGTCACACATAGTCCACTAACCAGAGTCATCAGGTCGAAGCGCAGGTATTCTGGACAGTTTATCCTTAAGGTTACTTAAGGAACATTTTTTGATTAGCCCCAGGTTTTTACTACACGGTAAAAGTATTTATCATTCGACGTCAGTATGCCTGCATCGATATAACTATTCTCATTTAAAGTAGCTATTTCATCATAAGTCCCGAATTCCGGATCGATGCTGCGTTGTACTTTATAAACGCCGGAGTATTCAGGAGTTGACCAGTCTAAGGTAACGTCCGGGTAGTTTTTTGTCACCTGTAAGTTGCGCACCTTGGTTGAAGGATCTTCTACAACTATTTGTTCGATGCTGCTTAGATTTGCAACGCCTAAGCTGTATGGCGGGTTTGCAGCAGTGTCAACATGCGTTGCTCTGTAAATGGTGGAACAACCTGCGTCGTCCAGAATGTCCCTGCCCACAGCATCGATGGCAACGCGGTCTTCGCCCATTATTATTCCTTCATAAACCATATTGGGAGAACCGCCTGGACCACCAGAATAACAGCCGAATACGGCGTCAATAATGTGCAGGGTTTCCTCTACGGCTAAAACGTCGCGTATCTGTTGATTGAGAGCGGGAATGTAAGGATCACAGTAACCCGGGTGTAAAGAGCCTGGACTTTGAATGGACCCCAGATGGTTTTTCATGGCCAGGGTTATGCCGGCAGTACTATGGTTTTTCAAAACGGCGAAATCAATTAAATAATTGCAGTAGTCAGTAAGGATGTTGGACGGATGCTGATAGGAACCGGCGCAGTTTAGGTACAGGCTATTGTATCCCACCGAATTGGTTCCCATGCAGCGTACCCCGGTTGCTCCTGAATTTAGTGTATAACCAGAATTGGACAGTTCCCATGAAGAACGATCCCAGATAATGACGTTATTTTCCGGGAATGGTGAACCTCCGACGTCCATCTGGGTAAGTCCATTTATCAGGGCGTTTACCATTTCCGGATGAGTGGGCAGCGAACTATTGATACAGTTGACCTTGATACCTATGACGTCATCTGTGGTAATGTTCGGAAATATCGCGTGATAAGCCTCGCCGATGTTGTTTATCTCCGTATAGCGGCGGATGGCTTCATCCATCATCACCTGGACAATGGATTGATCTAATTGCGATCCCTGGTGAGAAGCCACATCCTTGATGGTAACCACGCGGGGATCACGCCATAAGTCAGTAGCTTCCGATTTCCGGCTCAGAATGTGGAACGCTCCCGTAGGGATACTAAAAGCAGCAGCAGCGCCGGTAGCCGTTTTGATGAAAGTACGCCTGTTTATCCCCTTAGACTCTCGCCCCTTCTTCATCTAAAAACCTCATGCTGTGGTTAGCTCACGATCCTATCCTAACGGTTACCTGAGAGCTGAATGGGAAATATAAACCTAAATATACGAAAATTTGTGATACAGATCAAGTAAAAAGTTATTATTCACTGTTTTGCCTCTGCCTGATTATCAGAAGTGAGCGTTGAGAAGGAATTCCAGGCTCCAATTGAGGTCTTCACTTGCATCGGTTATGGAATAGGTGTAATCCTCATCGAAGCGGATTCTGAAAGTAAGCTTTTGCTGGATATTCCAGCCTATTCTGAAATATCCATCAATTGAAATAAGCTCTTCTGAAGCAGGAAGACTCTGCCGTGAATACATCCCGGAAATATCGATGCGAACGGTATTGTCCCCCAGTCCTCCGGGCAGTCTTATCCTCCGTTCAATATAGCCACCTGGTCTCAAATCAAATCTGCTGTAATTGGGTTCATCCACGATGGTAACGAACAACTGCCCGCGAGTGAAGGTATGTTTGGACCAGCGTCGGTACCATTCAATTCCCGGTTCATATTCGTATTCAGCACCGCTACCTGCTAATTTTCGTGATAGACGATATTTCCAGTAAATCTGATCGTACGAATTAGGCTTCCATTCGAGTCTGGTGGAAAAGTACTGTTCTTCCGCTTGTCCCGTGTTCCTTACGCTGGAAACTGTCTGATAAAGCAGCCATTTTGAGTGCATAGCCCAGGTTACCTGTATCGCATCCGAATCAAACCTGTAACTGCCTTGATTGGAAGGGAAAGCCGTCCAATCCATACCTAAATCAAAAAGACCTTCTTCATTATCGACCGCTAATAGCGAATCCCGAGCATCTCTAGCCAGATTAAGACGAAATGAGATTGGATTTAAGGTTGATATATAAACCCCCGGCGCAAGGTCTATCTGTGCTATACCCTGGCGGGTTAATTCCAGGTCACGGACGCCATTTTCATCGTCGTAGTTAATCTGCGAATAGTTCATATCACCATAGAAATATGTAGTCATGCCGGGGATTAAGTTCTGGGAATAGAGGGTCACCCGTGGAGTAAGTTCCTCATTATCAGGGAAAAAACTACCGTTGCCGTAAGCCCGCTTTCCAGCCGACCATCGAATTTCCGGGAATAGGCTGATACTGGGTCCCGGGATGATGGACCATCTGGTTAGAACCGATTGAGTCAGCAGTTTTGTCAGGGATGAATCCGCATATTGCAGGGAATCCAATTTAACCTGTGATGTTCTCGCGATTACTTCCAAACGACTGCTGCGCAATTTCAGAAAATCGAGCATACCGGGGGTGAAAGTGGTCTCGAATCCCACCGTTGCGATCTGACGTTCCCGTAATAGTGAATCCGTCGAAGCATCGAAATAGTCCGCAGTGCAGTGCAATGAAGTCCCCTGAACCGGCGATATTGAACCGCCCCAATGGTAGTTCTTTTCAGAACCGTATTGTCCCTTGCGTTCGCCAGTACTTCCTTCCAACCACAGTTTCCCGCTGGGCTCATATTTAAAACCTAAGGCATATTCTCCTTTCAAACTTCCAAATTCGGTGGAACGATCTTCCAGCGTGGGAAGGTCATCGGTTATAGCCAGCCAGTTAGCGTCCAGTGTCCAAGCATCCCGTTTCACATGTCCCTCTATGAAGCCTGCGCGCGCAGCGTCTTCATTTAATTCGCCGCCGCCAATTCCGGCGCCAGTAGTTATTTTCCCCTCGGCGCCCCATAATTTTCCTGTAGCCTCAGCAGTCAACTGAGCGCCTGAAAAACTACTCTGATCTATAGGAGAAGGCGCTGGTATATTGGCGTTATTTTCTCCCTTCTTAAAAGCGGAAGCGGTAATCTGAAAGGAGTCGCTTCCGGATATGATGACCTCTCCGGCAGTCAGCGTTTCCCCAATTTCATCTTCTTCCAGGCGGTACTGATATTCCACCTCGATTATATCGCCCTCGTTTAGCAATTCCCAGCCGGTAAAGTTCAGAATAAGTTTTCCCAATGAAGTGTAGAGCGTGTATTCTTCGGTTGAAAGAACTTCTCCGTTCAGAATTACTTCAGCACTGCCGATCAACACATCATCGTGCGATAGGCTATATTCAGGACCATCTGCACCGGAAAAGAAATCCTTTGCCGATCTGGTTAACCTCTCACCCGCGGTCAGGTTACCACGGAAAAGACTCCGCTTTTTCAGTTGGCTGCGCCCTCCAGCTTCGAACACAGCCGTTCCCCCCCGCAAGGTAGCGCGTCCGAAGAGGTGGTCGTGCGTCTGCACGAACTGTACGCGGTTACCGGCATCGATGCGGCGCAGGAAATCAGCGTCATTTCCCCGGTATGTGGCGCCATACAGGATCCTGTCAGGATCGGTATTATCATACAGACTGTTTACCGTTCTGCCTGATCTGTGTCTATAGTATGGCTGCAATCTCCCCCAATATCGTTCAGTCGTCCGGTCAGCATCGGTTTGCAGGCGATATGAATATTGACCCTGCAACCCCAAGGTCGATCCTGATAAGTTGGAAAAAGTCAATCCATCATCGTCCCAGCGTAAACGATGGACATTGTTTCCTGTGCTCTGGATTTCAGCCTGTTCAGGAAAAATTAACGGCCGTCTGAAACTTTCATTCTCAATTTCAAAGACGTCCAACCCATCATCCCAAAGTGCGAAGATATGATTACCGCTGCTGAATATCCCCTTGTATTCGGCGGCTGTACCACCGTACGCCTGATCGTATCCAATCCAGGATTCGGTGGTGCCTGTTTGGGGGTTTTCTGCTCTGTACCGGACTAAACCTCCATCTGTGGCAAACCAGATTTCATTGGTGGTTCCTAAAAGATCATAGGTCTCACATTCGGCTAACTGATCTTCACGCAAGAATGGGAAAATCCTCCTCGAAGATGGTTCACAGACGTCAATCCCATCTGCATGCAGGAAGTATAGATCGCCAGAAATACTCTGGACGTCAATCCATTCATTATTGCGGAATCCTTCATCTTCACCGATATATGACCAACTCTGCTGTCCGATAGATAAAATATCTATCCCGTCATCCCCGAAACACCAGAGGTTATCTCCTATGCGCAGCATATCCTGATAAGATCCTGCCAATAATCCATCAGATCGGTCATATAATACGAACGTTTCCGTGCGTGTGTCGAAACGTAAGATACCTCCGGCTGTCGCCATGAATAGGTAGTGATCCACCAAGTTTATGCGCCTCACATGGTTAGTGCCGGCGGGCCAGTCTTCATTAGTCAAAGGCAGGTATTCCCACTGCTCAATAAGCAAGTCAAAGCGTGCTGCGCCGCTATCGCTTCCCACCCAGACATAGTCGCCTTGGGAAGCCATGCAGGTTAATCGTCCGGGCGGCAAGCCATCCATTCTGGAAAATGTATAATTTCCGCTAATCTGAAGGTTGATGTATGCCGCAACGGAATCCGAAATAGCCCAGAGTTGATCCTCATCAGCGACTATCTCAAATGGTGAAAAAACGTTAATCTCGGGGAAGTTATAGCGCTGGTAGGTCTCGCCTTCAGCATTGTACTGAAAAAGTCCGGCGGGGGTTGCCAGCCAGATGGTAGATTCGGTGGTGATCATCCATTGAGGTCTTCTCGTCCAGGATAGAGCATCCTGGCACAGGAGAAGACTGGCAAAGCAGACAAAAATCGTGAATTTCAGCAAGTTGATTTGAGGCATAAGTAGCGTTTCGTTCGGCTGGAATAAAATAATGATGAAAATTCACTCAAGCAAGCCTTTCAGGGAATAAACTTGATATAGACAACAAAAGATTGAAAAATAATTCACTTGAGGCTTGACAAAGACGATCTTATCCATTATATTAGTTCATACCATTAAACGTTAACACTATCAACAGTATTGTTGAATATGAATGATCGGGCTTTTCAGTTTTATGAACTTCTGAAGGATATAACGTCCTGCTGCCAGGAACGCGAAATCCTGCAGGCTGCAAAATACAATCTGACAATATCTGAGGCGAGATGTCTCATATCTCTTGAATTGAATGCATGCAAGACCACAGCGGATTTAGCCGATAATATGCTTGTTGCTAAAAGCCGGGTAACGAGAGTGGTGGACGGTCTGGTAAAAAAAGGATTAGTGGGACGTTGTGAAGATAAGGATGACAGGAGAATTTGTCAGGTTTCTTTGACTAACGAAGGCAACCGGATTGCGGTTGATCTTTTCGGATTTATCCTTTCATTGCATGAGGAAGTTTTAGGTAAGCTGCCTGATGATTTAAGAGACGATACCATAACCAATCTTTCCCTGCTCAGAGATGCTATGCATCATGTGAAGGATCGGCTGATAGCTTAATAAACAGATAACAAACATGACAAACGGAATAAACCGGCGACAATTTATAAGACTTGCGGGTTTCGGCGCCGCGGGCGCAGGATTGGCCTATAGCGGCTTGAATCCCTGGGGATTATCGGCGCATGCAGATCTGACACACACTGGATCAGGCGTCAGAGAGATTCCAACTTTCTGCGAACTATGTTTCTGGAAGTGCGGCGTAATAGCCAAAGTCAAAGATGGTCGTATCATCAAGCTTGAAGGTCATCCAGGTCACCCTCTGTCAAACGGAAGGTTATGTCCCCGCGGTAACGGCGGCACGGGCTTAACATATGATAAGGATCGTCTCAGGCAACCACTGATACGCGCTAAGAAGCGTGGTGAAGACGTCTTCCGGGAAGTCACCTGGGATGATGCTTTGGATCATATAGCCGAAAAGATGATCTACATCCGCGATGAATGGAGTGCAGACTGCTTTGCGCTCTTCAACCATGGATATGGCGCAACATTCATCAAACATCTCATCAAGGCTTATGGATCACACAGTATCGCGGCTCCATCATACGCTCAGTGCCGGGGACCGCGGGAAGTCGGTTTTGATCTAACTTTCGGTGAAGAGGTGTTGTCTCCTGAACGAACGGACATCGTCAATACGCGTATGTTAGTGCTGATAGGTAGTCATTTAGGCGAGAACATGCACAATACTCAGGTGCAGGAATTCGCCGATGCCATCTCTAACGGCGCCAAGTTAGTGGTTGTCGATCCCCGCCATTCGGTCGCTGCCGGTAAAGCTGATTGGTATCTTCCCATAAAACCCGCTACAGATATAGCTCTGCTGTTAGCCTGGATGAACGTCATTATAAATGAAGATCTCTACGATAAAGAATACGTCGATAAATACACTGTGGGGTTTGAACAGTTGGTTCAACATGTCAAGTCCTACTCACCTGAAAAAGTCTGGACGATAACTGGCATAAAACCCGAACTGATCAGGCGCACCGCACGTGAGATGGGGCATCAGAAGCCCGCAGTGCTGATCCACCCCGGCAGGCATGTAACCTGGTATGGCGATGATACCCAGCGTTCACGCGCCATAGCGATTTTAAATGCGCTTTTAGGCAGTTGGGGCAGGAAAGGTGGTTTCTTCTATCCCGGAGAATTGGACGTGCCCAAACCGGAAACGCCGCCTTATCCAAAACCTTCCTTCGATCGCGTCGATCTGCAGATTAAGAACTACCCGCTGGCTTATAATACTTTGGCTTCAGGATTGTGTGACGCCACTTTCCCCGCCCCGCAGACCAATTGCCAGTTGAAAGCGTGGTTTGTTTATGGAACCAACCTGGTGCACAGCCTCCCCAAACCTCAGCAGACCATGGAAGCTATGCAGCATTTGAAATTCCTCGTGGTATCAGACGTCCTGCCCATGGAGATAGTGGGCTGGGCGGATGTTGTCCTTCCGGATGCTACTTATTTAGAACGTTACGACGATCTGCATGTGGGACGTTTCCGCGAACCCTTCGTGGCTTTACGGCAGCCGGTCATCGAACCCATGTATGACACTCGCCCCCCTTGGTGGGTTGCCAAAGAACTGGCGAAGAGGCTGAACTTAGATTCCTATTTCCCCTGGGATAACATCGAACAATATCTCGATAACCGGTTAGCCACAGTTGGATTGAAACTTTCCGATCTCAAGCGCGATGGTGTAAAGGTATTCCCCCGTCAACCGCTGTACTTCGAAGACGGGATTCAGCCGGAATTCTTCACCAATTCGGGAAAGATCGAACTCTATTCCAGCAGTTTGGCTGCTCATGGATATGATCCTATTCCCGTTTATACCGAACATGGTGAACCGCCGCAAGGTTACTACCGGCTGCTCTTTGGGCGCGCTCCGGTTCACACTTTTGGCCGTACAACCAACAATCCCGTGCTGAATCGTGTGATAGATTCCAATGAAGTCTGGGTCAATCGCCGCGTTGCCGAAGAGTGGAGCCTAGAGAATGGGGGAGACGTGATTTTAAAAAATCAGGATGGTGTGGAATCATCACCTGTGCGCATCAAAGTAACCGAGAGAATTCGAAGCGATTGCGTGTATATGGTTCACGGTTTCGGGCATAAAGCTAAGCGTCTGACCAACAAGAAGGGCGCCAATGATAGCGATTTGATCACTCGGTACAACACCGATCCCATTATGGGTGGCACGGGGATGAACGTCAATTTCGTTACTTTTGTTACTTAAATACTGAGGATACCAGTGGCAAGATACGGTATGGTAATAGATACGCACCGCTGTGTGGGATGTCATTCATGTGTGATTTCCTGCTTCATGGAAAACAGCGTTCCTGAAGGCTACAAGCGAGATTGGATTGTGGAAGTTGTCTCGGGCGAATTTCCCAACTTCAGGAGCGAGATTCGTTCCGAACGGTGCAACCACTGTGATAATCCTCCATGTGTGTTCGTTTGCCCTTGCGGCGCTTCTTATGTTGAAGAGGGAACCGGTACTGTTCTGGTCCACAACGAAAAGTGCACCGGCTGTAAAGCTTGCATTGCTGCCTGTCCTTATGATGCCCGTTTCATCAATCCCGCTGGTTTCGCTGATAAATGCACTTTCTGTGATCATCGCGTCAAGGATGGGTTGCTGCCCGGCTGTGCTACCACCTGCCCCACCAAAGCGATCAATTTCGGTGACCTGGATCAACCCGGCAGCCATCTGCATAAATTGATGCATGACCGTTCGGTGAAATCACTTAAACCTTCTGCCGGCACCGGTCCCAACGTCTATTACCTGCTGTGAGGCAACTATGATTGAAGTTACCAATTATAGAGATAATCCACTGATCGATCCCCATCTGGAAATCTGGGAATGGCAGATATCCGTCTATCTGTTCTTAGGCGGTCTAGTGGCAGGACTGATGATTTTAAACGGTCTCTGGCGAATCCGGGATCGTGAACATGAGACAAAGGCTATTACCAATTCAGCAGTGTTATGGGCTCCGGTTCTGATTTCACTTGGTATGTTCTGTTTATGGTTAGATTTAGTCAATAAGCTAAACGTATACCGTTTCTACATGACCTTTCAAATTAAATCACCCATGTCGTGGGGATCATGGATTTTATTTCTAGTCTATCCCGCCCAAATTTTAGCCGTCGCGGTTGCCAAAGGATCTGATGTGTTTGGAGGCGTTCTCAAGGGTCTGAATCCGTTGCTACAGATCTTAAAGAGTATAACCAACGGACGGGAGAAGCAGATCGCCTGGCTGAACGTTGTGCTGGGGGTTATGCTGGGAATTTATACGGGAATATTATTATCTGCCACTGCAGCCAGACCCTTGTGGAATACCGCATTGCTGGGACCTCTGTTTTTAGTAAGTGGTCTTTCCACAGCCACTGCCTGGAATATGTTATCCAGACCTACTAAAATCGAACATTCATCTCTGGCGAAATGGGATTTTTCGCTGATTATTACAGAAATGTTTCTCCTGCTCCTCATCTTGATTGGTTTCTTAAGCGGGACTGAAGGACATCAATCAGCGGGTATGTTGCTACTTGGCGGTGGTTTTACCGCTGTTTTTTGGATCTTCGTGATCATTTTAGGGCTTTTGTTCCCATTGTGGTTAGAACTACGGGAGATGCGGGGGCATTCTACACCTGCCTGGGTTGCACCTGCATTAGTGCTTTTAGGCGGATTAGCGCTGCGTTTTGTGATGGTACAGGCAGGTCAGGTCAGTCACCTTCCGGATACAGAACTACTATTTGGCGCTGTTGGGCACTGACCCATTACTTACAACAGGAGCATAATAAACTTTAGAATATAAAGGAACATCATGTCGAACGAAAAACCAAAACCCTACTGGTCGCCTTACATGGCAGGTCTGGGATTGGGATTGGTTCTGCTCCTTGCATTTGTCATCATGGGGCAGGGACTGGGGTCTTCCGGGGCGTTTGCCCGACTGGAATATACGCTGCTTCACACAGTGGTTCCAGAACACATCGAATC
The DNA here is from genome assembly GCA_005223185.1 of candidate division LCP-89 bacterium B3_LCP. Lineage (GTDB taxonomy): Bacteria > Electryoneota > B3-LCP > B3-LCP > B3-LCP > B3-LCP. The sequence continues at coordinate 165,679 of NJBN01000008.1, forward strand.
CAATCCATACATGGCGCACTACTTTGAAGATGGCGCCAATCCGTTGTCAAATTACCTGGTTTTCCTGGTTGTTGGAGTTTTAGCGGGTGGTTTCATCAGTGGTATCACGGCGAACCGGTTTAAAAAGAGCGTCGATAAGGGACCCCGTATTTCGGTCAAAGCGCGATTCTTCCTGGCTTTCTTCGGGGGTTCCTTGATGGGATTTGGAGCGCGACTGGCGAGGGGTTGTACGTCAGGTCAGGCTCTATCAGGCGGAGCCACTCTGGCTTTAGGAAGCTGGGCGTTCATGATGATGTTCTTCGCAGGTGGTTTTCTGGGAGCGTACTTTTTAAGGAGGCAATGGCTATGAATTTCCCCATAGAATCGACAGGCGCATTCTCATTTAGCACAGGGATGCTGATGACATTTCTGATCGGTGTAGGGTTCGGGTTCTTTCTGGAAAAGGGTGGTTTTTCCAGCGCCAGAAAGCTGACCGCCCAGTTCTACCTGCGCGACTTTGCCGTCCTGAAAGTGATGTTCACAGCCGTCGTCGTTGCTGGAATCGGATTCTGGGGGCTGGTGCATCTGGGCATGCTCGATCTGGAATTCACCTTCATCAATCTGACTTACATCTGGCCTCAAATTGTCGGGGGCTTGATTTTAGGCATAGGTTTCATCGTCGGAGGATATTGTCCGGGAACCGCCTGCGTGGCGGCTACCACCGGAAAGCTTGATGCTTTATGGTGCATCGCTGGCATATTCTTCGGAATATTCGTGTTCAGCGAGCTTCAACCTGCATTGAAGGCTTTCCAGAATTCAGGCGAGATGGGCGAAGTGTTCGTCTGGCAGTGGTTGGGAGTATCACCCGGTATAGTCCTTCTTGGCGCTGTTCTTATGGCAATCGGAGCATTTTCGCTGGGCACTATAGTTGAAAACAAGAAGGGATCGGTCGTTCAGCCGGACTAACTGAATTCCGCATTGACTGGACTTCTCAAAGGTTATGCAATCCGCGGAAATCCGTGATTCAGACAATTTCTTACCACCTTAATCTGTATAAGCTATCGAGATAACAATGGACACAAAAATAATAAACAGAATAAGCGCCGCCGTCCTTCTAGTCGCCGCTATCATCCTGGTGTTGATGGGAAATCCGTCCAGGGTGATCCTTCTGAAAGCATCGGATGACTTAGGCGCCATCGCCATGTACGGCGAGGATATGATCGATCCGTTAGTATTGATCGACTGGATCATCGGCGAAACGGGTGATTTTATCGTAGTGGATCTACGCAACCCGTCAGATTATACCGACTTCAGCATCAACGGATCGGTGAACATCCCCTTCGCTTCGCTGTTCACCAGTGAAGGTTTCGATCAAGTCCCCACACACCTTAAAACGGTACTGGTCTGCGAAGATGGAACTCGCTCCGGGCAAGCCTGGTCTGTGCTCAGGATACAGGGATATGAAGCTTATATCTTAAAAGGTGGGATAAAAGGTTGGTGGCGCAAGATTATGACGCCGCTTTCAGCTAAAGAGTTGCTTTTAGCGGACCTTGATCCTGCGGAATTGTCTGCGAAGCTGAAAGCTGCCAGAGAACACCTTGTGGGAGGGGGCGCCATCATGGATACACCTTCCGAAAAAAACGGCACACCACCACCGCCACAGATAAAATCCAAACCTAAGAAGAAAAAGAAGAGTGGTGGGTGTTAAAGTCGGGGTGGCCGGGACAGCTTCCCCGAAGGGGCTAACGAAGTTAGGATGTCCCGGTAGTGGACTTTAAAATCTCTTAACATACCCATGACAATACGGCATTTGGCCGTTGTTCAAGTAGTAATCCTGATGATATTTTTCAGCTTCCCAGAATTTGTCAGCTTTAGTTAGTTCTGTAGCTATGCTATAACCCTTGCTCTTCAGGATTTCAATTAACCTTTCCGCCGTCTCTCTCTGCTTCTCATCCACGTAAAAGATTTCCGATCGATACTGCTTACCAATGTCCGGTCCCTGGCAATTGATCTGAATTGGATCGTGTATTTCAAAGAATAGCCTGGTCAATGTCTCATAATCAGTTTTGGCTGGATCAAACAGTACTTCCATAGCTTCGGCATGACCGGTATTCTCAGAACAGACCTCTTCGTAGGTGGGGTCTTTCATATCCCCACCCATGTAGCCTACTGTTGTTGAAATTACGCCGTCCGATTTCTGGAAGAAATATTCCACTCCCCAGAAACATCCTCCTGCGAAGTAGGCTATTTCGCTCTTGATATCTTCGCTATGCGCAATGAAATTCAGCGAGATGGAATTGACGCAGTGCCGGATGCTCTTCTCAGTAAAATCTTCCCCGGTGAAAACGTGACCCAAATGCCCTCCGCAGTTACTGCAGACTATTTCCGTGCGGTTGCCATCAGGATCAGGCAGCCGTTTGACCGCGCCCGGGATCTCATCATCGAAGCTGGGCCACCCGCAATGTGAATCGAACTTTGATTCAGAACGATAGAGTGGTGCATCGCACCTTTTACATGAATAAATGCCCGTTTCCTTATGGTCATTATATTCACCGGTAAAGGGTTTTTCTGTCCCCTTTTGAACGATTACCATCTCTTCTTCGGGTGTAAGTTTATTGTACTCCATTTCCTCTCCCCTTGTTGAATCGCTGGAACTCTGCACCGTACTACCGAAACACTTTTGATATAGCGGTTCTCCTGCAACTAAACATAGGCTGAACCCTAAAATCCAGAGAATGTTTCGTAATCTTATTTTTAGCATGCGACTACCCTGATTGATACCATATGCTTTTCCTGAAACGCTATCAATATGTTATTCGTTTATAAAGTGATTTTGTGGGCGTCTTTCGTTACGACAAATTCTTCCGCAGGTTTCACCTGCGGCTACTATAGTGTATCCCCTTCGGGGATTTAATATCTATCCGGATAATCATAAAATAATCTGCAAAATCCGATAAACTTGTCCATTATCTGACGGATGCGACCTGTATGCTTTTCTAACCCCGACACTGCCTATACCACAATTTAACCCCATCCACCGGCACATACTAATCTAAAAATTAAAAAAACACTTTCAATTGCCTGCTTTTATTTGTACATTATATAGAACTTGTCTGAAGATCCCATCAATTCAGCAATTATCGACCAAATATAAATAAAGGAACGAAGATCAATGATAGCATGCCTTTGATCAGATGATGACGCCCGCAGATCGCGGGTGTTCCGGACCGGTGCGGTGATTGCGTGCGCCAGGGAGGTCTCTATGTAAACAGTATATACTTCCTCCTCTGTTGCTCACCTCTCACTGTTCCCCAAGAATCAAATACTCATTATACTACTTAATTTCATACCAACCCAAATCAACGGAGGAAGAATGGAACGGTTGAACATCTCACTTGAAGACGTTAAAGTTGTTTACGACGGTCCCGAAGGCGTACTCTGGGAACTCATCATGGGTGAACAGATACACGTCGGTGGATTCAAGTCATCGATGGAATTGGTTCAGAAAGCGGGCATCCAGCAAGGCTGGAAGGGCTTGGATCTATGCAGCGCCTTGGGCGCAGGCTGCCGCTTTTTAGTCAAAAACTGCGGCGTTACCATGTGCGGCTTGGATGGCACTCAGACCATGCACCAGAAGGCTCAGGAACGCTCCCAGGCGGAAGGATTAGCCGACAAGATCGAGTTACGCCTGGGTGATGTGACGGAAATCCCCTGGCCCGACAACACCTTCGATTTCGTCTGGGGCGAAGACGCCTGGTGTTATGTGGTTGATAAGGATAAGTTAGTATCCGAAGCCGCCAGAGTACTAAAACCCGGCGGTACTTTAGCCTTCACCGACTGGATTGAAGGACCGGCAGGTCTTTCGGATGATGAAGCCAAGCGCATAAATACCTTCATGAAGTTCCCTTACATGGAAAATCTCGAAGGCTACAAGACTCTAATTCAGAATACCGGTTTAACGCTGGTCTCAGCAGAAGACTTGACCCCTGAATACGCATCTTACGTGGATTTTTACATTAAAATGCTCACCGACCAGCTCTCCTACGATGCCCTGAAGATTATCGGAGATGACATGGAACTGTTCCAGGCTATGGGCGGTGAAATGGCTTTCATGGGGCAGAAAGCTCATGAAGGCAAAATGGGTCGCGGTAGATTCATTGCAAGGAAATAACCGATTATGATGGAAATACTTACAGGGGGAGGGTGGTTAAAACCCTCCCTCTTAGCCCTGTTCTTCTGGGGTCTGTGGGGTTTCTTAACCAAGTTAGGAGCCGAAAAAGTCCCCTGGCAGACCATGATGATCTTCTTCGCAGTTTGTACGCTGGCAGGAGGACTCGCCACAGGACCTGTTAAAATGAAGATGGACGTTTGGCATCTAATCGGTTTAGGTGCAGGAATAGCTGGAGCGCTGGGATTTATCTACTTCTTTCTGGCTATCTCCCGAGGTGAAGCTTCGGTTGTCATTCCGATCACCTCACTTTATGTGGCGGTGGCGTCTGTACTGGCGTTCATCATCCTATCGGAACCGATTACGCTGAAGAAAATGCTGGGTATTTTATGCGCGGTAATTGCTGTGGTGTTGTTGGCAGGGTGATATAATATCTTATTAGCATCTTATAAATGTGAAATCAGGAATTATGAGTAATGCATGAACTATACAAACAGATAGCCGATGCCGTCGTCGCCATGCAGAAAGACGATGTCAAACGGCTGGCAGAACAGGCGCTAAACGAAGGATTGCCGCCCGAAGAAGCTATCGAAAAAGGTCTGGCAGCAGGAATGACCCGGGTCGGCGAACTGTTCGCCAGCAAGGAATATTTCGTGCCCGAATTATTGGTATGCTCACGGGCTATGAACGCTGGTTTCGATATTCTAAAAAGCAAGGTCGTTGAGGGTAAAATCATCAGTAAAGGGACCGTCGTCATCGGCGTTGTGGACGGAGACTACCACGACATCGGCAAGAACATCGTAAAACTTATGCTGGAAGCAGCCGGGTTCCGCCTTGTCGATCTGGGGAGAAACGTTACAGCCCAAAAATTTACTTCAGCCGTTATAACGGAGAAGCCAGACATTGCTGCCCTGTCCACCCTGATGACCACCACTATGGACAGCATGGCGGATATTGTGTTAGCTTTACAGCGGGAGAACTCAGACGTTAAAATCATGGTCGGCGGAGCACCCGTTAATGAAGATTTCGCCAAATCCATAGATGCGCACTTTTACGGGGACAACGCTAGGGAAGCAGTTATAGGCGCCCATGAACTACTCGGCATCACCATCTAAAAGAGAGACCTTTGACCGCCTGTTCCCCCTTCTTAAGGGAGCCACGTCGGCAGCAGCACCGATGATCGCCGCGGATCACTTAGCGCATATCCTGAAATTACCTCTGATCGAGGTATGCCGCAATGGAAAGCTATTAGCCGAGGGATTTCTCAAAGCGCGCCAACTGTATGATTCGGATTTTATAATTGTCTTTGCGGACGTTTCGGTGGAATCAGAAGCTATGGGAATCAAACTCGAATATTTCCACAATCGGAATCCGCAACCGGTAAAACATCTCGCATGGAATGAGCTTGAACAAGTGGATATGGTGTCCAGGGGAAGGCTGCCCCAACTACTGCGCGCAGCCGAAATCTGCAGAGAGGAATCGGACGCAGGTTTTCCTATCTTCTTCTCCATGAAGGACCCATTCAGTTTGGCGGCTATGGCGCTGGGTACGGAAACGTTTCTGGAAAAGCTGCTTTTAGATCCTGATCGGATTACCGAGGCGCTGGAAATCTGCTGCAGCAACCAACAGCAATTGATCGCTGCTGTTATTTCTGAGGGTTTTATCCCCTTTGTGGGAGCTCCCATTGCTTCCGGTGGATTAATCGGCGCGGAGAACTTCAGACGTTTTGCTCTACCATATTTGGAAAGACTCTTTACCGAAGTGGACCGAAAAAAATCCTTCCGCTGTCTGCACGTCTGTGGAGAAATCGGAATGCTGACGACAGAATTGGCGGATCTGAAATTGCACCTGCTGAGTTTTGAGGATTGGCACCCGGAGATGTGGAATCATCTGGCGAACACCATCCCCATGGGATTTGTACCCACGAATCTATTTCGTGCAGGTTCCGCTGAAACCGTTCGCGAGGCGACTTTGTCATGCCGACGCATCCTTCCTGAACCGTACGTACTTTCCACTGGATGCGATCTACCGGCAAACGCCAAACCGGAATTGGTTCAAGCAATGATGAACTGTTGATATGGATGTCATCACCGGATTTGATAGGCTCGAAAAACACTACCTGGCATCGGAATCGAGACCAAAGGTGGGCTATCTCTGTTTACGGGTTTCACCCGAATATATTGAAGCGTGTGGCGCTGACGCTTTGCGCATCGCCCCCCGACCCGGATACGACCTTTCAGCCTTCACGCCCATCCGTCCCGATGGCTGTTCCTTCTGCCGTTCGGTTCCTGCTATCCTCGAAACTGATGTCTATAGAAATCTAAATGCTATCATTGCCGGAACCTGCTGCGACCAGATGCGGCGCCTGATGGATACCCTGAACGACTTATTGGATATACCGGTAATTCTCTTCGGAGCGCCCCGCACCTGGAATGCCGATCCGGATTATTTCCGGGGAGAGATGATTGATGCCTTTGGCAAGATAGAAGAAATAACCGGTAATGCAGCGACCGAAACCGAACTATTGGAGCGCATCCGGGTTCATAACAACCTGAAAAACAGTGTCAATCATCTGCGCAGGCAGGAAAAGCTTCCCACTGCGCTTCTGCAAAGAATCTCCTGCTCTATCCTGCCGCCAGAAGAAATTCTGTCCTTTTTAAGTAATTCCCGAGACTTGCCAGCCATACCAGCAGAAATTCGGCTGTTGTTAGCTGGCAGCATTCCGGGCGTTTGGGAACTTGACGTCATCGAAAGCAACGGGTCCCGCGTCGTCGCCGATGCCACCTGCCTCGGGGATCGTGTCTTCCATCGTCTGACTTCAGAGAAAGGCGATCCGGTACAGCAATTATATCAGACCTACGTGGAAGATAATCTCTGTCCGCACCGGCGTCCGGTAACGTCGACTATAGACTACTTGAAGAACTTGATGGACGAACGACAGATCGATGGCGTGGTTTACCGCTCCGTAAAATATTGCCATCCCTGGGGGCTCCTGGCAGAACGGATGAAGAAAGAGTTGGAAGCGCCTCTGCTGATCGTCGATGACGATCTGACTTCTCCCGCCGTAGAAAATTTCCGCACCCGCGTAGGAGCTTTCACAGAAATGCTGAAGATGAAGTTGAGGCGGCGCGCATGACCGAACCGCGCCAGATAGATTTCCGCCAATGGCACCGTTTGTTCCAGCAGGTTCCGGATAGGTTGGTAGAAGAGATCCGCTACTACCGGCATCTACCCCAGGCAGAATGGTCTCAATATCTCTTTCCACCGTCAACCCACGTCGTTTACGGTAACCGACTTCTGCGCAAACTGAAATTCGACAATTCACAGGCAGCGCTGCGGTTATGGGGTTTCGTCATGTCTGAAGGGGAACGGATTTACCGTGCTCGCCAAGCAGGGATGAAGGTTATCGCCGTCATGGGAGATCTGGGTGCGGTTACTCCGCTGGTCTATTCCTTTCCCAATATTGTTGCATTCTACCCCGACTGCCTCTGGTGGACGCCTTTCCTGATGGAGAGCCGCGAACTGTTTGATGAAGCCGGACAGTTGGGTTTGGGTGAAGATTGCTGCTTCGTCAGAGCTTCTTTAGGAGCTTTTTCCCGCAAAGCCTACTTCCCCAAACCGGATCTCTGCGTGGGGACGGTCGGTGCTACCTGCGATGACATGGCAACGGTCATGAGTGAAGCTGAGCAATTGGGCGTCGATATTCACTACTTCGAACTTCCTCACCGCCATGATGGGGATACCGACAAGACTGCTTTGTCTGGCTACCTGGAAAATCAGTATCAGGAGTTGTGCCGAAGACTCGAACAAGCGACAGGAGAGACCTTTTCGCCTGACCGGTTCAGAGAGACTGTCCAAAAGGTCAACCGAATGCGGTCTCTTATCGCCGAAATTAAAGATTTATCAGGCGCGCCCGCTGCCAGTCCCATGGGCGCGGTTGAAATGATGAACATGGAGTTCGCCGCTCTTTCCTATTACGGCGATCTAGACGAGTGTCTGGCTGTCCTGACAGAATTTCGAGACCTCATGAAGTTTCGGGCGAACAGCGGACAGGGATATCAGAATCAGGATCTTCGGCTGGTCTGGGTAACGCCTCCCGCAGACCCGCTGTTGATGAACTATATCGAGGAGTTGGGAGGACGGGTTGTCGGATCCGAATATTTGATCCATCAGACCACGCCGATTATAGATACTAAGAAAGATCCTTTCGAAGCATTGGCAGAAGCCCACCTGAAGGCGACTCTCATGGGTTCGTCCGCTTATAGAGTTAATCTGGTTATTGAACAGGTGGAACGAACCCACGCCGATGGCGTGATCATATCAGGCGTTTTCGGGTCTTCTCATTGCCCCTATGAAACTGCGCCCATCATCTCTGCTCTGCGCCAGAAGGGCATCCCGGTGCTCTCCTTCGACGTCGTGGCCCCGGGGAAGCGGCGCCTGCAATCGCAGATCTTCAACCGGATGGAAGCGTTCTCAGAATCGCTAAAAGCCAGGAAGAAACGCCGTGCCGGGTAAGATGAATCCTAGAGAACGCTGGTCGCTGCTGCTGATCGACGAGCTGCCCGACCGCCCGCCGGTCTATCCGTTGGTGACCTGTCACGCAGCGCGAGTTTACAACTGTGATCTGATAGAATATTGCACGGACGGGCGGATTTTAGCAGAAGCACAACTTGAGGCGCAGCGCCTTTATGGACATGAGGGGCTGTCGGTCTTTACCGATGTTGGTATCATCGCCGAAGCAATGGGCAGCAAGTATCACCTGAGGGAATTCGAGGTTCCCATATTGGATAGCCCTCTTATCACCGATACAGCTATGATAGGTGAACTGGGACCACCCGATCCAACCACTCAGGGGCGGCTTCCGGTATATTTGGAGGCAATAGACCGCATGTACAGTGCTGCGGGGGACGTCCTGCCGATCTTCGCTTTCATCCCCTGTCCGTTCACCACGGCGGCGGGTCTGCGCGGCGTTGACAATTTTCTGATGGATACTGTTTTAGAGCCTCAAGCAGCACATGATCTGCTGGACGTTTCCCTGAAAAGCGCCATTACATTCTGCGATGAGTGCATTTTAGCTGGCGCTCTGCCGATGCTGGTCGATCCGTTAGCTTCAGGCAGCGTAATTTCTCGAACGACCTACAGCCACTTTGCCAAAAGCTACCAGCAGAAGTTGATAGCACACTTACACCGCTACGATCTGGACGTTACTCTGCACATCTGTGGGGATACGTCAAACATGCTGGATCTCATCCCTCAAACCGGAGCTGATCTCTTCAGCTTCGACCTGGCTGATGTTGATTCAGCCACCGACGCTATGGGAGATCGGGTGAGGTTGGTGGGAAACCTGCCACCGCACGGACTTTTACCATCCAGCAACTTGTCCGTGACCCAGGGAACCAATTCCATCATGGAAATGGGCCTAAAGAATCCCAAAGGATTTGTGCTCTCCACCGGCTGCGAAGTACCTATTCGCTGCGAAGCACAGAAACTGCACACACTGATAAATATAGGAAAAAATGCCAGGTATGAAGAAGTCTGGTGACATGACGGTTGGCATAGACATCGGGTCCCGCACTACTAAGGCTCTTGTCTGGAATGGGGAAGAGGTCTTAAGCCGAAGTATGCTAAGCACGGGCTGGACGCCGGAAAAGAGCGCTTCTGTGGCATTCGAAAAAACGCTTCAAACTGCAGCGATAAGCCCGAGTGAGGTGAAGAGAACCATGGTTACCGGTTACGGGCGCGGTAGTATCTCCTTTGCCGATGAAAGCGTCACCGAAATCACTGCTCATGCGCGAGGGGTTAGCTATCTCCTACCGGAAACGAAAACACTGATTGACATCGGTGGTCAGGATTCCAAGGCGATCATCATAGATGATGAAGCCCTGGTGCAGGACTTTGCCATGAACGACCGCTGTGCTGCTGGTAGTGGGAAGTTCCTGGAATTTCTGGCATTGACTATGGAGTTATCAGTGCAGGATTTCTCAGAATTGGCATTCTCATCGAAGAATCCAATGCAGATTTCATCCATCTGTACGGTTTTCGCCGAAAGTGAAGTGCTTTCCATGCTGGCGGAGGGCGTCGCCCGTGAGGACGTTGCCAGCGGAGTACACCGTTCTATTGCTCTGCGAGTAGCGCAGATGGCTCATTCTCTCCATCCACAGGTTCCGATTGCCTTTTCAGGCGGCGTCGCCAGAAACCGCTGTATGATTCGTGAAATAGGTGTGGCTTTAGGCGGTGATATTTCAGTACCGGAAATGCCGGAATACGCCGGAGCACTGGGCGCAGCTATTATCGCACGAGAATCGCTGTAGGGGGAAAGTGATTCACCCTATTTAATATAACTGCTTTAAACGAAACTTCCAGAAATAACTTGACTTTTAGATCGGAATAGCGTAATTTGTGCAAAATTACACATTAGCCTGATCCTAAATGGACAAACGGTCTAAATCAACGCCCTCCTCGCTTACCGACCCAACTGGACGCCGAATCTCCTACCTGAGAATCTCTCTCACCGAACGATGCAATCTGCGTTGTGGCTACTGTTATAGTCCTAATACCTCTGATTTATCAAGAAACGAACCCCTGACCAAACCGGAATTGTATCGCTTGATCGAAGCTTTTTCCCACCTGGGTATTGATAAGATTCGATTTACGGGTGGCGAACCGCTCCTTCGGAGTGATTTCGTAGAGATAGTGGAACAGACGACTAAGAATTTTCACGTTCCTATTATCGGTTTGACCACCAATGGAGTACTGCTTAAACCGATCCTTCCCAAACTCATCGGATTGGGCTTGAACCGCCTGAATATCAGTCTGGATTCTCTAATACAGGAAACCTTTCAATCCATAACCGGATGTGATTCTCTGCATACAGTACTGGATGCAATCTCTATGGCAGAACAGTCCGGCGCTTTCCCATTTGTGAAAGTCAACACTGTAGTGATGAAGGATATCAATAGTGGCGAGATCAATGATATGGCTCGTTGGGCGCTGCAGAAAAAAATCGACCTTCGCTTTATCGAATATATGCCCACTCAGAATAATGGTTGGGGAGAGGAGCGTTTTATTCCTGAAGATGAGATGCGGCAACGCATTGAATTAGACCTGATACCGGTGAACAATTCCGGGGCTTCATCAGGTCCAGCCAGAACTTATCAGGTACCGGGATATCCTGGTCGCCTGAGTTTTATTTCTGCCGTCAGCCACAAGTTCTGCCGCGATTGCAACCGGCTCAGGCTTACCAGTACCGGACAACTTATCGGCTGTCTCTTCAGAGAACAAAAAATTGACCTGAAAAAACTACTGAGAATGGGGAGTTCAATAGAAGACATTTCCGATTTTATCCAGAATGCAATAGCGTACGGGCAGTTCAGGAAGCCCTACGACAGCATGGTGGATTACCGACCATCAATGGTAGCGGTTGGCGGTTGAAACAATCCTAAAAATAATAGTAAATCACTAAGATACAGAGGAGATTAACATGACTGTCACAAGGAGAAACTTTCTCAAAGTTACCGCGGCGGCGAGTGCAGCGTCAGCCGTAGGGATGACAGTACCTCAGAGTGTTCTTGCGGTAAAAGATGACGTGGAAAAAGGCTGGCGATGGGACAAATCGGTATGCCGCTTCTGCGGGACAGGCTGCGGTATCATGATCGCCACAAAAAACGACCGGATAGTCGCCGTCAAAGGTGATCCGGCAGCTCCGGTCAACAGAGGATTGAATTGTATCAAGGGCTACTTCAACGCCAAGATCATGTACGGCGAGGATCGCCTCACGAAGCCGCTGCTCCGCAAGAAGAACGGAGTGTACGACAAGAACGGGAAGTTAACGCCGGTCAGCTGGGACGAGGCATTCGAGGTGATGAGCGCGAAGTTCAAGGAGTACTACGCGGAGCACGGCCCCGCCAGCGTCTCGATCTTCGGCTCTGGCCAGTACACCATCGACGAGGGTTACGCGGCCGCGAAGTTCATGAAGGCCGGCGTGCGTTCGAACAACATCGACCCCAATGCGCGGCACTGCATGGCTTCGGCCGTCGCGGGCTTCATCCAGACCTTCGGGATCGACGAGCCGCCCGGCTGCTACGACGACATCGAGCTGACCGACACGGTGATCTGCTGGGGCGCCAACATGGCGGAGTGCCACCCGATCCTCTGGGGCCGGGTGACGGCGCGCAAGCTCGAGAACAAGGACATGAAGGTCGTGAACCTCTCGACCTACCGGAATCGCTGCAGCGACCTGGCAGATCTGGAGATGATCTTCGAACCCCAGACGGACCTCGCGATCATGAACTTCATCGCGCGTCACATGGTCGAGAAAGGCGCCGTGAACACGAAGTTCGTCGAGAAGCACTGCATCTTCGCGACGGGCCCCGAGGACATCGGCTACGGCCTGACCGAAGATCATCCGCGGGAGCAGGGGCAGAGCATGCGCGGCAAGGCCGGCGCCCACTGGTCGATCTCCTTCGCGGAGTTTGTGAAGAAGCTCGAGCCCTACACGGCGAAATACGTTAGTGCACTCTCGGGCGTCCCCGAAAAGAAGCTATTGGCGCTGGCCGAGCTCTACGCGGATCCGAAGCGCAAGATCATTTCCTTCTGGACCATGGGATTCAACCAGCACACGCGCGGCACCTGGGTGAACGAGCAGGCGTACATGCTGCACCTGCTCAGCGGAAAGTTCGCCAAGCCCGGCTCGAGCGCGTTCTCGCTGACCGGGCAGCCCTCGGCCTGCGGCACGGCGCGCGAGGTCGGAACCTTCGCCCACCGGCTTCCGGCCGACATGGTGGTTGTGAACGTGGCCCACCGCGACAAGTGCGAGAAGCTCTGGAAGCTCCCGACCGGGACGCTCAACCCCAAAGTGGGAACCCACGCGGTGCAGATGGTCCGCGACCTGCGCAGCGGGAAGGTCAAGTTCTTCTGGTCGATGGTGGCCAATCCCTTCCAGGATTTCGCCAATGCGAACGAGTGGATCCGCGCGGCCCGCGAGGGTGACAACTTCATCGTGGTCTCCGACGCGTATCCGACGGTCTCGGCCAAGCTGGCGGACCTCGTGCTCCCGGTCGCCATGATCTACGAAAAGTGGGGCGCCTACGGCAACGCCGAGCGCCGCACGCAGCACTGGCGACAGCAGGTTCGGGCGCCGGGCGAGAGCAAGGGGGATCTGTGGCAGATCCTGGAGTTCTCGAAGCGCTTTGTGTTGAATGAGGTGTGGAAGGCACAGCCGCTGCCCGGACTCGATGCGGAGGGCTTCGACAAGGGCGTACTGCCGGACGTGCTGGCCGCGGCCCGCGGCATGGGATACGAGCCGGAGCAGACGCTCTACGAGGTGCTCTTCCACACCCCGACGCTCGCAAAGCACGCCTGGCCGGACCCCATCGCGGACGGCCACCCGAACGACATCGCCTCGGACGTCGGATTCTTCGTGCAGAAGGCCCTGTGGGAGGAGTACCGCCTGTTCGGCCAGGACAACGGCCACGACCTGGCGCCCTTCGACACCTATCACCGCGTGCGCGGGCTGCGCTGGCCGGTGGTCGAGGGACGAGAGACCCAGTGGAGATTCCGCGAGGGCTACGATCCCTACGTCAAGCCCGGCGAGGGCGTCAACTTCTACGGCAAGGCGCTCAAGAAGATTCCCTCGGGAGGCCCGAAGGGCGAGGCGGTCGCACACGCGGGCAAGGCGAAGATCTTCTTCCGGCCCTACGCCGAGCCCGCCGAGAGCCCGGATGCGGAGTACGACCTGTGGCTCTGCACCGGGCGCGTGCTCGAGCACTGGCACTCGGGCTCCATGACCAAGCGCGTGGCGGAGCTCAACCGCGCCGTGCCCTACGCCAAGTGCTACATGCACGCAGCGGACGCCGAGGCCCGCGGGCTCGAACGCCACGACGAGATCGTGCTCGAGTCGCGACGCGGCCGGGTGAAGGCGCGACTCGAGACGCAGGGGCGCAATCGCGTGCCGCGCGGCCTGATCTTCGTGCCGTGGTTCGACGAGAACGTCCTCATCAACAAGCTCACGCTCGACGCCACCTGCCCGATCTCCAAGGAGACGGACTACAAGAAGTGCGCCGTGAAGGTGAGCAAGGCCTGAGCGTGGGTCGGCGTAAACACATCAGCAGGCGCGACTTCCTGACGGGAGCCCTCCGCGGCCGCAACGGCGCCGCGGAAGATCCGAGCGCACGGCGTCCGCCGCACAGCCCCGGCAGAGACTTCGACCGCTACCCCCTCGGACGCGACGAAGAGGTCGCGACTCCCGGCGACCTCGCCGCGCCGGAGCGAACGCCCGAAACACCCGAGTGGGAGCGCAACCTCGCTGGCGCCATCGAACAACTGAACGATCTGACGGGAATCGAGGAACCACAAAATGGCTAGATGCACATCGAAGAAGGAGATCGCCATGCGAGGCAGGATGCGACCCAACCCGTGGCTCGCGGCACTCTTGCTCGTGGCACCCCTGGCGGTGGGAGCAGCTTCTGAGAAGGCTCGCCCCGAGGCCGACGACGGCATGGACGTCTACTTCCGCGACAGTGACCTGAGCGCGCTGAGCACGCAGGACCTCGAGACCTATACGGCGGACGAGGCCGGCGAGTCGCAGCGGCTGGGTCGAGCCTTCCCGGACGCGCCGCCCCAGATTCCCCACAGCGTCGAGGACATGCTCCCCATCACCGCGAGCGACAACGAGTGCATCAACTGCCACCACCCGGACAACGCCGCCAGCGAGGCGGACGCCCCGATCCCGAAGAGTCACTTCCAGCGGGCGGTGATGCGCGCGGGCAAGAAGAACGAAGCCATGGTCTGGAAGGTGGACAAGTACGTGGACGCCGGAGATCTGGCGGGAACGCGCTACGAGTGCACGATGTGCCACACGCCCCAGGCCACTGACGTAAAGACGCCGGCCAGCGGGTTCGTGACGCTGAAGCGCGATTCCAGCAACTAACGCCATCCTGCGCCCGCGGCTGACCACCGGCGCGGGCGCTCGGCCCTCTCGATCCCCAACCCGGCATGTGAAACGCAGCCTAGTACTTGAAGTGCACCTGCACGTAGCCGAACTGCACGTCGGGTTCATTGGGAAAAGCCGTTTCGCGAACGTCGCCACCCCACAGGTAGGCGTAGCCACCCTGCAGCGCGACGTGCTTGTGCAGCTTCCAGTCCACGACAATATCGATTTCGTCGCCGACGTCCTTGTTGAATCCATGAGTTGCTGCGGGAATCGCACCGTAGCCGAAGGCGCCCGGCTTGTTGCCCTGCTTCGAGAACGCGCCCGTGCCGAAGTACTGACCATCATCGTCGTTGAGCAGCCGGAAGTGGTGGTACATGAGGTTGAGACCCTCCTTTTCGTGCAGCTTGAGCTTGAGCTGCACGATCACGTCCTGATGGACGTGATCGTGCAGCCGGAAGTGGTGGTACATGAGGTTGAGACCCACCTTTTCGTGCAGCTTGAGCTTGAGCTGCACGATCACGTCCATCAGGTTCTGGAACGCCAACTGGTCGGCGAAGCCGTAGTACAGGTGGTTCGTGGGCATCAGGTTGAAGAAGGTATTGTGATCCTCGGTCGGGTCACCTCCCGAGGCCACGTTGATGCCCGCGCGCAGCCACGGCTTGGCGACCACATCGGGCAGCATGTAGCCCGCCTCGAAGATGCCGGCGCCGGCGGCGTGGTCGCGTCCATTTCGGGCGGTGTCGGCGGCGTCTTTTCCAGTTTGGTGATGGCGTGGAAGCCGATCGGGTCGGCTTCCGCCGGCCGAAAGCCGCGCCCCTTGCGGGTTCACACGGGTGTTGAAGGCGGCGCTCGTCATGGGGTCGTCGGCCTCGCAGCCGAAGTAGAAGCTGCTCGCGAAGAGCTCGCGGATGTCGTCTGCTGACTCGATCTCGCACGCTACCCACTCGTCGAGTGTGGTGGGGTCCTCGCTGTCCGTCAGGATGTGGATCTCATCGTAGATGGGTGTTTCGAGACGCTTGCGCAGCACTTCGGAGCCGTACTTCGCGTACAGCTTCTCGAAGAGCCCGCGGTCGAGCAGCGTCGGATCGTAGTTCTCGAGTGCCTTCCGGTTGCGCTTCTCCCAATGTCCGATGATGTCTGCGTAGAGTTGGCACGCCCAGGCGACCCCGCCCTCCAGGAAGGCGAACTTGAGCTCGGGAAAGCGCCGCGTGACTCCGCCCAGGAAGAGCGAGCGGCA
>NJBN01000017.1 GCA_005223185.1 candidate division LCP-89 bacterium B3_LCP
CCCCCCCCCCCCCCCCCCCCCCCCCCCCCTCTCCCCCCCCCCCCCCCCCCCCCCCCCCCCCCCCGCCCCCCCCCCCCCCCCCCCCCCCCCCGCCATTAGGGCCGCCAGGACCACCGGAGCCATATTGATCGTCGGTTCCAGTCCCACCAAGTCCGCCCGCGCCGCCCTGCGCTAAGATCTCACCGGTGGATCCTACGGTGATTATACCATCAGCAAAGAGCGCAATGCCTCCGCCACCGCCGCCACCGCCACCGCCGCCATCGAGGTTTGATTCACCATCGCCGCCAGATAGGTCAATTGTTCCATGTGCTTCAATGTCGCCGCCTGACGTTAGAATCAAAGGTGAAATGCCGACTGCTGTGATTATGGCGCCGTCTGCGATGTATATACTCTCAAAATCAAACACGCAAACGGGGATTCCGTCTGGCGGCAAGCTGTCGGTACAGACGTTTATCACTCGACTATTGCCATACGGCGAGCCACCGCTATCAGGGTCCGTGTCGAAGAGAACCGTATCTCCGGCACTTAGATTCAGAACGCCCAAAGAGTAAGTCGAATCAAATTGTATCGGGAGTTCTACTTGGGCAAAAGCCCCGTTGGTCCAGCATGTTACAGCTAACATGACAAAGACTAACATTAATTTGTTGTAGTTATGACTTTTTTCCTTCTTCATTTTGTTCTCCTTTTCATGTTGGATTAAACGATTTTCAGTTACTTGCAACTGAAGCTATTTCGCTTATCCCCAGATCAAGAAAAGCAGGAAGGGGGGTAAAGCTAAGTATTGTAGGTAAGGTGTTAAGTCGTTTTCACTTTGCTCTCCTTTTCATGTTAGATTAAACGATTTTCAGTTACTTTCAACTGAATTTATTTCGCTTATCCCCAGATCAGGAAGAGTGAGAAGGGAAAAATGTTGGGTATTGGAGGTAAAGTTTTGAGTGGATGAGTAGTGTTATGTTTGTCGAAACGAAAATCATCCAAAATAATGTACAAAAGAATTTTTTAAAGTCAAGGTATTTTTAAGATATTTTTAAATTCTGAGTAATATCTCAATATTAATCAATGCTTCTTTAGTGAATTGATGGGAATAGATGTAAAAAAGTCGGGGTTGTAGACGACCCCGACTATGGGATACCGATTCATGGCAAACCGGAATGACATTATTTGATTGCTACTTCATCAACACCATCTTCCCTGTCGCCGTAGTCGGGGTCGCCTCTGACCCCGACGCTTCCAGTTGATACAGGTAAATTCCCGAAGCCAATCCAGACCCATTAAACACCACTTCATGCACGCCCGCATCCTGCCAGCCGTTGACCAGATCCGTTAGCAGCCGACCGGAAATGTCATAAACCGTCAGATTCACCTTACTTGCATCTGGCAGCTTGTAACTAATAACTGTATTTGGATTGAAGGGATTGGGATATGTGCTCATCAAAGCATATTCATCCTGTAGGGCGGGGGTGCTTCCCCCGCTAATCTCATCGAACGGCTCACCCGTACAAAGCCAATCATCAGCATCTCCCAATTTACCCTCAGAACTTCCCTCTTTCTCAAAGTAGAAATAGTAGTAATCATCCACCACCCAGGGATACGTCCCGGCATAGGCAAAGTAGGTATATGTTCCCGCTGGAGCAAAATCCGGAACCTGCTGCGAACGATCACGGTCGATAGTTGTTCCAACTGCTATGGAAATATCCGAAACGTTCATTATGGGCACAGACCCCCATTCGGGCAGCACAATCTCAGTCCAGAGATCGAAAGTCTGAACTTCATCAGTTCGGTTTTCTGCTGCTACATTGAAGGTGAACGATCCACCGGTTGCAGGGATGACGATGGGTGGATTTTCGGGAGTCAACGTCAGTTTGACTGGCATATCCTGATGGAAATAGCGCGCGCCCATGTCGACTCTAGTACTATCCGGATCGAGCGGTGAGTTAGGATCACCCATATCAATGCAGGGTGAGATTCTTTGCAGGTTCAGATCGCCATTCGCCCCATCGACGAACTGTGGATCGAGGCTTAGATTACCGCTTCCCGGGGAACAGCCGGAGTAATTACCTGAAGCATTATTCCACGTATCATTGAAAGGAGGCATCGGATCAGAGAAATTGCCTGTCATGGCGATGCCATATCCACCTGAAGAGCTGATGATATTATTCTGAATGATACAAGAGGGAGAACCAAATCCAGGTCCGGTGACATCGATACCATTCGTTGCGGATGCATGAACGGTGTTGTTTTCAATGATGGGCGACACTAATGATGGATTAGTAAAGGTGACAGCAATTCCTGCGGCTGGACTGTTGTAGATGGTATTACCTCTGATGGCGCCATCAACCTGGAAATAAACGTCTATACCACCGTCCGTAAAGGTGTTATCAACGATTTCAATATCGGGTCCCATACAGGATATCGATCCGTAAAGGCTACCCTGTATTTCGTTATCATGGAACAGCATACTCCAGCAATCCTGCATTTGTATATCACCTTGGATCAGATTGTCAATCATATCGCAATATATCCAATCTCCAATTAAGATATTACCATTGACAGTACTGTTTGTTAGATCGATACTGCCGGATTCGAAGTACTGCTGCCATTCGATTCCTCCACCGACATAGCAGCTATCGATGTAAATTACGTCCCCTCCGGTAATCGTCCCCGTGATATCGCAGCCTGTGAAATAGCTGGTGCCTTCGATGGTTATGGGAACGTCCCCTCCAACGAAGGTATTCGTAACCGTGTAGGTCGCAGCATAATCGGAGAGGTACATTGTACCGTTTATTGAGCAGGTGTGTATGGTATAATCTGCACCTGGTCCATCTAGAAATTCTAAGTATCCACTAAAGGTACATTGATCTAAGACCATACATTGCCCACCGTTGAAGGTTAGATCGGTGTTAACATTACACCGCAGCATTGTCATGTAATCGGGTTGACCGCTGACAGGAAACAAAAATGTACAATCGGTAAGCTGAAACGGTTCATTGTAGTACACGTGGAAGTGATCTCCATATTCAAATAAACAGAACCGCATATCTACACTGCCGTAATTATTAACTATGAAACCATCCCAATCACCTGGTTGTGGATTAGGTAGATTTGATGTGAATCGAATGGTATCACCCATTCCATCTGCCTGCAAATAGCCAATTACCTGCAGTAGGACGTCAGCCTCAAAGCGAACCTCTACTCCCGGTTCGATAGCCAGCGTATCACCGTCCTGAATGGTAATATTCCCTTCGACGATATAAGGTGACCCAGATATTTCCCATGTGCCCGATACCGAGCCACCGGGAATAACTGTTTGAGCTGAAGCGATTGAAGCGATCAGCAATCCTTGAGTAAGAACAACCTGGATATTTCTGAACATTTTTTCCTCCCCTGATTAACGAACAGGGGCGACCTTTCAGCCGCCCCTTAATTTGTTACTTCATCAACACCATCTTACCTGTCGCAGTGAACCCACCTGCTTCAACCCTGTACAGATAAATCCCCGAAGCCAGACCAAAACCATCGAAAGTGATCTGGTGGGTGCCGGGGGGATATAGGCGGGTTGACGCAAGGTCCCCGAAGGGGCAGGCGACCCCTACGCGGCAGCCGTTTGTATTATAGACGTCAAGTTTCACCGAACTCGCAACTCGCAATTCGAAACTAATAACTGTACTGGGGTTGAAAGGATTGGGATAGCAGTTCAGCATGAGGAATTCTGTGGAGGCAGCAATTTCAGTGCTTCCCTCAAAAGAATCCCCACTGTTCGTCCATTCATCGATAGCTTCGCCATCTCCTCCAGCCAGTTTCTCGAAGGGGAAATTAGCTAAGTTACACACGACGTCCGGGTAATTGCCCTGGAAGAAGTTATACCTGTATATTCCAGCAGGAGCGTTTCCTGAAACATTCTGCGTGCGGTCACGACTTATCGTGCTTCCTGCCGATAAAATCAAGGGAACGGGTCCCAACACAGGACCGTATTGGTTTCCATTTGGCAGAGTTACATCACACCAGAAATCGCAAATAACCGTTTCCGGTTCATTGTTAATGATCTCCACGTTGTAGTCAAAACTGCCCCCGGAAGCTGGTATCTGAATTGGCAATCCGTAAGGTGTTATCGTTACCGCAATGTCGGGTTGACCGTACATTAAAGTCAACGCATCATAACCGTTATTTGGTACAACGCCCGCACCACCGACGAACACGTTACCATCGCTGCCAACGGCGATGCAATTGGCTTCATCACCATCACCGTTGCCGGGACCGGCGTAGTTCGCCACCCACAGTTCCTGACCATCGCAATCGTATTTAACCGAAATGATTTCGTAGTGAGAATCCCATTCACTCGGGGCAACATCGCTCTTTCCGGTTACATAAACGCTGTTTTCCGCATCGGTAGTTATTGAAGCAGCGATATCTTCCTGCCCTTCGGGTCCATCGTACCGGGTAACCCAGATTTCATCTCCATCTTGATTGTATTTCACCGTAGCGTAATTATATGACGGGAAGAATATACCCTCTTCTTCGGCGCTGGTACCGGTAACATAAATGAAACCATCGCCGTCCATAGCAATGGCATTGGCTTCATCATCTTGATTTGCAGGACCATTGTACCTTGATACCCATTGTTCCTGACCATCCGGACTGTATTTGATAGTGGTATAGTCATACAGCGAATCGTACATGAAAGCGCGACCGGTGATATACACATTACCGCTTTCGTCAAGCACAATTCCGGTGGCATAATCCGACAAGATTGCTGAACCATTATAACTAACCGCCCACTGAAACTGCCCTTCCGCATCGAATTTCACGGTCAGATAATCGCACTGTAAACCTGTAGAATCAATCAAGCAGGAACCGGTAACGTAAACATTTCCGTCAGTATCCACAGCAATATCTCTGGCTATTGCTCCCATACCGGAATAAACAGCAACCCATTGCTCTTCGCCTTGTGCGTTATATTTAATCACCACATAATCCATCCAACTGTGCCAGCCCATAATGTAAACATAACCATCTTCATCCAGAGTGATAGCGTACCCTTCATCAGTTCTGCTTCCGGGGAAGTTGTACATTGCCACCCATTGTTCGGCGCCGTCCGAATCGTACTTGATAGTGCAAAAATCGCCATAGCACGATCCGGTAACGTAGATATTATCATCATCGTCTATGGCGATATCGTTGGCTCTACCACCGTCATGCCTGGCAACCCACAGCTCTTCACCAGCAGTGTTGTACTTGATGGTGATAAAGCTGTACTCCGCATACCCCAAATGACTGGCGCCCGTGACGTACACGTTGTTCTGGCTGTCCAACACCATGTTGCTAATGCCGTCGTAAAGGTTGTCTGGACCGTTATACCGGGCTGCCCATTCCTCTATAACTTGTGCGTTTACCGTGCCTATAACTCCAACCCAGATCATACCCAGAGTCAGCAGTAGAATTGGAATTCTTTGAGAACCGTTCATTCTTTCCTCCTCTCCAATGCCGGATATTAATAGTAGCTGTTTAACAATATAGCAATAAATTGTTTAAATGTCAAGGCAATTCTCAAATGCAGGGATTTTTATCCCCATAGGAGCAGGCTGCCCCGATTATGAACAAACTCAATGTGTCATTCCGGAAGAACTTTAGTTCTATCCGGTATGTAGTACTCCTTCGGAGAATCCAGCGTTCAAACTCATTGAGTATCCTCTGGACTCCCGTTTACACGGGAGTGACAGGAAGCGTCAGGTCTCCGCTTCGCTAAGGACCTGACGCAACGGTTAATCCTTTAAAACCAGAAGCCCGTAAGGGGAGCTTGCGCCCATGCCACCCACCGCCGGACTATCATTCATACATAAATATTGCAAAAAAATAGAAAAAAACCAATTTATTTTGCCCCAATTTAAAAAAAGACTTGACATTTACTTAAAAAATTGTTATAATGATAGATACAACTTGTTACTATAAGCAATTTAAACGTTCAAACAGCGCGGAGGTATATCATGAGAGTAGTAACCTATATCAATCTGATTGCGGTATCACTCATCCTGTGTGCTGTTCCAGCTCTAAGTCAGACCTACGTTGCAGGACAGGTCAGCGGAGTGTGGACAGCTATGGGATCGCCGTATTATGCGCTTGCAGACATCGAAATACCATTTGGATCGAGTCTGATGATTGAACCCGGAGTGGAAGTAAAGTTCACCGGACATCACCAATTTATTGCACATGGGAACCTATTGGCCATCGGAGCACCGGGAGATTCTATTTATATGACACATAATCTGCCTTACGCTACGGAAACCTGGGCGGGTTTGAGCCTTTTGCAGACTGAAGGTACATCTGAACTTGCCTATTGCGTCATTGAATGGGGGTATGCGCAGGGTGCGCAATCCGAACCTTACAGCAAGGGTGGTGGTGTTCACGTTTACAACACGTCAGCATACATTCACGATTGCCGCATTTCCAATAACAAAGCTGATTACAAAGGCGGCGGTATCTACCTGCTGCAAGCATATGCTGAAATCGGTTATAACGAGATCACCAACAACCAATCCTACGATGATGGCGGTGGTATCTACTTGCAGGAATGCGCGGATAGTTACATCCACGATAACATCATCTTCAGCAATGTGGCTGATCACGGTGCCGGAATGGCTTATGAATACAGCGGTGGCTTGTTGGAAAGCAACTACATCAATTTCAACAGCGCTGTCGTTTACAGCGGCGGTGGAATCTGTCTGGATCACAGCTCGCCGAACATCCAGTACAATGTGATCAACTGGAACAGTTCGGTGAATTATACGGGTACCGGTATCTACTGCCATCACTATTCCAGCCCCTTCATTTACTACAATGAAGTGTGCCAGAACAACCTGGGAGCTATCTTCTGCGGCGATCACTGTTCCCCTGTAATCACCAATAACACCATCGAACAGAATGGACATAATTCCATCAGGGCGTATCAGTATTCGCATCCATACGGCCGCAACAATATCATCATGGGAAATCTACAGCAGTTCTACGTATATTCAGGCTGTTCGATTACCATGACCTACAGCGATATCCAGAACGGCTGGCCCGGTGTGGGTAACATCTACATGCTGCCTTTCCACATCGATCCCAATGCAGGTAACTACTTCCTGCAGCCGATCAGCCCCTGTATAGATGCTGGCGATCCTGCAGATCCTCCCGATCCTGATGGCACGCGGCGGGATATGGGCGCGCACTATTTCGATCAAGGAGTACAGCAGGGAATCTGCAGCATCTCGTTAACGCCATTTGGTACGCCAATAGTTCTCCCACCGACGGGCGGCACAGTATGGTTCGGATTGTCTATCATCAACAGTCCTTACTTTTACAACGTTTACGATGCCTGGTATAACCTGCAGCAGCCGGATGCTCAGATTATCCTGATGGTACTGCGGCAGGGATTGTACATGGACCCCGGTGGTTCGATGTCGAGAACGATGTACTTGACCATTAGCGGGATGTCCATGCCGGGAACTTACACCGTTACAGCTTACACCGGTGAATATCCCAATATTATTGAAAGTTGGAATAGCTTCACCTTCGAAAAGGCTAGAGGCGGTGATGGTTCTGGCTCTGAGGGCACGGTTACATTCTTCGACGGCGAAGTTGAGGAAACCTTCAGCTTGAAAGCGGCTATCGTTCTTGAAGCTACAGAATTGCTGGGGCACTTCCCCGAACCGTTCAATCCGCAAGCTACCATCAATTTCAATCTGGCAACGCCTGAGAAGGTGATTCTGGAAGTTTACAGCATCACCGGGCAAAAGGTGATGACGCTATTAGACCGCACCTTAAGCCCCGGTTATTACAGTGAGAAATTCGATGGGTCCGGATTGACGTCCGGCGTTTATCTGTATCGTTTAACGGCTGGCGCTTACAACGCTACCGGTAAAATGGTGCTGATGAAGTAGTTACAGAGAACAGAGTACAGAAAACTGAATATTATAGAGGGGCTGTCTAATTACATTCCGGTTTTTAGGACAACCCCTCTTATACACATAAAAGCGAACATGCAATAAAATACACTTGATTTCTGCTTTCGAATTCTTTTAACTTAGCGGATGCAACATTCACATCCTTACGGAGGATATATAGGCTGATAGCCGTTATCACAATCTGGAGGAATTATGAAGCGACTTATTATCATTTCATTTATACTGATTCTGATTCCACTGTTCGTACTTACCGCTAATAATCAGACGGTGCCGTTGAAAAACTATCCCTATATGACTGGCAGAGAGGATGTTCGCGCGCCGGTGGCTCACCCACCCTATCCAGGTTATGGTACGACTGACCTTGGTACCACTACCGTTATCGGTACTACCTGGTACGAACTCCAGCACAATGGTACGGTCGGGCGTATGATCGAGAGGAGTGCTGATGGTTACACCGACTTCGTCTGGATGAATGGTGAGGACTGGGGTGCAATTAGTCGCCATATCTACTACAATTATATTGACCCTTCAGGCGTTCAGGGTTGGCCCGGATCCGGTTATCCGGTGGAAGCCTCTCAGCGGGCTGGTTATACCACCATGGACGTGGAAGACTGGGGAGCTGGTGGAATCGCTTTTCCCTGCTATCACTCCACTCCTATTCCGGGTGGCGACTTCTGGACTGTTACCGCGGCTGACCTCTATTCTCACACCGGTTCTTTTGTCACCTATGAGGCACCTAATCCTTATAATCCACAACTTCCGGAAATAATCTGGCCGCGCATCCAGTTTGACAACCAGCAGGCTCTGCAGATTGTATCGACTGTAAATCCATATTCTATGGATCCT
Source organism: candidate division LCP-89 bacterium B3_LCP (assembly GCA_005223185.1). Taxonomy (GTDB): domain Bacteria; phylum Electryoneota; class B3-LCP; order B3-LCP; family B3-LCP; genus B3-LCP. The sequence continues at coordinate 8,787 of NJBN01000017.1, forward strand.
CAACGTCACTACTGGATTAGAGGAACGTACGATCCATTAACCTTCTCTATCAGTTATGAAGGTAATTTCGAACTGATGACCTGGACCATGACCATCGCAGGTGATGTGGCTACATCTGAGGTCTCTGACAAGGTTGCTTATGCCTGGACCTGGTGCAAGAGTGAAGGTTTCCCCTCAGGTTCGGTAATTGATTTCAGTCAGCGTAACAATGACATCTACCTTGTGGTCGATTACGACGGTGAAGATCCAGACTGGACCGATTTTGTTAATATCACGTGCTTTATGCCTCCGGATCTTTCCTGGCTGCCGGATACACTAATGGCTAACATGGACACCCTGCGTGCATACACCGACCTGAATGTCTTTATCGACCAGGATGATTTTGTACACGTTGTATTCACTACTCCATCTTATTTTGCTGTACAGGGGGAAACTCATGTGCATCCTTCTCTAATCTGGCACTGGACCAGCCAATATCCTGACGAAGATCCCAAAATGATTCACGACGCCTTCGATGACTGGTGGTGGAATTCAGTCGATTGCGGAGCCTGGAATGTGAAGGCTCAGCGTCCACAGTTGGGCCAGGATCCTGCTACTGGTTACCTGTACTGCATGTACCAGGTGTATGACTGTGATACTCTGGCTCTGAGTGAGGGCGGTTTCCCATCCGGTGAAATTTACCTGTCCTATTCGGAAGATCTCGGTTTGAACTGGCATGAAGGCACCAACATCACAGAAACCATCACGCCGAACAACGCCGCGCCCGGCGCTTGCTTGTCCGAAATTACCCCCAGCATGGCAAAACTGGTTAATGATACTTGCCACATCATGTACGTTCTTGATCGTGATGCCGGTACGGTGGTCCAGACTGAAGGCAGTTGGACGCTTAATGACGTTGTGTATCACCAGGTACCAGTGGGAGATATTCCCGCCACACCTTTGGTTCCGCAGTTCCCTGAGCCTGGCAGCTATCCATTTCACGGGTACGGCATACCTCCACCCAACATGTTTGTGGAAGTTACCTACGTTTCCGGATCACCAGTGCCTGCAAGCGGTGGCAACCTGTACTATGCCATCTGGGGTGAAAACCAAGCGGGTCAGCCTCTGGACTACGACATCTGGATTGACAAGATTTACCAGCCAGGACAACCGGATTCCACTGTCACTACCCTAATCCTGCGTGAAATCACCAACTACCTGCCCGGCTGGCAGATCAACCGTCCGGACGCCTGGTTCCCGGTACCCGGCGACTGGCCCGGCGGCGAATATGCTTTCCAGATTTACACCGGTTGGCATCCCGAATACACTGTCTGGCATAATGACATGATGTATTGGGTGAAGGATGGTCCAGTAGATTCCGACTTCGACTTCGAAGCCAACCTACCACTGAATGCACCTGATCCATTCGAACAGATTGCTATAACCCAGGTTGACTACACTGTGCCAGAGCAGTTTGAAGTCACGGGGGTTTATCCGAATCCGTTCAACGCAACTACTGTTCTCAGTTTCTCTATGCGAGTTGCGAGTTTGGTGACTCTGGACATATTCGACGTAAATGGGCGGAATGTAGGGGCAAGCCTCCGTGCTTGCCCGGGTAGCCACAGAGGGCTACCCCTACAATCCTGGTACCCCCCCGGTACTCACCAGATCACCTTCGATGGCACAGATCTACCTTCTGGCATGTACATCTATCGAATAACGGCAGGTGAGTTCACAGTATCAGGCAAGATGGTGTTGATGAAATAACACCAAAATGATAACAAAAGGCTGTAGGGGCAGACCTGTGTGTCTGTCCTTTCCGTGTCCCTGCTACCCGAAAAATCGTCAAAAAATTAATTATACTATACTTACAACTATTCATGAAAGTGAACATGCAAAAAAATACACTTGATTTCAGCCTCTTGAATTTTGTATCTTATTGGTTACAACATACAAATCACTTCGGGGCAGACAATACGATGACAATAGTAATCACAAAACTGGAGGAACTATGAAGCGACTCATTACCACTTCACTGATGCTCATTCTAATTCCGGTGCTTGTACTCACCGCCAACGATCAGATGACACCAGAGAAAACCTATCCCTTAATAACAGGAGAAGAGGAAATTCACGCTCCGGTGGCTCACCCGCCATATCCAGCATGGGGTGCGATTGACCTTGGTACTACGCAGATTATCGGTACTACCTGGTATGATAATCAGCATAACGGTACTATCGGTCGCATGGTTGCAATGGATGAATTAGGCTACTTGCATTTCGACTGGACCAACGGTCTGGATTATGGTTCGACTGACCGCCACATCTACTACAATTATATCGATCCCGTAACCGGCCTTCAAGGTTGGCCCGGGTCCGGTTATCCGGTAGAATCCGCAAACCGCGCAGGGTACTGCACCATAGATGCTGACTTTGGTGGTAGAGCATTCCCTGCTTTCCACTGGACAAACACACCGGGTGGTCTGTTCTGGACAGCGGTAGCAACGGACTTTTTCCCGCATACAGGAACGTTCATCACTTATGAAGCTCCACCTTACCCTCTGGATAAGGTAATCTGGCCCCGTATTCAGTTTGATAGACAGCAGTACATGCAGATCGTATCGACTGAGAACCCGGGTTCTGCAGGTGCTGCTCAGCGCCACTTCTATACCAAGGGGACTTATGATGAATTACTGTACTCGATAAGCTATTCTCCCTGGGAACTGATGACCTGGACCATGACCATCGCTGCTGATGTGGCTACGTCCGACGTATCCGACAAGGTCGCTTATGCCTGGACCTGGTGCAGGGATGACGGTTTCCCCACTGCTCCTGATCCTAGTCAGCGAAACAACGACATCTACGTTGTAATCGATGATGATGGTGTCAATCCCGACTGGAATGATTTCACCAACATAACCAACTTCATCCCGCCGGATCTGTCCTATCTGCCGGATACTACCTTAGCTGAAATGGACACTCTTCGTGCCTATACTGACCTGAATGTCTTTATCGATCAGGACGATTACACGCATGTGGTCTTTACAACACCATCATACTTCGAACTTCAGGGAACCACCTACTGGCATGCATCCTCGATCTGGCATTGGACCGATCAGTACCCGCTTGAAGATCCCAAGATGATCCACGACGCCTTCGATGACTGGGATTGGAACTACATCGATTGCGGCGCCTGGAACGTGAAAGCTCAGCGTCCGCAGTTGGGTCAGGATCCATCCACAGGTAATCTCTACTGCGTTTACCAGGTCTATGACTGCGATACTCTGGCTCAGAGTGCAGGCGGTTACCCATCTGGTGAAATCTACCTGTCCTATTCTGAAGATGGCGGTATGAACTGGCATGAAGGCACCAACATTACTGAAACGATAACTCCTAATAATGCTGCTCCGGGAGCATGTTTCTCTGAATGTTACCCCAGTATTGCCAAGGTAGTGGATGGTGAATGTCATATCATCTACGAATTTGATAAAGATGCCGGTACTGTAACTCAGACCGAAGGTACCTGGACATTGAACGATATGGTCTATCACAACGTGCCGGTAGGAATCATCCCTGCCACACCACTGGTTCCGCAGTGGCCCGAACCCGGCAGTTATCCGTTCCATGTCGAAACCGAACCTCAGTATCCCGACATGGTCGTTACATTGGCCCTCGTTGGCGGTTCGCCGATACCTGCTGGCGGTGGCATTCTCGACTACATGATCTGGGGTGAAAACCAGAGTGGTCAACCTCTGGACTACGACATCTGGATTGACCATATTTATCAGCCAGGGCAACCGGATTCCACCTTCACTACCTTAATCCTGCGTGAGATCACCAACTACCTGC
>NJBN01000016.1 GCA_005223185.1 candidate division LCP-89 bacterium B3_LCP
TGCAAGTTCAGATCGCCGTTTCCCGGATCTATGAATTGGGGATCGAGGCTGATGGAGCCGATCCCAGGCGTTACTCCTGAATAATCACCGATAGCCGAATTCCAGACGTCATTATAAGAGACGTTCGCGGACCCTAGTGCAGGTAGGGAGATACCATATTGCCCCGCACAGGAAACAATATTGTTCAAGATCGTGAAAACTCCACTTCCCGCAATCAGGTTAATCACTGCAACACCATTGTTACCCACGTCAAAGACCGAGTTATTCACCACATTAATTATAACGTCTTCCGTACCGGCATTTGGGTTGGTTACAGCTATCCCTTCATCCTCTGAGTGGCTGATCACATTGAACTGGGCTGTAACTGAGACGCTTCGGTACCAGGAGACGGCATTATCGACAAGAATCGCGTCAGCCGAGGCATTTATAATCGTGTTATGAGATACCGCTACCTCATCAAAACATTCGATATAAATGCCTGTGCTACAGCAGTTTTCGATAAAATTATTTTCCACAAGCGTTGAAAATGGATCGAATATCCCACCACCCATCCGGCCTGATGCGAAGATAGCAACACCGCTCACGTCTGTGATCGTGTTACCACTTATATCCAGGTAAAAGTATGTATCACAACCGGTTGAGGTAACCGAAATCCCACCAGTACCGCCGTCAATGGTATTATCGAGGATACTCACGCTGCCACCCAGAGAGGGATGGCCAGTATGACTCACGCTGATGGCATTATTGGGTGAATCATAGAGAACGTTACCAGTGATGTCGCCATGAACTTCTGAAGAATGATCTATATTGATTCCACCGCCAAACATTGTGTTCTGACTGATGTTGTAACTCCCACCTATGTAAGATATCCCTCCAGATATCGACCCGTAGATCGAGCAATTTTGGATGTAGGTATCACGCGTGTAACCAAGGATAATGTCCCCACTATTAGTGTTCAACGAGAAATGACATTCTGCCGTACCAGCGTAGATAGTTCCATTGACTACAGATGAAGTTATGGTAATACAGTGATACCACTCGCTGCTTGAACTTATGTCACCATTGACCACGGAATTGTCGATGGTTAAATACCGGCCACAATCGGTAATGGTACAGACTTCACTGTTGGTGATTTCTATTTCAGCATAGCTGTCAGCCTCGCCAGAGATAATCCCGTATGTAACCTCACAATAAATCAGGTTAGCCACGCCGTTATCGACAACTTCAATCCCTGCCCAATCATTCATCTGTGGATTGATTAAGTTAGAAGTAAATGTAATTAGATCCCCCACCGTCCCATCCGCAGAAAGCGAACCGTAAACTGTAAGACCCACATTCAATTCAAATCGGACTTGTACACCGGGTTCAACAACTAATGTGTTTCCGCTTTGAATGGTAATGTCACCCATAATTAAATAAGGCGATCCAGATATATCCCATGTACCCGATACATCTCCGCCGGGAATGATGGTTTCTGCTGATGCGATTGAAATCGCTAGCATTGCACCAATCAAAGAGACAAATGCATATCTTGACATATTCACCTCCATTTTTTACTTTACTATAATGGCTTTTTGTATTTGGATGAAATTTTCAGTTTTCAAGAGGATAGAATAGATGCCGGAAGATAATCCGGAGGCATCAGAAGTAACCTCATGGGGACCTTTGGTTTAAAAACCATTAGCCAGAAAAGCTATCTCTCGTCCCGAAATGTCATAGACGACCAATTTTACATTGCCAGCAGCCCGCACGCAGGTTTACCGTTTCAGTCGTCAATTCACTGGTGTTGGTTGTTCTGATGTGGTCTTAATTCTCTCCATAATATAACACGAGCTTAGATATTAGTCAAGTTAAAAAATATTTATATTATTCTTGACTACTGTTGATTATGATTATTTTGGAATAGCAAATAAAAAACGATCCCGCTGCAGCGGGATCGTTCCTTCGATATTGTGAATTCTACTCCTTACTCCTACTTCACCAGCACCACCTTACCAGTAGCCTGATATTCACCAGCGGTCAGATTATAGATGTACATACCTGATGGAAGATCTGAAGCATCGAAGGTTACTTCGTGATTACCTGCATCTCGCCAGCCGTTGACAAGTTCTGTCACCTGCCGACCTGTGATATCGTAGATCGAGAGACTGACTAAGCTGGAGGCTGGAAGCTGATAACTGATAGTAGTGGTCGGATTGAAGGGATTGGGGTAAGCGCCCAGCAGGCTGATTTCTGCTGGCAAAGCGTCTTCGGTCGTTATGTCCTCTCCCGGGAAAAGTTCGCCTGAACATATCCAGCCGCCTAGACCTTCCCAGCTATCATCGGTGCCCTCTTTGGTGAAGCAAAAGTTATCATAATCCATGATCACCCAGGGAGGATAACCGACACAAGCCCAATACATGTATTCCCCTGCTGGAGCTACTGGTGGAACGGCTTGTGAACGAAGACGGGTAATGCTCTGTAACGGATTCACAATAACCTCTATCGGTCCTAACACAGTACACTGCTGACCCGCGGGGAGTTCGACATTACACCAAATATCGAACGTCTGCTCATATTCGGAGATATTTTCTACTGATATATCAAAGGCAAACGAACCGCCGTTAGCAGGAATTACGATCGGGGGATTGACCGGCGCCAAGGTGACGGTTATAGGCGAGATCTGACAGTATTTTATGGTTGCAAAATCGTAATCAGTTCCATCGCCCACACTTTCACCCGTCACATAGACATTGAGGTCCGCATCTGTGACTATGGCATTCGGCTTATCCCGCCCAAATACCGGACCGGCGTATCTTATATCCCATTGGAAATTCCCCTCGGTATTGTACTTAACGGTAATGTAATCATATTCATCGACATAATTCATTCCCGTAACGTACACATTCGCTTGCGAGTCCAGAGTCATGGCACTGCAGTGGCTATCTTCGGCGCCACCCTCGTAAATCCGCTGCCACAACTCAACGCCGTCAGCATCATACTTGATGGTTACAAATTTCAGAATGTCAGTTGCTCCCGGATTGAAGTCTGCATGACCTGCGACATACACATTCCCATCGAGATCGAGCCCAAGGCCGAATATATAGTCACTTTCATTGGCAGCGTCATATCGCTTCACCCACTGCAGGACGCCTGCGGAATTGTATTTAATGGTGGTATAGTCCGGATCTGTGTCATTTTCTACACTATAGCCTGCAACATAAACATTGGCATCACCATCTACGGCTATATAAAGCCCTTCGTCCGCGTCACCTGCAGGTCCATCGTACACTACTGACCATTGCACAGCACCATCATTATCATACTTGACGGTAAGGAAGTCATGATCTGAACCGCTTTCTGTGCAGTATCCGGTTATATACACATTGTCGTCAGAGTCTAAAGCCATATCACTCGGCCACTCCTGGCCTGGCCCAGGATTATGATATACCTCCCATAGCAGAACACCATCGTTACTGTATTTAAGCAAGATGTAATAATACTGACTTGCCTCATGCGACGTTGTGGCCACAAACACATTCCCGTCGCTATCGAGGGCAATGTCCTCGGCATAGGTATCATATCCAAGGGGACCATCATAGATATGCATCCATTGTATGTTACCATCGGTGTCATACTTGATCGTGAGTATATCATGTTCAGGGCCGGATGCATAACCATACGTTCCGGTAGCGTATACATTGGCGGAGGCATCGAGAACCAGGGCATCGACGCGGTCAGGCCAATTGAAACCACTATTGTGCCTGTCTTCCCATAACAGAACTCCGGCTGGACTGTACTTGATCACAGTAAAATCATAACCAGTTCCCACTCCATAGCTGGACCCCCCAACATAAACATTGCCATCTGCATCCACAGCAATTACAGCGGCTTCGTCAGCTCCATTCGCAGGACCATTGTATCTCGCTTCCCATTCCTGCATGGGGATAAGATGAGCATAGAGCGGAGCTGCAGCCAGTACGATCACGCATAGCGCGATCAGCAAAGTATTTAGATTCCGTACATTCATGATTAACTCCTTAATTCTTCGATTTTGATAATTACTACTTTTACACAGTTATTTAGCTAATTCTTTCCCTTTCATTTCCACCTCCTGTTTCATTTTGCCGTTATAGTTGATTGTTTTTTATTCGAAGCCTTTGCTTTGATTCCTTCCACTTCTACAAACGGGATTTGCCGAAATGCCTAAATCTTACAAAGAAACTTGATTTTTTACTTGCTGACAGCAGATCGTTGAATGTCAATCGCTATTTCATCAGCAACATCTTCCCTTTGGCGGTGAATTCTTCTGCATTAAGCTGGTAGATATATATACCTGAAGCGAAACCTGTTTCTCTTCGCTTACGGGGTCAAGACGTAAGCCTCTTATGAGTTCCAGCTTTATCTTCTTAATAGCCTTACAAAAAAACGTCCCGCTACTGCGGGACGCCTCTATCGAATTCTGAATTTTCACAGATATTATTTCATCAGGATCATCTTTCCGCTGTCTGTGAAATCACCGGCTTGCAAGTGGTAGATGTACATACCTGATGAGAGTTCTGATGCATCGAAAGTAACTTCATGATTACCTGCGTCCCGCCAGCCGTTGACTAGATTCGCTAGCTGTCGGCCTGAGATGTCGTAGATTGAGAGACTGACCAAACTGGTAGCTGGTAGCTGGTAACTAATAGTAGTTGTTGGATTGAAGGGATTGGGATAGGCTTCATTCAAAACAAAGTTTGAGGGAATATCTTCATCCTTGTTCACATTCAAGCCCTCAAATCCCTTACCTGCGCAGAACCAATATGATGGCGATCCTGGAAAGTTACCTTCAACACTGCCTTCTTTTTCGAAGAAGAAGTAGTAGTAATCATCCACGATCCAGGGATAGGTGCCAACATAGGCCAGATAAGTGTATGTCCCCGCCGGAGCGAAATCCGGGACTTGCTGCAATCGGTACCCGTAGGCGGTGAAACCGGGGGCTATAAGAAGACCGGTCGCACTGAGTACTTCGAACGATCCCCATCCTGGAAGCTCAATCTCTGACCAGAAGTCGAAAGACTGCCAGTCAAGAGTCAGGTTGGTTACCTCTATCGTGAAACCAAATTCACCGCCCGTTTCGGGAATCACAATGGGTAGATAATCGGGAATCAACGTCAGCTTCACCAGCATATCCTGGTGAAAGTAGAAAGCACCCATGTCCGCTATTGTACCATCAGGATCAAACGGAGAGCTTGGATCTCCAGCATCGATGCAGGGTGAAATCCGCTGCAAGTTCAGATCGCCGTTTCCCGGATCTATGAATTGGGGATCGAGGCTGATGGAGCCGATCCCAGGCGTTACTCCTGAATAATCACCGATAGCCGAATTCCAGACGTCATTATAAGAGACGTTCGGTGAATCGAAGTCCGAGACGTAAATGCCATATTCGCCGCTCGTACTGACGATGTTGTTGGTAAGGGACGTGTTGAGATCTCCAGATCCGGTTTTGCTGATGGAGATGCCATTACCTCCTGAGTTGTATACGGTATTGTTGACAATCGATAACTCATGCGCCGTCGTCGCACTGACCTGAGCGGCGACACTGATGCCGTTCAGGAGACAGTTGGTGACCTCATTATAGTGAACATAACATGATATTTCACTGAAGACACCCGAAATGTCAATTCCCGCATTTACAAATTTGTTATTAATGACATTCGCGTCATAGTACGACATTGCACTAATCGATCCTGACAGAATTCCGTGGATGGTGTTTCCGTTTACCTCTAAACGACGTGCAGTCGTGAGGCCGATACCGCTGTAGAGTGTACTTCCAGTTATCTCCACATCCACCCAATCGATGGTGATTTGGCCGTGGACAGTGCTATTGATAATATCCAGGTGAGTGTATTCGCCGGGATTGGTATTGATAACGGAGATAGCAGAATACGCTGTGCTATTATTAAACTCGACACTCCCATCTTCGGTTGTAGATATAGCCCCTTGAATAGTGCAGCCATTCAAACTAATTATGCAGTCCTCGCCGAAACACACCACACTACCATTCACCTGGCTATCATAGAGCTGCAATGTACCTGCGCTCATGCCGGTGCAGTAACTAAGGTTCTGCTGCAGGGTTGAATTGGCGATGCTTCCTCCAGCAGCATTATACATGAACTCCAGATTGCCTTCGAAAGTACATCCTTCAATATCAAGTGGATTCGAACCTACCGATGACAGACTGACGGTGACCAGACAGCGGGTCAGATCTAGACCATTGGGTTCTTCACATACAGGGATCGACAACCGGCAATCGGTGAACAGAAGACCATTCGTCGTCCAGAGGGAATTTCCATATTCAAGCGTGCTGAATATTAATTCCATCGAACCGCTTCCTTCTACGTGTATGCCGTCCCAACTGCCCGGGGGTGAAGTTGAAGTGAAGAATACAGTATCACCGACGCTGAATGGATCGGTGCCATCCGCTAACAGAGAGCCGTAGACGGAAAGTCCAGTATTCTGTTCAAAACGCACCTCGACACCGTATGTTATATTCAGAGTCTCGGCGCTGGGTATCGTGATATCTCCCTGGATGATGTAGGGTGAACCTGCCTCAGTCCAATTTCCGTATACGTCTCCGCCGGAGATGTAGGTATCTGCAGATGTAATGCTGGCTAAAACCAAGATGGCTGTTGGAATTAGCAAAGTCTGCAAGGGGACAAATGCTTTCCTCTTCATTTTAAACCTCCTGTTTCATTTTGTCGTCATTTCAATTTCTCTTTATTCGCAGCCTGTGCAATGATTCCTGCCCTTCTACAAACGGGATTTGCCGAAATACCCAAATCTTACAAAAATACTTGTTTTTAAATTATCTTTTATATTTGATAGCAATTATAGTTGAAATAAGCGCTAAAATGCAAAATAAAAACCCCGGCGTTTGTGCCGGGCTGGGATTGTGATCCGCGTTCTTAGTTGAAGTTATTCCTATTTAAAACTCATTTCTACTTCTCCTTTTCAGCCACAGGTCGTACCTTTTCTAATAGCGATTCTGCAATTTCAGAATAATCTCTCTTCTGTATAGCAAGTCCTTCCAACAAAGGCATGGCAGGGTCGGCGTTTCCATCTAACAGGAATGCTTGAGCCAGATACCACTCTGCTCCACTCTTGAGCGTATATTCAGTTAACGATACCGCCTTAGTCAGCGCTTTGACAGCCGGTTTTGCTTGACGATCAAGGTAGTAGCTGATACCCAGATATAACCACCAGGGACCTTCATCGGGAGATGCTGACACGGCATTTTCTAAATAATCAATAGCGCCTTTGAAATTACCCTTAAGATATTCATCCATTCCTTTCCTGAATGTCAACTGTGCATCGGTTCCAATATCACTCCTCACGTGCATTTGTTTGAACGGCGCCTTCTCAAAGCTCAAATGAGCAAAATAGGGGTTTTCCGGCTGAGTTCCCGGGCGCATGATTAAGAATACCACCAAAGCAATCGTAACTATTGTAGCAGGTACGAACACTTTCGCTCTTCTGAAATCTTCAATGCTTGAAATTATTCTTTCCCAAATAGTCGCAGTTAAGGCTTTTCTTTTTCGCTCTTCTCGAACCAATTTTAATAACTTTCGTTTCTGTGGTTTATATTCGATACTTTCTCTTTTAAGCTCTTCACGAATTTCATCTTTATGCTCCTGGAAAGCGGAGATAACAGGCATCTTTTCTTCTATCTCCCCAAGACAGAAATCGCACTTCAGGAGATGTTCCTCAAATCGGTCACGCTCATCGTCGCTCAACTGTCCCAACTCGTAGAGCGCGATAAGACGTCCCAATTCTGCATCGATACATTGCTTCATTATCTCACCAAGTTATTGTATTTGATCACTCACCAGGTCCATCAATTTTTTACGACAATCGAAGACCCTCTTGTCGAATGCGTTTCTTTGCAATTCCGGCTCTAATTTCCGGTAGAGCTCCCAAACTTCCTGTACTCTCCTCCCATCCAATATAGCCAGAAAGAAAGTTTGGCAAAAAACTGGCAGCCTTTTTATTGCCGTTCGAATGTAATTAGATAAATCCTCAGATTCAATCTCAGCTAAGAAACTGCTTTTCTCCTTTATTGTGGTCACAATTCGTTCTCTAAAAGAAGCACGGTGATGGATTTCCGCCTGACTATCCGTCTGAATAGTTACATTTTTTCTCCTGCGCATCCGTTGATAGAAATTTCCAATTTTATTTCGAAGTATCTGTAAAACATACGTATCAGGATCCGACTCAATGAGATTTATCTTTTCAGAGAAGATCACCATCGTATCCTGGAGTATGTCTTCTATGTCTTCAGAAGACTGCCCTCTTAAACGGTATTTGATGATGGGGTGCAATCTTACCGCCAATTTTCGAAACAAATCATCCTTTGCTGACTGATCTCCACGACGAACTTTCTTCAGGAGATTGTTCCAATTTGTCTCTTCGATAACAGCCAATACTTCTCCAACTAATATATCAGTTTACGCATTCGGGCTGTTTATATATTATTTATTCTGAACTTCCGATCAGTATAAACGATGCCCAGGAATGAGTGTCCTGGTACACCTTCATCGTTTCAAGCTGGGCTTTCCTGAGAGATTCCGCCTTGCCATATATTCTTAAGTTTTGATAGAAATTCTTCATCAAAAAAGCAGTGGATTCATCGTCCACCATCCAGAGTGAAGAAATAATAGTGGGAGTTCCCGCATAAATGAAGGCGCGCGTAAGCCCAACCAATTCATCCCCGTTGGTTAAATGACCCAATCCGGTCTGGCAACCGGAGAGAACCACTAAATACGCATTCAAGTCCATCGTGAAGATTTCGTGAACGTCCAATTCACCATCCTGATTATCGTCAGGAGCTAGTAATAAACCAGAAAACAGTGGATAAGCGGAGTTCAGCTCTGCATGACAGGCTAAATGCAAGATATCGAAATTTGGTGCCAGCTCCCTGAATCTTGTCTCTGTTGCATCGGCGCCAGTTAAAACTCGAGTTTTACTGGAATATCTGCTAATGTCTTTTACCTCTTTCTCCGAAAAAGGAATTGGTTTATAATCCTTATGATCCGCTTCTGGATTACCAAAAGCTAATATATTTTCTCCTTTGTCCCGTTCTTTTGATTTTAAATACCTGATAACTGACGCTGAAGGCAGGTAACTAATTTCATATTGATCGAGGAGATATTTTCCCTTACCATCCTGCAAAGCTCCGAAAGGAAGATAGTGCAAAATGCCGTGAGGGATGATGATCAATTTTTCTGTTTTAACCGTTTCCGCAACCGGTGCAATCAGAATGTCGCATAAATCTCTGGAAAGATACTCTCCCTTCCCGAAGTACACGATTGCGTCACGAAAGCCTTTAACCATATTAATAAGGCTATCGCTGTTAATAGAAACCTGAAAAAGTTCTGCTTCGTTTGGGGTTATTCGCCAGATCAGAGTTTTCTCTTTCGTCAGGAAATATTCCAGAATTGTGCTTTCGTGATCTAATAGTTGTTGAACTTCCGAAAGGGTCTCAGAGTTCACCGTAACCAGAGCCACCAGTTCCGGCTCGTGCAACTTTTTCTCTTCAATCAATGCGCTTATTGAGCGGAGGTTTTGTTTTATTCTCTTGACAAGTTCAGCAATTATTTTCGCATCATCTGCTGCGGCGATAAGTTGTTTTTCAATTTCTTTCTTCTGATTTTGTAACTCCCGTTCACGCTGTAGGAATTCTTTGTCCTTACCCTTACCAAATATAACGCCACCGCTTGTCAGCAAGTCCAAAAAAGAACGGGCTTGAGCGCGTTCAACGTATGCATAAGCTTCTTCCTCCCTGTGAAGCCGGAGTAACGTCAGAACCATTACTTCATAAGTTTCTGTAACTCCTGAAGCGTAGCAGCTTTTTTGCCCCTCAAACTCCAGTTTCTCACGAATCCGCTCCATAGATGCAATCGCCTCACCATAGTTCACTACAGCTAAAGAATCTAACTCTTGTACAGCATAATAGTCACCTAAGGTGGAATAGCACGCTTGAATGTCCTCTTCTTTTCCCAGTTCTGAGGCAATTGTCATCGCCTTCTCATTATATTCCAACGCTTCTGGATATTTCTTCTGGGCAAGATAGAGTTTTCCGATATCATTAAAGATCAAGCCTTCACTCCGCCGGTTTCCCACTTCCCTGGCTACCTCTAAACTTTGCAGGTAGTATTCCATTGCCTCAGGGTAATCGGAAAGCTTGGTGTAGATTGTTCCGATATTTTTCAAAGCTATACTCTCAATGATCGGCTCTTTTAATTCTCGCTTCACGGCTAAACTTTGCTGGAAATAGTGCAATGCCTTCTGGTAATCGGCGAGTGTTTTATAGATCATTCCAATGCAGTTTAGGACATAACTTTCACCGTTTCTGTTTTTGGCAAACTCAAATATCTCCAAACTTCTTCTTGAATAATCCAATGCGTTGGGAAAATCGTAAAGATTTGAATAAACTAATCCTATACTATATAACGTCCAGGCTTCACCGTTTATGTCATCTATTTCCCTCCGCAATATCAGACTTCTACGATAATGTTCCAGGGATTTGGGATAATTGGAAAGTGAATGATAAGCTATTCCGAGGCTGAACAGGATGTAACATTCATAGTGTCGGTCTCCGATCTGTTTAGCTAATTCCAACCCCTGTTGGTAATAGTCAAATGCCCTCGGGAAAAGGGAAAAATTTCTATAGAGATCTCCGAGGTGGTATAGAACTTTAACTTCCTTTTTTCTGTCACCAATTTCAACGTATATAGCAAGTACCTTTTCTAAATAAAATAGTGCTTCCTGGAAATTATTCCGATGAACATAATGGATTCCTAACCTCCTGGATATCTCCGTTTCACCTTCTCTGTCACCAATCAGTTTGTATAGTTTCAAAGCTGATTTATATAATTCGAACCTCTCATCAGGTGGCCATAATCTCTGAATAAATTTCCCCGCAGCGAACAAACTATCCGCCTCAGACTTGATTTTAAGAGTATCTAACTGCTGGCTATACGCAGCAACCGCGAATAACAAGTGAGATACAATTAAAAGCTTAAATCTCATTATTATGCTTATCCTTTAATTTATGTCTCCGATCAACACAAACGATGCCGAAAATACTCAAATCCTCATTTGCGCCAGTGATAGTTTTCAAGAAATACAGAGGTATCTTGCGAAATATAGTAACTCATGGGGCAATTGTCAAGGTATAATACACAATTTTGATAATTTTTCAGGGGTTTTAAAATTTATTTTTCAGAACCGATTTTTCAATAAAAAGGCAGGGAAACCTGCCCGTAACAGCCGAAGTTCCCTGCCCTGCAATTTGCTCCGAAGGTTTACAAAACTCCCACGGAGAGTCCCTTTGGGACAACTCACAACATAGCAACTATTTCATCAGCACCATCTTACCGGTAGCATTAAACTCACCAGCTTCAAGGTGATATAGGTATATGCCTGATGCTAATTCAGAAGCATTGAAAATCGTTTCATGCACCCCCGCATCCCGCCAGCCGTTGACCAGTTTTGCGACTTCTCGTCCTGAAATGTCATAGACCGTAAGATTAACCAGACTTGACACTGGTAACTTATAATTGAGAACTGTAGCAGGATTGAATGGATTAGGGTAGTTCTGTCCCAGGCTGAATTCTTCGGGAATTGTTCCATCAACTGCAGTGGTATTGATGAATTCAGAGAAGGGATCTGGGAAGCTGCAGGTTGGTAAATTAGCTTCGAAGTCATAATCTAAATCCACAGCGCCTTCCTTTATCCAGGAAAAGGCATCCGTATGCCATATTTCGTATTCAGGATGCCAGCCTGAGTAAATTCGAAATTCATAGTTACCGCCCGGCCAACCAACAGGAACCGGGTACCAGGCATCCGGGCGGTTGATCTGCCAGCCGGGCTGGTAATTGGTGATTTCGCGCAAAATAAGAGTGGTTGTATCCGTGTTTTCGTAAATTTTGTCAATCCAGATGTCATAATCCAGAGGTACCGATCCCTGATTTTCACCCCATATGCCGTAATACAAATTCCCGCCACCAGTTGGAATAGGTGATCCTGACACGTAATCAACTTCAACTACCATCTGGGGGACTCCCGCAGTGTCTGTAGTGAAGAGAATCGCCATGCCTTCATCGATGGCGCTGGCATTGGTATGATAGGCTTGGTTGTATAGGTATTGAATGCCGTCATCTTCCGATTGGTTTTCGATCCCCACCGTGCAGGAACTGCTGTTGTCCAATATTCCATACTGGAAGAGTATCATGCCATCGCCGGTTGAAGTCTGATAGATTAAAGGATCGTACAACACCACTTCAAAAGTCAGGTTAGCCCAGGAGGGCCAGTAATCCCGCACTTCATTGAACTCGATTATATATAATCCCTGCCCGGAATCGTGGTAGTAACTCACCGTTCCTTCCTGCTGTGGCGATAGATCTTCCCAGAAGGGAGCGATCATGTTGGGGGGTCCGTCTTCATCGGGAATGGGTGAATTGGAATGGTTGGTGTTTTCAGTGTACCCAAAGGCAATCCAGCCGTTAGAACATACTGAAATTTCACTGAACGTCTGTCCGTAATAGACGAACGTAAATGGAAGAGTCAGATGCATCGTTTCATCATCATTGGTATAATTCAGCAGACTGCCGGATCCACCCTGGTTGGGATCAATTTCGATCCAGTTGTAGGTGGGCCCGTAGGGTTCATCGTTGATGTCATAAGCGCTATATCCGTAATTATCAGGTCCACTGGGCAGGTAGGTAATGTCGCCTATATCCATTGAGAAGTCCAAATAATCGATCCAGCCGCCGGCTGCCTGGTACGTTAAGGTGAAATCAGCCTGGAAATAGGGAGGCGCTGATCCTGAGGCGTTAACGCCGAAATCCTGAGTTCCCTGTCCACCGGGTTGTATGGTGCCGTACGATTGAGTAGGCGTGGGGATAGTGATATAGGGGCTGGTGCAGGAGAGGGTAGTGTTCAGGTTTCCCGCCTGGTACGATCCTTCATTGCTCAATGTGATTTCGAAATCTGTATTCTCGCCGGGTTCTAATACTCCGTTGCCGTTACCACCGAAAGAATCATCAACTACGAGTTCATCAAGGTGGATTTCCGGTGCGTGCGCTATCATCTGCACTATGCTGATCCATTCCCGGGATCCGGAGGTCATAACCACAGTGACGTCAAAGAGGTGTTCATCCGGAACGTCAAGGGCTATGTCAGCCGCGAAAGCATTCACCACTTCTACCGTATCTCCGGTGTTGATAGTACCGTAGTTTTCCTGCCAGTCGCTGAAGGATATATACGGATCTGATTCCTGCAGAACCACATCAACCGATGGAGCTGCTGCACCTCCAGCATTTATCACCGGGATGGTTAGAAGGATGGATTCTCCGTATTCAATCTGACCGTTATTGTTCCCTTGTGAATCATCGATAGTGACTCCGTCTGCAGTGAGATATGGTTCAACTGCGCCGTTGGGTACTGCCAAATCTGCAACTGCCCCCAACAACGCTTCCAGTACGTGAATGGCATAAGGCGTGTCAAGGTGTTCCATCAAGTCATTGACAGAATGATAGAAGGGATTCAGGTCCGGTCCCCAAGCTTCGTCTTCCATAGCCAGAACCGCCGGAATTCCCGCATCCCAGAAGGAGGCGTGATCTGCATAAACCATACTCGGATCCAGGATTGTTACCGGTTCCAAAAAGCCTGTCACAAAAGCAGTGATCGCCTCGTTGATCTTATTGGCGATGGCAACAGAATTGGGGTCGTTGTTAGAATATATCACTATATCCGGCGGCCAGGGATCCGATCCCGGCCAGCCTATCATGTCAGCATCGACGACGCCTAAGTAGTTCTCATTCCCCCCGGGCAGGTTGCTGGTGTACGCCTGGCTTCCTAACAGACCCTGTTCGTTGCCAGCGAAGACAGCGAAGCGAATTGTTTTATGAAAGCTGAAACCGGAAGAGAGAACACGCGCACATTCCAGTACAGCAGCAGTACCGGATCCGTCATCATCGGCGCCGGGAGCTTCGTCTTCCGGAAATATGGGAAGACCTGCAGTGGCGTCATGGTGTGCGATGATGTAATATATATCATCCGGTTCTGCGGTTCCAGTCAGTTCTGCAGTAACGTTATATCTCCACAAACCACCGACCTGAAAGCTGTCCAGCCAGGCGGTCAAACCCATAGCCTGAAATTGTCCCAGGATGTACAACGCGGCATCATCACATTCCGGGTTGTAGGTGTTGCGGGTGATGAAATCTTCCAAAGGCTGCAGGTAATCTTCATAGGAAACAGATGACACTTCGTCTAAGATGACGCCCACAAACGGATTCATGTCATCAAGGTTATCAGGGGGATTAAGTTGTTCTCTAATCGGATAACTATCTGCAGAGATGGCTCGGAATGGGATATTGGCAGAGCAGAGATCAGATAAAACTGCATCACTGCCGTTTATGAGTATAAAATCATCAGTTTCAAATATGATAGACGAATCAGAAACTTCAAGACCCACATCGCGAAGACTTCGCCTGTCAACTTGATAGACGTTGCTGAAGTCCGATATCCCGTCTGAGAGCAGGGCGATTTCATCGCATTTCCGGATATTAGTCGATTCCGGCATCATGCCGATCAAATAATCACCACAACGAGCGTGTAGCTTGAAATCCAATGATTCAAGTTCTTCCAGATCATTCGCCAGATGACCGGATATGACAACCGGTATGTATCCCCCGGAGAGCGCCGTGTTACAGATCAGCGCCAGTAAAATTATTAACCCACTGCATATGCGCATGAAAACCTCTAGGTCTATGTTTCTTTCCTAACAATATAATATAACAATAAAAAGAGCCAAAATCAAGCCCGAAAACAGATTCAGTGAAAAAAAATCCCACATTTAGTGGAAAAAATAGATTTTTCTTGCTTTCGACGCCTTTAATGCTTAAATTTGTCGGACTTGGCGCGTTCGTCTAGCGGTTAGGACGCCGGCCTCTCACGCCGGTAACACGGGTTCGATTCCCGTACGCGCTACAGGGATAAGTTTAGCATTTTCAAAGATTACCTCAATTTCCATCGTTGCAGATTTCGGTGGATTTTGGGGTATTTTCTTCTTAAGGTGTTACAAAAGTATTACAAAATTAAGCAAGGTAGGTTAAAGACTCTGGGACCTCTCGCATGTCATTATCACTGGTAGGGAGATATATCTGAGTGACTTGAAGTGTACTATGGCCGAGGAAGTCTTTTATTTTATGAGGTGGGGTGCCCTGATTAGCCAAGGTTGTAGCACAGGCATGCCTTAAGTAATGCAGATGCAATTCCTCTCGGAGCCCCGCTTTTCGTTGGTAGAACTTGAAACGCCTTGAAATGTATCCTGCTGTGTAGTTAAAGAGTCCCGGCTTGGAATGATCAAGAGCCATAATGATCTGCATCAATTCAATGCAGATAGGGATAACACGATCATTAGCAATATAAGTGTTTATAGCTGTCGAATTTTCACTGAAAACTGAATCCGATCAATAACCCGCTATCGAGAAAAAGAGGGCGGTATTAGAACAGCATGTTAATATTGATTTGGGGAGATGTGAGGAATTAGATGCTCCTGAGTGATCTTTGGGTTTAAAACCCAAAAGTCATTTAATTATTGTATTTAATCCAGTTAATTATTTATACATCTGAGAATCTGATGTCTTGCATTCCTCCCCATAAAGCGCTTGCAAAATGAGCTTAATTCCTTTATCTTGATTAGTGATTGATTCAGGCTCAGGACACAAGATACATGAAGACTAACCCCGATCCAGCAGATAAGAAAGGGAATAATAGGCGATCTACAGGCACTCCGCAAGATAACCGTTTTTTTAAGGTCATCCTAAGCTCCATCGCCGATGGAGTGTTTACTGTGGATAAAGATCGCGTTGTGACCAGTTTCAATCCAGCGGCTGAACGTATCACTGGCGTACCGGCTTCGGTAGCGGTGAGCAAGAAGTGTTACGAAGTATTTCATTCTAATATCTGCGAAGATAACTGCCTCCTCGAAAGGACCCTGAACACGGGCGAAGAAGCGATTGACATCCCCGTACAGATATTAAACAATTCCGGACGGCGCATACCCATTTCCATTTCGACAGCTGTCCTTCGAGACGAAGACGGACAGGTATTAGGCGCCGTGGAAACTTTCCGGGATCTTTCCGCAATCGAGGTTCTCCGCAAGGATCTTGAACGCAGCTACAGCTTCGAAGATATTATATCGAAAAGCCCCACAATGATGAAGCTCTTTGCCATTCTTCCTGATGTGGCAGAGAGTGAAAGCACCGTATTGATCCAGGGTGCTTCCGGGTCTGGTAAAGAACTTTTTGCCCGAGCGGTTCACAATCTTTCACCACGCAAGGACAAATCCTATATCATAATCAATTGTGGTACTCTTCCCACTACGTTGTTCGAATCTGAGCTGTTTGGATACCTGAAAGGTGCATTTACCGATGCCAAGAAGGACAAACCCGGAAAAATATCTTTAGCGGAAGGAGGTACGGTCTTCCTTGATGAAGTGGGTGATCTTCCCCTTCAAACCCAGGTCAAACTACTTCGACTATTGCAACATCATGAATATGAACCCGTTGGAGGTCTCAAATCAATAAAAGCTGACATCCGTATCGTGGCCGCTACTAACCGTGATTTGAAAGGAATGGTTACCAAAGGAAGCTTCCGGGAAGACCTTTATTTCAGATTAGCTGTTATTCGCTTCGAAATTCCGCCCCTGAAAGAACGTCGCGAAGATATCCCCTACCTGATTGACCACTTCATGCGCCGTTTCAATGCCCGCAAAGGGAAAAATCTGATTGGAGTCAGCCCTAAAGCCATGGAAGCGTTGATGCGCCATAATTATCCGGGCAACGTCCGCGAACTTGAAAATGCTATCGAGTATGGTTATGCTGTTTGTAGAGGGCGCATTATTGAGTTTGATCATCTTCCTGAAGAGATACAATCTGCATTATCCCAATCAACATCTGATCCAGAAAGCCTTTCTGAACTTCATCCTGCCCATCGCCACATAAGTGAAGAGATTGCCATTAGAGAAGCTCTTAAACGTAGAAAAGGTAACCGCACCTTAGCCAGCGGCGATCTTGGAATGGATCGCACTACCCTCTGGCGTAAGATGCGGCGCTATGGCATCCAGATCCCCAAGAACAGTTAATTCCATCCCCTCAAATACACCTACAAACGTTGCAGTGCAACATACACACGTTGCAATCCTCTTATATGGTTGCATTAAGTGCAACAATCAGCCAGCATATATTGGTTATAACATATTGTGTTATAATTAATTACGATGGTTGGCATCATATTCGCTAAATACTGTAGAAATTATCTGATAACGGATTTTACCCTGCAACATAACCATTATTCCCACACGTGCACAAGCATAACCAAATACCCGGAACATTTG
This sequence comes from candidate division LCP-89 bacterium B3_LCP, assembly GCA_005223185.1. GTDB lineage: Bacteria > Electryoneota > B3-LCP > B3-LCP > B3-LCP > B3-LCP. Next base: position 17,426 of record NJBN01000016.1, read on the forward strand.
AGAACGGTGTATATATCACTCGGATAGCCATCAGTTGCTTCGGTGAAGAGATCGCACCGCGCTTTGATAACGCCCGCCGTTTTCGCTGTTGGGAGATTAGCAATAATGAAGCGAAAGACTACCCGGGAATCTCTGCTGAAGAAACAGATGGTCTTTACAGAGTTAAGCTACTACGACGCAGCCGTATACACGTGTTAATATGCAACGGTATCGAAGAACGTTACCGGGAGATGCTTGAAGTGGATGGTTGTTATGTTGTAGATGGTGTTACTGGTTCCGCTCTTCATGCACTTTCCGATTTCCTGGAAGGCCGGCTGCAACAGCGTTTCCATGGAGAATCGCTCCCACATGGAGAAATATTGCCACATACCGCTGAATTAGTGTTATGGACGGGGGACTTGTTCAGAACTCTGGGGTGGGATGTTCAACAGCCAGCAAAACCAAATATTTTTCCGATTGACCTGCTGGCGCAACGTTCATGCCCCTTCTGCCAAAAACCGGTGAACGTGGCAATCTGCTGTGGTGCTCATTCATACCGGATTCATGAAGAAATCAAGGAGTTGAAACGAGTCACTGCTTCAAGCTATAACGCCAGGGTTTTCGTTCATCGTGCTGTTGCAGGTATTGAAGACATTTGTAAGGACTTCGAAATAGAACTTGTAGATCCTGATGATTACACCAGTGACGCCCTGGATCAAGAAAGTCGCAGCTCCTTGCCGCCCTTAAGGGGGATAGTCATTGGACATGAGAAATTGAACGCTAACTGATACTTCGAGAACTAGCATGCAGATTAAAGTTATCACAGGTGAAGAGAGAGAAAAGGCTTTCGCTTGCCCAAAACCGCCCGAAGTAATAGATAAACAGAAACTTCCGGTTCGTTATCACGTTGAAGACTTCGACGTTAAAGACAGACCTCAGCGATTTTTGGAAGCTTTTGCTGCCATTCTAAAGCATACGAACTACCGTTTAGCTCTCGATCACTATATAAGGGTCAGTGCCAAATGTTCGCGATGCACAACGAATTGTCAGGTGTACTTGGCTACAGGCGATGATGACGATATACCGTGCAAGCGTTCTGAATTGCTTTTGTCTGTATATCGCCGCCACTTTACCATTGCCGGTGTGCTGAAAGGTCGTTTGACGGGAAATATCGGATTGACTGATGAACATATACAGGAAATAGCTGATTCCTTCTGGAATTGTACTGCTTGCAGGCGCTGTATTCTTGAATGCCCCATGGGCATCGATCACGGTATGATCACTCACCTGGGACGCTACATACTCTCGGAAATCGGCATTACCCCCCGAGCTTTGGTCGTCAGCACGAGAGAACAACTGCTCGGCGCAACAGGCAATACCTCCGCTATCCCAGTACCTGCTCTTATAGATACTTTAGAATTCCTGTCAGAAGACATGGAGGAGGAGAAAGGAATAGAAATTCCCTTCCCAATTGACCAGGAGGGCGCAGAATATCTCTTTCTTCCTGCGGTTTCTGATTTCATGATGGAAGCAGATACGCTTATGGGTAATGCTGCAGTTTTTCGGGCCACAGGTGATAGTTGGACCGTTGGTACCGGATATTATGACGGGATCAACTACGGTCTTTTTTACAGCGATCATGTTCTGGAAAAAGTTCTCCTGAAAATCAAGGCGGAAGCGGAACGTTTGAAGATTAAAAAGATCCTGATCGGCGAATGTGGCCACGCATCGAGGAGTGCCAAGTTCTTCTATCCAGCTTACTGTGGTGGAAAGAATGCCTTACCTGTGATAAACATCCTGGAATATACACACCAGGTATGGAAAGAAGGTCGCCTGAAATTGGACCCCAATGTGATCACGGAGAGAGTAACATATCACGATCCTTGTAATATAGCCAGGCCGGGCTGGATCGTGGATCAGCCGCGAGAACTTCTGAAGGCATTTTGCAGGGATTACGTGGAGATGACGCCTTCAGGTCGTGACAACATCTGTTGTGGTGGCGGCGGCGGCACTGTCTCCATAGACGAAATCAGACCATACAGGACGGCAATCGGCGGTAAAGCTAAAGCTGAACAGATCAGGGCAACAGGAGCCAAATACTGCGTAGCTCCCTGTGCCAACTGCAAGAAGCAGTTAAAAGAGCTTATGGAAGATAATAATGTGGACTGTGAAATAGTCGGTCTGCATGATCTTTTATACAAAGCAATCATCTTTGAGGGAGCTAAGAATCCCGTGAATGAAGAAGAGAAAGTTCAGGATAAATAGCTGGCACAATACGGAGGAAATATACATTGCAAGCATGGATAGAGTTCGGGCAGGGACCACTTTTCAGGTTATGCTTCGTCCTGATGATTCTGGGATTAATCCGCATCTTCATCCTGACCATAATCGGGATGGTCGAAGCATTGAACCGCAATACTGATAAAATCGTCCCATACCGGGATTTGATTCAAAAAACACTGATGTGGTTATTTCCCATAAAGCACCTGTGGACGAAAAGACCGTTCTACGGATTAATTTCGGTTTTATTCCATGTGGGACTGCTTATCGTACCTCTATTTCTCGCCGCTCATGTATTGATGTGGAAAAATTCCGTCGGTTTTGCGTGGTTTTCTATTCCTCGTGGCTTAGCTGACTGGTTGACTATAATAGTCATTGTAACCGGTATAGTTTTATTTCTAATGAGAGCCAGTAGTAAAGCCGGCCGGGCTTTGAGTCGCAAACAGGACTATATCTGGCCCTTGCTTTTAGTAGTGCCATTTATCACTGGCTATATTTGTTCAAACAGCGCTATAGGACCTGCTGCATATCAGCTTATGATGATGGTGCATGTTTATTCAGCAAACTTAATCATGCTGATGATTCCTTTCACCAAAATTGCGCACTGTATTTTGGTACCGCTATCGCAGTTGGTCACTGCTATCAGTTGGAAGTTTCCTGCTGGTGCCGGTGATATGGTGATAGAGACTCTTGGCTACAAAGAATACCCCACTTGGGTGAAGAAACCCAGATTAGAGACACCGGTTGAGCTGAAGGTTAAAGAGGAGATCAACGCGGAATGAAAGCGATATTAACCGATACGACCAAGTGCATCGGCTGCCGTGAATGCGTGATAGCATGCAAGAAGACCTATAATCTCGAAGAGGAAGTACCACGCCGGTGGAGTTCCGATGACGGTCTCTCGTCTCGCAACTGGACTTCGATTATCCAGAAACCGGAGGGTAAATTTATCCGTAAGCAATGCCGCCATTGTTTACAGCCAGCGTGTGTCTCCGCGTGCCCGGTAGGAGCTCTTCGGAAAACATCTGAAGGTGCGGTAATTTACGACAGTAAAAAATGTATAGGATGTCGTTATTGCATGATGGCTTGTCCGTATGGTATTCCGCGGTACGATTGGGATCAGCCGGTGCCGTACGTTCGTAAATGTATCCTCTGTTATGACCGCATTACTCAAGGGAAACAACCTGCCTGCACGGAAGCGTGTCCCACAGAAGCGACCATCTTTGGCGATCGCCAGGAACTCTTAGGCGAAGCGCATCGCCGCTTAAAGGAAACCCCGGATAAATATATCGACAGAGTATGGGGGGAGAAAGAAGTGGGCGGTACCCAGGTATTATATATCTCTGATATAGACCTGTCCTGCCTGACGTACGGAAGACCTTTGGGAGAGAAACCATTACCAACCCGAACGGCAACCGCGATGAATGCTGTGCCCTATACTTTCGTGGGGATGTCAGCGACTATGGCTGGAATTAGTTGGATCATAGGGCGGCGAATGAAGATCCAGGAGAAACCGGGGGACGATCAAAGGGAAGATAACGATGAATAGGATTTACACATTCAAAACAATTCTCTGGACAATATTGGGTTTCGGTGCCGCGGTAGGTACCGCACGATTTATCTACGGATTGGGTGTTACGACCAATCTCTCGGATTCTGTACCATGGGGTTTATGGATCGGTTTTGACGTTATGGGCGGCGTAGCACTGGCAGCAGGAGGGTTTATCTTAACAGCGACGGTTTACATATTCAGGTTGGAGAAATTTCATGGGATCGTCCGCCCAGCCGTATTGACGGCGTTCTTAGGATATATTGCTGTCGCCGTAGGATTACTGTTCGACCTTGGTTTGCCTTGGAACATCTGGCACATGATCATATTCTGGAACCCTCACTCGCCGCTTTTCGAAGTTGGTTGGTGTGTTATGCTTTATCTAACTGTGCTGTTGTTGGAATTCTTCCCTATCCCTGCTGAAGAATTTAGCAAACTCAACAAATTGCGTAATTTCCTGTTAAAGCTTCGTCTGCCGCTTGTTATTGCCGGCATTGCTCTATCGACGCTTCATCAATCATCGTTAGGTTCGCTGTTCCTGATCATGCCATACAACGTGCATCCTTTATGGTATTCACCAATTTTACCTGTGCTGTTCTTCATCTCCGCCATCACACTTGGCTTGATGATGGTTTCCTTTGAGAGCAAATTCACCTCCTGGCTCTATCGCCGCGAAACAGAAACCGATCTACTGGCTAAACTTTGCTCAGCAGCGCGATGGGTTTTTCTAATTTATATTATTGTGAGGTTTGGCGATCTCGCCTTCAGAGGTCAGTTAGGACATTTGGGCGGTGGTGAATGGCAGGTAGTGATGTTCTGGGTTGAGATTGCAATTACGGCACTTATTCCGGTGATTTTGTTATCAATCCCAAAGATTAGAATCGCCCCTGTGTGGCAGTGGATTATTCCTATGATGAGCATCTTCGGAATTGTATTAAACCGGATCAATGTCGGCGGATTGGTGCACATCAACCGTGGTAATACGCTTTATTTGCCATCCTTGACCGAGATTACCATCAGCGCCAGCGTGGTAGCGGGCGCAGCACTTGTCTTCCTTTACATGGTCGAACGTTATAAGATATGGGAAAAGAGACCTGCCGATCCCAATACTGATCCTACTAAAATTCCAGAATTTGACTTTGCCAGCCGGACCTCCCTGGGAACGCCTGAAGTCGCCTTGAGAACAAAATATTCACTTGCTTTTATCCTGGCAGCAGCGGTTGGTTTTGCGCTATTATCGACCGAGAATCTCTCCAGCGCGGGAACAGAATCCTCACCGGCGAAAGAGGCACGCGGGTGGGAAACCATGTGGATCGATGGTGATCTTGATGGTGAAGGTACTGCTTTTCCGCACGCTAAACATATAGATAATAACGGCAAGGAAAAATCATGTGTTTTATGTCACCATATGAATCTTCCCCTGGACAATAGCTCACAGTGCTCCGCCTGTCACCGTGATATGTACCTCCTAAGTGATGCTTTCGGACATGACCGGCATGCTTCCGCATCTGGCGCAGGGTTAAAATGTTTTGATTGTCATAAGAAAGACCTGACTAAAAATGCAGATACGGCGAAACCCTGTAAAGACTGTCATGGCGATTTGGTGGCGGAAGGTTCCACTATCACCGTCGAGAATTACAGAACAATTGGATATGTCGAATCCATGCACAGATTATGTATCGGATGTCACAGCCAGAAAGCTGATTCGCTTGAAAAACCCGATCTCCCGCGTTGTGCCAACTGTCATAAGGAAAAGCGGACGATAATTTCTCCTGATGCGGGTGTACACCCTCACCAATATGGCGCTGAAAAGGATAATGTCATTTTTCCAATTGTAAGCTATAATTCTGAGCAACCACCGGATACAACTAATACTGGATCTGCCGTTGAAAACAGCCGGTAAAACAAATTCACCGGAAGCCCTGCAGTCTCTACTCAAAGGGCAACTCTTCGATATAGTACCTTTCGGCGTTGCAGTCATCGATAGGAATATGAATATCGTTACCGCGAACCACAACTTTGAAGAGTATTTTGGTAAGAGGGAAAAACAGCACTGTTACGAAGTTTGTAAGGGGCTTCAGGAGCAGTGTCCGCAATGCAACGCCAAATACACCTTCGAAGATGGAAAACCCCGCGTATCTGATGAAAGGGGTGTTGACTTTCATGGCCGCACCTGCCATTATGTGGTGCATGTTGCGCCGCTCTTTAACGATAATGGTGACGTCGAATACGTCGTTGAAATGACGACAGATATGACGGAGACGAGAATTCGTCAACGTGAATACAACCTTCTCTTTGAGCGAGTTCCTTGTTTTGTCACTATTATTAATCGAGATTTTGAGATCGTCCGTGCGAACGAGAAATTCCGCAACACATTTGGTGATGCTCGGGGTAAACACTGCTACGTTGCCTACAAAAATCGGGAAACAACCTGTCCGGACTGCCCGGCAGCTCTTACTTTTAAGGATGGTGAGGAACGTGTGGCTACCCAAACCGGTGTTTCCCAGGATGGAAAGGAAACACACTATGTCGTAACCACGGCTCCTCTGGGTCGCAGTCCGGGTGAAGTAGCTCATGTCATCGAGATATCTGCCGACATATCGCAGGTCAAGGAGTTGGAAAAGGAGATGTTGGACGCCGAACGTCTGGCGGCTGTAGGGCAAACGGTAGCTGGATTGGCACACACCATTAAGAATCTGTTGATGGGTTTGGAAGGTGGTATGTATATGATGGATAGCGGTCTTCAACAAGTCGATCCGGAACGCATTGCAGAAGGGTGGGATGTGCTCCAGAGAAATTTTGATAAAACAGTTGCACTGGTTAAAGATTTCTTAAGCTTTTCCAAAGGCAGGCTACCAGTTCTTAAAGAAACGGATACCAACGCTCTGGTTACTTCCATAGTGGAACTCTACCGTGACGCTGCAAAAAAACAGGATGTTGAGCTAATTCATAAAAAAAATAAACAAAAGCTGACAGCTCTTCTTGATCCTGATGGTATAGAAGCATGTCTCACCAACCTTGTTTCAAACGCAATCGATGCCGCAATGACGCGTGAAGAAGGGGGCGCTCGTGTCACCATAAGAAATTATGAAAGCGAAAATGCGGTTATCTTTGAAGTTACTGACAACGGTTGTGGGATGGATTGGGAAGTCAAACAGAAAGTTTTCACCACTTTCTTTACAACCAAAGCAAGCAAAGGAACCGGATTGGGGTTACTTACTACGAGAAAAATTGTGCAGGAACACGGTGGGAGTATTGAGGTGGATTCGGAGGTCGGTGCAGGATCGACGTTCCGGATCCGTCTGCCCAGGGAACGACTGGAACTTATTGCTGAGGAAGCAAACAAGGCAAATTCAAATTAGCAGGAAACAGTCTGTAAAAGAAAAGTCTTAATGAGGAAGAGATATCATGAACGTCACTAATAAATACGTCCTGGTAGTCGATGACGAAGAGGATGTACGCAACTACTTGAAAACTGCGCTTCAAGATGCAGGCTTTCGAGTGGTCACCGCCGGTGACGGCTTCGAAGCAATAGAAATGGTCAAAAAAGAGGTGCCCGACCTGATCTCATTAGATTTGGTTATGCCCAAGAAATCCGGTGCTATGTTTCACCGGGAACTGAAAAAAAACAAAGAATGGGCGAAAGTGCCGGTTCTGATTGTCACCGGTCACGCTCATGACGATCTGGGCAAGGCTGACCTGGAAGAGTTAACTATGTCTGGACCGGGCATCTATCTTGAAAAACCTGTGAGTCCTAAAGCTTATGTGAAAGCAGTATGCCAACTCCTGAACATCGATCCTCCAAAAACCGGCGCGGTAGAAGGAGAAAAACCTAAAGAAGATCAATTGAGATCAGAACTGTTCCAGAAATTAAATAAAGCGGATAGCGAAGCGTTAAAACGCGCGCTAAAAGCGCTGAAGAAGTAACTATTACTGAAGCTTAAAATAAGGAGATATATCGTGGCTAATCCGGAAAAGAAAACCATCCTCATCGTTGATGATGAACCCGACGTTCTGAAGTATCTGACCACTTATCTTGAAGACAACGGGTTTGCGACTATCAGTGCTGTGGATGGAAGGGACGGTTTCCAGAAAGCAAAAGAAAGCCTTCCAGATCTCATTACACTCGATATCACTATGCCGGAAGAGTCCGGTGTGAGAATGTTTCGTAATCTGCAGGATGACGAAAAACTGCGAAATATTCCTGTGGTAATAATAACGGGAATATCGAGTGAGTTTGAACATTTCATCAAAACGCGCAAACAGGTTGATCCACCGACAGCATATTTTGAAAAACCGATCGATCGAAGCGAATTACTAGGCAAGATCAAAGAAATCCTGAAAATGATATAACTACATTACGGGAGAGATAAAAATGAAAAAACGGCAGTTTGAATGCAAGGATTGCGGGCACGCCTGGGAAGAGACCTTCGGAACGGGAAGACCTGAAGGATGCCCCTCCTGCAATTCAGTAAACATATATCGAACTGACTCTGGGCCACGTCGATTAGGGCAATGTAAAGGTGGACCGAGCGGTAGAGGATCTGACAAATTAAAAAAGGCAGATAATAAGGATTTGCCAAAATCTGAGGGATAAGAAATGAGAATAGCAATACCGTCTGATGAAGGTACCAACATTGCAGCGCACACGGGACGAGCAGGAGGTTTCGTGATCTATGACATAGATAATAACCAGGCTGCACGGGTTGAATATCGCAGTAATACTTTCACCGCCCATGCAAAAGGTGAATGCAACGGTGAAGAGAATCAAAAACATCACGCGCACAGCGATCATGGTGAACTCTTAGACGCCTTGCATGATTGCCAGGTGATGATTGCACGAGGGATGGGTCCTCGTCTGGTAATGGATTTAGCCAGACGGAATATCGAAGTGGTATTCTGTGAAAGTGATGTTGCAGATACAGCGGCGCAGCAATACGCAGCAGGCGAGCTCATGAATACGGGGAAAAGCTCCTGTGATCATTAGGAAAGCAGGCTGGTTGGCTGATTTTGGGAAAAATCGCGATATAGCGGATGACAGGTTTTCGATAAGATGAAATTATACATTGTGATGTATGCCTTTAAAATTGGTTTGCAATAAAATATAGATACATCGCAGTATCATCTGTAAAGGAATGAGAAAGATGATAAATAACAAATACATGGTTGTCTTTATACTGACAGTCCTAACGCTTTTGTCAGCGCAACACACAAAATGCTGTTGCTGAAATAGTATAAAACGGGCGAAATAGCTTGTTAGGACGTTAAACAAGCGGGCAGCTTATTAGCTGCCCGTTTTTTATTCCACTCCAGTGGATTGACAAATGCACAAAGAAATAGGAAACACTTCTCTTAACTTTCTGGTTGTAATTGGAGGACGGATTCATTATTTTTCAAGGGATTAACCGAAGGAGTTGCCCGCAGAGATGAAAGCAATGTTATTAAACCGGATCTGCAGCCTGGAGGAGAATAGAGAACCGCTTCAGGATTAAGCCTTAATGAGGTGATAGTATCCATTATGGGAATTAATTTGACAGCAATTGCCGGTATTATTGCAAAGTTAGCAATTGACCCGGTAAAAAGGGGATTAGAAAGAAATTATAGAATTATAAAAATATTCGAGGAGATCGAAATTAACGTACTCAAACCGGATTTTGAGTCGGTTTATGCTTATACTCTTGTGAGTTACGGTGTTGACAAAGATCCTACCGAACTAGTTAAACTCTTTGCCCTGAAGGATGTTGCGGCTGCATTTAAGGCTGAGTTTTATATGAAGGAAGAAGGGGCACTTCGACGAACCTTAGATCACAACCTGACGACCAATCCCGATGTGAGGGAATTGAAAAACCACCAGTTCTCTATCGATGATGAAATAAATCTCTTCTATGCTGAATTTGAAAAAACAACTACGTCAACTGCTGCACCCATACAAGTCTTGTTGGCTCAGACAACTATAGAAGAATTTCATGACGAAGTTAAGAAAATATCTGAAAAGCTGGCAAAGGAAGAGCTTAAAAAAGAGTGGGAAGATTCTATAAGGTTGGATTATAAAGATTTTGACCTGATAGATGAGGATTTCTGGGAAAGAGTTCGCATAGATTCCGATATTGATCACCTCTACATGTATTATACCAGGACTGATTCATCTCCCACAAAGTTGCTGGATGTGGTGGCCAATGACTTCTATATCTCCAATGAAAACATAGATAGCGAACTTGACCGAATTCTGATTGATACAGTCCAAAACTGCACCACCCTGATCAAGATACTTTCTAAAGGCGGGGAAGGAAAGTCATCATATCTCTATCATCTGGCTAAAAAGCATCATCGGTTCTATAATGTCGTTCTTTTCCGGGACCTCAATAAACAAATTTTGATTCAGGTCGAAAGTCTGTTGGGCGATAAGCCTTCTTTACCATTGATGTTTCTCATGGATAATCCATCTATCTATGGTGAGGATCTGGTACAGTCAGGCAACAATATTATCAAGCGATTCAGAAAGAACGGTATTGTCGTGGTCTTGACGGAAAGAGAGTTCCGCTATGACAAGATCGATAATATTGACACCTTTGAGGGTACATTTAACTATAGAAATGAGATCACTTATAAGGCTAATTCGCTTAGAGAGCCTGTTTTCGACAAACTTTTTACATTCTTCCAAAAAGAATTCAAACTGACCGATGATGTCAGAGAAGGAGCCAAACGAGTTTACTTTAAAGATGAGCGCAGGAGTCTTTCGGAACGTACGTTTGCCGTTATAAAGCACCTTAGAAAAGAGAAACAAATAGAATTTGCATTCGACTGGGAGGACTGGGAGAAATTTGCCGCAGCCAACAAACCCGAACTGGAGGATCTTTTCCTTATAATTGCGACCTTTTATCAGTTTGGTTTTAATTTGGATATCGATTTCTGTGCCAAATTCTTAGAAAGGATAGATGCCCCTGGACTGATTAAAACGCTGGGAGTAAGCCATAATCTGCCTATATACCGGGAGAGTCACAGACTTACACTGCGGCACGAAACTATTGCGGAGTGGTATTTCGATCCTGAGGAAAAGATACAGAGAGAAACCGTCCAAGATCAGAGTACGTCTTTAAAGATTTTCTAAGTAGAATTGATACCGAGTTTGAAAGAAACTTACTCATTTGGCTCTCAAAAAGCGAGGAATTTAAAAAATCGTGGCTTGCCCGGATACTCACTGATAATAAGCTGGCTGAGCTTTATGGCAATTACATCTGTAACCATCCAAAAGAGCTGAAATGCCGCACCGAGCTTAGCAAAATTTATCTGAAACAGAAGCGCTATAAGGAGGCTGAAAAAGTCCTGTTAGAATGCCTCCAACTTAAGGCTACTGACTTGAACTCCCGCACCGAATTAGGTCGTGTCTATCTTGAACAGAAGCGCTATAAGGAGGCTGAAAAAGTCCTGTTAGAATGCCTCCAACTTAAGGCTACTGACTTGAACTCCCGCACCGAATTAGGTCGTGTGTTTCAGAGAATGGGAAGGTACAAAGACGCTGAGGATGTGCTTCTAAATCTTTTGGCGATAGATAAGAGAAATTATTTTGCCATGGCTGAACTCATTTCAGTTTACGATAAGATGCAGGATCCTGACAAGTGCTTGCAGAAATTCAATGAATTTTTAGCTAATGTAAAAATATCAAAAGGCCGCGAACACCAGGCAATGTTCAACAATATATTCAAATTATGTAAGAGATACAGTTATCCTGAAAAAGCGAAGGAATATTTTGAGAAATATAAAGAGATCCTGGATGAACGGAATAAAGAGCTCTACCAATCACTTTTTGGTGAGTAACCTGTGGTTATCATAACCAAATATAGCAATGATAAATGTAGAACGGTCCAATCCCCACGGAGCAAATATTATGGCTATTAATCAAAGGAGTTGCCCGCAGAGATGAAGGCAATGTTATTAAACCGGATCTGCAGCCTGGAAGAGAATAGAGAACCGCTGGAACTGGTCGATCTGCCCATACCGGTACCTGGAGAAAAGGAGATTTTAGTCAAAGTTTCCACCTGCGGAGTGTGCCATACAGAGTTGGATGAAATTGAAGGACGGACTGCGCCGCCGCACCTCCCGGTAGTGTTGGGGCACCAGGCTGTAGGAGAAGTAGTCGAATTCGGCAGCGGAGCAGGAAAATTCGCGGTTGGCGACAGGGTGGGAATCGCCTGGATATATTCAGCCTGCGGCAAATGTCAGTATTGCCGGGAAGGAAACGAAAATCTCTGCCCTGATTTCAAAGCATCGGGCAGGGATGCCGACGGCGGATACGCAGAGTATCTGACCATTTCCGAAGATTTTGCCTTCGCGATACCAGACCTGTTTTCCGACGTAGAGGCGGCTCCTTTGTTGTGCGCTGGAGCTATCGGGTACAGGTCACTCCGTTTGACCAATTTGAAGGATGGACAGAATTTAGGACTTACCGGCTTCGGAGGATCTGGTCATTTAGTTCTGAAGATGGTGAAGCACAGATATCCGGACGTGAAAGTGTACGTCTTCGCTCGCAGTGAAGAAGAGAGGGATTTCGCCGTTAAATTAGGCGCGCAGTGGGCTGGTGATACTGATGATGAATGCCCGGTCAAACTCAATGCAATCATCGATACAACGCCCGTATGGAAACCTGTGGTGGAAGCGCTAAAGAACTTAGCTCCGGGTGGGCGGCTGGTGATCAATGCTATCCGCAAGGAAGAGATGGATAAGGATTACCTGATGAAATTGGATTATACGACTCATCTCTGGGAGGAAAAAGAGATAAAGAGCGTAGCAAACGTCTCCAGGCGTGATGTGAGCGAATTTTTAGGCTTGGCTGCAGAGATTGGCATTAAACCGGAAACACAGGAATACAGACGGGAAGATGCAAACAGCGCTTTGCTGGAATTGAAGGAAGGTAAGATCAGAGGTGCTAAGGTATTGAAGATCGGTTAGGTTAATTTTAAAACGACACAGAGTACCTTTCATAATCGGAGGCAAAATGGACGCAAACGTACTAATTAAGCTATATCGAATAAACCTGATGGTGATAGAGAAGAACCTGCAGGGGGTCAGCCACGAGGACAGCCTGTATCAGCCAGAGCCTGGTGGAAACAGCATCAACTGGGTCTTGGGGCACATAACGGCGACCAGAAATTCAGTGATGAAGGTGATGGATAAGGTTCCTGTTTGGGGTGGAGATGAAGCGGCTGTTTACGCTCGGGGAACCGATCCGACCGCTGGAGAGAGAAAAGTTATCGAGCTGGATAAGATTCTTAGGGATTTAAGAAAATCACAGGACACACTACTCCAATGGCTGCAACAGGTGTCATCTGAAGAACTTGAAGCATCAAACGGGGATGAAACGAAGTACGAGCAGTTAGCTTTTCTGCAGTTTCATGAAGCTTACCATGCCGGACAGATCGGAATACTGCGGCGGTTAACTGGTAAGTCGGGCGCGATTACATAGTTGCACCAAAAGATAATACAAAATAGAAGGAGAAGAGACTATGGAAACAACAGCATACGTTTTATTGGGCATAGTAGCGATCTGCTGGCTCATTGCCATGCTGGTGGGGATGGTAGTAGCATTCCCCTTCGGACTCATCGGTCTGATTGCAATCCTGGGAATCGGTATCTTGTTTATCAAGGTACTCGGCGATCGGTTATCCAGTAAAGAAGACGACCATTATTCACAAAATGTAGAGAAATAAGAGGTGACTAAATGCTTATTACAACACAGGACGAGTTTGCTGACCACGAAATAACCGAAACCCTCGGTATGGTTCGAGGTAATACCATTCGAGCGCGGCATGTCGGTAAAGATATCTTAGCCGGTCTGCGCTCCATCGTGGGCGGCGAAATTACGGAGTACACCAAAATGCTGGCAGAATCAAGGGAACAGGCCATAGATAGGATGATTGGTGAAGCCAAGCAGAAGGGTGCGGATGGAGTCGTTTGTGTGCGTTTCACCACGTCGACTGTAATGAGTAACGCCGCCGAATTGCTGGCTTACGGTACGGCGGTGAAGCTGAAGAAGAAGTAGGTGAAAGAAAACAAAAATCAGTGGCAATCGCTTATTTGTATGAACCACTTTTATCGCCACACTCAAACCGCGAAATTAGTATTGTGAATAACATATCTCACTCATGATATGAAGTTGTTTAGCAAAGCGATTGCCTATATATTTTAGAGAAATGATATTGCTGGAAAGTGAAATCAAATGATGAACCCACTCAAAAAAACAGAACTTATGGAGCTATCCATCCGTTTTACCTCGGACGAGAAGAAAGAAGATTCCCCAATTGAGGTTTCCTTCTTCCAACCGCAAAATGGTACCTATTCCAAATCCGAAATCTTCGATCCGCCCTTAGATGATGAACACTTAGCTGAGTTGCGTTGGTATTTGGAGGAATTCTCAAATTGGTTCACACTAACTGACTATGAACGTGCTGAAAGACTAAAGGCCCAATTAGAGGACTGGGGACGCGACCTACTTAGAAGCGTTACTAAGGGACATGAAGCAATCCGTATCTGGCAGCAGTTTGTGGACGATAAGGAAAAAAACAAACTTCTAACCATCGATGCTACAGATCCACGTGTACTGCGCCTGCCTTGGGAGCTTCTGGCCGACGAACAGGGCCACATTTTTACGGATGGCGTCAGTATTAGGAGGCGTCTGCAAAAGGTAGCCAGAACCGTTTTAAAACCCTTAGATCTGCCGGTTAGAGTGTTGATCGTCGTTTCGCGTCCCAATGAAAAAGACGTTGGCTTTTTCGATCCGCGCGCTGATTCAAAGCCGTTGTTGGATGCGGTGGATACGCTTGGAGATATGGCTCAGGTTGAGTTTTTATATCCTCCCACACTGCGAGCCTTAACGGACCGTCTGCGTGATACCCATGCGCCCCGCGTGCACGTCGTTCACTTTGATGGGCACGGCGTTTACAACGTAGGTAAGGGTTTAGGGTATCTATTATTCGAGGATGATGAGCACAAAAAAGATCTTATCGATGCTTCCCAGTTGGGAACTCTGTTGACCAATTGTGGAGTGCCTTTGATGGTACTCAGCGCCTGCCAGAGTGCCAAACAAGAGGAGGCTAATCCCTATGCTAGCGTCGCCGCGCGCTTGATTAGAGCCGGTGTGGGCAGTGTTCTGGCTATGAACTATTCTGTACTCGTAACGGCTGCTACAAAATTTGTTGAGGCGTTTTACGGTAGCCTCGTGAAGGGTTTATCGGTTGGACAGTCTGTAGATGAAGGGAGATATGCTCTACACTCCGATGAGAGGCGTTACACCATAACTCGTCACACTGAAGATGGCGATTTGGTTGAAGAGACGGTCAAACTGCGCGACTGGCATCTGCCCGCACTATACCAGCAAGCAACCGACCCGGTCGTATTTAAATCGCGCAAGGGCGCCAAGCGCAGCGAGCCGAAACCTAAACCTTTGGCGTTAACCGACCATAGAGTTGCGGGAGGGTTGCCTAAGGAACCGTTGCACGGCTTCCACGGGCGAGCACAGGAATTACATAAAATACAGCGCGCCTTAGCCGAACGTAATGTGGTGGTGCTGCACGGTTTCGGAGGAATCGGCAAGACGGCTCTGGCTGCGGAAGCTGGTCGTTGGTTTTACCGCACCGGACGTTTCCCAGGCGGTGCAGCTTTCGTTTCTTTTGAACACGGCGGATCGCTGCAGCAGCTATGTTCATGGGTGGGACAAGCCGTCAGCAACGATCCCAACTTCGCAATTGGAGAGGGTGATCCCGTAGAGCGAGTTGCTGATGTGCTTAAAGAAAACCCCGCCTTGATCATTCTTGACAACTTCGAATCAGTGCTGGGTAAGGATCCCATGATGCCACCCGATGAATTAGAAGAGATACTGGATGCGGTGTGGAAATGGGCGGAAACTGATACCAGCGAGGCGCGTGATAAAAGCAGTGTGATTACGCCTCCACGGACACGAATTCTGATTACCACCCGCGATACTAACTTTAATGACAGCCGCTTCAGTCCTTCTAAAGAATGCGCGCACATTGAACTTGGTGGGCTGATTCAGAGTGAGGCACTGAACCTGGCCGCGGCTGTGCTTAATTCGAAAAGCATTGACCGTGCCGAAATTGACCTGCAAGAACTGATCTATCTTATGGACCTCCTGGGTGGACACCCGCTGTCTCTCTATCTCACATTGCCGCATCTGCATGACTATTCCCCCGCTGAGTTGACCGCACAGTTTGAGGAGCTGCTGCCCGATTTTATCGAAGGCGAAGCCCGGGATCGCAACGAAAGCCTGACCCTGTCTCTCGAGTTCTCCTTAAACCGTATGGGTGAAGAAACCCGCGCGGCACTGCCCAACCTGGCTGTCTTCCAGGGCGCTGCCTTTGAGGAGGAAATACTGCAAATTACGCAGATTGACCCGGAACTGTGGAAAACCGCTCGTGCAGAGATGGAACAGGCGTCGCTTGTTTCTGTGGAGTCCCTGCCAGGTATTAATCCTCCTTTCCTGCGTTTTCACCCGACGCTAATACCATATCTGTCTTCACGCCTGCCGAGCGAACACCGATCCGAACTTGAGGAGAGGTACTGGAAGCGATATTACGCTCTATCCAATTATCTTTACCAAACAGACACCCAGAATCCTCACATGGCTCGTACCATGGCTTGGCAGGAGATGCCCAACCTTCTCTGCGCCTTGGATTTAGCCGTCGCGGCACGTGATGATGAAGCATCTGTTAACTTTGCCACTTGCATAGAGTTTTTTCTTAATGCTTTCGGACGCTGGCGCGAGAGGGACAGGATGATGGAGAGGGTGGCAACTACTTTTAATACTAAGGAGGCAGACATACTGACCCAGGCGGAATTCATGCTTCTGAGCCAGCAGGGTGAAACCTTGTGGCAGCAGGGCCGGGCATTAGAAGCGGAAAAGATATTTAGAAATCTGCTAAAGCGCTTGGAGACCAACACCGCCTATGATAGCGCCTATGACCATGCAAGAACGCTTTGGAGTCTGGGTCGTTGTTTTACCAGTCAGGGTAAACCTGGGGAGGCTACTGATTGGCATAAAAGAGCACTGCAGGAGTTTAAGCTTCTTAGTGAATCGAATGAAGATGTTAAGAATGCGCTCGGTACAATATACTGCGATTTGGGCAACAATCTAACTATCATGGGAAAGTATGATGAGGCGCAGAAAGCTTACGAAAGTGGTTTGGATATCTCAAAAGAGGTTGACGATATGCGTGCGGTCGGCGTTACCTTAGGTCAAATGGGTTCTCTGGCGCTAAATCGTGGTAACCTGGCTGAAGCAGTAAAACAACTCACTGAAGCGCTGCAGACGTTCCGTTCGCTGGGTGAACCGAAGTCGGAAGCCGCTGTCTGGCATCAGTTGGGGATGGTGGCCGGCAAGGCTGAAAATTGGGAGGAAGCGGAACGATGCTACCGGGAAAGTTTGAAACTTGAAGAGAAATTAAATAACCCTGAAGGTATAGCTATAACTTGCAACCAATTAGCTAATGTGGCCCAGAGTGCCGGACGATTCAATGATGCCGAACGCTGGTTTTTGCGAGCTTTAGACGGATTTGAGAAAACTGAGCAGTTCAATAATATCTCACGTGTCTTATCCAATCTAGCTAATCTTTGTCTGTCACTGAGCCGCCTGGATGAGGCTGAGGATTACGCCATGCGGGCTCTGGAGATAGATGAGCATATAGACGATCCTTCTACTGAAATATGGAAAAATTATTCAATAATAGCAGAAATTACTGAGAAACGCGGTGAAACGCAGGAAGCTGCTAAATGGAGGCGCAAAGAGAAGGAGAGCTACGCCGCGTATGCGGGATCTGCGCATGAGATAGAGCAATTTCAGCCTCTCATCAATGCCGTAGTCCAGGCAGTAAAGGGCGATGAGAAGGTACGTGCCTTCGTGGAGAGCGAATATCCTAAGATGCAAGCAGGTGATCCAGAATGGCAACTAAGCGCTGAGGCCATACGGCGCATTATCGCCGGCGAGCGGGGTGTAGAGGTTTTAACGGAGGGAATGGGTAGAAAGCAAGCCCTCATAATCAGTACTATTTTGGCACTGTTGCAAGAGAGGCAGGAGTAGGAATAGGAATATAACTGTGGCAGAAGTTGCCCTGAGCCAGCCGGGCGTGCCATTACAATAGTAAAATCGCATATAAGTGAAAAACATCTTGATAATTACTATAAAATTTACTATATTATAATACCGAACCTCACCAGTGCGATATGCTGAATTCATAGGGAGTATATAGGGAGTATATGATGAATAGCAAATGCTCATGGATTTTTTCAATAGCGCTCAGCCTTCTGCTTTGTATGAATGTTTCCGCTTCAGACCGCTCCACCCAGCGCAGTGAGCTCCCCATCACTCATCTACCTGCTAATGAAATGCTGACGCAGTTCACCGACATGGATTCATCGGCGTTGGCGTCTTATATCGTTGATTACATGGAGGATCATCACATTCCTGGCTTATCGTGCGCGGTTGTGAAGGACGGTGAGGTCATCTGGAACGGAGCGTATGGAAATGCCTACTTCAACCCCTGGATACCTACTGCAGACAGCACCCTGTTTATGCTGGCTTCGATCTCCAAGACTATAACCGGAACCGCTCTAATGCAGTTGTGGGAAGGGGGCGCTTTCCAACTGGATGATCCGGTTAATGATTACCTCCCCTTTGCTGTCATTCATCCGCGATATCCCGACACGGATATCACGTTCAAGATGCTGTTGACCCACACCTCGGGGATAGAGGACAACTGGGATTATATGCCCTACTACCCGGGTGATTCTCCTATTCCATTAGGTGAATATCTGGAGAATTACTTAGTGGAAGGAGGCGCCTATTACAATCAGTGGTGGAATTACAGTTTCTGGCGTCCCGGTACAGCTTACAGTTACAGCAACGTAGCTGTAGCTTTGGTAGGCTATTTAGTGGAAGTTATTTCAGGGACGGCTTTCGATCAGTACTGCGAAGGTAACATTTTTCCTCAACTGGAAATGGATGAAACCGCCTGGTTTCTGGCTGATCTGGACACCATGCAGGTGGCCCAGCCAAACTATTGGAACGGCAATAGTTACATTCCCTACGTGCATTTCGGTTACAGCGACTATCCTTCAGGGCAACTTCGCACGAGCGCGCTGGAGCTGCTCAACTTCCTGACTTCTTATCTGCAGATGGGACAGTGGGGAGGATACACCATCCTGGACAGTGCCACAGTGGCACAGATGCTATCACCTCAGATTCCTCAGATCGATCCTTCGCAGGGATTAATCTGGTACAAAAGCTACGTCGGGGGCAGAGAACTTTGGGGGCACGGAGGAGGCGATGTGGGTGTAACCACGGAAATGTATCATTGTCCCGATCAGAACAGCGGGGTGGTGATTTTAACCAACGGGGAATCTTACTTCTTTGAGATCCTCGACGCCCTCTTCGATTATGCAGAGCTGTATGATGCTGGCCTCTTGGTGGATATGATACCAGACAATCCTCCGATTATCATCCCTTCCGGCGGTGGGGATTTTACCTACGACATTACCATAACTAATAGTGATATAAACAGCATCACCTTCGATTTGTGGATAGATGCACTGCTGCCGAATGGTAATGTGTTTGGTCCGATAATCCTGCGGAACGGCATTACGCTTTCATCTGGAAGTTATATCAACAGGAATAATATAATGCAAACGGTTCCCGCCAGCGCTCCAGCAGGTGAATACAGTTACCGGGCGCACGTGGGTGAATACCCCGGCGTGGTGATCACATCAGATAGCTTCACCTTTACGAAACTGAGCGATGGAGACGGTGCAATCGCTGAATCCAAATGGCAGCTAAGCGGATGGGATGAAGGAGAGATTGCGAACTTCTCGGCCGTAGATGATTGGGTTCTGGTTTCAGCCTATCCGAATCCGTTCAATCCTCGGGCAGTGATCAGTTTCTCCCTGCCAGTTTCGAGTATGGTGAAATTTGATGTTTTCGATATATCTGGCTCTCGCGTAGGGGTCGCCTGCCCCTTCGGGGACCTTGCCTCGACCCGTCAATACCCCCCCGGCACCCACCAGATCACCTTCGATGGCTCTGGTCTGCCATCAGGTATATACATCTATCAACTGACTACAGGGGAATCAACTACGGTTGGCAAGATGGTGTTAATGAAGTGATTGTCGGAACCGCTGATTCACGCAGATTGCGCGGATAAGTAGCTACACTGGATTCCCGCGTTCGCGGGAATGACACTGGCAGAGCGGCAGCTACTGTCATTCCGCACTTGATGCGGAATCCAGTAACAGAACTTCATAGAATATACACTAGACTCCAGCTTACACGGGAGTGACAGCATGAATAGTAAATGACTCAGCCCCCTTCAGGGGGCTTTCTTTACTTATCCGTAGGCCGGTGCTTCAGCGCCGGACCAATGGGTGCCCCATAGCTCTGCTGTGGGAAGGCCAAGCATATAAAAGCGTCATTCTGGCTCCGTCCAGAATCTGACGCTTTTTCCGTTCAAAATCTCAACCCACTACTTCATCAAAACGAGCTTCTGAACCTGCTGCTGGTTGCCAGCGGTCAAACGGGCAAAGTAGATACCACCGGCAAGGTTTTCAGCAGAAAAAGTGCTGTGGTAAACGCCCGGCGTCAACCAGCCGTCGTGCTGGCAGGCTACCTCGCGCCCCTGCAGGTCGATAATGGATAGGACAGCACGTCCCGCTTGCGGCATAGTGAAGCTTAAGATTGTCTGCGGGTTGAAGGGATTCGGGTAAGCTGGCAGCAGTAAATAGGTTACTGGAGGCAGGATGGTATCGGGTTGTTTCTCCACGGCTGTGAGATCGACTATCCTGTTGAAGTAACCCACACCGAAATAGGGTTCAAGTTCGTTGGCAGCGGACAGCATCATAGCTACAGCGCCATAGGTTGGTGCAATCCAAGCCCAGTTCCAGTAGGTTGTGGTGTCGTAAGGCACGCCTTGGAGTGAATTGATTTTCCAGATATGACCCTTTCTGCGGAGCACTTGGTATGTGTTGTTACCGTCAATTAAGGTCCCCCAGGCATCGATAATGTTACGAGTGGAATCATACAGCGTGGTATCACCACCCTGTGAATACTCATAAACCGCATCCCATTCATCCAGATAGTTTAGGGGGAATTCCACTATTGGCTTGGAATTATCATAAATATAAGTGCCAGATTCTGAGCCGCTACCTCTTATCCAATAGGCGGTTTCGTTCATTTCATGGTAGATGTAGGTGTCCTGGTCGAGCTGAGTGGATGTTGTTACCTGATTCGCCGTAGGGAAACTGCCGAAATAGGGCGTCGAAGATGGTTCATGCCATTCCTGCAGGTAAGCGATGGGAGTCTCCATGAAGGTGTAAACCCAGGTTTGATTGGCTCCGGACAAGCCCTGGTTAACAGGTATCATAGCACCAGAAGAATGGAGTTCAGCCGTCGATCCTGGTGGTCGCTGAAAATCGTCTGCTGTCAGAGTAATCTGCGCCAGAACGGACAAGGGTAGAAGAAAACACAATCCTATAGAAATTGTAGAGATGATCCGCATTTCTCCTCCTTTTAGATTATTTAAGTCGGGAGACGAATTCTGAGATTGGTGTAAAGGTCAGCTATATCACTGTTATTCGCTTTACAATTTACATGAATACAATCAGCGTGTCAAGGGTTATTGCACTTTTTCAGTAAATATACATGATGGGGTTGGGGGCGACCCCGACTACGGACAAATTAAGTGTGTCATTCCGGAAAAACTTTAGTTCTATCCGGAATCCAGTGAATAAACAAAAAGCGTCAGGTCACATCCGCCTTCGGCGACCAAGACCTGACGCAACATGTCAATTGTACCATCCGTCTAGCCCCCTTCAGGGGGCTTTTTTACTTATCCGTAGGCCGGTGCTTCAGCGCCGGACTAATGGGTGCCCCACAGCTCTGCTGTGGGAAGGCTAAGCACATAAAATTCCTAATTATTCGGGTCGATTTTATATCGACCCGCTTGTTCGTTCTATCTTCTAGACAGCCTTGAGCTCCCGATAAAAACTAACGAAAAAGTAGAGTTTCAGAAAGAATCCTACAGCAGCCACTGGCAGCATGATCGTGGTGACACTTCCAGGAAGATCTGAAAACCAGCGGATGTTGTCTGTAGCGACAAAGCAGCCTATGATGTAGGTACTGATACCGGCAGAAATTGACGATCCGATGACTGCGGCCAGGGCGGGTCTCTGCAGCTTGTCTAGATTAGTACGAATCGTCTCTTTGTAGAAAGTAACGAAAAACACCAGGATGACGATTGAACTGACCCAGGGAATCAGCGTTTCAACGGTCCTGAGTACAGGACTTTTTGCTATGAACACAATGGTATACCAATGGAACACCACCGCTAGACCCTTCATCATCACCAGCACCATAGCAACGGACACCACCACAGCCCAGATTGAAGCTCTCCTCAAGGAAACCTGATCATCCCTGACGTAATCCCGCAGTAGTAGCACGAAGAACAGGAGAATAACCAGACTTGCCAGGAAGGATAAGGAACCGGTGATTTGCGCTGCAGTCAGGTTTCTGAAAAGGTTCGGGTACAGGGTGCCCAGAACCCTGATCGAGAAGAGATAACACAGGCTGATTATAGTCAGCATGGTGGCTTTTTTCAGGTTCATGATAGTGCCTCTTGATGACATAAATGTGCCGTCGTACGCCCTCGTGCGACGGAAAAACAAGGGTTTGGTTGGCAGACCACTCAAGGGTCTTTACGGACGAGGGCGTCTGCCAACATAGCTATGCTCCTATTTCACCTTTCCCGATCCCAACATAATCGCCAACCACCGCGTGTCATCATGGCTGTCTAATGCAATCTTCACCGTCATGGATAGGGGCACCGAGAGGAGCATTCCCACAGGTCCCAACACCCATCCCCAGAAGACCAGTGATAGGAATACCACCAAAGTGGACAGTCCCAACCCCTTGCCCATAACCCGCGGTTCGATCAGCGTGCCCGCGATGAGGTTTACTCCTAAATAGCCCGCCGCCGTCAGCAGGGTAACACCGATCCCTCCCGAAATCAACGCCAGCAGAACCGCCGGAATTGCCGCCAGTATCGATCCGATATTGGGTACGTAATTCAACAGAAATGCCAGCAGTCCCCAGAGGAGCGCGTAATCAACGCCCAAGATGGACAGCCATATAGTAATGGCAGCACCGGTGCCGAAGCTGATGACCGTTTTGATCGCCATGTAGCGCTTGATATTGTCTATGACGGCGTTCATCTGACCCAACGATGCTTTAGAATCTTTGGAAGCAGCTTCCAATTTAGCGGGAAAACCGGATGCCTCCGCCAGGATGAATATTATAAGCAGCGCTATTAAGAACGTGTAGCTGAGGACGCCCCCAAGACCGCTCAAGAAACTTCCCACAAATCCCATAGCCATACCGGGATCGAAGGAATCCATCACCGCCTGATCGGGGAAATCAAAGCCGATTCTTTCCAACCAGGTGATCATAACGCCAGCCTTGGCTTTCAATAGAGCCTGGTATTCCGGCAGCGAACTGGAGAAATCACTCAGTGATGATCCTATCAAGGCAGCTACCAGAAAACCTATCACCAACACGCAGAGGATGACCAGTAACAGCGCAAGGGGACGCGGGACTCTCTTCTTTCGCAGCCACAGGAACGGTGCTAAGCAGTTTATAGCGATGAACACAGCCAGTAAAAAAGGCACTATTATGGAACTCGCTGCCTTCATACCAGCGACGACTATCACAAACGCCGCAGCGTTCACCAAGAATCTTCCGGTCCTTGGTTGCAAGGAAGTCTTATCCAGATTTGTCATTACGCGATATCCGGGTTGTTATTGTGGTATTACCCTGAGTTTCGTGAAAATTATCGAATTATTTCCACAAATGCAACGAAAAAAAGCAGGCTTCTTGAGAAACCTGCTTTATCCTCTTATGTGCTCCTATGAGGAAAGTTGTGCTATTGGACATTTATTGATTATCTTAACAGGTAGCGCGGGGGCTTGTGGCGAAGCCATGCCTATGGTGCCCCCGTTTTTCCGTCATTGCCCCGTAGGGGTTCCTTCGGAACGAGGAATCCCCTCCGAGCGGGATGACGAAGTAATCTCATCCCGTGGTCGGGGTTGCCTGCGCCTATGGTGTCCCCGACATGAGACTCTTCGCTTCGCTCTCCATAGGAGTCCTTCGGACAGAGTGACACTTTTAGGACAGCCCCCTGTTTCTCTCGAGCGTTTTTTAACTGCTATGCAGCCTTCTCATCCCCTTCCCACAATCCGAAGGCGTTGTTTTCGCTATCCAGGCAGATGATAAACCAGCCCATACCCGGCACCGGCGTCTTCTCCATGACGATGCGCCCACCCAAATCCTGCACCTTCTTGGCGTAGGATTCGACGCTGTCCACGTCGATGTAGTTGACGGGCGTCTGTTCGGGAGCCTGGCGCTTCATCATTCCACCGTTTAGGGCTTTACCTTCCGGGCCGGTCATAATCCCGTAATAATCCATATCGGGATAGTGCTTAATTTCCCAGCCAAAGAGATCTTCATAGAATTTCTTGGCTCGTTGCGGATCATCTGCAGGGATTTCAAAATGACAAACTGTCGGCATGTTGCACTCCTTATAGTTTTAACTCTGTTGACTAATTATCTGAACGATTGTACACTAATATACAAATGTTCATAGCAAAAGTCAAGAGGTTTTTTAGATTTTTTTGTTTTAATTAATTACGGGATGGAGTGGTGGGTGTTGGAGAATACCTGATAATACATTTATAGGCGGTCTATGTGCCGCCTATAAATCTTCTTTACATAACGATTGAGAGTTCTAACAACCAACCATTTTGTTGTTCAACTTATTCCATGAAACCTGTTTGATTCGTTGGTCTCTTTCAAATTCTTCCTTCGCAACCTTATCCAAGAGTTTGTCATTTTCGGATAACTTTGTTTTAGTTGAGGAACTTGGTTTTGCATTGAACGATTCTAGCATTCTCTTAACTTCAGCTTTCTTTGCTGAATGGCTCATTGTTTGTCCTCCTAAAATGAATTTACTAACATTGGCTCTGGGAAGGATTCACCTTTATCGTCAACTTCTATTGTGTGAGGAAAATCAGGACCGGTATGTACCTGGTTACATAATATAACACCAGGGTAGCGGATAAACAACCAGGAAGTATGAAAATCTCTACCTGCAGTAGCGTCCAGAAGAATTTCTCCGAATTTCATTCCGCTTTGTTCATTTTTAATTCCCGGAATGGAAACATTTTTAAAGAACAAATCTTTTGTACTAATTTCTACAAGCCAGATAAATTTTGGAAGATTAAAATATCTTAGTAACTGTGCTGTAGACTCATCACTTAGTGTTCGTGTCAAGTAATTCAAATAAGTCCTACTACTAGTTAGAACAGTCCTGATTATTAAAGGATCCTTTAGGTTAATATTTTCAAGGATTTTCTTTCCTATTTTCTTTGTGATAAGGCTTCTTATTCCTATTTTTGGATGTGAAATAAGAGATAAGCCGTGGCTTTTAGCTAAACGCGCCGATAGAAATATCTTTTCATAAAGTGGCACAATGATGAATTCAACATCTTTAATAGTTCTAGTTGATGTGCCCTGAATGAGAGAATTCACTTTACGATTCCAATACTTATATGGAAATAGGTTTCTATCATCGTTTACTATTAAACTATCACAATAGTCTGCAGCATCGTAATAGGGTGTTAAATAAGCACCTTCTTTTCTGTAGAGTCTGTGACTATTAGTTAGATGATCAGCTTTTGGAGCACTTCGACCGATGATTACTACCGCGTGATTGCGTGTGCAGGCAATTACTGGGATCCTTGACTCTATATACGCATGCAAAACACTAAAAAAATCTTCAGGATCCTCAGATCTACTAAGAACCTCTGGATGGTATCCTAAAGCAGAAAGAATTGATCCAAGTTGCATAACATTCAATCCGCCACTTGGGATAAGTCTTTTCCAAGGTACCTCGGTATCCCATAATATTTCATGTGGAAGAGCTTCTCTATAGAAATTATATCTTGTCGAAAAGTAGCGATGAATCATCCATAAGCTAACATGCGCACAACGAATAACCTCTTGATCTTGCCATATAAATGGGAATCCTTTTACACTAAGTTTACATCCAAATAGACGTGCTTCATGTTCTGTTTGACAAATAAAGTCTCTTTTATCATTTGGATAAAATCTCAAGACAGTCCGCCCGAGATATGGTCTATCTAGTAGTGAAAGACATAAATACCCCTCATACGGAAGGCTAACCAAATCATTCGCAGGAGGACATATATTCTTAAAAGAAATCAGATCCCTGAATATATGAAGACGAACGGATTGCCGTTCAACACTCCTATAGACTTTTGCGTAATGTCTGTAGTATAAACTACGGAAATCTCTATCGGTGTAATTATTTTCAGCTATGACAGTTAGTGGTAATAAATCTTTGAAATAATTTTGTAAAAGGAACAAAAGGTATCGACCTTCTATATTTTCAAAGCTTGCACCTATTGTCTCTAAAACACCCTTCCATGAGTTGATGCCGTTATCAGATTGGTTTACGATATGGGCGGGTATATGTGTAGGTATTTTCATATTATTCAGACGCTTAACGAAGTATGGCTTGAATTACTATGGGAAGAGAAATATCTAGAAACAAAGGTCTGTGATTGTAGTAATTAGCTTTATTACGAAACGAGCACATATTATCAATATTACTTAAATCTACAAAACCCCTTCCCAAAAAGCAAGAGAAAACACAGCAGTATTTTGAAAGTGTGTGCCAAATGTGTCAGCCCCCTTCAGGGGGGTTTTTGCTATCTGTAGGCCGGTGCTTTAGAGCCAGCTATTCGCCATCCAGGGTGGCATGCTTCTGGCTCGAAGAGACGAAGCATGTCTTCTTTCGCTCCCCCTTACATCATCCCCGGCTTCTCGTTGTTTACAGAACGCTGTACCACCTTTTCGATGCGCCGCTGGCGGGTATCGTCCCGTTTGGCAGCGACCACATACCTGATATAGTCGTTCTTATATCCATCCGCGAAATTACTGAAGTTCACCCAGGCGTTCTCATCTTTCATCAAAGCGCTCTTTAGGTCCTCAGGCATCTCAACATTCTTATTCAGTGTATAGGCACTATCCCATCTGCCATTCTGCTTAGCCTCTTCGATTTTCGCCATTCCCGCATCCGTCATCCTCCCTTGAGCGATCATTTTCAGTGCCCGCTCTTTATTCAACTTGGACCAGGCGCTGTTCTTCTTGCGGGGGGTGTACTTCTGCATGTATCGTTCAGCGTCAATCGTCTTGACCTTAGTGTCAATCCAGCCGAAGCAGATCGCTTCTTCCACCGCTTCCACGTACTGAACGGTCGGCTTTTTCGTGTGCTTTTTGAAATAGATGACCCAGAGTTCCGGTGCGCTATCATGGTTCTCTTGCAGCCACGCACGCCAGGCTTCTCTATCTTGGAAGTGTTTTTTATGGGGAGATTTCACAGTGATCCTACCCCTTCTTCTGCATCCTTGCTTGGTCTATCCCAAATCTACATCTAATAACTAGCACTTCACAATCAATAAATTGTGGAAGTTTATACTGTATTAATCTTTAAACCAATTAAAGAAATTTTCCAGAATATTATCAAGAAATTTTATATTATACTCACGGGGAAGCTTTCTCTCTAGGTATAGCGGCCAATCGCCAACGGTATGATACGGTTCTATTAATTTCTCATCAAGAATTTTTGATATCTCTCCACTTTTCGTTGCAGCTATTAATAGCAACCATTCATATGATCTTATGTCAAATATTTGTGGTTTATATTTTAATACAGAAATGCTTTTATCGTGATGTGAGTCCTTAGCTGTAAGAGCAGGTGTAATTATAGAATTCCAAAATTCATCTGAATTTGCAGATGGTATATACCCAAAAGTAAGGATTATCGCATATAAATCCTTCCCCGAGCCTTCGAACAATTCTCCGTATCTGCCATTGCGAATATTATTGGCAGTACTTATTATCTGTATAATACCATCAACTATTTTATGAGCGGATGTGTCATGTTTTTTTGCTTCCTCTGTGAATAGTTCCTTTGCATATATAATTGATTTGCACTCTACTAAAAGTATGCAATCCTTGAATTCAAAAATGAAGTCGCATGAACGACCTAAACTAAGTTTTTCTATTTCTCTATCACCATGGATAATAGTATCAGGTAAAATATCCCTTGTTACTCTTTTAACATAAGCATGGAAAGAACCTTTCATCTCCGACGAGAACTCCTCCCATTGACGCATTATCTTTATTAGTCCTGCCCATGAATTATTAAGCAGGTATTCATCGTGTACTACCATATATTTCCCGTTGTCAAAATGAATAACAGGATGCTCAATAAAAATACTTGGATAAGACAAAATAAGATGAGGATTGCTTATTTTCCTTTTATTGATAATAGTTTTTATCTCTGGGACATCAATAGAAATAAATTTCAAGAATGGCTTTACAGAATCCTTTGGAAGGGAAGAAATGTTCGCGTTAAGTAAGAAACTATCACTAAATACGTTGTTGAGGTTTCTGCTATCAAATTGTATGGCATGTATTATCCAGTGCATATAAAACCAGTCCCTAATTGAATAGCCAAATTTCTCCATGAAAGATTCAGCACATAGAGGAATTGGATCATTATTATGAAAGATAGCAAGACCTCTTGCAATATCATATCTACCGTACACATGCTGAATAGGTAGTTGTAAGCACATCTGATATGATAATGCATAATCTATGTCTTTAAGTGATGCGAATTCTACAAAAGGATCTTTATATTGCTTGAAGATCCTCATTATTTCAAAGAATTTCTTTTCATCTGTGTGGTTGCTATGTGTTTTTCTATGAAATGCGCAACAAAATTCGATCGAATTCAGTATGAAGTGAGGTGGCGATTTAATGGCATATTTAATGTCAGATAATGATCTTATTAGCCTTTTCTTTGCAAATAATGCATAGTAATATGGGTTGAGTTTCTTTACAACACTCTCGACCTCCTCAATGAACTTCCATGCTAAACTTTTGGATTTAATTAGACTAGGATTGTTTTTCTTAGTTTCTCTATTTAGCATAGTTAATCAATTCTTTAGTTCAATCATTATGCATATCCCTACCCCTTCTTCTGCATCCTCTTCCAGGCATCTCTCAGGGTTACGGTGCGGTTGAAGATTATTTTATCGCCATCCGAATCCTGATCCACGCAGAAATACCCCTGCCGTTCAAATTGGCAGGAAAAACCCGGTTCAACTCCACGAAGGTTCGGTTCTAACTTACAGCCCGTCAGCACTTCCAGCGATTTCGGGTTCAAGTTGTCGATCCAATCACCGCCTTCGGGCACGTCTTCCGGGTCTTCTGTGGTAAACAGAGTATCATATAACCGCACTTCAGCATCGATAGCGTGTTTCGCTGATACCCAGTGCAGAGTTGCCTTTACCTTACGCCCATCGGGAGCATCCCCGCCCTTAGTAGCCGGATCGTAACTGCAGCGTAGTTCGATTACTTCACCGTCAGCGTCCTTCACCACCTCATTGCAGGTGATAAAGTACGCGTAACGCAGTCTGACTTCTCGCCCCGGAGCCAACCGGAAGAATTTCTTGGGCGGATCTTCCATGAAATCTTCCCGTTCGATGTAAAGAACCCGAGAAAAGGGCACTTCCCGCGTACCCGCTGATGGATCCTCAGGGTTGTTTACCGCTTCCAATTCTTCAGATTCACCTTCCGGGTAGTTATCAATCACCACCTTCAGCGGACGCAGAACCCCCATAAAACGGGGCGCTTGCTTGTTCAGGTCTCCCCGTATGCAGTGTTCTAACAGCGCCAAATCAACCGTGCTGTCCTTCTTGGCTACTCCGATGCGGTCGCAGAAATCGCGGATGGATGCAGGTGTATAGCCTCGGCGCCGTAGTCCCGATAGCGTAGGCAGGCGCGGATCATCCCAACCCTGCACGTGCCCTTCGTTGACCAACCGGATCAATTTGCGCTTGGAAAGAATCGTGTAGGATAGATTCAACCGGGCGAATTCGATCTGCTGGGGGTGGAATTCACCTAATTGATCCAGGAACCAGTCGTACAGCGGTCGGTGGTCTTCAAATTCAATAGAACAAAGTGAATGCGTGATCTTTTCTATGGAATCCGACTGCCCGTGAGCCCAGTCGTACATAGGATAGATGCACCAATCGTCGCCCGTGCGGGGGTGCGATGCGTGCAGTATGCGGTACATGACCGGATCGCGCAGGTTCAGGTTGCCAGCAGCCATATCGATCTTAGCACGCAGGGTTTTCGATCCGTCGGGGAATTCGCCGTTTTTCATGCGCGCGAACAGATCCAAGTTCTCCTCCACCGGTCGGTTGCGATAGGGAGATTCTACCCCCGGTTTAGTCAAGGTACCGCGTGTTTCCCTGATCTGATCGGCGGTGAGTTCACAGACGTAAGCTTTGCCGTCTCTGATCAGCTTGACTGCCCACTGGTACAACTGTTCGAAATAGTCCGAAGCGAAGTAAAGGCGGTCCTCCCAGTCGAAACTCAGCCACTTGATGTCTGCGATGATGGCGTCGATGTATTCCTGCTCTTCCTTGACCGGGTTGGTATCGTCAAAGCGCAGGTTGTAGGGCGCGTGGAATTCTTCCGCCAGACCGTAGTTTACGCATATAGCTTTGGCGTGCCCGATGTGCGGGTAGCCGTTGGGTTCGGGGGGAAAGCGCGTGTGTACACGGCCGTCGTTCACCCCTCTGGCAACATCTTCCTTGATGATGTTGCGGATGAAGTGGGATTTTTCGGGTGTTTCGTTATTCATAGGGATTAGGGTTTAGGGATTAGTTGTTTAGGTGTAAATATATGTAAAAGTCAATAGCTTACCGGACAGTTTTTTATCAGATTAAGCGACCTTTTTCTCGTTTTGTTCTTTGAATTCGTTAAACGATAATAATGGTGTTTTGCCGTTATTTCGATATCCCAGATGAGGG